>CAVQZA010000001.1:0-120838 GCA_963718355.1 uncultured Actinomycetes bacterium
ATCGAGTTTCCGATCGTCTACTGCAACGCGCGCGAGGGGCGCGCCGGGCCCTCGCCCGACGGGCTCGCGCCCGATCTCGGGCCGCTCTTCGATGTGATCCTCGAGACCGTGCCGCCGCCGGAATACGACCCGGAGCACCCGCTGCAGGCGCTCGTCACGAACCTCGACGCCTCGCCCTACGTGGGCCGCCTCGCGCTCTGCCGCATCCACCACGGCACGATGCGCAAGGGCGCCATGATCGCCTGGTGCCGCGCCGACGGGACGATCGAGAACGCGAAGCTCACCGAGCTGTACGTGACCGACGCGCTCGACCGGGTCTCGACCGACGAGGCCGGCCCCGGCGAGATCGTCGCTATCGCCGGCCTACCCGAAGTCACGATCGGCGAGACGATCGCCGACCCCGACGACCCGCGCCAGCTGCCCGTGACCACCGTCGACGAGCCGTCGCTTTCGATCACGCTCGGGATCAACACCTCGCCGCTCGCCGGCACCGAGGGCGACAAGGTCACGGCGAGCGCCCTCAAGGCTCGTCTCGAGCAGGAGCTGATCGGCAACGTCGCGCTCCGCGTCACCCCCACTTCGCGCCCGGACGCCTGGGAGGTACAGGGCCGCGGCGAGCTCCAGCTCGCGGTGCTGGTCGAGATCATGCGCCGCGAGGGCTTCGAGCTCACCGTCGGCAAGCCCGAGGTGCTGACCCGGGAGATCGACGGGAAGCGGAATGAGCCGGTCGAGCGCGTCGCGATCGACGTGCCGGAGGACTACATCGGCGTCGTCACGCAGCTTCTGGCGCTGCGCAAGGGCCGGATGCAGCAGATGGTCAACCACGGCACCGGCTGGGCGCGCATGGATTACCTGGTGCCGGCGCGCGGCCTGATCGGCTTCCGCACCGAGTTCCTCACCGAGACACGCGGCGCCGGCATCATGCACCACGTCTTCGAGCGCTGGGAGCCGTGGTACGGCGAGCTGCGCACGCGGCCGACCGGCAGCCTCGTCGCCGACCGCAGCGGCCAGGCCGTCGCCTTCGCGATGCATTCGCTGCAGGAGCGCGGCACGCTGTTCATCGCGCCGGGCGATCCCGTCTACGAGGGGATGGTCGTCGGCGAGAACGCGCGTGCCGAGGATCTCGACGTGAACGCCTGCAAGGAGAAGAAGCTGACGAACATGCGCTCGTCGACCTCTGACGAGCTCGTCCGGCTGATCCCGCCGAAGCCGCTCTCGCTCGAGCAGGCGCTCGAGTTCATCCGCGACGATGAGGCGGTCGAGGTCACCCCGCAGAGCATCCGCCTGCGCAAGGTCGAGCTCGCGCAGGGCAAGCGCGCGAGCAGCGCGTCGAAGCGCAAGCGCGAGCGCGACTCCGTGCTCTCGTGATTCCTACGGGAATTCCACGATTCCCACTCGCCCGCCGGAGGCGTAGGCTCCCCGCATGAAACGTGACAGCGCGCCTCTGCTCGGAGCCCTGATCGCAGCGGGGGTCGCGCTCGTGATCGCCGTCGGCGTCGGCGCCTGGGCCGCGGGCCACTACTCGTCGAAGACCGTCACGGTCGGCAGCGTCACCACGACCCCGGTGGCCGTACAGGTCGATCCCACCGTCGCGGCCGGCGCGCACACGTTCGTCCAGTTCGCCTGCGCCCAGTGCCACGGGATGCAAGGGGCGGGCGGCGTCTCGCCCGACGTCCCGGCGCTCGATGTGGCCGGGAAGGCGCTCACAGCCGCCGAGCTCCGCCACATCATCGACCACGGGCTCGGCGTCTCGAGCAATCCGACCAAGCCGTACATGCCGGTCTGGGGCCAGGTCATCTCGACGACCCAGGTGAACGATCTGATCGCGTACCTCCACGCGGGTCTGCCCGCCGTGCCCGACGCGACGCCTCCGGTCGTGCCGACCGGCCAGGGCGCGGCGGTCGCCGGCGCGGCGCTCTACGTCAAGTACGGCTGCATCAACTGCCACGGCCCGAACGGCCTGGGCGGCGTGCCGAACCCAGAGTCGCCCGACAAGTCGATCCCGCCGCTCTCCGGCGCCGACTTCTTCAACCAGTTCAACACCGACGCGAAGATCATCGACGTGATTCGCAGCGGCAGCGTGATCGGCAAGGCGCCGATCGTGAGCATGCCGCACTGGGGCGGGATCATCCCGAACCAGGATCTGCAGGCGCTCGTCGCCTACATCAAGACGCTCAAGTCGTCCTAGACGACGGCAGCCGCGCGCGCCTCCGAGTCGAGCGCGAGGCCGGTGTCCGGGTCGAAGAAGTGGAAGCGCGTGTTGTTGACCGCGAGCTCGACGTCGCCGCCGGCGCCGAGGTCGGGCCGCGCGTCGATGCAAGCGGTGAAGGCGGCGCGATCGTCGGCGAACAGCTTCCCGTCGTCGCCCTCGGCAAGATCGGCCGCCGCGCGAACCGCCTCGGCACTGACGGCCGGCGCATCGACGGTGAAGACCACGTGGCTCTCCGCGCCGAGATCCTCCACCACGTCGGCGTTGACCTGAAGGCGCGGATGGCTCGGGTCGGCGCTCGTCCCGTGCTCGAAGTCGGTGGGGCGGATCCCGAGAATCACGAGCCGGTCGAGGTCGGCGAACGGCGAGCCGGCCGGCAGGCCGAGGCTCAGGCCGGCGAAGTGGACGGCGCCGCCGGCGATCCGGGCGTCGACGAGGTTCATCGCCGGCGAGCCGATGAAGGCCGCGACGAAGAGGTTCGCCGGACGGTGGAAGAGGTTGTGCGGCGTGTCGTACTGCTGGAGCGTGCCGTCCCGGAGCACCGCCACCCGCTGGCCGAGCGTCATCGCCTCGACCTGGTCGTGCGTCACGTAGACCGTCGTCACCCCGAGCCGCTCGTGGAGCTTGGCGAGCTCCGCCCGCATCGAGACGCGCAGCTTCGCGTCGAGGTTCGAGAGCGGCTCGTCCATCAGGAACGCCTTGGGCTCGCGAACGATCGCGCGGCCCATCGCGACGCGCTGCCGCTGTCCGCCCGAGAGGGCTGACGGCTTCCGGTCGAGCAGCTCGTCCAGGCCGAGAGTCTTGGCGATCTCGTCCACCCGGCTGCGCCACTCCGCCCTCGGCAGCTTCCTCAGCTTGAGGCCGAAGGCGAGGTTGTCCCGGACCGTCATGTGCGGGTAGAGGGCGTAGTTCTGGAAGATCATCGCGATGTCGCGCTCCTGCGGCGGTCGCTCGGTGACGTCGACGCCGCCGATCCAGACGTCTCCGCGGGTGACATCCTCGAGGCCCGCGATCATGCGCAGGAGCGTCGACTTGCCGCAGCCAGAGGGGCCGACGAGGACGCAGAACTCGCCCTCGGCTATCTCGAGCGAGAGCGCGTCGACCGCCTTGACGCCGTTCGCGTAGACCTTGGTGACCTCGTCGAGGGTGATCCCGCTCACAGGGCGCTCCTTCCGATGGGTGCCGCGCTTCTCGATCGTAGGCTCTCGGGCATCAGCTCGCCATGGGCCTGCGTCAGCTCGTCGCACAGCGCGTCGATCTCGTCGAGCGTCAGCGTCGCGGCGGTCGCCGAGTCGAGCATCGCGGCATGGCGGACGTGGTCGGGCCTGCCCTCGAGCACCGCGCGCACCGTCAGGTCGACGACGCTCGCGTAGTTGCGGTTGAGAGCGGCAAGCTGCGCGGGATAATCCGCCACGGTGGTCGGCCGGATCCCGGTGCGATCGACGAGGCACGGCACCTCGACGCAGGCTCCCTCGGGCAAAGCCGCGATCAGCCCGTCGTTTCGCACGTTGCCATAGATCACCGAGGGCTCGTTCGTGACCATCGAATTGATGATCGTCGACGCGTACTCGTTCGAGCGCTCGACCTCGATCGTCTCGCCGCGCTCGAGCGCGCCCTTCACGTGCGAGAACTCCTCGAGGTTCGCCTCGCTGCGGGTGATGTACTCACCGACCGGGATCCGGAACCGCTCGATCTCCTCGTCGTGGCCCATGAACCACGGCACGTACTCGGCGGCGTGCTCGCTCGACTCGGTCGGGTAGAAGCCGAGCCGCCGGTAGAGCGCGACGCGCACCCGGCGCTGGAGCTCCGGATCACCGTCGATCCGGGCGTCGAGCCGCGGATAGAGGCTCTCGCCCTCGTGCTCGAAGCGGAGGATGAACGCCTGGTGGTTGATCCCCGCGGAGAGGAACGTGATCTCGCTCTCGGCCACCCCGACGAGCTCGCACAGATCCTCGATCGTGAACTGGACGGAGTGGCAGAGCCCGACGACGTTCCGGGTCGGCGTGCCTCTGTAGACGAGCTCGCAGAGCGCGGCCATCGGGTTCGTGTAGTTCAGGAGCCAGGCCTCGTCCGGGCACAGCTCCGCCAGCTCGTGCCCGAGCGCGATCATGTGGTCCGCCGTGCGCAGAGTGCGGAAGATGCCGCCGATCCCGAGCGTGTCGCCGATCGTCTGCTTGAGCCCGTAGCGCGCGGGAATCTCGAAGTCGCGCAGGGTCGCCTCGTGGCCGCCGATCTGCACCATGTTCAGGACGAAGTCGGAGCCGTCGATCGCCGCGCGCCGCTCGAGATGGGTCGTGATCCTCGGGCTCGCGCCGCGGACATCGGCGACGTACCGTGCCATCGCCGCAGCGGTCTCGAGGCGATCGGAATCGATGTCGTGGAGCGCGATCTCCGCGTCGCGCAACGCGGGGAAGTCGAGGATGTCCCCGAGCAGGTTCTTCGTGAAGACGACGCTGCCCGCGCCGATGAAGGCGATCCGCGTCACTCCTTGTTCGCTCCGAGCGTGAGCCCGTTGACGAAGTGCTTCTGCAGCACCACGAACACGAGCAACGTCGGGATCGCCGTCATCAACGCCCCGGCAGCCAGCAGGTTGTTGTCGGTGAAGAATTCGCCTTGCAGGTTGTTCAGCGCCGCCGTGATCGGCCGCTTGCTGCCGTTCTGAATCAGGATCAGGGGCCAGAGGAAGTCGTTGTAGATGAAGGTGAACTCGAGTGTCGCCAAAGCAGCGAGCGCCGGCTTGCAGAGCGGCAGCATGATCTGGAAGTACTGGCGCAGGACACCCGCGCCGTCGACGCGAGCCGCCTCGCTCAGCGACTTCGGGATCGTCTTCATGTAGTTGGCGAGCACGAACGTGCAGAAGCCCGTCTGGAACGCCACGTTGATCAGGATCAGCCCGAGGTACGAGTCGTAGAGGTAGCCGCTGTCCGAGACCCAGGTCGGCAGCGGGATCTGCAGGTAGAGCCGGTACAGCGGCTGCAGGATCACCTGCTGCGGCAGGAGGTTCGCCGCGAGGAAGAAGATCAGCAGCGGGATGTTGAACCAGAAGCTGTAGCGCGAGACGACGAAGGCGACCGCGGACGAGAACAGCAGGATCAGGAAGATCGCCGGCAGCGCGACGATGATCGAGTTGAGGAAGTAGTGCTGCATGTCCGACTGCGTGAAGGCGTTCTTGAAGTTGTCGAAGTTGAACTGGTGCGGCCACGACACGTAGCCGCGAGCGGCCGTGTCGGCGTACGGCCGCATCGCCGTGAAGATCGCCCACAGCACGGGGCTGATCCAGAGGAGTGCGACCAGGAACAGGAACGCGTGGAGAATCCACCGCCGCGGGCCTGCCTTGGGCTTCGCCCGCAGCGGCTTGGGAGTCTTGACGACGGCGTCGGTCACGCGTCCGCCTCGTTGAAGCTGTTCCAGACGAAGATCACGATCGGGATGATCGAGATCGTCAGCAGCACGACCGCGATCGCCGAGCCGTAGCCGATGCGACTCGCCTCACCGATGATGTTGTCGGTGATCAGGACGGAGAGCAGCTCGAGCCCGTTCCGCCCGTGATTGATGATGTAGACGATGTCGAATGCGCGCAGCGCCTCGATCACCGTGATCACGACCAGCACGATGTTGATCGGCTTCAGCGCCGGCAGCACGACCCGGAAGAAGGCCTGCGACTCGGTCGCACCGTCGATCGACGCCGCCTCACGCAGCGTCGGGTCGAGCGCCTTCAGGCCGGCGAGGTAGAGGATCATCACGTAGCTCGCGTGCCGCCAGCAGGCGAAGACGAGCACGGCCCAGAGGTTGATCTTCGGGTTGCCGAGCCAGTCGATCACATGGCCGTGTCGCGGATCGGCGAAGAGGCTCGAGATCAGGCCCTGCTGCGGCGAGAGGACGAGCTCGGTGATCAGGCCGATGATCGCCGGCGCGATCACGACCGGGATGTAGAAGACGCTCTGATAGAGCCGCGAGCCGCGAACGTTCTTGTCGAGCTGGTAGGCGAGGAACATCCCGAACGGCGTGCCGACGAACGCGAGCGCGAAGAGCCAGTAGAAGTTGTGCCGGAACGCGGGCCAGAACGCCGGGTAGATGGTCGCGATCTGACGGTAGTTGGTGGTCCCGATCCAGTGGATCGTGTGGATCCCGCCGATCCCGTCCCAGTTCGTGAAGGACAGCAGGACCGACGAAACCGTCGGGAACCAGATCAGCGCGCCCGTGAGGAACACTGGGATCCCGACCATGACCGCGAGCGCAACGCGGTCCGAAGCTGAGAGGCGGACGGCGCGCTTCCTGCGACGCGCGCCGTCCGCTCTCTTGCTCGGTGCAGTGTCGGTCGCCATCGTCGCGCCGACCCAGCCTAACCTCACGATCCGAAGATCGCGACCTTCTGCTTCTGGATGCTCTGAACGAGCCCGTTGATGTTGCTCGGGTTGTTCAGGAACGACTGCAGCGACGGGATCATCACCGTGGAGGCGAAGTCCGGCCGTGTGTCGCGGTCCATGAACTGCGCGATGTGCTTCGTCTTCGCGATCAGCGCCGCCTCTTTCTTCTGGAGCGGCGTGTAGTGCGACTTGTTCGCGTTCTTGTTCGCAGCCAGGTTGCCCGGGTTGAGCGGCAGGTAAAGGTTGATCGCCTGTGCGGTGCCGAGGTACCCGACGAGCGCCTTCGCGGCGGCCAGGTTCTTCGGTGCCTTGGAGATCATGTAGCCGTCGATCGGGGCGTCGATCGAGTCCTGTCCCCACTTCGGGTTGATCGCGGGGAACGGGAAGAAGTCGACGTCGGTCGCGTTCGCGGGCTTGAAGTTGCTGACCACGAACCCGCCGAGCAGGAACATGCCGGCTTCCTTGTTTTCGAGCTGCGTCGCGCCGTCCTGCCAGGTGAGGCCGAGTGCGCCCTGCGAGTAGTAGGGCAGGAGCTGGGCCCAAGCCTGGAAGACAGCCTTCACCTTGGCGCTGTTCCAGGACTGCTTTCCGGCCATCAGGTCGACGTGGTACTGGTAGCCGTTGATCCGCATGTTCAGGATGTCGAACGTGCCCATCGCGGGCCAGCCGTCCTTGTCCGTGAACGCGATCGGCGTGATCCCGTCGGCCGCCATCTTCTTCGAGAGGGCGATCAGCTGGGCCCACGTCCTCGGTACCGCGTAGCCCTTCTCTTTCCACAGGCTCTTGCGGTAGTAGATGGCCCACGGATAGTTCTTGTTCGGCACGAAGTACTGATGCCCGTCGAGGCCCGTCGAAGCGGCCTTGAAGGCCGGCGGCATCTGAGGCGTCAGCGCCTTCCAGACGTCGTCGATCGGCGTGGCGAGGTGCTTCGCGGCGAAGAACTGCATCCGGTAGCCGGCGAACCATGTGAAGACATCGTCCGGGTGGCCCTGCAGGTAGCTGTTGATCTGCTCCTGGAAGGTGTTGTGGTCGACGGTGTTCGTCTTGACGGCGATTCCGGTCTTCGCGGTGAACGCCTTAGTGTCAGCCGCGAGAGCTTCGATGCCCGGATGCGTCTCGTACGAGCCGAGCGTGACGCTGCCGGCAGCACCGTGGTCCACGAAATCAGGGCCTCCGGTGGCGCCGAGCGCCCGTGCGGCACCGGCGCCGTACAGCGCCGCGGCGCCGGCCGCGCCGGAGTAGAGCAGTTTGCGCCGGCTCAACGAGCGGTTCACAGAATCCGCTGGGTCAGGCGACTGGGACGAGTGGTCCGACATAGGATCCTCCCGGGGGTCTCGAGCAAACGATCACATTCGGACATAACCGAACCCGATCGCTCAGGGAACCAATTGGCCGAACACTGGCATGTATATGCGGCCAATGTCAAGAGCCGGTTACAACACCCCGCAAGATCGGCTGACTCGCCTTGTGCGGAAATGTTGGTTATTGTGGCGACGGTGATTGTGTAAAGATCCGTGCGGCGGTGTACCGACCGCCGCCGCTACGCCATCCGTGAACCGGAAGTTGTGAGGTCCACAATGCTCGCCGGCCAACGACAACTCACCATCGTCGAGGAGATCCGCCGCAGCGGGGCTGTACGTGTGAGCGAGTTGACCGAGCTGCTCGGCGTCTCGGAGATGACGATCCGCCGCGACCTCGACGCTCTGGCGGCGGCCGGGCTCGTCGAGAAGGTGCACGGAGGCGCGACCGCGCGCGGCGGCGCGAGCACCGACGAGCCGGGCTTCGAGGCGAAATCGCACCGGCAGCTCCGCGAGAAGGAGGCGATCGCGCTCGCGGCGAGCAAGCTCGTCGAGCCGGGCCAGGCGATCGGGATCAGCGCCGGCACGACGACCTGGCGGCTCGCGCACCACATCCTCGACGTGCCCGACCTCACCGTGGTCACGAACTCGATCCAGGTGGCCGATGTACTCCACCGTGAGAGCAGGCCCAACCTCACCGTCGTCCTCACCGGCGGCGTCCGGACGCCGTCCGACGCGCTCGTGGGCCCGATCGCGGTGTCGGCGCTGAGATCGCTGCACGTCGACATGCTGTTCATGGGCGTGCACGGGATGAGCGCCGACGTCGGCTTCACTACGCCGAACCTGCTCGAGGCGGAGACCGACGAGGCGCTCGTCGCGTCGGCGTCGCGCGTCGTGTTCGTCGCCGACCATATGAAGTGGGGCGTCCGCGGCCTGATCAGCTTCGCGCGGCTCGAGGACGCCGATGTCCTCGTCTCCGACAACGGGCTCTCGACGGAGGCGCGCGCGACGCTCGGCGAGCTCGTCGGCGAGCTTGTGATCGCATCCACTCGCACCCGCCGGACCGTCGCGACGTGAGCCGCCTCCTGCGCAGGCGGCGCTCGAAGGCCACCGACGAGGGTCAGCCCGAGCTCCGTGAGGACGTCCACACGGGCCTGCACACCTATGTCGTCGGCTCACGCCAGGCTCGACCGAACCTTCCCGACGCCGGCTGCCCGTTCTGCCCGGGCGGGCTCGAGGCGCCCGAGGAGTACGACGTGCGCTGGTTCCAAAACCGCTGGCCGTCGATGCCCGACCACCGCTGCGAGGTCGTCCTGTACACGTCCGAGCACGACGCGACGTTCTGGTCGCTCGGGGCGCCGGGGGCGCGCAAGGTGATCGATCTCTGGGCCGAGCGCTCGACGGAGCTCGGTGCACGACCCGAGATCTCCTACGTGCTCGTGTTCGAGAACCGCGGCGCCGAGGTCGGCGCGACGATCACGCATCCGCATGGCCAGATCTACGCGTTCGACTTCATCCCGGAGCTGCCCGCGCGCGAGCTCGAGCGCGGCGATGTCTTCGACGAGCCGGACGACCGGCTCGTGGCGACGGCGCCGGGCTGGCGCGCCTGGGTCCCCGACGCGCCGATCTTCCCCTACGCGCTCGTGCTCGTCCCGGATTACCCCGTCCCCGATCTCCCCTCGCTCAGCGACGAGTGTCGCGACGGGCTCGCGCAGCTGCTCGTCGACGTCCTGGAGCGCCTCGACCGGCTGTTCGAGGCGCAGACGCCGTACATGCTGTGGATTCACCAGCGCCCGTTCGACGGGGGCGACTGGCCGCAAGCCCGGCTGCACGTCGAGATCGTCACGCCGTGGCGCTCGCCCGGGGTGCCGCGGTTTGTCGCCGCCGGCGAGCTTGGCTCCGGCGTCTACTTCAACCCGGTCTCGCCCGAGACGGCCGCCCAGTCGCTCCGCGAAGCGCTCCGGTGACGCTCGAGGCGCTCCTCCACCCGGGCGGGTCGCGAAGCTGGGAAAACCCCGAGCTGACGAGCCTCAACCGGCTGCCGCCGCGCGCGACCCTCGAGCGCGATCCTGCGCTGCGGCGCGGGCTCGGCGGCGACTGGCAGTTCCGGCTCGTCGGCCGCCCCGAAGAGGCGCCGCACGCCCTCGGGCTCGCTCGCGGCTGGGACACCGTGACGGTGCCGGGCCTCTGGACGATGCAGGGCTACGACATTCCTCAGTACACGAACGTCCAGATGCCGTTCCCGAATCCGCCGCCGCACGTGCCCGAGGAGAACCCGACAGGGATCTACCGCCGCACGTTCACCCTGCCGCGCGGCTGGGGCGACCGCCGCGTTCGGCTCCACTTCGGCGGGGTCGAAGGCGTCCTGCACGTGCTCCTGAACGGCTCGCCGGTGGGAATCTCGAAGGACTCCCGCACGCCCGCCGAGTTCGACGTCACCGAGCTCGTGCGCCGGCGCGGGCCGAACGAGCTCGTCGCCGTGATCGTGCGCTGGTCGGATGCGAGCTTCATCGAAGATCAGGATCAGTGGTGGCACGCGGGAATCTCACGCGAGGTCGCAGTGCTGGCGGACGACGCGATTCCCGACGTCTTCGTCCGCGCCGCCGCCGACGGCACGCTCACCGTGAGTGCGGAGGGCCGATTTCAGGCGACGCTGCTCGACCCGCGCGGGCGCACGGTGCTCGAGGAGCGGTTCCGCGACACGCTCGAGACGCGCGTGCGCTCGCCCAAGCTCTGGTCGGCCGAGGAGCCGACGCTGTACACCCTCGTCGTCGGCGACGGCAAGGAAACCGTCTCCTGCCGGGTCGGCTTCCGCACCGTCGAGATCCGCGACGCGCGCCTGCTCGTGAACGGCGTCGCGGTGCAGGTCCGCGGGGTCAATCGCCACGAGCACGACGACGTGACGGGCCGCGTGATCTCGCGCGAGGCGATGGAGCTCGACGCGCGCCTGATGAAGCAGTCGAACGTCAATGCCGTGCGCACCTCGCACTATCCGGACGATCCGTACTGGCTCGAGCTCTGCGACCGCTACGGGCTGTATGCGATCGACGAGGCGAACATCGAGTCGCACGCCTACTACGACGAGGTCTGTAACGACCCGCGCTACACGAAGGCGTTCCTCGAGCGGACGCAGAACATGGTCGAGCGCGACAAGAACCATCCGAGCGTGATCTTCTGGTCGCTCGGCAACGAAAGCGGCTACGGCCCGAATCACGACGCGGCGGCGGGCTGGATCCGCGGCCGCGATCCGTCCCGGCCGCTGCACTACGAGGGTGCGATCCGCCGCGACTGGGACAGCGGCCGCCGCGCCACCGACGTCGTGTGCCCGATGTATCCCGAGCTCGACGCGATCGTCGCATGGGCGAAGCGGGGCGACGATCCACGCCCGATGATCCTCTGCGAGTACTCGCATGCAATGGGCAACTCCAACGGCGGGCTCTCCGACTACTTCGCCGCGTTCGACCGCTACCCGCAGCTCCAGGGCGGGTTCATCTGGGAGTGGGTCGACCACGGGATCCGTCAGACAGACGCGCGCGGCCGCGAATACTGGGCCTACGGCGGCGACTTCGGCGAGACGCGGCACGACGCGAACTTCTGCGCCGACGGGATCGTCTGGCCGGACCGGACCCCCCACCCCGCCCTCGCCGAGCTCAAGTTCCTGGCCCAGCCCGTGCGGGTCGAGCGGATCGCCGGCTCGCGATTTCGCATCTCGAACCGTGACTTCTTCACAAGCCTCGACCGGCTTCGCGGCACCTGGGAGCTGACCGCCGACGGCGAGCCCGTGACGCACGGCTCGCTGACGCGGCTGCGGATCGAGCCGGGCGAGACCCTAGAGGTCGAGCTCGACCTGCCGCCGGGCGCCGGCGAGCGCTTCGTCACGTTCCGCTTCTTCCTGCGCGCGGCGACCGAGTGGGCGCCCGCGGGGCACGAAGTCGCGTGGCAGCAGCTCGCGATCTCCTCGCGCGCGCGTGGCCGGGGTGCTCGACGGCGCCCACCGGTGCTCGATTGGAAGAATGGCGTTCTCTCCGAGCTCTCGCTGGACGAGCGCAATGTGATCGTGACCGGCCCGCGCCTCCAGCTCTGGCGCGCCGCGACCGACAACGACGGCCTGCGCCTCCTGCCGGAACGCGAGTCGGGAGTGCTCGCGCGCTGGCTCGAGCTCGGGCTCGACCGGCTTGAGCAGCGCCTCGAGTCGAAGCGGGCCACGAAGTCGGGCTTCGAGTTCGTGCACCGCGTCTCGGGGCGCAAGCAGTGGGACGACGCGGTGCACCGGCACCGCTACACCGTCCTCGAGTCGGGCGATCTGGTCGTCGAGAACGAGGTGCGCGTCGGGCGCGACCTGCGCGATCTCCCGCGCGTCGGCGTCACGATGACCCTTCAGCCCGGGCTCGAGCAGCTCGAGTGGTACGGCCGCGGCCCGTGGGAGAACTACTCCGACCGGCTCGCGTCCACGATCGTCGGCCGCTTCGAGAGCACCGTCTCCGACCAGTACGTGCCCTACATCCTCCCGCAGGAGCATGGCCACCGGGGAGATGCACGCCGGCTCTCGCTCACCGACGAGGCGGGCTCCGGGCTCGTCGTCGAGGGTCAGCCGACGATCGGCTTCACCGCGAGCCACTTCACGCCGGCCGACCTCTATGGCGCACGCCACACCTCCGACCTCGAGCCGCGCGCCGAGGTGATCCTGAGCCTCGACCATGCGCAGCGCGGCCTCGGCACAGCGAGCTGCGGGCCCGACACGCGGCCCGATTACCAGCTCAACGAGCGGGTCTACCGCTTCGCGTTCGTGCTCCGAGCCCTGCCGTGAGGATCACCTCGGTCGAGGCCGTCGACGTGCGGTTCCCGACCTCGCGCACGCTCGACGGGTCGGACGCGATGAACCACGACCCCGACTATTCGGCGGCCTACGCGATCCTGCACACGGACGGCGCGATCGAAGGTCACGGCTTCACGTTCACGATCGGGCGCGGCAACGACGTCTGCGTCGCGGCGATCGAGGCGCTCGCTCCACTCGTGGCCGGCCTGGAGACCGAAGAGTTGTTCGCAGACATGGGCGCGTTCTGGCGACGGGTCACCGGTGACTCGCAGCTGCGCTGGATCGGGCCGGAAAAGGGTGCGATCCACCTCGCGACCGCGGCGATCGTCAACGCCGCCTGGGACCTGTACGCGAAGTCAGAGGGCAAGCCGCTGTGGAAGCTGCTCGTCGACATGAGCTCCGCGGAGCTCGTCGCGTGCATGGACTTCCGCTACCTCACCGATGCCCTCACGCCCACCGAGGCGCTCGCGATCCTCGAGGCCCACGAGCCGACCCGGGCCGCGCGCGAGTCGGAGCTGCTCCAGCGCGGCTATCCCGCCTACACGACCTCGGCCGGCTGGCTCGGCTACGACGACGACCAGGTGCGACGACTCGTTCGCGAGGCGCGGGACGACGGCTTCACGCACTTCAAGCTGAAGGTCGGCGGGGACGCGGCCGACGACGCTCGCCGCGCGGCGCTGGTGCGCGAGGAGATCGGTGACGAGGCGAAGCTGATGCTGGACGCGAACCAGGTCTGGGACGTCGGCGAGGCAATCGAGGCGGTGCGCGCGCTCGCGCAGTTCGATCCGTGGTGGATCGAGGAGCCGACGAGCCCCGATGACGTGCTGGGCCACGCGACGATCGCGCGGGCGATCGCGCCGATCCGCATCGCGACGGGCGAGCACGTCCACAACCGCGTGATGTTCAAGCAGCTCCTCCAGTCCGGCGCGATCGGGTTCTGTCAGATCGACGCATGCCGGCTCGGCGGCGTCAACGAGGTGCTCGCCGTGCTCCTGCTCGCTGCGAAGTTCGGCGTGCCCGTGTGCCCGCACGCAGGCGGCGTCGGCCTGTGCGAACTCGTCCAGCATCTTGCGATCGTCGACTATGTCTGCGTGTCCGCCGACCTCACCGACCGCGTGGTCGAGTATGTCGACCACCTCCACGAGCACTTCTTGTCCCCGGTCGTGGTCCGTGGCGGCCGCTACGTGCCGCCGCTCGAGCCGGGCTACAGCGCCGAGCTGAAGCCGCGGAGCCTCGCCGAGCACACCTTCCCGCACGGGATGGCCTGGGCATGATCCGGCTCCCGCGCACCGGGCTCGGCACCGCGCCGCTCGGCGGCCTCTTCGAGCCCGTCGGCGACGACACCGCGCTCGCGACGATCGAGCTCGCCTGGGAGCGCGGCATCCGCTTCTTCGACACCGCTCCCCTCTATGGACGCGGCCTCTCCGAGCAGCGGCTCGGGCGCTTCCTTGCCGAGAAGCCGCGAGAGGATTTCGTGCTCGCGACGAAGGTCGGGCGCCTGTTGCGGGCCGATGCGCCGCTCGACGCGCGCGAGGCGATCTGGAAGGAGCCCTCGCCCGTCAATCCCGTCTGGGACTTCAGCTACGACGGAGTGATGCGCTCGGTCGAGGAGAGCCTGGAGCGGCTCGGCCTCGACCGGATCGACGTCGTCCACATCCACGATCCCGACGACCATTACGACGAGGCGCTCGGCGGCGCGTACCCCGCGCTCGACCGGCTTCGCAGCGAAGGCGTGATCGGCGCGGTAGGCGCGGGCATGAACCAGGTCGAGATGCTGGCGCGATTTGCGCGCGAAGCCGATTTCGACTGCTTCCTCGTCGCGGGCCGCTACACCGTGCTCGACCGCGCCGCGCTGGCCGAGCTGCTGCCGCTCTGCGTCGAGCGCGACATCGCCGTGATCTGCGGCGGCGTCTTCAACAGCGGCATCCTCGCCGGCGGCACGACGTTCAACTACGCGCCCGCGCCGCCGGAGCTGCTGGAGCAGGCGGCAGAGCTCGACGCGGTGTGCGCGAGCCACGGCGTCCCCCTCGCGGCCGCCGCACTCCAGTTCCCGCTGCGGCACCCGGCCGTCGCGAGTGTCCTCCTCGGCCCCCGCTCACCCGCGCAGCTCGCGGAGAGCCTCGACCTGCTCGAGCTGCCGATTCCAGCAGAGCTCTGGGACGAGCTATGAGCGCAGGCCTGCTCCGGCGGAGGCGAAGACCGTGAGCGCGCGGCCTTCGCGGCCGCTGCGGGCCGCGTAGCTCTCGACGAGCTCGCCGCCGATCCGGTCGGCCTCGTCGACGTCGGCGAGCACGAGCACGGCTCCACCGAAGCCTCCGCCGAGCAGGCGTGCGCCGTACCCCCCCGCCTCGCCGGCCAGCTCGACGAGCAGGTCGAGCTCGGGAATCGAGACCTCGTAGTCGTCGCGCAGACTCGCGTGGCTCGCGTCGAGCAATCGCCCGGCCGCCTCGAGCTCGCCCGCCTCGAATGCCGCCGCGAACAGCTCGACGCGCTCGTTCTCGGTCACGACGTGGCGCAGCCTCCGCCGGGAGACGGGATCGAGGCCCTCGAGCTGCGCGAGCGAGACCTCCGTCGAACGCTCCGCTCCGACTAGCTCGAGCGCGTGCTCCAGCTCGCCGCGCCGCCGGCCGTACTCCGAGCTCTCGAGGCTCCGCTCGACTCCCGAGTCGACGATCACGAGCGCCGCGCGCTCCGGAACGGCGACGCGGCGGTACTCGAGCGTGGCGCAGTTCAGCAGGACGGCCGCGCCCGTCGCGCCGAGCACGCACGCGGCCTGGTCGAGGATCCCGCACGGCACGCCGACGGCGCGCAACTCCGCGCGCTGGCACGCGAGGGCGAGGTCGAGCGGCTCGAGCTCGAACTCGGCGACGGCACAGAGCGCGAGCGCGATTCCGACCTCGAGCGCCGCCGACGAGGAAAGCCCGACGCCGGCCGGCAGGTCCGAATCGACGGTGCCGACCATCCCGACCGGAGCGCGCCCGAGCGCAGCAAGCTCCACGGCGACGGCCTGGCCGTACCGAGCCCAGCCGCTCGCGGTCGGGCCCGAGCCGTCCGCTGCAAACGGCTCGCCCGGCCCGTCACGCATCGAGCCGAGCGAGATCGCATCGGCGACCGGCTCGACCTCGACCGTGATCCCGAGCTGGATCGCAGCCGGGAGCACGAGCCCGCCGCTGTAGTCGGTGTGCTCGCCGATCAGATTCACACGTCCGGGCGCCCAGCTCGTCAACGTCACGCGGGCATTCTGACGTGCGACGGCGGGCAGAGGCGCCGAAGCGCCCCTGCCCACTCGCGTCGACTACGGTGCGTTGTCGTTGATCAGCGCGGAAGCGCCGTGCCCGAGGTCCGATGCGACCTGGGTGTAGATCGTGTTCAGCTGGCCGGGCGTCGGCTGGTCGTAGAAGTCGCCTGACGCACTGGCCATGCCCTGCATCGCCTGGTAGACGGTGATCGCGGGCTTCTCCACCGTGCCGGTGTCGGCCTTGCAGCCACCCGTGTCGTCGCCGAGGGCGTAGCCGATCGTGTAGATGACCGTCCCCGTGCCCTTCGCCGAGTTCGCGGAGTTCTCACCCGCGTGACACGGCTGGGCGCGGTACGCCGACGACGCCGGGTAGAAGCTCGGCCCGGTGTTCGCGGCGCCGTCCGACAGGAGCACGATCACGTCGGGCACCGTCGGGCGGCCGTCCTTGCTGAGCTCGGCCTGCGCCGCGTCGATCGCGTTCGCGTAGGCGGTCGAGCCACCGCCCTGGACGCAGTTGACCGTCGAGACGAGGTTGGAGCCCGTGTTCAGCGTGCCGTCGCTGTTCTTGTAGTCGCGTGACAGTGGCGCCAGCACGTATTGACTGCTCGTCGAGTTGTAACTCGCACTGGCCCCCGCGTTGCATTTCGTCGAGAGGCTCGACGCCGGCGGCAGAACCGCCAGCCCGATCCAGTCGATGGACGGATCGAAGAAGTTGAGGAACGTCTTGATCCCCGCCTTCGCATTGTTCAGGTCGAAGCAGCTGGGATCGTTGCCTCCCGAGCTGTTCTGGCACATCGAGCCCGTCCGGTCGAGCACCAGCATGATGTCGAGCGGCTTGACGCCGCACGGAGAGCATGCGGTCGAACGGACGTGGACGTTCAGCGTGTTGATCCCGAAGAACCGCACGAAGAACGTGCTCATGTGGCCCGTCTCCTGCACGCTGACGGCATTCACCGGATTACAGCCCGGAACCGAGGCGAGACACCTCGTCGTGACGACCTCGCTGACGTTCGTGAGCTTGGTCGAGGCGTTCTTGGCCCCCGGAGCCGTGCCGTACTGCTGTGCCGTCGCAACCGCCGCGTTCGGATCCGGCAGCTGCTGCGCACCCGCGAGGGCGGCGGCGTCGGCCGAGGCCTGGAGCGAGCGCTGTGCGTAATACGCGTAGCCGAGATCGATCACGAATGCGGACAGCCCGATCACGGCCGCCAGCAGAATGGCGACGAAGACCAGGATCTGGCCCGATTCGTTCCTCGAGCCAACGCCGTCGCGAGACGATTCCTCCATCATTACCCCTCCCCACTTCTGGGCGAGGCCGCGTCGCCGTTGGTCAAACCGTGAAGCGTGAGTGGAATCGACCCAGGGCCCGTCCGCCTAGACCCTCACGCGAGGGATTTGTCAGTGAGCCGGGACGGTCACGGCAGTCGCCGCGCTCGTGACGCCTGCGAGCTGCGTCTGGGTCGCGGTGATCGCGTGCGAGCCGGACGAGAGGCTCACGCTCAGTGACCACCGCCGAGTGCGGGCGCCGCCACGCCCAACCGGTTATGGCTCGAGCGTCTTCTCGAACCAGTGGTGCGCATAGGGCATGTCGTTGAACGGGTCGATCTCGACGTAGCCGGCCGAGCGGTAAAGGCTGATCGCCTCACTGAGGCTCCGGTTCGTGTCGAGCCTGACCGCCGGGGCGCCTCCGGCCGCCGCGCGACTCTCGAGCTCGCCGAGCAGGCGGCGGCCGATTCCCAGGCCGCGCACCGACCCGGCGACCCACATCCGCTTGACCTCCGCGGGATCGTCGGCGTGGAACTTGATCCCGCCGCAGGCGACAGGCTCGCCACGCAGCCTCGCGACCAGGAAGACCTCGAGCGCGACCGGCTGGCTCCTCACCACCTCGAAGCCCGTCTCGAAGCGCTCGGCGAGCTCGGCGAAGTACTCGCCCAGGCAGAACTGGGCGTCGGCGTGCCTCTCGTCGATCGCCTCGATCTCGACGAGCGCCGCCGTCAGGAGCCGCTCGACCTCCGCCATCGCCGCGACGAGGCGCTCGCGGCGCGACTCGCTCAGCGGCTCGAGGAACGAGCGTGCCAGGGCGTCGCTCCCCTCGTCGAAGAGCGCCCGCTCGGCGAGCCCGGCCTCGGTGAGCCGCGCGGTGCGGACGCGACGGTCACCCTCGCCCGGGCCGACGGTCGCGAGCCCCGCGCGCTCGAGCGACCGGAGCAGCCGGCTCAGGTAGCCCGAGTCGAGCGCGAGGTGCGCGCGCAGGCGGCGGACGTCGCAGCCATCGACGCCGATCTCCCAGAGCACGCGCGCCTCGCCGAGCGGCATCTCGCGGGCGAGGTAATGGTCGTCGAGCGCGCCAACCCGCTGGGTGACGAGCCGGTTGAAGCTGCGCACCTGAGCGATGGCCGGCTCGCACATTCTCTGATTTTAGTCAGAGATCGATCTACCGTCCGGTGTGCGAGCGAAGGTGACGTGGAGCGTGCCGCTCTCGGCGGTCTCGGTCTGTACCTGGTAGCCGTCCTCGAACCCGCGGAGGCCGTCCCACAGGTTTATTCCGCGACCAAGGAGAATGGGCGCGATCGCGACATGCAGCCGGTCGACAAGACCGCCCTTCAGGAACTCTCGCACGGTGCTGATCCCGCCCCCGACTCGAACGTCCTTCCCGTCGGCGGCGGCGATGGCCTGCGTGAGGACATCCACCGGAGTCTCGTCGACGAAGTGGAATGTCGTGCCACCGGCCATTTCGATCGAATCGCGCCTGCGGTGGGTGAGCACGAACACCGGCACGCGAAACGGCGGCTCCTCGCCCCACCAGCCCGTCCAGTTCGGGTCGTCAGGGAATGTGTGGAACCCGAACATTCCGGCGCCCATGACCTCGGCGCCGACGCCCTCGAAGTAGGCGACGGCATACCTGTCATCGACCCCTGTCGTGCCCTCGCCCGAGGCGTCGTGCAAGACCCGCTCGCGGAACGTGCGCGTGGCGACGTAGGCCGCGGTGAGCTTGTTCCAGTCCTCACCGAACGGGTTCTCCGGCGTGCCGCCCTCCGTCGTGGCGTAACCGTCCAGCGAGATGTTCAGGTCGACTCGTACTGCCATGACTCGCCGGACTTCCGGCACTCTAGTGGAGCTAGGCGGGCTCGAACCGCCGACCTCCTGGGTGCGATCCAGGCGCTCTCCCAGCTGAGCTATAGCCCCGTGCAGGGCACAGTGTAGCGAGCCTCAGCGCGCGGGCTCTAGCCCTGCCACTGCTGGGAGCCGCGCTCGTTCTGCTCCCTGATCGCCTCGGCCTTGATCTGCGCGAGGACCTCGTCCTGCTCGTCGGCAGTCTGCTTCTCCTCGGGAGCCCACTCGCTTTCGGGAACCGGCTCGTGCGCGGCCATCTCGAGCTCGCCCTTGTTGATCCGCAGCGCCATGTCGCTGGGCTCCTCCCAGTACCACGTCCCGTCCTCGAGCTCGATCGCCGGGAACTTGTCCTGGTGGGTGTGGGCGAGCAGCTCGGCTTTGCTGCTCTTCACGACCTCGTACTCGATCCCCTGCGCGTCGAGTGCCTGGCGCACCTGCTTGCTCGGATCGCTGAAGAGCCCGCCGGTCTTGTGGAGCCTGACTGCCATCACTGTCCTCCCTGGAAGTGTGCGACCTACGATACCCCGGTGCGCGCGGTCGTACTAGACACCGCCGGGCAGCCGGCGCTGGCCGAGCTGCCGGAGCCCGAGGGGCCTGGCGAGCTCGTGTCGGTGCTCGCGTGCGGGCTCTGCGGATCGGACGTCGAGAAGCTCGGGCTCGCGGCGCCGGGGACCGTGCTCGGGCACGAGGTCGTCGCCGAGACGCGTGCCGGGCGCCGTGTCGCGCTCGTCCATCACGCCGCCTGCGGCGAGTGCGCGCGCTGCCTCGCGGGGCACGAGTCGACCTGCGAGCGATTCGCCGTGGCGACGATCCGGCCCGGCGGCTTCGCGGAGCGCGTGAATGCGCAGGGGTGGCTCGAGTTGCCCGACTCGCTCGACGACGCGCTCGGGACCGCGGTCGAGCCGCTCGCCTGCGTCCTGCGCGGGGTCGAGCGGATCCCGCGAGGTCGCGTGCTCGTCGTCGGCCAGGGTTTCATCGGCCGGCTGTTCTCGGCGGTGCTCGAGCGTCGCGGCGACGAGGTGTTCGCCGTCGACCTCGACCCGGAGCGAGCCGGCCGCGCACCGGACGGACCGGTCGACGCGGCGGTGCTCTGCGCGACAGGCGGTGCCGCGGCTGCGTTCGATGCAGTCGAACCGGGCGGCACGGTACTCGTCTTCGCCGATGCGGGCGCGATCCCCGCGGCCCCCGTGTACCGCCGCGAGCTGACCGTCGTGGGCTCCCGCTCGGCGACCCTCGAGACGATGCGCGAGGCGGTGGCGCTGTTGCCCGAGCTCGAGCTGCCCGAGCCCGCGGTGCTGCCGCTCGAGCGGTTCGCCGAGGGGCTCGAGCTCTACCGGCGCCGGGAGGCGCTGAAGGTCGTCTTCGTCCCGTGAGAGCGTTGATCTTCCACGGGCCGGGCGACGTGCGGCTGGAGGAGGTGCCGCGGCCGGAGCCGGGTCCCGGCGACGTACTCGTCCGGGTCGAGGTCGCGCTCACCGACGGCACCGACCTGAAGGCGTTCCGGCGCGGCCATCCCGTCTTGCTCGGCGAGCCACCGTGCCCGTTCGGACACGAGTTCTGCGGCGTCGACGTCGAGACCGGCCGCCGCGTCGTCGCTGCGAACTCCGCGCCTTGCGGCGAGTGTGCGCCGTGCCGCCGCGGTCAGGAGACGCTGTGCGAGAACCTGCTGCCGCTGCTGAACGGCGCCTACGCCGAGTTCCTGCTCGTGCCCGAGCGGATCGCCTGCGTGAACCTCCTCCCCGTCCCGCCGCTGCTCGCGCCCGAGGTCGCCGCGCTGCTCGAGCCGCTCGCATGCTGTCTCCACGGTGTCGAAGCGGCGGGCGTGCAGCCGGGCGACACCGTCGCCGTGCTCGGGCCCGGGCCGATCGGGCTGATGCTCTGCGCGTGCGTCGCGGACGCCGGCGGCCGCGCAGTCTCGGTGGGTGGACGGCCCGAACGCCGCGAGCTCGCGCCTGCGTTCGGCGCGGAGCCCAGCGACGGCGCAGGCGCCGATGTCGTGATCGAGGCGGTCGGCACCGAGGAGGCGTGGCTCGACGCGATGCGCCTCGTCCGGCCCGGCGGCACGGTCGTCCTCTTCGGCGGTCTCCCCCGCGAGGCCGCGCCGCCGCTCGACGCCTCCCGCCTCCACTACGAGGAGCTGACCCTGCGCGGCGCCTTTCACCACACGCCGCGCACCGTGCGCGCCGCCCTCGCGTTCCTCGCGAGCGGCGCCTACCCGTGGGAGCGTCTGATCACGCACGAGGTCGGTCTTGAAGGCGTCGCCGGCCTCCTGGCCGAGCCGCCGCCCGGCTACCTCAAGGCCGCTGTCAGGCCCTAGCCGAAGAGCGTGAGGTCGGGCTCGCGCTCGCCGCGCAGGACTTCGAGGTCGACCTCGACGCAGTCGAGCCCGCGTGCCTCGGCCAGCGTCACCGCCTGCGGCTTGAAGCGCTGCGCCGCCAGGATCCCGCGGCACTCGGCCTTCGCCGGATCGAGCCGGATCCGCTCGAGGTAGCGCGCGAGCTGCTCGACCGCGTCGATCGTGCCGAGCCGCTTGATCTCGACCGCGACCCAGCCGTCGTCGGCGTCGCGGCACATCAGGTCGACCGGGCCGAGGTCGGTCGGCCACTCGCGGCGCACCAGGCGGAGCCCCTCCCCCAGCGCCTCGGGCTGGTCGGCCAGAGCCTCCTGGAGATCGCGCTCGACTCCGTCCTTCTCGAGCGGCGCCGCCTCGCCCATGTCGTGGACGACGTCGCTGAGCACCTCGATGAGGCGGATCTCGAGCCGGTCCTCCGTCTTGCCGGCGCGCTTGCGGACGACGATCACGCCGTCGGCCTCCTCGACGACCGTCGGCGGCGTCATCCAGTTCAGCGGCTTGTACCCGCCCGCGTCGGCGTGGACGAGCACCGAGCCGTCGTCCTTGAGCATCAGCAGGCGCGTCGACTCGGGCAGGACCGCGGTCAGCCGGCCGGTGTAGCGGACTTCACAGCGGGCGACGACGAGACGCACAGCGCACAACCTTAGTGTCCGATTCGGACACGTCCAACAGCCGACCGGACGACTACTCTCGCCCGAATCGACCACGAAGGAGTGGATGGATGACACTGGACAGGCCGTCGCCGGTTCTGGGCTATCTCGATCACGAGGTCGCCGAGACGCTGCAGAACTTCCAGGACCCGAGCCAGGAGTGGCGCCGGCTGTTCTCGGAGCTGCTTGGAACGTTCTTCCTGGTTCTCGTCGCCGCGGGCGGCGGGATGATGGGCCAGGCGTTCCCCGACACGATCAGCCGCACTGCGGCCGTCGTCGCACCGGGCCTGATGGTGATGGCGATCATCCTGTTCATGGGCAAGGTGTCAGGCGCGCATCTGAACCCCGCCGTCAGCATCGCGTTCTCGCTGCGCGGTGACTTTCCGTGGCGCCGCGTCCCCGGGTACATCGTCGTGCAGCTGATCGGCGCCACCCTCGCCGCGCTGTTCCTGCACGCAGTGGTCAACGTCTCGGCTACCTACGGCTCGAACTATCCGGCGCCGGGCTTCTCCGGCGGCAGCGCATTTCTGATGGAGGCGGTGCTGACTCTCGGTCTCGTGAGCGTGATCCTCGGCACTGCGTCGGGCGCGCAGAACGTCGGTCTCTTCGGAGCGATCGGGGTCGGGGCCTACATCGCCCTCGCCGGACTCTGGGGCAGCCCGATCTCCGGCGCGTCGATGAACCCCGCGCGCACGTTCGGGCCGGATCTCGTCGGCAGCACGACCTTCACGAGCTACTGGGTGTACGTCGCCGGGCCGCTGGTCGGCGCCGCGCTCGCGGTCGGCGCGGCGTGGATGCTGCGCGGATCGGGCGGCGGCCGCTCGGGGTCACTCGCCGCGCAGGGCGACCTATCCACGGAGGTCGCGAGGCCGGAACAGGCCTGAGCGAGGGTCAGGCCCGCTCGACGCGTGAGCCGCCGACGATCGCCTCGCGGCCGTCGGCAAAACGGACCAGGGCCTTGCCCTTGCCGTCGTAGTCCGGAGACCAGACGAGGAGCGTCGCCGCCTCGCCGCGGATGTGCACCTGCTCCGTCCCCTCCGGCTCGGCACCGCTCCAGACACGGACGAACGGGTTCTCCTCGAGCTCACGGCCGATCGACGTCTCGTCGGTGTGGCCTGGGAGGACGCGCGTCTCGGGCGGCAACGCCATGAGAACGTCCATCACGGAGTGGCGGATCTGATCGACGTCGGCGCCGCCGCCGACCGCGTCGCGGAAGAGCGTGTCGCCGGTGAAGCACGCGATCCCGTTGCAGAGGAACGAGAGCCCGTCGGGCGAGTGGCCCGGCGTCTCGAGCGCGTCGAACACTAGCCCGCCCGTCTCGAGCGGCCCCTTCACGATCGTCAGGCCGTAGCGGGCGACGAGCTCCTCGTCGCCCGCTACATGGTCGCCGTGGCCGTGCGTGGTCAGGAGATGGGTCACGTTCAGCGACTCCTCCTCGACGGTGGCGATCAGCGGCTCCAGCGGCGCGCCCGAATCGACGAACACCGCTGTTCCGCCCGGCTCGTCGGCGACGAGGTAGGCGTTCGAGAGCCAGCCGGGATCCATGCTCCGCACGATCAGCACGAGCGGTACGCTACTCCCGAACCCGAGAAGGAGGAAGGATGGCCGGCTTGATCTCGCGCGCCTCGGCGATCACCAAGGCGAAGGTCTCGAAGCTACTCGACCGGGCCGAGGATCCCGGCGAGACCCTCGATTACTCATATGAGAAGCAGCTCGAGCTGCTCCAGAACGTCAAGCGCGGGCTCGCCGACGTCGTCACCGCGAAGAAGCGCCTCCAGCTCCAGCAGGCCCAGCTCGAGCAGAGCGTCGTCAAGCTCGACAGCCAGGCGCACGAGGCCGTTGCCGCAAATCGCGAGGACCTAGCCCGCACCGCGCTCGAGCGCAAGTCGGCGATCCAGCAGCAGCTTCAGGGTCTCGACCCCCAGGTCGCGCAGCTCCAGGCCCAGCAGGACAAGCTCGTCGCCTCGCAGCAGCAGCTTCAGGCCAAGGTCGAGTCGTTCCGCTCGCAGAAGGAAGTGATCAAGGCGCAGTACTCCGCGGCCGAGGCGCAGGTGAAGATCGGCGAGGCGGCGACGGGAATCGGCGAGCAGATGGCTGACACCGGGCTCGCGATCCAGCGCGCCAAGGACAAGACCGAGCAGATGCAGGCTCGGGCGGGCGCGATGGACGAGCTGATCGACTCGGGCGCGCTCGAGGACGTCACCGCCACCGGCGACGACATCGACCGGCAGCTGGCCGCGCTCTCCTCGAAGACGCAGGTCGACGACGAGCTGGCGAAGATCAAGGCCGAGGTCGGGCCGGGCGACGACAAGCCCAAGGAGCTGTCGTCGTGATCGTCCGTCTGATGACCGAGGGCCTGTACCGCGTGCCCGACTCGCTGCAGGCGGAGCTGAACGCAGAGGATGACCAGGCGCTTGCCGCGCTCGCCGCGGGCGATGTCGCGGCCCTCAACGCGAGCCTCGAGGCGATGTGGGAGCTCGTGCGCGCGAGCGGAGAGCGTCTCGCGGACGACGAGCTGCCGCCGGCCTCCGACGCGATCGTGCCGCCGTCCGACCTGTCGCTCGCGGAGGCGGAAGAGCTGCTGACGGGCGAGGGCCTGATCCCGGACCTGCCCGCCTAGCGTGGCGCGGCGAGGCGGTCGAGTGCGAGCTTGAGCCAGAGCACGGCGTGGGCGTTCCAGAAGCTCTGCTCGTGCGAGCCGGGATAGAGCTCGAAGACGTGCGGCACGCGCGCCGCGGTCAGCTCCCGGTCGAGGAGCTCGTTCTCGTCGCGGAAGCGCTCGTCGCCCGAGCCGACGTAGAACGCGAGGAAGGTCGGATCCTGCTGGAACGCGCGGCGTAGCTTCGGCACGAAGGTGTGCGCGCTCGCGTACGCGTCCGCCTGCGGCGAGCCGACGTCGAGCGGCGAGCGGCCCGACGGGTCGGTCGGATGGAAGTACCCGCTCCACGACTCGATCACCGAATACGTCTCGAGGTGGTGCAGCGCGAGCAGGACGGCGCCGTACCCGCCGGCCGAGACGCCGACGAGCGCGCGCCCACCGCGCGTCGGGATCGTGCGGTAGTGCGCGTCGACATCCGCGACGAGCTCCTTCGCGACCGCGGTCTCCCAGTTCCGGCCCGGGCCCCAGTCGAGCCACTCCGGATCGCTGTCACCGTCGCGCGCCCCCTGTGGCGCGACGACGATCGCCTCCTTGCCCGTCTGCTCGAGCGCGCGGCCGATGAATCCGATCCCGCGGTAGGCGTACGGCGAGGCCGGCAGGCCGTGGAGGAAGTAGATGACCGGATAGCGCTTCCCGCTCGTCGCGTAGTCGGCGGGCAGGTACACCGCGAACCGGAGCCGCCCCGCGAGCGCCTTCGACGGGAGCGAGTCATAGGTGATCGTCCCCGGCGTCCGCGTCCCGGCGACAGCGATCGCGGCGACCGCGACGGCGACGCCGGCTACAAGCCCGGCCAGAGCTGCTCGCTGAGCACCCACGCATCCAGGGTACTTGCGCACCCTAAGAACGCCCACCACACTGCGACCATGGACGCGCCGATCTTCGTCGTCGGCGCCTCGCGGTCCGGCACGAACCTCGTGCGGGCGCTGCTCAACGAGCACGGCGCCCTCTGGATCTCGCCCGAGACGCGCGCGCTCTGCGCCTGGCTCGGCCTCGACTACGAGCCGGCGATGCTCGGGATTCCCGTCGTGAACAGCTCGTATGCGACTTCGGGAGAGACCACGGGCGTCCCCACCGCAGCGGTCGAGCGCTGGAAGACGACGCTCTCTCCGGGCGAGATCGCGGTGATTCAGAGCTGCTGCGGCGGCCTGATGGGCCCGCTCGGCTACGCGAGGGAGCCGGTGCCCGCCTCGTACGGGACGCTCACCTGGGCCTGGGCAACGGCTCCGCTCGCCGCTGCTCGCGCGGCGGTGATCAACCGCGACCGGCTCGGCAAGCTGAGCCACGCGGCCCGCCGCCGCGCCGGCGCCGCGTTCAAGCGGGAACCGCTGCTCCCCCTCTAGAGCGGCGCGTCGAACATCGCGAACCACTTCGAGAGGTCGGGCTCGATCGGCAGCTCCGGCTCGAGCTTCGCCTTCAGCTCCAGCTCCTCTGCGTTGTCGCGCTCCTGCCCGCCACTCGGCACGAACGGCCAGAACGCACCGCCCTTGTATCCGTAGACCCAGTAGACAGGATGCTGGTAGCCCTTGAAGCGGAACAGCGCCGCGAGCAGCCTGTCGCCGAAGCCCTGCTGGTCGAGCTCAGAGGCGAGCAGGTGGATGCTCGCGACGGCATCCTCGAGCTGCGGATCGTCGACGATCACCCACTCGTAGCCGAAGGTGTCGGTCTCGCGCGTGATTTTCGAGCCCGAGTCGTGGGCGACCGAGTCGAGCAACTCGTCGGCCGCCTTCACCACGTCGTCGAACGCGCTCGCAGAGAGCGGCTTGAAGACGAGCGCGCCCTTGCCGGCATAGTCGAGCCCGAGCTCGACCTGCAGCGTCACCGCCGCGGTCGTGAGCGCAAACAGGCGCTCGTCGGCCGGCTGCTTCAGCTTCGTCTTGCCGAAGATCCCCAAGCTACGAGACCGGGCGGCCCATCTCGCGGGCGATCGCGGCGAGCTTCTCGAGGCGCTGCTCGAGCGGCGGATGATCCATGAACAGCACCGCCGTCTTCTGCCGGACGCTCGTCGGGATGATGAAGAACGCGTTCATCGCAGCCACGTCGCGCAGATCCTGCTGAGGGATCACGGCGATCTGGCCCGTGATCTTCTGCAGCGCGCTCATCAGGTGCTCGGGCGCGCCGGTGATCAGCGCCGAGCCACGATCGGCCGCGAACTCGCGGTAGCGCGAGAGTGTCCGGATCAGCACCCAGCTGATCGCGTAGACGACGATCGAGATCACGAGCACGGCGAGCCAGATCGGAATGCCGTTGTTGTTGTCGTTGTTCGAGCGATTGCTGCCGAAGCCGCCGCCGAACATCCCTGCGTACAGGCCGAAGCGGGTCAGGAGCCCGGCGAGCATCGCGAAGAAGCTGGCGAGGGTCATCACGAGCACGTCGCGGTTGGCGACATGCGACAGCTCGTGGGCCAGCACGCCTTCGATCTCCTCCGGCTCGAGCCGGCGCATCAGCCCGCTCGTGACCGCGACCGCGGCGTGCTTCGGGTTACGGCCCGTCGCGAAGGCGTTCGGCATGTCGGTGTCGATCATGGCGACCTTGGGCTTGGGCAGATCGGCCATCGCGCAGAGGCGCTCGACCATCGCGTGCAGCTCCGGCTGCTCCTCGGGGGTCACGATCTTCGCGCCGGAAGCGGCGAGAGCGAGCTTGTCCGAGGTGAAGTACTGGAAGAACGCGAGCCCGACGACGATCAGGATCATCGGCACGAGGGCCACGTTCAGGACGTTGAACAGGACAACGGCGAAGACGACGTAGAGCAGTCCGAGCAGGAACGTGGTGAAGACCATCCTGCTCGTGAGCCCGGCATCCCGACCGTAGTTCCGACGTTTCATCGAGAATCAAGCCTCCTTGGAGGCGTCGAGGGTCAGAGTCATCGTAGCTAGCGCGGCTGTGAGTGCCGCGCTGGTGGCGGCGCCTGCGGCCGTTGCCGGCGTGCACGTCGTCGTGGATCCCTGGTCGCACGGCGGGGCGCTCGGTCTGCTCGTGCCCGGGCACGGGGTCACGGTGACGCGCGCGGGGGCGCTCGCGGAGCTGGCGAAGCAGCGGCCGCCCGCCGGCGTGGACGTCTACGTCGCGCTGCCGCCGCCGGGGAGAAGTCACAACGTGCGCCGCTATCCGATCGCGGTCGTCGGGCCCGGGTTCTCCGGATTGCTCACGTCGAGCGCGACGCGGATCCCCGGGCTCGTCTCGATCGCCGACCTCGACCAGATTTCGTCGCGGCCCGACTCCGACCCGCGTGCGACGCTCGAGCGGCTCGATCGCCGGCTCCGGCAGGCGCACGACGCGCGAAACGGCGCGATCCTCGTGGTGATGTTCTCGGCGCTCGTCCTCGCGGGGCTGGCGCTGCTGCTGCGCTCCGCGTGGCTCGCGCGCGCCGGCGTGCTCTCGATCCCCGCAGCGCTCTCGGCAGGGCTGCTGATCGCTGCGCTCGGCGGCTCGCGACCCGCCTGGACGCTCACCGCGCTGGCGCTGCTCACCCTCGGCGGCGCGCTCGCGTTCTCGCGACTGCCGCTGCCGGCGGTGGTGGCCGTCTTCCTTGCGGTGTTCCTCGTGGTGCTCGCTGCCTGGCCGGAGACGAACGCGCTCTCCATCGTCGGCCCGCACCCGGACGGCGGCGGGCGCTTCTACGGGATCACGAACGAGGTCGAGACGCTGCTGCTGGCGCCGATCCTCGTCGCGGCGACTGCCTGGTTCTGGCCGATCGCCGTACTCGCGCTCGCCAACGTCGCCTGGAGCAAGGCAGGCGCCGACGGCGGCGGGATCCTGGTCTTCGCAGTCGGGCTCGGCACGCTGCGGCTCGGCGGAACAAGGATCACGGTGCGTACCGTCGCGATCGTGCTGATCGGCGCCGTTGCCGTCGGTCTCGCGCTCGTCGGGCTCGATGCGGCCCTCGGCGGCTCGAGCCACGTCGACCACGCGGTCGGCGGCGGGCCGGTGCACCTCACCCACGTGTTCGGCCACCGCCTGCGGATCTCCTGGGACGGCATCGTTGCGACGTGGTATTCGGCGCTGATCGCGGGGCTCACGGGTGCGGCGTGCGTGATGTTCGCATTGCTGCGCCCGCGCGTGGCGGCGCTCGATGCGCTGCTCGTGGCGCTGGCCGTCTCGCTGCTCGTGAACGACACCGGCGCGGACGTGCTCGGCTACGGCGCGCTTTGCTGCGCCGTCGTCTGGACGTGGGGTAAACTCGCGCAGCAATGAAGCGTCTCGGCCTCCTTCTCGCCCTGCCGCTTCTGCTCCTCGCCGCGGGCTGCGGCTTCGAGGGAACGGTGAGCGCGACGCCGCAGACGATCGTCGGCACGGTCGCCGCGCCGCCCGTTCAGCCCGTCACGAACCTCAAGGGCGACCCGGTCGCAGGCAAGAAGGTCTTCGCGAGCGCCGGCTGCGCGAGCTGCCACACGCTGAAGGACGCGAACGCCACCGGCACGATCGGCCCGAACCTCGACCAGGCGAAACCGCCCCTCGCCAAGGCGCTTCTGCGCGTCACGTACGGAAAGTCGCCGATGCCGTCGTTCAAGGGCACGCTCACGCCGCAGCAGATCGCCGACGTGGCCGCCTACGTCGTCCAGGCGACCTCCGGCTGATCCTTCCCGACGACTTCCCGCGCACGGTCAGGGCATTCGCTTCCGACCTCGACCGCACCCTGATCGGTCAGGACGCGGTGCTGCGGCCGCGCACGATCGCGGCGATTCAGGCGGCGCGTGAGCGCGGGATCCACGTGATCGTCGTCACCGGGCGGATGTTTCGCTCGGTGCGGCCCTACGTCGTGGCGGCCGGGATCGACGAGCCGGTGATCTGCTACCAGGGCGCCGTCGTCGCCGAGCCGGGCAGCGGCAAGTTCCTGCTCCACCGCCCGATCGACCTCGAGCTTGCGCGCGAGACGATTGCCGCCGTCGAGGAGGCGGGGTTCGGGCTCAATTGCTACGTCGACGACAACCTCTACGTGGCCGAGATCACGGACTGGGCGCGCGCATACGCCGATTTCCAGAATCTGCCGGTCGAGGCGGTCGGTGAGCTACGGAGCTGGCTCACGGAGCCGCCGACGAAGCTCGTCGCGGTGGGAGATCCCGACGAGCTCGACGTGCTTCAGGTCGAGCTGCGGGCGCGCTTCGGCGAGCGGCTGTTCATCTCGAAGTCGCTGCCGTACTTCCTCGAGTTCGCGAGCCCGGAGGTCTCGAAGGGCTCCGGGTTGGCATTTCTGGCCGAGCGACTGGGTTTCACCGCCGCGGAGACCGTCGCGATCGGCGACGGCGAGAACGACCGCGAGCTGCTGGACTGGGCCGGTTACGCAGTATGCGTCGAGGAGTCGCACCCGTCGCTCTTCGAGCGCGCGGACCTCGTGATCCCCGGCCCGGAGGCGGACGGGGTCGCAGATCTGATCGAGAGCTACCTAGACTTGACCGCGTGATCGACCTCAAGGCGGCCCGCAACGACCCCGACGGCTTCCGCGCTGCGCTCGCGCGCAAGGGCGCCGCGGAGGCATTCGATGCGCTGCTCGCGGCGGACGAGCGCTGGCGCGCGCTCGTGCCCGGGATCGACGACCTGCGGAGCCGCCAGAAGCTGAAGGGAAAGCCGACGCCGGAGCAGCTCACCGAGCTTGCGGCGCTGAAGGACGAGCTCAAGGCCGCGGAGGAGGAGCTCGCCGCCGCCGAGGCTGCCCGCGACGAGGCGCTCGCACGCGTTCCGAACCCGCCCGATCCTTCCGCGCCGGACGGGACGACCGACGAGGATGCCGTGGAGATCGGCCGGTGGGGCGAGATCCCGCAGCTCGTGGAGCCGAAGGAGCACACCGAGATCGGCCGCTTCGAGATGGAGCGGGCGGCACGGCTGTCGGGCTCGCGCTTCGGCTACATGCTCGGCGACACCGCACTGCTCGCCTTCGCGCTCTACCGTTTCGCGCTAGACCGGCTTGTGCAGGCGGGTTTCACGCCGATGTTGCCGCCCGTGCTCGTTCGCGAGGAGGCGATGTACGGCACGGGCTTCTTCCCCACCGAGCGCTCGAACATCTATGCGCTCCAGGACGACGACCTGTATCTGACGGGCACGTCCGAAGTGGCCCTGGCCGGGCTGCACATGGGCGAGATCCTCGAGGAGAGCGATTTGCCGCTGCGCTACGCCGCGTTCTCGACCTGTTTCCGCCGCGAGGCGGGCGCCGCGGGCAAGGACACGCGCGGGATGTTCCGCGTGCACCAGTTCAACAAGGTGGAGATGTTCGCGTTCGTGAAGCCGGAGGACTCGCCGGCCGAGCACGAGCGGATGCTCGGGATCGAGGAGGAGCTCGTCCAGGCGCTCGGGCTGCCCTACCGCGTGGTGAACGTCGCCGCGGGCGATCTCGGCGACCCAGCCGTGAAGAAGTACGACATCGAGGCGTGGTTCCCGTCGCAGGAGCGCTATCGCGAGATCACGTCCTGTTCGAACACGACGGATTTCCAGGCGCGGCGGCTCGGGATCCGCTACCGCGGCGAGCGAGGGCTCGAGACCGTGCACACGCTCAACGGCACTGCGGTGACGGATCGCGCAACGCTCGCTATCCTCGAGAACTACCAGGGCGAGGTGCCCGAAGTCCTGCTCCAGTACGGCGCACCAACCCGAATCGCGCCGTAGCCCCACCAAACAGACGTGTCCGTTCGACACATGTCCCGGTGCCTGACCCCGGGTCCCGTTCGTTTGGTCCTGGTCCGGTTAGCCGGCTACTTCGACTGACTTGACCTTGTCCAGGGTGTGGTCCCACCAGCCGTCGTCGGTGCCCGGGCCGCCGTCGACTCGGTCGGGATGCCCGTCGTAGGCCCAGATCTTGTCGTTTCCGGGGCCGCCGAGGATCACGTCGGTTCCGGCCGCGCCCTCGAGCTTGTCGTCGCCCGGGCCGCCTTCGATCAGGTCGTTGCCGCTGCCGCCGGAGAGCGTGTCGTTGCCGTCACCGCCGATCAGCACGTCGTTGCCGCCGTTGCCGAGGATCGTGTCGTTGCCGCCGAGCCCACAGATCACGTCAGGACCCTCGGTGCCGTACAGGAAATCGGCGCCCGGAGTGCCCGTGATCGTGCACGCGGAGGCGTTCGCCGTGCCGCCCTGCAGCGCCACCACGCACGCCGCCGCAGCGGCGACGTGAAGCGAGGCGATGAACCACCTGCCGGGGGAAGAGTGAACCGTCCGACCCGTGCCAAGGTGGAACTGGCGTCGGACGAGGGCACACGGATACCGACGCGAAAGGACGACGATGGCTGCGGCAGAGCTCAGGCGCAAACTGCGGAACTTCCCCACGGCTTCCCTCCACCTGCGACTCGCGACCCTCACCTCCTAGGTCGCGGCGCGCAGCGCCGTTCCAGGCGAGAGCCCGCGTCGTGCCGCCTCCCCAGCGGGGAGCTCCAGCACGGCGCGGGCCCTCAGGCGAATGGACGCCCGCCACGGGCGCACATCGGCTGCCACCTTCACCACCACCTGGTCGGAATCGAGAAAGACGGCATCGATCGGAAACCGCATGAACGCGGTGTGAATCGACGAGGCCCGCTCCAGCAACAGCCCCTCCCCTTGCTCGAGGCTGCTGCGGCCGAGCAGGCCGCGCATCTTCGCAAGCGAGGAGCGAGCCACCACACAGCGCTCGCACACGAGCCTGCCGTCCACGTGCTGTAGCCGGACCTCCACGCTCACCAGCCGAGCACGATCCGCGGGCCGAATACGTACTCGATCAGCCTGCGACGTCTGCTGCGTCCCCTCTTCGGCATCCCGGTCGATCCTTTCCCTCTGAGCGCCGGGGCCGCAAACAACGACGCGAATTGCAGTGATTCCTTATCGCCTGAGTCCCTCGTTCGCCTCTCCCCCCAAATGGTGAACCGATCTTCGAATCATCAGAACGAGGGATTGGTTGGAACGCAGATCGAACGATGATTGGCCCACACGAATACCCGAAGGCGTTGCGGCCGCCGAGGATGTAGTTGGAGGGGAACTGAGAGGGGCCGCATTGATCGCTTTCGCGAGAGATTCGGAAATCTCGCTCGGAATACCAGCCTCCAAAGGCGTTCTCGGAGATCGCGACGCTTTCAGAGCCCGCTAGTCGTGGGAGGAGGTGAGCTCTAGTGACGTTTTCCGAGTGGTTCGACTTTGCGCGCGACATGTGGCGCAAGCAGGAGGGGCAGACGATGGCCGAGTACGGCGTCGTTCTGGCCGTGATCACGATCGGCGCCGTCGGCGTCTTCACCCTGCTGTCTGGCGGGATCTCGAAGTCCATCGGCAAGGTAACCGCGCTCCTGCCGTAGGCACGTACTGATGAGGGAGGAAGGGAAGGAAGCAATGATGCTCAGTTTCTCCGAGGTGGCAGAGCTCCTTCGCGCGATCCGCAGGCGCGAAGAGGGACAGACGATGGCCGAGTACGGGGTCACGCTCGCAGTGATCTGTGTCGCGACGGTCGCTGTCTTCGCGACGCTCTCGGGTGGCATCACGCACACGATCAACAAGGTGGTCGGCCTGCTTCCGTAGCAGTCCGCGCACGAGGTGGGCCCGCCGCCCGGGCCCACCTCGTCACCGACAAGGGGGAGTTGAGGGGAATGAGGAAGCGATTCGAGGTCAGGAGTGAACGGGGCCAGACGATGGCCGAGTTCGCGATCGTCCTACCCGTCTTGATGCTTGTCGTCTTCGCAGTGATCCAGTTCGGGATCCTGTTCAACAATTTTGTCGCGCTCACCGACGCAGTTCGCGCCGGCGCGAGAACTGGCGCCGTCTCGAGGACGGCCGCCGACCCGGTCGGCGCCACCGTCGCACGTGTCCAGTCGGCGACCGGCGACCTCGACCAGACGAAGCTCGGCATCACCGTCACATCCGGCTGGCATTCAGGCGACGACGTGACGGTGTCGGCGACGTATCCGTACTCGATCAACCTCTTCGGGTTGGTCGTTCAGGCGGGAAGTCTGAAGTCCAGCACGACCGAACGCGTCGAATAGCAAACCACTTCAACGAACGAATCAAAACCGAGGGAGAACAGAACGATGACGTACCGAGTCCGCAATATTGGGATCGCCGTCGCCCTGGCCGTATTGGCGGCGCTGATGATCAGCTATTACGTGACGAATTACAAGCGTCACGTTCAGCAGGGCGCCAGTGACGTCGCCGTCCTGGTCGCAACGAAGGACATTCCGGCCGGCACCGCCGGCGTCGAGGTGGCGAAGGGGCACATGCTCCGGACGCTCAGCGTGACGCGCACTTCCGTGGTGCCCGGCGCGATCTCGAACGCGACGGAGCTTTCGAACCTCGTCGCCACGCAGGCGACCTACGCGGGCGAGCAGGTCAGCGCCCGGCGGTTCGCACCGCAGGGCGCCGGCGGCGTCCGCGCGTCGATCACAGGCCCGCAGCGGGCAGTGCAGATCCCCGGCGACGGCAATCAGCTGCTGCTCGGGACGCTCAAGGCGGGCGACCGGGTCGACGTCGTCGGCTCGTGGTCGGTGCCGGAGGGCACGACGCACCATGTGAGCCGCATCGTCCTCCGCGACATCCTCGTGTTGCGGGCGCCCGACACGACGGGGATCGACTCCCGTCTGACGACCGGCCCCAACTCGGCGCTCTCCGTCCAGCTCCAGCTCACCGACGCGCAGGCGCCGAAGCTCTACTGGCTCGTCCAGAACGGCAGCTACCAGCTCGCGCTTCGCCCGACGAACCACGCCGCAGACGTCGGCAAGAACGCCGAGACCGCGACGTCCGAGCTCGGTCCGAGCAAGGCAGAGGTCATGAACGACGCCAAGGCGCTCGGGATCGGAGGCCAGTGATGAGTGACACCGAGAACACGACAAACGGCGAGGCCCAGGCCGGCACCAGGGTCTACCTCACCGGCTCGTGCGACGGCTTCGACACGCTGCGCGAAGCGCTTGCGCAGCAGCCGGACATCCAGCTCGTCGGTGCGAGCGAGCAGATCCAGGAGGCGGCGTCCGCCCTCGCAGGCGGTCACCTCGACTGCGTCCTGCACGCGACGCGCTCCTCGGCGCTGCCCGTGCACGACCTCGCGCTGATCCGCGAGCACACGCGCGTGCCGGTGCTGCTCGTCGCCTCAGGCGAGGCGTCGGTCCTGCTCGACGAGTCGCTCGGGGCCGACATCGCCGACGTGGTGCTGTTGCCGGCGCTGACCGAGAACGTCGTCTTCGCGATCCGCAAGGCGACGCACGCGGGTCGCCGCGCCGCCGCCGCGGGCACGCACGACGGCCGGATCGTCACCGTCTTCTCGCCGAAGGGAGGAACCGGCAAGACCGTGCTCGCCACGAACCTCGCCTGCTCCTTCGCGAAGGACGAGAAGCGCAAGACGCTCCTGATCGACCTCGACCTCCAGTTCGGCGACGCAGCGATCATGCTCGGGATCGAGCCGGAGAAGACGATCTTCGACCTGGTCACCGCGCCGGGCGAGCTCGATCCGGAGAAGCTCGCCGGCTACATCACGACGCATCCGTGCGGGCTCGACATCCTCCCCGCTCCGCTGCATCCGGAGGACGCCGAGCTCGTCACCGAGGCCAAGGTGGCTCGCCTGCTCGAGGTCGCACGTGCCTCGTACGACGCGATCGTCGTCGACACCTCGCCGTTCTTCCACGGGCCGATGCTGTCGACGCTCGACCGCACCGACGAGCTGCTGCTCCTGTGCGGGCTCGACGTGCCCACGCTGAAGAACGTGCGCCTTGCTCTGGGCACGCTCCAGCTCCTGTCGTTCCCGCAGTCGCGGATCCGTGTCGTCCTGAACAGGGCCAACTCGAAGGTCGGGATGAAGCCGCGCGAGGTCGAGGCGGCGCTCGAGCAGAAGGTTCGCTGGGAGGTTCCGTCCGACCGCGCCGTGCCGGTCGCCGTCAACCGCGGCGCGCCGGTCGTGATCTCCGACTCGGGCTCCGACTTCGCGAAGGCCGTTCGCGAGATGGCGAAGGGCGTGCTCCCGGTGGAGCAGGAGAAGAAGTCCCGCCGGCTCGTGCCGACCCTGGCGAGGGCATAGGCGATGGGCCTTCACGATCGCCTCAACCGCACCGGCAACGGCGCCGTCTACGACCTGCCGGTCTCCGGCGGCGGTGCGGCGGCCCAGCCCGTCGAGACCATCGCCGCCGACCCGTACGCGGAGCTCAAGACGAGGATCCACCACTCGTGCATCGCCGCGCTCGGCGTCGAGCTCTTCAAGCAGGAAGCCAATGAGGACATCACCGAACGGGTCCTGCGCACGGTCACCGAGCAGCTCGCGCTCGACCGGACGCCGCTCACGCGTGAGGAGCGGCGGCAGCTCGTTCGCGAGATCACCGACGACATCCTCGGCTACGGCCCGCTCGAGCCGTTCCTCCGCGACGACAGCGTGACCGAGGTCATGGTCAACGCCTTCGACCGGATCTACGTCGAGCGGAACGGCAAGCTCGAGCGGGCGCCGGCCTCCTTCGCCGACAACGCGCACGTGCTCCGGATCATCGACAAGATCGTGTCTCAGGTCGGCCGCCGCGTCGACGAGTCCTCGCCGATGGTCGATGCGCGTCTTCCCGACGGCAGCCGCGTCAACGCGATCATCCCGCCGCTCGCGCTGCGCGGGCCGACGCTGACGATCCGGAAGTTCGCCCGCGATCCGTACACGATGAGCGACCTGATCGGCTTCGGCTCGATCACGGGCAAGGCGGCGCAGTTCATGTCCGCCTGCGTGCGCGGGAAGCTCAACATCCTGATTTCCGGCGGTACCGGCACCGGCAAGACGACGACGCTCAACGCGCTCTCGGCGTTCGTGCCCGACGACGAGCGCATCGTGACGATCGAGGACGCAGCGGAGCTCCAGCTCCAGCAGGAGCACGTGATCGTGCTCGAGTCGCGGCCGCCGAACATCGAGGGCCAGGGCGAGGTGCGCATCCGCGAGCTCGTCCGCAACGCCCTCCGCATGCGCCCCGATCGGATCATCGTCGGCGAGGTTCGCGGCGCCGAGACGCTCGACATGCTCCAGGCCATGAACACGGGCCACGAGGGCTCGCTGACCACGATCCACGCCAACTCGCCGCGCGACGCACTCGCCCGGCTCGAGACGCTCGTCCTCACCGGCGGGATCGACCTGCCTCTGCGGGCGATCCGCGAGCAGGTTTCGTCGGCGTTCGACCTGCTCGTGCAGATTTCCAGGCTCGTCGACGGCTCCCGCCGGGTGACACACATAACGGAAGTGCTCCGCATGGAAGCCGATGTGATCGCCCTCCAGGACATCTTCGTCGCCAAGCCGCCGGACGAGGAGCGCACTCCCGGCTCCGGCCATGCGCGACTGCTTTCGCCGCTCCAGTGCACTGGGCTCAAGCCGCACTTCCTCGAGAAGCTGGCGCAGAACGGCGCGATCCTGCCGCCGAGCTTCTTCGGGGAGGACGAGTCCGGCGCCGTGCCGCGCTCCTCCTTCGCGGCGACGAGCTTCGATGGAGCGTTCTCGTGAGGCGGCTCTCCCTCGCCGCCCTCGTCGCACTCGCGTTCGCCGCTCCGGCGGCGGGCGCGGTGCAGATTTCGGGCCTCGACACGAGCGCGTACCCGCAGGTTCGCTTGAGCGTGGTCGCCTCGCAGCCCCTGGCCACGATGCCGTCCCTGACCGAGAACGGGCTCCCGGTCACGGATCTCAACGGCGTGAACCTGAGCCGCGGCAAGTGCGTCGTTCTCGCGATCGACCGCTCGCAGTCGATGGCGGGCGCCTCGCTCCTCAACGCCACGACGGCGGCACGGACGTTCGTCGACCAGAAGCCGGCGTCAGACCGGATCGCCGTGGTCGCCTTCGGGCACCACGCGACGACGCTCGGCAGTTGCTCGCCGGCCACGAGCGACGCCGACACGGCACTCGCCGGAATCAAGGTCGACTCGGTCTCCGGCACGGCGCTCTACGACGCGGTCGTCTCCTCGTCGCAGCTGCTCGGCAAGAATGCGCCGGCGGGACGCGTGATCATCCTGCTCACCGACGGCCATGACGTCTCGAGCACGGCGACGCTCGCCGCTGCTGTCGCCGCCGCACGTGCCGCGCACGCCGCCGTGTATCCGATTGCGATCGCCTCGCACGATTTCGACCCTGTACCCCTCCAGCAGCTCGCGCTGCAGACCAACGGGACGTATCACCGCGCCACGACCAGTGCGGCGCTGCGCTCCGTGTATGCCTCGATCGCCGACGAGCTCGCCCGCACGTGGCAGCTCGTCTACGTGACGGCCGCCCGCCCCGGCGACCATGTCACGCTCGTGGCGACGAGTGGCGCTGGCACCACCCGGGCGGTGCTCGCGATTCCTGCGAGCTACGGCTCGGGCGTTGTGACGAACCAGAAGTCGCTCGTGCCCTCGCCCTTCTACTCCACCACCGGCACGATCGCCTTCGCACTGTTGATCGGGCTGATCGTTTTCGCTGCCGGGCTCTTCGTGATCGTCGGCTCGCGCGGAAGCTGGGTGAAGACTCGCCTCGCGCCGCACATCGGCGAGCGCGAACGGCGCCTCGCGCGACGGAAGGATCGGCTCTCGCTGCTCGCCGCGTTGTATCGGGCAACCGAGTCTGCGTTCGGATCCTGGCGGCGGTGGGCGTCACTCGAGCGGATGCTCGAGCGCGCCGACGTGCCGTTGCGTCCCGCCGAGTTCCTCTGGGCGAGCATCGGCCTTGGCTTCGGCATCGGGATACTCGGGGCGATCGTCGGCGCCTCGCCGCTCGTGATCCTCGCCCTTCTGGCCGCCGGCGGTGCGATCCCGTACGCGTTCGTCACGATCCGGGTCAAGCGCCGCGCCCGCGCCTTCGAGGAGCAGCTGCCGGAGATCCTCACGACGATCGCGGGGACGCTGAAGGCGGGCCACTCGTTCAAGCAGGGCATGCAGGCCGTCGTCGACGAGGCGCATCCGCCGGCGAGCGAGGAGTTGCGTCGCGTGCTCACCGAGACCGGCCTCGGACGCCCGATGGACGATGCGCTCACCGAGATGGCCGAGCGCACCGGCTCCGAGAACTTTGCGTTCGCGATCACCGCCGTGACGATCCAGCGCCAGGTCGGCGGCTCGCTCGCGGGACTGTTCGAGATGGTCGCCGACACGGTGCGCCAGCGCCAGCAGTTCGCCCGCAAGATCCGCGGCCTGACGGCGATGGGACGCATGTCCGCCTATGTCCTGATCGGCCTGCCGTTCTTCATCGCGCTCGCGATCACGGTGATGAACCCGAGCTACATGAAGCCGCTCTACGACACGAGCGCCGGGCACATGCTGATCTTCATCGGCCTCGGGATGATGGTCGTCGGCTCCCTGATCATCCACAAAATCGTTTCCTTCAAGGGGTGAGTAGATGCTGCTTCTGATTCTTGCCGTCGCTCTGCTCGCGCTCTCCGGCTTCCTCGTCTCGGAGGTCGTGAGCCTGCCGGAGCGCCAGCGCCGGACGCTCGTTCGGCGCGCAGCCCACTACGGAGCGGTTCGTGCCGCGCCCGCCGAGCGCGACCGCGCGACCTTGCAGGAGCGGATGCTCGTGCCGGTCTCGGGCCGGATCGCTCGTCTGATGCTTCGCCTCAACCCGCGCGAGAGCCTCGATTCGGTGCAGCAGAAGCTGCTCGCGGCCGGCATGCACGACGTCTCGCCGAGCGGCTTCCTCGCCGCGAAGGCGATCCTCGCCGGCAGCGGGCTGCTGTTCGGGCTTCTGCTCACGGCGCTCACCGGCGGCTCGACCGGGATCCTGTTGACGTTCGCGTTCGTGGCGTGCGGCTGGATCGCGCCGGGCTTCATCGTCGGCAAGCGCGCGACGAACCGCAGGGAGCAGATCGGACGGGAGTTGCCCGACGCGCTCGACCTGCTCGCTGTCAGCGTCGAGGCGGGTCTCGGCTTCGACGGCGCGATCGCGAAGCTGACCGAGCACATGGAGGGCTCGCTCGTCGACGAGATGTCGCTTGCACTCGGCGAGATGCGCGTCGGCGAGTCGCGTTCGGAGGCGCTGAAGAAGATGGCTGGGCGGGTCGACACCCCGGAGGTCTCGTCGTTCGTCCGCGCGATCATCCAGGCTGACCAGCTCGGCATCTCGCTCGGCAAGATCCTTCGCGTCCAGGCGACCGACAGCCGGCTCAAGCGGCAGGCCGCAGCCGAGGAGAAGGCGATGAAGGCGCCGATCAAGATGCTGTTCCCGACCGTCGCGTTCGTCTTCCCGGCGATGTTCATCGTCATCCTCGGGCCCGCCTTCCTCGGACTCAAGCAGCTGTTCGGATTCTGATGACGATGCCTCCTGCGACTGAACAGGGATTCGGGAGCGGCCTTCGCGCGCACGTGAACAGGAAGCGCGGCGGCGACGAAGAGCAACTCGAGGAGGAACAGCCCCGATCAGTTTCCGAGGCGATCGCCGTCGCGGAGCCGCCGCCGTCGAGCGCCGGCGCCGACCAGCTCCGCTCCGAGCTCGAGGCGTCGCTGGACCGTGAGCGCTCGCTACGCGACTCGCTCGCAGCCCAGGACGCGGCCAGTGAGCGCGAGCTCCAGATCGAGCAGGAAGCGACGCGGCGCACGGAGGAGCTCGACGAGCGCGTCGCCCAGCTCGCCGCTGCCGAGGCGACGGTCGCCGCGCGTGAGCGGGCCGCTGCAGAGCAGCTCGCCGAGGCCGAGGCGGTGCGCGAGCAGGTCTCGGCGCAGCACGCAGCGCTCGAGGAGGCGCAGAAGCGTTTCGCTCAGCGCGAGAAGGACATCGAGCTCAAGACCGAGGCGCTGAAGGCCGCCGACGAGGCGCGCACCGGCGCGTTGCAGGACGTCGCAGAGCGGTCCGCCGCCGCCGCCGAGCGCGAGCGCGCGCTGACGAAGGCGGAGGCGGAGATCGAGAAGCGCGAGACGAAGCTCGCCGCCGAGCTCGAGAAGAGCGCGGCCAAGCTCGCCGCCGGGCTCGAGCAGCGCGACGCCGAGCGGATGACTCAGATCGCCGAGCGCGAGGCCGAGCTCGCAGCCGCGCAGGCGGAGCTGGAGAAGCGGGAGGCCGCGGTCGAGACGGAGCTCGCGCAGCGCGAGGCCAAGCTGAAGCTGGAGTTCGAGAAGCGCGAGAACGAGCTCGCCGCCGGCCTCGACCGAGTCGGTGCGCTCGAGGAGCGCGAGACCGAGCTGCGCGCGCTCGAGGAGCGGGCGAAGGCGAGCCTCGCGGCGCAGAGCGCGGGTCTCTCGCACCTCGCCGAGATCCAGGAGCGCGAGGTCCAGCTGGCGGCGCGCGAGGCCGAATTGCTCGCGCGCGAGCAGCTCGCGCTCAAGGCGCCTCCCGTCCTCGCCGTCGTGCCCACCTCCAACAGCAGCTCGCTGTCGGCCGAGCTCGATCAGCGCGAGATCGAGCTCGCCGCGCGCGAGGCCGAGGTGCGCCGGGCCGAGGCCAACGTGCACCGCGCCGAGGCGAACGCTCCGACCGAGGACAACATCGCCGCCGGCCAACTGAAGCTCGACGAGCGCGAGCGCGCGCTCCAGCGGCGCGAGGGTGAGCTTGCCAAGGCCGAGAAGCTCGTGGTCACGTTGAAGGAGCAGCTCGAGACGAAACAGCGCCGCTTCGGCCAGGGCGAGGAGACCGTCGTCGCCGGGCTCGAGGATCTCGACCGGCGCGAGCGCGAGCTCGACCTGCGCGAGGCGCGCCTCGACGCCGACGAGGACATCGCCGACCAGAAGCTCTCGGTGCGCGAGGCCGCGCTGGCTGCGCTGGAGGAGAAGCTCCGCCGCAAGGAGGGCGATCTCTCGGTGTACGTCACGCAGGTGCAGAGCGAGTTCGACCGGCGCGAGGCCGACTGGTGGTCGAAGCAGCTGGGCAAGCCGCTCGAGGCGTACAACGGGGCGCCGTAACCCGGCGCATGGAAGCGAATCTGGGAGTCGATCGCGCGCCTGCGCGGTCGAGCTTCGCGGCGGGTGTTCGCGAGGCGCTCGGGAGAGATGCGCTGCTCATCACGTCGATCGCGGTGTTCTCGACCGCGTTCGTGGTCAAGCTCCGCGGGCAGGTCAACCAGGATGCGTGGCTCGCGCTCGTCGGCGGCCGCTCGGTCGCCGCGCACGGAGCTCCGCACGTCGAGACGCTGACGGTGTGGGCGCACGGTGCGACCTGGGTCGACCAGCAGTGGCTCGGTCAGCTGCTGCTTTTCCGCGCCTTCGCCTTGGGCGGGCTTGCAGCGGCGACCCTGACTCACGCGTTCCTGACGATCGTCGCCTACGTCGTGGCCGTGGTGGCGGCACGCCGTCTCGGCGCGAGCAGCCGGGCCGTGCTCTACACGCTGCCGCCGTGCCTGTGGCTCCTGATCCTGGGCACCTGGCAGCTGCGCACGCAGTCGTTCTCGTACCTGCCGTTCGTGCTCGTCCTCTGGCTGCTCGCGCGCGACGGCCGCCGGCCGGACCGGAGGGTCTTTCTCGTCCTGCCGATCCTCGCGCTCTGGACGAACCTCCACGGCGCCGTCCTCCTGGCCACCGCCCTCGTCGTCGGGTACGGCGCAGTCGCGCTCGTCGAGACGCGGCGGCCGCTTCGGTCGCTCGGGCTCATCGTCCTGCCGCCGCTCATGCTCCTCGCCTCGCCCTACGGCTTCGACCTCGTCGGCTACTACCGCTCGACGATCTTCAACAGCGGTTTCGGCGTCCTCGTGACCGAATGGCAGCCGACGACTCTCGGCCTCGCCACGGTTCCGTTCTATGCGCTCCTCATCGCGGCGGCGGTGCTCATCGCGCGCAAGCCGAGAGCTCTGACCCACTTCGAGCTCGGCGCCCTGGCGCTGACCGGGATCGCGGCCCTACTGGCCGAGCGGAACATCGTCTGGTTCGCGTTCGCCGCGCTGGTCCTCGTGCCGCGCCTGGTCACGACCGGCCGCGCCCGGTCGCACTCGACACTCGACGCCTCGATTGCGCTCGTGGCGGTGGCGACCTGCCTGTGCGCGGTGATCTGGACCGGCACCCGGCCGGACACCGCGTTCGAGGCGACGTATCCGGCACGCGCCGGCGAGGTGACCGCCGCTGCGGCTAAGGCCAGTCCGACGCTGCGGATCTACTCCGACGCCCACTACGCCGACTGGCTGCTTTGGCAGCACCCTGAGCTCGCGGGCCGAGTTGCGTTCGACATCCGCTTCGAGCTGCTCAGCCCGCGCCAGCTCCTCTCGATCTCCGACTTCCAGGAGCCGACTGACGCCCAGTGGTCGACGATCCTGCGGCGCTACGGGCTGCTCGTGCTCGATCCGTACTACGACCGCTTCCCGATCCGCAGCCTGGCGCGCGACCCCGGCGCGGAGACGATCTACCGCGACTCGTCCGTCGTGGTGATCAGAAGTCGATGAGCCGGACGGCGAACCAGATTCCGGCGACGGCGCCGATCACCGAGAAGAGGAGCGCCATCATCGAGAAGCCGGACGCGCCCCAGAGCTCGGGCACGTAGCCGCCGACGACGCTGCCGAAGCCGCCGCAGAGTCCGATCACCGACTTGCCGCCCATGCCGCGAAAGATCGGCATACGAGCTTTCCGGCTTTAGCTAGTACAGAACGAGTCGATCGCGATGCACCGCTTCGACGCCGCGCGGCCGTCCTGTGAGCTCCGCCGCGCTGCCCGCGCTGAGGCCTTTCGCGAAGGCAACGCCGTCCGAGCCGACGAGCTCGACTCCGTCGCCCGCCTCGAAGCGGCCGTCACACGAGAGGACGCCGACGGCGAGCAGGCTCCTCCCCTCCTCGCGCACCGCGCGGCGCGCTCCGTCGTCGACGTGGAGGCGACCGACGACCGGCGTGCCGAAACGAAGCCAGAGCTTGAACGCCGGCTGCGCGCCCTCCTCCGCGGCGAAGCGCGTTCCGCGCGGCTCGCCCGCGACGATGGGGCCGAGCACCGACTCCCCGGTGCCGCCCGCGATGACCGTGGTGATCCCGGCGGCGACCGCCATGTGCGCGGCGGCGACCTTGCTCTCCATGCCGCCCGTGCCGAGCGCAGTGCTCTTGCCGAACACCGCGTCGCCGACCGCCGCGCCGTCGCCGATCGGCTCGGCGCCCGGCTCGCCCGGCGCGCGAGTGAACACGCCCTCGGCCTCGGTCAGCAGCACCAGGAGTCTCGCGCGCGCGAGGATCGCCACCTGCGCGGCGAGGGCGTCGTTGTCACCGAGCGAGATCTCGTCGGTCGCGGTCGCGTCGTTTTCGTTCACGACGGGCACCGCGCCGAGCGCATGGAGCGCGGCGAGCGCGTTGTGCGCGTTGACGTAAGCGGCGCGGTCGGCGATCTCGCGCCCGGTGAGCAGAACCTGGGCGGCGGAGAGCCCCTCGCGGCCGAGTGCGTCGTCCCACGCGGCCTGGAGCCGCGCCTGGCCGAGCGCCGAGGCGGCCTGCAGCTGCGGCATCGAGCGCGGCCTGGTTACGAGGCCGAGCCGCGGCAGCCCAAGAGCGATCGCGCCCGACGAGACGACGGTGACCGGAGTCCCGGCAGCGACGAGCTCCGCTATCTCGGCGGCACGGCGTCGGAGCACCGCGCGCCTGACCTTCCCGCCGGGGCCGACGATCAGGCTGGTGCCGAACTTGACGACGACCGGCCGCCGCACGGGTCAGCGGCTCTGCGTTCCGTCACCGACGATTCGGTACTGGCGCAGCCACAGGTCGCGGTAGGTGACCGGGCCGCGCGGGCCGGGCGTCCAGTCGACGTTGATCCCGGTCTCGGGCGCGCCGGTCAGCTCGAAGCCGTCGGTGTAACGCGTCGGCGCGTGCCAGTACGCCGCCGTGCCGCGATAGCCGTCGAGGAAGCGCTGTGCCGCCTCGGCGTCCTCGGTGACGATTCCCGCGGCGAGCCCTGAGGTCTCCTCGTTCGCGAGCCGCACCGCCTCGTCGAGGTCGTCGACGACGTCGATGGTCACCGTCGCGACGCGGTCGGCGTCGTTGGCCCACTCGTAGCCGAGTCGCTTGTCGAGCGGTTCGCCGACATCGGCGCGTTGGGTCCCGCGCACCTCGATTCCGAGCCCGTCGATCAGCGCGATCAGGTCGGGCAGGAGCCCGCGCGCGCCACGGTCGACGAGCAACAGATTGAGCCGGTTGCAGACGCCGAGCCGGTCGAGGCTCGCGGCGGTGAGCGCGAGCGCCTTCTCGCGGTCGGCGGTCGGGTGGACATAGAGAACGCCGCCGCCCTCGGCGTGAGCGAGCGCGCGGACGCCGTTCTCGGCCGCAAGGCGCGAGAGCTCGGCAGTCGTCTCGCCGCTGCCGCGGAGGATCACGAGCGGCAGCACCTTCGGCAGGGAGACGAGCACGCGCGCGCCCTCGCGATCGGGTGAGCGCACGAGGCCGACCGCGCCGGCGGGGAGCCCTGCATCCTCGAGCGCGGGCCGCAAGACGTCGTCGACGAGCACGGTGACGGTTCGCAGCGCAGCGGCGCCGGTGCGCAGAACCGCCGTGTTGAGACTCTTGAGCAGCTGGCCGGCGACGTCGAGCGCGACGTTCGGGCGCGCCTCGAAGTTGGCGCCGACGGTGCCGATCGGGATTCGCCGCTCTGTGACCACGAGCCCGTTCTCGAGCGTGCGCGACCCGACCTCGCGTTCGAGCGCGGGCAGCGCCGCCATCGCCCGCGCCTGCGAGGCGAGCGCATCGACACGGCGATCGTCGAGCCGGAGCCGGTCGAGCATCCCCTCGTCGAGCCTCCCCTGGGCCGCCGCGTAGTCCGCCTCGTTGGCGAGCAGGATCTCGGCGCGGCGCTCATCGACGAGCGCCGCAGCCCGCTCGAGCGCCGCTGTGACGCTCGCGTCGGTCAGCGCCGAGAGCGCGCGCCCGGCCTCGGCGGCCTCACGCTCGACGAGCGCCCGTAGGTCGACCTGTTGATCAAGCGCCATAGGTGGCACGATACCCCGCCGCGTAGCATTCCCCCCGGCGGGATGCCGGAGCGGTCGAACGGGGCGGTCTTGAAAACCGCTAACTCGAAAGGGTTCATGGGTTCAAATCCCATTCCCGCCGTCCCACTAGCAGAGCCGAATCCCGCATGGCGACGCGGGGTTCGGCTCGTTCAGACACCTTCGGTTATTCGGTGGGTCATACCACTTAGAACCGCTAAGAACCGCTCCGTTCAGGTATCGACTGTCCCGCACTGTCCCGCACAAGTGACGCGCACGGAGGGTCTGGCAGACGCCAACGCGGGCGTTCTGCGAGGAGACGCAGTTGACAGATCGAGACGACGGACGCAGGTTTGTGACTCACCGAGATTGGAGGCTGCAATGCAGACGGAGTACGTGTCGAGGCTGCAAGGTGTAGGCGATCGGTTGTTCGCGGATCCGCGGCCGACGCCAGACGAGAGCTCCTTTCAGGTCGATAACACCTCAGCTCAGTACTACGGATCCCCCTATTACAGGCTTCACAAGGATGAGGTGCAGCCGATTCCCGCACCAGTCGTGCCGCAACCTCGGCTTGATTTGGCCAGCGTCCTACCGAGCACCGTCATGACGTCGATCACGAACGCGAAGAAACTCGTCTTTCATGCGGTTGGGGACACTGGTGCTGCGAAGGTGAACAGTTTCCAAAGCGCGGCCCAGGCGATCGCCAACGAGGCCAGTGTCGCTGATGCGATGAGCCGAGACGTCTCCCACTCCGGCCCTACTACGCCGGCGTTCTTCTTCCATCTTGGTGATGTCGTCTACAACTTTGGTGAGGGTCAGTACTACTACGACCAGTTCTACGAACCGTTCCGCTCCTACGACCGGCCGATCTTCGCGATCCCCGGAAACCACGACGGCAGCGTGTTCGGGACGGATCCGAACGTGCCGCAGGTACCCACGCTGGCCGCGTTCCTTCGCAACTTCTGCGACTCGAGCCCTGGCCCGTCGCCGGACTCCGGCGGGCTGGTGCGCTCGACGATGACCCAGCCGGGCGTCTACTTCACCCTCGATGCACCCTTCGTATCGATCATTGGCCTCTACACCAACGTCCTCGAAGGCCCCGGCGTGATCTCAAGCCAAGGAGGTGCGTACCCACGGGTCGGCGATGCCCAGCTCGAGTTCCTCAAAGCCGAACTGCAACGCCTCGCACCAGCACGGAAGGCGCTCGAGCGCGCGGTGATCATCGCTTGCCACCACCCGCCTGCGTCCGTCGACGGCAAGCACGGTGGCACGACCGGCCTTGCCGACGACATAGACACCGCTTCCAAAGCCGCCGGCTTCTGGCCCGATGCCGTCCTCTCCGGACACGCGCACCTCTATCAACGCTTCACCCGCAAGACAACAGACGGACGCCAGATCCCATACGTCGTCGCCGGAAGCGGCGGCTTCGCAGCAACCAAACCAACAGCGGGGCTCCCCCAAGCACCGATCACCAACGGCGAGTACACCCTCGTTAAGAACCCGATCATCGAGTTCGGTTACCTCACCATCACCATCGACATGACTAAAAAACCAACCCTCCGTATCGCCTTCCACGACCGCGCTCACACCAAGATCCACGACACCGTCAGACTCGACCTCACAACGGGAAAGTCGACCTAGCGCCGCTTCTCCCAAGCCCCTCGCCTCCTTGCACCCGCCTTCAGATGAAAACGTGTGGCCCCGTACGTCGCATCGTGAGGGGCGGCAGCGCGGCGACCGCCCGTGCCCTCGTTCGGGGGGACGCCAGTGGGGACCGCCTTCCCCCTATCTCGAAGCGCGGATCGTTACCTACCCCTCTGACCGGTGTATCTGGACCGGGCCGGCGTTAGCTTGAAGTGGTGGCATCATGGACGGACGGCTCAAGCGACAGACCGGCGCTGAAGCCTCGACGGCTCAGCTGTGAAGAGTGCGGCGAGACAGCGCGTGGCGACGCTAGTGGCTGGCGGGCCTACCTCACGGTCGACAATGAGTACGCCGTCTACTGCGCCCCGTGTGCGGAGCGAGACTTCGGTGAGGACGAACAACGCCTGCGAACAAAGAGCGCAGGTTTGAAGAGGAGTTCCACCGCATTGGTTGGCGACTGAGAGACGGTGGGCTGCGGCTCCGACCGTCTCTCAGTCACCTGGCGCGTGGTTGCGGCCTACACGCAGGCCTCACCATCGTGCATGGTTGAGCCCGCGTCGTGCCCCATGTGGGTGAAGCGCGAATCCACCAAAAGTAGGTTCAAGTCCGGTGCCTCCAGTGCCGAATCTAGTTCGAAGGATGGATGCTTTCAAACAACCTCGGCGCCTACTCGGTCAGATCCTGATCGAGATGGACCTGATCTCAGAGGCGCAGCTAGACGAAGCGCTGGAAGCGCAGCGAGGTACCGACCAGTTTCTGGGTGAAATCTTGATCGCCCACCGATGCATAACTCGAAGCGCACTCGGGGACGCGCTGCGCGTGCAGAGCAGCCTGTTGTCGGAACCGCAGTTCGGCTTTGGTGGCACCCGTGAGGCTCGCGAGGCAAGCGAGACGTCACGGGTCGTCGATCGACTGCCTTCGGCTTGGCTCGGGCAGCGTCGAATCTAAGGGGGTGTCCGCCGCTCTCCTAGTTTGGCAAAACGGTGGGCGGCTCTCATGTTCGGCTTTCTGGGGGAAAGACGACCTGGGGAGCCGCGCCCTCTTGTCGTCCTAGGGTGGCCCCGGGTAGGGCGGTTGACTCGTCCTAGGTTCACGCCCCGCGGGGCCACCGCTTTAACGGGTTCGGGCCTGCGAGCGTCACTCGCGCTTGAGACACGGGAGCCGGCTGAGCCTGGCCCCCGTATCTGCGAAGTACGTTCTGCCGTGCGTTAGCAGGCGCCGGTGACGATCTCCCCGTTGGGGCCGTCCTTGTGGTAGGTGACGGTGCCCGGGCGCGTGTTCTGGATGCAGTAGCTGGTGCTGGTCGCGCGGACGATCTTGATGTTCTTGATGCCCTGGTCGTAGCTCTGCTGGAGGTTCGTCAGCGTGACGCCGGTGGAGTGGTCGGCGTTGAAACCTTCCATACCGGGAACGGCTGCACGGACGTTCGCCTTGGCAGCCGAGACGTTCGCCAGGGTGCGAAAGCTGAGATACGAGGGGATCGCGATGGCGAGCAGCGGTCGCCCGCGGATAGGGAGCGCGCTGAAGGGCAACGAGCGCGCTGAGCGCTAGCGCCGACTCCGCTCTCCTCGCGAGCGAGGCGATGCCGCAGATACGCAGTCATTGATCCTCCTTCAAGAAGGTCGAGGCCGCAGTCGTCGGCTATATCGACAGTCGATCTTCTCGGCTGAAACCAGATCGGGGATCACGTCCTTGCGTCTCATGCCCGTGAGCCGTGAATCACGCTCGCCTCCGCTGGCGGCAGGAGCGAGGCTAAGCGGCTACTGACCGCCAGATCGTGTCGATGTCGGAGAGTTCCGCCACGGCCGGTTCGATCGGGAAGGCCATCACCGCTTGGACGGCGCCCACTGCATCCTCATCGGAGGGGTCGGCGAACGCGACCCTCAGTTCGCTCCCCATGAAGCAGACGGGAACGGCGGCGTAGCGGCGACCGATCTCGGGTGACATCAGCATGAGCGCGGAGCGATCGACCCCGGTTGAGGCAAGATTGCAATACGGGATCGACCACTGCTCAGCCAGCACCCGTGCGAGCTCGGACTCGAACACCCAGCCACGCCGGATCAGGACCCGCCCGACAACATCACCGCGTTGGCGGCTCTCCACGAGAGCCTGCGAGAGCTGCGCCTCGGTGATCAAACCCTTCCGGACAAGCAACTCGCCAAGCCGCGGGGGCGGCGGCCCACCGAGGTCAGCCTGACGGGTAGCGACTCTGAATGAATCCTCGCTCGCAGCGGGACCGTCTGGCCGGCGAGAAGGCGCTGTTGCTACCTCGACGTGATTCGCGCGCGCCCACGTCTCGTAATACATCTCCGGACTCTCGTCCTCGTTAAGCAGCCCATCGGGGAAGTCAATGTCGACGGCCTCACCGTCGCCACAAACCACCGAGGCACCGAGCCGCAAGAAGTAGTTCCGAAGCGACACGTACTGTCGGGAGTCAGACAGCACTACACGCATCCCAACACCCCACAAAGCCGACGTGCAGTAAGACAGGCGATCATGAGTTCGAGCACCCCTTCAAAGTAGAACCGCAGTTACTTGCCTATCGGCACCCAACCGCTACTCCTCAAGGGCATCGAATGGCTGCCGATGTGGCCGCTGCTGACACGAGTGCCCCGGCATGACGAGGCGCCCGGGCTTGCGCAGCCTCTACAACGGCCTCAGCGTTCCGGTCCGCTGCGTTAGGGTCGGAGCGATGGCCCGTCCGGTTCACGTACTCACCTCGCGGACCTCTACAGGGCGACAGCTCGGCTTGCTCCGAGCCACAAACCCCCCGGACTCACCGCTCGCATCACTTTCTCACCGATGGCGAACGCATCAGGGCCATCCCGGGCCGGCACGGTAAACACCGCCTCGACACCCCCAGGCGTCTCATTGAATTCGAGGTCATGGCCGCCAACTAGTGCTACCTCGCGCCACAGATGGGCACGCCACGCCTCGGAGTCCATTCCCCCGAACCCCGATGAGTAGCGGTAGCTCTCAAGAGAAACCACTGTTCCGCATCCCGCCTTATCCGCTGGTCATGAAGCGCGCCGAGCGCCGCGCCTTGCAGCCGTTGAACTTGAGGAACCCGACGCCCGGCGCGTAGGCCGCACGCTCAAGGATTTCACCGAGCGCTGAAGCGTCGCTGAATCTCGTCGGAAACAGTTTTCCCAACCCGACTGGTGGAAAGAAGGCCGGGGCGCGCACCCCCCTCAACATCTAGGGTGCCGCCCTGTTCGCCCCGGCCCCACTCATCGTTAGTGACGAACGGTGATCAATGCAAGGCGATCCCTGCGTACTCCTTTTCGCTGTCGGCGATTGCTTCGGCTCCGCGTCTTGATCGGCCGGACGCACGCGACGCCGTCCACCAGCGACCTTCAAGCCTAAGAGCCCGAAGAGGGTCGTGCCGTTATCACGCGGTCGAGGTCGTGCTGGGCCCTCTCGGCTACAGCCCGGGCTCGCTCGAGCTCCTTCTGCGCCCGGGTCCAATGTCGCCGTGCCCGTTGTTCCTCGGCCTCGGCTGCGCTGACCGCCTCTTGCGCTTCTCGTAGCTTGGCGCGGGCGGGACGGTCATCGGGTCTCTTCGGCTTCGGTGAAGGTCGTTTGCCGGTGGTCGGTATCGCGGCTGCCGGTTTCGAGTGACTGGCCAGGGTGCCGAATCCGCGCGGTTCGAGTTCGCGTACGAGCCTCCCCTCGAGGAGTTCGCGTGCTGCCTCGTCGTCCACGGCAGCCGCCAGAAGGGACTGCCGGACATCGGTGCCGCCAACCTGAATCAGATGGTCAAGGGCGTCGCGTTCACGCTCGCTCGCCGCGGCGAGGTCACCCTTGTGCCACGGCGTCGTCAGAGCCGGCGTCGACCTGGTGCACAACTCATACAGCTACTACGCGCCGCTCGACGCCGGGGGCTGGCAGTACGGGCTCATTCCGGACGGCTCGCCGTCCGTCTTCGCCTGCTAGCGAACGTCGAGAGCCCGAGGATTGCGGGGCGTCCCACTCGGGGCGCCCCGCGGTTAGGGTGAGGCCATGCTGGCGCTGCTCGCGCTGCCGTTCGTCTTGCTCTCGTTCGCCTCGTCGATCCAGCCGCTGCCTGCGCCGCTGAAGTCTGAGCTGACAGGCAAGTACTGGCACTCGGGCTGCCCGGTCCCGCTCTCGCACCTACGCTTGCTGACCGTCACGCAGTGGGGATTCGACGGCCGCGTGCACTCAGACCAGCTCGTGGTGAACGAGAACGCGGCCGCTCCGCTCTCGCGCGTGTTCCGGCAGCTCTACGCGCTGCACTTCCGGATCCGCCATATGCAGCTCTCGGACGCGTACGGCCCGGTCAAGTCACAGCCGGCCGACGGCGACATCAGCGGTGGGTTCGAGTGCCGCCAGGCCGTCCCCTCCCCCTGCGTGGGCGGGACCGGCACGGGTAGCTGGTCGGAGCACGCCTACGGCGAGGCGGTCGACCTGAACACGATCGAGAACCCCTACGTCGGCTGCGGCGAGACACGCGAGCGCGCGAGCCGGCCGTACCTCGACCGCTCCCGTCTGCGCCCCGGGATGGTGACGCCCGCCGTCGTCGCGGCCTTCCGCTCGATCGGCTGGGGCTGGGGCGGCTCGTGGTCGGGCTCGACGAAGGACTACATGCACTTTTCCGCCAGCGGACACTAGGCCGGGCCGAGCTCGCCGTCACCGGGTTGTAACCTGCTGCGAAGCGGGCATCGGGTCGCCCGGGTCGAAAGGAGAGGCATCACCGCTCACACCGGAGTCGCGGTTGCATTGCCCCGGCGGGAACTGCTGCTCGGGACGCTGCTCACCGGTGCGGTCGCGACGTTGCTCCTCGTCTTCGGGCCGGCTCCCGGCGATGCGCCGGCTCACCTGTACCGGACGCTGCTCGTCAAGCAGGGCGCGCTCTTCTGGGACAACCTCTGGTTCGCCGGCAACTACCCGTTCGCGTCGTACAGCCTCCTCTACTACCCGCCTGCGGCGCTCGTCGGGAACCTGCCACTCGTGTTCGCGGCTGCGGTTGCCTCGACCGCGCTCTTCTGCTCGATCGCCTTCCGCGAGTGGGGCGAAGCGGCGCTCTGGCCTTGCCGCGTGTTCGGCGTGCTCGCCGCAGCGCCGCTCTTCACCGGGCTCTACAGCTACTCGCTGGGCTTCACGGCGATGCTCGCGGCGCTGCTCGCGTTTCAGCGGCGGAGGATCTGGCTCGGGGTGCCGCTCGCCGCCGTCACGCTCGGCTTCAGCCCGCTCGCCTTCCTCTTCCTCTGCCTGATCCTGCTCGCGGTTCTGATCTCGCACCGCCGTGTGAGCTCGCGCGCGCTGCTCACGACTGGCCTGCTCCTCGGAGTGGCGTCGATCGAGCTCGTGGTGATGGCGCTCTTCCCGGGGAACGGCACCTATCCGTTCAACGTGTTCGACATGCTCTGCGTGGTTGCGCTCTGCCTCGTCGGGGCGCGGCTCGCCCAGCACGCGCGAAACGGCCGCACGATCTCCGCGTTCTTCGTGCTCTGGGCTCTCGCCAGCATCGCCTGCTACGTCCTGCCCACTCCGATCGGCGACAACGTCACCCGGCTACGCGCCTTCGTGTTGCCGGTGATGCTGCTCACCGCGGTCCTGGCTCGGTTCCGGCCGCGGCCTCTGGTCGTGCTCGCGCTCGCCGGAGCGCTCGGCTACAACCTCGTGCCGTACCTGATGCTCGTCCCCTACCGGCTCGATTCGCGGCCCGCCACCGCGAGCTTCTGGCAGCCCGCGGTCGCCTACCTCCACCGGCACTCCGGCCCCGAGTTCAGGGTCGAGGTCGTGCCGACCGCGGCGCACTGGGAGGCATATTGGATTCCCCGGGCCGGCTTCCCGCTCGCCCGCGGCTTCTATCGCCAGCTCGAGATCGCCGACTATCCCGCCCTGTACCACGGACACCTCACCGCAGCGGCCTACCGCGCGTGGCTCTCCGAGGTGGGCGTGAAGTACGTGCTGCTCCCGGCCACCGAGCTCGACCCGCAGGTGAGCGGCGGCGAAGCGCGTGTGCTGCGATCCGGCGTGGCGGGACTGAAGCCGGTCTTCACGAGCCGCACCGGCACGATCTACGCGGTCCCGAACCCTTCGCCGCTGATCACGGGGCCGGGGCCGTCGCGGATCACGGCGCTCGGCCACCAGAACGTGGCGGGCTGGGTCGCCCGACCGGGGCGCTACACGCTGCGGGTGCGCTACAGCTCGTACTGGCAGATCAAGCCCGCGACCGCCTGTATCCGGAAGGCCAGCGCCGGCATGATCACTCTCGAGGTTCGCCGCCCGGGCGCATTCGCACTCACCTTCCCCGACGACCCGGCGGCGGTGATCGACTCGCTCGACGACGGCTCGCGCCGCTGCTGATCTACCCGACGACGTTGGCGAGACGCACGGTCACGGTGAACGTCGTCCTCGTCACATTGCCGGCCCCGTCGGTCGCTGTCACGACCACGGTGGTCGTGCCGAGCGCGAAGACCGAGCCGGACGCCCTCGAGTAGGTGATCGTCACCGGCCCGACCGCGTCGGTGGCCTTCGCCGCCGCCCACTTCACGACCGCGCCATCGCGCGAGGTCGTCGTGACGACGATGCTCTCGGGGACGGAGGTGAACGTCGGCGGCGTCGTGTCGACGACGGTGATCGTGAACGACTTGGTCGTCTTGTTGCCGGCCGCGTCCTTCGCCGTCACGGTGACGATCGTCGTGCCGAGGCCGAACGTGGAGCCGGACGGCTTCGAGTAGGTGATCGTCACGGGGCCGACCGCGTCGGTCGCGATCGCCGCGGCGTACTTCACGACTGCACCCGCCGCGCTCGTGGCCTCGACCGTGATGTTCCCGCTGATCGCGGTGAACATCGTCCGGCCGCGGTCTCCCCTCTCTACTCCTCGACTCCTCACTCGAGGCGACCGCCCGATCGCTCCGCCGACGTCCCGCGCAAATCTCGACCGATCCGGCCGCGGCTCCAAGCGGGCGATCAGGATTTCCACAATTGAGGGCCGCGCCGACTCGGGTCCGACATGGTTCAACCGGCGCGGACAGATCTCGCCGCGCCGATCAGACCGAGCGCGGTGGCGGAGACGATGAGCATCGACGCGACGAGCATGTTCGGCTCGATGGACGCGACATTGGCAAGCGCCGCCCACCAGACCATGGCCGCAGTGGTCATGACGAGCATCGAGATGCCTACGCCCACGGCGAGCAGCGACTCGAGCTGCCGCGCGACGGGTGCAAGCTCGAGACGTCTCGCGACCGAGGCGGCTGCGACGGCCCATGCGAACAGGCAGCTCACTCCGACCGAGAGCCAAGCGGCAAACGCAGCGTTGTAGAGGCCGTCACTGCCGTTGCGCTGTGCGGGCGTCAGCGAGTGAGCCCATCGGCTCAAGCCGATCGTGAGCCCCAGCGCGAGCGCGCTGAGGACGAGCGCGCGAATGACGGGGCGGCGAATCTCGATCCAGCCGCCGCGTCGAAGCAGGGAAAAGAGCGCGGGCAGCGACACGGCCACACCGATCACAACGAGCGCCGAGCCGATGCCTGCAGCCACATAGAGAACGTCGAAAGCATGCGCCGGTAGCGGCCGCTCGGCCGGCGAAGTCACCGCCTGCCAGTGCTCGGACAGCTTCGCCAACGCGAAGCCGCCGACCACGAACAGCATCCAGGCGTAGAGGACGAGGATCGCACCTTCACGCGCTTTCTCTTCGGGCGGGAGCGGGCCGGGCGCGAGGATCCGGAGCCGCTCCCGGAGGCCGGCGCGCGCAAGGTCGAACCGCGTCGTCCACGAGGATCGCTCGAACGCGTCGAGGTGCTCCAGCAACGCGCTCAGCTCGGCGCCGTAGCGCGCTCGCCAGGGGCGGGGAAACCACCTCAGCGACCTCATCGCGGACGTCCGAGAGCAGGCGTCAGGAGCAGCCGCTTCGTGCCTTCCTCGACGATCGAGCGAAGATCCGCCAGCGCCGCCTCGAGCGCCGTCGCGCCCTCGCTCGTCAGCCGGTACGGGCGAGTCCGCCCCTCCTGTCCGAGACCCTCGATGAGCCCGCGCTCTTCGAGACGGCTGATCGCCCCGTACAGCGTGCCCGGCCCCAGCCGGACTCCGGCGAAGCTCTCGATGTCGAGCAACAACGCATGGCCGTGCTTCGGACCGGAAGCGAGGCTCGTGAGGATCAGGAGCGGAGGATCGTTTTCACGACGCGACTTGGCCATGACCCAACCTTACTACGTCTCGCGTAGCAACGCAAGACGTAGTAAGGCCGGAGTCCTCCACTCAGGAGACGGGCACCGTCGTCAGCGCGAAGGCCGCCTGGAGCGGCACCGTGAATCACGCAACGCCCGCCGCGCTCGTCGTCACCGGGCCGACGACCGAGTTTGTGCCGTCGCCCGCCGCTCTTCCCCCTTCGTTCAGTGGAGCCGGTTGCACTACGTGGGGAACGCGCCGCAGGAACCTCAGTGCAAGCGCCTGAGCCGCTCACTCGGGAGCTTTACGGATGACAGCACTTGGCGCAATGCCTGACATCGGGGTTGTCCCTGACATGATGCGCCCGTGCGCGAGAACCCCGTCAAACACAAGCTGGCGGCGGGCGAGACGTCGGTCGGCCTCATCGTCGGCGAGTTCACGACGACCGGGATCGCGCGGATCGCCGCCGGGGCAGGCGCGGAGTTCGTAATGTTCGACATGGAGCACGGCGGGATCGACATCGCCGCGACGAAGAACGTGCTCGCCGCGGCCCGCGCGAGTGGTGCCGTGCCGCTCGTGCGGACGCCGTCGACCGGCTATCACCTGATCTCGCAGCCGCTGGACGCGGGCGCTCAGGGCCTGATGGTGCCGATGGTCGAGACCGCCGAGCAGGCGCGTGCGATCGTCGCCGCGGCGAAGTACCCGCCGGCCGGCGTGCGCGGCGTCGGCGTCTTCTACCCCGACGACCTCGAGCCCGAGGGCCTCGCAGCGACCGTCGCGAAGGCGAACGACGAGGTGCTCCTCATCGTGCAGATCGAGAGCGCCACGGGCGTCGAGCACGTCGAGGAGATCGCCGCGGTCGACGGGATCGACGTGCTCTGGATCGGCCATTTCGACCTGACCACCTCGCTCGGCGCGCCCGGGGAGTTCTGGAACGAGGCGCACGGCGCCGCGGTCGACAGAGTCTTCGCGGCCTGCCGCGCCAACGGCAAGGCGGCCGGCTCGATGGCGAACGACGCCGCCGACTTCCGTTCGCTCGCCGAGAAGGGCTTCACGATGCTCGCGTACAACGACGCGATGCTGTTCGGCGCCGCCCTCCGTGCCGCGCTCTAGGCGTGTAGCGCGAGCCCGTCGACGCCGACGTCGAAGGTCTCGATCCGGCCGCGCTGGTGCTCGACGACGTAGATTCGACCCTCTCCCGGCCGACCGAACGCGATGTTCGCCGGCGCTTGGCCCTCGACCTTGATCCGCTCGGTGACGGCACCTTCTGCGTCGAGCACGGTGACCTCGCCCTGGCCGAACACCGTGCACCAGAGTCGGCCGTCCTCGCTGAACGCCATCCCGTCAGGGCCGCGCATGCTCTCCCCGGCCCATTCCGGATCGAGGACGTTTGCAAACGTCTCGCGGTCGCCGACGACGCGACCTCCGCCGTCGAGACGGTAGCGGTAGATGTTCCCCGTCATCGTCTCGTTCGCGTAGAGGAGGCCGTCAGGTCCGAACGCGATGCCGTTCGTGAACTGGTAGCCGTCGTCGAGGAAGGAGGACTCGCCGGTCGCCGCGTCGTATCGGAACACCTTGCCGTTGTACTCGAGGGTCGCCCAGTGCGGTACTAGGCCGCCGCTCTCGTCCAGGAAGTCGCGAACCCTCACGCCCGAGTCGGTCGCATAGATCGCGCCGTCGGGGCCGACGCAGCAGTCGTTCGGCCAGAGCAGCGAGACGCCGTCGATCGAGGTCACAGCTTGCTGCATCTCGCCGGAGAGCTCGAGCCGCAGCAACGAGGGATCGAGACTCTCGCAGACCCAGATTGCGCCGTCGGCGGTCAGGGCGAGCCCGTTCGGGCGACCCGTGTAGGCGACCACGTTGTGGGTCCTGCCGTCGTCCGAGACCTGGGTGACGCTGCCGCGATCGAACGCCATCTCGGTGACGAGCCACGAGCCGTCCGGTAGCAGGAGTGGCCCTTCGGGAACGCCCAGGTCGGCCGTGAAGATCACAGCGGCGGCCGGTTTCCCGGAACGGGTGTGGTCGTCCTCTCGCGCGCGAGAGCAATTCGCATACAGAAATCAGTGTCATGCGCCGGGGCGGCTGTCAACACGGCGCCGGGACAGGGACGACTCTGTGTACGGGTCCGGTCATTCGGGTCGCAGAAACGTGTCAGGACACGTGTGCACCGACGCTTGACACCCCGTTGCGGATCGCAGTACGGTCCGCTGGTCGAACCCTTGTTCGCTCTGCGAACTTCAACGATGCTCGTGGACCCAACAAAGCCCACGCTGCGAGCGTCCTAGTCCACGCCCGACGCACCCTCCCGAGGAGGCCCGCACAGGACGAGTTTTCAGGATCGGAGGCGCCCACGGCTCTCCCAGGTAGACCCGCCGGGCAATTGACGTCCCCATACCAGAGAGAATGGAGGAACCAACTGATGCGATCGAAGAGGATCAAAGTCAGTGTCGCGATTGCGGCGGTGTGTCTTGCGGCACTGATGACGGCCGCTTTCGCCACCGGCGCCGGTAAGAAGATGGTGGTCGGCACCGGCAAGGCGACCGCCACGAAGTCACCGTGCGGCCTCGGCAACGGCAAGAAGGCCACCGGCACGCCGATCAAGCTGGGCGGCATCGACATGCTGATCCCGGGCGTGGACTTCACCACGATCGGCAAGGTCGCGAACGACTACTTCCAGTGTGTGAACGACAACGGCGGCATCAACGGCCGCCCGATCAGCTACACGCTCTACAACGAGCAGCTCAACCCGGCGCAGGAAGCGGCGCTCGCGCGGAAGCTGATCCAGAGCGACAAGGTCGTCGGCGTCGTCGGCAACACGAGCTTCGCCGAGTGCGGGACGAACTGGAAGTACTACAAGAGCAAGGGCTACGTGGTGATCGGCGCCGGCGTCCAGGCCGAGTGCTACAGCACCCCGTCGTTCGCCGAGGTGAACTCGGGCCCGCGCTACAGCAACGTCGGCGCCGCGCAGGCGCTGGTCAAGGCAGGCATCAAGAAGCTCGCGATCGCCTCGCCTGACACGATCTCCGCGTACGCCGACGGCGGCCCGGCGCTCGTCGCCAAGGCGGCTGGGATCCCGTACAAGATCTACCCGACCCATCTGCCGGTCACGGATGCGACCTCGCAGCTGATCCAGATGTACCAGTTCGCCGGTGACGGCGGCGGCATCCTGCTCGACTTCACCCCCGACACCGCTCCGGCGTTCATGAAGGCCGCCGAGGCGCAGGGAATCGTCGACAAGGTGAAGTGGGGCTCGTCGACCCCGATCGCGAACACGCTCATGTCGAGCCAGTTCTCGCCGGCGTTCGACGGTCAGCTCTACATCGACAACGAGTTCAGCAACGTCGACCCGTCGGTCGGCCCGGACTCGGCTCTGATGTTCCAGATCCTCAAGAAGTACTCCCCGACGATCGCCCCGCAGGCGTTCGCGCAGATGGGCTTCCTCGCCGGGAAGTTCGCGACGAATGCGCTGCTGAGCGTCAAGGGGCCGATCACCGCGAAGTCGTACAACGCGGCGGTGACTCTCCTCAAGAACCAGAAGTCGGACATTCTCTGCAAGCCGTTCTACGTCTGGAAGCTCCCGTACCACATCCCGAACAACACGAACATCGTCGTCGACTACAAGAGCGGTGCCGTCGTCGTGCGGTCTGGTTGCACGAACTTCGCTCCGGTCGACAAGTCGATCGTCCAGACCCGTGTCTGGGAGAAGAAGTACAACCTGAACACCGGCAAGTAGACGGATGACGATCAGGGTGACCCGAGGCTTCGATGACTAACGTGCTCGCGTTCAGCGTGTTCGGCGTCGACTGGCAGTTCCTGAAGCCGTTCATCGTGATCGGCCTGGCGTTCGGGGGCGTGTACGCGCTCTCGGGCGTCGGGCTGGTCGTGCTGTACCGGGCCACCGGGGTGCTGAACCTCGCGTTCGGCGCCATCGGAGCCGCGGGCGCCCTGATCGCCTACTACCTGATCAACCACACGCCATGCCCACAGTGGCTGGCGTTCACGGTCTGCGTCGCGTTCGGCGGGGTCGTCAACCTTGCCTACGGCATGGTGTTGGGCCCCGCCTTCGCGCGGCGCGACCCGCTCGTGAAGATGATGGGGACGCTCGGGCTCGCCCTCATCCTGCTCGGCCTGATGGCATGGCGGGCGCCGGCCGGCGGCGCCTTCGCGCGCTTCCTGCCGCTGCCGAGCTCCAACCACCACTACGACGTCTTCGGCACGAACGTGAGCCTGACGCAGATCATCTCGATCGCGCTCGCGTTCGCGATCACGGCTGCCGCCAGCGTCTTCCTGCGCGTCACGAAGCTCGGCACGGCGATGCGAGCCCTCGCGAACGACCGCGAGGTGACCGCGACCCTCGGCGTCCCCGTGCGCAGGGTCGAGGCGGCGGCCTGGTTCGGGTCGGGGATCGCCTGCGGTCTGGCCGGTCTCTTGCTGCCCGATCTGATCACCTCCCTCGACTACTCGGCGCTGACGTTCCTCGTGATCTCCTCGCTCGCGGCGGCCCTGATCGGGCGGCTGCGCTCGCTGTGGGCGACGCTGTTCGGCGGCCTCGCCGTCGGCCTCGCCGAATCGGTGCTCGCCCCGTACGCCAGCCTCTCGGCGTACCGGTCGGCGGCGCCGTTCGCGCTGGCGATCGTCGCGCTCCTCTATCTCTCGCGGCGCCGCGTGGTCTCGATCTCGCGCGCGACGAACTGAGCCTGTGACCGTCGCACCCGCATCAGACGGCGGCACGGCGCCGAAGCGCACCTGGCCCGCAGTCGACCGTGGAGTCGTCGTCCGCGGCGTCGTGATCCTCGCGCTCTTCATCCTCGCAGTCGTCGTCCTCCCGAACATGGTCGGCGCCGACTGGATCACGACCTTCACGAGCGTCGCGATCTACTCGGTCGCCGCGCTCGGCTTCGGCGTCCTCTACGGCCGCGTCGGGATGATCTCGCTGGGCCAGATCGCGCTGCTGACGATCGGCTGCTGGATCGGCGCGCGCTTCGCGTACGCCACGGCGCTCCCGTTTCCGGTGCTCCTGCTCATCGCCGGTGGGATCACGTGCGCAATCGGCACGCTGGTCGGACTGCCGGCGCTTCGTCTCTCGGGGCTGTACCTCGCGCTGATCACGCTGATGTTCGCCGGCGCGACGACGATCGTCCTGTCGGTGCACGATTTCCCGAGCGGCGGCGGCGGGTTCTGGGGCCGAGCCGGGACCGGTGCCCTCACGACGAGCACACCGCCGGTGCGGAGGCCGTCCTGGGCGGTCACCGATGTCGCGTTCTACCGCTACACCGTCATCGTCTGCGCGATCCTGTTCTTCCTCGTCCTGCTCCACGTCGCGAGCAAGCCGGGCCGCGCCTGGGCGTCGATCCGCGAGAGCGAGCCGGCCGCGATCGCCGCCGGCGTCAACATCACCGTCTACAAGCTCTGGGCGTTCGCCCTCGCGTCCTTCATCACCGGCGTCGCCGGGTGCCTGCTCGCGGCACAGGTCGGCGTGCCCCGAGCGATCACGTTCCAGACGCAGGACTCGCTGACGCTGGGCGCGACCGCGCTGATCGGCGGCATCTTCAGCATCTGGGGCGCGATCGTCGCCGGGATCTTCAGCCAGCTGCTGCCGTTCCTGTTCCAGGCCCAGTGGGGACTGAACCCGAACTTCCTCCTGATTCTGTTCGGCGTCGGCCTGCTCCAGGTGCTGCTGACGGCGCCGGGCGGGATCGTCCAGCAACTGCCGAAGGATCTCGCCAATCTCGCGCGGCTCGCGGCTCGCCGCGCGCGCGCGCTCGCGAGCGGGGAGAAGCCGGCGGAATGATCGAGGTCAAGGATCTCACCGTCCGCTTCGCCGGCGTCACGCCGATCGACGACATGAGCGTCGTATTCCCGGGCGGCACCTGCGGTCTGATCGGGCCGAACGGCGCCGGCAAGACGACCTTCTTCAACGTCCTCAGCGGCTTCGTCAGGCCGGCCGCGGGCTCCATCTCCGCCTTCGGCGAGAACCTGCTCAAGATGGCCGACTACAAGCGGGCACGCTGGGGAGTGCGCCGCACGTTCCAGACCGAGATGGCGATCGAGAAGCTCTCGGTCTTCGACAACGTCGCGATGATCCGCGAGCACTCCGGCGCCGGGCGCTCGTCGCGGAACGCCGATGTGCAGGCCGCGATCGACTTCGTCGGGCTCGAGGTCTCGCCGCGCGCCAAGGTCGGCGTGCTCGGCGCCGGCGAGCGGCGGCTCGTCGAGGTCGCCCGCGCCGTCGTCGGCAGGCCGCGCATCGTCCTGCTCGACGAGCCTGCTGCCGGGCTGCCGGACCAGGAGACCGAGCACCTCAGCCAGGTGATCCAGAAGATCCCGGACGCATTCGGTGCACTCGTGATCCTCGTCGATCACGACATGAGCCTCGTCTCGGCGTGCTGCGAGACCACGGCGGTCCTGGACTTCGGCAAGCTGATCGCGTCGGGGCCGACCGCCGAGGTGCTCCGCAACGAGCATGTGATGCGCGCCTACCTCGGGACGGAGGAGGAGCTGTGAGCGAGCCGGGGCCGGCCGCGGCGACGCTGCGCATCGACTCGCTCTCGGTCGCCCGCGGCGGCCGCATGGTGATCGACGGCGTCTCGCTCGAGATCCCGCCCGGCCAGGTGACGACACTCCTCGGGCCGAACGGCGCGGGCAAGTCCTCGCTCGTGCTCGCGGTCGCGGGCGTGCTGCGCGCGAGCGCCGGTCGCGTCTTGCTCGGCGCCGAGGATCTCTCGGGGCTGCGTCCCGAGCAGGTGCGCGCGGCGGGGGTCGCCGTCGTGGCCGAGGGCAGGCGCCTCCTCTCGGAGCTCAGCGTCCAGGACAACCTGCGCGTCGCGACCTACGCGCTCGACCGCGAGCACGCGAAGGCCGGGATCGCCTACGCGCTCGAGCTGTTCCCGGAGCTGGAGAAGCGCATGCAGGCGACGGCCCGGCTCCTCTCGGGCGGCGAGCAGCAGATGCTCGTGCTCGCCCAGGCGCTCGTGTCGCGGCCGAAGATCCTCCTCGTCGACGAGCTCTCGCTCGGCCTGGCGCCCGTGATCGTGAAGCGGCTCGTGCCGACGCTCGAGGCGGCCGCGGCGGGCGGCGTCGGGGTGCTCCTGATCGAGCAGTTCGCGCATGTGGCACTGGGGCTCGCGCAGACCGCGTACGTGATCGAGGGCGGGCGCATCCGCTACGAAGGCCCGGCGCAGACGCTGATCGACGACCCGAGGCTCCTGCACTCCGCGTATCTGCTGCGCGACGCCGCGGTCTAGCTCGGGACGAGCACCGCGCGGCCGGTGACCTCGCCGTCGCGCAGCCTGGCGAGCACCTCGTTGACCGAGTCGAGCGGGTGCACCTCGGTCTTCAGCACGATCCGGCCGGCCGCGTGGAGCTGGAGCAGCTCCCAGAGGTCGATCCACGTGCCGACGAGGTTGCCGACGACGGCGTGCTCGTTGCCGACGAGTACGCCTGACGGGACCGAGATGGTCCCTCCGTAGCCGATCACGGAGTAGGTGCCGCCGCGGGCGAGCAGCTCGACCGAGTCGGCGTGCGACTGGTCCGTGCCGACGAAGTCGAAGACGAGGTCGGCGCCATGCCCGCCGGTCAGCTCGCGCACGGTGTCGACCGGTGCACTCCCGTCGATCACCTCGTCGGCCCCAAGCTCGGCGGCGAGCCGGCGGCGGCGCTCGTCGGTGTCGACCGCGATCACCGAGCTCGAGCCGAGCACGCGAAGCAGCTGGAGCGCGATGTGACCGACCCCGCCGACGCCGATCACGACCGCCGACGTGCCGGGGACGGCGAGGTGCGCCAGGCGGCGGACGGCGTGGTAGGCGGTGAGGCCCGCGTCGGCGTGCGGCGCAACCTCCACCGGCTCGACGCCCTGCGGGAGCCGGATCAGCGAGCGCTCGGAGACGAGCACGAAGTCGGCGAAGCCGCCGTCGAGCGAGAGACCGGTGAACTCGTGGCGCACACAGTGCATGTCGTTGCCGCGACGGCACGGGACGCAGAGCCCACAGCTGAACGGCGGGTAGACGAGGACGGCGTCGCCCTTCCCGACCGTCGTCACGCCGTCGCCCGTCTCCTCGACCCAGCCGGCGTTCTCGTGGCCGAGCACACGGGGGAGCGAGACGCCGGCGAACTCCATCAGGCCTTCGATCGCGTGCAGGTCGGTCGCGCAGACTCCGGCGCCGCCGATCCGCACGAGCACGTCGGTGGGCGCGGCCGGCTCCGGCACCGGCCGGTCGACCAGCTCGAGCGGGCGGTGGTACTCGCGCATCAGTGCCGCTTTCATCGTTCTCCTTCGTTCAGCCGTGGTGGCGCAGGGTTGCAGCTTCGGCGATCATCGCGCATGTGAATCCCGACAGGGAAGAGATCCGCGAGCTGATCGAGAACTGGGTCGTCTGGCGCGACGCCGGCGACTGGGAGCGCTTCCGCACGGTGTGGCACGACGACGGCCGGATGATGGCGACCTGGTTCCAGGGCTCCGCGGAGGACTTCATCAAGGTCAGCCGCGAGGGCTTCGAACGCGGCGTCCGCATCCTCCACTTCCTCGGCGGGATGTCGATCGACGTCGCGGGGTCGCGGGCGATCTCGCAGACGAAGATGACGATCACCCAGCGCGCGCCCGTCCACGATGTGGTCTGCGACGTCGTCTGCACGGGGCGCTTCTACGACTTCCTCGAGCGGCGTGACGGCGTCTGGCGAATCGTCCTGCGCCAGCCGATCTACGAGCAGGACCGGCTCAGCCCGGTCGATCCCGCCGCCGTGCTCGAGCTCGACCCGGCCCTGCTCGAGCGCTTCCCGATCGGCTACCGCCACCTTGCGTACCTCCAGACCGAGGCCGGCTTCACCGTCAAGCCCGACATGCCCGGGCTCACCGGCCCGGAGGTCGAGGCGCTCTACGCCCGCGGCGCTGCCTGGCTCGCCGGCTGAGCGCGCGACGTCGCGATCTCCCACTCGCCCGACCAGCCCGCGCCCGCCGAGATCAGCTTCGCCGTCTCGAGCAGTGCCGGCACGACGCGACTTCCGAACTCCTCGATCGACACGCGCTGCGCCGCGGCGGACGAGTTGATCGCGGCGATCGTCCCTGCGTGAGCGCGATTGATCGGCGCGGCCACGGAGCGGAGCCCGGTCTCGAGCTCCTGGTCGACGAGCGCCCAGCCCTTCGTTCGCGTCTCGGCGATCGCCGCACGCAGCGCGGCGGGATCGGTGATCGTGCGCTCGGTGAACCGCTCGAGCGGCGTGTCGGCCAGATACGCCTCGAACTCGTCCTCGGGAAGCGCGGCGAGGAGGACGCGTCCCATCGACGTCGCGTGCGCGGGCAGGCGTGCGCCGACGCCGAGCGAGATCGTCATGATCCGGCGCGTCGGCACCCGGGCCACGTAGACCACGTCGGGAAGGTCGAGCGTCGCGACCGAGCACGACTCGCGCGTGCGCTCGGCGAGCTCCTCCATCAGCGGCTGCGCGAGCTCGGAGAGGTCGAGCGAGGTGAGGTAGGCCCAGCCGAGTGTGAGCACGCGCGGCGTGAGCATGAACGAGCGGCCGTCGGAGCGGACGTGCCCGAGCTTCTCGAGCGTGAGCAGGATGCGCCGGCACGTCGCCCGCGTGTACCCGGTGAGGCGCGCGACCTCGCTGAGGGTGAGCGCCGGGTGCTCGCGCGAGAAGACCTGGATCACGGCCATGCCCCGTTCCAGCGACTGCAGAGATTCGTTCCTGACCGTGGGCGCGGACGCCATGCGCTGACCTTACATCGTTGTGTCAGTTCCGCACAGATGTTTGCATAGCGAACAGCGCAGCCGTTATGGTCACGGCCCCCGACGCTGGGAGGAGCACGATGAGCACCGAGGTCAGCACCGCCAAGCAGCTCTACATCGGCGGCGAGTGGGCCGATGCCGAAGACGGGCGCACGTTCGAGGATCGCGATCCCTTCACCGACGAGGTGGTCGCGGAGGTCGCCTCCGCCTCGCGCGCCGACGCCCGCCGCGCGGTCGAGGCCGCCGCTGCCGCGTTCCCGGCCTGGTCGCAGACCCCGCCGGCCGTACGCCAGGGCATCTTCCTCAAGGCCGCCGACATCCTCGAGAGCCGGCAGGACGAGATCGTGTCCCTCCTCGCGCGCGAGACCGGGGCCACCTTCGGGATCTCGATGTTCCAGCTGCACTTCGTGCCAGGCCTGCTGCGCCAGTCGGCGGCCCTCGCGTACGCGCCTCTCGGCGAGATCATTCCGTCCGACAACGGCGTCTTCTCGATGGCGCTGCGCCGGCCGGTCGGCGTCGTCGGAGCAATCGCGCCCTGGAACGCGGCGCTGATCCTCTCGGCCCGCTCGATCGCCGCCCCGCTGGCACTCGGGAACACCGTCGTCCTGAAGCCGTCGGAGTGGTCGCCGGTGGCCGGCGGCCTGATCTGGGGCGAAATCTTCGCCGAGGCCGGCCTGCCCGACGGCGTGCTCAACATCGTCACCCACGCCCCCGGCGAGGCGCAGGGCGTAGGCGACGAGCTGGTCGAGAACCCGCACGTCCGCCGACTCAACTTCACCGGCTCGACGGGCACCGGCCGCCGGCTCGCGGAGGCCTGCGGGCGCCAGCTGAAGCGGATCGTCCTCGAGCTCGGCGGCTCGAACCCGATCATCGTCCTCGCCGACGCGGACCTCGAGTACGCCGTCAACGCGACGGCATTCGGCGCGTACCTCCACCAGGGGCAGATCTGCATGTCGGCCCGACGCGTGATCGTCGAGCGGCCGATCGCCGACGAGTTCATCGCCCGCCTTGCCGAGAAGGCGAGCGGCCTGAAGGTCGGCAACCCGAACGAGCCGGACACGATCATCGGCCCGCTCATCAACGAGCAGGCGCTCGCGCTGGTCAAGTCCCGCGTCGACGACGTCGTCGCGGCGGGGGCCAGGGTGCTCGCGGGCGGCAATGCGGTCGGCCCGTGCTTCGAGGCGACGCTGCTCACCGACGTGCCCGACGACTCGGAGTTCGCGCAGGTCGAGACGTTCGGCCCCGTCGCGGCGATCGAGATCGTCGACAGCGCGCAGGAGGCGGTCGAACGCGCGAACGCAACGAGCTACGGGCTCTCGTCCGGGATCCTCACCCAGAACGCCGATCTCGGGCTCGCGCTCGCACAGCAAATCGACGCGGGGATCGTCCACGTCAACGACCAGCCGGTCGGCGACGAGCCGCAGATGCCGTTCGGCGGGGTCAAGGACAGCGGCTTCGGCCGGTTCGGCGGCACCGCGGTCGTGGACGAGTTCACCGAGGTGCGCTGGATCACCGTCCAGCGCGGCTCCCATCCGTTCCCGTTCTGAGCCGTGACGGTCAGCCGACTCGTCTCCGCCGAGGAGGCTGTCCGTCAGATCCGCTCTGGCGACACGGTGATGGTCGGCGGGTTCGGCCTCGTCGGCGCGCCGCTGACGCTGATCGAGGCGCTCGTCGAGCACTCCGACGCGACTGACCTGACGATCGTCTCGAACAACATCGGCGAGCCCGGGCGCGGGCTCGGCAATCTGCTGCGACAGGGACGGATCCGGCGCGGGATCTCGTCGTATTTCACCTCGAATCCCGAGGCTGTCGCCGCGGTGAACGAGGGCCGGATCGAGGCGACCCTCGTCCCGCAGGGCACCTTCGCCGAGGCGATCCGGGCCGGCGGCGCCGGGATCGGCGGCTTCTACACGCCGGTGGGCGCCGGGACGCTGCTCGCCGAGGGGAAGGAGGAGCGGGTCATCGACGGAGTCCTGCATGTGCTCGAGACTCCGATCCGCGCCGATGTCGCGCTCGTGTTCGCGGCTCGGGCGGACACACTCGGCAACCTCTGGTACCGCCGCACCGCGCGCAACTTCAACCCTGTGATGGCGACCGCGGCGCGGGTGACGATCGCCGAGGCCGGCGAGATCGTCGAGGTCGGCGCGATCGAGCCCGAGTCGGTGATGACGCCACACCTGTACGTCGACGAGCTCGTGGCGCGCACATGAGCGGCGACCCGAAGCAGGTGATCGCGGCGCGGGCTGCGCTCGAGCTCCGGCCCGGCGAGGTCGTCAACCTCGGGATCGGGATTCCGAATCTGATCCCGTCGTTCCTCGACGACGACGCGGGCGTCTTCCTCCATACGGAGAACGGGCTGCTCGGGGTCGGCCCAAGGCCGGACGACGACGAGCTCGATGCCGACCTGATCGACGCGGCGAAGCGGCCGGTCACCGCCCTGCCCGGCGCGTCGTACTTCGACAGCGCGTCGAGCTTCGCGATGATCCGCGGCGGGCATGTCGACGTCGCCGTGCTCGGCGCGCTTCAGGTCAGCGCCGCCGGCGACATCGCGAACTGGGCGGTTCCGGGCAAGGACGTGCTCGGCGTCGGCGGAGCGATGGATCTCGTGGTCGGCGCGCGGCGGGTGATCGTGACGATGACGGCGACGTCCTCGGCCGGCGAGCCGAAGGTCGTGCCGCACTGCACGTACCCGCTTACGGCGACCGGTGCGGTCGACGTCGTGATCACGGAGCTCTCGGTGTTCCGGGTGCGCGACGGCGGGCTCGTGCTCACCGAGCTGCTCGACGGCGCCACGGTCGAGGACGTCGCCGCAGTGACCACGGCCGCATTCGCGGTCGAGGTCTAGACTCCGAAGGCCAGCGCTATGACGGGACTATCGAGGCGAGAGCTCCTCCTTGCCGCAGGCGGAGCCGCGGTGGCCGTCAGCCCGTTGGCGCGCGCGGTCGCCGCGTCGGCTGCGTCCTTCGCGCCCACCGCGCTTCCCGCGCCGGCCAAGTCCGGGCTCGATCACATCATCCTCGTGACGATGGAGAACCGCTCGTTCGACCACTTCATGGGCTGGCTCCCGGGCGCCGACGGCAAGCAGGCGGGCCTGAGCTACACCGACTCGAGCGGCGTCTCGCACCCGACCCATCCGCTCGCGCCCGACTTCCAGGGCTGCAGCTTCCTCGACCCGGACCACAGCTACGACGGCGCGCGGATCGAATTCAACAACGGCGCGTGCGACGGCTTCCTCAGGGCGGCCAACGACGTGTTCGCGATCGGCTACTACCAGCGGCAGGACCTGCCGTTCCTCGGCAAGGCCGCGCCCGACTGGACGGTCTGCGACCGCTACTTCGCCGCCATCCTCGGTCCCACGTTCCCGAACCGCCTCTACCAGCACACCGGCCAGACCGACCGGATCGAGAACAGCTTCGCCGAGTCGGCGCTGCCGACGATCTGGGACCGGCTCGGCGCGAAGGGCGTCAGTGCCGCGTACTACTACGGCAACATCCCGTTCCTGCTGCTCTGGCGCGACAAGTACGAGGCGCTCCAGCGGACGTACACGCAGTTCTTCGCGGACTGCCGCACCGGACGACTGCCTGCGGTCTCCTACCTCGATCCGATCTTCACCGGCAGCGACGAGGGCACCATGGCCGACGACCATCCTCACGCGGACATCCGGGCAGGCGAGGACTTCCTGAACCGGATCTACCACGCCGTCACCACGAGCCCGGCCTGGAAGCGGACGCTTCTCGTGATCACGTTCGACGAGTGGGGCGGCTTCTTCGACCATGTTCCGCCGGCTGTCGCTCCCGACAACGACCCGACGCACGCGCAGCGGGGATTCCGCGTGCCGACGCTACTGATCTCGCCGTTCGCCCGGCGCGCCCACGTGGCGCACGGCGTCTACGACCACACCTCCGTGCTGAAGCTGATCGAGTGGCGCTGGGGCCTCGACGCGCTGGCACCGCGCGATGCGGCCGCTACGAACCTTGCCGCGGCGCTCGACTTCCGCCACCCGGCGCTGACGGCGCCGACGTACAAGGTGCCGCACTTCGCTGCCGGCGCGGCCTGTCCCTAGAGGCGCCGGGCGACGGTCAGCAACGCGAGGTACGACTTACGGACCTCGCCCCCCGGCCGCGCCTCGATGCGGTTGCGGATTCGCTCGTACAGCTGCTCCCGAAGCCCGAGATCGGTGGCGCGGAAGCTCGAGTAGGTCTCGAGGACGCCGATGTAGTCCTCGGCGGAGTAGGTCACGTCCCAGACGACGCGACGCACCTCGGCGGCGGCGAAGAAGCCGCTCGCCTCCGGCTCCTGGCTCATCCCCTCGACTTCGCCGGGCGACGGCGGGAGCCAGGGCTCATCTTCCGGGAACACGGCTCGATAGTCGGCCTCGACCTCGATCCACACCGGGTCGCCGCCCTCCGGCAGCACGTGGCTCGTCTCGACGATCGCGAGCGCGCCGCCCTCGCGCAGGAGCCTCGCGGTCTTTTCGTAGCGGAGCGCGGGGTCGATCCAGTGGAACGCGGTGAACGAGACGGCCGCGTCGAAGTCTGCGTGCGGCGGCTCCCATGTCTCGAAGTCGGCGGTCACGATCTCCACGTTCGGGAAGTCTGCGAGGTTCCGGCGGGTCAGCGCCGCGAGGCTCTCGCCGAGCTCGACGCCGGTCAGCTCGAAGCCACGCTGCGCGAGTGGCAGCGTCGCCTTGCCGGTGCCGGGCCCGATCTCGAGGATCCGGCCGCCGGCCGGAATGCGGGCGAGGGAGACCAGCTCGTCGAACAGCGCGGGCGGATAGGTCGGACGAACGCGGTCGTAGAGCTCGGGCACCTCCTCGAACGTCAGGCGAAGGGTCTCTCGCTTCGGAATGTCCATGGTCAGGCGCGCTGCGGGTTGTGGAGCTTCCAGGTCGCAGCGGAGAGCGCACCGAGGACGAGCGTCGGAAGCACGGTGAGCGCGCGGTAGACGAGCACCGCCGCGACGACCTCGGCGTTCCCGCCGCCGAAGCCGACGAGGAGCGAAGTGAGGCCGAGCTCGATCACGCCGACGCCACCCGGGGTGATCGGCACCGAGCCGACGATCCGCATGATCGACCACGCCGCAAAGGCCTCGATCGCCGTCACCTGGGAATCGGAGACGCCCGTCACGCGCAGCGAGACGATCAGGACGAGGAACACGGTCAGGTGACCGGCGAGCGTGGCCAGCGTGAGGACGTGCCAGCGTCGCTTCAGGAGCCCGACGGTTTCGCGGCGGAATCGAACGAGCGCGGGGCCGGCCCACGTCACTGGCCCGCGGCGGATCAGCTTGAGCCCCCAGTTCGAGAGCTCGGCGGCCCGGTCACCGACCCACTTGGCCTCGCGGTCGCTCCTGAGCGCCACCGCGAACCCCGCGACCGCAGCGGCGAAGATGCCGAGCCCGATCAGGGCGACCGTCTGGAGCAGCGGGTTGGTGCCGCCCTGGACGGTGAGCAGGGCGAGCGCGACGACGGGAAAGCCGAGGATCGCGAACTGGTTCCAGACTCCGGTCACCGCGACGGCGAGCGCGACCGCGGCCGACTTGAAGCCCCAGCGATGCAGCATCCCGTAGATGACCGCCATCCCCACGGCAGGCCCGCCCGGCACGACAATCGTCACCGCGGTCGACGCCTGGGAGACGACGAACGCCTGCCGGAAGTGCAGACCCGGCAGCGCAGCCATGTAGGGCGGAGCGAACGTCGCGAGGTTGAGCAGGGTCGCGGCGAGCAGCACAGCCCACTCCTTCCACGAGAACGCCTTCACGACGTCCCACACCGAGGCGTAGCTCGCGATCTTCGGCAGGAAGAAGGCGAACACGACCGCGATCACGACGATCGCCAGGCCGGTGCCGCCGATCCGCCACCAGCGCGAGCGCTTTTTCTTCTCCTGCGGCTCGCTCATGTGAGAAGTAGACCAGGGCCGGACGACGAGCGCCCGACCCTGGCCGTCGTTCGTCAGTTCTGCGAGGGGAAGACTCCCTCGACGCAGATCGAGTACGTGAGCCCGTTCGGTGCAACGCCACGCAGGTCGGGGAGCGCGAAGGTCGTGACCCCGTTCCCACCGTAGGTCGTGCCGAGCAGCGCGAAGAGCGCCTGGTTCTGATTGATCGGCAGGATCTGGCCGCTCGCCGGAATCCCGTTCGCCACATTGGGCGAAGCCGAGAGCAGAATTTCGGCGAGCGTGCACGTCTCGCCCTTTCCGGGGTTGGCGGTATTCGTACCGTTGCCGAACCGCGGGTCGTTGCCGGACGGACCTGCCGGTCCCTGTGGACCCGTGTCGCCCTTGTCGCCCTTCGGCCCCGCCGAACCCTGCGCACCCGCCGGGCCTGCCGGACCCTGCGCGCCTGCCGGCCCCTGCGGACCTGCGGCCCCCGCCGGACCTGCCGGACCCTCCGGTCCGATGATCCCGTCGAGCCCCGCCGGTCCGATCGGGCCGGTGGGACCCGGGACGCCCATCGGGCCTGCAGGCCCGGTCGCGCCGGTGAGCCCGATCAGGCCCTGTGCCCCGGCCGGGCCGACTGCGCCCGCCGCTCCTGCGGCGCCGGTGTCACCTTTGGGCCCTGCGGCTCCGGTATCGCCCTTCGGCCCGTTGGCGCCTGCCGGGCCTGCCTGGCCTGCCGGCCCAGCGGGACCTGCGGGCCCCACCACGTTCCAGGAAATCGCCTGCTCACCGTGGCGGCAGTCACTCGGATCGTTGACGACCCGCAGCAGGCCCAATGGCCCCTTGCAAGCGTTGATCGTCGTCGTGGCGGTGCTGTGCGCAGACACGGCATATGCAGCTCCGGCCGCGACCCCGGCGGTGACGCCCACGATGAGAAGCAGCCGCAGTACGCGGCCCGAGAAACCCTTCATGGTCCCCTCCCCTTAGCTCAACAGAATCAGGGAAGTACCACGGAAGGCGATCGAGTGTCTAGCCCTCCTCGGCCATCACGACCGATTCCGAGAGCCGGAACTTGTCGTGGACGACCCGCACGGCGCGCTCGACATCGCTCGCCGGCACGACGCAGGAGATCCGGATCGACGAGGTCGAGATGATGCCGATGTTGATCCCGGCCTCCGCGAGCGCGTCGAACATATCCGCGGCGACGCCCGGGTGCGACTTCATCCCGGCGCCGATCAGCGAGATCTTTGCGATCCCGGGATCCTGCTTCACCCCGCGCGCCCCGACGTCGGCCGCGACGGACTGGATCACCGGCTCGATCCGCGCGAGCTCGCTCATCGGCACGGTGAAGGAGATGTCCGTGTGCCCGTCCGCCGAGACGTTCTGGACGATCATGTCGACGTTCACCGCCTCGTCGGCGAGCCTGCGGAACAGCGCCGCGGCGATGCCCGGGCGGTCAGGGACGCCGAGGATCGTGATCTCGGCCTCCGAGGTGTCGTGCGCGATCCCCGAGATGATCGGCTGCTCCATCAACTCCTCCTGACTCGTGACGAGCGTCCCCTCAGTGTCGCTGAACGACGAGCGGACGTGAATACGGACCCCGTGGTTTCTCGCGAACTCGACCGAGCGCAGCATCAACACCTTGCCGCCGCTGGCCGAGAGCTCGAGCATCTCTTCGTACGACATCGCCGAGAGCTTGCGCGCCTCGGGAACGATGCGCGGGTCGGCGGTGAAGACTCCCTCGACGTCGGTGAAGATCTCGCAGACGTCGGCGTCGAGCGCGGCGGCGAGGGCGACTGCCGTGAGATCGGAGCCGCCGCGGCCGAGCGTCGTCACCTCGGACTCGGTCGAGACGCCCTGGAACCCGGCGACGAGCACGATCTGATCGGCCTCGAGCGCCTCATGGATCCGGTGGGCGCGGATCTCGACGATCTTTGCCTTGCCGTGCGAGGTGTCAGTGACGATCCCCGCTTGCGAGCCGGTGAGCGAGATCGCCTTGTGGCCGAGGTCGTTGATCGCCATCGCCGCGAGCGCACACGAGATGCGCTCGCCCACGGAGAGCAGCATGTCGAGCTCGCGCGGCTCGGGCAGAGGCGAGACCTCGTGCGAGAGCGCGAGCAGCTCGTCGGTGACCCGGCCCATCGCCGAGAGGACGCCGACGACCTGCGAGCCGGCCTCGCGCGCGGCGACAAGCTTGCGCGCGACAGCGGTGAGCTTCTGGGGGTCGCCGACGGAGGTACCGCCGAACTTCTGCACGACGAGAGCCACAGCCTCACGCTAGCGGATGCAGGAGAATCGAGCCGTGCGCTTCGACTCGTCACGGCTGTTCGCGCCTGCCCGACGTGCTTCGGGGTGGCCAAGGCTGCCTGCGGTGCTCGCCGAGGCGGCGGTCGCGACGAGCCACCCGCTCGCGACGACCGCCGGCGTGCGCGCGCTCGAGGCGGGCGGAAACGCTGTCGATGCGGCGCTCGCGGCGGCAGCGATGCTAACCGTTGCGGAGCCCGGTCACAACGGTCCCGGGGGCGATCTGTTCGCGCTGCTCTGGTGGGACGGCGCGCTCGTCGGTCTCAACGGCTCGGGCCGCTCGCCGGGCGAGCTCGACACGCTCGTCGTCGACGGGCATGGGCCACGCTCGGTCACGGTGCCCGGCGCGGTCGCCGCATGGGAGGACCTCGCGGCGCGGTTCGGCCGCCTCGGCCTCGACGCCGCACTGGCGCCGGCGATCGACGCAGCCGAGCGCGGGATCGTCGCGACGCCTCGGGTCGCCGAGCACTGGCGCCTGGCCGAGCGTGCGCCGTGGCCCGCGCCCGGCATCGGGGAGCGCTACGTCGTGCCCGGGCTCGCTGCGACGTTGCGCCGGATCGCGGAGAACGGCAGAGACGGCCTCTACACAGGCCCGGTCGCCGAGGCGATCGCCGGAGCGAGCTGGCTTGCCGAGGCTGACCTCGCCGCGCACCGCTCGGAGTGGGTCGAGCCGCTGCGCCTCTCGTATCGCGGGCTCGAGGTCTGCGAATTGCCGCCGAACGGCCAGGGCGCCGCGGCGCTGATCGCGCTCGCGCTCTCGGAGGGGCTCGACCTCGGGCTCCACGGCGAGATCGAGTCGATGAAGCTCGCGCTCGCGGATGCGCACGCGCACATCGCCGACGCGCCGCTTCCGGGCTTCCTCCTCGATCCTGCGCACCTGGCCGCGCGCCGTGCGCTGATCCGGGCCGACCGCGCGCTCGATGCGGTGCCGTCCCGCGAGGGCGCGACCACCTATCTCTGTTGCGTCGACGGCGACCGCAACGCGGTCTCGCTGATCCAGAGCACGTACGACCACTTCGGCTCGGGTGTCCTCGCCGGCAACACCGGCGTGGTGTTGCAGAACCGGGGCGCCGGCTTCAGTTCCGAGCCCGGCCATCCGAACGAGCTCGCGCCGGCGAAGCGCCCGTTCCACACCATCATTCCGGGGATGCTGCTCGAGAGCGGACGGCTGCTCGGCCCGTTCGGCGTGATGGGCGGGCCGATGCAGGCCCAGGGCCACTTCCAGGTCGTGCGCAACCTCGCGGGCGGCGACGACCCCCAGGGCGCACTCGATGCGGCGCGGTTTCGGGTCGACGGCGGTCGCTCGGTCGCGCTCGAGCCGGGGCTGTGGGGCAAAGCCGACGCGCTACGAGCCGCGGGCCACGAGCCGGTGCTCTCGACCGACCCGCACGGCTTCGGCGTGGGCCAGGCGATCCTCACGCTCGGCGACGCGCTGGTCGCAGGCTCCGACGGGCGCGGCGACGGCTACGCGGCGGGGGTCTAGCCCCACCAGAAGCTCGCCGCGACGACGACGTAGAACCCGACGAGCATCGCGCCTTCGTACCAGGTGCTCTCGCCGTCGAAGACGACGAGGGCGCTGATCAGCGCCGCGAGGATCAGCACGAGCGCGAGCAACGGGGCGAAGACGAGCGTCAGCGTGGTCGCGAAGAAGAGGCTCACGATCACGAGCAGCGGCGTCAGCAGCAGCGCAACCTGCGTGGACGAGTTGAGGATCACGGAGATCGCGAAATCCGGCCGGTTCGCCGCCGCGAACTGCACGCCCACGACGTTCTCCACGGCGTTCCCGGCGATCGCGACGACGACGAGGCCCGCGAACGCCTGGCTCATGTGCATCGCCTCGGTTGCAGGCGTGAGCGCGGAGACGAACCAGTCGCTCGTCAGCGCCGCGCCGAGGCCGGCGAGCCCGAGCACGACGACGGTCGTGACGAGCGACCAGCGCGGCGGCTCGCGCTCCTGGCCCTCCTCGGCGGAGTGCATCAGGGCCGGGAGAGTGAGGAAGAAGAGCGCGATCAGCACGCCGGCGGCGATCAGGCTGAGCGCCGTCTCGTGCGCGGCGGCCGCGGTGCCCCACGCGTGCGTGAAGCTCGGCACGGCCATGATCGCCGCCGAGACGAGGGCCAGCGTGGCGATCGTCCGCGCGGTCCGCGAGTGGAACTTCTGCGGCCCGTTCTTCAAGCCGCCGACCCAGAATGCGAGCCCGAGCACGAGAATGCTGTTCGCGAGGATCGAGCCCACGAGCGCCGACTGCACGACGACGATGAGGCCGTCGTTGAGCGCGAAGAGCGCGATGAAGAGCTCCGGAAGATTGCCGAGCCCCGACTGCACGATCCCGGCGGTGCCCGTGCCGACGCGGCCGCCGAGTTGCTCGGTCGCACTGCCCACGAGCCGCGCGAGGCCGGCGATGGCGACGGCGGCGACGAAGAACGCAACCACCTCGTTCGCGTGCGCGTAGTGAGCGATCCCCGCCGCCACGACGAGCACCGCCACCACCCCGAACTCGACCAGCTCCCGCCTGCTCACCGGGGCGACGCTAGCATCGCGCCGTGGATCTGAGAGCGCTGATGCGGCGGTTTCCGACCGGAGTCGCGGTCGTGACCGTCGCCGTCGAGGGACAGCAGCTGGGCCTCACGGTCGGCTCGCTCGTGTCCCTCTCGCTCGAACCGCCGCTCGTCGGCATCGCGATCTCCCGTCAGGCGGCGCTGCACGAGTTGCTCCGCGAAGGCGGCTCATTTGCGGCGAGCCTGCTCGGCGAGACGCAGGATGCGTTATCCCAGCACTTCGCCCGCGGCGTGCCGCCGATCGCGATGTGGCACGGCATCGAGAGCAGGCCCGGGCCGGTGACAGGTGCGCCGCTTCTCGAGGGCGCGCTCGGCTGGCTCGAGTGCCGGCTCACCGCCGAGCATCCGACCGGCGACCATACGTTGTTCGTCGGCGAGGTCGTCTCGATCGAGCTTGGCGTGAACGCCACACCGCTGATCCATCACGGTGACGGATGATCGCCGCGGTCGTGTTCGACCTCGACGGGATCCTGATCCACTCCGAAGAGGTCTGGGACTCGGTGCGCGAGCGCTACGTCCGCGAGCGAGGCGGCCGCTACGACGACGAGGTGCAGCGGGCGATGATGGGAATGAGCTCCGCCGAGTGGTCTCACTACCTGCACGAGAGCGCCGGGATCAGTGACGCGCCCGAGGAGATCAACGCCGAGGTCGTGCGACGGATGCTCGCCGCGTACGCCGAGGAGCTGCCCCTGATCGACGGTGCCGTCGAAGCGGTGCGACGGATCGAGGCCCGGTGGCCGCTCGGCCTCGCTTCGTCGTCGAACCGGCCGCTGATCGACACAGTGCTCGAGCTCGCCGGCCTGACCGCGAGCTTTCGCGTGACCGTCTCGTCCGAGGAGGTCGCGCGCGGGAAGCCTGCGCCCGACGTCTACCTCGAGGCCGCGCGCCGGCTCGGCCTGGCGCCTGGGGCGTGCGCGGCGATCGAGGACTCTCACAGCGGCATCGCCTCGGCCCGCGCGGCCGGGATGCGCGTGGTCGCGATCCCGAACCCGAGCTATCCGCCGGGCGCCGACGCGCTCGCCGCGGCCGACGTCGTGCTCGACTCGATCGCCGAGCTCACCGTCGAGCTGGTCGATTCGCTCTAGGCGCTACTGCTCGTAGTGCTCGACCGTATCGCCCGATCGCAGCTGTACGGCGGTCGGATCCTGGCCGAACTCCTCGCGCGCGCGCCGCTGACGCAGGAGGTCCCAGTAGCGATCGAGCTCGACCCTGACCGCTTCGAGACGCGCGTGCTGCTCGCCGTCGAGGCCGGCGCTCTGCCCGGCGAGGTCGAGCAGCCGATGCTCCTCGGCAACGAGCTCCTCGATGTGACTGTGGATGCTGGCGTCGTCCATGCGGCCTACTCTACCCGGCCGAGCAGCACGCAGCCGTTGTGGCCGCCGAGCCCCATCGCGTTCGAAAGCGCCACGTCGACCTGTGTGTGCCGCGCTTCGTTCGGGACGTAGTCGAGGTCGCAGGCCGGGTCCGGCGTCTCGTAGTTGATCGTCGGCGGGAGGATCCCATGGTGCAGCGCAAGCACGCACATCATCGCCTCGATCGCGCCGGCAGCCCCGAAGCAGTGCCCGGTCATCGACTTGGTCGACGAGACGGCGAGCTCGTAGGCATGCGCGCCGAAGACGTCCTTGATCGCCTTCGTCTCGGCCGCGTCGCCAAGCGGTGTCGAGGTGCCGTGCGCGTTGATGTAGCCGACCCGCTCGGGCGCGACGCCGCTGCGGGTGAGCGCGGCGCGGATCATCTCCGAGACGCCGATCGCCTCGGGCTCGGGCTGCGCGAGGCTGTGCGCGTCGTTCGAGGCTCCGTAGCCGAGCACTTCGGCGTAGATGCGCGCGCCGCGGGCCTTGGCGCTCTCCATCTCCTCGAGCAGTAGCGCGCACGCGCCCTCGCCCATCACGAAGCCCGCGCGCGTCGCGTCGAACGGGCGCGAGGCGCGCGGCGGGTATTCGTCCTCAACGGCGAGCCCGCGCATCGCGCAGAAGCCGGCGAGGATCAGCGGGTGGATGCACGCCTCGGTGCCGCCGGCGACGATCGCATCGGCGTCGCCGCGGCGGATGATCTCCGCACCCTCGCCGACCGCGTGCGAACCGGTCGCGCAGGCGGACACCGGCGCGTAGTTCGTCCCGCGCACACCGAGCGAGATCGCGAGCTGGCCCGAGGCCGTGTCGACGAGCACGTTCGGCAGGAAGTGCGGCGCGACGCGGTCGTGGCCGCGCTCGGTAAGGATCGCGTACTGCTCGACTATCCCGATCACGCCGCCGATCGCGGAGCCGAACACGACACCGACGCGAGAGGGATCGGTCACCTCGAGACCGGAGTCGGCCATCGCCTCCTGGGCAGCTCCTAGCGCGATGAGAACGTTCCGCTCGAGCCGGCGCGCGTCCTTCGGCGCTGCGACGGCGGACGGGTCGAATCCTTTGATCTCGGCTGCGATCCGCACCGGAAAGTCCGAGGCGTCGAACGCCTGGATGAAGTCGATCCCACTCTGCCCCGTGATCGCCGAGTTCCAGGTCGAGGGCGCGTCGAGGCCGAGCGGGGTGACCGCACCGAGACCGGTGACTGCGACTCGTCTCACAGGTCGATCGTAATCACTCGGCCCGGATGAGCCGGAACCGTCCGAACGTGCGGCCGTGGTAGGTGCCCCTCAGCTTGAAGCCGTCGCCGTCCGGCTCGAGGACGTCGACGATCCCCGTGAAGACGCCGCGGTAGCGCAACTCGAGCCCGACGACGTCGAACCCCGCACGGAGCGGGCCGAGCCTGGTCTCGCCGCGTGCCCCGGCGATGCGCTTGTGCACGAGCGGCAGCGGCTTCACGTCCCAGTCGCCGTCGAGCCCGCCCATCGCGTTAGCCTGCCACGATGGAGCCCGGCCCGCGAGTCCCGTTCCCGCCGATGGAGGCGGAGCTTCTCGCCGCGCTGCCGGCGCAGCCCGGCTGGCAGTACGAGCCGAAGTGGGACGGGTTCAGGGGCGTACTCGAGAACGACAACGGCGAGCTCGCGCTGTGGTCGCGCAACGGCAAGCCGCTGCTGCGCTACTTTCCTGAGCTCGCGCCACTCGGTGACCTGCTGCCGCCCCACTCCGCGCTCGACGGCGAGATCGTGATCGCGCGCGACGGGCGGCTCGACTTCGATGCGATGCAGATGCGGCTGCATCCGGCCGAGAGCCGCATCCGCAAGCTCTCGGCCGAGATCCCTGCGGAGTACGTCGTGTTCGACGTCCTGCTGTGGAACGGCGAAGAGCTCTGGCGCCTGCCGCTCGAGGAGCGGCGCGCCCGGCTCGAGCAGCTCGCCGGCTTTCGGCTCTCGCCCGTGACGCGCGACGAGAACCTGGCCCGCGAGTGGCTGTCGACGATCGAGGCGGCCGGGCTCGACGGGGTGATCGCGAAGCGGCTCGAAGCGTCGTATCGCTCCGGCGCGCGCGACGCGGTCGCGAAGGTGAAGGAGCACAAGACGGCGGATTGCGTAGTCGCCGGGGTTCGGTGGAAGAAAGGGACGCGGAAACTCGCGACCCTGCTGCTCGGCCTCTACGACGACGATGGCCGGCTCGACTACGTGGGCTCCTGCGCAGTGGCCGCGAAGCTCGAGGCCGAGATCGCGGCGCTCGTGACGCCCCTACTCGAAGACGCGCCCGAGCGCGGCTTCGCCGAGCAGAACCGCTGGGGATCGGGCGGCCTCGAGGAGGCGCCGGTCAGGCCCGAGCTCGTCGTCGAGGTGCGCTACGACAAGGTGCAAGGCCACCGCTTCCGCCATGGAACGCGCCTGCTCCGCTTCCGCGCCGACAAGGATCCGGCCGACTGCACCTGGCGCGAAGTGCGCCCGCCGAGGCGCCCCGGCGACCCGACGGTCGAGTCCCTGCTCGCTCTCTAGGTTGACGCGTCACTGCGAACCGGGACGCGGGGTGGCTGGGGTTGTGGCTGGCGGTCATTCGCCGCTGCGCGGTGGCGCGGCGGGCAGCTGCACCGTGACGCGGAGCCCGCCGTCGGCGCGGGGCTCAAGGGTGAGGGTTCCCTCGTGCGCTTGGGTAATGCTCTTGACGATTGCCAGGCCGAGGCCGTCACCTGCGTGGTCGGTGCGTATGCGCTCGGTGCCGCGAAGAAACGGTTCAGCAAGCGTGGCAACCAACTGTGGAGTGAGCTTCTCGCCGGTGTTCTCGACAGTGAGCGCCACGCTCTGGCGGTGAGCCCTGGTCGTGACCCATACGGTCCCGTCTTTGGGCAGGTTGTGGACGATCGCGTTGACCACGAGGTTCGTGGTCAACTGCAGGAGTAGCGCGTGTGAGCCGATCGCAGCGGCCGGGTCGCCGGAGGTTTCGAGGGCGAGGCCGCGCTCTTCTGCAAGGGGGAGGAGCGTTTCAGTGGCCTCTTCCGCAATGAGGGATAGGTCGACGTATTCCGGGGTGAAGAATCGTCGGTCGGCGCGGCTGAGCAGAAGCAAGGCTTCAGTGAGGTCGATCGCTCGGGTGTTGACGGCGTGGAGGCGGTCGACGAGTTCGCCGGTGTCGCGGCTGGGATCGTTGCGAGCGACGTCGAGAAGTGTCTTCGTGATCGCCAGAGGGGTGCGCAGCTCGTGCGAGGCATTGGCTGCGAATCTCTGCTGTTCGGCGATCTGGGCTTCGAGCCGCGCGAGCATGGTGTCAAAGACATCGGCGAGCTCGCGGAACTCATCTCCGCGGCCCTCCAACTGGATCCGATGGGAGAGCGACCCGGCCGCAGCCAGGCGTGTGGCGTCCGTGATGCGCGTCAGGGGGGCGAGCATGCGGCCGGCGAGAAGCCAGCCTCCCAGCAGACCGAATACCAGCAGGAACGCCAGCACGATGGCCGCGACCGAGCCGAAGCCGTGCAGAGGGTCGGAGCGGTCGAATAGGAACCACCACGAGGGATGCATGTGGTAGAGCACCCCGTTGGGTATGTAGCGCAGAATGACCGCCCAAACGGCCGCGAGCATCAAGACACCCGCAACCATGAGGAAGCCGGCGTAGCTGAGGGTGAGCTTGAGGCGGGCACTCAGACCGGGGGCTCTAACCAAGGTCCTCCTCAGTGTCCGGTCGCGTGTCGATGCGGTACCCAGCGCCGGCCACGGTGGCAATGATCCAGGGTTCGCCGAGGCGTTTGCGCAGTCCAGAGACCGTGATGCGCACGGCGTTGGTGAACGGGTCGGCGTTCTCATCCCACGCTCGCTCTAGAAGCACTTCGGCGCTAACGAGACCGCCTTCCGCAGCGACGAGGACTTCGAGCACTGCGAACTGCTTCCGGGTCAGGGCGACGTACCGACCGTCGCGGTAGACCTCTCGGCGGAAGGGATCCAGCCGCAGGTTTGCGATCTCTCTTACGGGCGGCCGGTTGTGGGCGCGTCTGCGGTCGAGCGCTCTGAGGCGGAGTACGAGTTCTTGGAGCTCGAACGGCTTCGTGAGGTAGTCGTCGGCGCCGAGCTCGAATCCGGTGGCCTTGTCGTCGAGACGGTCGGCAGCGGTAAGCATGAGGATCGGCATACCGCTACCAGAGGCGACGATGTGTCGGGCGATCTCGTCACCGGCCGGTCCGGGAATGTCTCGGTCGAGAACGGCGATGTCGTAGGCGTTGACGCTCAGCAGTTTCAGAGCGGTGTCGCCGTCAGCTGCGATGTCAGCCGCGATCGCTTCGAGGCGTAGGCCATCACGGATGGCTTCTGCCATGTAGGGCTCGTCCTCGACGATCAAGACCCGCATCCTCGGATGCTACGAGCTGGCGCGTATTGCCGGCATATCGAAAACCCCATACGCCGCGGCAACGCCACGCTGCCTTGAATGGACGGATGACCCACCGCCAGCCGGCACGAACAACGACTCGTCGGATCCGGATTCGCAGGATCCGCCTCGCCGGCCTGCTGGTCGTCATCGCGGCGATCGCCGCATCGTTCTCCCTTCAGTCGGGGGCGTCGTCCTCGACGGCTGCATCACCCATCGACGTCCTTGGCAGTGAGCGCCACGGTGCGCTCGGTGAAGCCCTGCCGAGCACGGTGTTTCCGGCAGACGGCCAGGCCGCGTTCTTCGTCACAGGACAGTCGCAGGTCCACGCCGGCCCGAACCAGCACGCGGCTGCGATCGCCAGCGTCGCGAAGGTCATGACGGCCTATCTCGTGCTCCACGACGATCCGCTACGGCCCGGCGAGGACGGGCCAACGATCACGCTCACCGACGCCGATGTCGTCGACACCGACCGCCGGCGCGGACAGCACGAGTCGGTGGTGTCCATCGCCGCGGGAGAGAAATTGACCGAACAGCAGGCGCTGCAGGCACTGCTGCTGCCGTCGGCGAACAACATCGCCGCGGTTCTGGCGCGATGGGACGCGGGCTCGGTGGATCGGTTTGTTGCGCGGATGAATGCCGCCGCACGATCGCTGGGCATGACCCAAACCCGCTACACAGACCCGAGCGGCTACGACGACGCAACCGTGTCGACTGCCGCCGACCAGGTGCGCATCGTCGATCGGGCCATGCGCCTGCCGGCGTTCGCGAACATCGTCGCCACACCAAGCGCGACACTGCCTGTCGCCGGCACCGTCCACAACACCGACACATTGCTCGGGCACAACGGGTTCGTCGGCGTCAAGACCGGCTCGGACGCCGCGGCCGGCGGCTGCTTCGCCTTCCGGGCCATCCGCTGGATCGACGGCAAGCGGACGGCGATCACCGGGGTCGTGCTGGGCCAGCCCGGCCACGACCGGATCGCCGCGGGTCTCGCGGCCGCCAACGCCATGGTCGAACGCATCACCGGTCAACGGGCTGTGCCGGATCTGCGGCAACGGACCCCACCGCTTAGCACCGCGCCTCAAAGCCATCGAGCAGAGGAGACACGATGAGGAGAACACTTGGGCCGCCGGCCGCACTTGCCATGCTGGCCGTGATCGTCGCGGGCTGTTCGAACGGCACCGGCGTCCGCGCCGACAGCAGCACCACCGCCGCGCCTCAGCCGGCGGTGACCGCGCACGAGAAGGCGGCGAAGTTCGCAGACTGCATGCGCAAGAACGGGGTCAGCGCGTTCCCGGACCCGGACGCATCGGGCGCGCTCACCATCGATGGAGTGCTCAACGGCTCGTCGCTCGACCCGACCACAGCGGCGTGGAGGGACGCCATCGGCGTGTGCAAACACCTGGAGCCATCGGGGTTCATGGGCCACAAGAGGAGTGCCCAGGAGCAGAAGCAAGCCCTCGAGTTCGCCCGGTGCGTGCGCGAGAACGGCGTGAAGGACTTTCCCGACCCCGCCGCGGACGAGCCCCTCATCAACACGTACCGAATCCCATCCTCCAGCCGGCCCGGTGGTATGGCCATCCTCAACGCCGCGACGCAGAAGTGCGGCGCACTTGGTTCGGCGACCTGACGGGCGCCTGTTACTCCTCAGGGCCGCGCTTCGCGCGCGAGGGCTGCACACGCTTCGGCTCGCCGGGCATCTTCGGGAAGTTCGGAGGGTACGGCGCCTCGCCGACGCCGTCGGCCTCCTCGCGCTCCACCCACTCGACGAGCGCGCCGAGGTCACACACGGCCTCGTCGATGCCCGCGTGGAGGTCGCCGAGCTCGGCGAAGCGCGCCGGCATCGTCGCGAGCGTGAAGTCCTCGGTCTCGACCTCCTGCAGCTCGTCCCAGCCGACCGGTGCAGACACCGTCCCATCCGGCCGCGCGCGCACCGAGTAGCCCGAGGCGATCGTCCGGTCGCGCGCGTTCTGGTTGTAGTCGATGAAGACCTTCTCGCCGCGCTCCTCCTTCCACCACGCGGTCGTGACCAGGTCGGGCGCCCGTCGCTCGACCTCGCGCGCGAACGCGAGCGCGCAGCGGCGCACCTCCGTGAACGGGCGCAGCGGCTCGATCCTGCAGGCGACATGGATGCCGCGGTTCCCTGACGTCTTCGGCCAGCCGACGAAGCCGAGCTCGTCGAGTACCTCGCGAACGACGACCGCGACACGCTTCGCCTCCGCGAACCCGGTGCCGGGCTGCGGGTCGATGTCGATCCGAAGCTCGTCGGGATGCTCGACGTCCGCCCGCCGCGACGGCCAGGGGTGGAAGTCCAGCGTGCCCAGGTTCGCCGCCCAGATCACATGCGCGAGCTCCGTCACGCAGAGCTCATCCGCGTGCCGCCCCGAGGGAAACGTGACGCGAGCGGTCTCGATCCACTCGGGCCGCTTCTCCGGAACCCGCTTCTGGTAGATCGCCTCGCCCTCGGCCCCGTCCGGATGGCGCTTGAGCTGCGTCGGGCGCTCGTACAACGCGCGCACGATCCCCTCGCCGACCGAGAGGTAGTAGCGGACGAGGTCGAGCTTCGTCTCACCGCGCGTCGAGAAGTACACCTTGTCCGGGTTCGTGACCTTGACGAGGCGCTCCCCGACCTCGAGCTCGATGAAAGGCGACGGCACGATCGCAAGTATCGTTTCTCGACGATGATCGAGGAACCGCAGCGCACCGACCTCACACTCGAGCCGCTCGACGACTACGTCGTGATCCAGCCCTCCGACGAGGAGACCGAGACCCGCCACGGGCTGATCATTCCCGCGAGCGAGGACACCGGCGCCCGCAGCGGCGTCGTCACCGCGGTCGGCGACAGCGCGTCCGGGATCGAGCCTGGCGACAAGGTGCTCTTCCCGAAGCACGCGGGCTTCGACGTCCGGCTCGGCGGCTCGTCGCTGAAGGTGCTCCGCCGCGGCGAGTTGATCGCCCGCGTGCACGATTGAGAACTCGCCGCAGAATGACGGCTCGCCGACGGGATGCGATGGGCGACTGCGAGGCTAGGACGCAGGGAGCCTCGATAGCAACGCTATCGGGGCGACTGAGGACGACGCATCGCGCCGCCTAGCGCGGCCCGGCGGCACAGCGCTTCGTTCTGCGGCGAGTTCAAACAGAAATGGGCCCTAGAAAGCGCGAAGCCCGCCGGGGGGACGGGCATTCGCCGCAGATGCCGGGGAGGGGGTTCCTGGAGGGGGATCCGGCAAGTAGGACTCTGGCACCCCGCACCGGGAGATGCGTCCCTACGAAGGGTGATTTGCCAGTCCCCCCGTGCGCTATCCTGCCCCCGCGTTCGGAGAAGTGGCCGAGTGGCTGAAGGCGGCGCCCTGCTAAGGCGTTAAGGGGGTTCTAACCTCCTTCGAGGGTTCGAATCCCTCCTTCTCCGCTCGGAGGGGTGGCAGAGCGGTCGAATGCGGCGGTCTCGAAAACCGTTATCCGTCGTAAGGCGGATCGAGAGTTCAAATCTCTCCCCCTCCGCTGACTAGCCGAATCCCGCCTCGTACGCGGGATTCCGGCGAGTTCGTGAACCCGGAGAAAGACCGTATACGCTGGTTCGCGGTGCTGGTCACGGCGGTGCGCCTCGATCCGGTGCTCTCTAGACGCCAATCAACCTCCTGAGGAGCCGCGACGTGACTCAGCCGTTCTTTCCCACAGTCCCAGAGCAGATTCCGTACGCGGGCGCCGCATCGGACGAGCCCCTTGCATTCAAGGCGTATGACCCGGAGCTCGTCATCCGGGGAAGGCGGATGGAGGATTGGCTACAGGTTAGCGTCGCGTACTGGCACTCGTTCGCCGCGAATGGGAGCGACATGTTCGGGACCGGGACGCTCGACCGTCCGTGGGCACAACGGCCGGGCGATCCGATGGCAGCCGCACGCGAGAAGATGGCAGCAGCGTTCGAGTTCGTCGAGAAGCTCGGCGTGCCGTTCTACTGCTTCCATGACGTCGACGTCGCGCCGACCGGGACGAGCTTCCAGGAGTTCAGGTCGAATCTCGACGCTCTCGCCGACGACGCGCTCGGCTACCAGGAGCGGACCGGCATCCGTCTGCTCTGGGGGACGGCGAACCTGTTCACTCACCCCCGCTTCCAGGCGGGCGCGTCGACGAACCCCGACCCGGAGGTGTTTGCCTATGCAGCCGCTCAGGTCAAGCACATGCTCGAGGTCACGAAACGCCTCGGGGCAGCGAACTACGTCCTCTGGGGCGGCCGCGAGGGGTACGACTCGCTGCTCAACACCGACCTGCACCGTGAAGGCGAGCAGCTTGCCCGCTTCCTCCACCTGGTGGCCGACGAGAAACACCGAATCGGCTTCGACGGGACGCTGCTGATCGAGCCGAAGCCGATGGAGCCGACGAAGCATCAGTACGACCACGACGCCGCCGTCGTACACGGCTTTCTCGTCCGTCATGGGCTCGAAGGCGAGTACAAGCTCAACATCGAAGCGAACCACGCAACGCTTGCCGGCAACTCCTTCCACCACGAAATCGCCTACGCGACAGCCAACGACCTCCTCGGCTCGGTCGACGCGAACCGAGGCGACCCCCAGAACGGCTGGGACACCGACCAGTTCCCCAACTCGGTCGAGGACCTCGCGCTGGTGTTGTACGAGATCGTGCGGGCAGGCGGGCTGGGAAGCGGCGGCTTCAACTTCGACGCGAAGTTGCGACGCCAATCGATCGACCGAGTCGACCTCTTTCACGCCCATATCGGCGGCATCGACACCCTCGCGCGCGCGCTGATCGTTGCGGCGAAGCTCGCAGACGACGGCACTCTCGGCCGGATGAAGGATCAGCGCTACTCGGGCTGGGAATCCGAGCTCGGCCGTGCGATCACCGACGGGACCGCGACCCTCGCAGAGCTGGCCGACCGCGTCGAGAAAGGCGAGATCGACCCCACTCCGGTCTCGGGAAAGCAAGAGCTGTACGAAAACGTCGTCAACGAAGCCCTCTGGGGCTGACGAGCACCGGCCCGCGGAACGGCTTACATCCCTCCGCCTCCGCTCACAGAGCCGAATCCCGCCTCGTACGCGGGATTCCGGCGGGCGACGGCCGCGAGCGCGCGACGGTTCGCCTGCTCGAGGCGCGACGCGGCATCCGGCGAGAGGACGTCGCAGACGAAGTCCCAGTGGAGCGAGACAAGGTCGCCCGGGGCGAGCAAGGGGACGAAGGCGAGACCGTCGTCGCGCCAGCGCACGGTCCGCGCCTCGGGCTCGGCGAGGCGCAGGACGCCGTCGTCGAAGCGCAGTGGTCGCGCGAGCACGATCGCGTCGTCGGCGCCCACGGAGAGCACCCGCGCGGGTGTCGTGCGGCACTGGTCGAGGATTCGCAGCGGCTCGTCGACGATTCCGGTTCGCATCAGTCCGAGCCAGGGGTACACCGCGAAGACGTGGAAGCAGTGGTGCGGGACGGCGCCGGCGGCGACCGCGTCGACGACGTGCTCTTGCGTCCGGCCGAGCCGCCCGCGGAAGCGGTCGTCGACGTGATGGACGAGGTCGCCCGGCCCGACCCGGTCGAGCAGCTCGTTGCCAACCCAGTAGGCCTCGACCACACGCGGGTCGAGCGGATCGTCGAGCCCGTTGCAGCCCGCGATCAGCTCGAGATACGGCCAGGCGCCCTCGAAGGTGCGCGCGAGCTCGCTCAGGCCGCCGTCCGACTCGCCAGCATCGCCGTACTGGATCAGCGTGTGTTGCACGTCGGCGCCGCAGAGCCCGAGCGAGTTCGGCGGATAGGCATAGCGCGCGAAGAGCAACGCGCCCGGGACGACCGCCGTCACGTGCTCGTCTCGGCCCTGCGGCCGCGCAGGGCGATCGCGCCGATCAACACCGCGCCTGCGGCGACGATAACCGTTCCCCCGGCGCTGACCGACGCACCGTCGATCGCGCCGGCGAGCAGCGCCGTGATCACCGCTCCGAAGACGAGCACCGCGGTCACGTCGATCGCCTGCGCCCGCGCGAGCGCCGCGTACCAGAGCGTTACGTAGGCGGTGAGCAGGAGCCCGGTGAGCAGCACCCAGCGCCACTGCTCGGCGCCGAGCCCCGTCAGCGCCCCCATCTTTCCGGACACGGCGACCCACGCGACGAGAACGCCTGTGCCGATCGCCATCCGAGCAGCACCGAGGGTGCGCGAGGGCACCGTGGTGAGCAGGCGCTTCGCGATCACGACCTCGATCGCCCAGAGGATCGTCGCCGCGAGGATCATCGCCTCGCCCTGGCCGAACGCGATCGTTCCCGCGCTGCCGATGATCCAGGCCTGACCGATCACGAGCAGCGAGATCGCGAGGATGTGCGGCACGCCGAAGCGCTCGCGCAGCAGCGGCACCGCGAGCAGCGCGACCCATACGACGAGGGTCTTCTGGATGAACGCAGCCTGGGTCGCCTCCGCCCGCGCGAGACCTTCGAAGAAGAGGATGAACGGGACGCTGCCGCCGACGACGCCCACGGCGAGCAGGCCGAGCCACTCCCGCCGCCCGAGGGGCTTGCGATTCTCAGGGGCCGGCCGCGAGAAGGCCGACCAGGACAGGAGGAGCACCATCAGCAGGACGGCGGCGACCAGGTTCTTGGCGGTCGTGTAGACCGTCGCGTCGTGGAAGTGCTTGACGCCGCGGCCGTTGACGTAGATCGAGACGCCGCTGACGACCGCCGTCGCGAAAGCGAGCGAGATGCCGAGCGCACGCGTGCTCATCGGACTGCCTCCGTTCCATCTCGCAGGTTCAGCGCCTGGCGAGCGGCGCCCGGGTCGAGCACCTCGACCGGGATCCCGAGGTGCACGAGGACGTAGTCGCCGGGCTTCGCCTCAGGCAGGAACGCGAGCGACACGACGTCGCCGTCATCGAGCCGGCCGAGGCGCGCGCCGTCCTCGTCCCACGCCTCGGCGAGCGCCGCGATTCCGCCGAGGCACATCACGCCACCTCGACGCTGAGGAGCACGACGCCCTGCGCCCGCTCGCCGGTCAGGTCGTCATCGACTACGGCATCCACCTCGGCGCCCTCCGCGAGCGTGCCGCGGGCGGCGTCGTCGAAGTGCTCACGGAAGTGCTCCGGCGTGAAGTGCGAGAGCGGCCCGAGGAGCACCTCGACCCGCGTCACCGCCGTCGCGCCCTCCGTCTGGGCCACGTCCTCCACCTTCGTCATCAGGTCGATGATCAGCTTGCGCTCGTGCACGGCTCCATCCCTTTCTCGAGTTCTTCCAGAACCTCGTTCGCGACCGGCTCGACCGCCGCCTTCACCCGCGGGGTGAGACCCTCGCCCGCGTCGAACACCGCGCCCTCCACGCCGTAGACCACGATCCGCTCCGGCAAACGACCGAGCGCGCGGGCGAGCTCGATCGCCTCGCCGATCCCGAACGCATGCGTGGAGGAACGGAACGCACGCGCCGGGACGGCAGCCTCGCTCGCGTCGAAACGGACCAGCGTCCCGGGCTCGGCGCCCGAGGCGACCGCATCGACGACGACCGCGGTCGCGGCGCCGTGCCAGGCGTCGATCAGCCGACTCGGCTCGAGCTCGCACGAGACCACCTCGACCTCGGCCGGGACCCGTCCGCGCAGCGCATCGAGGACGGCGAGACCGACCCCGTCGTCGCCCCGAAACACGTTGCCCACGCCGATCACGACGTGCCTCATCGGCGCTCCACCTCGAGGTCGAGGAAGTGCGTGGCGCACGAGATGCAGGGGTCGTAGTTGCGGATCGTCTGCTCGCAGAGCGCCCGCAGCGGATCGTCCTCGAGGTGCGACGTTGCGGCCGACCACGTCTCGCAGGTCGTCCTCGATCGCGCCCTGGTTCTGCGAGGTCGGCGGAACGATCTTGGCGTCGAGGATCGTGCCCTCGGCGTCGATCCGGTAGCGGTGGTAGAGAAGCCCGCGCGGCGCCTCGCTGACGCCGTAGCCGGTGCCCGCGACGGGATCGACCTGAACGAACGGCGCGTCCGGCTCCTCGTAGCGCTCGATCAGCGACAGCGCCTCGTCGCACGCGTACACGAGCTCGACGCTGCGCACGACGATGCTGCGGAAGGGATCGCGGCACGGCGCTTCGAGCCCGGCCTCCCGTGCGGCCTCGCGCGCGAGAGGCGAGAGCAGCTCGTGGGCGAGCGTGAAACGGGCGAGCGGCCCGCAGAGGTAGGTGCCGCCGCCGCGCCGGGTCGAATGGAGCGCGGTCGAGCGCTCGACGTGCTCCTCGTCGAAGTGCTCGTCGTACTCCGCGGGCGCGATGTCGAGCCCCAGGTCCGAGACGATGCGGCCGCGCTCGATCGGATAGTCGCCGGGCTGCGACAGCGCGACGAGCTCGCACTCGACGGTCCGCTCGGGGAAATCGAAGCACGCGGTCCAGCGCACGGTCTCGAGTGCTGCCTCTCGCGCGCGCTCGAGTGGCTCGACGAGGGCGCGCAGCTCGGTGCGGCTCGGGGCGCGGTAGAAGCCGCCGACGCGGACGTTGATCGGATGGATCTCGCGCCCGCCGACGACCGTGAGCACATCGTTACCGGTGCGCTTCAGGCCGAGCCCGCGCTCGACCGCCTCGGGCGCATCGCGGGCGAGCTCGACGGCGCCCGCGTAGCCGAGGAAGTCCGGCGCGTGGAGCATGTAGATGTGCAGCGCGTGGCTCTCGATCCACTCGCCGCAGTAGAGAAGCCGGCGCAGGATCCGCAGCGGCTCCGGGAGCTCGACGCCGCAGAGGCTCTCGAGCGCGTTGACCGCGCTCGTCTGGTACGCGACGGGACAGATGCCACAGATCCGCGCCGTGATGTCCGGCGCTTCGAGGAACGAACGGCCTCGCAGCAGCGCCTCGAAGAAGCGCGGCGGCTCGAAGATCCGCAGCTCGACGTGCTCGACGACGCCGTTCTCGAGCCGGACGGTCATCGCGCCCTCGCCCTCGACGCGCGCGAGGTAGTCGGTCTTGATCGTCCGCTTCTCAGCCACGTCCGGCCGCCTCCCGGAACGGCTCCGCGTTCGCGTTGAAGGTCTGGAAGACGCGCTGGATGTCCACGTCGCTGCGGCCGAGATGGCGCAGGAGCGGGACGAGCGCGCCGGTGTTCGGCGTCTCCATCGGGCCGAAGCAGCCGTAGCAGCCGCGATCGAAGGCCGGGCAGAGCGCGCCGCAGCCCGCGTGCGTGACCGGGCCGAGGCAGGGCGTGCCGTGGGCGACCGTGACGCAGACGACGCCGCGCCGCTTGCACTCGGTGCAGACACTCGTCGACGGGATCCCGGGCCGGCGGCCGTGGAGGAAAGCGGTGACGACCTCGACCAGCTGGCGCTTGTCGATCGGACACCCGCGCAGCTCGAACTCGACCTGCACGTGGTCGGAGATCGGTGTCGACGTCGCCAGGGTCGAGATGTACTCGGGCGAGGCGTACACCGCCGAGACGAAGTCGCGGACGTCGGCGAAGTTCCGCAGCGCCTGGACGCCGCCCGAGGTCGCGCAGGCGCCGATCGTGACGAGCGCCTTCGACGCGCGGCGCACCTCCTGGATCCGCTCGGCGTCGTGGGCGGTCGTGATCGAGCCCTCGACGAGCGAGAGGTCGTACGGGCCGGCAACCGAGCCGCTCGTCGCCTCGTGGAACTCCGCGACCTCGACGGCACCCGCGAGGGCGAGCAGCTGGTCCTCGAGGTCGAGCAGCGTGAGCTGGCAGCCGTCGCAGGACGCAAACTTCCAGACGGCGAGTTTCGGCTTAGCGCTCACAGCTCGCGCACCTCCAGCCACGGTTCGATCTCCGGATACGCGTACACGGCGCCGTCGCGGCAGATCAGCGTCGGTCCGAGCTGGCAGTGGCCGCAGAGCCCGACGCCACAGTCCATGTGCCGCTCCATCGAGAGGTGGATCCGCTCCGGCGCGACACCGCTCTTCAGCAGCGCTGCGATCGTGAAGCTCATCATGATCTCCGGCCCGCAGACGAAGGCGGTCGTGACCTCGGGACGGAGCGTCGCGGCGGGAACGAGCTTCGGCACGACGCCGACGCGCCCTGACCATTCGCCGGAGGCCGCGTCAACGGTGAGCTCGACGTCGATCGTCCCGCGCCACTCCTCGACCTGCTCGGTGAAGAGCAGGTCGCCTGGGGTGCGCGCGCCGTAGAGGACCGAGACCGAGCCGTAGTCGGCGCGCCGATCGATCGTGCGCAAGACGACGGGGCGCAGCGGCGCGAGCCCGATCCCGCCTGCGACCACGACGACGTCCCCGCCCGCCGCAGCGTCGACCGGCCACGAACTGCCGAACGGCCCGCGGATCCCGAGCATCGAGGCGGCGCACACCGCGCTCGAGACCGCGCCGACCTCGCGCACGGTGAGGACGAGCGGCGGCGCGCTCACCGAGATCGGCACCTCGCCGATCCCGAAGACGTAGACCATCATGAACTGGCCCGGCGCCACGACCGGTTCCTCGCCGTCGAGCGGCTCGAGCGTGAGCGTCCAGGTGTCGGCGGTCTCGCGGCGTCGCTCGGCGACCCGGAAGGGCCGCGGCGTCATGGCCCCCAGCGGGGCGTGGTCAGGCGCGGCCGTTGCCATACACGTCAAGGAGTCGGAGCCGGGTCCATTGCAGCCGCTCGATCGCGACCTGCGCGAAGCGGCTCATCAGGTCGTAGCCGAGCGCCGGGTCGGCGTCACACTTCCCACGGAGGCACGCGCCGTCGAACGCGGAGGCGCGCACCGCGGTCAGCGCGCGCGCGTCGAAGTGCCAGCGGTAGGGCGCGAAGAGCCACGACCAGCCGAGCACCTCGCCCGCCTCGATCGTCTCGATCACTGCGGAGCCCCGCGCGGGGACGAAGGTCTCAAGCGCGACCGAGCCGTGGCGGATGACGTAGAAGGCGTCCGCCGCGTCGCCCTGCCGGAAGATCGTGGCACCCGCGTCGAAGTGGGTGTTACCCGCGCAGCCCGCGAGCAGTGTGAGGCGTTCCTCCGAAAGCTCTTCGAGAAGCGGCACCTCGGCGAGCAGGGTCTCAAGCGAGCGCATCGACGGCCTCCTCGGTCGCACGGATCGCGGCGACCTCTTCGGTGATGTCGATCCCGACCGGGCACCACGTGATGCAGCGGCCGCAGCCGACGCAGCCCGACGAGCCGAACTGGTCCTGCCAGGTGCCGAGCTTGTGCGTCATCCACTGCCGATAGCGGGAGCGGCCCGACGGGCGGATCGCGCCGCCGTGGATGAACGAGTAGTCGACCGAGAAGCACGTGTCCCACACGCGCCAGCGCTCGGCCTCCGCGCCCGAAATGTCGGTCTCGTCCTCGACAGACGAGCAGAAGCAGGTCGGGCAGACAAGCGTGCAGTTGCCGCAGGTGAGGCAGCGCTCGGCGACGTCGTCCCAGCGCGGGTGGTCGAGGTTGCGAGCGAGCAGGTCGCGCAGGTCGCCGACCTCCATCGTCCGCCCCATCTTCTGCGCCGCGCCGTCCGTCGACCCGGTCGCAGCGGCGAGATCGTCGTCGGTGGCAGCCCGGCGCGGCAACTCGGCGAGCAGCTCTGCGCCGCGTTCGGTTCCGGCCTCGGCGAGGAACCGGTGCTCGGGGGCGAGCAGCTCGGTGAGAACGATGTCGTGGCCCACGTCGACCTTCGGCCCGGTTCCCATCGACGTGCAGAAACAGGTGCCGCCCGGCTCGAAGCAGTTCACCGCGACGAGGAAGTCGCCCTCCCGGCGAGCCGCGTAGTCGCGGTCGACGTGCACACCGCCGAGGAAGACGCGATCCTGGATCTCGATCGCGTGCAGCTCGCACGCGCGAACGCCGATGAAGGCGAGCGGCGTCTCGTCCGTGGGCTCCTCTGTCACCGCGCCCGTCTCGCGCTGCGCCCGCCAGAGTCGGATGCACGGCGGAAAGAGGTACTTCTTCCACGAGTGCGGGCCGACGGCGTAGCCGAATCGTGCCTCGTCGGACCGCCGCTCGATCCGGTAGGTCCCCGCCTCCTGGCGGTCGGTCCAGCCGATCGGCAAAGCCGCCGTCGAGTCGAGCTCGTCATAGACGATTGCGCCGTCGCGAACTGTAGGCCCGAGGACTCGGAAGCCCCGGGCAAGCAGCGCCCCTAGCAGGAGCTCCAGCGTCTCCGGCTCGATCACTGTGCGGTTCGCTTGGGTAAGCACGGAACTACCGCCATTCTCTGGCGCCGTCGCGGCCGTGGAATCCGGCCACTCGCGGACGACCCTAGCGGATTATCCGCAAGGCAAAACTCGCCCGTAATCGAGTCAGGGAGCCCGACGTGCTACGGTCTCTGCCAGGCCGGTCGCAGCGAAGCGATCACCCGAGGCACTGATGCCTTCACGAGCTCCCGGCTCGTGGAGGCTTTTTTGTTGGTCCGAGCGAGGAGGCGCGCATGAGAGTCCTGATCGCAGAAGACGAGACGATCATCCGCCTCGATCTGCGCGGGGTGCTCGAGAAGCACGGCATGGTCGTGTGCGGCGACGCGCGAAACGGCGCCGAGGCCGTCGACCTGGCGCGCGAGCTCGAGCCCGACGTCGCGGTGCTCGACCTGCGGATGCCCGAGCTCGACGGCATCGAGGCGGCACGGCGCATCCTCGCCGAGCGCCCCATTCCGATCGTGATGCTCACCGCCTACTCCGAGCGAACGGTCGTCGAGCGCGCGATCGAGGCCGGCATCTTCGCCTACCTCGTGAAGCCGTTCCGCGAGACGGACGTCGTGCCGGCGATCCGTGCCGCGGTCAGCCGCCATGCCGAGCTCCTCGAGGCGCGCCGCGCACTCGGAGCAAGGCCGCCGAAGCCGGTCGAGCTCGATCTGCCCTCGGCGAGCGGCCACGTCTGGCCGGTGCGCCTCCGCCGCAGCGACGACGGCTCCCTCCAGGTCGAAGCGAGCAACTCATGAGAGTCCTGGTCGCAGAAGACGAGACGATCATCCGGCTCGACCTGGTCGGAATGCTCCAGGCCGCCGGCTTCGACGTCTGCGCGCAGGCGCGCGACGGTGCCGAGGCGCTCGAGCTCGCGCGCTCGGAGCGGCCCGACCTCGCCGTGCTCGACGTGAAGATGCCGCGCATGGACGGGATCGAGGCCGCGCAGCGGATGCTCGAGGAGCGGCCGCTGCCGATCGTGATCGTGAGCGCGTTCAACGAGCAGAAGCTCGTGGCGCGCGCGGCCGACGCCGGCGTCTACGGCTATCTCGCGAAGCCGTTCCGCGAGGAGGACCTGCTCCCCGCGATCACCACTGCGCGCGCCCGGTTCCAGGAGCTCGCTGCGGTCCGCGGCGAGGTGGAGTCGCTCGCCGAGGCGCTCGCCGCGCGCAAGGCGATCGAGCGCGCGAAGGGGATCCTGATGGTGAAGGAAGGCCTGTCGGAGGACGAAGCCTTCGCCCGGCTCCGCAGGGCCAGCCAGAACTCGGGCCGGCCGATGCGGATCATCGCCGAGGCCGTGCTGGCGACGTTCTCCTCCTAGCCCCAGACCTCTTCGGCCGTCTCGACGATCAGGCGGAGCTTCGCGACCTGGTCGTCGTAGGTGAGCACGTTGCCCTCCGCCGTCGACGAGAACCCACACTGGCCCGAGAGGCAGAGCTGGTCGAGATCGACGAACTGCGACGCCTCCTCGATCCGGCGCTTCAGCTCGTCCTTCGACTCGAGCTCGCCGTGCTTCGTCGTGACGAGGCCGAGCACGACCTGCTTTCCCGTCGGCACGAAGCGCAGCGGCTCGAAGCCGCCCGAGCGCTCGTCGTCCCACTCCATGAAGAAGCCGTCGACCTCGAGCTCGTTGAACAGCGCCTCCGCGACAAAGTCGTAACCGCCCTCGGCCGCCCACGACGAGCGGAAGTTGCCGCGGCACATGTGGGTCGTCACGGCCATCCCCGCGGGGCGCGTGGCGAGCGCCTCGTTCATGTGGTGGATGTACTCGATGTGCTGCCGGTCGGGGTCGCCGCCGATCGAGGCGACGTAGTCTCGCTGGTGCGGGTCGTTGAGGTAGGCGAGGCTCGTGTCGTCGAACTGGAGGTAGGTGCAGCCCTGCTCGCCGAGCCGGCGGACCTCTTCCCGGTACGCGGCGGTGAGGTCGGCCCAGAACTCGTCGAGGCCCGGATACAGCGTCTCGTCGATCGAGGCGCGCCCGCCCCGGTAGTGCACCATGCTCGGCGACGGAATCGTCAGCTTCGGCACGGTCTTTCTCACGGTCTGCTGGAGGAACGCGAAGTCCTCGCCGAAGATCGTCTCGGAGACGCCAAGCTTGCCGTCGATCCGGATCGCGGCGGGCGTGAACTCGATCTCGCCCTGCTCGTTGAAGAACTGGACGGTGATCTCGCCCGGCGCCTTCGAGATCCCGTCGAGTTTGTAGATGAAGTCCATGTGCCACGAGGCGCGACGGAACTCGCCGTCCGTCGACGCCTGAAGACCGACGTCCTCCTGCATCCGAACGACCGCACGGATCGCCTCGTCCTCGATCGCCCGCAGCTCCTCGGCCGTGAGCCGACCCTGCGCGAAGTCTTCGCGGGCCTGGAGCAGCTCCGGCGGGCGGAGCAGGCTGCCGACGTGGTCGGCTCGAAATGGCGGCGTCGTGCGTGCGGACATCGGTCTCCTCCGGTCGCGGAACGGGCGGGGTGATCGTATATTGGCGCGATGCGAATCGCGGTCGTCGGGCTCGGCATGATGGGATCGGCGATCGCGCGCCGGCTCGAGGACGCGGATCACGAGCTCCTCGTGTGGAACCGCTCCACAGGGCCGAGCGACGAGTTCGAGAGCCGTGGAGCGACGGTGCTCGCCTCACCCGCCGAGGCGCTCCAGCACGCCGAGCTGTGCATCCTGATGCTCGCCGACGACGCCGCGATCAAGCAAGTCGCGCTCGGCCCCGACGGCGTTCTCTGCGACGGCGCGTCGGGAACGCTCATGGACATGAGCACGATCTCGATGGAGACGTCGGCGCTGGTCGCGGCGGAGGCGGAGCGCCGCGGCATCACGTTCCTCCGCTCCCCGGTGAGCGGCAACCCCGGCGTCGTGGCGGCCGGCAACCTCGGCCTCATCGTCTCCGGTCCGCGCCCCGCATTCGACGCGCTCTCGCGGACGCTGCTCGACATCGGCCCGAACCTCTTCTACGTCGGCGAGGCCGAGGAGTCGCGCGCTGTGAAGCTCGCGCTCAATCTGATGATCGGCGGCACCGCGGAGCTGCTCGCGGAGGCGCTCGTGCTCGCCGAGGAGCACGGAATCGGCCGCCGCGAGGTGCTCGACGTGATGGCCGGCTCCGCGATCGGCAGCCCGTTCATCCGCTACAAGACCGAGCCGCTCGTCGCCGGCGACTACTCGCCGACGTTCACGGCGCGGCTCCTCGCCAAGGATCTCGGCCTCGCGATCGAGTGCGGCCGCGCGGTCGGCGTGCCGTTGCCGATCACCGAGGCGACCGAAGCGCTCGTGCAGGACGCGATCGCGCGCGGGCTCGGCGACGACGATCTGACGGTGCTCCTGCCGAGGCTGAGGCAAGCGGCCGGGCTCGACTCGTAAATGCGCGCCGCGGTCACCCAGGCGACCTCGACGATGGCCGTCGTCGACGTCGCGGAGCCCGGCGCTCCCGGCCCCGGCGAGGTGGTCGTCCACCCCGAGGCGGTCGGGCTATGCGGCTCGGACTTCCACTACTTTCACGGCGACATCCCCGACGTGGCCTACCCGCGGATTCAGGGCCACGAGTTCTCGGCGATCCTCGAAGAGAGCGGCGGGCGCGTCGCGGTGCTTCCACTCTCGTCCTGCGGCGAGTGCTACCCCTGCCGGATCGGGCGCGTGAACGCTTGCGCGAACATCAGCCTGATCGGAATCCACCGCGACGGCGCCCTGCAGGAGCGTCTCACCGTTCCCGCGGCAAACGTGTTTCCCGTTGACGGGCTCGACCCGAGGCTCACCGCGTTCGTCGAGCCGATGTCGATCGCTGTGCGGACGGTCGTGCGCGGCAGGGTCGAGGCGGGCGAGCACGTGCTCGTGCTCGGCGCGGGCCCGATCGGCCAAGCGGTCGCGATCGCTGCGCTCGATCGCGGCGCCGAGGTGCTGCTCGTCGACCGGCTCGAAAGCCGACTCGCGCTCTCGGGCGCCGAGTCCCGCGTCGTCGGGCCCGACGACGATCTCGCCGCGCTCGCCCGCGCGTGGGCCGGCGACGCGCCGCAGGTCGTGATCGAGGCGACCGGCGCGCCCGAGCCGACGCGCGCCGCACTCGACGCAGTCTCGCCGGCCGGCCGCCTCGTGATCGTCGGCCTGTCCGACTTCGAAGTCCCGTTCCGCATCGGCACCCTCCCGTTCCGGGAGCTCGACGTGCTCGGCGTCAGCTGCCAGACGCCCGAGGAGTTCGGCGTCGCCATCGACATCGTCTCGCGCCACCAGGACGCGGTGGCGCCGCTGCTCACGCACGACTTCTCGCTGGAGGAGGCGCCCCAGGCGATCGCGTATGCGATCGACCATCCCGACGAGGTGATGAAGGCGGTGGTTCACGTTCCATGAACGCTGAGCAGATCTTCGACGTTCGCGACGCGCGGGCGATCGTCACAGGCGCGGCCAGCGGGCTCGGCTTCGCGATCGCGGAGGTGCTCGCGGACTGCGGGGCCAGAGTGACTCTGACCGACGTCGACGACGACCGGCTCGCGGAGGTGACCTCCAGTCTCACCGCGCGCGGCTGCGACGTTCGCTCCGCCCACGTCGACGTCGCCGACCCGGCCTCGGTGCAGGCCGCATTCGACGAGCTGGTCGCCGAGCAGGGCGGCGTCGACGTTGCCGTCGCGAACGCCGGCATCGCAGGCGTTCCGGGCTTCGGCGTCGACGGCGGCGAGGAGCTCGGCACGGTCGCCGACGAGGTCTGGCGCGAGGTGCTCTCGATCAACCTCGACGGCGTCCTTCACACGATGCGCTCGGCCGCCGCGGTGATGAAGCCGCAGGGCTCCGGGCGGATCATCGCCATTGCGTCGACGGCCGGCCTCGCCCCCGAGGCCCTCGTCTGTTACGGCTACGCGGCCGCGAAGGGCGCGGTCGTGAACATGTCGAAGCAGGCCGCGCTCGAGCTCGCGCCGTTCGGCGTCAACGTCAACGTGATCGCGCCCGGCCCGACCAAGACGCGGATCGGCGGCGGGGTCACGCCCGAGATCGAGCAGGCGTGGTCGGCACTGGTGCCGATGGGCCGGATGGGCGAGGCCGAGGAGCTCAAGGGCGTCGCGCTCCTGCTCTCCTCACCCGCATCGAGCTTCATGACCGGCGCGGTGATCGCGATCGACGGCGGCCAGCTGTTGCACGAGCCGGGCGGGCGCTAGCCGACGAACGCGGCGATCGCGTCGACCGGGTCGCGCGACTCGTCGAAGATCACATGGCCGAGCCCGGGGAATGTCGTCACGGTCGCGTCCGGGATCTCCCCGGCCCACACGCGGGCCTGCTCGACCGGGATCAGCCGGTCAGCCTCGCCCCACAACACGAGCGTCGGTGCCGCGACGCGATGCAGCCACTTCTTGAGCTTCGGATCGTACGGCCGCTCCCTCGCGATCTGTGCGAACGACATCGCCTCCCGTTGGCGATCGGCGAGAAACTCCGGCGTCGGCGGCGGTGCGCCTTCGAAGATCGACATGTCCGCGTAGAGGTACGACAGCACCTCCTCGTCGGGGATGCTGAAGAAGTCGACCGTCGGATGCTCGTCGTCCCTGAGCCCGAACGGGCACGCGAGCACGAGCCTGCGCACGAGCCGCGGCTGCTGGATCGCGACCATCGTCGCCAGGTAGCCGCCCATCGACTGGCCGGCGAACGAGATCTCCCCGAGCCCGAGCTGGTCGAAGAGGTCGAAGTAGTGCAGGACGTAGTCCTGGATCGAGTCGATGCTTGGGTCGTCGGCCGATGCGCCGAAGCCCGGATGATTGGGCACGATCAGCGTCGCGTGCTCGGCCAGCGGCAGCAGCCAGTCGAACCCCGACGCGGTGCCCGCCCCGTGGAAGAACACGAGCGGCGGCCCCTCGCCCGCGGTGAGGACGGCCGTGTCGATCCCGTTGACGTCGTAGCGGGTCTCCGTGTACTCGGGCAAGGCTAGGAGAACGGCTTGGCGGTCATGTCGATCACGATCAGGATCAGCAGCGCCGTGTCGAAGCGGAAGACCGTGAAGAGGCGGTTCACGCGGCGCCCGACCTCCTCGGAGTCCGGCCCGAGCTCCTGAGCCGCCTTGTCGATGCGCCCTAGCTCGGGCCCGACGAAGCTGACGCCCACCGTCGCCGCGATCGCCCAGCCGACGAGCGCGAAGTCGACCCAGAACGAGCCCCAGCTCCAGCCGCCCTTCTGCATCAGCGCGACGCCGAACGCGAATGCCACGAACAGCGCGGGCGTGTAGATGCGCGTCCCGACCCAAGTGCCCATCCGCCCGAGTGCCGCGAGCGTCGGCCCGTCCGACTTGCGCTCGAACACGATCCCGAGCGTCGTCAGGGTGATGTCGCCGCCGACCCAGATCACGATCGCGAGCACGTGGCACGCCTTGTAGATCTGGTACGAGTCCGGCGCGAACCAGAGAAAGATCACGGCGCCGATCAGCAGCACGAGCCCGGCGAGCACAGCCGACCGGCTCAGGGGTGCGACCGCTGGGGTGGACGCCTCCACGACGCGCAAGAGTGAACAGGATCGCCTGGACCGAATCAAGTCGGCCGTCCGGTAGCATCGCCCGGGCCTGGAGAGGTGTCCGAGTGGCCTAAGGAGCGCGACTGGAAATCGCGTATCTGCCGAAAGGTGGATCGCGGGTTCAAATCCCGCCCTCTCCGTTCGAATGCAAGCGCGACTCCGGCTGACACGACGGCAGATTCTCGCGTTCCGCCGAAGAGTCGGCGGGCTCGACCAGCGAATGCCTGCAGGCCCGGATTCGTTGCGGCGGGCGGCCTGGGCCGGCCTGCAGGACAGCATGCCGAGAGCGGCGCTCCTCTCGCTGCACGCGCGGGTCGACGGGATCGATCCGTCGACGCTGGAGGATTCCTCGCTCGCCCAGCTCTGGGGTCCGCGGTACAGCACCTACGTCGTCGCCAAGCGCGATTTCGCCCTGTTCTCGCGGGGACGACATCCGGAAGACGCGAAGGGCCGCCTGCGGGCCGAGCATGTGGCCGAACGCCTGCACACCCACCTTGGCGGCGCGCGCATGACGGATCGAGAGGCAGGCCGCGCCCTCGGTGTCGGCAACGGCCTGAGGTACGCCGCGACCACCGGCACCGTGGCGATCCGCTGGGACGGCGCGCGGGCGCCGATCATCTGGACGGTCGACGCGGCGCAGGTCGACCCGGCCGACGCGCGGCGCGAGCTCGCCACTCGCTACCTCCACATCTTCGGCCCGACAACGGCGGAAGCCTTCGCTCGCTGGGCCGGGATCTCCCGGCGCTCCGGAACCAAGGCGTTTGCCTCACTCGACGGGTCGCTGCTGCCTGTGCGGTCACCGCTCGGCGAGGAGTGGCTACTCGCCGCCGACGAGGCCGCCGTGCGTGTTGCCGAAACCGCCGACCCGCCGGCGCGCCTGCTGCCGAGCGGCGATGCTTACTTTCTGCTCGACGGAGCGGAACGGGAGCTCCTCGTCCCACAAGCCGATCGGCGCTCGCTGCTCTGGACGCCCCGCGTGTGGCCCGGCGCGCTCCTCGTCGCCGGCGAGATCTGCGGAACCTGGAGGCGCGCGCGCCACACGGTGCGGATCGACCCCTGGGTGCGCCTGTCTCGTGGGACACGCGACGCCGTCGAGGCCGAGGCCGGCGCCCTACCCCTACCCGGAGTCGACCGGCCGATCGAGGTCGTGTGGGACACCTTTCCGCATGAAAAGGAGACGAGATGACCGAGCGAGCGTTCGACGTAGTCGTGATCGGAGCCGGCCCTGCCGGCGAGGTGTGCGCCGGCCGGCTCGCTGAGGCCGGGCTCGAGGTGGCGATCGTCGAGCGCTACCTCTTCGGCGGCGAGTGCTCGTTCTTCGCGTGCATGCCGTCGAAGGCGCTGCTTCGTCCCGCGGAGGCGCTCGCCGAGGTGCGGCGCGTCCCCGGGGCCGCGCAGGCGGTCACCGGGAAGCTCGACGTGAAGGCGGTGCTTGACCGGCGCGACGAGGTCGTCCACAACCTCGACGACTCGTCGCAGCTGCCCTGGCTCGAGACGCGGGGAGTGACGGCCATCCGGGGCGACGCGCGACTTGCGGGCGAGCGCCGCGTCATCGTCGGCGACGAGGCACTCGTCGTGCGCAAGGCTGTCGTCGTCGCGGTCGGCAGCGACCCGCTGATCCCGCCGATTCCGGGGCTCGCAGAGTCGGCGCCCTGGACGAACCGCGAGATCACGGTCACCGAGGAGGTTCCCGCGAGGCTCGTGATCCTCGGAGGCGGCGTGGTCGGGGTCGAGATGGCGCAGGCGTTCTCGTCGTTCGGCTCGCAGGTGACGGTGATCGAGGGTGGCCCGCGTCTTCTCGCGCGCGAGGAGCCCTTCGCCGCGGAGCAGGTGACCGCGGCGTTGCGCGACGCGGGAGTCGACGTCCGCCTCGGCACAAAGGCGGCCGCGGTGAGCCGCGACGACGACGGTGTCACGGTCCAGCTCGACGACGGCAGCTCGGTCGCAGGTGACGAGCTGCTGGTCGCGGTCGGTCGCCGGCCACCGACGATCGACCTCGGCCTGGAGACGGTGGGGCTCGAGCCCGGCAAGACGATTCCCGTCGACGACCGCTGCCGTTCGCTCGGCTCCGACTGGCTCTACGCGATCGGCGACGTCAACGGCCGCGCGCTGCTCACGCACATGGGCAAATACCACGCGAGGATCGCCGCGGACACGATCCTCGGCAAGGAGCGCGCGATCGTCGCCGACGGCGGCAGCTCACCGCGCGTGATCTTCACCGACCCGCAGGTCTGCGCCGTCGGCCACACCGAGGCCTCGGCACGAGAGGCGGGGATCCGCGTCCGCATCGTCGAGCGGGAGACGTCGGGCAACGCGGGCGGCAGCTTCTACGGGCGCGGCACGGTCGGAACATTCCGCCTCGTCGTCGACGAGGACCGCGGCGTGATCGTCGGCGCAACCGTCACCGGCTCGGAGGTGGCGGACTTCCTCCACGCGGCGACGATCGCCGTCGTCGGCGAGGTGCCGCTCGAGCGGCTCTACCACGCGGTGCCGTCGTTCCCAACGCGCAGCGAGGTCTGGCTCAACCTGCTGAACGAGTACGGGGTCTAGCTCTTGCCGGCGACCGACGACACGTAGGTCGCCACCGCCTGGATCTGCGCGGCGCTGAGTGTCGCCTTGAAGGGCGGCATGATCTTGCCCCCGTTCGTCACCTGCTTCACCACCCGCGCCTGGTCGGGCTTGAGCTGATCGAGGTCCGGCCCGACCTTCCCGGTCGCATTCGCGTCCTTGAGCGTGTGGCACTGCGCACAGCCGGCGGTCGTGAACACCTTCTTGCCCGCGGCGAGCACAGCGGGGCTCGGGCCGGTGGCCGCAGGTGGCGAAGTCGCAGCCTCGGAGCTCGAGGTCGAGTCCTTTGCGACCAGGATCACGGTCAGGATCATCGCCACGAAGAACCCGAAGGCGACCAGGACGTACGCCTTGATCCCCTTCTTCCCCGGGAAGTCCGGATTGCGCCGCGGGAGCACGAACGACGAGATCAGCGCGAAGAGAATGAACGCAAGGGCGACGCCGCCCAGGATGATCTTCGCGCTCGTGGGGAGGCCCTCGGCAACCAGCATCGGCAGGAACCTACCATGGCTCGAAGACAGATACTTGCGCCATGGATCGCTTCGTGGAGCAGGTCTTCGAGCTCGTGCTCCGGCGCCCGCCCGACGAGGACGCCCTCGCGAGCGCGCTCGAGCGGCTCGAGTCCGGGAAGCTCTCGCACGCCGGCCTGGTCGCGGAGCTCGTCGCGAGTGTCGAGTTCGCGCAGCTGCACGCGCTCGACGACGCAGTCGCGTTCGCGACGTGGGCGCGCCTGGGGGGGGCGGGCCGCCGGCAGCGACGAGCGCGTGATCGAGATCCCCTGGGTGCTCTCGCGCTACCGCGGCGAGGCGCGCGTGCTCGACGTCGGCAGCGCGCGGGCCGGGCTCCACATCGAGGAGCACGAGCTGTACGGCCACGACGGCGAGGGCTGGCGCTCGACCGACGCGCTCGACGCGGGCTACGGGACGACGGGCGCGGCCACCTCCGGCGTGCTCTGCGCGGATCTCCACCCCGGTGGCCCTCTCCGCGGGCTCAGCGGATTTTGAGGCGCGCCGCGGGGCGATACAGCTAGTCTCCCGCGCTATGAACGAACGGAAGTCGGATCACCTGACGCTGGCCCAGAAGGAGGCGCTCGAGGCCGAGCTCGCCGAGCTCGAGGGCCCGAAGCGCGCCGAGATGGTGCAGGCGATCGCGACGGCGCGCAGCTTCGGCGACCTCTCCGAGAACTTCGAGTACCACGCGGCGAAGAACGAGCAGGGACTGCTGGAGCGCCGGATCCTCATCCTGCGCGAGCGGCTCAACAACGCCGTGCTGATCGACGAAGACGCGGCCGCCGAGAGCGGCGAGGTCGCGGTCGGCTCGCACGTGACGATCGAGGACGAGGACGGCGAGACGATGAAGGTGGAGATCTCGAGCGTCGGCGGCGCCGGAACGGTCTCGCCCGACTCGCCGCTCGGCACCGCGCTCCTGGGAGCGAAGGTCGGCGACGAGGTGAAGGTCACCGCGCCGAAGAGCTCCTGGAAAGCTCGCGTCGTCTCGATCGGCCGCTAGCCTTCCGCGCATACGACGGTGGCCCCTCCTCGTGCTACTGGGAGCCGGGCTCGTGCTGCTGGCGAGCCTCTTCTTGCCGTGGCAGACCGCGCAGGCCCTCAGCTTGAAGGGCTGGTCGGCAGACGTCGGAGCGGCCTCGGCGCTCGCGTCGCTCCTGCTCGCTGCGCTTGCCGCAACGGCGCTCGCCCGTCCGAACCTGCTCGACCGGCTGCCTCTGGGCGCTTGCGCACTGCTCGCGGGCTACTCCGGGCTGGGCGTCGCGGTCGTGACGCGGTCGTACACCCGCGAGCGAGGGAGCTCCCTCGGGAAACTGAGCTACCACTACGCGTACGGGGCGTACCTCGGGGTCGCCGCGGCCGTGGTCCTGCTCGTCGTCGCTGGCGCTCTCGTCGGCCCGGGGCTCTGGCGCGCTCGCTCCCCCTTGCTGCCGGCAGCGGTCCTCCTGGGCATCGCCTTGCTCGTGTCGTTCCTGTTCCCGTGGATGCAGATCTTTCCCGGAATCGCAGCGCCGGCCGGTGTCGTCGCTGCCGGCGTGACGCTGTGTCTGCTCGCGACGCCGGCGAACCGGCTCGTGCTGTCCGTCATGGCGTTGCTGTTCACCGTCGCGGCGTTCACCTCGGTCGCAGTATTCGGCTTTTCACACGCCGACGGCGCCTGGATCGGGGTCGGGCTCGCCGTCGCCCTCGTCGTAGCAGCAGTCGCGGGAACCAGGGGCCTGCCGAGTCACGAACCGCCGAGAGGACGCAGACTCGCGGCAGTCGGCGCCGCCGCGCTTCTCATCGCCGGCCTGTTCCTGCCGTGGCAGCGGGAGTGCTTTCCGACGGGCGGCTGCATCTCGGCGAATGGATGGACGACGCCCCTCGGTGCCACCGCGGCGCTGCTAGCGCTCGGGCTCCTGATCCTGTTCGTCTCGCCGCGCCGGTTCCTTTCCCGCGCAACGGTCGGAGTCGGGATCGCGCTTCTCATCGCCACGGTCGGCTTCCAGCTCGAGAGTCAGAGCGGTCTGGGTCTCCACATCGGCTACGGCGCGATCATCGGCTTCGTCGCCGCCGGGCTCCTGCTCGCGCTGGCGCTCGCAGGCGTTCGGCGACCGAACTTCGATGCACGAATCGCGCCCATCGCCGCGTGCGTCGCGTACCTCGCCGTCATCGTGGTGCCGTGGTGGAGCGTGCTGCCTGCCGGCGCGCAGTCGGCCCTGCACTTCGCGCCGGAGTCGTGGGTGACGATCGCGGGTGTCCTCCTCGCGATCTGGCTGGTGCAGCTCTGGCTCGTCCGAGGCTCGGCGAGCGCCGAGTGGCTCGTGATCGTCCCGCTGGCGATGCTCGCGCTCGCGGCTCTCGACCTGATCGGTGAACGCCGACTCGGCCTTTCATGGGCCCGCGCCGCCGTCGTTGTCCTGTGCCTGGCCCTGGCCGTCCTGGGCCGCCTCGAGCGACGAGAAGGCCTCGGAAGACTCCGGGTCCCGAAGACCCTGCGCCTCGACCGGCTCTGACAGCGATACATTTGCGTCGTGCCCGATCGAGTCGCGGTCGAGCGAACACGTGAACGGGGGATCAAAGATGGGTGAGGCCTTCAAGGGGACGATCAACGTCGATATCCGTGACTCGGTGCCGGACTGGGCTCCGTTCGAGCCGCCGAAGGCACCGGACGGCGCGCCGAACGTCATCTACATCGTCCTCGACGACGTCGGCTTCTCGGCGCTGAGCTCCTACGGCGGGCCGATCGAGACGCCGAACCTCGACCGGATCGTGGCCAACGGCGTCCGCTACACCCAGTTCCACACCACGGCGTTGTGCTCCCCCACCCGCTCCTGCCTCCTCACCGGGCGCAACCACACGCGCAACAGCATGGCGTGCATCACCGAGGCGGCGATCGGCTTCCCGAACGCGAGCGGCACCGTGCCGCCGGAGAACGGGATGCTGCCGGAGATCCTCGGCGAGCGCGGCTGGAACACCTACATGGTCGGCAAGTGGCACCTCTGTCCGACCGACGAGATGAACCTCGCCTCGACGCGGCGCAACTGGCCGACGGGTCGCGGCTTCGAGCGCTGGTACGGCTTCCTCGGCGCCGAGACGAACCAGTGGTTTCCCGACCTGGTCTACGACAACCACCCCGTCGACCAGCCGAAGACCCCCGACGAGGGCTACCACCTGACCGAGGATCTCACCGACAAGGCGCTCGAGTTCATCCGCGACGCCAAGGCGGTCGCGCCCGCGAAGCCCTTCTTCCTCTACTACGCGCCGGGCGCCTGTCACGCGCCGCACCACGCGCCGCCGGAGTGGATCGACAAGTTCAAGGGCCAGTTCGACATGGGGTACGAGGCGATCCGCGAGACGACGCTCGCGAATCAGAAGAAGCTCGGCATCGTGCCCGCCGATACCGAGCTGCCGCCACTCAACCCGATCGGCGACCAGACGCGAACGGGGCCGGACGGCAAGGCGTTCCCGATGCTCGACGTCACGCGGCCCTGGGACTCGCTGAACGCCGACGAGAAGAAGCTCTTCTCCCGCATGGCCGAGGTCTACGCGGGGTTCATGGGGCATGCCGACTTCCACATCGGGCGCCTCCTCGACTACCTCGAGGAGAACGAGCTGCTCGACAACACGATGATCATCGTCGTCTCCGACAACGGCGCGAGCGGCGAAGGCGGGCCCAACGGCTCCGTGAACGAGATGAAGTTCGCCAACGGCGTCCCCGACGACCTCGCCCAGAACCTGGCGATGATCGACGAGCTCGGCGGCACGAAGACCTACAACCACTACCCGAACGGCTGGGCGATGGCGTTCAACACGCCGTTCAAGATGTGGAAGCGCTACGAGTTCAACGGCGGCACGAGCGACCCGTGCATCATCTCGTGGCCGGCCGGCACGAAGGTCCGCGGCGAGGTCCGCGACCAGTACTACCACGCGATCGACCTCGTCCCCACGATCCTCGACGTCCTCGGGATCGAGCCGCCGCAGACGATCAAGGGCCATACGCAGTCGCCGATCGACGGCGTCAGCATGCGCGAGACCTTCGACGACGCCAAGGCCGAGTCCGGGCGGAAGAGCCAGTTCTACGCGATGCTCGGCTCCCGCTCGATCTGGCACGAGGGCTGGAAGGCCGTGACGACACATCCGACCATCGCCGGCTGGGGCAACTTCAACGACGACGAGTGGGAGCTGTACCACGTCGACGTCGACCGGGCGGAGGTGAAGAACCTCGCCGAGCAGCAGCCCGACAAGCTGCGGGAGCTCGTGAACATCTGGTTCCGGGAGGCCGGCGCGAACGGCGCCTTCCCGCTCGACGACCGAACGCCGGTCGAGATCCTGACCGAACCGCGGCCACAGATTTCCGCTCCGCGCAACCGCTATGTCTACTTCCCGGGCACCGCGCCGGTCAGCGAGTGGCAGGCCGTCAACACGAAGGGCCGCTCCTTCGTGATCGGCGCGCTCGTCGACATCCCGGCCCCGGGCGCCAAGGGCGTGCTGTTCGCGATCGGCTCCCGCTTCGGGGGGCACGCCCTCTACGTCAAGAAGAACAGGCTCCACTACGTCAACAACTTCGTGGGTGCCGAGGAGCAGATGATCGTCGCCACCGAGGACATCCCGACCGGGGAGAACCTGATCCTCTCGGCCTCGTTCGAGAAGGAGGGGATGGAGCCGACGTGCACGACCGGGACGCTGTCCCTCTATCACGGCGACAAGAAGGTCGGCGAGGGCAAGCTGAAGACGCAGCTCGGCGCGTTCTCGATCGCCGGGTCGGGCCTCTATGTCGGCCGGCACAGCGGCGAGGCGGTCACCGACGACTACCCGGGCAAGGCTCCGTACGCCTTCCAGGGCGGGACGATCAACCGGGTCGCGGTCGACGTCAGCGGCGAGCCGTACGTCGACCTCGAGCGCCAGGCGCAGGTGCTGATCAAGTCGCAATGAGCGACCTCACGTCGTGGCACGACACGGCGACCCGCGCGGCGATCCTCGACTTCGTCGCGCGGGTGACGACGGAAGGCGGCCCGGACTATGTGTCGCCGGCCGAGCGGATCGCCGTCTACGACAACGACGGCACGCTCTGGTGCGAGAAGCCGATGCCGATCGAGCTCGGCTTCATCCTCATGCGCCTGGCCGAGATGGCCGAGCAGGACGAGTCGCTCCGCGAGAAGCAGCCCTGGCAGGCCGCGTACGAAAAGGACTACGCGTGGCTGGGCCAGACGATCACGAATCACTACCACGGCGACGACGACAACCTGAAGGTGCTGATGGGCGGGCTCCTCCAGGCCTTCGCGGGCCAGAGCGTCGAGCACTACTCGAGCGCCGCCGACGCGTTCCTGCGGGCCGGTAAGCACCCAACGCTGGGCCGCTCGTTCCACGAGTGCGGCTACCTGCCGATGATCGAGCTCCTGCGCTACCTCGAGGCGAACGGCTTCACGAACTACATCGCCTCCGGCGGCGACCGCGACTTCATGCGACCGGTCACCGAGGAGATCTACGGCATCCCGTCGGAGCGCGTGATCGGCAGCTCGAACGCGCTCTCCTACACCGACGACGAGCACGGCGGCACCGTGTCGTACGAAGCGGCCGGCGACTTCTTCGACGACGGCCCGGTGAAGCCGGTGCGAATCTGGAGCCGCATCGGCAAGCGCCCGATCCTCGCCGCCGGCAACTCGAACGGCGACATCCCGATGCTCCGCTACGCGGGAGGCAAGGACCGCCCTGCGCTGCGGATGCTCCTGCTGCACGACGACGAAGAGCGAGAGTTCGCCTACACAGCGGGAGCGGAGACGTCGCTCGAGCTGGCCGAGAAACACGACTGGACGGTCGTGAGCATCAAGAACGACTGGGCGGCCGTGTTCGACGACTGACGCGGCACGAGCATCCTTGCTGCCAAGGGTCAGGTCCACTAGCCTCAGTGTGTGGTTCAGTACTGCGGCTTTGCCCAATCGTGATCGTCCTGCTCGTCGCGGTGGCCTCCTCGGGCTGCGGCGGAAGGAAACGCCTTGGCGACTATCCGCCGCCTCCGCCCTTCGGCGGCGACTTCGCGAAGGTCGCGTTGAGCCCAGAGATGAGCTGCGCCTTTTCGCTCTTGGAGAGGCCTGCAGTCGGGTGGAGGATGACGTAGAACCACGGCGGCATGCTGCCGTTCACCGCCTCGGCGATGTCCGCGGCGCTCACGTCCTGCGGCTTGTCCCACTGCGAGAAGTTGAGCGAGGAGCGGCCGCCGTCGACGTCGCTCTGGGAGAGCCACGAGATCGGCGCGACGTTCGTGTACCAGGGCCATTTCGTCTCGTTCGAGTGGCAGTCGAAGCACCCCCTCTGAGCGAGCGAGCGCGTCTGCGGCGAGTCCCAGGCGGGCTCGGCGGTTACGGGCGGATTCGTGTGGCTGCGCCCGTACGGGACGGCCTGGATCAGGAGGAAGAGCGCTCCGGCAGCAATCGCAATTCGAATCAGCCACTTCCGCATGGACGACATCGTCGCCGCGGGCGCCCCTTAGGCCATCCGCCCTGGCGCTGATCACAGTTCGGAGAACTACGGAGCGCAACTCCCGCTGCCGTGAGCGTCCTTCGTTGGCTCGCATTCACGCTGTCCCGCGTGACCGACCTTCCAACAATCAAGCGCCGCGACCGACACGGCGGGCGCGGTTCACGGTCGAGGGCGGAGACCGCTCAAGGAGTCGCTGGCCGCCGGAAAGTCGTCATGGCGCCGCAGGCGCCGGACTTTCCGGCGAGAGTGGGCGTACCTGGGATCGAACCAGGGACCTCCCGCGTGTGAAGCGGGCGCTCTCCCGCTGAGCTATACGCCCGAGCGGGCTCAGATTAGCGCAGGCTCAGGAACCCCGGCGCAGGAGCTCGCGCGCCGTCTCGCGCGCGTCCGGGTCGCCTTCGCGCCACAGGCGCTCGACCAGCGCGCCTAGAACGTCTCTGATTCCGACGACGCCGAGGAGGTTCTCCTCCTGCACGACCGGAAGGTGACGGATCCGGCGTTCGCTCATCACCCGCGCGGCGGCCAGGACGTCGCCTTCGGCCGAGATCGTGACCGGATCCGCGGTCATCACGTCGCGGACAAGCGTCGCGTCGAGATCGACCGACTCGCCGGCGAGACGAAGCACGTCGCGCTCCGTGAAGATCCCCACGAGCCGCGGGCCTTCGCAGATCGCGATCGAGCCGACGTTCGCCGCCAGCATCTTCTTCACCGCTTCGCGCGCACTCTCGTCCGGTGCTGCCTGCACGACCCGAACCGTCATCACATCCGCGACAGACATCGTCGTCCCCCCTATGTACGGATTGACACGAACTGCGATGATACGATATTCGGGCCCGGTCGCGCTAGGTGGGGAGCTAGCGGTTCCCTGAACCCGCAACCCGCTCTAGCGGGACCGAACACCGCCCGAGGGGCGGATTCAACGGAGCTGGGCCGGCGCACGCAGCGTTGACGGTGAGGTTCCGCGCAGTGGGAGCATCTGAACCGCGTCAGGTCCGGAAGGAAGCAGCGCTAAGGATTCCCTCTCATGTGCCGCGGTTCTGCCTGACCCGAGCGAGCGACGCAGGTTCCTACCGGGGAGTCCCTTCGAAGGCCGGAGCGCGCGACCGGGCCTCTCTCTGCTTGAATCGTTCCGGTGACCGCGCTCTACCGAAAGTACCGTCCGCAGGACTTCGACGAGGTGGTCGGGCAGGAGGCGGTCGTCCGGACGCTGACGAATGCGATCAAGTCGGGCGACGTGCGCCAGGCCTACATCTTCGCCGGGCCGCGCGGCACCGGGAAGACGTCGATGGCGCGCATCCTCGCGAAAGCTTTGAACTGCGCGCACGGCCCGACCGTGACGCCCGACAAGACCTGCCACGCGTGCGTTGCGATCGCGAACGGCACCTCGCTCGACGTGATCGAGATGGACGCGGCGTCGCAGCGCGGGATCGACGACATCCGCGAGATCCGCGAGCGCGTCGTGTTGCAGCCGGTCGAGGGCCAGAAGAAGGTCTACATCCTCGACGAGGCGCACCAGCTCACCGACGCGGCGTGGAACGCCCTGCTGAAAGTCGTCGAGGAGCCGCCGCCCCACCTCCTCTTCATCTTCTGCACCACCGAGCTCGGCAAGGTGCTGCCGACGGTGCGCTCGCGCTGCCAGACCTTCGTCTTCGCACGGCCGCGGCTGCCCGACCTCGTCAAGGTGCTGCGCCACATCGCCGACGGCGAGCAGATCGAGGCGCCCGACCAGGCGCTCGCGCTGATCGCCCGCTCGGCGCGCGGCGCCTTCCGTGACGCGGTCTCCACGCTCGACCAGCTCTCCGCCGCGACCGACGGCCACGTCGACGTGCAGGCGGTCCTCCAGCTGCTCGGTGCCGTCGAGGAGGACGCGCTCTACAGGATCTGCGACCTGATCATCGACCACGACACCGCCGGTGCGCTCACGTTCGTCGAGGAGCTCTCCGAGCAGGGACAGGATCTCGGGCGGCTCGTGATCGACCTGCTCGAGCACCTGCGCCACCTGATGCTCGTCCAGCACATGGGCGAGGTGCCCGACTCGCTGCCGATCACCGAGGAGACGAGCGAGCGCCTGCGCGCGCAGGCGAACCAGCTCGGCGAGGCGACCGTCGTGCGGCTCTGCGACCTGCTCGCGGTGGCCGTCGACGACCTGCGCCAGGGCGGCGACCCGCGCCTGCCGCTCGAGCTCGCCCTCGTCAAGGTGACGCGGCCCGCGGCGGATCTCTCGCGCGAGTCGATGGCCTACCGGCTCGAGCAGCTCGAGCACGCGCGGCCTGCTGCGCCCGCGCCGGCGGCCATGACGACCGAGCCTGCGCCGACGCCCGTCATCGTGGTGGACGGCCCACCGCTCGAGCTCGAGCAGCTCCAGGAGGCGTGGCAGCGGACTATCGTCTCGGCCGTTGAGCTGAAGTCGATGCCGACCGCCGCCGTGCTGCGGCTCGCCCATCCGGCCGAGCTCTCCGGCGAGACGCTCACCGTCGAGTTTCCCGAAAGCGCCTCGTTCCACCGTCAGCTCGCCGAGGACCCGAAGAACGCAGTCCTGCTTCAGGAGGCGCTCTACGACCTGACCGGCCGACGCCTCGCGCTCGCGTTCGCGACCGGCGAGGCGGAGGAACCCGTCGAGCAACACGATCACCAGATGGGCGAGGACGAGATCTTCGAGCTGATGAAAGAGACGTTCGACGCCCGAGAAGTGGAGGACCAGTAGTGGGCATGGACATGAACAAATTGATGAAACAGGCACAGCAGATGCAGGAGCAGATGCAGAAGGCGCAGGAGGAGGCCGCGACGATCGTCGTCGAGGGCTCCGCGGGCGGAATGGTGACCGTGAAGGCGACCGCGGCCGGCGAGGTGATCGAGGTCAAGATCCAGAAGGACGCGATCGATCCTGAGGATCCCGAGATGCTCGAGGATCTCGTGCTTGCCGCCGTGAACAACGCGCTGCATGCGGCCGAAGCGGCGATGCAGCAGAAGATGGGCCCGCTGATGGGCGGTTTGGGACTCGGCCTCTGACGCCACGGTTAGGCTTGACGGCATGGTCTCGCCGTCGATCGACAATCTCGTTGCGCAGCTGACGCGCCTGCCCGGCGTCGGCCAGCGCACGGCGCAGCGGCTCGCGTTCCACCTGCTCCAGGTGCCGAAGCCCGAGGCGCTCGCGCTCGCCGAGGCGATCGGCGACGTGAAGGAGCGCGTCCGCTTCTGCGAGGAGTGCGGCAACCTCACCGAAGAGACGCTGTGCTCGATCTGCAGCGACGAGCGACGCGACCGCACGCTGATCTGCGTCGTCGAGCAGCCGGTCGATCTCGTCTCGCTCGAGCGGACGCACGAGTTCCGCGGCCTCTACCACGTGCTCGGCGGCTCGCTCTCGCCGCTCGACGGTGTCGAGCCCGAGCACCTGCGCATCGACGAGTTGATGGCGCGGGTCGCGCGAAACGGCGTCGTCGAGGTCGTCCTCGCCACAAACCCGAACATGACGGGCGAGGCGACGGCGGCCTACATCGCCGACCGGCTTCGCGACCGGGTGCGCGTGACGCGACTCGCAAGCGGCCTGCCCGTGGGCGGCGACCTCGAGTACGCGGACGAGGTCACTCTGGGCCGGGCTCTCGCCGGCCGTCGCGAGATGTGAGCACGGTCCAGCGGTCCCAGAAGCGGACCGTGTCGGCGGCGATCCAGAAGGCGAACAGGGCGAGCGGGAGCTCGCTGAAGGCCGCCTCGGCGATCGCGCCCATCCGGCTCGCGCCGCCCGACGACGTCATGACGTCGAACCAGGCGTCGACGAGCAGCAGCACCCCTGTCGCCACGGCCGCGCCCTGCAGCCAGGTCGCACGCCGGTAGACGCCGATCCCGGTGAACGCGATCGAGAGCGCGAGGGCGATGTCGAAGCCGGCCCACGCGACGTCCCAGTTCTCCGCGACGTGGCGCGAGGGCAGCACCCAGGTCAGCCAGACCGTCCACGGGAGCAGGAGCAGGGCGCACACCACAAACGCAGGCGCGGCCCAGCGCCAGATCTTCGCCTCGATCTGCCCGGGCGGGAGCGGATCACGTTCCGAACGCAGCACCCTGTAGTTGTACCCCCTCGGGCCATCCGTACAATCGAGGAATGGCTGTAGCCGAAAAGACGCTGCGCGAGGCGCGCATCGGTGTGATCGGCGCCACCGGCGCAGTCGGCGCGGTCACGCTCGGGCTGCTCGCCGATCGCGGCTACGACAACGTGCGCGCGTTCGGCTCGGAGCGGTCGGCCGGCTCGTCGGTTCCCTTCGGCGGGATCGCACTGGTTGTCGAGGAAGCGACCCCGGACGTTCTCGCCGCCGGCGATCTCGACGTCTGTCTCTTCTCGGTCGGCACCTCGGCGAGCCGTGAGCTCGTCCCCCACGCCGTCCGGGGCGGCGCGGTGTGCGTCGACAAGTCGTCGGCCTACCGGCTCGAGCCGGGGATCCCACTCGTCGTGCCCGAGGTGAACGGCGCTCGCGCGCGCGAGAACGAGGGCATCGTCGCGAACCCGAACTGCTGCACGATCCCGCTCACCTGCGCGCTGAAGCCGCTGCACGACGCGGCGGGCCTCGCGCGCGTGCGCATCGCGACCTACCAGTCCGTCTCGGGCGCGGGCGCGGCGGCGATGGAGCGGCTGCGCGGCGAGTCCGCAGAGCAGCACGCGGTGCGCATGGACTGGGACTTCGACGGGGTCGAGTTCGACGAGGAGGAGAAGCTCCGCGCAGAGACGCGCAAGATCATGGAGCTGCCCGAACTGCCGATCAGCGCCACCTGCGTACGCGTGCCGGTCCTGGTCGGGCACTCCGAGGCGGTGTGGATCGAGACGCAGGAGCCGCTCTCCGCGGCGGAGGCGCACGGGCTGCTCGCCGCAGCGCCGAGCATCCACGTCGACGAGGTCCCCACTCCCGGCGAGGCGGCCGGCGCCGACGAGGTGTACGTGAGCCGGATCCGCCAGGACCCGACGGTCGCGAACGGGCTCGCGCTCTTCGTCTCGTGCGACAACCTGCGCAAAGGCGCCGCGCTGAACGCGCTCCAGATCGCCGACCTGCTCGTCGGCGTTCCCGCCTAGCGCTTCACTTTGTATAGTTGAGCCTCCGCAACCAAGGAGGTTCTCGATGTCCGTCGTACCCGAGCTGCGAGCAGCCAACGACAGCTACGCGAGTGGCTTCACCAAGGGCGACCTCCCGATGCCGCCGGGCCGGCGCTTCGCGGTCGTGACGTGCATGGACGCGCGCATCGACCCGGCGAAGGCGCTCGGGCTCGAAGAGGGCGACGCCCACGTGATCCGCAACGCGGGCGGCGTGGTCAGCGACGACGCGCTTCGGTCGCTCGTGATCTCGCACTGGCTGCTCGGCACCGAGGAGGCCGTCGTGATCGGCCATACGGACTGCGGAATGGTCACCTTCACGAACGACCAGCTCCGGGCAAAGCTCGCCGACGAGGCGGGCGCCGACGCGAGCGGGATCGACTTCCTGCCGTTCCCGAACGCCGAGGCGCGCGTGGCAGAGAGCGTGAAGCGCGTGCGCGACTCCGACCTCCTGCCGGACTCGTTCGCCGTCCAGGGCTTCGTCTACGACGTGCACACGGGGCAGATCAACCCGGTCGCCTAGGCTCCGATTCAGCCGGTCTGCAGCTTGGAGTGGAGCTGGCCGCCGCTCGTCGCACGCGTCACCTGGATGCGGCCGAGAGGCTGGGATGAGCCGGGATGAGCCAAGGCGTTCTCGTCCTGCGTGAACACCGCCTCGTAGCGTCCGGTGAGCCAGGCGAGGAGATCGGAGGGAATCCGCTCGTCATTCGTCCCCTCCTGTCCGTAGGCGCCGAAGGGAAGGGCGAAGACGAGCGGCTTGTATCCGGGGATCTGATCGGCGAGCTCCGTCTGCCCGGCCTCGATGTCCGACCTCACGCGATCCTGCCACTGCGAGAAGTCCTCGCCCGGCTTCTTGTAGGCGTAGTACGCGCCCGTCTGGTCGGGGCTCGACCCGTACTGGATGAACGTGTGCCCGTTGGGCCCGGCGTGGAGCTGGTTGTTCCAGCGGCCGGTCTGCTCCATCGCCCGAAGCTCGTCCCAGGTCAGGTACTCAGGATCGCAGGCCGACACGCGACCCACGTCGACGAACATGACGGCCGTGAAGTGGAGCTCCTTCAAGATGTTCTCCGAGCCCGTCCAGGAGTCGGCCCGGGCATCGTCGAAGGTGAGCAGGAGTGGCCTCGGAGGAAGAGTGACCTGCTTGCCGCGGACGAAGTCGACGAACGTCTGCAGGCCGATGGTCTGATAGCCGGCGTGCTTGATCATCGTCATCTGCTTCGCGAAGTCGTAGGCATTGACACCGAACTCGGCGTCCGCCGCATTTGAGAAGTCGCTCGGCTCGCCGATCCCGTGGTAGAGGAGCACCGGTATCGCGGAGCGGTCCGGAGGGAGCGGCGCCCAGACGGCCTTCTCCTCCGGGGTGAGGACGATCTTGGGCGCCGGGACCGGTGCCCGGGGCGACGCGGGTTGACACGATGCGGCGCGGGTGGATGACCCGCAGCCGGCGGCGGCGAGCGCCAGGCAACTCAAGGCAAATATTGGCATGGCCGATAGCTTCATCCCGGGGTATAAGGGTACCCGCGGGGTCACGGCGACTCCTTGCCGCCGCAGTTTGCACCGTCACCGAATGCGTCTTGTCACAGTCTCGATCCTGTGTGCCCTCGTCGTGATCACCACGGCTGCGTCGTCGTCGAGTGATACGACGGCCGTGCCGCGCGCCTCGGCTCACCCTTCGAAGACGGCGGCGCTTGCGGTCGTGCGCATGGCGGCGGATTCGCTCCTCGCTCGGCACGAGACCAGCCCGACCGGAGGGTGGGCCTGGCGGTCGGCAATTCAGGCGCCGCACTACCAGACGGACCGCGACGTCGGCGCTGCGTCGATCGGGGAAGGGCTGCTCGCGGCGTACGGGGTGACGCGGGACACGCGCTACCTGAGCGCCGCGAAGGCGGCCGGCGACTTCCTGCTCGGGGTCGCCGAGCCGGCTTCGGGAGGCCTGCGCTGGCCGGACTGGGCCGACCCGGACGGGCAGCGTTCGACGACGCACTACACGAGCTACGACGACGGCGCAGCCGGGATCAGCGATTACCTTCTCCAGCTGTCCGGGGTCACCGGCGCGCCGCGCTTTCGCACGGCGGCACTCGCCGGAATGCGGTGGCTCGTCGCGCAGGCAGTCGGGCCATCCTGCCCGCAGACCGCATGCTCCTGGAAATGGACGGACGACCCCTCCAACGACGTCGCGTACAACGGCGTCGGCATGGGCCAGGCGGGCATCGTTCTCGCCCTCGACACGTTCGCTGACGCCACGGGAGACCGAACGTTCCGCGAGTACGCCCGCGCGGGTGCCGCGCGACTGCGCGCTCTCACGGGGAACGGGCGGCATCCGCTGCCGCAGGGATCAGCGCACCCGGGAGTCTTCGAGACCGGGTTCCTGAACGGCTCGGCCGGAGCGGCTTTCGTGTTCCTCGAGCGCTACGCGCACGACCACGCCCAGGTCGATCTCGAGACGGCGAAACGGCTGCTGGCCTGGACGAACGACCACGCCGGCGCCGGCGACACCGCCGCGTCCGGCTTCGAGCTTGGTGCAGCAGGGATCGCGTGGGTCAACCTGCGCGCGGCGCGGGCGACCGGCGACCCCTCCTACCTCGAGGCCGCTCGCCGCGGCGGCGTATGGCTTCGCCACGTGGCCACCGCGGCGAGCATCTGGAACGAGCTGCCGGGCGACCTCGGCTCTCCGGTTCACGTCGGGCTCGACAGCGGCGCGGCGGGGATCGGCTGGGTCCTGGAGGACCTCGCCGACGCCGGGATCGACACCGCCGCGAATCGGGCGGCCGCGTGGTCTGCCCTTGCCTGGCTGCGCGCTCGCGCCGTGCACGACAACCTCGGGACGCTGTGGTACGAGAACCTGACCGGTGGCAAGCCCGCCCTGCCCGCCGAGCCGTCCTGGCACTGGGGCTCCGCGGGGATCGCCGCGTTTGCGGCGCGCCTCGCAGGGTGGTCCGGCCGAAGCCCGGGCGGACAGGGCACCGGCGGGGACCGCTGACATAATTCGGCGGCCGTGAGCAACGATCCCGACTGGTCGACCGTCCGCTTCGAGCCGCTTCGTCCGGCATCGCGCAAGCGCCTGCTGATGGGCTTCATGCTTGGCCCGCTCCTCTGGGTCGTGGGCCTCATCGTGGTCGGTTGGGTATTCCACTACACGTCAGCGATCGAGCTCGGCCTGCTGATCGCCCTGATCTCCGCCATCGTCTCGACGGTCGCCCTCGTCCTCCTCCGTCAGGGCCGTGTCCGCCAGGAGAAACGGTATGCGGCTCGCGGCTGAGATCCTGCTCGCATTCGTCGCCCTGTACCCGGTGTGCACGGCGGCGCTCTGGATCTCCGGAGGGCTGCTCTTCGCCGGCCTCGACGAGGATGCCGCCGAGCCCAATCGGGAGCTCGAATGGCCGGGGGTGACGATTCTGATCCCGGCGTACAACGAGGAGGCTGTGATCACGACGTGCGTCGGCTCCGCGCTCGCGGTCGACTACCCGCGCCTCGAGGTTCTCGTCCTCGACGACGGCTCGACCGACGACACCGAAGCGGTCGCACTCGCCGCGGGCGCAGGCGATCCGCGGTGCAGGGTGCGCCGCGACCCCGTCAACCGTGGGAAGGCGGAGCAGCTCAACATCGGCTTTCGGGAGGCTCGGTACGAGCTCGTCGCAGTGACGGACGCCGACACGCACGTGCACCCGGGCGCGCTCAAGCTCCTCGTGGCGAGAATGGAGCGCTCTCCGCTCGTCGCGGCGGTGGCCGGCTCGCCGCACGTCACGAACCGCGGCAGGCTGATCCAGGCGCTCCAGGTGCTCGAGGCGGCATCGATCATCGGCCTGATCCGCAGGACGCAGTCGCTCACAGGCCGTGTCGGCGTCGTCGCCGGCGTGCTCGGGCTCTTCCAGCGCGAGCGCGTCCTCGCGGTGGGCGGCTACGAGTCGCGCATGGCCACCGAGGACATCGACCTGACCTGGAAGCTCCTGCTCGCCGGCTGGCATACCGCGTACGAGCCGCGCGCGCTGGTCGGGATGCAGGTGCCGGTCACGCTCAAGGCTCTGTGGGCGCAGCGCACGCGCTGGGCCCGCGGGCAGGGAGAGGTGCTCAACGTCCACCTCGGACAGGTGTTGCGCTGGCGCAACCGTCGGATGTGGCTGATCGGCTTCGAGTCAGTGGCGTCGTTGATCTGGATCGTCGCGCTGACCTTCTCGTTCCTCCTCGCGGTCTTTGTGGCGATCTTCCGCGGCTTCGGTCACGACCTGTTCGGGTTCGGACTCGCGTGGGGCGTCGCGATCGCCGTGGTGGCGATGATCCAGCTCGCCGTCGCGCTCGCCCTCCAGCACGACTACGACCCGACCTCGGTGCGCGCGTCTCTTGTCGCCGTGCTCTATCCGATCGCCTACTGGCTGGTCGGCGGCTGCGCCGCGTTGCGTTCGCAGACGGTCGCCGTGTTCCGCGGCCCGAAGGACAAGCGCGTCGTCTGGGACATTCCGCGCGAGTCGCTGAAGACCAGCGACGACTGACCTGGGCGACGCGTTACGGACGCGGCGCCGGCACGGGATGCGGGAAGAACGCCTCGCGCACGGCACGCAGGACGTGGGAGCGGCGACCGGAAGTGACCGGTGCGAGACCGCCGAGGTCGAGTCGGGCTAGCTCGACGCGGCCCGCGACGCGGACGGTTCTGAAGCCGAAGTCCGAGAGGAAGTCGCGCGGGAAGACCGTCTTGTGAACCTGGAAGCGCTCGTACGCCGTCTCGCCCTCCGGATAGCGGTACGCGAACGCCTCGACCGCCTTCGCGCCCTGGTCCCGCGCCTCGCCGATCGCTGCGAGGAAGAGCGACTGCATCACCCACGGGCTCGAGCGGTCGACGAGGTACGCGCACGTGACGAGCACCGCGTCGAGGGACGGAGGCCCGGCGGGCAGCTCTGCCGCACGCGGGAACAGCTGCGCGGGCCCGTACTGCATCGAGCCCAGCAGCCGCCCGTCGCCGTCGCGATACACGGTGCCCCAGGCGCCGACACCGTCCTCGACCCGCTCGATCCACTTCTCCTTCTCGACCGAGCGTCCGGCGCGGGACTGCCACCAGACGCAGTCCTGGCAGACCGCGGGCGTGGTCGCGAGCGTGCCGCGGCTGAGCGCCTCGACCTGGGTCGCCACTACTCGGGCGGGCCGATCTCGTCGACGACGATGTCGACCGCCTCGGGCCGGACGTCGGCCATCCGTGCGAGGTAGCTCGCGACCCGCTCCTGCACCGCGCGGCCGAGCTCGGGGATCGGCGCGCCCCACTCGACGGCGAGATGGAGCTCGACACGGACGACGCCGTCCTCGGTCGCCACGCGCACGCCTCGGTGCCGGTACATGGTGCTCTCGACCAGGCCGTGCACTCCGCCGACCTCGCGCGCCGCATCGGCCGCGTAGCTCGCGAGGATGTCGCTCGAGATCGAGGCGTGGCCCTCCATCACGTTGAGTGTAAGACGATTTCTGTCGCCTCGGGGCGGGCGCAGAAGCGGAACGGGACGAACGTGGTGCCGAGGCCCGGCGAGACGTGCATCAGTCCGCTCGGCCGGCGGTAGAGGCCCCGGGTGTAGCGGGCACGGAGATGCGCCAGCCGTAGCTTGCCGCCGGGATACGGGATGCAGATCTGGCCGTCGTGCATGTGGCCGGCGAGGATCAGGTCGTAGGAGCCGGCGTCGATCCGGTCGACGGCGTTCGGGAAGTGCGTGAGCAGGATGCGGAGATCGGCGTCCTGCGCTAGTCGGTTCTCGTCGCCGCGCGAGGCCGGGTCGATGCCGGCGATCCAGACGCTCTTCCCGCGCAGCTCGAGTCGCCGCCCCTCGTCGGAGAGCAGCGTCGCGGCGCCGAGGTCGTCGACGCGCGCCGGAGTCGAAAACGGGTCGCGGCTGACCGCGAGGTCGTGGTTGCCAAGGATCGCGTAGGCGCGCGGCAGGTGCGCAACGAGCTCGCGCAGGCGCTCCTCCCCGCGTGGGCGCGAGAGCAGGTCGCCGGTGACGAGCACGAGATCCGGGTCGCGCGCCGCCGTCCAGGTGACCGCGCGCGCCACCGCGCGCTCGCCGCGCGAGGGAACGCCGAGGTGGAAGTCGGAGAGGTGGACGAGCCGCACCCCGTCGAGCTCCGGCGGCAAGCCCGGGATCTGGACGTCGAGCACGCGATAACGGACCCAGCCCGCCTCGAACCAGCCCCAGGCGACCGCTGCTGCGGCGAGAAGGACGACTGCGAGGAGAAACCACACGGGAAGGACCCTAGATAGAGCTCCGGCGCGGCGTCCCCGTAGGTTCGCCGCGCCGGAATCCGCCCCTCCGGGTGGGAAGACGCCCGACCCGGCGAAAACTTGCGCCTATGCCTCGAGCTTCTCCAGAACCGGCTTCA
>CAVQZA010000002.1:0-134209 GCA_963718355.1 uncultured Actinomycetes bacterium
CTCGATGTCGAGCAGTGCGCGCACCGCGGCGACGGCCTCGGCGTTCGAGACGAGCAGCTTCCGGTCGAGCTTCGAGATGTCGAGGATCGGCGGCACGTAGCCGTCCTCGAGCGAGCGCAGCCCCATCACCGGATCGCCGGGAAGCGGCTCGGCTGCGGCGACGACGATCCCCGGGAAGCTCTCGCGGAGCCGGTCGCCGGTGCCCATCAGCGTGCCTCCCGTTCCGAGCCCTGCGACGAGCACGTCGACCCGGTCGAGCGCGGCGGCGATCTCGGCGCCGGTGCCCTCGTAGTGGGCGCGCGGGTTGGCCTCGTTGCCGTACTGGAACGGCATGAAGTAACGCGGGTCGTTCTCCGCGAGCTCGAGCGCCATGCGAACGGCGCCGTTCGAGCCCTCGGCGGCGGGCGAGAGGATGATCTCGGCGCCGTAGAGCCGCAGCAGGCGCTTGCGCTCCTCCGTCGCGTTCTCCGGCATCACGCACGTGAGTGGATAGCCCTTGAGCTTGGCGATCAGGGCGAGCGAGATGCCCGTGTTCCCGCTCGTCGGCTCGAGCAGGTGTCGTCCCGGCTCGAGCTCGCCGGAGGTCTCGGCCGCGTCGATCATCGACTTCGCGACGCGATCCTTGATCGAGCCCGTCGGGTTCTGGCCCTCGAGCTTGGCGTACATCCGCACCGAAGCCTTTGGCGTCAGGCGGGCCAGCTCGACCAGCGGCGTGTCGCCGACGAGGTCGAGCAGCGAGGGGGTGATGACCCTATGCACCGCCGGCCATCGCCGGAAGCAGGATCACGGTAGAGCCCTCCTTGACCGGCGTTTCGAGCCCGTCGAGGGTCCGTACGTCCTCGCCCTCGAGGTAGATGTTCACGAACGGCGCGATGTCGCCCGCGTCCCAGAGCTGGGAGCCGAGACTCGGATAGCGCTCGGTGAGGTCGTCGAGCAGCTCTCGCACCGTCGCGCCGTTCGCCTCGACCTGGCGCGCGCCGCCGACCTCGGGACGCAGCGTCGGCGGGATCCGCACCGCGGTCACGGGGCGACCCCGCGGCCGGCATTGCAGAACTCGACGTAGTCGATGTAGTCGGTGATCGTCGGGTGCTCGCCGCAGACAGGGCAGTTCGGATCGCGTTTCAGCGAGACCTCGTCGATCGTCGAGCCGAGCGCGTCGATCAGCTGGAGCCGGCCGATCAGCGGGTCGCCGATCCCGAGCAGCAGCTTGAGCGCTTCGTTCGCCTGAAGTGAGCCGATGATTCCCGGCAGCACTCCGAGCACGCCGCCCTCGGCGCAGCTCGGCGCGAGCTCCGGCGGCGGCGGCTGCGGGAAGAGGCAGCGGTAGCACGGGCCGACGTGCGGCTTGAAGACGGTGACCTGGCCCTCGAAGCGGTAGATCGAGCCGTGCACGACCGGGATGTCGTGCCAGACCGACGCGTCGTTGACGAGGTAGCGAGTCGGGAAGTTGTCGGCGCCGTCGACGATCAGGTCCCAGCCGTCGCCGAGGATCCGCTCGATGTTCTCCGAGGTGAGGCGCTCGCGGTAGGCGACCACCTCGACGTCCGGGTTCAGCGCCTCGATCGTGGCCTTCGCCGAGTCGACCTTGTAGTGGCCGAGCGTGCTCGTCGAGTGGACGATCTGGCGCTGGAGGTTCGACTCGTCGACAACGTCGGCATCAACGATGCCGAGCGTGCCGACTCCCGCGGCGGCGAGATAGAGCGAGGCGGGGGAGCCGAGCCCGCCGGCGCCGATCAGGAGCACACGCGAGTCGAGCAGCTTGAGCTGACCCTCCTCACCGACCTCGGGGATCAGGAGGTGGCGGCTGTAGCGGGCGCGCTTGGCGGCGTCGAGTGAAACCGGCAGTTTCGTCTCGTAGCCGTTCCGCTTCCAGTCGGTGTAACCGCCGGCGAGCGAGACGACCTGGCCGTAGCCGAGCTCGTCGAGCGCCTTCGCGGCGAACGCGGAGCGCGCGCCGCCGGCGCAGTAGACGACGATCGGCCGGTCGTGGTCGGGCGCGACGCCCTCGATCCGCGACTCGAGGAAGCCGCGCGGCACGTGCACCGCGCCGGGGATGTGACCCTCGTTCCACTCGTCGTGCTCGCGCACGTCGACGAAGAGCGGCGCGTCGTCGCTCTCGTGGAGTTCGAGCGCACCGGCAGCGTCGATCTCGCGGATCTCCGCTTTCACCTGGTTGAGTAAGTCGCGGTAGGAAGCCATTGCTATTGGAAATATAGCGACGCCGGAGCCGGTGGGGTCGGCGCGCAAGGTTTGTAACTACGCCGCGCACCGGCGCATTCCCGCTACGGTCGCGCCCGTGAGCCCGAGAACGCGTGTCACGGCAGTGGTCGTCGCTGTCGCCGTCGTGGCGGGCGGCAGCGTTGCGGCGATCGCCGCGCTCCAGTCGTCGGGCCACAAGAGCGCCGCGGTCGGTCAGAGGAAGGGCCTGCCACCGCTAGAGCTAGACCTCGGGGTCCGCACCGACGCTGCGGCTGTCGCGCTGCGGCGGGCCTCGACGCTCTACTCGAACGGGAACGCGTCAGGGGCGGCGACGATCTTCGACCGCGACTCTTCGCTGGAGGGTCAGCTCGGCGCCGCCTTCGCGTCCTGGCCGAAGGGCTCGCTCGTCAGGGTCGAGCGACTCGCCACCGCGAACCCCGGCAACGCGGAGGTGCTGCTCAACCTCGGTCTCGCGCGTTACTGGGCGGGTCATGACGCGGGGGCCTTGTCGGCGTGGCGCCGGGCCGCCGCGGCCGGGCCCGACTCGCCCTCGGGCGTCCGGGCAGGCGACCTCCTTCACCCGGGCTTCCCGCGCGGGCTGCCCTACGTCGTCACGAGCTACCGTCCGCCGGCGGCGGTCACCCGCCTCGCCCCGTCGCTCCAGCTCCTTGCGCTCGAGCGGCGCGCCGCGACCGGCACCTACCGGGACAAGCTGGTCTACGGGATCGCGCTGCAGCGCCTCGGCCATCCGCTGTCGGCCGAGCGCCAGTTCCTCGCCGCGGCCGCGCTCGCACCGAACGATCCGCAGGCCCAGGTGGCCGCCGCGGTCGGCCGTTTCACCAAGGCGCAGCCGTCGCTCGCGTTCTCGAAGCTCGGGCCGCTCGCGCGCCGGTTTCCGCGCTCGCCGACCGTCCGTTTCCATCTCGGCGTGCTCCTGCTCTGGCTCGGCGAGCTGAAGCAGGCCCGGCAGGAGCTGCGCCTCGCGGTCGCCGACGGGCCACGGACGGAGTTCGGCCAGGAGGCCGCGCGCTTCCTCCAGAGCCTCAGCGGAATCAAGGCACGATGAGCGCGATTCCTGTAATAGTTCCGCCCCCGAGCAAAATCATGCATTTGCGTCTAAGCTGAGCGCGCACGGAGTCTGGAGTCCGCGTCCGAGGGGGTTCGATGAGCGGAGGAGAGGGTGTCGGGACGCAGGTAACGACCGTTGTCGTCGTCGATGTGCTCGAGACCGACGAGGCGAAGCTCCTGCTCGAGGCGGCTCGTGAATCCGGGTCGCTCAGCGCCGATGAGATCGCGCTCGCGTTCGACGAGCTCGAACTCGAGGCAGGGCAGATCGACGACTTCTACCACGCCCTCGAGGAGCTTCACATCGAGGTCGTCGACGGTGCCGAGGCCGTCGTCGAAGAGGAGATCGTCCCGGAGCAGGAGCCGCGCGAAGTCTCGACCGACTCGCTGCAGCTCTTCCTCAAGGACATCGGCCGCGTCAACCTGCTGACGGCGCCGCAGGAGGTCGAGCTCGCCAAGCGGATCGAGCGCGGCGACCACCGCGCGAAGCAGCAGATGGTCGAGGCGAACCTGCGCCTCGTCGTCTCGATCGCGAAGAAGTACCGGAACCAGGGGCTGCCGTTCCTCGACCTGATTCAGGAGGGCACGATCGGCCTCGTTCGCGCCGCCGAGAAGTTCGACTACCGCAAGGGCTTCAAGTTCTCGACCTACGCGACGTGGTGGATCCGCCAGGCCGTCGCGCGGGCGCTCGCCGACAAGGCGCGCACGATCCGGATGCCCGTGCATGTCGTCGAGAAGCTGAACAAGATCGTCCGTTCCGAGCGGAAGCTCCGCGCCGAGCTCGGGCGCGAGCCGACCGCGGCGGAGATCGGCTTCGACCTCGATCTCGCTCCGGAGGAGGTCGAGCAGATCCGTCGCAGCGCGCAGACGCCGGTCTCGCTCGAGAAGCCGGTCGGCGACGAGGAGGAGTCGGAGTTCGGCCACTTCCTCACCGACGAGTCGATGCCGCTCCCCGACGAGGCGGCCGAGGTGACGCTCCGCAAGGAGGCGCTCGAGAAGATTCTCGGCACGCTCTCGCACCGCGAGCGGCGTGTGCTCGAGCTCCGCTATGGGCTCGACGGGCAGCATCCGCGCACGCTCGACGAAGTTGGGCGGACGTTCAACGTCACGCGCGAGCGGATCCGCCAGATCGAGAACCAGAGCCTGAAGAAGCTGCGTGCGCTGGCCGAGAGCCAGAAGCTGCGCGACGTCGCATAGACTCGCGCCGCATGGACCCGGCCCTGCTCGAAGAGCTCTCGGAGCTCCTGCGGATCCCGTCGATCAGCGCCGACCCGGCGCACGCGGCCGATGTCGTTGCTGCGTGCGAGTGGGTCTGCGCGTTCATCCGCCGCGCCGGCGGCGAGTGCGAGCTCGTCGACTGGCACGGCCAGCCGCTCGCGATCGGCGAGCTGCGCGCCTCCGAGAACGCCGAGTCGGCGCCGACGGTGCTCTGTTACGGCCACTTCGACGTCCAGCCGCCTGCTCCGCTCGGTGAGTGGGCAAGCCCCCCGTTCGAGCCGACGGTGCGAGACGGCTGGCTCTACGCTCGCGGTGTCGCCGACGACAAGGGCCAGCTCTGGATGCTGCTCCAGGCGGCGTCCGAGCTCGCCCGCGCCGGCCAGTTGCCGGTCAACGTGCGGTTCGCCTGCGACGGCGAGGAGGAGACGGGCGGCCACTCGATCGTCGAGTTTCTCGAGGCCGACGAGCGAGGCGCGGATGCCTGCGTGATCTTCGACAGCGGCATGCTGGCCCGTGGCGTGCCCTGCTTCAACCTGTCCGCGCGCGGGATCGTGTACTTCCACGTCACGGTGCGGACCGGCGCGCGTGACCTGCACTCGGGGATGTTCGGCGGTGCCGCGCTCAATGCGATGCACGCGTTGATGCAGACGCTGCAGGCGGTCGTTGCCGGGCCCGACGGGCTGCTCCCCGAACCGCTGCGCGCCGGGATCGCGCAACCGACCGAGGACGAGCTCGCCGCCTGGCGGACGCTGCAGCCGGGAGCCGAGGTGCTCTCCGATCAGGGAGCGAAGCCGATGGATCGGGGTGCCGCCGAGGACTACTACCTCCGAACGTGGGCGGGCGCGGCCGTGGACGTACACGGGATCGAGGGTGGCTCGGCCGTCCTGCAGAAGACGGTGCTACCGGTGTTCGCCGAGGCGAACCTCTCGATCAGGCTCGCTCCGGGCCAGGATGCGAATGAGGTCGCCGACGCGCTCGAGCGGCTGCTCCGCGACGCGGCGCCCATCGGCGCCGAGGTCGAGATCGAGCGCTCTGCTTCGGCACCGCCGGGGCTCGTCCGTCCCGAGGAGCGCGCGATTCAGCTCGGGCTCGATGCATTCGAACGCGCGCTCGGCGTGCGGCCGCTGCTCGTTCGCTCCGGTGGCTCGCTCCCGATCGTGCCGGCGCTCGCCGACAAGGGCATCCCGACCGTGATCACCGGCTTCGACCTTCCCGAAGGGAACATCCACTCGCCGAACGAGCGGATGCTGCTCGAATACCTACCGCTCGGCGTCGCCGCCGCGCGAGAGCTGTTCCTGGGGTACGCCGCGCTCTAGGTCAGTGCGCGTGGGCGTGCGGGTCGTCGCCCATCCACTCGTGGCCGAACTCGCGCATCGCCTCGATGATCGGCAGCAGTGCCGACCCCTTCTGGGTGAGCTGGTACTCGACCCGCGGCGGCGATTCGGGGTAGCTGTGGCGCTCGACGATCTCGTCGTGCTCGAGCGCGCGGAGGCGCTCGGAGAGCGTGCGCGGGCTGATCCCCGGGCACGAGTGCTCGAGCTCGGAAAACCGGCGCGGGCCCTCGGAGAGATCGTGGACGAGGAGCGCAGTCCACTTCGAGCCGATGATCTCGGCGCATGCAGCGACCGAGCAGCCGGGCTTCGTATGGACGGGATTCATCGTGCGCATCGCGCTGATTGTAGCTGGCGAGTCGGCGCGCGCGCCCTCTAGGTTGACGCGTCTAAATCCGGGAACCCCACCTCCCGCCCCGTTGCCGTCGAGGCTACCGCCGTGAGGCGCACGCATGGGTGACGAGAGAGCGCCGAAAGTGTGACTCAGTCCCAGGGCGGCGGCTTGTGCACCCAACGCCCGGCGATCAGCGTGGCCACGACTTCGGCGTCGAGGTCCTCGACCGGATCACGGTCGAGCACGACGAGATCGGCGAGGAAGCCGGGCACGAGCTTGCCGCGGCGATGCTCGTCGCCTGCGAGCCAGGCCGCGTTCACGGTGCTCGCCCGGAGGGCTTGCTCGGCGGTCACTGCATGCTCCGGGTGCCAGGCAGGCCGGTCGTCGATCGTCCTGCGAACGCCTGCGCGGATTCCGGCGAGCGGATCGAGCTCCTCGATCGGAGCGTCGGAACCGTTCGCGAGGAGCGCGCCGGACTCCCAGAGAGCCCGGAACGCGTATGCGCCCTCCGTCTTGTCGGCCCAGTAGCGGTCGGCCAGGTCACGGTCCGACGGTGCGTGCGAGAACTGCACCGAGCAGGCGATTCCGAGCGCGGCGAAGCGGGGGAGATCCACGGCTGCAAGGCACTGGGAATGCTCGATCCGGTGGCGGAGCCCGAGCGGCCGCCACACCGCCTGTGTTGCCTCGAACGCGTCGAGGGCTTCACGGTTTGCCCGGTCGCCGATTGCGTGGACGGCGACGGGGAAGCCTGCCTCGGCGCCGTGCCGGATGATCTCCGCGAGTTGCTCGCCGCTCGTGATCTGAACGCCTGAGCCGTCCAGCATCCACGCGGTCCGCGATCCGAGCGTCCCATCCATGAAGACCTTGAGGTGGCCGAGCTTCAGCATCTGGCTGCCGAAGCCGGAGCGAATTCCGAGCGAATGCAGCTCGCCGACCTGCTCGTGCGACACCGACTGGAGGACGCGGAGGCCGAGCAAGCCTTCGGTTTCGAGGCGCTGCCAGAGCCGGAGCGCTCCGAGCCAGCCGTCCTTGTCGTGAACGGCCGTGACGCCGCGGCTGTGCGCGAGCTTGATCCCGGCTCGCATCGCCTCGAGGTACTCGTCGTCGCCGGTCAGCATGTGGCGCTCCTTGAACCGCCACGCGGCCTCCTCGCGGAGGATCCCGGTCGGCTCGCCCTTCGCGTCGCGCTCGACGACTCCGCCCGTGACCTCGAGGTCGCCGCCCGCGAGCGCAAGCGCCGCCGAGTTGAGCCAGAGCGAGTGGTAGTCCTTGGCGATCAGGGCCGCCGGACGCTCGCCTGTGACGGCATCGAGGGACTCGCGCGTCGGCTCGACGGACGGCAACCAGTCACCGTCGCGCCAGCCGTGCCCGCGGAGCCAGCGCCCGGTTGGGAGCGAAGCCGCCGCCTCGCCGGCGCGCGCGACGGCCTCCTCGAGGCTCCGCGCCCCGTCGAGTGAGACCTGGCGCTGCGCGAGTGCCCACGTCGGGAAGTGCACGTGCGCATCGTTGAGGCCGGGGACGACGCACCGGCCGCCGAGATCGATCGTCTCCGGGCTCGCGAGCGCGGTCTCGTGGGTGCCGACTCCGCCGGCGATCCGCTCGCCGGCGATTGCCAACGCGCGGGCGACGGGAAGCGACGGATCGAGCGTGCGGATCGTCCCGTTCTCGAGGATCACGGGGAGGATCCTAGGCCGCGCGGAGATTCGACACGAAGTTGGCACAAACGAGCGCGCCGCCGCGAGCTATTTTGAGGTTCCCCGTGGGCGGGCGGGGGTTAGGGATGGAGGGCCGTCGTGTCGACGACCTCGAAGTCGGACCCGCGAACGCGCCCGAGAGAATGCAGGTCGTCGTTCGACCACCGCGGGTCGGGCGCTCCGCTGATGTACCAGCTCGAGCCGTTGTCGGCGACGATCATCCCGTACCGCTTCAGCGCCTCGAGCACCGCCCGCGCCTGCGGCGGGAAGCCGCTCGTGTCGAAGCCTGCCCTCAGGCGGAGCCGCAGCCCCATCGGCGGCAGGCTCGGGTCGGTATCGGAGCTTGCGTAATGCCGCGCGGGCCAGACGTACGCCTTCCGGCTTCGCGACACCGTGAACCGGAGCGCGTGCCTGATCCCGCCCGACGCGATGTCGTCGTACCGCGCGAGCCCGGGCAGGATCGGCAGCCCCGCTGCGTCGGCGGACGTCCAGCCCGCGGGCCGGAGCTTGTTCGAGCTCAGGCTCCAGATCGCGCCCGAGCCAGCCGCCCAGCCCGAGCCGCTGCGGTGAAGCGAGTACAGCTCGTAGAGCTTGCAGCTCGAGCGGTCGACGATGAGCGCGTGCCGGTCGCCGCCGCCTTCGATCTTCACCTTCGCGGGGATCGGGTATGGCCCCTTGTCGCTCTCGTCGGCGTAGTCGAACGCGACTCGAACCTTCGGCTGGCTTCCGGGGACGACCGTGATCGGGAACCCGATCGGCGCTCCGTCCCAGAGCCCGGAGCCGAAGTCGGCGTGGAGGCCTCCGCCTGTGCCGATCGAGGCGACGATCGCGGCGGAATCGCTCGCGACCGGCAGCGAGTCAACGCGCTCGTTCCACGGATTCGACGCCGGGAAGATCCCGCACTTCGGCGCGGCAGCGAGGTGCGGCGATGAGGCGGCCGCGCCTCCGAGCACGAGGGCGGCCGCGAGGGCGGCGGCTGTCTTCACAACGAGACGGCAGGGTACCTCGCGCGCACCTCGTCCACGAACGCGGCCAGGCGGTCGGCGAGCGCGGCGTCCTCGAGCTCGAGGACGTTCTCCGCGTTCCGCTCGCCGGAGTGCGAGAGGTTGAAGCTGCCGACGAAGACCGTGTCGTCACAGACCGTCAGCTTCGCGTGCATGTAGTCGTGGATGCTCGTCGGCGTGTACGGCGTCGAGCGCTTGCCGGAAAACGGCGCGCTCCGCAGCACGGTCTTCAGCGCCTCGGCCTTCCAGGCGGTCGTCTCGGCGTGACCGGCCCACTGCGTGAAGACCTCCTCGATCTGCGTGATGTCGACCGCGCCGGCGACGTCGACCTTGCCGTCCGTGACGACGTCGCGGAGCGAGCGGAGGATCGGGCCGGAGGTGATCACCGGCGAGGCGATCCGGACCCGTCGCTCGGCCGTGCCGATCGCGTTCGCGATCCGGTGCGCGAGCTTGAGCCCTCGACGCGGGCAGAACCAGGCGCGCACCACCGTTCCGTCGACCTGCACCTCCGTCGGCGGTACCGCGCCGCTCGCCTCGACGGAGCTCTTCGCCCAGAGCTGTTCGAAGTCCAGGGTGTACGACGCCGCGATCGCCTCCGAGGCGATACGCACGATCACGTTCTCCTCGCGCGTCCACGAATCGAGCGTCCAGTTCGTCGATCCGGTCCAGACCGCGCCGCCGTCGCGCACAACGTACTTGTGGTGCATCAGGTCCGGGATCCCGGGAATTGCGCGCGTCTCGACGGGAAGCGCGGCCAGCAGCTCGGGGTCGGTCTCGGGCGGCGGCGGGCCGTGCATGTGGCCGGGGTGGTCGGCGTTGAAGGCGAGCCGGATCGCGACGCCTCGCGCGCGTGCAGCCATGAGGGCGTCGAGGACGGTCCGCTCGGGGCCGCCGTCCAGCTTCACGTCGTAGATCGCGATGTCCAGCGAGCGCTCGGCCCCGGCCAGAAACGCGGCGAGCTCATCCGCGATCGACTCGGGAGCCTGGCCGCCGTCGCTGAGCGTCCGCAGTTCGATCAAGCCGAGGCGGCCCGTTGCGCCGCCTTGTACGCGCGCTTCGCGGCCTGGTAACTCTCGAGCGCTTCGGGGGAGTCGACGTCACCGAGCGTCGGATGCGTCGGAACCACAGACGCCATTCCCGGCGGGCTGACGGCGAACCGCTTCGCGAGCACGGCCAGCATCGAGCGCACCTTCATGTCGCCGAAGCCCGGCAACGCAGCAAGACGCTTCTTGAGATCCGCGCCGTCGGCCGCCTCGCGCCAGATCCGCTGCGCGTCGCCGCCGTACTCCTCGTCGATCACCTCGCAGAGATCGCGGACTCGCGTGGCCATCGCCCCTGGGAAACGGTGGATCGCCGGCTTCTCGCGGAACACGCGCTCGAGCTCCGCCGGATCGGTTGCCGCGATCCGGCCGGGGTCGAGCGTGCCGAGCCGCCGCTCCAGCTCGAGCGGGCCCGAGAACGCCTTCTGCACGGTGACCTGCTGGTCGAGCGCGAAGCCGATCAGCAGCGCGACAGGATCACGGGCGAGCAGTGCATTCGCCTCGTCGTCGGCCGTGAAATAGAGACGGTCGGCGGCCATGACCAGGACTGTACGCTGAGCAGGTGGATCCGCTCAAGCCGTTCAGTCCAGGGACTCGGGCCTGGTTCGAGCGGACGTTCGACGGCCCGACGCCCGCCCAGACGCTCGGCTGGCCCGCCATTGCGCGCGGCGAGCACACGCTGATCCAGGCGCCGACCGGCTCGGGCAAGACGCTCGCCGCGTTCCTCTACGGGATCGACAGGCTGAACGCGACCCCCGGCGCCGGGCTCCGCCTCCTCTACGTCTCGCCGCTGAAGGCGCTCAACTACGACGTCGAGCGCAACCTCCGCGGCCCGCTGGCGGGAATCGAGTCGAAGCTGACCGTCGGCGTCCGCACCGGTGACACGTCGCAGCGCGAGCGCCAGGCGCTGCTCCGCACGCCGCCCGACATCCTGATCACCACGCCCGAGTCGCTCTTCCTCCTGCTCACCTCGCAGGCGCGCGAGCAGCTGCGTTCGGTCGAGACGCTGATCCTCGACGAGGTACACGCCGTTGCGGGAACCAAGCGCGGGGCACACCTGGCCCTCTCGGTCGAGCGGCTCGAGCGTCTTGCCTCAGGGTCGGTGCAGCGGATCGGGCTCTCCGCGACGCAGCGCCCGCTCGAGGAGATCGGCAGGTTCGTGTCGGGCGGCCGGCCGATCGAGCTCGTCAATGCAGGCTCGCGCAAGGAGCTCGATCTCAAGGTCGTCGTCCCGCTCGACGACATGCGCGAGCCGGGCGAGGGCAACTCGATCTGGCCCTCGATCTACCCCGAGATCCTCAGCCTCGTCGAGTCGCACCGCTCGACGATCGTCTTCGTCAACAACCGCCGACTCGCCGAGCGTCTCGCGCTGCGGCTCAACGAGCTCGCCGGCCGCGACCTCGCCCGCGCGCACCACGGCTCGCTCGCGCGCGAGCAGCGGGTCGAGATCGAGGAGCTGCTGAAGCGCGGCGGCATCCCGTGCCTCGTCGCAACCTCGTCGCTCGAGCTCGGAATCGACATGGGCGCCGTGGATCTCGTGATCCAGGTCGAGAGCCCGAAGTCCGTCGCGCGCGGGCTCCAGCGGATCGGCCGGGCCGGGCACGACCTCGGGGCGGTCTCGTCCGGGCGCATCTTCCCGAAGTTCCGCGCCGACCTCCTCGAGTCGGCCGTCGTCGCCGAGCGGATGGCCGAGGGGGCGATCGAGGAGACCGTGATCCCGCGCAACCCACTCGACGTGCTCGCCCAGCAGATCGTCGCGATCTGCGCCGACGAAGAGATCACCGTCGACGAGCTTTACGACCTCGTCCGCCTGGCCTATCCGTTCGCCGACCTCTCGCGCGTCCAGCTCGAGAACGTGCTCGACATGCTCGCGGGCCGCTACCCGTCCGACGAGTTCGCCGAGTTGCGGCCACGGATCGTCTGGGATCGCACGGCCGGTGTCATCCGCGGCCGCCCGGGCGCGCGCCGGCTTGCGGTCACGAACGCCGGCACGATCCCCGACCGCGGCCTCTTCGGCGTCTTCCTCGTCGAGGGCGGCGGTCGCGTCGGCGAACTCGACGAGGAGATGGTCTACGAGGCGCGCGCAGGCCAGGTGTTCCTGCTCGGTGCCTCGAGCTGGCGGATCGAGGAGATCACTCGCGACCGCGTGCTCGTCTCGCCCGCGCCCGGGGTGCCCGGCGCCGTGCCGTTCTGGAAGGGCGAGGGAATCGGCCGTCCGTACGAGCTCGGCGAGGCGATCGGCCGCGTGTCGCGTGAGCTCGTCGCGCTCTCCGACCACAAGGCGCTCGAGCGGCTGACGACGCGGCACTTCCTCGACGATCGCGCGGCCGGCAACCTCGTCACCTTCCTCCGCGAGCAGGCTGCGGCGACCGGCGCGATCCCCTCCGACCGCACTGTGGTGATCGAGCGCTTCCGCGACGAGATCGGCGACTGGCGCGTCTGCATCCTCACCCCGTTCGGCGCGCGCGTGCATGCGCCGTGGGCGCTCGCGCTCGCCGCGCGCCTGCGCGAGACGCTCGGCGTCGAGGTGCAATCGCTCTGGTCGGACGACGGCATAGCGCTCCATCTGCCCGACTCCGACGTCTCGCCGCCGATCGCCGAGCTGACGATCGGGCCGGAGGAGATCGAAGAGCTCGTCGTGCAGGAGGTGGGGCAGACCGCGCTGTTCGGCGCCCGCTTCCGCGAGAACGCAGCACGCTCGCTGCTCATCCCGCGCCGCCGTCCCGGGCAGCGTACGCCGCTCTGGCAGCAGCGCCTCAAGGCGCAGAGCCTGCTCGAGGTCGCGCGCCGCTACGGCTCGTTCCCGGTCATCCTCGAGACCTACCGCGAATGTCTCCAGGACGTTTTCGACCTGCCCGCGCTGAAGCGGCTGCTACACGGGCTGCAGACGCGCGCGATCGATCTCGTCGACGTCGAGACCGCTTCAGCCTCGCCCTACGCGACCTCGCTCCTCTTCGACTACATCGCGACGTACATGTACGAGGACGACACGCCGCCGGCGGAGCGGCGGGCCCAGGCGCTCTCGCTCGACCGTGACCTGCTCCGCGAGCTGCTCGGCCAGGAGGAGCTGCGAGACCTGCTCGACGCCGATGCGCTCGCCGACGTCGAGACGCAGCTCCGCGGCGCCCCGCGGAGCCCGGACGAGCTGCATGATCAGCTGCGCCTTCGCGGCGACCTGCGCGCCGCCGAGCTCGACCCCGCGTTCGTCGAGCCGCTCGTCCACGAGCGCCGCGCCGTCTGGATCCGCGTCGCCGGAGAGGAGCGCCTGATCGCCGCAGAGGACGCGGGCCGCTACCGCGACGCGCTCGGCGCGATGCCGCCGAGCGGGCTCCCGGACGTCTTCCTCGAGGGCGGCCCCGAGTCGCTCTCGCAGCTCGTGCTCCGTTACGCGCGAGGGCGCGGGCCGTTCACGACCGCCGAGGCGAACGCTCGCTTCGGACGCGATGTCGAGTCGGAGCTGCTCGAGCTCGAGCACGGCGAGAAGCTCGTCCGTGGCGAGCTGCGCCCAGGCGGCACCGAGCGCGAGTGGTGCGACCCGGACGTTCTCCGCCGGCTCCGCCGCGCCTCGCTCGCCGCGCTTCGCCGTGAGGTCGAGCCCGCAGAGCAGGCCGCGCTCGGCCGGTTCCTCCCGCACTGGCACGGAATCGGCCGGCGGGCGACCCTGCGCGAGGCGCTCGTCCCGCTGCAGGGGCTGCCGCTACCGGTCTCCCTCTGGGAGTCGGACGTCCTGCCGCGCCGCGTACCGCAATACAGGCCGGAGCAGCTCGACGCCCTCTGCGCTTCGGGCGAGCTCGTCTGGATCGGCGCCGGCCTCGACCGGGTCGCCGTGTATTTCCGCGACGACGCGCCCGTGCTCGGCAGCCCGGCAGCCGCGCCGCCACCCGACGGCGAAGTGCACGATGCACTTCGCGGCGCGCTCGGACGGAGCGCCGAGTTCTGGCCCGACCTCCTCGCCTTCGCCGAGCTGGAAGCCGAGACCGCATTGCCCGCGCTCTGGGATCTCGTCTGGGCCGGCGAGGTGACGAACGACGCCTGGACGCCGCTCCGCGCCGGTCGCCGTTACGAGGCGCCGCGCGCTTCCGAGCGACCGCGGCGGTTCTCCCGTGCTCGTGCCGGCGCAGTCACCGCGACGCAGGGCCGCTGGTCGCCGACCGCGCGTCTCTTCGAAGGTCGCCCGGATCGCCGTGCGCTGGCCGAGCTCCTGCTCGAGCGCCAGGGAATCGTGATGCGCGACGGCGTCCGCGGCGAAGGGATCGCCGGCGGCTACGGCGCGGTCTACGGAGAGCTTCGCGCGCTCGAGACGCTCGGCTCGTGCCGTCGCGGCTACTTCGTCGAAGGCCTCGGCGGCGCACAGTTCGCCTTGCCCGGTGCGGTCGAGCGGCTCCGAGAGCTGCGGCCGCGGGACGGTGAGGAGCCTGAGGCGCTCGTCCTCGCCGCCGCCGATCCCGCACAGCCGTACGGCGCTGCGCTGCCGTGGCCGAAGCGCGCTCAGGGCCGTGCCGCTCGGGTCGCCGGCGCACAGGTCGTCCTTCTCGGCGGCGAGGCCGCCCTCTTCGTCGAGCGCGGCGGGCGCACGCTCGTGCCGCTGCGCGACCCCGAGGACGCGTGGCTCCGTCCTGCCCTGGCCGCCCTCGTCGCCCACGTTCGGGCAGGCGGTGCGAAACGGCTCGCGGTCGAACGGTTCGACGGCAGGCCCGTGATCGAGAGCGACGTGATGACGCTGCTCGTCGAGGCCGGCTTCCTCGCCGGGCCGCGCCGCGCAGTTCTCCGTCCGTAGACCGGAGGCCGGCACTCGCGCCGGCCCCCGGTCGGGGCGCATCGCTAGGAGATCGGTGCCTCCCAGTCGTCCGAGGCCGTGATGTTGCCGTCGACCCACGTCCATTCGATCTTCTGGTACGTGAACGAAGGCGTCTCGCAGTTCGGATACGCCGCATTGCACTGATTCGAGAAGTCCGACACGCTCGCGTTGGTCAGCGTGATCGTCGTCCCGACCGTGGTCGTGCCCGCCTTGTAGAGGCTGATCACGACAGTCGGCAGCGTCTGGTTCTGGGCGATCGCGTTCATCAGCTGCGGTGCGGCGATCCCCACCTCTGCCGTGATCGTGATCGGCTTGTGCAGCCGCCTGCCGGTAGGCAGGCCGGAGGCCGGGTCGCGCGGCGAGACGATCTCGTGGATGAGCCCCTCGATGCTGAACGGAGACCTGGTGAACGCACCCTGCTTCCCTGTGATTGCGATGGTGCCGATCACCGACTGGCCGCCACCGGCGCCGCCGCTCGAACCGGCGGGGCCTTGTGGGCCGGCCGGACCCGCGGGGCCGGCGGGACCCGGCGGTGTTCCAGCTCGTCGCAGTCTCGGCGCGACAACATGCCGTGCCGGCCTTGACGATCCGCACCTGGCCGTTCTCGTTCGCGACGCACGCGTTGATCGTCGTCGCGTCGTTCGCCTCCGCCCACGCGAAGGTGGCCGCCCTCCGGCCACGGCTGCGAGCACTGCGACGAGGCCGAGCAGTCTCGACTTCCGCATCACTTCCCCTCCCAGGTCGTACTGCGATCAGAGGGTGTGAAAGTACTCCCGCGGCCAGACGTGATCTAACTGGCGAGCGCCTGCAGCTCCCGCACCGCGTTCGGCAGATCGGCGTCGAAGAACCGGGCACCGACGTCGCCCGCGAGGACCGGGCAAGCGGCGGCGCCACCGACCACGATCTGGAACTCGGGCGGCAGCTCGATCTCGGCGAATGCCTTCCGCAGCGCGTTCGCGTGCTCCTCCATCCCGACGCTGATTGCCAGGAGCTTGGCCGAGAGGCGCTCGGCGAGCGTGAGCGCGTCGGAGAGCGGCGTGTCCGGACCGAGGTAGGCGATCTCCCAGCCGTCGGCACGCAGGAGGACGCCGAACATCAGGAGCCCGAGCTCGTGTCGCTCGCCGGGGCCGCAGAGGAGGACGGCGACGCCGCGCACGCCTCCGTGCGTGTCCGTGAGGAGCCGCTCCAGACGTCCGCGCAGCTTCTGGGTGAGGAGGTGCTCGTCGGCGACGTTCAGATCTCCGGCGGCCCACCCGTCGCCGATCCAGCGGAGCAGCGGCTGGGCGACCTCGGCAAGCGTCTCCTCGACATCCTGAAGCGCAAATGCCTGGTCGAGCAGCCGCGAAGTCGCCGCGTGATCGCGCGCGCTCACCGCCTCCTTGAGGCTCTCGAGCAGCTCGCCCGAGCCGTTCGGCGGCGACGAGCTGCCCTCGCCGAGGAGCGCTGCCGCCTCACCGATCCGGTAGCCCTCGCCGAGTCGCGCCAGCAGCCAGCCGACGCGCGCGACGTCGAGCTCCGTGTACCGCCGCTGGCCGCCGACGGTGCGCAACGGCTTCAGGACGCCGTAGCGCTGCTCCCATTTCCGCAGTGTGTCAGGCGCAACGCCTGTGCGCCTTGAAAGTGCCGCAATATTCACTTCTGGGGACCCCTCTATCCGTTGACTCGCACCTTAGACGACAAATCGACAAGTTTGATAACGGTCCCCTTGCCCGCAGGAGAGCAGGGTTTGAGGGCGTACGGGGAAGCTGTGCCGGTACGCGCTCCACACATCCATCGCTCGCTCCGCGGCTTCTGCCTCGGCGCCTTCCGCTTCCTGCGCGACGAGGTCGAGCGGGGCGACGAGTTGCCCGTCGCGTTCGAGGAGCATCTGTCGCTCGGCCGGCCGACGCTGTACGAGTACCGGCCGCTCGTGCGCGGGTACGTCGAGGAACGTGCTGCGCGTCTCGCGGTGCGGGAGGACGCGCGCCTCGCGCTCGAGGATCTGCGTCGTGAGCCGTCAGCCGCCATCTTCGCGCGCGCGCATGCGGGAGCGACGCCGAGCGAGGACTCGGCGCTCTTCAACAGCGTCCTGCTGCCGCTGATCGTCGCGACCGCGGAAGGCTGCGGCGGCTTCGACTGGGAGGACAGCGCCTTCGAACGCGCATATGCGGAGCTCGAGGTGTCGCTCTTCCGCGGCGAGCACGCCTACGCGGCGGTCGCGCCACTCGTCGGGCTCTCGCTCGGTACCGCGGTCGAGCTCGGGAACGGGATTCGCGTGCGTGCCGCCGCCGCGGGCGAGCTCGCGTCGGCCTGGCCGGAAGCCGGCGGGCTGCTGCCGCAGCACTTCGGGCGCGAGCCGGATCGCGTCTGCGTGCTCGAGCTCGAGCGCTCGCTGCCGCCTGGGAGCGGTGAGGCGCCGGATGCACCGGGCGAGCTCGCCGATGCGGTGACGGCGCTTCGCCTCGCCACGGCGGGCGCCATCGCCGCCGGGCCGGTGCTGTTCGAGCGGCTCGACTGGCGGCCGTACGGGATCCGGCCGGTGCTGCCGATCGCCGCAACGATTCCGGCGGGCGAGCCGACGCGACTCGACCAGTTCCGCGGGCGCCTCGCTAGCGACCTCCTCGAGCGGCTGTCTGCCGCCGACGACGATCCGGATCTCGGCGAGGCGCTCGATCGCTGGGAGCTCTCCGTGTTCCAGGAGGGCGCCGCCGGCGCCGAGCAGCTGCGCGAGGCTCTGGTCGCGTTGCTCGGCGGCTCCGACGGGCTCTTCGCAGCGTCGCTGCGCGCAGCAATGCTGCTCGGCGAGACGGGGAGCGAGCGGGCCGAGCTCCACTCGGCGCTCCAGGGCGACGAGCCGCCGGCCGACCTCGTCCGCCGGGCGCTCGTCGAGACGCTGATGCACGGCGACCGGGCGGGGCTCGTGACGACGCTCGACGAGGCTTTGCTCGGGATGCGGCCGCGTCCCACCGGGTACTTCGCCCTGCGCGCGGCCGCGGTCTAGAGACGTCACAAAGACGGCACGGTGCCGTTGCATTTGCGCGGCTACTCTCGATGCATGGACGAGGCGCGTGCAGTGCTGGCGAGACTCGAGCGAGTAGAGGCGCTCGAGCGGGAGGCTGCGCCCGCGTCGGCCGTGCTCGCGGAGCTGCGCCTGCTCGTCGTCGAGGCCGAGGCCTGGGCGCGCACCGACCGCGCCGGCCAACGCGCCGAAGATGCCGTGGCCGGCTGCACCGCGGCGCTCGAAGGGAGGCTGATGCCGATCGGCGGATGAAGCTCCTATAGTCACGAGTCATGGGAATCGCGCACTGGGACGAAGCAAGAAAGCGTTCGCGCGCGCTCGGCCATCTGAAGGGAACCTGGACATTCCTGGGCGAGGATGCCGGCTGCGTCAACGCCGGTGTGCGCCGTCTCGAGATCCCGGCCGGCGGCTGGTCGACTCCCGCGCACGAGCACGGGTGGGAGGAGGAGATCTTCTTCGTCCTCGCGGGACGCGGCCTGTCGTGGCAGGACGAGGAGACCTTCGAGGTTGGCCCGGGCGACTGCATCGTCTACCGCGCCGCAGAGGTTGCGCACACGATGCACGCGCTCGAGAACCTCGATGTGCTCGCCTTCGGGCCGCGCACTCAGGACGAGAACGTCGGCTTCCCCCGTACCGGCCTCTCGGTCGTCGGCCTGCGCATCACCGAGAGCACTCCCGGCTACTACGACGGCTTCCCCGCGCAGTTCCACGCTGAGGTCGCGGTCGGGCCGCCGCCCCTGCCCGAGCCTGGGCCACGTCCCGCCACGATCGTCAATCTCGACGTCGTCGAGCCGACCGAGGACGATCACGGGCGCGTGCGCTCGACCTGGCGGGATCTGGGCCGCGCCGCCGGCTCGGTCAAGACCGGACTCAAGCGCATCGACGTTCACCCCGGCGCCTACGCGGTGGCGGAGCACTGCCACGCGGCAGAGGAGGAGATCTTCGTGATCCTCGATGGCGACGGCGTCCTCGTCCTCGGCGAGGCGGAAACGCCGGTGCGCCCGGGGCACGTCGTCTCGCGCCCCGCGGGAACCGGCGTCGCGCACACGTTTCGCGCCGGCGAGAACGGCCTCGGCTACCTCGCCTACGGCACGCGCGAGCCCAACGACATCGTCTGGTACCCGCGCTCGAAGAAGATCTTCTGGTGCGGAGTGGGCGTCATCGCGCGCGTCGAACCGCTCGACTACTGGGACGGCGAGGACTGACAGCCGGAAGGACTCCGCTACAGTGAGCCGAAGGATGCAGCCCTATGGGGCTCACGCACCTATTACCGCGCCCGAACATCGCGCGCGCCAAGACGACGGCTAAAGGAGTCAGCTTGCCGAGGGTGATCGCATTCGCCAACCAGAAGGGGGGCGTGGCGAAGACGACGACCACACTCAACCTGGGCGTCGCCTTCAAGGAGAAGGGGATGCGCGTGCTGCTGGTCGATCTCGACCCGCAGGGCAACCTGACGATGAGCCAGGGGATGAACCCCGACCTGATCGAGCGGTCGATGTTCGACGTGCTCGTCCACAGACTCCCGATCGAGGAGATCATCCACACCGCCGAGGTCGACGTCGCCGTCTCTTCGATCGATCTCGCGGGCGCCGAGCTCGCGCTCTCCTCGATGATCGGCCGCGAGCGCGCGCTCGAGAAGGCGCTCGCCCCGATCAAGGACAACTACGACTTCATCCTGATCGACACGCCGCCTTCGCTCGGCCTCCTGACGATCAACGCGTTCGTCGCCTCCGACGGCGTGATCGTGCCGGTCCAGTGCGAGTACCTCTCGCTGCGCGGGCTCGTCCAGCTCGAGAACACGCTGACGATGATCCGCGAGAACCTGAATCCGCGCGTCGAGATCCAGGGGATCCTGCCGACGATGTTCGACAAGCGGCTCCTGCACTCGAAAGAGGCGGTCGAGATCCTTCAGGAGAACTTCGGCGACCTCGTCTTCAAGACGCGCATCCGCAAGACGATTCGCTACGCCGAGGCGCCCGTGAAGGGACAGTCCGTCATGGCCTACGACCCGACGGGCGACGCGGCCAAGCTCTACCGCGACCTCGCGAAGGAGGTGCTCAATGGCACGCAAGCGCGCGAGCATGCGTGAGGGCCCGCTGGCCGAGCTGTTCAAGGCCACCGAAGCAGCACAGCGCCAGGCCGAGGAGGCCGCGCGCGCCGGTGGCCAGCCCGAGGAGCACCCGGAGCCGCAGGAGGCAACGGTCGAGCACGTCCCCACCTGGGAGGACACGTCCCACCAGGAGGAGCTGATCGCCCCGCCCCCGCTGGCGCCGGAACCTGAGCCCGAGCCCGTCTTCGAGGCACCGATTCCGGTGACGCCGCCGCCCGCGCCGGTCCCCGTCTCCCAGCCTGCGCCCCCGCCGCCTCCACCCGCTCCGATAGCGATTCCCGAGCCGCGGTACGTGCCCGAGCTCGAGCCCGCCGCCGATCCGGCGCCCCCGGTCACCCGCTACATCGAGCCCATGCCCGAGCCCGCCCCGCGGCTCAACCGCGTCCCGCGCGGCGACTCCTCCGCCTACCTCGCCGTGATCCGCGTCGTCGGCGTCGGCGGCGCCGGCCTGAACGCGATCGACCGGATGATGGACGCCGGCATCGGCCAGGTCGAGTTCGTCGCCATCAACACCGATCTCCAGCAGCTTCAGACCTCTGACGCGCCCGTGAAGATCCACATCGGCCGCGAGCTGACCCAGGGCCTCGGCTCCGGCGCCGATCCGGACGTTGGCCGCAGGTCGGCCGAGGAGAGCTACGACCAGATCAAGCACGCGCTGCGCGGCTCGGACATGGTCTTCGTGACCGCGGGTGAGGGCGGCGGCACCGGCTCAGGCGGCGCGCCCGTGGTGGCGCGCATCGCCAGGGAGCTCGGCGCGCTCACCGTTGGCATCGTCACGACGCCGTTCAAGTTCGAGGGCACGCGGCGCGCCCGCCAGGCCGAGGAGGGAGTCGTCGGCCTGCGCGAGGCGTGCGACGCGACGATCGTGATCCCGAACAACCGCCTCCTCGACGTCCTCGACAAGACGACGCCGATGATCGAGGCGTTCCGGATCGCCGACGACGTGCTTCGCCAGGGCGTGCAGGGCATCTGCGACCTGATCACGATGCCCGGCCTGATCAACCTCGACTTCGCCGACGTGCGCACGGTGATGAAGGACTCCGGCTCCTCGCTGATGGGGATCGGCTTCTCGTCGGCGCCGGGGGACACACGTGCGCGCGAGGCTGCCGAGCGGGCGCTTCGCTCGCCGCTGATCGACGAGGAGATCACCGGCGCGCGCGGGATCCTGCTCTCGATCGCCGGCGGCGTCGACCTCTCGCTGCTCGAGGTGAACGAGGCCGCTGAGGCGGTGCGCGCCGCCGCTAGCGAGGACACGAACATCATCTTCGGCGCCACGATCGACGAGCGGCTGACCGGCCAGATCTGGGTGACGGTTGTCGCGACAGGTCTCGGCGGCGGCCGCCGCAGGCGAGCGCTGGTCGGCGGCGCGGGCGAAGAGCTCGACACCCCGAGCTTCCTCAAAGACCTGCTCTAACGGGCAGGTCCCGGGGTCAGGCACCGGGACATGTCCCTCGCCGAGAAACGCAGGAACCAAGCCAAAGCGCCGCATTCCTTGTGCTCATGAGCACTTGGGATGGGGTCAGGCACTCGGACCTGTCCTGAACTGACAGGATCCGCGCCGTGGACGCCGAGCGCTTCGCCCGCGAGTTGCCCTCGCTCTTCGACGACTTTCCGCGCTCCGAGCACGCTCGCGACCCGCGCTTCGCCCAAGTGCTCGAACGGCTCGGCGGGCTCGCCTGCGAGAACAACCTCGCCCTCGTCAACCTCGCCGCTTCCCTCCTCGAGTCGCGTGAGTGCTACATCGAGCTCGGCACCTTCAAGGGCGCGAGCCTCGTCTCGGCGATGCTCGGAAACGACGGCAAGGAGTTCGTCGCTGTCGACAGCTTCGCCCTCGCCGGCGGCTCACGCGCGCTGCTCGAGGCGAACCTCCACAGCTTCGGCCTCGAGCCGCCGGAGATCCTCGAGGGCGACGTCTTCGAGCTCCTCCACGGTGGCGCGCTCGACGGCCGGCGCATCGGCGTGGCCTACTGGGACCTGCTCCACGAGTACGAGCCGATTCTCGACGGTCTCGCGCTCCTCGAGCCGCACCTCGCGCCCGGAGCGCTCGTGATCGTCGACGACAGCGACTGGGCCGAGGTCGACCGCGCCCTCGCCGACTACCTCGCCGCCCAGCCGCGCGCGCGCCGCCTCGTCACGATCGGCGGCGGCCGCCGCGGTCAGCCGTGGTGGTGGGAGGGCGCCGTCGTGATCGCGTGGGACGGCTAGGGACAACTCGGGCTCTGCCCGGCAAACGTGGTGAGCGCGCGCTCCGCGTCCACGTCGAAACCGAGCATCACCGTCCCCGCACGGGCCGCAACCAACCGGATCATCCCGTCGGCGCCGCGCGTCACGCACCCGGTCGACGGCTTCCAGTAGGGCGAGTAGCGGATCGCGATCCGGTAGGAGCCGCCCCGGGCCACATGCACGAGCACGTGCGCCTGCGCCAGACGGACGATCCGCGCCGGCGCCGGCCCGGTCACGATCGGCCTCGCGCCCGCGAGCTCGTAGACCGTCAGCTCCGGCGTCGCGAAGACCGGTTGCAGCGGCGCCCGTCCGCTCTCCACGACCGCCGCCTCGCCGCGCGCCGAGTAGTCGACCGGCGCATGCGTGAGGACGACGTAGCGGACGCCGAGCGAGCGCAGCCAGGCGGTGTAAGCGCGCGGACCGAGTGCGCTGTACAGCAGCTGGTTCTCGGGGAAGTCGTCCTGCCGGAACCAGCCGCGCGCCAGCGGGATCCCGGCCCTCGGTAGGTAGACCGCGCCCCAGTGACCCGTTGTGTCGACCACCTCGACCCGGTACGACGGCGTCAGGTTCCGCTCTAGGAACGTCACGGCCGGCGCCCAGTACGCGGGGCTCGCGGCGGGATCCGCGCTGCCCTTGGCGTAGCTCGCCGCGAGCGGCGTCACGTTCCACGCGATCGCGAGCGCGAGGCTGATCGCCGCGACCCACCGGGGCCGCCACTCTCGCAGCGACAACGCCAGCACTGCGACGGGGATCGCCGCGAAACGCAGCCGCGCGATGTTCTCGCCGACCGCCGAAGGGACGAGGTAGGCCACGACGCACGCGGCGAGGTAGACGAGGAAGATCGCCCGCAGCATCCGCGCCCGCTCGACGCGCCACGTGACCGCCGCGCCGATCAGGCAGAACGTGATGGCCGCCGCGAGCTCGGCGAACGAGAACGGATAGCGCCCGCCGCCGGGGAAGAGCCGCCACAGCACGACTTCGATCGCCCCGATCGACGCCACCGCGAGCCCGGGCCGCACGAGCCGCGACGGTGCGACGCGCCGTCCGAGCGCGACGCCTCCCAGCAGCAGCGCGAGTAGCAGGAACGCGAGCGGGCTCGCCGCCAGCGTCAACGCACAGAGCAGAGCGAACCGCCACAACCGCCGCCCCTGCAGCGCCCAGAGCGCGAGCAGCGCAAGCGCCATCCCGAGCGCGAACGGGAACGCCGCCGACAGCACGATCCCCGCCCACACCACCGCGAAGGTCCGGCTCGACCAGCGCGCGGTCGGCCCCCATTCACGCCCCAGCACGATCGCGAAGGCGAGCGCCGCGGTCGCGATCGTCGCCACGGCCAGGAGACGGATCCCGAACCAGCCCGCGAGCGGGTAATAGAGCAGGCTGTAGGTGACGAAGCTGTAGCGCCCCGCGTACCAGAAGTTGTTCCAGAGCGAGAAGCCGTGCTGGAGGAAGACCGCGCGCTGGTAGGCGTGAGCCGCGAAGTCGGATCCGGGCGGGCCGTACCAGGCGAGCAGCGCGGCGAGCGAAGCGGCTGCAAACGCCGAAGCGACAGCTTCCCGCGCGAGGGCACCGGCGCGATACATCACGCCCTACCCTATCGACGCTCTCCTAGACGAGCGGCAGGAGGAGCGTGGCGCCGATCCCGGCAGCGAGCGCGGCGGCGGCCACCCCGCCCGCGGAGGCGATCGCGATCCGGCGCGACTCTGGCGTCGGGAACTGGGCCAGCAGGAGCGCGCCGGTGAGCCCGAACACGAGCCCGGCCGCCGTCTCGACGGCGTGCAACGCGATTCCGGCTCCGAGCGCCTGGGTCAGCCCGACGCCGTGCGTCTGCAAGGCCATCGCGACTGCGCCGCTCGTGATGCCGATGTTCCCGGGCGTGAGAGGCAGCGTTCCGGCGAGATCGAGCGCGGGGACGATCAGGAGCGCGGCGATGATCGGAGCCCGAACGCCGAGTGCGGCGGCGATCGCGGCGGCGGCGCCGAGGCGGAACGCGGTCGCGAGCGCGATCCAGGCGACGATCCGGGCGCCGCGCCGGGGCTCGCGCCCGAAGGCGCGGAAGGCGTCGAGCAGATGCGCGATGCGGTGATGAGGAGTCCGGCGGCGCGTCAGGAACGCGACCGCGACGGCGACTCCGACGAGACCGGCCAGCGCCGCAACCGGCCAGAGTGGGATCGCGCCGAGCGAGAATCCGACGACGAGCAGGACGCCGAGCACGAGCGCCCGTGCAGCGCCGATCGCCGCGAACACGCCGCCGGTGCGCAGGACCTTGTCCTCGCCGGGGAGCGTCCGCGAGAAGAGCGCGACCCGCACCGCATCGCCGAGGCGGGCGGGAGCGACAGAGTTGACGAGCGAGCCGACGCCGTAGCGCGCGCCTGCGTCGAGGATCCCGTCCCGGCCGCCGACCGCGCCGAGGGCGGAGCGCCAGGCGAGTGCCGAGCACGAGAGCGAGCCGACGAATGCGAAGGCGGCGAGCCAGAGCCAGATCGGCCGCGCCTCCTCGAGCTGGTGCAGTGCGCTGGTCACGTCCGATCCGAGCAGGCCCGGCAGCGAGACGACCACGATCAACGCCAGCGTCAGGGCACCGGCCACGACGAACGTGCGGCGGCCGACGTGGGCGAGCAGAGCACGAGGGGAGGGGTTCATGCTGCTCTCACTCCGACGGGCGAAGTGTCCAGTAGTTAGCGCTTCCCACGTGTCATTCGTCGGCGTTTACTGTCTCCGGCATGAGGGGCGCGATCGCAGCCGGCCATCAGCTGACCGCGGAGGCGGGCGCGCGCGTGCTCGCGGAGGGCGGAAACGCGGTCGACGCATGCATCGCCGCGGGGTTCGCGTCGTGGGTCGCCGAGAGCCCGCTCACCGGCGCGGGCGGCGGCGGCTTCATGCTCATCCATCGCGAGAGCGACCGCTCGACCCGCGTGCTCGACTTCTTCTCGGCGATGCCCGGGCGCGGCCTCGCAGTGCCGTCCGGAGCTGAGATGGACGAGGTGGACGTCGACTATTCCGGCGGATCGCACCAGGTCTTCAAGATCGGCCCGGCCTCGGTGGCCGTCCCCGGGACGACGCTCGGGCTCGAGACGGCGCACCGCTCGTTCGGCTCGCTGCCGTGGGCAGAGCTCGTCGCGCCCGCGGCCGAGCTCGCGCGCCGCGGCTTCGAGCTGACCCGGCCGCAGGCGTATCTGCACGCGATCATCGACCTGATCCTGCGTCACTCGGACGAGGGACGCAGGATCTACGGCAACGGCGACGAGCGGCTCGTCGCGGGCGACGCGGTTCGCCTTCCTGACCTCGCCGACACGCTCGACCTGATCGCCGCGGAGGGCGCCGCGGCGGTGTACGGCGGCGAGCTCGGGCGCGCGCTCGTCCGGGTCGTGCACGAGGGCGGCGGCAGGCTCACCGAGGACGACCTCGCCGCTTATCGCGTGATCCGCCGCCGGCCCGTCCGCGCGCCGTACGCGGGCCACGAGTTCCTCTCGAACCCGCCGCCGTCGTCCGGCGGGCTGCTGATCGCCTACGGGCTCGGCGTGCTCGATCGCCTTCCCGCAGGCGAGCCCGGCTCCGCGGAGGCTCTCGCCGCGCTGGCGACCGCGACGCGCGAGCAGCATCTCGCGCGCGAGCTGCTGGGCTTCGACGCCGGGCTCTACCGCGGCGGCCTGCTCCGCCGGCTCGAGCAGCGCACGGTCACCGCCGGGACGACCCACATCTCCGTCGTCGACGCGGTGGGGAACGCAGCGGCGATGACCGTCTCGACCGGCTCCGGCTCGGGCGTCTTCGCCCCGGGCACCGGCGTCGCGCTCAACAACATGCTCGGCGAGTTCTACGTCGCGAGGCCGGTGCCCGTCGGCAAGCGCCTGTCGAGCGCGATGTCGCCCTCGCTCGTGACCGAGGACGGGAGGACGCGCCTCGTCGCGGGCAGCGCGGGCTCGCTGCGGCTGCGCGGCGCCGTGATGCAGGTCGTGGTGAACGTGATCGGCCACGGGCTCGGCGTCGAGGAGGCGATCGAGCGGCCTCGCGTCCACCTCGAAGGCAACGAGCTCCACTGCGAGGGCGGCCAGGATCCGGCGGAGCTCGACCGGCTCGAGGCGATGGGCTGGGATCTCGTCCGCTGGCGGCGGCGGAACCTCTACTTCGGCGGCGCCGGGGCGGTGGAAGCGCGGCCCGACGGCAGCCTGCACGCGGCGGGCGACGCGAGGCGCGGCGGCGCGGGGATCGTCGTCGAATGACCGTGGTCGTTCGCCTCGCGGAGCCCGGCGATGCCGACCAGCTCGTCCGCCTCGGCCGCGACGTCGGCTCCGAGCCCGAGGGCTGGCTGATCTCGGTCAACGGCTGGCGCGGCGCCGCCGAGGAGCGCCGCTACCTCCGCGCGATCCGCCGCTACCCGCACGCGGCCGTCTTCGTCGCCGAGGATGACGCGGACGGCGAGCTCGTGGGCCGCCTCTCCCTCGCGCGCGACCAGCATCCCGCGAGCTATCACGTGGCCGATCTGGGCCTGATGGTGTCGGCCTCGTACCGCCGGCAGGGCATCGGCCGTGCGCTGCTCGAAGCGGCGGTCGGCTGGGCGCGCGAGATCGGCGTGACGAAGCTCGAGCTGCACGTCTTCCCGTGGAACGAGCCAGGAATCAAGCTGTACGAGCAGTTCGGCTTCGAGCGCGAGGGCTTCCGGAGAGACCACTACAAGCGCGGCGACGGCGAGTTTGCCGACGCGATCCTCATGGCCTTCCGCGTGGAGTAGGCTTTTCGGTGCGTGGCCGCCGTCGCATATTTCCTCAGGCTCGACGGGATTCCCGGCGAGTCGAAAGACGCCAAGCACCCCGGTGAGATCGAGGTCGAGTCGTTCAGCTGGGGCGAGACCGCGTCGATCGCCGCGACCACCAGCGGGGCGGGCGCCGGCAAGGTGCAGGTCGAGGATCTGCACGTCACGATGGCGACGAGCAAGGCCTCGCCGCTCCTCTTCCTCGCCTGCGCGACCGGCCAGCACCTCAAGACGGCAGTCCTCACCGCGCGCAAGGCCGGCCGGGCCCCGCTCGAGTTCTTCGTGATCACGCTCACCGACGTGCTCGTCTCCGCGTACCACGTCGGCGGCGGCACGGTCGCGGGCCCGACCGATCAGCTCTCGCTGAACTTCGCGAGAGTCCAGATCGAGTACCGCCCCCAGAAGCCCGACGGCTCGGCCGAGACCCCGGTCGAGGCCGGCTGGGACGTCAAGCGGAACTCCAGGATCTGACGAGCTCACGCTGCTCGGGAGTCTCGGGCCCTGCGCCGCGGAGCGCCTCGACCCGGGCCAGTGCGTCCTCGCCGCTCAGCCCGCGCCGCACGAGGTAGCAGCCGATCACCGTGCCGGTGCGCCCGATCCCCGCCAGGCAGTGCACGTAGACCACCTCGCCCGCGGCCAGTGACGCATCGATCGAGTCGAGGATCCGCGTCATCTGCGCGCGGCTCGGGCAGCCGAGGTCAGGGATCTCCTGCGTGAGGTCGACCACCACCGTCACCCCCGCATCGCGGAGGAGCTCGGAATGACCGCGAGGATGAGCGCCGGCAAGCAGCCGGCCCGGCTCGACCCAGTACGACGCGGGTGTTGGCGGTGATGCGGTCACAGGCGTACCGTTCGAGTATCAGCGACTCGAGGGAGGCTGTCATGCCTGTGGTCAATTGCCCGTGCGGCCAGGCCATCGAAGGCGAGAGCGACGATCAGCTCGTCACGAACGTGGAGGAGCACATCGCGTCGGAGCACGCCGACCTGGTCGGGAAGTACTCGCGCGAGCAAATCCTGGAGATGGCTCAGGCGAGCTGAGGCGCGCGTGAGCGCGACAGCGCGGCGTCGAACGCGGCGAGGACGTCATCCTGCGTCCGCTCGCTTGCGTCGTTCCAGACCGGAATCGCCACGAGCGGCGCCGCGCGAGTCGCGCCAGGATCGATCACGTCGCACAGCCGCTGCAGCGCCGAGTGGTAGGTGCCCGCGTCGCTCCCGAGCGAGTGCGACGCGTGTGCGAAGGCGCCGAGCACGCAGAACTTCGCGGCCTCCGACGGCTCCGAGGTCGGCGCGCCCTCGAGGTTCTGGAGCGTCGTTCCCTGCGTCCAGCCGAAGGCGAGCCGCTCGCGCGCTGCGAGCAGGAGCTCGTCGACGTGTGCCTGGTCGCTCACTGCCCGTTCACAATAGCCGTCGGAGGCTGCAGGTAGAGTTCAGGCTCTCCTACCGGAAGGCCGCAATGGCCGAACTGCACCTTTCCAGCTCTGAGCGCCGCGATGTGCTCGCCGCATTGATCGCGACCAAGGAGCAGCACGGCTACTGGGTCGAGTCGCAGACCGATACCGAGGTGCGTCTCATCGCGCGCAGCCGCAAGGCGTGGTTCGCGGTGGGGCCAAGGCTCCCGGAGAAGCGAGAGCTTGCGAAGGTCGACGAGCAGGGCCGCACGACGGTCGAGCGGCTTCCTGCGCGCCGCTACTGACGAGGAGGTGACCATGAAAGGTTCCGAGAAACCGAAGAAGCTGGCCAAGAAGGCGCCGCAGATGACGCTCAAGGAAAAGCGCAACGAGAAGCGTGCTCAGCCGAAGAAGTACGGCGCGCTCTAAGGCCCCGTCTTTGCGCCGGGCACCGCCGGCCCGGTGATCCCGAGCTCCTGCGTCAGCCACTCGAGCTGGTCGCGGAAGGCCTGCGCGTCCAGCTCGTGGTCGGCGCGGTACCAGCGCACGCGCCCGTGCCCCGCGGCGGCGAGCGCGGCGAGCTGCGCGTGGGGGACGACGGTGTCGCCGAGGCCGTCCTGGAAGAAGAGGTTGGCGTTCGTGCTGCCGATGTAGCGGAGCGGATCGATTGAGCGGAGCGTAGTCCGCACGGGCAGGCGAAGGTTCGGCGGCGCCGCGGCGACGAACGAGTCGACCGGGGCCGCCCCGCCCGACATCAGGTCGAAGGCGTGGATGCGCGGCTCGACGCCGGCCAGGATCGCACCGAGCTTCGCGCCGCCGCTGTAGCCGACAAAGCCGATTCGCTTCGGGTCGACCTGCGGGAGCGAGGCGAGAACATCGATCCCGCGGCGGAGGTCGACAACGGTCTGCGCGGTCAGGTCGCGCTCGCGCTGAAGGCGCTTCACGGGATCGGTCGGCTCAGGGCCGGAGGCGCGCACGAACGCCGAGTCGATCGCCAGCGCCACCGCGCCGCGGGCGGCGAGCCAGGCGGCGGGGACGACGAGACGCGTCCTGTCCTCGCCCGAGCCGTGGAGGTAGAGCACGGCGGGAAACGGGCCTTTCCCGGGCGGCACGACGAGGTACGCGGAGACGCGCCCACCGCGCGGGCTCGTGTACGAGATGTCGCGAACCTGGACCGGGTAGCCGTGGTTGACCGGGCCGCGATCCTTGAAGCCGAGCGGCGCCGCTCGGTCGTAGCCGTAGAGCGAGGTGTGGGTCGCGACCGTCTTGCCGCCGCCGCAGCCCGCGGCGAGCACGACGAGCACGACGAGCACGAGCGCTGTTACCTGCGCGCGAATTGTGCGGCGAGGGCGCCCGTGGCGGTGCGCAACTCGAGCCGGCTGCCCTCGATCCGGTAGGTCGCTGCGGTGTGCAATGCGGTGAGGTAGTGGAGCTCCTGCGCCATCACGCCCTTCGGCGTGGCGCACTCCTTCCGCGTCGAGGCGACCGGCCCGATCGAGATCTTCGGCGCGGTCGCCTTGTAGGTCGCGTTGTACGAGTTGCAGCCGGCGAACCCGGTCAGGTTGCCGTCCTTGCCGAAGACGGCGGTGAGCTTCGGCGTCGGAAGGACGCTGTCGAATCCCTGCTTGCCGTTGTTGTAGGCCGTGACGTTCCATGAGGTTCCCGCGAGCGCCTGCGACTGTGCCTTGAATGTCATCAGCGTCTTGCCGGCGGCACTTCGCAGGGTCAGCGCCGTGCCGCTGACCGCGTAGCTCCGGGCCGAAGCGAGCGCCTTCAGGAACACGGACTCCTGGCCCATGATCTTCGTAGCGCAGGCCATCTGCGTCGAGATCAGCGAGGTGATCCTGAGCGTCGAGCCGGAGCTCGTGTAGTGGCCGTTGTAGTGATTGCACCCGGCCGATCCGGACACGCTTCCGGCCGCCGTGAACTCGGCGGTCAGCTCCGTCGTCGCGAGCGGCGCCTTGCCGAGCAGCGTCGAGAGCGTCCAGGCGTTGGCGGTGAGCGGGCTCGACGAGGCGGCTCCCGCTGCTGCGGCAACCGCGATCACTGCGATCGGAACCAGAATCCAGGCCCTGCGCATTCGCTCACGGTAGCTACGAGCGCGAGAACGCGCAGAGCTGAACGAGCTCGCCGTCGAGCTCGAGGCCCGAGCCGAGCTGGAGGTTGAGGCGGGAGGTGTGCCTCAAGTCCAGCCCGGCTCGCCAGGGTGTCCTTCTAGGTCAGGATGCGCATCGCCAGGTGCGGCGAGCACCCGACGGAGATCAGCGTGCGGCTCGCGTGGAGATCCGCATCCGAGCCGGCCAGCGTCCAGGCCTGCTCGTCGTCGAAGCCGAGCTTCAGAAACTGCTCGTAGCGCCAGGCGGAGACCCGGTCTGCCTCGACAGAGTCGCGCGTCGGCTGAGAAACGGTGTACGTAGACATTTGAACCTGCCCTTTCAGGGAGTAGGTGCTTCTGTCCACTACAACGAAGGAAATGCCCGCGAGGATGCGGATTTGCGTTAGCGGTTCATTGCGCGCGTATTAAGGCGAATTCGGACTCCCGGCCGTCAAGCCGCAGCAGTGGTCACCGCGGCGGCGTACGGCCCTCTCGGCCGCGGTGCCCAACGACCTCGTAGGATCTGCTCATGGCCCGGGCGCTGATCGTCGTCGACATCCAGAACGACTACTTCCCGGGCGGGGCGCACCCGCTCGTCGGGCCCGAGGCTGCCGCGGCGAATGCTCGGCGGCTGCTCGAGTCGGTTCGCGCCGGCGGCGGGGAGCTCGTCCACATGCAGCACGTCTGGGACGCGCCCGACGCGTCGTTCATGCGGCCCGGGACTCCGGGTGTCGAGATCCACGATGACGTCGCGCCGCTGGCCGACGAGACGGTGATTCAGAAGGCGCATCCGAACAGCTTTCTCGGCACCTCGCTCGAGGAGACGCTTCGCGCGCGCGACGTGGACGAGGTCGTGGTCTGCGGGATGATGACTAGCATGTGCGTCGATGCGACTGCGCGCGCCGCGTCGGATCTCGGCTTCACCGTCACCGTCGTCCACGACGCGTGTGCGGCTCCTGATCTCGAGTTCGGCGGCGAGACGATCCCGGCGGCTCAGGTGCACGCGTCGTTCCTCGCGGCGCTCGGCTCCGCCTACGGCGCGATCGTCTCGACGGACGATCTCGTCACATAGTCGTCACAGACACGTGCGCTTTTCCCTGCTCAACTTGGGGAGTGCGCGAACCGCGAACCACACCCCGCCCGTCACCCACCGCGCCGCCGAGCGTGAAGCAGATCTACGCGATCGCCCACGGCCTCTGCGAACGCTACGGGGAGCGCTGGCCCGAGTCGAAGGCCGAGGCTTCGCAGCTGATCCGGGAGCTCCGAGGGGAGGACGAGCCGAGATAAGGACCGCTATCTGAGGCCGGTCGTATGATGGCTCGGCTGATGGCAGAAGCCTCTTTCGTTCACCTCCACGTCCACTCGGAGTACTCGATTCTCGACGGGGCCTGCCGCATTCCAGCGCTGGCGGCTCGCGCTGCGGAGCTCGAGATGCCGGCGGTCGCGCTCACCGATCACGGCTCGCTCGCGGGCTCGGTCGAGCTCTACAAAGCGGCTCGTGAGCAGGGCGTCAAGCCGATTCTCGGCTGCGAGGTGTACGTCGCGGACGACCGCCATGCGCAGAAGAAGGGGTACGCGCACCTGACCCTTCTGGCCGAGTCCAACGAGGGCTATGCCAACCTGATCAAGCTCTCCTCGCTCGGCTACCTCGAGGGCTACTACTACAAGCCGCGCGTCGACTGGGAGCTCCTGAGCAGCCACTCGAAGGGGCTGATCGCGCTCTCAGGCTGCCTCTCCGGCCGCGTCTGCAAGGCGCTCGAGGAGAGCCGTCCCGACGACGCGGCGGCCGAGCTCGACCGGCTCGCGCAGATCTTCGGGCGCGACTCGACCTACGTCGAGCTTCAGAACGCGCACCTCGAGGTGCAGCAGCGGCTCGTCCCGGAGCTAGCCGCGCTCGCCGCGAAGTCCGGGCTGCCGACCGTCGCAACGGGAGACGTCCACTACCTCCACCACGACGACGCGCGCGCACACGAGGCGTTGCTCTGCATCCAGTCGGGCGACTCGCTCAAGAACCCGAATCACTGGAAGTTCGACACCGATCACTTCTACTTCAAGACGCCCGAGGAGATGGCGCTCGACTTCCCGGGCCACGAGGACGCGATGCGGCGCACGCTCGAGATCGCCGGGCGCTGCGAGGTCGAGATCGAGCTCGGCCGGATCCTGCTGCCGCAGTTCCCGACGCCCGAAGGCCGCGACGCGTTCGAGTACCTCGTCGAGCTGTGCGAGCGCGGGCTCGAGCGCCGCTACGGGACGGTGACGCCCGACCTCCACGAGCGCCTGCGCTTCGAGCTGAAGACGATCCGCGAGATGGGGTTCGCGGACTACTTCCTCATCGTCTGGGACTTCATCCACTTCGCAAAGCAGAACGCGATCAGCGTCGGCCCGGGCCGCGGCTCGGCGGCCGGCTCGCTCGCCGCGTACTGCCTCGAGATCACCGACATCGACCCGATCCACTACGGGCTCCTGTTCGAGCGCTTCCTCAATCCGGCCCGCAAGGACATGCCCGACATGGACATCGACTTCTCGGTGGCGGGCCGCGATCGCGTGATCAACTACGTCACCGAGCGCTACGGGCGCGACCGCGTCGCCCAGATCATCACCTTCGGCACGATGGCCGCCCGCGCCGCCGTCCGCGATGCGGGCCGCGTGCTCGAGATCCCGTACGGCTCGGTCGACAAGGTCGCGAAGCTGATCCCGGAAGGGCCGGGGCAGACGCTCGAGGCGTGCCTCAAGACCGGCGAGGAGCTGCGGCTCGCCTACGACACGGATCCCGTCGCGAAGGAGATCGTCGATCTCGCGCGCCCGCTCGAGGGGCTCGTCCGCCAGGACTCGATCCACGCGGCCGGCGTCGTGATCGGCGCCCAGCCGCTCACCGACATCGTGCCCCTCCAGCAGAAGGGCCCCGACCAGGAGATCGTCACCCAGTTTTCGATGGGCACCGTCGGCGACCTCGGCCTGCTGAAGATCGACTTCCTCGGCCTGCGCAACCTCGACGTGATCGACGAGGCGGTGGCGCTCCTCGACGGGCTCGACATCGGCACGATCCCGCTCGACGACAGGAAGACCTACGAGATGCTCCAGCGCGGCGAGTCGACCGGCGTCTTCCAGTTCGAGTCGTCGGGGATGCGCGACGCGCTCCGCTCCGTGAAGCCGACCGAGTTCGCCGACCTGATCGCGCTCGTCGCCCTTTATCGGCCAGGCCCGATGGGCTACATCCCCACCTACGCGAAGCGCAAGAACGGCCAGGAGCCGGTCACCTATATCGACGAGCGGCTCAAGCCGCTCACTTCCGACTCGTACGGGATCTGCATCTACCAGGAGCAGTACATGCAGATCGCGAAGCAGCTGGCCGGGTTCACCCCCGCGGAGGCGGAGACCCTGCGCAAGGCGATCGGCAAGAAGATCCACTCGCTGATGGCCTCGCTGAAGGACCAGTTCCTCGAAGGCTGCGCGCAGAACAACGTCACGCCGTCGGTGGCGCAGCAGCTCTGGAAGGACATGGAGCAATCGCAGGACTACTCGTTCAACAAGGCGCACGCCGCGTGCTACGCGCTGATCGCCTATCGAACCGCGTGGCTGCGCGCGAACCATCCGTGCGAGTACATGGCCGCGCTGATCTCGTCCGTGATGAACACGAAGGACAAGGTGCCGTACTACGTCAACGCCTGCGACGAGCTCGGGATCGAGGTGCTGCCGCCCGACGTGAACTCCTCGCGCACCGACTTCGCGGTCGTCGAGGGGAAGATCCGCTTCGGGCTCACCGCGGTGAAGAACGTCGGCGACTCGGCCGCGCAGGCGATCGTGCGCGCGCGCGAGGACGGCGGCGTGTTCGCCTCGATCTGGGACTTCACCGAGCGCGTCGACCCGCAGGTCCTCAACAAGCGCTCGCTGGAGGCGCTGATCAAGTGCGGCGGCTTCGACTCGACCGGCGCCTCGCGCAAGGGGATGCTCGGCTCGCTCGAGGACGTGCTCTCCTCCGGCCAGCGCGCACTGCAGGAGCGGCTCGCGGGCCAGGCCTCGATCTTCGATCTCGACGACAGCGGCGCCAAGCCCGAGCATCCGCCGATCGCCGCGGGCGAGTACGAGAAGAACGAGCTGCTTGCGCTCGAGAAGGAGACGCTCGGCCTCTACGTCTCCGAGCATCCGCTGCACGCGCTGCGCGAGCAGCTGCGGCGCAAGACCGATTGCGCGCTCGCGGAGATGGAGCGGCGCCGTGACGGCGAGACCGTCCAGGTGGCCGGGATCGTCTCGGCGGTCAAGCACCTGACCACGAAGCGCGGCGAGGCGATGGTCTTTCTCCGCCTCGACGACGTCACCGGCTCGGGCGAGGTCGTCGTGTTCGCCTCGGTGCTCGCGCAGGCGCGCGAGCTGTGCGTGGTCGACCGGATCGTCGTGATCAAGGGTCGCATCGATCACAAGCAGGAGGGCGAGACGAAGCTCCTGGCGGCCGAGATCTCCGGCTTCGAGGCGATCTCCGAGCGGCGCGAGGTACGCTTGCGGCTCGACGCGTCGAAGGCGCGGGCGGGTCTGATCGGCGAGCTGGCCGTCGTGCTGCGCGACTTCCCGGGCGAGGCGCCGGTGCTGGTCGACCTCGAGATGTCAGACGGTGCGCGGACGCTACAGTTCGGCCCGGGCTATCGCGTGAAGCCGGAACCCGACTTCTTCGCAGAGGTGAAGGCATTGCTGGGTGAGGCGGCCGTCAGGTAAATCACCCGGTATGGGGAGGGGCAGATCCCTCGTTTGACCGAAAGGAATTGTGTCAAGGCCCACAAAAGGACTGAGATGACTGCGGCACAGGCAGAAACCACAGAGATCACCGAGCTGAAGCGGATCGAAGGCTGGCGCGCCGGCGAGCTCGAGCGTGCCGGTTTCGACGCAGAATCGGCAGCGCTTCTCTCCGTGCGCCACGACATCGACCTGCACCAGGCGATCGGTCTGGCCCGTGCGGGCTGCTCGCCGGATCTCGCGCTGCGCATCCTCCTCTAGGCACGGGAGTCGCCAGACCGGCAGAATCAGCGCCGGTGCTCGCGTTCATCCCCTCTCCGTCGAGCGGCGTCGTCAAGGCGGGTCCGCTGACGATCCACATGTACGGGCTGATGCTGCTGCTCGCGATCGGCGCGTGCGTGTGGCTGACCGGCCGGCGCTGGGTCGCGCGCGGCGGCGACTGGGATCTGATCTTCCGCTGCACCGTCTGGGGCGTCGCGGCCGGGATCGTCGGCGCGCGCCTCTACCACGACGCCACGAGCTGGAGCCAGGTGCCGAATCCGTGGTGGGGGCCCTTCGCGGTGTGGGAAGGCGGACTGGGCGTGTGGGGCGGGATCGGGCTCGGCGTCGCGGTCGGGGCGATCATCGTCCACCGGTCGGGGAACAGCGTGCGGGTGATGATGGACTGCATCGCGCCGGGCTTCCTGCTGGCGCAGGGGATCGGGCGCCTCGGCAACTGGTGGAACCAGGAGTTGTTCGGCAAGCCGACGACGCTGCCCTGGGGCCTGAAGATCTCGCCGCTCCACCGGCCCCTCGGGTACGAGCGCTACGCGACGTTCCATCCGACGTTCCTCTACGAGCTGCTGTGGGACTTCGGCGGCGTCGCGGTGTTGCTCATCGTCGACCGGCGCTTCAAGATCAAGCCGCCCGGGCTGTTCGCGCTCTACGTCGCGATCTACACGGCGTTCCGCATGTTCGAGGAGACCCTGCGGATCGATCCGTCGAGTCACATCCTCGGGATGCGGCTCAATTTCTGGGTCTCGCTGACGCTCTTCGTCGGCTCGACGGTCTTCTTCGTGTGGTGGCAGTTCCTGCGTGGCCGCCGCCGGCGGGGTGCCGAAGGCCCGAAGCAGCCGACGATGGCGATCCCCAGGGGGCGCGTCCGATAGAGCGGTTAGCGTGAGCGCGATGCTGGTGCGGGAGCTCGAGCTGGATCTGGACGCCTTCGAGGGGCCGCTCGACCTGCTCCTGACGCTCGTTTTGAAGGAAGAGCTCGACCTGGCCGAAGTTGACGTAGCCGGAATCATCGTGGCGTTCATCGAGCGGCTGGCCGAGCGCGACGAGCTCGACCTCGACGCGTGCGGGGAGTTCCTCGTGTTGGTCGCGGCGCTGCTCGAGCTGAAGGCGCGCGGGCTGTTCCCCGACGAGGACGCCGAGCTCTCGGAGCTCGAGCCCGAGGAGGCCGCCGAGGAGCTGGCCCGCCGCCTCGCCGAGTACCGGCGGGCGAAGGAGGCGGCCGCGTGGCTCTCCGACCGGCTCGAGGCCGAGCGCGATCGCTACTTCAGGCTCGGGCCTGCGCCGCTCGCGCCGAGGCCCGAGCGCCGGCTCGCGCCGCAGGAGCCCGCGCAGCTCGCGGTTGCGCTGCGCGCGCTCGCCGTCGAGCCGCCTGCTGTCTCGCTGGGTCACATGGCGCTGCGCTTTCCGCCGGTCGTGCAGTTCGTCGAGCGGTTCCGCGCCGTGCTGCGGCGGCGGCGGCGGTTCGACTTCGACACCGAGGTCGCGGGCCTCTCGCGCGTCGAGACGGCGGTCGCGTTCCTCGCGCTGCTCGAGCTCCGCAAGGCAGGCGAGATCTCGATCCGTCAAGCTGCTCCCTTCGCGCCGATTCGGATCGGGCGCGCGGGGGAGGACTCCGCAAGCGACGACGAAAGGACCACCGCGTGGACCGCACGCTCCGCCTGATCTCACCCAGTCCCGTCGACGAGCTCGCCCGGACGGTCGAGGCGCTGCTGGTCGTCGCCTCGCAACCGCTGTCGGTCGAGGAGCTGGCCGAGGCGGCCGACGACGACGCGGCCCGGATCGAGGACGCGCTTGCCGCGCTCGGCGAGCGCTACAGCGAGGGCTCGAGCGGGATCGTGCTCGAGCACGTCGCGGGCGGCTACGCGTTCCGCGCCTCGCGCGACGCCGCCGAGGCGTGCGCGCGGCTGTTCGAGCGGCCGGTGCAGCGCGGGCTGTCGCAGGCTGCGCTCGAGACGCTGGCGATCGTCGCCTACCTCGGGCCGTGCAGCCGGCCGGAGATCGCGCGCGTCCGCGGTGTCGCGTCCGATTCGGCGCTGGCCGGCCTGGTCGAGCGTGGGCTCGTGGCGGAGGCGGGTCGAGAGGACGGCCCCGGCGGCGCGGTTCGGTATCGGACGACGCCGCTCTTCGAGCGGGTCTTCGGCCTCGAAAGCCTTTCCGAGCTGCCGCGGCTCGACGATCTCGGTGACGACACGGAGATGATCCGCGCCCGGCTCCACGAAGTCGCCGAACGCCGCCCGGCCTAGACGCTTCGCTTTACTTGACACGGACGGCGCGCCGTAAGAGGATCGCCTCACGATGCTGCGCCGACTCGCCGTGATCGCAGTCGTTGTCGCCGTCGTCGCTGCGCTCATCGCCTGGTATGTGACGGGCTACCTGATGACGTCGCCAGCGGCCGTGTCTCTACCCGGCGCGAACCTGACGCTGCAGACCGTCGCGGGCCTCGGCAACGGCTACACCGAGCCGACGTGGGTCTCGTACCTCGTCAAGGATCAAAACGGGCACTGGCAGCACAGCACGATCTACAAGGTGCCCGCCCACTCGCTCGTCCGCGTGACCGTGTACCAGTTCGACGGCAACAGCGGTCTGCGAAACCCGTTCCTCGCCCGGCCGCAAGGGGTCGTCGGCAACGTGATGCAGGTCGACGGCAAGACGACGGACTCGATCAACCCGGACGACGCGTCGCATACCTTCGCGATCGCCGCCTACCACCTCGTCGTGCCGCTGCCCGGCGTCGCCGACGACGCGAAGAACCAGTGCGACCAGGCGCCGTGCGGGCTCGACAAGGCGCACCGGACGATCACCTTCTCGTTCCACACCGGCGCCCCCGGCCATTTCCGCTGGCAGTGCTTCGTCCCGTGCGCAGCCGGTTTCATCTTCGGCTTCGGCGGGCCGATGCAGACGATCGGCTACATGGACGGGTTCCTTGACGTCGTCTGAGCCGAGGAGCGAGCCGAACCACATCCGCCGGATCGGCATCCTCGTCGTCGTGGCCAGCCTGATCGCGACGCCGCTCGTGATCTGGGTGCTCGGGCCGCACCTGCCGCCGGGCCACGGCAGCAAGCAGTCGGCCGGGCAGGTCACCGACAACACCGTCCTCACCGCGGTGCTCACGCCGGTGATCTGTCTGATCTTCGTCTACTTCGCCTACGCGCTGATCGTCTTCCGGCGGCGCGGCCCGGGGATCGAGGAGGGCGCGGCGATCCGCGGCAATGCCCGCGCGCAGACGATCTGGATCGTCGTGACCTCCGCGATCGTGCTCTTCCTCGCCGGCTACGGCACCTGGTCGCTGCTCAAGGACGGCTCCGGCGGCGGCCAGGGCCCGTCACCGATCTCCGTCCCGAAGGGCCACGCGCTCGCGGTGCAGGTGATCGCCCAGCAATGGCAGTTCACGTACCGCTTCCCGTCGTACGGCGGAGTCGAGACGATGCATCTCGAGCTTCCGGCGAACCAGCTGATCGCGCTCCACGTCACCTCGCTCGACGCCATCCACTCGTTCTGGGCGTACGACCTCGGCGTCAAGGCCGACGCGAACCCGAACGTCGACAACGTCGTCTACGTGAACACCCGGAACCCGCGGCGGTTCAACATCCAGTGCGCCGAGCTCTGCGGACTCTGGCACGGCTACATGTTCGACACGGGCAAGGTCGTCGCGCCGGCCGAGTTCAGCGCGTGGATCGCGGCGCAGCAGCACGTCTTCGAGCCGATCGCGCGCTACATGCCTCCCTACAGCAAGACATACAACCCCGACCCGACGAGGAGGGCCGGATGAGGGTTCGGCGGCTCTTCGGCTTCAACCTCCTCTTCGCGATCGTGCTCGGCGCGGTCGGCTACTACGCGGGTTGGTGGCTCGGCCACCAGATCAACGCGAAGAGCATCGACTACTTCGGCGACACGGGCCAGAACGACGTCGCCCTGTTCCTCGCCTACCTGCTCGGCGTGATCGGCTTCGTCGGCGGGCTCGGCTTCCTGAACTACCCGCTTTCGCGGATGGCCGGTCGCCCGTCGTCGCTCGGGGAGGATGGCGAGGAGGACCCGCGCGGCTGGACGCGGTATCTCGGCTTCTGCACCGATCACAAGGTCGTCGGGCTCCAGTACCTGATCGGGATCGGCTTCTTCATCTTCTTCGGCGGCGTCAACGCGATGCTGATCCGCTTCGAGCTCCTGCGGCCGCAGCCGAACGTATTCCCCGCAGGCCAGTACCTGACGCTCGTCGGCCTCCACGGCACGATGATGATGGGGATGATGACGAGCGGGATCCTCGGCCCGTTCGGCAGTTACTTCCTCCCGCTGATGATCGGAGCGCGGCGCCTCGCGTTCCCGCGCCTGGAGGCGCTCACGTTCTGGCTTTTGATGGCGGGCGGGCTGATCCTCAGCTCGACCGTCTTCTACGGCGGCTTCCCGACCGGCTGGACGGGCTACGGGCCGCTCAACGACCAGGCGAACATGGGGATGGACTCCTACATCGTGTTCTTCGCGCTCGTCGGGGTCTCGATGACCCTGCTCGGCGTCAACATGCTCGCCACGGTGCTCAGCATGCGTGCGCCGGGCTTGAGCTGGGGCCGGCTGCCGATCTTCGTCTGGAGCATCGTCGCGACCTCGGCTCTCAACGTCCTCGCGGCGCCCGTGCTGATCGTGACGCTGACGATGGTGGCGCTCGACCGGACGGCGCAGACGGGCTTCTTCCTCGCGAGCGTCGGCGGCAGCCCCTACCTCTACGAGAACCTGTTCTGGGTCTTCGGGCATCCCGAGGTGTACATCCTCGCGCTCCCGGGGATGGGGATCGTGCTCGAGCTCCTGCCGGTCTTCGCGCGCAAGCCGCTGTGGGGCTACAGGCTGGCAGTGGCGGGGATGCTCGGCGTCAGCCTGCTGAGCTTCTTCGTCTGGCAGCACCATCTCTTCATGAGCGGCCTCAACGCCGACCTGCGGCCGTTCTACATGCTCTCCACCGAGCTGATCTCGCTGCCGACCGGTTTCATCTTCCTCTGCGCGATGGGGACGGTCTGGCGCGGCCGGATCCGCTACGACGTGCCGATGCTGTTCTGCCTCGGCTGGGTCTTCAACTTCTTCATCGGCGGCCTCTCCGGCGTCTTCCTCTCCGACGTGCCGAGCGACGTCACGACCCACGGCAGCTTCTTCTCGATGGCCCACTTCCACTACACGATCATGGGCGGCCTGATCTTCACGTTCTTCGCCGCGATCTACTACTGGCTGCCGAAGATGACGGGAATCGAGCTCAACCAGAAGCTCGGGAAGGTTCACTTCTGGCTGATGTTCATCGCGTTCAACTCGACGTTCGCGCCGCTCTTCGCGATCGGGTTCCTGGGCCAGGCGCGGCGGGTCGTGACCTATCCGACCAACCTGCAGTTCCTGAACGACTGGGTCTCGGTCTCGGCGTTCGTGCTCGGCTTCTCGATGCTGATCTTCCTCTTCAACTTCGTCTGGTCGCTCGTGTTCGTGCGCAAGCCGGCCGCGCAGAACCCGTGGCACTCGAAGTCGCTCGAGTGGCAGGTGCCGACGCCGGTGCCGGTGTACGACTTCGACAAGATTCCGGTGATCGACTCCGATCCGTACCCCTACGGCATCGAGCCGCCGCGTGCGCCGGTGCCGGCGATCGCTCCGGCGGGGAGCTAGCCGATGACCGACGCACCAGTCGCGATCGAGCCGGAGCCGTCCGACCTGCAGGAGCGGAACCTGTGGGTGGGCTCGCGCCTGCTCGTGTCGTCGACCGTGTTTCTCTTCCTCCCGTTCGTGTTCGGCTACGTCTATCTGGCATCGCTGAACACGGCGAACATGTGGCGTCCGGGCCACCTGGCAGGGCCGCTCGGCTGGGGGCTCGCCGTGATGCTGGCGGTCGTCGCGAGCGCAGGGCTCGTTGCCCTGGCCCGTTCCGACCTCGCGCGGGGCCGCGAGACGAACGCGCGGTGGTTCGCGGTCGGGGGGCTGCTGGCCGGCCTCGCAGCCGTGGCACTTCAGGTGGTGGAGTACACACAGCTCTCGTTCGGGCCGAGCGACGGCGGTTTCGCGAGCGTCTTCCTCGGCTGGACGGGGTTCTTCGCAGTCGTCGTTCTCGGCGCGATGGTGTGGCTCGAGATCATCGTCGCCTCCTGGTTTCGCAACGGGAGCGGCAGCCCGGGCTCCGCCAAGGCCGACCTCGGCGCCCTCGGCTTCTACCTCACCTTCCTCGCCGGGCTCGGGTTCGTGACGTTCTCGATTCTCTACCTGTTCTGAGTCGTGGCCTCGTTTCTCCTCGAGCCTCCGGTGATCCTGGTGATCGTCGCGGCCGTTCTCTACGGGCTCGGCGGCCGCGGTGGCCCGGCCGGCCGACGCGAGCGGGCCGAGCGGCGCTGGCGGACACCGCTCTTCGCCCTCGGGCTCCTCGTGATCCTGGGCGCGGTCTCGCCGCCGGTCGACCGCCTCTCCGATTCGTTGTTCTGGATGCACATGGTCCAGCACGTGCTGCTGATCGAGGTCGCCGCGCCGCTCATCGTGCTCGGCAAGCCGTGGAGCAGGATGTGGCGGCCGTTTCCGCTCTCGACGCGGCGGGCCGTCGCGGGAAGCGTCGTGGGGAGCCGGTGGGTGGGCTGGCTCGTGATCCCACTGGTCGCGTTCGTCCTGATGAACGGCGTCTTCGTGGCCTGGCACGTCCCGGTGCTGTACGACGCGGCGCTCGATCATCCGGTCCTCCACGATCTCGAGCACTTCACGTTCTTCGCCACCGCCCTGCTGTTCTGGGCGCAGCTGCTCGGCGACGGGCCGTTCAGGGCGCGGCTGACGTTGCCGTGGCGCGCGACGTACGCGGTCGGTGCGATGGTCGTCGGCTGGGGGCTCGCAGTCGTGATCGCGATGGCGCGGGCCCCGATCTATGCTCATTACGCCGACCTCGCGCACAGGCCCGGAGGCCTGTCGGCACTGGCCGACCAGCAGTTGGCCGCGGGGGTCATGTGGGTACCGGCGTCGGTGCCGTGGACCGTGATCGCGCTTGTCTGCGTGTACGGGTGGCTCGATCCCGAGGCGCGGCGGCGCGGCTGGGTGCGCCGGCTGGCCGGGGAGCATTGATGTCGACGACGAAAGAGGTGGGGCAACCATGAACTTCACGACTGCCGCGGTTCTCTCCTGGGCCGTTCCGCTCGCGCTCGTCGTCTCCGTGCTCGCCTGGTGGGGGATCGTGCTGACCGTGAGGGCCTTCCGGGCGAAGCAGGGAGAAGCTTGATTCGACGCTTCGCGGCCGCGCTCGGGGTCGCGGCCGTCGCCGGCGTCCTGGCGGGCGTCGCGGCGTACGTGTTCCTCTCGCCCGCGCCTATGCACTCGGCGACGCTCCCGCTCCCGGAGTTGCACGGGCAGGCGACCTGGCCGGCGGGGAAGCGGGCCGCGCCGCAGTTCGTCCTCCGGAACGTCCTCGGCGGCCGCGTCTCCCTCGCCTCGACTCGAGGGCGTGTGACCCTGGTCGCCTTCCTCGACTCGCGCTGCAAGTCGCTCTGTCCGATCGTCGGGCGGGCGATCGGCGCCGTCGAGCGCTCGCTTCCCGCCGGTGCGAGACCCGACGTCCTCGTCGTCAGCGTCGATCCGGCCGGCGACGTGCCTGCGAGCGTAAGCAGCGCAGCACGGCGCTGGCGGCTGGGATCGAACTGGCGCTGGCTCACCGGGACGAGGGCACAGCTCGCCGCCGTGTGGCACTCCTACGGGATCGTGGTGCGTCCGACGACCACCGACATCGTCCACGGCTCCGCGCTGTACCTGATCGATCGGCGCGGCTTCGAGCGCGCCGGCTACCTGGCGCCGCTGCTGCCGAACTTCATCACGCTCGACATCCGCAGGGTCGAGGCTAGAAGCCCGTCCGGGTCGAAATCGACGGCCGCTTGACGCCGCCGACCACGAGCACGTCCCACATCCGCGCCTCTTCATGCCCCGGTACGAGGCACGCGATCCGGTAGGTGCCCGCGCGCGACGCCGTGAAGGCGAACCGCGCGGTCTGCCCCGTTTGCAGGTTCGGGGTCGCCGCTCCGGGGAAGGCGGGAACACCGGTCATGGCGCCGCGCACGATCGCGCACGAGTGCCGCAGCGCGCCCGCGTTCTTGCACGTGACCGTGACGCGCCAGCCGAGCGGCACCCGCACCAGGAGCTTGCCGCGGCCGTAGCCGTCGAAGTTGAAGCCGTTGTTCGAGCCGTCGTACCCGGCCACGAGGGTCAGTGACGCCGTCCGCGACGGTGCGTTCCAGGTGAGCCAGTGGCCGACGCTTGCGAGCGCGATCGACGGGATCGCGATGCCCGCGAGCACGACGACGATCGGCAGCAGACGCTTCATACCGGGAAGATAGTCGCGATGCGACTCAACGCCTACCTCGCCCGCGCCGGGATTGCCTCTCGTCGCGGCGCCGACGAGCTGATCAAAGCCGGCCGCGTCACGGTGAACGGCGCCCCCGGGCAGCTCAATACCTTCGTCGAGTCGCGCGACCGCGTCGAGGTCGACGGCAAGCCCGTTGCCCGCCAGGAGCTCGCCTACATCCTGCTCCACAAGCCCGCCGGCGTCGTCACCACCGCGCGCGACCCGCAGGGCCGCCCGACCGTCGTCGACCTCGTCCCGCACACGCCGCGCGTCGTCCCCGTCGGCCGGCTCGATGCGGACACGACCGGCGCGCTCCTGCTCACGAACGACGGCCCGCTCGCCCATCGGCTCGCCCACCCGCGCTACGGCGTCGAGAAGGTGTACGAGGCCGAGGTCGAGGGCGACCCGACGCCCGAAGCGCTCCAGCAACTCGCGGAAGGGATCGATCTCGAGGACGGCCCGACGGCGCCGGCGCGCGCCCGTCGTCTCCGCCGCTCACGCGTCGAGCTCGTCCTTCACGAGGGTCGCACGCACCAGGTCAAGCGGATGCTCGAAGCGGTCGGCCACCCGGTCGTTTGGCTCCGGCGCACGCGCTACGCGGGCCTCGGCGTCGAAGGCCTCGAGCCCGGCGAGTGGCGGGAGCTGACTGCTCCCGAGGTCGAGCGGCTCAGAGCCGGATGAAGCCCATCCGCTCGTACATCGCCTCGAGGGTCGGCGCTGCTGCGGCCGCGGCCTTTTCGGCCCCGTGCGCGAGCCGCCGCCGCAGCTCGTCCTCGTCGGCGCTCAAGGCCTCGTAGCGAAGGCGAATCGGGTCGAGCAGCTCGACGACCGCCTCGGCCACGTCCTCCTTGAACGGGCCGTAACCGGCGCCGTCGTAACGCGCCTCGATCTCCGCGAACGACTCGCCGGTGGCGACGGACAGGATCTCGATCAGATTCGAAACGCCGGGCTTCTCGGGATCGTGGCGCACCTCGCGGCCCGAGTCGGTCACGGCGCTCTTGATCTTCTTGCGCACGACATCCGGCGGGTCGGCGATCAGCACCGTGCCCTGCGCCGTGCCGCCCGTCGTCGACATCTTGTTCTCCGGCTCCTGGAGGTCCATGATCCGCGCGCCGATCTCGGGATACACGCCCTTCGGCACGACGAAGGTCTCGCCGAAGCGCGAGTTGAACCGCTCCGCGACGTCGCGCGAGAGCTCGATGTGCTGGCGCTGGTCGTCGCCGACCGGGACGATGTCGGTCTGGTACAGGAGGATGTCGCCGGCCATCAGCACCGGGTAGGTGAACAGCCCGGCGCTCACGAACTCCTGGCGCTCGGCCTTCTCCTTGAACTGGGTCATCCGCCCGAGCTGCCCGTAGCTCGCGACCGACGAGAGCAGCCAACACGCCTCGGCGTGCGCCGGCACATGGCTCTGCGCGAACACGGTCGAGCGCTCGGGGTCGAGCCCGGTCGCGAGCAGCATCGCGAACAGGTCGTAGCTCGCGCGGCGCAGGTCGTCGGGCTCGTACGCCGTCGTGATCGAGTGCAGGTCGACGATGCAGAAGAACGCCTCGCCCTGCTCCTGCGTGGCGGCGTACTGGCGGAAACCGCCGCTGTAGTTGCCGAGGTGCTTCGCGCCCGTGGCCTGGATGCCGGAGAAGATCCGCATAGCCGTTGATTATCCCTGACTACACTGATTGCCGATGGCAGTCACCCCGTCACAGTGGTCGCCGTCCTCCTGGAGGACGCTTCCCGCCGCGCATCAGCCCGAGTGGCCCGACGAGACGAACCTCGAGGCCGTGTCGGCGCGCCTGAAGGCGTTTCCGCCGCTCGTCTTCGCCGGCGAGGCGCGCGAGTTGCGCGACGCGCTCGGCGAGGTCGCCGCGGGGCGCGCATTCCTGCTCCAGGCCGGTGACTGCGCCGAGTCGTTCCACGAGTTCTCGGCCGTCGCGATCCGCGAGAAGCTGAAGATTCTCCTGCAAATGGCGGTTGTTCTGACCTATAGCGCCGCGCTTCCCGTGGTGAAGGTCGGGCGCGTCGCGGGCCAGTTCACGAAGCCGCGCTCGTCACCGACGGAGCAGGTCGGCGACCTCGAGATCCCGTCGTTTCGCGGCCACATGGTCCACGACGACGCGCCGACCGCCGAGGCCCGGGTCCCCGACCCGGAACGGATGCTCCAGGGCTACCACCAGTCCGCCGCGACCCTCAATCTGCTGCGCGCGTTCACCAAGGGCGGCTTCGCCGACATCACGCGCCTCCACGTCTGGAACCAGGAGTTCGTCGCAAGCTCGCCGGCCGGCCTCCGCTACGAGGCGCTGGCCACCGAGATCGAGCGTGCGCTCAGGTTCATGGCCGCCTGCGGGATCGACCTCGCGCGCGAGACGCAGTTCCATCAGACCGACGTCTGGACGAGTCACGAGGGCCTGCTGCTCGACTACGAGGAGGGCCTGACCCGGAAGGACTCGCTCACGGGCGACTGGTACGACTGCTCGGCCCACATGCTCTGGATCGGCGAGCGGACGCGCCAGGAGCACGGAGCCCACGTCGAGTTCTTCTCGGGCGTCCACAACCCGCTCGGCGTGAAGCTCGGCCCGACGACGACGCCCGCCGAGGCGCTCGAGCTGTGCGAGCGGCTCAATCCGGAGCGCATTCCCGGGCGCCTCACCTTCATCGTCCGCATGGGCGCGGGTCGCGTCGAGGAGCTCTTGCCGCCGCTCCTGCACGCCGTCGCCGGCGCCGAGCACCCCGTCATCTGGGCCTGCGATCCGATGCACGCGAACATGGTTCGCACCGCCGGCGGCGTGAAGACGCGGCGCTTCGACGACGTGATCGCGGAGCTCGCGGGCTTCTTCGCGACCTGCCGCGCCGAGGGCGTCTGGCCCGGCGGCGTCCACCTCGAGTTCACGGGCGAGGACGTGACCGAGTGCCTCGGCGGCGCCGATGCGCTGCTCGAGGAGGAGCTGAGCACGCGTTACGAGACTCTCTGCGACCCGCGGCTGAACGCGCGGCAGTCCCTCGACCTCGCGTTCCGGCTCTCCGAGCTGTTGCGCGGCGCCTGAGCACTTCGTGGTCCGCCGGATCGCGATTCTCGGCACCGGGCTGATCGGCGCGTCGATCGGGCTCGCCGCGACGCGCGCCGGCGCCGAGCGGGTCACGGGCTTCGACCCGGATCCAGAGTCGCTCGCGCTTGCGGTCGAGCGCGGCGCCGTCGAAGGGGCGGGGAGCGTCGAGGAAGCCGTCGCCGGCGTGGATCTCGCCGTCTGCGCGGCGCCGGTCGCCGCGATCCCGGCGCTGGCCGAACAGGCGCTGGCCGCCGCCGACTGCACCGTGACCGACGTCGGCTCCACCAAGGCGGCCGTCTGCGCGGCGGTGCAGAGCCCGCGCTTCATCGGCGGCCACCCGGTCGCCGGCTCCGAGGCGAACGGCCCTCAGCACGCGCGCGCGGAGCTGTTCGCCGGCGCGACCTGGTTCCTGACCCCGGCCGCGGCGAGCGATCCCGAGCGCTACCGGCACCTGCACGGCTTCGTCGCCTCGCTCGGCGCGGTGCCGGTCGCGGTCGACCCGAGTGCGCACGACCGCCTGCTCGCACTCACGAGCCACCTGCCGCATGCGCTCTCGAACCTCCTCCTGAACCAGGTCGGCTCCTCGCGCGTCGACGGCCACGAGGCGCTGTCGGCGGCGGGCGGCGCGTTGAAGGACATGACCCGCGTGGCGGGTGCGAACCCACGGATCTGGGTCGACATCTTCCTCGAGAATGCCGACTCGCTCGCCGCCGCGCTCTCCGAGCACCGTCGCCGCACCGAGCAGCTCGAGGCCGCACTCGAGGCGCGCGACGCGGGCTTTCTCGCGCGCTGGATCGGCGAGGCGGGCGTCAACAAGCGCGGCCTCCTCCAGGGCGCGTTCCCGGACCCGGGCGAGCTGAAGCGCGTCCTCGTGCGGGTGCCCGACCGCCCGGGCGTGCTCGCGGGCATCACGCAGGCGCTCGGTGTCGAGCGGATCAACATCGAGGACTTCGAGCTCCACCACGACTCGCCCGAGCGTGGCGGCCTCCTCTCGGTGCTCGTCCAGGGCGACTCCGAGGCAGCGCGGGCCGCGGCGCTGCTCGAGAGCCAGGGCTACGCCGTCGACATCGTGTCGGTGCTCGAATGAAGATCACGCCTGCGGGGATGCTGGTCGGCGCGGTGTCGGTCCCCGGCGACAAGTCGATCTCGCACCGCGCGCTCCTCGTCGGCGGGCTCTGCGAGGACGAGACCGTCGTCAGGAACTGGGGCCGCTCGGCCGACACCGAGGCGACCCTGAACGCGATGCGCGCGCTCGGCGTCGAGGTGGACGAGCGGGGCGAGGACGAGCTCGTGATCCACGGCGTCGGGCTGCGCGGTCTGCGCGAGCCGGACGCGCCGATCGACTGCGCCAACGCGGGCACGCTCGTCCGGCTCCTGGCCGGGATCCTCGCGGGCCAGACGGGCCACCAGTTCGAGCTGACGGGCGACGAGTCGCTGCGGTCGAGGCCGATGAGCCGCATCGCCGATCCGCTCACGCAGATGGGCGCCGGCGTCGAGACCGCAGACGGGCGCCTGCCGATGGGGATCCAGGGCCGGCCGCTGCACGCCATCGACTACGAGCTGCCGGTCGCAAGCGCGCAGGTCAAGTCCGCGGTGCTGCTCGCCGGGCTCTACGCGGAGGGCAAGACCACGGTGCTCGAGCCGGCGCCGACGCGCGATCACACCGAGCTGATGCTCGAAGCGGCGGGTGCGAGGGTCGTGCGCAGGCCGCGCTCGGTCTCGCTCGATCCGGCCGAGCGGCTCTCACTCGGCGAGATCGACGTTCCCGGCGACTTCTCATCGGCGGCGCCGTTCATCGTGGCGGCGACGCTGCTGCCCGGGTCGGAGCTGTTCGTCGCCGGCGTCGGCCTCAACCCGCGGCGCACCGGCCTGCTCGACGTGCTCGAGCGGATGGGCGCGCGGATCGGCGTCTTTAATCGGCGGCGCTCCGGCGGCGAGCTCGTCGGCGACCTCGAGGTGCGCTCCGCCGAGCTCACCGCGACGACGGTCACGCCCGAAGAGGTGCCGAGCCTCGTCGACGAGCTGCCGCTGTTTGCGCTGCTCGCGGCCGTGGCGCACGGCAACAGCTCGGTGCGCGGCGCGCAGGAGCTGCGCGTGAAGGAGTCGGATCGAATCGAAACTGTGACAACTTCCCTACGGACACTAGGCGTGCACATCGAGGAGCGCGAAGATGGTTTCAGGGTGAGAGGGGTCCCAACCCGCCCTAAGGGTGGGGGTATGCACTCATCAGGGGACCACAGGATCGCGATGCTCGGGGCGGTCGCCGGGCTCATCTCGGCCGACGGGGTCGAGCTCGGGGAGCCGGAGGCGGTCGCTGTAAGCTTCCCCGGGTTTTACGACGTACTGGAGTCGGTGACACAACGATGATCGTCGCGATCGACGGCCCGGCAGGCGCAGGCAAGAGCACGGTGGCGCGCCTCCTGGCCGAAAGGCTGGGCTTCCGCTACCTCGACACGGGGGCGATGTACCGCGCCGTGACATGGCTTGCGATGGGGCGGGGCGTGCCGCTGGCCGAGGCCGACCAGCTGGCTGCGCTGGCCAGGGACTATCCGGTCAGCTTCGACGAGGCGGGTCGCGTCTCGATCGCCGGGACGGACGTCACCTCGTCGATCCGCGACACCCGCATCGACCGCATGGTTCCCGTCGTCGCGCGACATCAGCCCGTCCGTGCGGTGATGCGTGAGCGCCAGCGCGTGCTCGGCGAGCACGGCGACGTCGTCATCGAGGGCCGCGACATCGGCACCGTGGTCGCACCCGACGCGCCGGTCAAGGTCTACCTCATCGCCGACGAGAGCGAGCGCGCCCGCCGCCGCGCGACCGAGCGCCCCGGGATCGGCGCCGACGCGCTCGCGACCGACCTGCGCATGCGCGACGAGAGCGACGCGGCACAGATGGAGCCCGCGGCGGACGCCGAGCGGATCGACACGACCGGCCTGACCGTCGAGGACGTCGTCGCCCGCATCGAGTTGCTCGTCGAGCACGCGCGCGCCGCGGCGTGAACAGCGTCGACTTCGCCTGGGCGATCGGGCGCCCCTCGATCGGCGGTCTCGCGCGCGCTCTCACGCCGACCCGCAACTACGGCGTCGAGCGCGTCGTGCCGACCGGCGGCGTCGTCCTCGCGTTCAACCACTTCTCGTGGATCGACCCACCGCTCTACGGCGCGCTCTGCCCACGCACGATCCACTATGTCGCCAAGGTCGAGGCGCATCGTGCGCCCGGGCTCGGCCAGCTGATCCGCGCCTTCGGCACGATCTCGGTGCGGCGCGGCGAGTCCGACCGCGAGGCAGTTCGCCTCATGCGCGAGGCGGCTCGCGCCGGACACGCGCTCGGTCTCTTCGTCGAGGGGACGCGTCAGCTGACCGGCGTCCCGGGCCACGTGCATCCGGGCGCGGCGATGGTCGCGCTCCAGGAGGGCGTTCCGGTGCAACCCTCGGCGATCTACGGCACGCAGTTCTGGCGGATCGGCAACTTCCAGCCGGCCTCGCTCGCCTGGGGCGAGCCGATGGACTTCTCCGGCCTGCCGCGCAACGCCAAGGGCTACCGCGAGGCGTCCGCCGAGATCGAGCGGGAGTTGCGGCGGCTCTTCGACTGGCTCGGGGAGATGCACGCGCTCGGCCGTCCTGCCGACGCGGTGCCCCCCGCGCGATGAGCACTCTCCACGGAACCGTGGCGATCGTCGGCTTCCCGAACGTCGGCAAGTCGACCCTGATCAATCGGCTCACGGGCACGCGCTCGGCCGTCGTCCACGAGACGCCCGGCGTGACGCGCGACCGCAAGGAGCTGATCTGCGAGTGGAACGGCAAGGAGTTCCTGATCATCGACACGGGCGGCGTCGACATCGCCGACGAGTCGCCGATGACGCGCTCGATCGGCGAGCAGGCCCGCGCCGGGATCGAGGAGGCCGACCTCGTGCTGTTCCTCGTCGACTCGCGCAACGGGATCACGCCCGGGGACGAGGAGATCGCCGCGATTCTCCGGAAGGCGAAGAAGCCGGTGATGCTCCTCGTCAACAAGGTCGACGACCCGCGCCGCGACACCGACGCGCTCGAGTTCCACCGGCTCGGCCTCGGCGACCCGATCCCGATCTCGGCGCTGCACGGCCACGGCACCGGCGACCTGCTCGACGAGATCGTCGATCGCCTGCCCGGCGTGGGTCGCGAGCAGGTGGGCGAGGAGGCGATCCGCGTCGCGATCCTCGGCCGTCCCAACGTCGGCAAGTCGAGCCTCCTCAACGCGATCCTCGGGCGCGAGCGGGTGATCGTCTCGGAGATCCCCGGCACGACGCGCGACGCGATCGACACGATCTTCGAGCGCGACGGGCGCACCTTCGTGCTCGTCGACACGGCGGGGATGCGCCGCAAGCGCAAGCACCGGCAGGGGATCGAGTACTGGTCGGAGCTGCGCGCCCTCGAGGCGGCGGAGCGCGCCGACATCGCGCTGATCCTGATCGACGCGAGCCAGGGGATCGTCGACCAGGACATCAACGTCGCGGACGTGGCTCGTAAGGCCCAGTGCGGGACGCTCGTCGTCCTGTCCAAGTGGGACATCGCCGAGATCGGGATCAAGGACGTCACCGGCGAGCTCGCCCGCCGAATCCGCCAGCGGCCGCCGCACGTCGCGGTCTCGGCGACGACCGGTCGCGGGCTCGAGCGCCTGCTCGACAAGGTCGAGGTGCTCTTCGAGCGCTACACTGCGCGCGTCCCGACTCCCGAGCTCAACCGCTTCCTCAAGGAGCTGCGCGAGAAGCGCCAGGCGCCGAGCAAGGGCAACCGCCGGCTCAACCTCCTCTACGGGACGCAGGTCACGGCGCGCCCGCCGCGCTTCCGCATCCACGTCAACGACCCGGGCCTCGTCACGCGCGACTACGGCTACTGGGTCGAGAACGAGATCCGCGAGCGCTTCGACCTCGAAGGGGTCCCGGTGTCGATCGACTTCGTCCGCCGCACCTGATGGACGTCGTCGTGGTCGGCGGCGGCTCGTGGGGCTGCGCGTTCGCGCTCCTCCTGCGCGAGCGCGGCCACACGATGACGATCGCGTGCCGCGACGCCGAGCAGGCGCGCGCGATCACCGAGACGGGGCACAACCCGCGCTACCTGAAGTCGGCCGATCTCTCGGGGATCGCGGCGACCACGATCGCGGAGGCGCCGGTTGCGGCGGCCGACCTCGTCGTCGTCGCCGTGCCGAGCCGCTCGTTCGGCGAGGTCGTCGCGTCACTGCCCGGAGGCGCGCCGGTGCTGAGCCTGACGAAGGGCCTCGACCCGGCGACCGGCCTGCGGCTCTCGACGCTCGTCCGCGGCCGCTCGGTCGCAGTCCTCTCTGGCCCGAACTTCGCCGAAGAGATCACGCAGGGCCTGCCTGCGGCGGCTGTGATCGCGAGCGAGGACGGCTTCCTCGCGGGCCAGCTCCAGCACGCGGTCAACTCGCCGCTCTTCCGCGCGTACGTCAATCCGGACCTCGTCGGAGTCGAGCTCTGCGCCGCCGCGAAGAACGTGATCGCGCTCGCCGCCGGCGCCGTCGACGGGCTCTCGCTCGGCGACAACGCGAAGGCGGCGCTGATCACGCGCGGCCTCGCAGAGATGGCGCGACTCGGTGAGGCGTCCGGCGCCCGGGCCGAGACGTTTTCGGGCCTCGCGGGAATGGGCGACCTGATCGCCACGTGCTGGAGCAAGCTCGGCAGGAACCGCCAGGCCGGCGAGCTGATCGCCCAGGGCGCGACGGCCGACGAGGCGATCGCCAGGATCGGCCAGGTCGTCGAGGGGCTGACGACGGCGCCGGTCCTCCGCGATCTCTCGCACCGAGTCGGCGTCGAGCTGCCGATCACCGAAGGTGTGTGCCGCGTGCTCGGCGGCGAGAGCCTCGGCGATCTGGCCGCCAGCTTGATGGGGCGCCGTCCCACCGAGGAATAGGAACTCGTTCCAGAATGAAGCGCTATGCCGCCGGGCGGCGCTGAGCGGCGCGATGCGTCGTCCTCAGTCGCCCCAATAGCGTTGCTATTGAGGCTCCATGCGTCCTAGCCTCGCGCTCGCCCAGCGCACCCCGACGGCGAGCCGTCATTCTGGAACGAGTTCTGTAGGCTTCCGGCCATGCCAACTCAAACCTTTCCCTTCACTTCCGAGTCGGTCACCGAGGGTCATCCGGACAAGGTCGCCGACCAGATCTCGGACGCCGTGCTCGACGCAGTGCTGACCGACGACCCGACGGGTCGCGTCGCCTGCGAGACGCTCATCACCACCGGGCTCGTCGTCGTCGCCGGCGAGATCACGACCGACACCTACGTGGACATTCCGCGGCTCGTCCGCAACAAGATCCGCGAGATCGGCTACGACCGGGCGAAGTACGGCTTCGACGCCGACACCTGCGGCGTGATCGTGGCGCTCGACGAGCAGTCGCCCGACATTGCGCAGGGCGTCGACAACTCGTACGAGCTGCAGCACGACGCGAGCGACGACCGCGAGCTCGACCGCACCGGCGCCGGCGACCAGGGGATGATGTTCGGGTACGCGTGCCGCGAGACCGAGGAGCTGATGCCGCTGCCGATCATGCTCGCGCACAAGATCACGCAGCGCCTCGCCGAGGTGCGCCGCGCGGAGCTCGTGCCCTACCTGCGGCCGGACGGCAAGGCACAGGTCACCGTCCGCTACGAGCGTGACGAGAACGGACACCAGCGGCCGATCGAGATCGAGCGCGTGCTCGTCTCAACCCAGCACCGCGAGGGCGTCGAGAACCACATCAAGCAGGACGTGATCGAGCATGTCCTCCGCCCGGTTCTGCCGCCCGAGCTGTACGAGGCGAGCAAGCTGCACGCCGCCGGCGACTTCGTGCTCGTGAACCCGACCGGGCGCTTCGTCCAGGGAGGCCCGCTCTCCGACACGGGTCTCACCGGCCGCAAGATCATCGTCGACACCTACGGCGGAGCAGCCCGTCACGGCGGCGGCGCCTTCTCGGGCAAGGATCCGACGAAGGTCGACCGCTCGGCCGCCTACGCCGCGCGCTACGTGGCGAAGAACCTCGTCGCCGCCGGCCTCGCGAACCGCCTGGAGGTGCAGGTCGCCTACGCGATCGGCGTCGCCCAGCCGGTCTCGATCGAGATCGAGTGCTTCGGCACCGAGGAGATCGACGTGCGCCGGATCGAGGAGCTCGTCCACGAGCACTTCGACCTCCGGCCGGCGGCGATCCTGCGCGACCTCGACCTGCGCCGCCCGATCTACGCGAAGACCGCCGCCTACGGCCACTTCGGCCGCGAGGACAGCGACTTCACGTGGGAGCGGACGGACAAGGCCGACGCTCTGCGCGCCGCAGCGGGCCTCGGCTCGAGCGTCCCGGCGTAGCCCGCGCAGGCATGTGGGAGAAGCGGGGCGAGGAGGTCGTCTTCTCGGGCTACCGCACGCTCGCGAAGCGCACCTTCGCGACGCCCGACGGCGTGCAGGAGTTCGAGATCAAGGTCGAAGAGGACACGGCCGTCGTCATTGCGCTGACCGTGGCCCGCGAGGTCGTGCTGGTGCGCGAGTTCCGGCCGGGCCCCGAGGAGTGGCTGCTCGAGCTGCCCGGCGGCCATGTCGATCCCGGCGAGGAGCCGGCCGCGGCCGCCGCGCGCGAGCTCTACGAGGAGACCGGCTACGAGGCGACGCCGCGTTACGTCGGCATGGAGTTCGACTGCGCGTACTCGACGCGGAAGCGACACGTCTTCGTCGCGGAGGACGCGAAGCGGGCTGGCGAGTCGTCAGAGGGCCTCGAGGTCGTCCTCGTGAGCGTCGACGAGTTCCGCGAGCACCTGCGCGCCGGCCGCCTGACCGACGTCGGCCCGGGCTACCACGGCCTGGACGCGCTCGGCATGCTCTGAGACTCAGGCGCGGTCGCTCAGGTGGTCCGCGGGGTCGAACGGCTGCGCCTCGTCGTCGTCGGCGCGCCTCGTCTCCGTCTCCAGCGTCGGACCGCGAACCAGCCGCGGATCGAGCGGAAGAGCCTTTCAAGCCAGCCCATCTACGCGGCCGGCCGCACGTACAGGCCCGCTGCGGCCTTCTCGCCGATCTCGCGCTCGGCGCCGCCGAGGCGCACGCTGAAGTCCGCGCCCGCGGTCTCCACCTCGACCTCCGCGCCCGGCACGAGCCCCTCGTCGTAGAACCAGTGGAGGAGCTCGCCGTCGTGCTCGGCGAGACGGACGATCGTCGCGCGGCCGCCCGCCTCGACGTCGGCCAGCGGCAGGAGCTCTCGGTTCTCGGCCTGCTCGGCGTCTGTGTCCAGCGGCCAGCCGTGCGGGCAGCGGTCGGGGTGTCCCAGCCGCTCGTCCATCCGCTCGATCATGTCGTCGGTGAACGTGTCTCCGAGCAGATCTGCCTGCACGTGCGACTCGGAGGCCGTGTAGCCGAGGAAGTCGGTCAGCCACCGCTCGATCAGCCGGTGCTTGCGGACGACCTTCTCGGCCCGCACGCGTCCCGCGGCCGTGAGGATCGCCTCCTTGTGCTCGCCCCGCTCGACGAGCCCCTCCGCCTCGAGTCGCTTCAGCATCTCGCCCGCCGAGGCCCGCGAGACACCGAGCATCTCCGCGACGCGCGCCGACAAGCGTTGGCGATCCGGTCACCGTCGGGCGGTACTCGCCGATCGGGAAAGCGAGGAAGTAGATCGTCTCGAGGTACTCGTCGATGGAGTGCCCGTGAGCCACGGTTCTAATCTACAGCCCGTTTTCGGTAAGGTTGCCCTTACATGTCGACCGGCCACATCCTGATCCTCGGCGCGCTTGCGGGCGCGACGATCCTGCTCGGGCTGCCGATCGCCCGGATCAAGAACCCGAGCATCGGGCTCAAGGTGTTCCTCACCTCGATGGCGACGGGCATCCTGCTGTTTCTCTTCTGGGACGTGCTGTCGAACGGCGTCGAGCCGGTCGAGTCGGCGATCCGTGCGCACGACTTCGGCAACGTCGCCGGCTACAGCGCGCTCCTGCTCGGCGGTTTCGGCCTCGGCTTCATGGGGCTGATCGGCTACGAGCGGTGGATGCACGCCTACCGGCGCCGCTCGCTCGTCGGCCCCGGCGCCGCCTCCGCAGTCGAGTTCGAGACGGTGTACCCGATGGGCCTCACGCCCTCGCGGTTCCTCGCGGTGCTGATCGCGACAGGGATCGGCCTCCACAACTTCGCCGAGGGGCTCGCGATCGGGCAGTCGGCGGCGAGTGGGAAGCTCGAGCTCGCGATCGCGCTGATCGTCGGCTTCGGCCTGCACAACGCGACGGAAGGCTTCGGCATCGTCGCGCCGCTGACGGGCGAGCGGAAGGTGCCGAGCTGGCGTTTCCTCCTGCTGCTCGGCCTGATCGGCGGCGGCCCGACCTTCCTCGGCACGGTCGTCGGCCAGGCGTGGGTGAGCACCGGTGTCGCCGTGCTGTTCCTCGGCCTCGCGGCCGGCTCGATCCTCTACGTCGTGATGCAGCTGCTCACGATCTGCCGCAACCTCGGGCACGCCACGCTCACGGCGTGGGGCATCACCGTCGGGCTCGTGCTCGGCTTCGCGACCGACTTCATCCTCGTCGGGCTCGGCGTCTAGACCCGGTCCGAGGCCTGACGGAAAACTCGGCCGGGCCGGATGACGCCCCAGACGCGGCGCCGGATCAGCACGTTCGGCCGCGCCGCGTAGCGCTGCTACGCGCCACGACCGCCCGCACTGCCCGGCTTGGTCTGGAGCGCCCCCGGCGGCGGCCGAATTTCCCATCAGCCCTCTAGCTAGGCTGGGCCGCCGTGGCCCGCTTCGCCTCCGTCTTCCCACTCGTCACCGCCCGCGCGCTCGACCGCGCGTTCACCTACGAGGTCGAGGACGACGTCGAGAAGGGCGCGGTGGTGCGCGTCCGCTTCGGCGGCCGGCGCGTGCGCGGCGTCGTCGTCGACGTGTCCGACGAGGCTCCCGAGGGGATCGACGCGAAGCCGGTCGAGGCGGTCGTCGACAGGATCCCGGCGGCGCTCGTCGACCTCGCGCTCTGGCTTGCCGACTACTACGGCTCGACGCAGGGTCGCGCGCTCGGGCTCGTCGCGCCGGAGTCGGCGAAGCGGCGGGTCGAGCGGCCGCAGCCGGCCGAGCGCGAAGCACTGGGCGGCGAGCCCGAGCCGGCCCAGCTCACCGACGAGCAGGAGGCGGCGCTGACGCGGATCGTGGAGGCGATGGACGGCGGCGAAGGGGCGAACGTCCTTCTCTACGGCGCGACGGGCAGCGGCAAGACCGAGGTGTACCTCCAGGCCTGCGCGGCGGCGCTCGAGCGCGGGCTCGGGGCGATCGTGCTCGTGCCGGAGATCGCGCTCACGCCGCAGGCGCTCGGCCGCTTCCGCCAGCGCTTCGGCGAGAACGTCGCGTTGCTGCACTCCGGGCTCTCAGACGCCGAGCGGCGCGACGAGCGGCTGCGGATCGCGAGCGGCGAGGCGCGGATCGTCGTCGGCGCGCGCTCGGCGGTGTTCGCGCCGCTGCACGGGCTCGGGCTGATCGTCGTCGACGAGGAGCACGACGCCTCGTACAAGCAGGACTCCGACCCGCGCTACGACGCGCGCACCGTCGCTGCAAAGCGTGCTGCGCTGGAAGGCGCTGTCGCGGTCTACGGCAGCGCCACGCCGCGCCCGGAGAGCTGGGCCGGGCTCGAGCGGCTCTCACTCGGCGGCCGGCTCGGCGCCGCGCTGCCGCCGGTGCGCGTGATCGACCTCCGCCGCGAGGCGGGCTATCCGCTCTCGGCGCCGCTGCTGCGCGAGCTCGGACGTGTCGCCGAGAGGGGCGGCAAGGCGATTCTCTTGCTGAACCGCCGCGGTATTGCTCCGGCGCTGCACTGCCGCGCCTGCGGGACGACGCCGCGTTGCGAGCAGTGCGACGTCTCGCTCGTCCTCCACGCCGACGGTCGCCTCCACTGTCACCACTGTGGCTTCGCCGAGCCGGCGCCGGAGACGTGCCCGAAGTGCGGCTCGTCTGAGCTCGCGCGACTCGGCGCCGGCACACAGCGGCTCGAGCGCGAGCTCGCCGCTGCGCTGCCCGCCCTCGTACCGATCCGTCTCGACGCCGACACGGCCGCTGTCCGCGGCGCTCTCGCCGAGGCGCTGGCCCGCTTCGACGCGACCGATCGCGCGGTGCTCGTCGGGACGCAGATGGTCGCGAAGGGCCATCACTTCAGCGGCGTCGCGCTCGCGGCGGTCGTCGACGCCGACACGGGCCTCGGCCTTCCGGACTTCCGCGCCGAGGAACGAACCTTCCAGCTCCTCACCCAGCTCGCGGGCCGCAGCGGACGCGATGCACCCGGTCGCGTGCTGATCCAGACCTTCCAGCCCGACGCGCGCGCGATCGAGCTGGCGGCACGGCATGACGTGCCGGGCTTCCTCGCGGGAGAGCTCGACCGGCGCCGGGAGCTCGGGTACCCGCCGTTCCGCCACCTCGTCCGCATCGTCGTCTCGGGGCGCGATCCGGCGACCGTCGAGCGTGCACTCGTCGAGCTGCGCGGCGGCCTCGACGGCGCGGAGCTGCTCGGCCCCGCGCCGCTGCTCAGGCTGCGCGGCCGCCACCGCGCTCAGCTCGTCGCCAAGACGGAGAGCCCTCGCGCCCTCGCTGCGCGCGCCGGGCGCCTGCTAGCGGCGGCGGCTCCGGCGATGCGCCGCGCGGGCCTGACGGCGGTGGTCGATGTCGATCCGCAGAGCCTGTGACCGTCCGTAGACTTAGGTCGATGTCCGAGGAAACGACAGAGCAGGCTCCCAAGAAGGAGCTCGACCAGCCGGCGAAGGCGCGCCGCCGGCTCGCGCTCGCCCAGATCCGCCAGTACGGCGACCCGGCTCTGCGGATGACCGCGCGCGAGGTCGAGAGCTTCGACGAGGATCTCGCACGGCTCGCCGAGCGGATGATCGCGCTCATGCACGACGCCAGCGGCGTCGGGCTTGCCGCGACGCAGGTCGGCGTCCTCCAGCGCGTGTTCGTGCTCGAGCCCGACGACGAGGACGCGCGTGTGCTCGTGAATCCCCGACTCGTCGATCGAAGCGCCGAGACCGCGGTCGACGACGAGGGCTGCCTCTCGCTCCAGGGCGTGCTCGTCCCCGTCGAACGCCATGTGAAGGTCGCCGTCGAGGCGCACGACGTCCACGGCGCGCCCGTCCGCCTCGAGCTCGAAGGGCTCGGCGCCCGCGCCGCCCAGCACGAGCTCGACCACCTCGACGGGACGCTGATCATCGACCGGACCGATCCGGAGAGCCGCCGCGGCGCCCTCGCGACGCTGCGGCCCAAGCCCGCCCTGTATTCCTAGTGGCCCGCATCGCCGTTGCGGCGACGGCCCCGTTCGGCGCAGACGTGCTCGAGCGCCTGGCGGCACACCACCAGATCGCGGCGCTGCTGACGCGGCCCGACCGGCCTGCCGGCCGCGGCAGGCACGAGACCGCGCCGCCGGCCAAGCTCGCGGCTGAGCTCCTCGCGATCCCGGTGCTCCAGCCCGAGCAGCTCGAGGCTTCGCTCGAGCTGGACGCGCCAACGGTGGTCGTTGCGGCCTACGGGGTGCTGATCCCGCCCTCGGTGCTCGAGGGCCGGCTCTGGCTCAACGTCCATCCCTCGCTGCTGCCGCGGTGGCGCGGCGCTGCCCCGGTCGAGCGTGCGCTGATGGCGGGCGACGGCGAGACGGGCGTGACGATTCACGAGACGGTCGAGGCGCTCGACGCGGGCCCGATCGCGGCGCAGCGGGCCTTTGCGGTCGGCCCCGAAGCCGACGCCGGTGCCGTGTACGCGCGATCCGCAGAGCTGGCTGCGGAGCTGCTCGACGACGTGCTCGCAGGGGAGCCGACCTTCACGCCGCAGGCCGAGGACGGTGTCACCTACGCCGAGAAGATCACCGCGGCGGACCGTGAGCTCGATTGGAGCCGGCCGCCCGAGGAGCTGCTGAACCAGATCCGCGCACTCTCGCCGCACATCGGGGCGCGAGGCGAGCTCGACGGGCGCCCGGTGACGATCTGGCGCGCGCGCCTCGAGGACGGCGAGCTCGTGCCGGTCGATGTCCAGCCGGACGGGCGGCGTCGCATGAGCTACGACGAGTTCCGCCGCGGGCTCCGGTGAGCGTCGCGCCCGCGCGCGTCGCGGCCTACGAGGTCGTGCGCCGCGTCTTCGAGGAGGAGGCCTACGCCGACCGCGTGCTCCGCAGCGCGGCCGAGGGCCTCGACGCTCGGGACCGCGCGCTCGCGCAGCGAATCGCCTTCGGCACCGTGCAACGCGTCCGCACGCTCGACCACGCGCTCGAGGCGATCGGCCGGCGACCCGTCGCGAAGCTCGATGCACCGGTGCGGACGGCGCTGCGGCTCGGCGCCTACCAGCTTGGCTACCTCGATTCGGTACCGCGCCACGCGGCGGTGAACGAGTCGGTCGAGCTCGTCCGCCGCGCCGGCCTCGAGCGCGCCGTCCCGTTCGCGAACGCGGTGCTGCGCCGGCTCGCGCTCGAGCTCGAAGGCGTTCTCGCGGCACTGCCCGAGGCCACGGCCGACGAGGCCGCGCTCAAGCACTCCTATCCCGACTGGGTCGCCGAAGACCTGGTGGCGCGAGCTCGGTGCCGACGACGCCCGCGCGCTGATGGTCGCCCAGAACGAGTCGCCCGAGACGGTCGTGCGGCTCGTCCGCGGCGAGATCGACGGCGAGGCCACGGACATCCCGGGCGCGTTCCGAGTCCCGAGGGTCGACGAGCAGGCGCTCGCCGAAGGGCGGATCTGGCCGCAGAGCCGCGGCTCGCAGCTCGCCGGGCTCTGCGTCGGTGCGCGTGAGGGGGAGCGGACACTCGACCTCTGCGCCGCGCCCGGCGGCAAGGCGACGATGCTCGCCGGCGACGTCACGGCGGTCGAGCTTCATCCCGGTCGCGCGCGCGAGCTCGAGGAGAACGCGCGCCGGCTCGGCGCGACGAACGTCACCGTGGTCTGCGCCGACGGGCTCGACCTGCCCGCCGAGCTCCGCGACTTCGACCGGGCACTCGTCGACGCGCCCTGCTCGGGTCTCGGCACCCTCGCCTCGCGCCCCGATCTGCGCTGGCGTGCCGAGCCGCTGCCGGAGCTCCAGCTCGCGCTCCTCCAGGCGGCGGCTGCGCGCGTGAAGCCCGGCGGCACCGTCCTCTACTCGGTCTGCACGATCGACGTGGCCGAGAACGAGGCGGTCGTCGACGCGTCCGGCCTGGCCGTCGAGCCGCTCGGCGAGGAGTGGCCCGCGTTCCGGCATCCGCGCCGGCCGGAGTTCCTGCTCACGCTGCCGCACCGCGACCGCACCTCGGGGTTCTTCGTCGCCCGACTCAGGGTCTAGGATCGCCCTGTGCCCTGGGACGACTGGATCCGCACCGTCGAGATCGAGCCGTCGATCTACGCGGCCAACTTCGCGAACCTGGGCGAGCAGATCGAGGTGCTCATGCGCGCCGGCGCCCGGGTCTTCCACTTCGACGTCGGCGACGGCCATTTCGTCCCGCCGATCACGATCGGCCCGATCGTGCTCGAGTCGATCGCGCCGCAGGTGCACGACGCAGGCGGTGTCCTCGACTGTCACCTGATGGTCGCCGAGCCGGCCAAGCATTTCGCCGCGATCGCCGCGGCGGGCGGCGACAGCGTCACCTTCCACTACGAGGCCGTGATCGACGTGGCGGGAACGATCCGTGCGGCCCGCGAGCATGAGCTTCAGGTCGGGATCGCGTTCAATCCCGAGAGCGAGCCGGAGGCCGTTGCGTCGGTGGCGCACGGCGTCGACCTCGTTCTCTGCATGAGCATCCACCCTGGCTATTCCGGCCAGGAGTTCATGGAGGATGCGCTCGACCGGATCAGGCGGCTGCGCGCGGCGCTCGCGCCGGAGGTGCACCTGCAGGTGGACGGGGGCATCGACCCAGAGAACGCGCTGTCGGTCTACCAGGCGGGCGCCGACCTGATCGTGTCCGGCTCGTCGATCTTCAGTCGTGAGGACCTGCCGCGCGCGTACCGGCGGCTCGTCCAGACTCTGGCGGGACCGCCGGAGTGAGCCTCGAGCGGGCCCTCGAGCTCGCCGAGCTGGGGCGCGACACGACGCATCCCAATCCGGTCGTGGGCGCCGTCGTCGTCTCGGGCGGCGAGGTGGTCGGGGAGGGCTGGCACGAGCGCAGGGGCGGGCCACACGCCGAGGTCGCCGCACTCGGGGCCGCGGGCGAGCGGGCGCGGGGGGCGACGGTCTACGTGACACTCGAGCCGTGCTCGCATCACGGCGCGACACCGCCGTGCAGCGACGCGCTGATCGCGGCCGGAGTGGCGCGGGTCGTGGTCGGCTCGCTGGATCCGAACCCGGAGGTGGACGGCGTCGGCGTGCTGCGCGCGGCCGGGGTGGAGGTCGATGTGGTCGACTCGTGGCGGGCGCGTGAGCAGAACGAGGCGTGGCGGACGTGGATCGCGGAGCGGCGTCCGTTCGTGACCTACAAGGCGGCGGTGACCTTCGACGGGCGGATGACGCTGCCCGGGTCGCGCTGGATCACCGGCGAGGAGTCGCGGCGGCTCGTGCACGAGCTGCGCGCCGCGTCCGACGCGGTCGCGGTCGGGATGGGCACGGTTCGCGCGGACGACCCGCGGCTCGACGCGCGCGACGTCGCGGTTCTGCGCCAGCCGCGGCGGTTCGCGTTCGGCCGCGGGCCGCTGCCGGCGAGCTCGGAGCTCGAGCTGCGGATGGGGTCGCTCGAGGACGAGCTTGCGGCTCTCGGTGCCGAGGGCGTGCAGTCGCTCCTGCTCGAGGGCGGTCCGACGCTCGCGTCCGCGTTCCTGGAAGCGGGGCTCGTCGACAAGCTGCTCCTGTTCGTGGCCCCGGTCGCCGCCGGGGCCGGGGAGGGGCCGCGCGCGCCGCTGCCGGAGCCCGCGGGGCTGTCGCGGTTGTCGGTGCGGCGGGTCGGGGAAGACGCTTTACTGATCGCCTATGTCCGCGAGCCCTGAGGGTCAGCTCGTCAACCTCCTCTCGCACTGGCTTGCGAGGCATCGCACCGACGCCGAGCTGCGGGAGGGAATCGCCGCGATCGGCACTGAAGGCCTCGGTACCGACCAGGTCGAACTGGTTGACGAGCTGGCGCGCGAGCTCGCGGACGGCGAGAGCCGAGGCGACCTGGAGATGGTCGCGCGCGAAACGCTCGAAGCCCTGGCACTGGGGTGAGCACCCCCTAAGCGCACCCGGGGACGCCCCATGCCCCCGCCCGTCGCCGAAGAGCGTAACGCCGAAATCCGCACCCATGGGTGACGAATTCGTGCCGACTTCGTCACGGCGCCGAGTAGCCTCTGTCCCATGTTCACCGGGATCGTCAGGGAGCGCGGCCGGGTTGCGGCGGTCGATGGGGGCGCCGACGGCGTCCGGCTCCGGATCGAGGCGCCCGACATGGCTGCGAGGACGGCAGTCGGCGACTCGGTGTCGATCAGCGGCGTCTGTCTCACCGCGACCTCGGTCGACGACGGCGTGCTCGCCTTCGACGCCGTCGCCGAGACGCTCAGCCGCACCTCGCTCGGCGGCCTCCGGCCCGGCGACGAGGTCAATCTCGAGCCCGCGCTCAGGGCCGGCGAACCACTCGGCGGCCACATCGTCCAGGGCCACGTCGACGGTGTGGGCCTCGTCCGCTCGCTCGAGCCGGAAGGCGCCGGCGCCAGGCTCACCGTCGAGGCTGCCCCCGAGCTCCTTCGCTACACCGTGGAGAAGGGCTCGATCACCGTCGACGGCGTCTCGCTGACCGTCGCCTCGCTCGACGACGAGACGTTCTCGATCGCGCTGATCCCGCACACGCTCGAGGAGACCACGCTCGCCCGGCTCGCGCCAGGCGACGTCGTGAACCTCGAGGTCGACGTACTCGCGAAGTACGTTGAGCGCCTCGTCGCGAGGTGAGCCGCGCGGCCGCACTGCTCGCGGTCGTCGCGCTCGCGGGCTGCGGCGGCGGCAAGCGCGCGGCGCAAATCCACGTGGAAGGCCCGTACGGACAAGGCGCCGACCAGGTTTGGCTCGTCCGCCCCGCAGGCCCGCCGCGCAGTGTCGTCGTCTTCCTCCACGGGCTCGGCGGCGCCACCGAGGACACGCCGGAAAATCACGTGCCCTGGCTCGTCCATCTCGCGCAGCGCGGCAGTGCCGTGATCTACCCGCGCTACGAGGCCGCGCCGACGATCGAGAACCAGGCGAAGGTCGACGAGCACGCGCTCCGCGGCATCGCCCTCGGCCTGAAGACGCTCGGTCTCCCGAAGGTGCCGGCGGTCGTGATCGGCTACTCGCGCGGCGGCCCACTGGCGGTCGACCTCACGGCCGTCGCACCGGCGATCGGGCTCGAGCCGCGCGGCGTCCTCGCCATCTTCCCGGCGCGCCGCTTTCCGAACGACCCGAAGCTCGACCTCCGCGCGCTCGACCCCGCCGAGAAGATCTGGCTGATGATCGGCGATCGCGACACCGTCGTCGGCCCCTACGGCGCAGACGAGCTGCTCCAGCGCCTCGCCGCGTCGGGGTTCCCGCAGCAGAGTGTCCGGCTGATCGAGGTCACCTCGCACGGCTCCTTCTCGGCGACCCATCTCAGCGTTCTCTCCGACAGCGCGGACGCCCGCTCCGCGTTCTGGGACACGGCCGACGCCATGGTCACCGGAGTACGATGACCTGATGAGCCCGGAGCTTGTACCCGTCCCGGATAGCCCGTTCGCCACGATCGAAGAGGCGATCGAGGACATCCGCGCAGGCAAGATCGTCGTCGTCGTGGACGCGGCCGACCGCGAGAACGAGGGCGACCTCACGATCGCGGCCCAGTTCGCGACGCCCGACGCGATCAACTTCATGGCCGTCCACGCACGCGGCCTGATCTGCCTCTGCCTCACCGAGGAGCGCTGCGACGAGCTCGGCCTGCGCCCGATGACCGATCACAACGAGACGCCGTACGGCACCGCGTTCACCGTCTCGATCGAGGCCAGAGAAGGCATCACGACGGGAATCTCGGCGCACGACCGCTCGCGGACGATCCAGGTCGCCGTCGACCCGTCGAAGGGCGCGCGCGATCTCGTCCAGCCGGGCCACGTCTTTCCGTTGCGTGCACGGCGCGGCGGCGTGCTCGAGCGGACGGGCCAGACCGAGGCGGCGGTCGACCTCGCCCGCCTCGCCGGCCTGATCCCCGCCGGCGTCGTCTGCGAGGTGATGAAGGAGGACGGGACGATGGCCCGCGTCCCCGATCTGATCCCGTTCTGCGAGGAGCACGGCCTGAAGCTCGTCACCGTCGCCGACCTGATCGAGTACCGGAGCCGCCACGAGAAGCTCGTCGAGCGGATGACCACGGTGCGCCTGCCCACGGCGTACGGCGAGTTCCAGGCGGTCGCCTTTCGCGAGGAGCTGACCGGGAAGATCCACGTCGCGATGGTCCACGGCGACGTCGACGGCGCCGAGAACGTGCTCGTGCGCGTCCACTCCGAGTGTCTCACCGGCGACGTCTTCCACTCGCAGCGCTGCGACTGCGGCGACCAACTCGACCGTGCGCTGCGGCAGATCGCGGCCGAGCCGCGCGGCGTCCTCCTCTACCTCGCGCAGGAGGGCCGCGGCATCGGCCTGCTCAACAAGCTCAAGGCCTACGAGCTGCAGGAGCAGGGGCTCGACACCGTCGAGGCGAACCTCGAGCTCGGCCTACCCGCCGACGCGCGCGACTACGGGATCGGAAATCAGATCCTCGCCGACCTCGGGCTGACGACGATCCGGATCCTCACGAACAACCCGAAGAAGATCATCGGCATCGAGGGTTTCGGGCTGCACGTCGTCGAGCAGGTGCCGATCGAGGTGTCCGCGAACGGCGAGAACCGCGCGTACCTCGAGACCAAGCGCGACAAGCTCGGCCATACTCTCCGCCTGCACCACCAGGATCTCCGGTTCGATCCCACCGACTTCGAAGGAGCAGAGGCTTGACCGACACATGGCCCGAGGAGCAGTCCGGCGTCGAGACGGAAGCGGCGGCGGCAGAGCACGAGGCGGTCGTACCGCCGCTGGAGGCGCCGCCGCTCGAGGTGCCGGAGCCGATGCTGCGCTCGCCCGAGGAGCACGCGGTCGGCGGCCTCGACGTGCCGGACGGCTTTGCCGTGCTGGAGGGCTCCGCTGACGGGTCGCGCCGCGCGGTGGCCATCATCGTCTCGCGCTTCAACGGCGAGATCAGCTCCTCGCTCCTCGCCTCGGCTCTGGAGGAGCTCGAGCGCGCCGGCGTCATGCGCGAGGCGATCACCGTCGTGCCCGTCCCGGGCGCCTTCGAGCTCCCGCTCGCGGCGATCGCGTTCGCGAAGACCCGCCGCTATGCGTGCGTGGTCGCGCTCGGCTGCGTGATCCGCGGCGAGACCCCGCACTTCGACTTCGTCGCCGGCGAGGCGGCCAGCGGGCTCCAGCTCGCGGCGCTCGAGACCGGAGTCCCGGTCGCCTTCGGCCTGCTCACCACGGAGAACGTCGAGCAGGCGCAGGCCCGCATCGACAAGGGCGCCGAGGCTGCGCGCTGTGCGCTCGAGATGGCCGACCTCTTCGCCCAGCTGCGCGTCGCCGCGGCCGCGACGTAGGCCCTTTCGCTACACTCCGCCGGCCATGTCGAAGGTTTGCTCAATCTGCAATAAGGGTCCCGGCTTCGGGAACAACCGCAGCCACTCGATGGTCGCGACGAAGCGGCGCTTCAATCCGAACCTCCAGAAGATTCGGATCATGGTCGGCGCCACGCCGACGCGCGCCTACGTCTGCACGCGCTGCCTCAAGGCCGGCAAAGTCACCAAAGCCCTTTAGCAACCCGCTTGGCGCAGATGGGGTCTAATCCCCACATGGAGGCAGCAGAGCCGCTCTCCTCGCCGTTCGGCCGGATCACGATCGCGAACGACGCGGTCGCCCAGGTCGTCGGCCACACCGCAGCGGAGTGCTACGGCGTCGTCGGCATGGCCTCGAAGCGGCGCGGCCTCCCGAAGCGCGACAAGCCGACGACAGGCGTCGTGGTGCGCGGCGATGCGGAGTCGGGAATCTCGATCGACCTCTACGTCGTGGTCGAGTACGGCCTCAACCTCGCCGAGGTCGCGACGACGATCCGCTCGCGCGTCGCCTACGAGGTCGAGCGGATCACCGGCCTGCCGGTGCGCTCGCTCGAGGTCCACATCGAGGACGTGAGGCGGTCGGACTCGTGAGTGCGCTCGAGGAGGCTCTCGAGCTCTCGCGGTTCGCGCTGGCCGCGATCGAGCAGAGCCGCCAGCGCATCGACGACCTCAACGTCTACCCGGTTCCCGACGGCGACACCGGCACGAACCTCACGCTCACGGCGCGCGCCGTGGTCGAGCACCTCGAGGGCTCGGCTGCAAGCGGACCGCGCGGCGGTGACGCACGAGCTGACCCGCGCCGCGCTGATGGGCGCGCGCGGCAACTCCGGCGTGATCTTCTCCCAGATCGTCCGGGGTGCCGCGGAGGTGCTCGGTGGCCCGGAGCCTGCCGAAGTTCTCACGTGCAAGCGCGCGCTGCGCGGCGCGAGCGACGCCGCCTACCGCGCGGTGCGCCGGCCGGTCGAGGGGACGATGCTCACGGTGATCCGCGAGATGGCGGAGGAGGCCGAGGCGACCGAGGCCGGCTCGGTAGCGGAGCTGATGCACGCGGTCGTCCGCCGCGGCGAGGACGCGCTCGCGCGCACGCCCGAGCTGCTCGAGGTCCTGCGCGAGGCGGGCGTCGTCGATGCGGGCGGGGCGGGGCTGCTCGAGATCGTGCGGGGGATCACCGCGGGGCTCGCCGGCGAGCCGCTCCCGGCCGCGCTGCCGCGTGAGGAGCTCGGCTTCGAGGCCGTCCATCAGGAGCTGTCGCGCTACCGCTACTGCACGGTCTTCGTGGTCGAGGGCGATGAGCTCGACGCCGACGCGCTCGAGTCCGAGCTGGAGCAGCTCGGCGACTCGCTGCTCGTCGTGGGTGACCGCAAGGCGCTGAAGGTGCACGTTCACACCGACGAGCCGGGCGTCGCGCTCTCGCTCGGCACCGCCGCCGGGACGATCGCGCAGGTCGAGATCGCAAACATGCACGAGCAGACCGCCGAGCGGGAGGAGCGGCTCGTCGCGCTGCCCTCATCCACGGCCCTCACCGACGTGATCGCGGTCGTCGCAGGGGAGGGGAACCGCCGCATCTTCACCTCGCTCGGCGCGACCTCGATCATCGAGGGCGGCCAGACGATGAATCCCGCCACGGCGGAGCTGCACGAGGCGATCGAGCAGGCGCGGGCGCCGGAGGTGATCGTGCTCCCGAACAACGGCAACGTGATCCTCTCCGCCGAGCAGGCGGCCTCGCTCTCGACGAAGCCGGTGCACGTGATCCACGCCGATTCGATTCCCGCCGGTCTCGCCGCGATGGTGGCCTACGACCCGGACGCGTCGGGCGAAGAGAACGTGGCGCTGATGCGCGAGGCGCTCGAGAGCGTCGCGACCGGTGAGGTGACCGTCGCCTCCCGCGACGCGGAGCTGAACGGCTTCCACGTCTCGAAGGGCCACTACCTCGGGCTCGCGGGCGGCGCGGCGGTCGCCGAGGGCGAGAGCTTCGACGAGGTCGCGGGCGAGGTCGTCGAGCGCCTGCTCGCCGAGCCGCGCGGTGTGCTCACGCTCCTGACCGGCTCGGAGCCGCAGCCACTCGAGCACCTGCTCGCGCGCGTCGCCGAGCTGCATCCGGAGGTCGAGCTCGACGTCCAGGAGGGCGGGCAGCCCCACTATCCGCTGCTGCTCTCGGCCGAGTGAGCAACGCGCCGCCTCCGGTCCGCGTCCTGCTCGTCGAGGACAACCAGGTCTTCCGCGAGGCGCTCGAGCTCCTGCTCGGGTTGCGCGGCGATGTCGAGGTCGTCGGCTCGGTCGGCGACGGCAGCGAGGCGGTCCCGGCGGCGGCGGCGCACCGGCCAGACGTCGTGCTGATCGACTACCGGCTGCCCGGGCTCGACGGCGTCGAGGCGACGCGTGCGCTGCGTGAGGCGCATCCGGAGATCGCCGTCGTCTGCCTGACCGCGTCGGCGAGCCCGCGCGAGCGCGACGCGCTGCTCGAGGCGGGCGCCGTCGTCTGCCTCTCGAAAGACCAGGAGCTCGACGAGATCGTTGCCGCGATCCACCGCGCGGCGGGTAGTGTCGCCGCATGAATTTGACCGCCGAGAACACCGCGATCGTGCTCGATTCGACGGGCGACTTCCCCGAGGCGCCGGCCCGCTTCCCGAATTGGCGCACCGTCCCGCTCTACGTCCGCTTCGGCGAGGAGAGCTACAAGGACTACGTCGAGCTCTCGCCCGACGCGTTCTACGCCAAGCTCCGGGCGGCCGCGTCGCTGCCGACCACCTCGCAGCCGACTCCGGGCGACTTCCTCGCCTGCTACGAGGAGCTGGCCGGCTACGAGCGCGTCTACTCGCTGCACATCGCGGGAACGCTCTCCGGCACCGTCGAGAGCGCCCGCACCGCCGCCGGGATGCTCCCCGACGACAAGGTGCGCGTCGTCGACTCCGCGACCGCCTCCGCCGCGATCGCGCTGCTCGGCCTGGCGATTCAGCGCCGGCTCGACGCCGGGACGACCGACGAGGAGGTCGAGGGGCTGATCGATCGCTTCCGCGCCGGCACGAACCTGATCTTCACCGTCGAGACGCTCGAGTACCTCGCGAAGGGCGGGCGCATCGGCCGGGCGCGCGCGTGGGCCGGCCAGCTGCTGAACGTGAAGCCGATCCTCGCGCTCGAAGGCGGTGAGATCGTCCCGGTCAAGCGTGTGCGCGGGAACCACAAGGCGATGCAGGCGTTCGTCGAGGCGTTCTCCGAGGGCAGCGAGGACGTGCCCGAGCTGCACGTGGCCGTCGCCCATGCCGATGCGCCGGCGAAGGCGGAGGCGCTCGTGGCGATGGTGCGCGACCTCCGTCCGCAGGCCCAGCTCGATCTCGTCTCGAACCTCGGCTCGGTCGTCGGCACGCACGCCGGCCCGGGCGCGGTCGGCTTTTTCTGGTTCACCGACCGCTAGTCGTCTTGCCGCTCACCGACGGTGGTGGCGGGCGCGGGCACCGTCGCGGCCGGCAGGGTCGCGACGGGGCTGAGCTTCCCGACCGGGTCGCTGCGGTGGGTGGCGAAGCCGAGCAGCGCGTAGTTCGCGCCGATCGCGAGCGCGGCGACGGCGAGCACCAGCGCGGCTGCGAAGACGATCCTCATGCGGCTAACGCTAGCTCGCGGCGCAACTCCGCGACCTCCCGCGGGCGATTGGCGAGGAGTGCCGCGCGCAGCCGCCCCTCGCCGTCGAGGTACGTGGCCCGGAACGAGTCGTCGCCGCCCTCGAGCTCGACCCTCACCGCCGCGCGCGGCTCGCCGACGAGCTGAAGTCGCAGGCCGAACTGATCCGACCAGACGTAGAGCGGCTCGCTGTAGGGCCGGTCCTCGCCGAGGATCGCACGGGCGACGGCGGCTGCCTGGCCCGCGGCCGCCGTCCAGTGACCGGTGCCCGTGACGTCGCCGCACGCATAGACGCCCGGGTGGGCGGTGCGCCCGCACGCGTCGGAGCCGAGCCAGGGCACGAGCTCTCGCACCGGCTCGACGCCGACCGCGTACAGGACGACGTCGTGGGGCGGCAGCTCGGTGGTGCCGGTGCGCAGGTCGACGCCGTGAGCGCGGTAGCGGGCCGCGAGCGTCTCGCCGACCTCCCGCCCGAGTAGGGCCTCGAACGGCACCTCGGCGGCCTCGACGAGCGTCACCTCCGACCCGAGCGCCAGTGCGGTCGAGGCAACCTCGGTGCCGACGAACCCACTGCCGGCGATCGCGAGCCGGACGCCAGGCCCGAGCCGCTCCCGCAGCTCGAGCGCGTCCGTGAGCGTCCGCAGGCCCTGCGGCCGGCGCAGGCGCGCGCCGGTCGCGAGCACGAACGAGTCCCAGGCGACCTCCTCGCCGCCCACGAGCGCGGTGCGGCCGTGAAGATCGACGGCCTCGACGCGGGCTCCGAGGCGCAGCTCGATTCTCCGCTCGGCCCAGAACGGCGAGGGCCTGAGCGAGACGTCGTCACGTGACCCGCCGAGCAGCTCCTTCGAGAGCGCGGGCCGCTCGTAGGGCTCGTGAGGCTCGTCGCCGGCGAGGATGATCCGTCCGTCGAATCCCTCCGACCGAAGCGTCTCGGCGCAGCGGGAGCCGGCCAGGCCGGCCCCCGCGATCAGGATGGTCTCCATCTCAGGCCGCTTCCATGAGCTGGATGGCGATCGCGCCCATCGGGCACGAGTCGGCCGCGTCGAGCACGGCCTCGTCGTCGCTCTCACCGACGCGGAGCCTCGCGGTTCCGCCTTCGAGCTCGAAGATCTCGGGTGCGAGCTCGGCGCAGCTGCCGAAGCCGCTGCAGAGGGACTGGTCGATCACGATGCGGTAGGTCATGGTGTTGCTCCTTTCGGGATGGGACGGTTGGAGAGAGGCCGGGCGAGCGCCCGGTAGGCGGTGGCCGTCGCTACCGAGGCGACTGCGCCGAGGTAGAGCGCGAAGGCCCACGGCCGGGTCGTGTCCGTTCCGGACATGAGACCGTGGACGGTGGCGCCGGCGAAGATCGCGAACGTCGAGTAGTGGAGCCGCCGCCAGTTCTTCGGGCCGATCCGCTTGCGCATCGAGAACGATGCGTAGACGAGGATCATCAGCTCGGCCGTGAGCACGCCGATCGCGGTCGCGACGGGACGGTACGACGAGGTGAACGGGACCACGAGCGCCCAGACGGGCATCCGCACGGTCTGGTCGAGCACGAGCGCCGTGCCGTGGATCGCGAGCGCACCGAGCCCGAGCAGGGCCAGCGTCCGGTGCGTGTCGACGATCGCGGCCGGCTTCAGCGAGCGGAACGGCCGCGACTTGACCACGAGCCCCGCGAGCACCGACAGCGTCAGGAGGACGTAGGCGGTGAAGCCGGCCGAGCGGGCCAGGAGCCAGAAGGTCGGATCGTGGGTCATCCGAGCCCTCCCTCGAGGATCGCGCGGCCGTCCGACATGACGAGCACGCGGGGGACATCGACCTCGCCGCCGAGGAAGGCGATCTTCGCCAGCACTTCGGCCTCGACCGCGCTTCGGGCGACGACGGTCACGCGCAGCAACGCGCTTCTCGCCGGCCGGCCGGTGGCGGGATCGATCAGGTGGTGGAGCTCTTCGCCGCCCCGGCTCCAGCGCCGCCGGTCGCGGCCGGACGTGGCGATCGCGCCGCCGGCCAGCTCGAGCGTGACGGAGCCGTCGATACCCACCGGCCAGGCGCCGCCGCGAACGGCGAGGTCGCCGCCCGCGTTGACGAGACAGGGGCCGTAGGCGGCGAGCAGCTCGACCGCGCGGTCGACGGCGTAGCCCTTGGCGATCCCGCCGAGGTCGAGGTGCGTTTCCGGCTCGAGCTCGATCCGGGCCCCGGCGATTCGGATACCGCCGCCGCAGCGGGCGCCGCCGCTCGTCGCGGGTCCGTCCGTCGGGACGAGCTCGAACGAGCGGTCGTAGCCCGCCGCGACGACGGCGTCGAGCACGGTCGGGTCGAACAGCCCGCTGCTCCGCTCCCGGGCCTCGACGGCCAGCGCGGTGACGCGGAGCAGGTCGGGGCCGGCCTCGACGGAGCCCTCGCGGTTGAGGCGCGAGAGCTCCGAGTCGGGCCGGAAGCGGGACAGCAGTGCCTCGAGCCGCTCGAACTCGGCCTCGACTCGCGCGAACCCATCGCGCGGATCGCCGTCGAGCAGGCACTCGACCGTCGTCCCCATCGCATGGAACTCGTGACGCTCCATCACGACGTCTTCGTGATCGTCAGGGGCGGCAGGGTGACGACCCTGACGCTCGGCTGTGCGGACTGCACGGGCTGTGCGGCTTGCACCGGCTGGGAGATCTGGACCTGCTGGGCCTGTCGCGCCGACTGCGCCGCGATCAGCTGCGAGCGCTTCGCGGCCACGGCCCGTTCGCGCAGGATCGTGTTGACGAGCGCTGTCTCTCGCTTCAGCGCCTGCTCCCGCAGCGCGATCAGCTGGAGCTGCGGGCTCGCCGCCGGGGTCGCCCAGGGATGGGCGGCGACGGCGGCCCAGGAGAGGAAGAGCACGAGGACGCCGATCGCAGCGGCGTAGAGCCGGCCCACGTGGTTAGTCATCGAGGCCACCACCGCCACTCGACGCAGAGGCGTCGCGGGACTCGGACTCGCCACCGGCGCGGTGCTTGTGGATCACGATCGGGGCCGGACGGACGTAGACGACGCGCTGCGCACCCGTCGCGGCCGGAACGGCAGCGGGCCCGAGAGCCGCCGGTGCCTGTGGCAGCGATGCGGCAGCGGGAGCGACTGCCGCCGCCGGGGCGGGCGACGTGGCCAAAGCCTTGCGAAGCGCGGCCTCGCCTGCGGCGAGTTGCCGCTGCTTCTGGGCGATCACCGCCGCGCTCTGCTTCTGGGCGGCGGCGCCGAGCTGGGTCGTCCGCGTCACCGCAAAGGTTCCTGCCAGCGCCGCGAATCCGATCATCAGGGCGATCAGCAGGGCATTGATCCGTGTCATGAAGCTCACCTCCAAGTTCGACTTCCTCGACCGTAGGGCCGGGCTCGATAGAGGTGGGCAAGCGTCGGGTAAGTCTTCGCCAGGGTTCGGTAAGAGTTCGGGAAAGTGCCGAAGCTCGCCGCGGCGGTTTCCGCGAGGATGCAGGGATGAAGGTCTTGCTCGTCGAGGACGAGGATTCGATCGCCGAGCCGCTCGCGGAGGGTCTGCGCCGCGAGGGGTTCACCGTCGAGCGCGCCGCCACGGGCGCCGAGGCGCTCGCCGCGGGCCCGGCCGACGTCGTCCTCCTCGACCTGCGCCTCCCCGACACGGACGGCTACGCGGTCTGCCGCGGCCTGCGCGAGCGCTCGGACGTGCCGATCATCATGGTCACCGCGCGCGGGGAGGAGGTCGACAAGGTGATCGGCCTCGAGCTCGGCGCGGACGACTACGTGGTGAAGCCGTTCGGCCTCCGCGAGCTGATCGCCCGCATCCACGCCGTCACGCGGCGCAACCAGCCGGCGCCCGCCGCGGGGCCGCTGCGCGTCGGCGCGCTCGAGGTGGACGTCCGCACGCACCGCGCGCTCCTGGACGGCGCCGAGCTCGCGCTCACCGCGAAGGAGTTCGACCTCCTCGCCGCCCTTGCCGCCGAGCCGGGCGCAGCCGTCACGCGGCAGCAGCTGCTCCGCCAGGTCTGGGACACCGACTGGTACGGGCAGACGAAGACGATCGACGTCCATGTCGGCTCGCTGCGCCGCAAGCTCGGCGACCCGGGCTGGATCGAGACCGTGCGCGGCGTCGGCTTCCGCCTGCGGCCCGCGCCGTGAGTCGCCGGCTGCTCCTCACGTACGTCGGGCTGGCGCTGCTGATCCTGCTCGTGCTCGAGGTGCCGCTCGGGATCGCCTACGGCCGCAACGAGCGCGGCGACCTGACCGGAAAGGTCGAGCGGGACGCGGTCGCGATCGCCTCGCTCTCGGAGGACGCGATCCAGGGCCGGGGCAGCCTCGCGCCCGTCGGCGCTCTCGCGGCCCGCTACCAGCGTGACACGGGCGGCCGCGTCGTGCTCGTCGGCCGGCAGGGAGTGTCGGTCGTCGACTCGGGCGCCGCGGTGCCGCGGGACTTCGCCACGCGCCCGGAGATCGCGGCGGCGCTGAAGGGCAACGTCGCCACCGGCGTCCGCTACTCGCACACGCTGCACACGAACCTCCTCTACGTCGCCGAGCCCGTCGCCTCGGGCGGTGTGGTGCACGGTGCCGTGCGGATCACGTATCCGACCTCGGCCGTCGACGCGCGGGTGACTCGCTACTGGCTGATGCTCGGCGCGATCGCCGGGCTCGTGCTCCTGCTCGCGGCGGTCGTCGGGCTGATCCTCGCGCGCTCGGTCACCCGTCCCCTGCACGCGCTCGAGCAGGCGGCCGGCGAGGCCGGCGGAGGCGACCTCTCGGTCCGCGCACCGGAGGCAGGGCCGCCCGAGGTGCGCTCGCTCGCGGTCTCCTTCAACGAGATGGTGAGGAGGCTCGAGGAGCTCGTCGGCGCGCAGGAGGTCTTCGTCGCCGACGCGTCGCACCAGCTGAGGACTCCGCTCACCGCGCTCCGGCTCCGGCTCGAGAACGGCGACGTCGACGGTGCGCTGCCGGAGGTCGAGCGGCTGTCTCGGCTCGTGGACGGCCTGCTTGCGCTCGCCCGCGCCGAGGCTGCTCCCGCCGAGATCGTCGAGCTCGCCACGGCGGTCGCAAACCGGCTCGACGCCTTCGTCCCGCTCGCCGACGAGCGTGGCGTCCACCTCGAGTCGCGCGTTGCGGGACGCGTCCTCGTCGGCCCCGACCGGCTCGGCCAGGCGCTCGACAACCTGTTCGCGAACGCGCTGGCTGTCGCCCCGGCAGGAACCACGGTGACGGTCTCCGGCGGGCCCGAGGCTCTGCACGTCGAGGATCACGGCCCGGGGATGACCCCCGAGGATCGCGCTCGCGCGTTCGACCGGTTCTGGTCGAAGGGGAGCGGCTCCGGGCTCGGGCTCCCGATCGTGAAGCGCCTGATCGAGCTTGACGGCGGCTCCGTCGAGCTGCGGGACGCTCCGGGCGGCGGGCTCGACGTCGTGCTCCGACTCCGCCCGGCGCTGTGAGGGTCCGTCCGGACCCGGTTCCTATACTCCGACCGCCCTGGCCGGAACGATGACAGCGACCCGTCTCCCGACGGGCTTCGGCAGCCTGGACCAACCCGAGTCCTGGCCTCCGCCACGCTTCAGACCGCGCCCGGAGCTGCTCGCGGCGTCGATCGACACCGTGCCCGGCGTCGGGGTCACGATCCGCCGCCGGCTGCAGAAGCTCGGGCTCGGGACGATGGGCGACCTGCTCACGCACCGGCCGTTTCGCTACGAACAGCCGGTCGCGCTGCGGCAGATCTCGGATCTCTTCGGCGACGAGGAGGTGGCGATCGAGGGCAAGGTGCTCTCGGTGAGCGTCCGCAGGCCGCGGCGCGGGCTGACGATTCTCGAGGCGGTCGTCTCGGACGGCACGTCCGCGATCAGGGCCGCGTGGTTCAACCAGGGCTGGCTCAGGGATCGCCTGGAGCCCGGCACCTTCGTGCGCCTGCGCGGCCAGACGAGCCGCTACGGCTTCAACGTGAAGAGCTTCGACATCGGCGAGGAGTCGAGCGCGACCGCCGACTTCGCGCCCGTCTACCCGAGCGGCGAGGACGTGCCGCCGAAGCGGCTGCGCGAGCTCGTGGAGGCGGCACTTCCGCTCGCGGTGTTCGTACCCGATCCGCTTCCCGCGGCGCTGAAGGCGCAGGAAGGCATGCCGTTCCGCGACGACGCGCTTCACGCGCTGCATCAGCCGCGCTCGCTCGAGGAGGCCGAGGCCGGTCGCCGCCGGCTCGCCTTCGACGAGCTGCTCGTGCTCCAGATCGGCCTCGCGCAGCGCGCGCAGGAGCGAGAGGCGACGATCGCGCCGGCCCTCGGTGAGCCCGGCGAGCTGATCGACCGCTATCGCGCGGCGCTGCCGTTCACGCTCACCGAGCATCAGGAGCGCGCTATCTCCGAGGTTGACGGCGACCTTGCACGCGGCGTGCCGATGCAGCGTCTCCTCCAGGGCGACGTGGGCTCCGGGAAGACCGCCGTCGCGCTCTACGCGCTGCTCCGCGCGGTCGAGCGCGGACGTCAGGGTGCGCTCATGGCGCCGACGGAAACCCTCGCCGAGCAGCACTTTCTCACGCTGGATCCCATCTGCGCCGAGCTCTCGGTTCCGATCGTGCTGCTCACGAGCTCGCTGCCCGCGAAGGAGCACGCCGCGGCCCGCGCACGGCTCGCGAGCGGCGAGGCGGCGATCGCCGTGGGCACGCACGCGCTGATCCAGAGCGGGGTCGACTTCGCCGATCTCGCCGTCGCCGTCGTCGACGAGCAGCACCGCTTCGGCGTCGAGCAGCGGCGCGCACTCTCGGAGGGGCGCGGCCCGCACGTCCTGCACATGACGGCCACGCCCATCCCGCGCACGCTCGCGCTGACCGTCTACGGCGACCTGCAGATCAGCGAGATCGCGAAGCCACCGGCGAACCGTGTTCCCGTGGTAACACGGTGGATCACGCAGGACAAAGCGTCGGCGGCGTACACGCGCCTGCGGCGGCTCCTCGACGAGGGGCGCCAGGCCTACGTCGTGTGCCCGCTGATCGAGGCGTCCGAGACGTCCGTCGCCCGCGCGGCCGAGGACGAGGCCGATCGCCTGCGCCGCGCCGAGCTCGAGGGCTACCGCGTCGGCTGTCTCCACGGTCGCATCAAGCCACGCGAGCGGCGCGACCTGATGGCGCGCTTCAAGGCGGGCGAGCTCGACGTGCTCGTCGCGACGACGGTGATCGAGGTCGGCGTCGATGTCCCGAACTCCACGGTGATGATCGTGCAGGAGGCCGACCGCTTCGGCCTCGCCCAGCTGCACCAGCTGCGGGGCCGCGTCGGCCGCGGCTCCGACCAGTCGTACTGCCTGCTCGTCTCGCGCCCGAAGGAGGAGCTCACCGAGGCCGCCGCCGCGCGGCTCGAGGCGCTCGTGAAGACGAACGACGGCTTCGAGCTCGCCGAGGTCGACCTCGACCTGCGCGGCTCGGGTCACCTGCTCGGCACGCGCCAGGCGGGCCTCTCGGACTTCCATTTCGCGCGCCTGCGGGCCGACCGCGCGCTGCTCGAGCGGGCGCGCGCCGCCGCGGGCGCCTTCGTGGACGACGACGGCCCGCTGAACGACGAGGTGCAGCGGGTGTTTGGCGACGCCGCCGTCGCGGCTTAGATGCGCATCATCGCGGGCTCCCGCAAGGGCCACGGCCTCATCGCGCCGAAGGGCCTCGACACGCGCCCGACCGGTGACCGGGTGCGGGAAGCCGCCTTCAACCTGATCGGCCCGGTCGACGACGCGGTCGTGCTCGACCTCTTCGCCGGCTCGGGCGCGATGGGGCTCGAAGCGCTCTCCCGCGGCGCCGAGCGCGCCGTCTTCGTCGAGTCCGACCGCGACGCCGTCCGCGCGATCGAGGCGAACCTCGACAAGCTCGGCCTGCTCGGGACGGTCACGCGCAGCGACGCCGTGCGCGCCGTGGCGCAGGAGGCCGCGGCGGGCAGAAGCTACGATCTGGTGCTCGTCGACCCGCCCTACCGGATGCTTGCGGACCTGATGCCCCGACTCCAGCGCCACCTCGCCGCCGTGCTCGCGCCCGACGGCCTCCTCGTCGTCGAGTCGGACGCACGCCACGAACCGGCGCTCGAGGGTCTCGCCCTGCGCACGAGCCGCCGCTACGGCTCCGCGCGCCTGACGCTCTTCGAGCACGCGTGATCACGGCAATCTGCCCAGGCTCGTACGACCCCGTCACGCTCGGCCACGTCGACGTGATCACGCGCACCGCCCGCATCTTCGACCGCGTCGTCGTCGGCGTCGTCCGCGAGCCTCACCACAAGAACACGATGTTCAGCGTCGAGGAGCGAGTCGCGTTCCTGAACGACGCGCTCGCCGGGCTCGAGAACGTCGAGGTCGACGTCTTCTCGGAGCTCGTCGTCGACTTCGCCCGCCGCTGGGGCGCGACGACGATGGTGAAGGGGCTCCGCGTGATCTCCGACTTCGAGTGGGAATACCAGATGAATCACCTGAACCGAGCGCTCGCCCCGGATGTCGAGACGCTGTACGTGATGTCGAGCCCGAAGTACAGCTTCGTCTCGTCGAGCGGCGTGAAGGAGATCGCCGCGTTCGGCGGAAAGGTTGACGAGTACGTCCCCGAGACGGTCGCTCGACGCTTTGTAGAGCTGTTCCCCGACGGCCGACCCGGCGCCCCCCTTAGTCCCCAGGAGTAGAATCAGGAGAACCCATGGACGTCCTCGTACTGATCGACAAGCTCGACGATCTCGTGCACAACGCGAAGGCCGTGCCCCTTACCGACCAGGTACGGATCGATCGCGAGGAGATCTACGACATCCTCGACCAGATGCGGGCGACGATTCCCGAGGAGATCAAGCAGGCGCGCTGGATCGTCAAGGAGCGCCAGGAGATGCTCGCCGAGGCCAAGCGCGAATGCGATCGGATCCTCCAGGAGGCGCGCGAGCAGGCCGTGCGCGAGGCCTCGCAGACCGAGATCGTGAAGCTTGCCGAACGGCAGGCGCAGGACATCGTCGACGAAGCTCGCCGCCAGGCGCGGGAGACCCGCCTCGAGATGGAGGACTGGGCTGACGGCATTCTCTCGACGCTCGAGGTCAACCTCGACAAGTTCCTCGGCGCCGTGAAGCGCGGCCGTGAGCGGCTCTCGGAGCGCTCGCAGGAGTCGGTCGTGGCCGGTGTCGGCCCCGCCGACGACGGCGACGAGCCGTACTAACCGGCTCAGGCCCGGCGCGTCAACAGCTAGGGCCATGCGTGTGCTCATCCTCGCTTGCTTCTTCGCGGTCGCCGTGTTCACCGGCGTCGCCGGCGCGGGGACGGCTCAGGTCACGACGCTTGCCGTCGGCGTTGGGCCCACCGCAGTAGCCGTCGACTCGACGCGCAACCTCGTCTTCGTCCTGAGCCAGCGCTCGAACACGATCGGCGTGATCGACGGTTCCACGCGAGCGACAGTCGCCACGATCACGCGCCCTCCCGGCGGCCGAGGCGTCGCGCTCGCGCTCGATCCCGCCTCCGGCCGCCTCTATGACCTCGACACGGTGCTCTCGCAGGTGCTCGTGTGGGACGAGAAGACACATGCGCTGCTCACGCGCTGGCCGGTGCCGGCGGCGGCGCACGGGGTCGCGGTCGACCCCGCCCAGAACCGCGTCTACGTGACGAGCGCCGTGAGCGGCGTCGGCTATTTCACGGCTTTCGACGCGACGAGCGGGGCGCGGATCATCTCGCGCGTGGTCGGCACCGATCCGCGAGGCCTCGCCGTCGATCCGACCACAGGCCTCGCCTGGGTGGCGGATGCTGCGACGCAGGTCGTCTACGTCGTCGATCCGAAGCTGGCCCTCGAGGTGAACTTCTTCCCGATCGCCGACGGTGCGTTCGCCGTCGCGATCGACCCGCGCGTGGGTGCAAGGCGGGTCTGGGTCGGCGGAGGCCGCGGCGTCACCGTGATCCTGCCCGACAAGAACATGGCCGCGGGCACCGCCGGGACCGGCGGACCGGCGATGTCGGTCGCGATCGACACGACCACGGGCCGCGGCTACGCCGTGACAGCTGCCTCCACGCCGAGCACGCAGGGGACGCTGTCGGTGCTCCAGCAAGCGAACACGGGAGTTCCGACGGTCGTCGAGCGCGTGCCGGTGGGCGTCTCGCCCCTCGGTGTCGGCGTCGACCTCTACAACTCGCGCGTTTTCGTCGCCAACGCCGGCGCGGACCCGGACCCGGGGTCGGTGAACGTCGCCTCGGAGTTCCAGCCGCTGACGCACGGCTTCCACTTCGCGAACCGGTTCGCCGCGAAGAAACGCGGCGTGTTCGATCTCGCCGCAACGCCCTTCGGTCTCTCGGGCGGCATGGTCTACGCGGCCCTCGACACGTTCAATCTCGGCTGGCGGACGCCGCCGGACACCACCCCGCCCGCCGTGGGCTCGGTGCGCGAGTACATCTCGAGGCGGGAGGTCGACGGCCTCGGCGCGCTGAGCGCCGCTTTGGTCAAGCGCTTCCACCTCTGGCAGAGCTACCCCGGCACAGGCCCGGCCGGGCTGCCGCAGCGGTCTCTGGCCGAGTTCACGCGCGCGCTTCGGCCGAAGCTCGACAAAGGCGTTCCGGTTCCGGTCGGCGTCGTCCTCGCGACCGAGGGCCGGCCGGTGTGGGAGAACCGCGAGGTGCTCGCGACCGGCTACTTCCGCAAGGGCAGCCAGTACGTCCTCGAGCTGTATGACCCCGCCCTGCCGAACCGCACCGCCTACCTCTTCACGACGACCCGCCGCGAGACCCTCCAGTCGAACGGCCAGGGCCAGGTCGGCAAGCCGTGGCGCGGCTTCTTCGCGATCTCGACGTACAAGCTCGCGACGCCGCCGTGGCCGCCCACCGCTAACTAGCGGCCTGGAGCTCCGCAGCCAGCTCCTGCGTCGCCTCGACGAACGCCAGCGCCGCCGGTGAGCGGTAGCGGTCGCGGTGCCACGCGAGCGCGAGCAGGCGCGGCGGGATCAGGTTCCCGAGCGGCAGCGCGACGAGACCCTCCTGCTCCGGGTCGACGACGAGCTGAGGCACGGCGGCGACGCCCATCCCCGCGGCCACGAGGCCGAGGACGGTGCCGTTGTCGTCCGAGCGGAACGCGTAGTCGACACCGGGCAGGTCGTGCTTGCGGTCGGTGCGCCAGCCGATCAGCGGCTGCTGCTCGAGCTCCCGGAGCGACGGAGCCGTGCTGCGCATGCCGAGCGGTGAGTCGGCGGCCACGAGCAGGACGTACGGGTCGCGGAGGATCTCGACCCACTCGAACGGCCCTTCCTCGAGCGGCAGCTCGCAGAACGCGAGATCGAGCTCGCCGCGCTCGACCGCGGAGAGAAGCTCGGCGTGGACGACCGACTCGACGAGCTGGACGCCGACGCGCGGGAACCGCTTCTTGAAGCGCTGCAGCAGGCCGGGGAGGAGGCGCGCGCCCACACTCTGGAAGATCCCGACGCGCAGCGGCCCGCCTTCGCCGGCGAGCAGCGCGGCCATGTCCGCCTGCGCCGCGGCGAGCCGGGCCACGATCGCATCGGCGTGACGGCTCAGGAGCCGGCCGGCGTCGGTGAGCGAGACGGCGCGGGGCCCGCCCGGCCGCTCGACGAGCTTCGCGCCGACGAGCTGCTCGAGCCGCGCGATCTGCTGGCTGACCGCGGACTGGGTGTAGCCGAGCCGCAGCGCGGCCCGTCCGAAGGAGCCCTCGCGCTCGACCGCCTGCAGCGCCGCGAGATGGCGCAGTTCGACGCCGAGCCAATTATCAGGGTCAGTGATCATGTCGAATGATAACTCGATTTGTGCTAATAGGATAGCGCAGGCACTGTGAGTGCATGGCAGTTTTCGTGATCATCATCGTCGTTGTTGCAGCCGGTCTCGCCTCGGTTCTGCGTGACGCGCCCGAGCGGCGCGTCGAGCAGTATCCGCGCGGCTGGTGGCCCGCCTCCAAGAGGCGGTAGCGCCCGTGACAGCCTCGTCTCTCCGCGGCCGCCGTGCAGCGACCGTCAGCCTCGGCCTGGCTGCGATCTACCTGATCTGGGGCTCTACGTACCTCGCCGTGATGGTCGCGATCCGCACCATGCCGCCGCTTCTGATGTCGTCGGTGCGCTTCCTCGTTGCCGGCGCGTTGCTCTACGTCTGGGCCCGCCGTCGGGAGGCGCGTGCCTCCGCGGCGCCCGACGGCCGTCAGTGGCTTGCCGCGGGCACCACCGGCTTCGCGCTGCTCCTGATCGGGAGCGGCGGGATCGCGTGGGCCGAGCAGCGGCTCGACTCCGGCGTGGCGGCCCTCCTCGGCGCGTCGATCCCGCTTTGGATCGCGCTGCTCGACCGGCTCCTCTTCGGCTCGCGCCTCAGCCGCCTCGCCATGGCCGGCCTCGGGATCGGGCTCGCGGGTGTCTTCGTGCTCGTCGGCCCGGCCTCGAACGGCGTCAACTACATCGGTGCCGCCGCAGTGCTCGTCTCGTCGCTCGGCTGGGCCGCCGGCTCCCTGCACGCCCGCTCCTCGCCGTTGCCGCGCTCGCCGCTGCTCACCGCGGGGATGCAGATGCTCGTGGGCGGCGCGCTGCTCGGGATCGCCGGGATCGCGGCCGGCGAGACCTCTCAGATTCACCTCGAGCACCTCTCGGCTGTGTCGCTCGTGGCCTTCGGCTACCTCGTCGTCGGCGGCTCGCTGCTCGCCTATCCGCTCTACCACTGGCTGCTGCGCAATGCGCCGACGCGCGTCGTCACGACGCATGCCTACGTGAACCCTGCGGTCGCCGTCCTGCTCGGCTGGGCCGTGCTCGCCGAGCCGCTGTCACGCTCCACGCTCGTCGCCGCGGCCGCGATCGTCGTTTCGGTGCTGCTGATCGTCGGCTCGCGTGCTGTGCCCGAGCGCGGCAAGGTGATTCCGTTCCCGGGGCTGCGCCGCGCTGAGCTAGAGCGCGCCGCGTAAACTCAGAGCATGACCAGCTTCGACCTGCGCGCGGTCAAGCTCCGGTCGGGTGAAGAGTTCCGCGACGAGATCCCCGTGGTGATCGAGCCGCTCGAGCTCGGCGGCCAGCGCTATATCGCCGTCCCCGAGGAGGTGCCCGCCGAGCTCACGATCCAGCGCGCCAGCACCGGCACGGTGTTCGAGCTCGAGCTCACCGTGCGCCTGCACGGGCCCTGCGTCCGCTGCCTCACCGATGCGGTGCTCGAGCTCCCGGTCCACGGTCACGAGTACCAGGCCAACAACCCCGAGGGTGTCGAGGAGCTGCAGAACGCCTACCTCACCGACGACCGCCTCGATCTCACCCAGTGGGCGCGCGACTGCATCGCCGTCGCGCTGCCGGAGAAGATCCTCTGCCGTCCCGACTGCGCCGGCCTGTGCCCGACCTGCGGCCGCGATCTCAACCTCGAGCCGCACCAGCACGAGGAAGAGGTCGTCGACTCGCGCTGGTCTGCACTCGCCGAGTTGCGCGACAACCTCTAGGTATACTCCGCACCCGCTCATGGCAGTCCCCAAGAAAAAGACCTCAAAATCGCGCCGCGACAAGCGCAGGGCGCAGCACGGGATCGAGGCACCTCGCGTGAACGAGTGCCCGGTCTGCCATCAGCCGAAGCTGCCTCACACCATGTGCCCGAACTGCAAGACGTACAACGGGCGCGAGGTCGAGCCGCTGCGCGTTCCCACGCCGTAGCCCTGTGATCCGCATCGCGGTCGACGCGATGGGTGCTGATCTCGGGCCGGAGGAGATCATCGCCGGGGCGCGCGAGTCCGCGTCCGATTCGATAGTGCCGATCCTCTTCGGCGATGCCGGCCTCGACGCGGGCGGGCTCGAGCACGTCGCGACGAGCGGTGTGATCGAGATGAGCGACTCGCCGGCCGAGACGGTGCGCGCGATGCCGGACTCGTCCCTCGTCGCCGCTTGCCGGGCGGTGGGAGAGGGGCGCGCAGACGCCGTCGTCTCCGCGGGGAACACCGGTGCGATGCTCGCGGCCTGCCTGTTCGAGCTCGGCCGCATCCGGGGCGTCTACAGACCGGCGATCGCGGTGCCCATCCCGTCGCCGCTCGGTCCCACGGTGCTGATCGACGTCGGCGCCACGGCGGATGCGCGCGCCGAGCACCTGCTCCAGTTCGCGACGATGGGCTCCGTCTTCGCCAGGGAGATTCTCGAGGTCGCGAATCCCGAGGTGCGGCTGCTCTCGATTGGCGAGGAGCCCGAGAAGGGCAACGCGCTGACCCTCGAGGCGCACGCGCTGCTCGCGGCGAGCGAGCTCAACTTCGCGGGCAACATCGAGAGCCGCCACCTGCTCGAAGGCGCGGCGGACGTCGTCGTCTGCGACGGCTTCACGGGCAACGTCTGCCTCAAGCTGATCGAGGGGACGACCTCGATGCTGCTCCAGGCGCTGCGCGAGGAGATCACTTCCACGGCGCGCGGCCGCCTCGGCGGCCTGCTGATCGCCCCCGCAGCCCGGCGCCTGCGGGACCGGCTCGACCCCGACGCGTACGGCGGCGCCTACCTCCTCGGGCTCAAAGGGCTCGCCGTGGTGGCGCACGGAAACTCGAACCGGCGGGCGATTGCGAGCGCGATCAGGCTCGCCGCGAGGGGTGTCGAGCATCGCATCGTCGAACGCCTTGCCGAGCGCCTGCCGAATGGCGTGGTAGCATCGGCGCGCTCTCAGACCCCGACCCCAAAATGAGGTGACATGGCAGCCTCCCGCGAAGAGGTATCCGAACGTGTGAAGGAAGTCCTCGTCGAGCAGCTCGGCATCGATGAGGCAGAGATCACCGACGAGGCGTCGTTCCAGGATGACCTGGACGCCGATTCGCTCGATCTGGTCGAGTTGATCATGGAGCTCGAGGATCAGTTCGGGATCAAGATCTCCGACGAGGATGCGCAGAAGATCACGACCGTCGGACAGGCGATCGACTACGTCTCGACGCACCAGTAGGCCTGCCTCCGGAGGCGAGCTCGAGCGGCTGATCGACGAGCTTCCTGTGAGCGCGGGCGAGCTCGTCTTCACGCACCCGAACTGGGCGCCGGACCGTGCCTCCTCCTACGAGCGGCTCGAGTTCCTCGGTGACAGCGTGCTCGAGCTCGCCGTGGCGGCGGCCCTGTACGAGCGGCATCCGGACTTCTCCGAAGGCCGGCTGACCAAAGTTCGCGCGCAGGCGGTGTCGCGGGCGAGCTGCGCGATCGTCGCCGACGAGATCGATCTCGGGCGGCGGCTGCGCGAGCGCGGCGAATTGCTGGAAGGCGACGACGCGGCGAGTCTCTCGCACAACCGTCGCATCCTGGGTGCGGTGCTCGAGGCCGCGCTCGGGGCGCTCTATCTCGAGCACGGCTTCGAGGCGGTTCGCCCGGCCGTCGTCGGTGCGTTCGACGGGCGGATCCAGGAGGCGCTGACCAGCCCGCTCGACCACAAGACGGCGCTCCAGGAAGCGCTCGGCAAGCTCGGCCGCCGCGCGATGTACACGGTGCTGACCGTCGACGGGCCGCCGCACGACCGGTTCTTCGTCTGCGCGGTCCTGATCGACGGCGAGCAGGCTGGGACGGGCCGTGGCCGCTCGAAGAAGGAGGCGGAGCAGGAAGCCGCACAGGAGGCTCTAGCCGGGCTCGCCGCTGCCCAGTAAGGACCCCATCCGGGCTGACCGCGATACTGCGACCTCGTGCACCTGCAGGCGATAAAGCTGCGCGGCTTCAAGTCGTTCCCCGACCCGGTCGAGGTGCGTCTGGAGCCGGGCGTCGCCGTGGTCGTCGGGCCGAACGGCTCGGGCAAGTCGAACGTCGCCGACGGGATCGTCTGGGCCGCGGGCAGCCTGACGCCGAGCGAGATGCGGGCCGAGAAGGCCGACGACGTCCTGTTCGCCGGCGGTGGCGGACGGGGCGCAGCCGACTACTGCGAGGTCGAGCTCCTGTTCGACAACACCGACGGCACCGGCCCGATCGACTACGCCGAGCTCGCCGTCACCCGCCGTCTGCATCGCGGCGGCGAGGGCCAGTACCTCGTCAACCGCGCGCCCGTCCGCCGCATCGATCTGGTCGAGCTGCTCTCCGACCTCGGGCTCGGCGGCGGCATGCACTCGATCATCGGCCAGGGCAAGGTCGAGGCGATCCTCGGCTCGAAGCCCGAGGAGCGCCGCGCGATGATCGAGGAGGCTGCGGGGCTCGGGCGCTTCAAGCGCCGTCGTCACCGCGCCGAGCTGAAGCTCGCCCGCGTCGCGATTCAGGTCGAGCGCGCCCGGGACCTCGAGGCGGAGGTGCGCGGACGGCTCCGCCCGCTCGCACTGCAGGCGACCGCGGCCGAGCGCGCCGAGAAGCTCGCGGCCGAGCTCGCCGGGATCCGCGTGCGGATCGCACTGCTCGATCTCGACGCGATCGACACCCGCATCGCCGAGGCGACCGGGCGCTCCGTCGACGCCGCACTCTTGCGCCGCTCCGCCGAGCAGAAGCTCGAGGCGCTGCTCGAGGAGCGCGGCCGCGCCGAGCAGGAGCTGGCCGATGCCGCGGGCGGTCGCGAGTCTGCCTCCGCGGCGCTCTACCGTCTCCGCACCGCCGGCGAGCGCGTCTCGATGCGGCGCGAGTCGGCGGGTGCGCTCGTCGAGGCGCTGCGCGCCGAGTCGGTGCCGGTCGAAGCGGTCGCCGGGTCTTCGCCGGCCGAGATCGAGCGCGAGGCGCGCGTCACCGCCGACGCGGCGCGGGCGGCCGCCTCTGCGCACGAGACATTGGCCGAGCGGTCGCGCCTCGCCGCCGAGCGGCTGGCCGTGATCGAGCGCTCGCTGGCCGAGCGCGAAGGGATTCCTCCAGCCGCGCGCGCATTCGCCGAGGAGGGCTCGCGCCTCGCGCTCGGCGAGCTCGACGTCGAGCCGGGCCTGGAGCGCGCGGTCGCCGCGGCTCTCGGCCGCCGCGCCTCCGCTCTACTCGCCACGGATCCGGCGGCGGGCCTCGAGCTGATCGAGCGCGCCCGCGCCGCCGGCCTCGGGAGCCTCGTCGTCGTGACCTCGCCGGGCGAGCCGCTCGCCGGATTCACGCTCGTCGAGCCAGACGAGCTCCTGAGCGCGACCGGCCCCGCGGTCACGCGCGACGGGATCGGCTACGACCCCGAGCGTGGCGAGCTGTGGTTTGCCGGCGAGACGGCCGAGGCGGTGCAGCTCGAGCTCGCCGCTCGTCGCGACGCGCTCGTCAAGGAGACCGCCGAGCTCTCGGCTCAGGCCGAGGCAGCAGCAACGGAAGCCGGCGGGGCTCAGAGCCGAGCCGCGGTCGCGGCCGCGGCGCTCGAGCGGCTCGGCCCGCGTCGGGCACGCCGTGCCGATCCGGTCGTCGTGGCGCGCCTCCTCGCTCTCGCCGAGCGCCTCGACGTAGGGCTCCGCGTCGCCACCGACGCTTTCGAGAAGCCGCTCCAGGCCCGTGTCGACGCCGGTGCCTCGCGCGCCGGTGAGCTCGGCTCCGAGCTCCGCCGCCTCGGCGCCGCGGAGGTCGAGCTTCGCCGCGCCTTGACCGAGGCAGCCGAAGCAGCGGGCGCGATCGACGTCGAGCTGGCGCGCTTCGGCGCGGAGGCCGACGAGGCCCGTCGCCGCGTCGAGGCCGGTGGCGCCGAGCCGGCCGAAGGAGACGATCGCGATGCGCTCGCCGAGAAGCTCGAGCGGCTAGAACGCCGCCACGAGGCGCTCGGCCGCGTCAACCCGCTCGCCAAGGAGGAGTACGACGCCGAGAAGGCGCGCGTCGAGGAGCTGGCCGTCCAGCGCGAGGATCTCGAGGCGAGCCTGAAGGAGCTCGAGGAGCTTCGCGCCGACCTCACGAAGACCGTCGAGACGCGCTTCGCGGAGACCTTCGCCGCCGTCCAGGCCAACTTCACCGAGGTCGCCTCGACGCTCTTCCCCGGCGGCGAAGGGCACCTGCGCGCGTCGGAGCCGGCCGAAGGCGACGAGGACGCCGAGCCCGGGATCGAGATCGAGCTGCGCCCGGCCGGCAAGAAGGTGACGCGCCTCTCGCTGCTCTCCGGCGGCGAGAAGTCGCTCGGCGCGATCTCATTCCTGTTCGCGCTCTTCCTCGCGCGGCCGTGCCCGTTCTACCTCCTCGACGAGGTCGAGGCCGCGCTCGACGACACGAACATCGGTCGTTTCGTCGAGCTTCTGCGCCGCTACGCCGACCGTGCGCAGTTCATCGTGATCACCCACCAGAAGCGCACGATGGAGGCCGCCGACGTCCTCTACGGTGTCACGATGGGCAACGACGGGATCTCGCAGGTCGTCTCGCGCCGCCTCCCGCGCGAAGACGCCGAAGCGATCTCCGCAGCCTGATCCGCTAGGGTCGCCGCGATGGCCGCTTTCGTCCTCGTCCACGGCGCCTGGAGCGGCAGCTGGGTCTGGGGCCGCGTCACCCCGCTGCTCGAGGAGGCGGGTCACAGCGTCGACGCCCTCGACCTGCCAGGCCGGGGCGCCAACCCCGCTGAGCCCGCCGAGATGACGCTGGATGCCTATGCGCGTCACGTCGCCGACCGCGTCGAGGCCGCCGGCGAGCCGGTCGTGCTCGTGGGCCACAGCATGGGCGGGATGTCGATCACCCAGGCGGCCGAGCACGTGCCGGAACGGATCAGAACGCTCGTCTACGTGACCGCGTTCCTACCGAACGACGGGCAGACGCTGCCCCAGCTCGCGGAGGGGAACCCGAACGAGCTCGTCCAGTCGAACATCGTGGTCGACGGAGGTTTGTGCACGGTGCGCCCCGAGGTTCAGCGCGAGGCCTTCTACGGCGAGTGCACCGCAGAGGATGCGGCGTGGGGAACGGCTCACCGCGTTCCCGAGAGCCTCGCTGCGATCGGCGCTCCCGTCCACCTGACGGACGAGCGGGCCGGCTCCGTGCCGCGCGTGTACATCGAGTGCGCGAGGGACCGTGCGATCACGATCGACCAGCAACGCCGGATGCAAGCGGCGCGTCCCTGCGAGCCCGTCCTGACGATGGAAGCCGACCACTCGCCGTTCCTGTGCATGCCCCGGGAGCTCGCCGGGCACCTGCTCGCAGTCGTCGGCTGACCGTGGCGCGAAGCTGGTCACAGCTCCTCGGCGAGGAGAACGCGGCTCCGGAGCCGGACGCCGAGCGCGGCGGTCTCTTCTCGCGCCTGCGTGACTCGCTCGGGAAGTCGCGCCGCGCGCTCACCGAGCAGCTCGCCGCGGCTGCGTTCGACCCGGGCGACGGCGAGGCATGGGAGCGGCTCGAGGAGGCGCTGATCGCCGCCGACGTCGGCGTGCCGGCAACCGCCGAGCTCGTCCGTCGGCTCGAATCGCGGCCCGCCATCGGCGACCTCTCGGTCGCGCTCGCAGAGGAGATCGAGGCGCTCCTCGGCGAGCCGGGAGTCCTCCACGTGCAGGAACGGCCGAGCGTGATTCTCGTCGTCGGCGTCAACGGCACCGGCAAGACGACGACGATCGGAAAGCTCGCCAAGCGGCTCACCGAGCACGGCCATTCCGTCCTCGTCGCCGCCGCCGACACCTTCCGCGCCGCCGCCGAAGAGCAGCTCGAGATCTGGGCGAAGCGAGCCGACGCGGACTTCGTAGGCTCCGTGCGCGGCGGCGACCCGGCCGCGGTCGCCTACGACGCGATCGAGGCGGCACAGGCCCGTGGGCGCGACATCGTGATCGTCGACACCGCTGGCCGCCTCCACACCCAGTCGAACCTGATGGACGAGCTCGCGAAGGTGCGCCGCGTGATCGAGGGCCGCCTCGCGGGCGCGCCGCACGAGACGCTGCTCGTCGTCGACGCGACGACCGGCCAGAACGGGCTTCAGCAGGCGCGCCTCTTCGGCGAGACGGCGGGTGTCACCGGCGTCGTTTTGACGAAGCTCGACGGCTCGGCCAAGGGCGGAGTCGCGATCCCGATCGCCTACGAGCTCGGCCTGCCCGTGAAGCTGATCGGCGTGGGGGAGACGCTCGAGGATCTCCGCCCGTTCGACCCGCACGACTTCGCCAGAGCCCTCGTGGAGGGCTAACCTTCAGATCGTTCGACTGTGCGCCCTGCGGCAGCTCGTGTTCGTCAAGCCGCCAAGCAGGAGGTACAGCATGAAGATCACCCGGATCGTCGCAGTCGGCGCGGTCGCGGTGGCCGCTGCCGTCGTCGCCGTCGGCGTCGGACAGGCCGGCGACCACGGCTCGTCCCACATCCCGAAGACGTTCGTTCTACCCGGGGACACGCTGTTTCCGGAGGGGATGGGCTACGACCGCCAGAATGGCGACTACTTCGTCGGCGCGATCGGCGGCGGCGCCGTCCTCCGCGGCGACGTGAACAGCCCGACCGCGACCGTCTTCTCGGCCGCCGGCTCGGACGGACGCAACGCCGCCCTCGGCGCGCGACCGAATCACGGGCGTGTCTTCGTCGGCAGCTTCGGCAGCGGCAAGATCTGGATCTACGGCGAGTCGAGCGGCAAGCTGATCGCGACGCTCGACACGGGCATGCCGACCTCGGTGCTGAACGACTTCTCGTTCCTGCCCGACGGCACGGCGTTCGCGACCGACTCCGTCAACCCGTTCCTCTGGCGCATCACCTTCTCGCACGACGGGAAGCCGACGCTCCAGAAGTGGCTCGACTTCACCGGCACGGCGTTCGTCTACAACTCCGGCTTCAACGCCGACGGGATCGTGACCTCGCCGGGCGGCCGCTACCTCGTGATCAACCAGCTGAGCACGGGAGACCTGTTCCGGGTCGACGTGGCCACGCAGGCGGTGACGAAGACCGACGTCGGAGGCTTCGACCTGACGAATGCCGACGGCATGGATCTCCAGGGCAGGTCGCTCTACGTCGTGCGGAACGCCAACGCCCAGATCGTGAAGATCGACCTCTCGGCCGACTTCTCGTCGGGAGCCGTCGACACCGTCACCACGAGCCCCGCGTTCCTGTTCCCGACCGCGGCCGTGATCGTCGGCTCGGACGAGTGGCAGGGCGGCGGCGAGAAGCTGCTCGTCCTGAACGGACAGCTCGACAAGCTCGGCGGATCGCCGGTGCTGCCGTTCACGATCACGAGCATCAACCTCCCGTAACGACAGCGAAGGGCGCTGCCGTCCGTCGGAGGCGGCAGCGCATCCCCCGCCTGGGGTCGTGCCGCCGGCGAAGCGCGTCGATAGGGAGAGGGTGGAGCCTGTCCTCAGGATCGCGCGTTGCCGGCCTGCCCGGCTCGGCATCCAGGCCGCGGTCGTCGTCGCGGCCCTCACCGTGACCGCCCTCGCCGTGCGCCATTTCCTGCGCGCCGGCTGGCCGCTCCACGGCGCGAACGTCTGGCTCGTGCTCGCCGCGGCGGCGCTCTTCGTCAGCGCCTATGCCTTCAAGGCGTGGGGCTGGCGGCGGCTCTTTGCCGGAGACGAGCGACCGTCGAGCATGGCGCTCGTCACCGCAGGCGGCGCCGCCGCCGTGACGGGCCTCGCGTTGCCCGGCCGCCTCGACGAGGCGGTGCGCATCTCGGTCGTGCGCCGGTTCCCCGGGAAGCGGACGGGCGTCGGTGCGATCGGCCTCTCGCTCGTCTTGCTCGGGCTCGTCGACACGGCTGCGCTGAGCCCGCTTTCCGTTGCTGCCGCCGGAGTCTCGGGAGCGTCCGGCTGGTTCCTCGCCGGTTTGATCCTCGTGGCGGCCGCAGGAGTCGCAGCGGCGGCGCTCGTCCTCCTGCTCCCGCGGATCTCGCGCGCGGGCCGGCTCGTCCGGTTCCGCCTCGCCCACTGGGTGCAGGAGCACTGTGCGTGCCCGCGTGAGGCGACGAAGGCCTGGGCGTTCGTCTCGGTCTCGTGGCTCCTGCGCGGCGTGGCGCTGTTCGTGCTCCTCCACGCGCTGCAGCTCGGCTCACCGACCTCCGCCTCGCTCGCCCTGCTCTTCCTCACCGCATCGGCGGTGTCGGCGGCCCTGCCGATCGCCCCGGCCGGCGCGGCCACGCAGATGGGCGCAGGAGCCGCGATTCTGGTCGTCGGCGGCATGCACACCCCGGATGCGGTCGCGTTCGCCCTCAGCGCTCAGGCGCTGATCATCCTCGCGGGCGCTTCGATCGTCGTCGCGGTCGGGCTCTGGCACGCGGGCAGCCGCCTCGTTCCCGCGCGCTAGCCGTACACTTCCCGGCTGTGTTCGACACCCTGTCAGACAGGCTCCAGGGCGCGCTCGGCGATCTCCGCGGGCGCGGACGACTGGACGAGGAGGCGATCTCCCGCGCGATGCGCGAGATCCGCCTCGCGCTGCTCGAGGCCGACGTCAACTTCCAGGTCGTCAAGGAGTTCGTCGCCACGGTCAAGGAGCGCGCGCTCGGCCAGGAGGTGCTGAAGAGCCTCACCGCGGGCCAGCAGGTCGTGAAGATCGTCTCCGACGCGCTGACCGAGCTGATGGGGACGGGCGATTCGAAGCTCGCGTTCGGCAAGCCGCCGACGGTGATCCTGCTCGCAGGCCTCCAGGGCTCGGGCAAGACGACCGCCTCCGCGAAGCTCGCACTGCACCTGCGCAAGGACAAGCACACGCCGTTCCTCGTTGCCGCCGACCTGCAGCGCCCGGCCGCGATCGACCAGCTCGAGCAGCTCGGGCGCCAGATCCAGATCCCGGTGTTCCGCGGCGAGGGCACCGACCCGGTCAAGGTCGTCCGCGACGGGATCGCCGCCGCGAAAGCTGCGAGCGCCGACGTCGTGATCCTCGACACGGCGGGCCGGCTGCACATCGACGACGCGCTGATGGACGAGCTCGTCGCCGTCCGTGCCGAGGCGAAGCCGCTGAACGTGCTCCTCGTGCTCGACTCGATGACGGGCCAGGAGGCGGTCGCCGTCGCCCAGGCCTTCCAGGAGCGCATTGCCTTCGACGGCGTGATCATGACCAAGCTCGACGGCGACGCGCGCGGCGGCGCGGCGCTCTCGGTCAAGGCCGTCACCGGCAAGCCGATCAAGTTCATCTCGGTCGGCGAGAAGCTCGACCAGCTCGAGGTCTTCCATCCCGACCGGATGACCTCGCGGATCCTCGGCATGGGCGACGTGATGACCCTGATCGAGAAGGCCGAGGAGGCCGCCTCCGACGAGGATCAGGCCGCGATGGAGGCCCGGATGCGCGCCGGCGAGTTCACCTTCGACGACTTCCTCACGAGCTACAAGATGCTGCGCAAGATGGGCCCGCTGAAAGGCGTGATGTCGATGATCCCCGGCGTCGGCAAGCAGCTGAAGGACGTCGACGTGAACGAGCAGGACATGGCCCGTGTCGAGGCGATCGTGCTCTCGATGACACCGCAGGAGCGCGGGATGCCGCACCTGATCAACGGCCCGCGCCGCCAGCGGATCGCGAACGGGAGCGGCACGAGCATCCAGCAGGTCAACCAGTTGCTCACCGCACGGAAGCAAATGGCGAAGATGATGAAGCAGATGGGCAAGGGCAAGATGCCCGGGCTCCCACCTGAATTGATGCAGAAATCAGGGCGCCGATGACGCAGTGTGAGGTCACGCGGCCGGAGCCGGGCTTTGCCCGGCGGGAGGCCACGAGTCGCCTGGACGTGTGTAATTGGGAAGGAGGGGGCTCATGGGGGAACCATGGGTTCCCCCACGTTGAGAAATCCGGACGGAGGTAAGGCATGTCAGTACGGATCAGGCTGGCGCGTGTGGGATCGAAGAAGAATCCGATCTACCGCGTCGTTGTCGCCGACCAGCGCTCACCGCGGGACGGCAAGTTCATCGAGATCGTGGGCCGTTACAACCCGCAGACCGATCCCTCGACGATCGAGTTCGACGAGGCGAAGGTGACCGAGTGGCTCGGCAAGGGCGCGCAGCCGTCCGACGCCGTCTCGCGCCTGCTCAAGGTCAAGAACATCGGTGGCTGAGCTCCTCGCGCACATCGCCAGGCTGCTCGTCGATACGCCCGAGGCGGTGCGCGTCGAGGAGGAGGAGACTGCGGACGGGCTCGTGCTCGTCCTGCATGTCGCGCCCGAGGACGTCGGCAAGGTGATCGGCCGCCAGGGCCGGATCGTCCGCGCCCTGCGCACAGTGATGCGCGCGGCCGCGGCGCACGAGGGCCGGCGCGTGCTCGTCGAAGTCGTTGACTGACCGCGTTGTGGTGGGCCGCGTCGGCCGGCCGCACGGGCTCGACGGCTCGTTCGTGGTCGAGCGCCCGAGCGAGTCGCCCGAGCGCTTCACCGTCGGCGCGAAGCTCTTCGCCGGCGGCGAGGAGGCCGAGGTCGTCTCGTTCAAGCGCGCCGGCGGGAGCAGGATCGCGATCAGGCTCGACCGCCCGGTGCCGAGGGGCGCCGACCTCGAGGTCGACCGCTCGGCGCTGCCGCCGCCCGAGCCGGACGCCTACTACGTCTTCCAGCTCGTCGGCCTGCGGGTCGAGGAGGAGGGCGGCCGCGAGCTCGGCCTGGTCGCCGATGTCGAGCCGGGAATCGCCAACGACGCGCTTGCGCTCGATTCGGGCGCGAGGCTGCCGATGATCGGCCAGTGCGTGCTCGACGTCGACCTCGAGGCGGGCCGGATCCTCGTCGCGCGCGGCTTCGCGCCCGAGGACGACTAGCGCCCAGGTAACCTCAACCGGCCTCCTTTGCAGCTCGACGTCTTCACTCTCGTTCCCCACGCCTTCGCGTGGATGACAGAGCAGCGGCCTCTTGCGGCCGTGCTCGGCTCCGGCCTGGACCTGCGGCTGCTGAGCTATCGCGACTACACGCCGCTCAGGAACGGCCAGATCGACGACGAGCCCTACGGCGGCGGCGCCGGGATGCTGCTCCGGGTCGACGTCGTCGCCGCGGCGCTCGACGCCGTCTACGGCGAGACGCCGTCGCACCCGGTGATCGCGCTGACGCCGCAGGGCCGCCAGCTGACCCAGGATCTCGTCGAGGAGCTGGCCCTGGAGGAGCGGCTGACGCTGCTCTCGTCGCGCTTCGAGGGTTTCGACGAGCGCATCGTCGAGAACCTCTGCACCGACGCGATCTCGATCGGCCCCTACGTCCTCTCCGGCGGCGAGCTGCCGGCGATGGCGCTCGTCGATGCCGTTGCGCGCCGGCTGCCAGGGGCGCTCGCGGCAGGCTCCGGCGAGCGCGAGAGCTTCTCGGCGGAGCTCGGCGGCGGGCTCGAGCACCCGCACTTCACGCGGCCGCCGGAATTCCGCGGCTGGTCCGTCCCCGAGGTGCTGCTCTCGGGCGATCACGGGCGCATCGAGTCGTGGCGGCAGGAGCACGTGCGATGAGAGACCCGCTCGGCAAGCTCTTCCCGAACATGTCGCACGGCTGGCGGGTCGCGCTCGACTGGATCTTCACGATCATCGGCGCGATCGCCGTTGTGCTGGTGATCAAGGCGTACGTCGTCAACCCGTATCGGATCCCGTCCTCGTCGATGGAGCCGACGCTCCACTGCGCGCGTCCCGGCCTCGGCTGCGAAGCGCGGTTCTCGGATCGCGTGCTCGCGAACCGCTTCATCTTCCGCTTCCGGAATCCGAAGCGCGGCGAGATCATCGTCTTCAAGACGCCGCCGCTCGCGAAGGAGCGGTGCGGCGCCGGCGGCACGTTCGTGAAGCGGCTGATCGGGCTACCCGGCGAGGCGTGGAGCGAGGTGAACGGCTACGTCTACATCAACGGCAAGAAGCTGAACGAGCCGTACGTGAAGCCCGGCCGCCGCGACTTCCAATCGCACAAGATGACCGATATCCCGCCGGGCGGCTTGAAGAGGATCCCGAAGGGCTACTACCTGATGATGGGCGACAATCGCGCCCAGTCGTGCGACTCGCGCGTCTGGGGCCTCGTGCCGCGTAAGAACCTGATCGGCAACGTCTTCTTCACCTACTGGCCACCGAACCGCATCTCGTTCCACTGATTTCGCTAGCATTGTCCCCCGGCCCTTAGGGCCCTCCCCTTATGAGCACCGTCATCGAGAACCTCGAGCGCGCCCAGCTGCGCAAAGGCATTCCGCAGTTCAAGGCGGGGGACACCGTGCGCGTCCACTTCAAGGTGATCGAGGGCACGCGCCAGCGGATCCAGGTGTTCGAGGGGATCGTGCTCAAGCGCCAGGGCGCCGGCTCGCGGGAGACGTTCACCGTCCGCAAGCAGTCGTTCGGCGTCGGCGTCGAGCGGACGTTCCCGCTCCACTCGCCGAAGATCGACAAGATCGAGGTCGCCGCGATCGGCGACGTGAAGCGCGCGAAGCTCTACTACCTGCGCGAGAAGGTCGGCAAGAAGGCACGCGTCCGCGAGCTGCGCCAGCACGAGGGCAAGGCCGGTCGCCAGGCCGCGGAGCACGCGGAGGCGCTGGCCGCCGAGCAGGCTGCGGACGCCCTCGAGGCCGAGCAGGTCGAGGCCGCCGCGCAGCTGGCGGCAGAGCAGGCCGAGGCGCAGGCCGCCGAGGCAGAAGCCCAGGCCGCCGAGGCCGAGGTCGTCGAGGCCGAGCCCGAGGCCGAAGTCGTGGAGCCCGAGGCGGAGTCCGAGCCCGAGCCCGAAGCCGAAGCACCCGTCGAGCCCGAGGCCGAGGCGCCCGAGCTCGAGCCCGAGCCGGCACAGAGCTGACACAGATACCGGCCGCGAGGCACGGTATTCTCGCCGGATGGCACGCCGCACCGGCCAGAGGCTCCTCCAGTTCGACCGCAAGCTCGGCGTGCGCTTCGTCGCGGGTACGGACGAGGCGGGTCGCGGGTCGCTCGCGGGGCCGCTCGTCGTCGCCGGGGTGCTGCTCGACTACGCGGAGCTTCGGGAGCATCGCGTCCGGCCGCTCGCGTATCTGAACGACTCGAAGCAGTGCTCGCACGAGCAGCGCGAGGAGCTTTTCGAGGCGGTGCTCGACTGCGCGACGAAGGTCGCAGTGCGCGTGATCCCGTCCGGCGACATCGACCGCAACGGCCTCCACCGCTCGAATCTCGAAGGCCTCCGCGCGATGCTGCGCGCTCTCTCGCCCCCGGCCGAGGCCTGTCTCGTCGACGGCTTCCGGCTCGGCCCGACGGCCCCGGAACACCGCGCGGTCGTCGACGGAGACACGAAGAGCGCCGCAATCGCCGCCGCCTCGATCATCGCCAAGGTCGTCCGTGATCGCGCGATGCGCCGTTTCGACGCGGTCTACCCGCGCTACGGGTTCGCCTCGCACGTCGGCTACATCACGCCCGGCCATTCCGCGGCGGTGCGCGCGCATGGCCCGACCGAGATCCATCGCCGCTCGTTCCAGGCCCTCTGCTACGAGGAGTTGCCTGCGGCGTGAACCGGGCCGAGCGGCGGGCGGTGTGGCACTACCGTCTGCGCGGCTACCGCATCCTCGGCACCAACGTCTGGGCTGGGCGCAACGAGGTCGACGTGATCGCGCGCCGCGGCCGGCTGCTTGTGTTCTGCGAGGTGAAGGGGAAGGGCGGAGTCGGCTTCGGCGACCCGCTCGAGATGATCGGCCCCGAGAAGGCCCGACGTGTACGTCGCGCCGCCGAGGCGTGGCTGGCCGTCCACCCGGAGCTCGCGGGCCTCGAGGTGCGCCTCGACGCCGTCGCCGAGCGAAGCGGCCGGCTCGAGCGCGTCAGCAACGCGTTCTAGCCAGGAACCGGCCCAGAGTCGTCGAACCTCGTCAGGGCCGTGGCCCCGACGCAGGATGCCCTCTACGCCGAGATCGACCTCGAGCTTTCGTGGTCCGAAGCCGCCCTGCCCGAACGCGTCCGTACCAAGCACGTCCACCGGCTCCATCCGTACCTCGGCAAGTACGTGCCGCAGCTCGTAGAGGCGCTCCTGGCGCGTCACGTGCGACGTGGCGGGCGCGTGCTCGACCCGTTCGCCGGCTCGGGGACGACGCTCGTCCAGTCCCTCGAATCGGGCCACGACGCAGTCGGCGTCGACGTCGCCGCGTTCAACTGCCTGCTGATGCAGGTCAAGACCGCCGACTACAACCTCTTCGCGCTCGAGCACGACATCCGCGACGCGCTCTCCCGCGAGGGCGATCCGGGCAAGCCTTCGCAGTACGTGCACGACTGGTACGAGCCGCGCGCCGCCGAGCAGCTGCTCGCCTTCCGCTCGCTGATCCCCGACTACGAGCACGCCGACGTGCTGCGCGTGATCCTCGCCCGTGCCGCGCGCTCCGCGCGCCGCACCGCGCATTTCGACCTCGACTTCCCGCGCAAGCCGCAGGTCGGCGAGTACTGGTGCCACAAGCACAAGCGCACCTGCCGTCCGGTCGAGGACGCCGAGCGCTTTGTCCGGCGCTATGCGCTCGACACCATCGCGCGGATCAAGGAGTTCGCGCGCGTCCGTGCTCGCAGCCGCTCGGCGGACGTCGTCCACGGCGACGCGCGCGACTGCGAGCTGCCCGGGGAGTTCGACGGAATCGTCACCTCGCCGCCGTATCCGGGGCTGATCGACTACCACGAGCAGCATCGATGCGCCTACGAGATCCTCGGGCTCGACGACCGGCGAGCGCTCGAGCTCGGCGCCGCCGCATCCGGGACGAGCCGTACCGCGATCGCTGCGTACGCCGAAGGGATCGCCTCGGTGCTGCGGCGCTCGGCCGAGGCGCTGCGGCCCGGCGCTCCCGTGGTGATCGTCGTCCACGACAGCCGTGGCCTCTACGACGGCATCCTCGCGCAGGCCGGGCTCGAGCTCGAGCTGCGCTATCGCCGCCATGTGAACCGGCGAACCGGCCGTCGCGCGGGCGAGTTCTACGAGGACGTCCTCGTCGCCCGTCCCGCCTGACCGGCGCTATCGTTCCGGCGTGCAGCTGAAGCTTCCAGCCGCGGTGAGACGCTTCGGCGAGCGTCTGGTCTCGCAGCCGGACGATCCGGAGCAACGCCAGGCCGAGATCGAACGGGAGGCCGCAGAGGCCGAGAGCCGTCTCGCCGCCGGCGGGCTGGACGCCCACACGAGGCCCGGCCGGTCGGTCTGAGGCCAGAACCCGCTTTCTTACACAGTTCTCATCAAGGTTCTGCTTCACTGAGTGGCGGTGGTACGTCTGTTCCTGTCTCTCGCCGCTGCGGTAGCGGCCTCCTTCGTCGTCGCTGTTCCGGCGAATGCAGCGTTCAACGACGCGCAGTCCAGCACGAACTGGTCCGGGTACGCGATCAGCGCACCGAGCACAACTTTCACCGACGTGAAGGGGACGTGGGTGCAGCCGGCAGCCGTGTGCCCGCGCGGGAATCGGAGCTTCTCGAGCTTCTGGATCGGCCTCGGCGGCTCGAATCCGGGCACGCAGGGGCTCGAGCAGGCAGGAACGTCGGCGGACTGCGAGACGAACGGACGGGTGGACTACTACGCGTGGTACGAGCTGATCCCGGCGCCGCCGGTCAGGGTCCCGCTTGCCGTGAATCCGGGCGACACGATCACGGCCGACGTCAGTGTCAGCGGCGTGACCGCGTCGTTCACCCTGACTGACGTGACGACCGGGCAAACGTTCACCGGCCAGGACACGATCGACGCGCTCGATCTCAGCTCAGCCGAATGGATTGCCGAGGCGCCGGCCTCGTGCCCGAGCGGGATCGCCCGAACGTGCATCGTGCTGCCGCTCGCGAATTTCGGCGCCGTGCAGTTCTCGGCGGCGTCGGCGACCACGTCGGCGACGACCCCGGATCCGGCGACGAACCTGCCCACCACGACCACGTACACCGGCGCCATCTCGGACTCGACCTGGTCGTCCACGGCGATCACGATGCAGAACGCCAGGGCCACTACGGCCACGCCGTCCGACCTCTCCGCCGACGGAACCGCGTTCTCCGTGCAGTGGCTGGCGACCGGCGCTCCCGCCGACAAGGCGAAGGTCGCGGCGAAGCCGAAGGTGAAGCCCAAGGTCAAGCCGAAGGTGAAGCCCAAGCCGAAGCCGAAGCCGAAGCCGAAGCCGAAGACGACCTAGACACGAAGTCGGCACGAAGCCGGCACAGACGCGTGCGCTTTGCGTCCGTAGCTTGGGCTCGTGCTCGCACGCGCGCTGACCCACGCCCTCGTCGGACTCGAGCCTCGCCGCGTCGAGGTCGAGGCGCACCTCCAGCTCGGCGTGCCGGCGTTTGCGATCGTCGGGCTGGCCGATCGCGCTTGCCAGGAGGCCAAGGAGCGCGTCCGCAGCGGCATCACCTCGGCGGAGCTGGAATGGCCGCTGCGGCGCATCACGGTCAACCTCGCGCCGGCAGCGCTGCGCAAGGAGGGATCGGGGTTCGACCTGCCGATCGCGCTCGCCGTGCTCGCCGCGTCGCGTCAGCTACCCGCCGAGGCACTCGACCGTCACGCGGCGATCGGTGAGCTGGCGCTCGATGGCAGAATCCGCCCGGTCGGCGGCGTTCTCGCGGTGGCGGAGGGCGCGCGGGCGGCCGGACTGACGCGAATCCTCTGCGCCGCCGAGTCGACGCCCGAGGCGGCCCTGGCGGGAATCGAGCCGGTGCCGGTGCGGCATCTGGCCGAGGTGGCGGCCTACCTTCGCGGCGAGCGCGACCCGCTGCCGTATGAGCCGCCGCGAAACGGCCGCGTGCCTCCGGAGCCGCCCGATCTGGCCGACGTGCGCGGCCAGGAGCGCGCGCGGCGGGCGCTCGAACTGGCTGCGGCGGGCGGGCACAACCTCTTGCTCGCAGGGCCGCCGGGAACTGGGAAGACGATGCTCGCCCGGCGGCTGCCCGGGATCCTGCCGCCGCTCGCCGAAGCCGAGGCGATCGAGGTCACGCGCATCCATTCGGTCGCCGGGCTCCTGCGGCCGGAGGCGCCGCTCGTGCTGGCCCCGCCGTTTCGCGCGCCGCACCACACCGCGTCGGCGCCCGCGATCGTCGGGGGCGGGCCGGGGCCGCGGCCGGGCGAGGCGAGTCTCGCGCACCACGGCGTCCTGCTCCTCGACGAGCTCGCCGAGTTCGCCCGGCCCGCGCTCGAGGCGCTCAGGCAGCCGTTGGAGGACGGCGTGATCAGCATCGCGCGCGCCGGCGGCCAGGCGCAGTTCCCGGCGCGGTTCCAGCTGATCGGAACGATGAACCTGTGCCCGTGCGGCGCGCGTGGCGACCCGGCGGCGGAATGCTCTTGCTCTGCCCAGCGGCTCGCGCGGTTTCGCGACAAGCTGTCGCGGGCGCTGCTCGACCGGTTCGATCTCATCGTCGCCGTGCCGCGTCCTCGCGCGCGGGAGCTCGGCGGCGCGCCGGGCGAGGCCTCGGCTGAGGTGCGGCCGCGCGTCGTTGCGGCTCGCGCCCGGCTGCGTCGCGAGCCGGTGAGGCTGACCCGCGAGGCAGACGAGTTGCTGGCGCGCGCGGTCGAGCGCCTGCCCCTCTCCGGTCGTGGTCGAGCGCGCGTGGCGCGGGTCGCGCAGACCGCGGCCGCGCTCGCCGGCGCCGAGCAAGCGGGGGCCGAGCACGTCGCGGAGGCGCTGTCTTACCGCGCGCCGTCGGAGCTGGCGCAGTGAGCGAGCTCGTGGTCGCCGCGTTCGCCGCCGAGATGGGCGCACACGTGCTCGAGATGCCACGGTCGGCGCGGTTCGCGGCCTTCCGGCGACACTTCGACGAGCGGGCGTACCTCGCGGACCTGGCGGCGCGCAGCCTCCGCTTCGTCGGCCGATCCGGTCGTGAATTCCCGCCTCTGCTCCGTGCGATCCACGATCCGCCGCAAGGCCTCTTCGTGCGCGGGGCCGCCGAGCCGGCCCTGCTCGCACGGACCTCGGTGGCGATTGTCGGCGCCCGCGCCTGCTCTGCCTACGGGGCGGAGGTGGCGCGGATGCTCGGCCGCGAGCTCGCCGCGGCGGGGCTCGTCGTCGTCAGCGGGTTGGCACGGGGTGTCGATGCTGCGGCGCATCGGGGCGCGCTCGAGGCCGGCGGCGCAACGGTCGCCGTCCTGGGCTGCGGCATCGACCGCGACTATCCCGTCGCCCACGCGGGTCTCGCGCGCGAGATCTGCGCGAGCGGCCTCGTCGTCTCGGAGTACGCACCGGGAGTCGAGCCGGCACCGTGGCGGTTTCCGGCGAGGAACCGGATCATCACGGGCCTCGCCCGGGCGACAGTTGTGGTCGAGGCGCGCGAGCGGAGCGGCGCCCTCATCACCGCCGACCTGGCGCTCGAGGAGGGCCGGGAGGTGCTGGCCTGTCCGGGCGAGATCACCTCGGCCCTGTCGGCCGGGACGAACCATCTGCTACGACTAGGCGCGACGCCGCTGACCCGTGTGGAGGACGTGTTCGAGGCGTTCGGGCTCGAGCGCACCGTGGCCGTGTCTCCGCCGACGCTGAGCACGGCGGCGCAACAGGTGCTCGAGCGGCTCGCCGACGCGCCTGCCGGCATCGACGAGCTCGCTCGCGCGACCGCGCTCGGCGCCGCCGACCTCGCCGTGGCTCTCACTGAGCTCGAGCTCGCGGGTGTCGTCGCCGGCGCGGACGGGATCTATCGACCCCTCACTTGGGCGATGGAATCGCGCCGAGCGACCGCCGATGATGTCTGAAGAGCGGAACGCCAACTGCGGATGCGGCAAAGAAACGAAAAACACGCGTGACGAACCTCCGCCGATACGAGGTGCACATGCGGCTGCGGTTGCGCGTGCTCGCCGAGGACGAGGAACAGGCGGCGCGCATCGTCGCCGAGGACATCGCCGATCCGATCGCCGGGACGGTGCAGGATCTGCACGCTACGAATGCCCACCTCTCGGGCTGGAGCCTGCACGCGGACGACGTCGTCGAAGAGCTCGGCGCGTAGTCAGCGCGGCGTACGGGTGCGGTGGTGGAACACCGCGCCGGTCGCGATCCCGAGCAGCCAGCCGATCACGGCGGCCGCGAGGATGATCCAGACGAGCGAGGCGTGCGTCGAGCCGAATACCCAGTCGAGCTTGGCCGAGCGGCCGTTCCGCGAGATCAGGACGACGAGCACGGCCAGCAGAGCGACGAACAGGCTGGCCGACGCGTAGAGCCTTGCTCGGCGTCCGTGCCTGCGCGCCCGCTCTCGATGGGACTCGATCGGCGTCGGTTCGGGAGTCGGTGAAACCGGGTCTGCAGAGGCCATCGCCCCTCCTTTGCTCGGCGGGACGAACACCTTGAGTCTGGCCAGGCCGGACATCATGTGACCGTCACCGGAACGCCGGTGCGGATGTGCCAGGCCAGCCAGGTGATCGCGGCCGAATCGAGGCGCACGCAGCCGTGGGAGACGGCGGTGCCGAGGGTGCCGCCGATGTTCGCGACGCCATGGAGCGCGATCTGGCCGGGACCGCCGTCGAACTCCCGGTAGATGTCGGAGCGTGCGCTCAGCGCGAGCGCGTACGGCGCTCCGGCGGCGGATCGAGGCAGCTGGACGACCTCCTCCACGAAGAACTCGCCTCGGGGAGTGGGCGACCGCGGACTGCCGACGATCACGGTGAAGACGCGGACGATCCGGCCGGCGCGATAGACGGTCACGTGCCGAGTCGAGCGGTCGACGACGATATGCCAGGTCGTGGTCAGTCCCGTCGTGGCCCGCTGCTCGATCCAGCCCGTGTGGCCGTTCGGGCGCCCGGGAAGCCGAACCTCGAGCCACGGCCGTCCGTCAGCGCCTGTGCTGCTCTCGAGCACCGGCAACACCGTTCGCGTATCGGTGCTCAGGTCCGCGAGATCACGCGGAAGCGGTTTCTGAAGAGCCTCATCTCTGTCCTTCCGTTCAAGCATTCGTCTCGACCAACATGGTTGGGCGGCAAACTCCGACCTGGTTTGCTTAAGGGCGGACCTATCCAGAGGTAAGGATCGCTGCCAAGTTCTTAAGACAGCGCAGGGCAAGAGAATAGCACTAAATGACGACAGAAAACCCGCGTCGAAAAAACGTTACAAATTAGACTTTGAATTATCCAAGGGAATCCGTTTCTCTTTTCTACACGCCTCGACGCACTGCGCCTGCTGCCGTAGGATCGAGCCGTGGAGCCATACTGGCTCGAGAATGCCCCGCCGGTTCGGCCGGGGCCGCGGTCCGAAGGCCGAGTAGACGTCGCGATCGTCGGCGGCGGCATCACCGGCTGCTCGTGCGCGCTCGCGCTCGCGTCGGCGGGCCTCAGCGTCCGCGTGCACGACCGGCGCGGGATCGCGGAGGGCGCGAGTGGGCGCAACGGCGGCTTCGCGCTCCGCGGCGGCGCGGCGCGCTACGACGTGGCGCGCGACTCCTACGGGCCCGGCGCAGCGGCAAGCCTCTGGCGCTGGACCGAGGACTGCCTCGAGCGGATGATGGAGCTCGGCGACGGCGCACTGCGGCGAACCGGCAGCCTGCGCCTCGCCGCCGACGAGGAGGAGCGCGGCCAGATCCTCTCGGAGAACGAGGCGCTGCACGAGGACGGCTTCGAGGCGGAGTGGCGGGACGATCTGGCGCCGCAGCTCGAGAGCTTCCACGGCGCGATCTTCCATCCCGGCGACGCCTCGATCCAGCCCGCGCACTTCGTGCGCCGGCTCGCCGGGCTTGCGGCCGACGCGGGCGCCGAGCTGCGCGAGGGAGAGCGGGTCGACAGCCTCGACGATCTCGACGCCGATCACGTCGTGATCGCGACCGACGGCTCCGGCCGCGGGCTCCTCCCGGAGCTCGACGAGGCGATCTGGCCCGCGCGCGGCCAGGTCGTCGCCACCGAGCCGCTGCCCGAGCTGCTCTACGACAAGCCCCACTACGCGCGCGGCGGCTTCGATTACTGGCAGCAGCTTCCCGACGGGCGGCTCGTGCTCGGCGGCTTCCGCGACTTCTCGATCATGTCCGAGCTGACCGACGAGGAGGTGACGACGCCGGTGATCCAGGAGGCGCTCGATGCGTTCCTGCGCGAGCTCGTCGGCTACGACCCGCCGGTCAGCCACCGCTGGGCCGGGATCTTCGGGCTCACACAGGACATGCTCCCGCTTGTCGGGCCGGTTCCGGGGCGCGACGGCATATGGGTGGCCGCGGGGTACAGCGGCCACGGCAACGTGCTGGGGTTCGGCTGCGGCGAGCTCGTCGCAGCGGCGATCCTCGGCGGTGGCGCGCCCGAGCTCGAGCTCTTCGATCCGGCGCGACTTCTGGCAGGCGACGTTCACTAGGGGGTGACGGAAAATGTTGGCACGCGAACGGGCACTCCAGCTGGCGCTGGCAGAGGCCGCGCAGCACGTGCACGAGGAGGGCGGCGCGAACACGGGGCCGCGGGTGCGGCAGTACCAGGCCGCGACGGGGCTCGGCGGGACGGGCTGGGCGTGGTGTGACGCGTTCTGCGACTTCTGCTTCGCCGAGGCGGGCCGGCCGCTGGTCGAGCTCAAGCGCTCGGCCGGCGTCGAGCTGAGCTATGGGATCGCGAAGCAGCTGGGCTGGCTCGTCTCGAGCCCGGCGGCCGGAGACCTCGTCTGCTTCCAGTGGGACAGCGGCGACCTCGACCACATCGGCTTCGTCGTCGAGCCGCAGGGCGACGGCAGCCTGAGGACGGTGGAGGGCAACACGAGCCCGATGCCCGGCTCCGGTCAGGCACAGGGCGAAGGCGACGGCGTCTACGTGAAGATCAGGCCGCGGAGTGTCTGTGCCGCGTTCATCCGCGTCCCCGGCGATGTTCCCGACCCGCAGCCCGCGGCCGGGTTCGACGACTGGGAGGTCTGGGTGAAGGGCGGCCGCAAGGGGCAGCGCCCCGCGGTGCCGGCGAAGGTGCCGGCGGAGTGGTGGGCGAAGCTCTCCGCGGATCTGAAGGCGAAGCCCGACGCGGCGCCGCCGCACCACGCGAAGTAGCTAGACGGGGATCTGGGGCAGGTCTTCGAGCTCGTCGGCGCGCTCGAGCGCGGCGAGGGCGATCGCGAGGTCCTGGATCGCCAGGCCGGTCGAGTCGAACGCCGTTGCCTCGTCGCTGCTGCGCCGTCCTTCGGCGTCGCCGGCGAGCACCGCACCGAGCTCGGTGACGTCCTGGCGGGTGAGGACGCCCGCTTCGACCGCCGCGGCGAGCTCGCCGCCGTGGCTCGCCTGCTCCCAGTCGTCGCAGAAGCACCGCACTCGGGCGAGCTCGGCGACGGCGATCTCCGCTTTGCCCGGGCCGTCAGCGCCCATCAGGCTCACGTGCTGGCCCGGCCGCAGCGAGCCCTCGCCGACCAGGATCTCGCGGCCCGGCGTCACGGTGGCGACGAGATCGGCGGCCAGTGCTGCGCCGCGGCTCGAGGCGACCTCGCCGCCGACGAGCGCAGCGGCCGCGTACGCGCGGGCTGCGTCGACGTCCCAGACGAGCACAGGTCTCCCGGTCGCGCGAAACGCACGCGCGGTCGCGACCCCGTTCACGCCGCAGCCGACGACCGCTGCGCTCTCGGCGTCGGCTCGGCCGAGCGTCTCGGCGGCAATCACCGCGGCGGCCCCGGTGCGGATCGCCGTCACCGCGGCGGCGTCGAAAGCAGCGACAAGCGCGCCGTTCGAAGCGTCCGAGAGGAGCACTATTCCGGTCACCGTCGGCAGCCCGCGCTCCGGGTTGCCCGGGAACGACGTGACCCACTTCAAGAGCGCGTGCCCGCCGCCGAGCGCCGGCATCGCGCGGAAGTCCCCGGCGGGATACGCGGGCACGTAGACCTTCGGCGGCATCGTCCACTCGCCTCGCGCGAAGGCGACGAACGCGTCGCGCACCGCGTCGAGCGCGCGCTCCGGTGGCACGGCCCGCTCGACGTGCGCCGCGGTGAAGAACGGAATCACAGGCGGACCCTAGATGGTTGACTAGGGGTGTGAGCGAGCCGTCGATCCGCGTCGATGACCTTCGCGTCGTCCGCGGCGGGAAGGCAGCGCTCGACGGCGTTTCGCTGGAGGTTGCGCCGGGCGTCGTGACAGGTCTGCTCGGGCCGAGCGGTGGCGGCAAGTCGACGCTGATGCGCTCGGTCGTGGGCGTGCAGCGTGTCGAGTCGGGACGCGTCAGCGTGCTCGGCCTGCCCGCCGGGTCGGCCGGCCTGCGCTCGCGCGTGGCGTACCGGACGCAGGCGCCCTCGGTCTATGCCGACCTGACCGTCCGCGAGAACGTCGGCTACTTCGCCCGCATCCTCGGTGTCCCGGCCGGGGGAGTCGACGAGGCGATCGAGACGGTCGGCCTCGATGCGGAGGCGGGGCAGATCGCCGGCAGGATGTCCGGGGGCCAGCTCGCCCGCGTCGCGCTCGCGATGGCGCTGCTCGGCGAGCCCGAGGTGCTCGTCCTCGACGAGCCGACCGTCGGCCTCGACCCGCTGCTGCGCCGCGATCTCTGGGACACGTTCCACACGCTCGCCGACCGCGGCGCGACCCTGCTCGTCTCGAGCCACGTGATGGACGAGGCCGACCGCTGCGACGAGCTCCTGCTCCTGCGCGACGGTCGGCTCATCGCGACCGGGACGCCGGCCGCGCTACGCGAGCGCACCGGGGCGGCCGACCTCGACGCCGTCTTCCTGAGCCTGATCGAGGGCGAATGAGCCGGCGCGTCACCTTTGCGACCGCCTCGCGCGTCCTGACCCAGCTTCGACGGGATCCGCGCACTGTTGCTTTGCTGCTCGCGGTCCCGTGCGTGCTCGTGGTCCTGCTGAAGGAGATCTTCGCGGGGGAGCCATCGGTGTTCCAGTCGATCGGCGCTCCGCTGCTCGGGCTCTTCCCGTTCATCTCGATGTTCCTGGTCACCTCGATCACGATGCTGCGCGAGCGCACCTCGGGAACGCTCGAGCGGCTGATGACGTTGCCGTTGCACAAGCTCGACATCCTGCTCGGCTACGCGATCGCGTTCGCGTTGTTCGCGGCGGTGCAGGTGACGCTCGTCTCGGTCGTCGCCTTCGGGCTGCTCGACCTCCACGTCGCCGGGCCTAAATGGGCCGTCGTGCTACTCGCGATCGGCAACGCCCTGCTGGGCATGTCGCTCGGCCTGTTCGTGAGCGCCTTCGCGACGACCGAGTTCCAGGCGGTGCAGTTCATGCCGGCGCTCGTCTTCCCTCAGCTCCTGCTCTGCGGCCTGTTCGTGGCCCGCTCGAGCATGGCGGAGTGGCTTCAGGTGATCTCCGCGCTGCTGCCGCTGACCTACGCCTACGACGCGCTGGCGAAGGTCGCCTCGGGCGGCCCGTACGGGGCGCGCTTCGCGGTAGACGTCGCGGTGACCGTCGGCGCCACGCTCGTCCTGCTCGCGCTTGCCGCGGGGACGCTGAAGCGCCGAACGCCCTAGGCCGGAGCGACTTCGGAGGTGCAGTGCGCGCAGCGCCGCGCTTCGCGCGGGATCTCGCTCAGGCACTCGGGGCACGCGCGCGTCGTTGCGGCCTCGTCCTTCGCGCGCCGCGCCTGGATCATCGTGACCGGCTTCACCACGAGGAAGAACACGGCGAAGGCGATCAGCACGAACGTGAGCACCGTGTTGAGGAAGTGCCCGTAGAAAAAGATGCTGCTGTTGATCGTGAAGTGCAGCGTGTCGAAGTTCGGCGTGCCGAAGATCGCGGCGATCAGCGGCGTGATCAGGTCGGCGACGAGCGAGGCGACGACTGCGCCGAAGGCCGCGCCGATCACCACCGCGACCGCGAGGTCGATCAGGTTTCCGCGCAGGAGGAAGGATCTGAACTCCTTCATCGCGGTGACCCTACAACGCCTTGACGGCCGCGATCAGGTTCAGTACCGACTCCTTCGCATCGCCGAAGAGCATCACGGTCTGCGGCTCCGCGTACAACTCGTTGTCGATCCCCGCGAAGCCGGGGTTCATCGAGCGCTTCAGCACGACGACGGCCTTGGCCTTGTCGACGTCGAGGATCGGCATCCCGTAGATCGGGCTCGCGGGATTCGAGCGCGCCGCCGGGTTGGTGACGTCGTTCGCGCCGATCACGAGCGCGACATCGGTCTGCGGGAACGTCGGATTGATCTCGTCCATCTCCTTGAGCTGCGTGTAGGGCACGTTCGCCTCGGCGAGGAGCACGTTCATGTGCCCCGGCATCCGGCCGGCGACCGGGTGGATCGCGTAGTCGACCTTCACGCCGCGCGACTCGAGCAGGTCGGCGAGCTGGCGCACGTCGTGCTGGGCCTGGGCGACGGCCATCCCGTAGCCCGGCACGATCACCACGCGCTGGGCATAGGCGAGCATGATCGCGACGTCGTCCGCGGTCGCCGAGCGCACCGTTCCGCCCGACGTGGCTGTCGCCGCGGCCGAAGCCGTCACCTGCCCGAACGCGCCAAAGAGGACATTCGCGATCGAGCGGTTCATCGCCTTGCCCATCATCAGCGTCAGGAACGTTCCCGACGCGCCGACGAGCATGCCGCTCACGATCAGGACGTTGTTCTCGAGCTCGAAGCCCGTCGCCGCGACTGCGAGCCCGGTGAAGGCGTTCAGCAGCGAGATCACCACCGGCATGTCGGCGCCGCCGATCGGCAGCACGAACAGCACGCCGAAGAGGAGCGAGATCGCGATCAGCGCGATCAGTGCCCACTGCGACTCCCAGCCGGCGCAGATCGCGACGCCGAGCGCGACCGCGACGCCGAGCAGGAGGAGATTGCCCACCTTCTGGCCCGGATAGGTGATCGGCCGGCCCTGAATCAGCTCCTGCAGCTTCGCGAAGGCGATCAGGCTGCCCGAGAACGAGACGCTGCCGATCAGGGCGGAGAGCACGATCGCGAGACTCGTGTCGACGTGCAGGTGGCCGGGCGCAGGAATCCGGTTGTGGAACTCGGCCATCGAGATCAGGGCCGCCGCGCCACCGCCGACGCCGTTGAACAGCGCCACCATCTGCGGCATCGCGGTCATCTTCACGCGCCGCGCCGCCACGGCGCCGAAGCCGCCGCCGATCACCATCCCGAGGCCGATCAGCCAGAAGTTGCTCATCCCCTTCTGCAGGAAGGTGACGACGATCGCCAGCACCATTCCGGCCGCGCCGACCTGGTTGCCACGCCGCGCCGTGGCCGGCGAGCTGAGGTACCGCAGCGCGAGGATGAAGGTCACGATCGTGACCAGGTAGAGCAGATCCGTGAGGTTCGCGTTCAAGCGGCGTCGTCCGACTTCGGCGGTTCGCGCTTCTTGAACATCTCGAGCATCCGGTCGGTGACGACGAAGCCGCCGACGACGTTCGCCGAGGCGAGCACGACCGCGACGAACCCGATCACCTTCGTCGTCGTGTCCGCGGCGGTGCCCGCGACGAGCATCGCGCCCACGATCACGATGCCGTGGATCGCGTTCGTGCCCGACATCAGCGGCGTGTGCAGCAGCGTCGGCACCTTCGAGATCACCTCGAAGCCGAGGAAGATCGCCAGCACGAGGATCGTGGTCTCGAAGACGAGCAGCGTCCCGTGGTTCACGGGGTTCCCTCCTTCCGAGTCACGCATGCGCCGCCGGTGATCTCGTCCTCGAAGTCGAGCGCGAGCGTGCCCTCGGGCGCGAGGTGGGTGAGCAGGGCGAGCACGTTGCGCGAGTAGAGCTGGCTCGAGTGGAAGGCCATCCGGCTCGGCAGATCGGTGAAGCCGACGATCGTCACGTTCTCGCGGACGACCTCCTCGCCGGGCACGGTCAGCTCGCAGTTGCCGCCGGCCTCGGCCGCGAGGTCGACGATCACCGAGCCGGGCCGCATCGCGGCGACCGACGCGGCCGGGATCAGCTTCGGCGCGGGCCGGCCGGGGATCAACGCGGTCGTGATCACCACGTCGAAGTCGGCCAGCCGCGCGGCGAGCGCCTCCTGCTGCTGCGCCTGCTGCTCGGGCGTGAGCTCCGTCGCGTAGCCGCCCTCGGTCTCCTCGCCGTGGATGCCGAGGTCGAGGAATGTCGCGCCGAGGCTCTCGACCTGCTCGCGGACGACGGGGCGCACGTCGAAGCCCGAGACGACCGCGCCGAGCCGCCGCGCCGTGGCGATCGCCTGGAGCCCCGCGACGCCGGCACCGAGCACGAGCACCTTCGCCGGAGCGATCGTCCCCGCGGCGGTCATCAGCATCGGGAAGAACTTCGGCAGCCGGTCCGCCGCGATCAGCACCGCCTTGTAGCCGGCGACGTTCGCCTGCGACGAGAGCGCGTCCATCGTCTGGGCGCGCGAGATGCGCGGGATCGACTCCATCGCGAATCCGATGACGCCGCGCGCGGCGAGCGCGTCGATGCCCTCGCGATCGGTCAACGGCTGGAGAAACGCGATCAGCACGGTCCCGTCGCGCAGCCGCGCGATCTCGTCCGCGGACGGCTTGCGCACCTTGACGACCGCGTCGGCCCCGAGCGCGTCGTCGACGAGGGTCGCGCCCGCCTCGGCATACGCGGAGTCGAGGAGCGACGATTCGACGCCCGCGCCCTTCTCGACCTCGACCGTGAAGCCGGCAGCGACGAGCTTGGCGACGGAATCGGGCACGAGTGCCACCCTCCGTTCGCCCTGCTCTCGCTCCTTCGTGACCCCCACACGCATGCGGGGACGACTATCTCACACGGCTACCGTGGCCGGAGCCAGCTTCTTTCCGAACGTGTTGAAGTAGTCCTCGAGCTTGAAGTCGGCGAGGAACGCAGACGCTGCGGTCTTGCCGGAATTGAGCAGCCAGTCCTGGTCTGCCTTCGACAGGTCGAACTGCGTCGAGCCGATCGTGCCGGCATCGACCGGGCACGTGCGCACCGCGGTCGAGTGCGACATGAACCGCTTGTCCCAGGCCTCCATGGCCGTGTGGAACATCTCCGAGCCGAGCTGCACCGGCCAGCCGAGCCCGTTGACGATGTTCTGCACGCCGCCGCCGACGCCCTTGCCGCCGGTGAGCCGGAAGCCGAACGTGGGGCGGACCGGAGCCGAATCCTGGGTGTCGAAGAGCCAGACCGGGAAGTTCGACAGCATCCCGCCGTCGACGATCGTCCCGGCCAGCTTGGACTCGATGTTCACGAGCTCGACCGGCTGGAAGAAGTACGGAATCGACATGCTCATCCGGGCTGCGTCTGCGATCCGGTAGGACTCGGGGTCGATCGGGTCGGTGCCGCCCGGCTGCCGGTAGTTGACGAGGTCGTCCGGCAGGACGAGGAGGTTCTTGTTCGCGACGTCGGAGGCGATCAGCTTCAGCGTCCGCCCGCTCTTCTTCACGTCGCCGAAGGTCTTCCCCTCGGTCACCTCGAGGAACCACTTGTGGAAGTACTCGCCGTGGGCGAGGCCGTGGTGGCGCACGAGATTCAGCCCGCCGCCGATGATCTTGCCGCCCGAGCCCCAGTCCTGGAACTTCTCGTACGGGGTCTCGCGCAGCAGCTTCTCGAGGTCGTCCGGGCCGTGGCCGCACGCGAGATACGCGGCGATGATCGAGCCCGCGCTCGTGCCGGCGACGCTGATCCAGTCCGTCCAGCCATGCTCGCCGAACTCGAGCAGGGCGCCGACGAGCGCGATCCCCTTTACTCCACCGCCCTGGAAGACGGCGTCGGCCTGATGCAACTCAGTCATTGTTCCTAGCTCCCTTCATGTCGGGACACCGGCGGCGGAGGAACGGAGCCCACCGTAGCGCCGCCCGCCTGTGCGGGCAAGATGTGCCCCGTGGACAGCTTCCTCGCGAGCTACGGGCTCTGGGCGCTCTTCTTCCTCGTCGCGATGGAGTCGAGTGGGATTCCCGTGCCCGGCGAGACCGCGCTGATCGCCGCCGCCGTGCTCGCCTCGCAGGGGAAGATGGTGCTCTGGGAGGTGCTGCTCGTTGCTGCGCTCGGCGCGATCGTCGGCGACAACATCGGCTACTGGATCGGGCGCAAGGGCGGCCGGGCGGCGCTCCTGCGCTTCCGGATCACGCGCGGAACGGCCGAGCGCCTCCTGCCACCGGGCGAGCGCTTCTTCGAGAAGCACGGCCCGAAGACCGTGTTCCTCGCGCGCTTCATCGCCGGGCTGCGGGTCGTGGCCGCGTGGATCGCAGGGATCACGCACATGCACTGGCGCACGTTCCTCGTGTGGAACGCGCTCGGCGGGATCGTGTGGGCGGTCGGCTACGGGCTGCTCGCGTACTACTTCGGCAAGGCGCTCGTCGATGCGATCAGCACGTACGGCCTGTACGCCGCGGTGGTGATCGCCGTGGTCGCCGTGGCCGCGTTCGTCGGCTACCGCTACTGGAAGCGCCGCCGCGCGTCAGCGAAGCGTGTAGCGGACGAAGAGGTGGTCGTCGTGGCGGCGGACGGAGAGGACTCGGGCACGACGCACGATCTCGGGTAGCAGCTCGATTCCCTCGACGAGCGCCGGTCGTGGCTTCACGGCTCGGCCCGCAAAGAGCGGCGAGATCGTGAGGAAGAGCTCGTCGACGACACCGGCCGCGACCAGCGCGCCGAAGATCGGCGGGCCGCCTTCGGAGAGGATCAGCTCGTGGCCGCGCTCGCGGAGCGCCTCGACGCCGAGTCGCAGGTCGACCGAGTCGCCGTCGTTGACCGCCACAACCTCGGTCGCCGCGGGGATGCCGGCACGCAGGCGGGCGGCGGCCGACTCGGTGGTGAGGACGATCGCGCCTTCCGCGAGCACCGGGTGCGTGGGATCGAAGCTGCGGCCCGACGTGACGCACGCAACCGTCGGCCGCTCGGCGAGCCTGAGACGGCGCCGTAGCTCTGCGAACGCCTCCGCGGCGGCCGGGTAAACGCTCTCGGGCCGCCACGTCCCCTGCGGCGAGGCGCGCATCGTTCCGGGGCCGACGAGCACTGCGCTCGCGCAGGCGCGCAGCAGCCCCATCACGAGGCGATCGGCGTCGCTCCTGTCCGCGATCAGCGCGTTCGAAGCCGCCACGTCCGGGATCGAGACGACGCTGTCGACCGTCTGGACGAAGTTCGCGAACACCGAGGGCCCGCCGAAGCCGAGCCCGCCGCCGTAGAGCCGGCGCAGCTCGTCGGGCAAGTCGAGCTCGGGCGGGCCGGGCTGCTCGCCGAGAATCTCGAGCACGGTCAGGCGTGGCTCCGGACTTCGGCGAGGAACTCCGCGCGCAGCTCTGCGTCGTGCTCGTACGCGCCGCGCCAGAACGTCGTCACGGTGCGCGAGGCGTGCTCTTCGACGCCGCGCATCTGCGTGCAGAGATGCGCCGCCTGGAGATGCACCGCGACGCCGCGCGGCTCGACGAGCTCGACGAGCGTGTCGGCGATCTGCTCGCCGAGCCGCTCCTGCACCGTGAACCGGCGCGCATAGAGATGCACGAGCCGCGTCAGCTTGGAGATCCCGAGGATCTCGGGCCCGGCTACGTACGCGACGTGCGCAACGCCGTGGAACGGCAGCGCGTGGTGCTCGCAGAGCGCGTAGAACGCGATCGGCCCCTCGATGATCTGGCTCTGAGCGCCGCCGACGCCGTGCGGCCGCTCGCTCGGAAAGGCGGTCCGGAGCTTGGGATCGCCGTCGTAGCCCGCGGTCGCGTCGACGAGCGCCTGGAGCAGCCGGCCCGGCGTGTCGCGGGTTCCGGGCGTGGCGAGATCCATGCCGAGGGCGGTCAGGATCTCGCCGAGGTTGCGCTCGAAGCGCTGGAAGTCAGCCGGAGCAATAGCTCTCGGATCATCCTCCTCGGGACGTGGGCTGAGCTCGACGACGCTCTTCACAGGGTTTCCTCCTCGAGTCGGGGAACGGTGCGGATCAGAAGCTCGCGACGGACCGCGAGCGCGACGACGAGACCGAGCTCCGCGAGTGCAATCCAGGCAAACGCGAGCGGGCGGCCGACGGCGATGCAGAGCCCGAACACTGCGAGCTGGGTCGACATGCCGAGGTTCGCCAGGACGACGACGGTCGCGCGGTCGTGGTAGGCGAGCCGCGCGCGCGAGTCGGCGCCGCGGAGACGCCACGCGACGAACCGCTCCACGAGCCTGTCCTGCGGCGCGTACAGCGCGATGTAGAGGTGACGCAGCAGCCCGTCGGCGCGGCCGGTCGCCTCCGGCATCGCCGACGCCTCGCCGCCGCGCTCGGCCCGGTAGAGCCGCTCCGCGTTGTAGTTCACGTTCAACACGGTCGTCAGCGCCAGGAAGCCGAGCACCGCGGGGAGGACCCGGCCCGTATAGACGCCGACGCCTGCGAACAGCGCCGCGTTCACGAACAGGTCGAGCTCCGAATCGAGGTAGCGGCCGAAGACCGTGATCCGGCCGGAGAGGCGCGCCAGCTGGCCGTCGGCGTTGTCGAGCACCGTCTTCACCTGGATCAGCACCGCGGCCACGATCAGCTGCCCGCGGGCGAGCTCCACTGCCGCGGTGATCCCCGTCGCGCCCGCGGCGGCTGCCACGAGCGCCGGCGGCACGCGCACCGGCAGCAGGGCGACCACCACGAGGTGCGCGATCGGACGGAAGACGAGCTCGCACAGCTGTTCCTGGGCTACCTTCGTCTTGCGGGAGCGGGTGAGGCGGCTGGGCATCGAGTAGGAGAACGCTAGTCGGTCGCGCGGTATGCCTGCGAGGCGTCATACTCGGGCGCATGGCCGAATGGCAGGAAGTCGACGGTGCGCTGGAGCGCACCTACGAGCTGCCGTCCTTCGCACACGCGATCGCATTCGTGAACCGCATCGCCGAGCTGGCGGAGGCCGAGAACCACCATCCGGACATCGCCGTCTCCTACCGCAAGGTGACGTTGCGCTGGACGACGCACTCCGCCGGCGAGATCACCGATCGCGACCGCGCGCTCGCGCAGCGCAGCGACGCCGTTCTGTGATGAAGGGAAACGAGCCGCCGCGGGGAATCCCGCCTGGCATGCTCACGTCCCTCACTGCTGCAATCGAGGCGCGCGACCCGTACACGCGCGGTCACTCGCTTCGCGTCACGACCCTCGCCGAAGGCGTCGCGCGGTGGCTGGGCTGGACGGAGAGCCGCATCGAGGCGCTGCGGATCGGCGGCGCCCTGCACGACATCGGAAAGCTGACCGTCCCGGCGATGATCCTCTCGAAGCCCGGCCCGCTGACGCCGGAAGAGCTCGAGACGATCCGGACGCATCCGACCGCCGGGGCGAGGCTGATCGAGCCGATCCAGTCCGTCAGCGCGGCGCTGCCCTACGTGCTGCATCACCACGAGCGCTGGGACGGCGAGGGCTATCCGCATCGCCTGCGCGGTGAGGCGATCCCGATCGAGGCGCGCGTGCTCGCCGTGGCGGACGCGTTCGACGCGATGACGTCCGGGCGGCCCTACCGCATCGCGATGTCGGAGCAAGATGCGCTCGGCGAGGTCGAGAAGTGTGCGGGGTGCCAGTTCGACCCCGACCTCGCGCATGCATTTCTCGTGGTGTGGAGCGACGGCTTCCGCTCGACGCTGGCCCAGGCCTCCTCGCTCTAGAGCCCGGCCCAGACCTCGAGCTTCGTCCGTATGCGGCGGATCACCTCGTCGGTGAACTCGCTCGTGCCGGCGCTGCCGGAAAGATCGGCCGTGCGCACGCCGTCGGCGACCGCTTCGAGGCACGACTCGCGGATCGCCCTGCCCGCCTGCTGCGCCTCCTCGCCGCCGAAGCCAAGGAGCGCGGCGGCGCCGAGGATCATCGCCATCGGGTTCGCGACGTTCTTGCCCTGGAGCGACGGCGCGGTGCCGTGCGCCGCCTCGGCCATCACGGCCCGCGGCACGTAGTCGTCGTCGAACGCGACGAGCAGCGACTCCGAGCCGGCGATCGAGCCGAAAAGCGGTAGGACGAGGTCGGAGAGGATGTCGCCGTCGCGGTTCAGCGCCGGAATCACGAGCGGGGCGCCGCTGGAGGCGATCAGCAGCGCGAAGGTCGCGTCGATCAGCTGTGGCTCATAGGGAACCTGGGGGTGGCGCGCGGCGGCGGCGTCCATCTCCTCTTTCAGCATGCCCTCGTAGGTCGGGCTGACCGTGTACTTCGGGCCGCCGAAGACCTTCGCGCCCGAGCGCTCGGCCTGGCGAAACGCGAACTCGGCCACTGCCTTGCAGATCCGGCGCTCGATGCGCTCGGTGCGGAACGCGACCTCGTCGTCGCCCTCGCCCTCGCGCCATTCCTCCGCGCCGTAGGCGTCGCCGACGGCCATCCGCACGATCGAGATCGGCGCGTGGGCGCCGCCGATCGGCACCACGCCGGGGATGCGCCGGCCGGTGCGGACGATCACGCGGCCGCCGATCTCCTCGCGCAGGATCCGGTTCGGCGAGCCGATGTCGCCGCGGCCCTCGGGTGTGACAGTCGCGGCCTTGAGCCCGAGCCCGTGCTCGCGGATCGCCGCGGCAGCCTCGTGGACGACCGCGTTGTCGGTTGCGCGGCGATGCGCCAGCGAGAGGTCGTAGCGCGGGAAAGCAAGCTCACGCCCGATCACGTCGGGTTGCAGCACCCGCAGCGACTCCTCGAGCAGCTCCTGACCCGTCTCGTCGCCTTCGAGTACAACGATCGTGTTCTCGTCCATTGGCGGCGCATTGTATAGTGAAATTCAGCTGGCCTATTTCGCGATCGGATTACAGACTCCCTAGGAGGATTCATGGCTCGAAAGACCGTTCTCGTATGCGACAAGTGCAACACCGAAGTCGAAGAGGGCAAAGGCGCAACGCTGCGCCTTACCTATACCGATGCGCGTCGCGGAGCGAAGCAGGCGGATCTGTGCGACTCCTGCGCCACCGGGATGCCCGGCCACGCAGCAGCGCGCCGCGGCCGCCGGCCGAAGACTGCGGTTTAGTCCGCACTTTCCTCCGCTTTCCGTCATTCCGTAAGCGGAGCAGTCGCGCACCGGGACTAGCATGGGTTAGATGCCGCTGACGCTGCTGGTTGGTCCGGCAAATGCCGGCAAGGTGGAGCTTCTGCTCGACCGCTATCTGGACTCGCTCGAGCGCGAGCCGGTCCTGATCGTGCCGAATCGATCTGACGTCGAACGGGTCGAGCGTGACCTGCTTCGGCGTACCCCGGTGTTGCTCGCCGGCTCGATCGGCACCTTCGACGACATCTTCGAGCGGCTCGCTCCTGCCGACCGGCGCGTCGCCTCCGACGCGCAGCGGGTTTTGGTCGCGAGGCGCGCAATCGCGAGGGCGGAGCTGAACGGGCTCGGCCGCTCGGCGCGCTTCGGCGGCTTCACCGATGCGCTGCTCGCGGTCGTCTCCGAGCTCGAGGCCGGGCTGCTCGATCCCACCGAGCTCGAGGGCGACCTCGCCAGGCTCTACGCCGCCTACTGCGAGGAGCTCGATGCGCTCGGGCTCTGGGATCGCGATCTCCAGCGCCGCCGCGGCGCCGAGCGGCTCGCCGGCGAGCTCGGGTCGTGGCAGGGCCAGCCGGTGTTCGCCTACGGCTTCGAGGATCTGACCGGCGCGGAGTGGGCGGTGCTAGCGGCGCTCGCCGGCCGCGTCGATGTGACGGTTTCGCTGCCGTACGAGCCGGGGCGGCCCGCGTTCGCGTCGCTCACGCGCACGTCGGAGGATCTCACCGCTCTGGCGGACGGTCGCATCGAGGAGTTGCCCCCGCGTGCGGGTGAGGTCGCGCGGCCTGCGCTCGCCCACCTCGAGCGCGCGCTGTTCGGGCCCGCCGTGCCGGACGAGCCGCCTGCGCTCGAGGGCGCCATACGCTTCTTCGAGGGCGCGGGGCCGCGGGGCGCGCTCGAGCTCGTCGGCGAGGAGATCCTCGCGCTGCTCGGCACCGGGATGCAGCCCGAGCGGATCGGCGTCGTCTGCCCGTCGCTCGAACGCCTGCGGGCGCCGCTCGACACCGCGTTCGGCTCGCTCGGAATCCCGTACGGGATCGAGGGCCGCATCCGCTTGGGCCAGACGCCGTTCGGCCAGGCGCTCGTGGCGCTGCTTCGTTTCGCATGGCTCGGCGGCGGCCGGCGCGAGCTCTTCTCGTTCCTGCGCACGCCGTACTCGGGCCTGCCGCGCACGCGGGTCGACTTCATCGAGGGCCGGCTCCGGGGCCGCTCGATCCACACGCCCGAGCGCGTGCTGGAGGAGACCGAGAACCTGAACGAAGGGCCGTTGACCGCGCTTGCGACCGCGCGGACGGCCGCGACTCCGGTCGAGGCGGTGCGGGCGATCTCCGCCGCGATGCTCCGCTCCGCGTATGGCCTCGAGGCTTCGCAGGCCGGCGAGGCGTCGCGCCAGGACCTGCGCGCCTACGACGCCGTGGCGCGACTCGCCGTCGAGCTCGAGCAGTGGGTCGAGCTCGGCGGGACGCTCGAGCGCGACGACGTCGTCTCCGCGCTCGAGCGGGCGACCGTTCGCCTCGGGGCGCCCGCCGAGCCCGGCCGCGTTGCGGTGCTCGACCTGATGCGCGCCCGTACCCGTCGCTTCGACGCGGTCTTCGTGCTCGGGCTCGAGGAGGGAAGCCTCCCGCGCCGCGCGCCGGCCTCGCCGTTCCTCGATGAGGAGCAGCGCCGCGAGCTCGCCTCCGCGCGCCTGCAGCGTCCCGATCAGGTCTCGCGCGAGCGCTACCTCTTCTACACCGCCTGTACCCGCGCGCTAGAGCGCCTCTACCTCGTGCGTGAGGCAGCCACCGACGAGGGCAGCCCGCGCGAGCCGAGCCCGTTCTGGGAGGAGGTGCGCGCCGTCTTCCCGGCAGACGACACCGCGCGTTGGACGCGCCGCCGCGCGCTCTCGGCGCTGACCTGGCCGCTCGAGACCGCGCCGAGCGAGCGCGAGCGGCTCCGGGCCGTCGCCGCGCTGTGGCCGCTGAGCCCGGAGTCCGCCGAGGCGCTCGCCAAGGGCAACGGCTGGGAGCGCCGCCTCGACCGCGCCCGCCGCGCCTTCGACCGGCCGACGCGGCTTGTCAGCCCGGGCGTCCTCGCCTGGCTCGGGAACCGCACGACATTCGGCGTCACCGAGCTCGAGCGGTTCGCCGACTGCTCCTCGGCCTGGCTGATCGAGCGCGTCGTCGACCCGAAGACGATCGACGCCGAGGTCGATCCGATGCTGCGCGGGTCGGTCGCCCACCAGGTGCTGTTCAAGTTCTACGCCGGCCTCCCGAAGGAGCTCGGCTGCGAGCAGGTCAGCGAGCCGGTGCTCGAGCCGGCGCTCCGCTTCCTGCGCACCTGCTTCGAGGACGCGATGCGTGGAGGCGTACGCCTCGAGCTGACCGAGCTGCAGCGGCGCGAGCTGGAGGGCTCGCTCTGGCGCGACCTCGAGCAGTTCATCCGGGCCGAGGCAAAGTCGGAGCTGCCGCTTGTGCCGCGCCGCTTCGAGGTCTCGTTCGGCAGCGAGCGCTCTGCGCAGGAGCTCCAGCGCGGTCTCGACCTCGGCGGCGGGCTCTCGCTTTCCGGGAAGATCGACCGGATCGACCTCGACCCGCACTCGGCGAGCGGGATCGTGCAGGACTACAAGTCGGGCAAGAGCGTCCACTCGGCGGCGCAGATCGAATCCGAGCTGCGGCTCCAGATTCCGCTCTACATGCTCGTGCTGCGCGACCTCGTCGGGATCGAGCCGCTCGGCGGGCTCTATCGCGCGCTTGCGGGGGAGCGCAAGGCGCGCGGTGTGCTGCGCGCGGGAGAGGAGACGGTGGCCGGGATGAACAAGAACGACTACCTCGACGACGAGGCATTCTGGGCACTGACCGAGAAGGCGCGTGACCATGCGCGCGGCTTCGGCGAGCGGATCCGCGCGGGCGACACGCACCACGATCCGAAGGGCGGCGAGTGCCCGTCGTGGTGCGACCTGTGGCCGATGTGCAGGGTGAAGCGCGCGTGAGTGTGGATCAGCTCGCCGGGTTGAATCCGCAGCAGCTCGCGGCGGTCGACGCGGAAGGGCTCGTGTTCGTCTCGGCTGGTGCGGGCACGGGGAAGACGAGCGTGCTCGTCGAGCGGTTCGTGCGCGCGGTGTGCGAGCGCGGGCTCGATGTCGAGTCGAACCTCGTGATCACCTACACGGAGCGCGCCGCGGGCGAGTTGCGCTCGCGGATCCGCGCGGCGCTCGCCGAGCGCGGCCGAGACGACCTCGCGCGCGAGCTCGACGGCGCGTGGATCTCGACGATCCACGGCTTCTGCATGCGGCTGCTGAAGGCACATCCGTTCGCCGCGGGCCTCGATCCGCGCTTCCGCGTCCTCGACGAGAGCCAGGGCCGCGTGATCCGCAGCGAGGCATTCCAGGCGGCGCTCGCGGCGTTCTGCGAAAGCAACGAGCCAGAGCGGCTCCAGCTCCTCGCGACCTACGGCGCCGGCGGGCTGCGCCGGATGCTCACCGGTGTCTACGAGACGCTGCGCTCGGCCGGGCGGCCGCTCGAGCTGACTCTCGAGGACGAGCGCCCGCGGCTGGAGGAGCGGCTCACCGAGCTCCAGGACGCGGCGCGCACGCTCGCCGCTGACCCGGCCGCGACCGAGCTTCAGCGCACGAACGCAGAGGAGGCGCTGCGCGTCGCGTCCGAGACGACGCTGCCCGAGCGGCTGCTCGACCTGGCGCCGCTGCGCGCTCGTGGCGAGCGCGCGGCCGCATACGAGGACGCGCGCAAGGCGGTCGAGCAGGCCGCGCTGGACGAGCTGGCCGCACGCGACCACGAGCTCCTGCAGGAGCTCGTGCAGCTGTTCGCCGAGGCCTACGCGGCGGCGAAGGAGCGAGAGTCGGCACTCGACTTCGAGGATCTCCAGCTCGCCGCGCGCGACCTGCTGCGCGACCACGACGAGCTGCGCGAGCGCGCGAGCATGCGCTTCCGCACGATCTCCGTCGACGAGTTCCAGGACACGAACCGGCTCCAGTGCGAGCTGATCGACCTGATCGCGTCCGGCCCGGGCGAGCGCGAGCTCTTCTTCGTCGGCGACGAGTTCCAGTCGATCTACGGGTTCCGTCACGCCGACGTCCACGTCTTCCGTGAGCGCCGTGCGCAGGCCGGCGAGGTGCTGCCTCTGACGCGCAACTACCGCTCGCGGCCCGAGGTGCTGGCCGCGGTGAACTTCCTCTTCGGCCCTGACTTCGGCGACGAGTTCCAGCCGCTGGCGGCCTCCGGCGAGTTCTCCGATCCGGTCTTCGGGAGCCCGGTCGAGCTGCTGGTCACCGACAAGCCGAGCTACGAGGGCACCGGCGTCCACTGGCGCCGGGCAGAGGCGCAGCACGTCGCGCGGCGGGTCAAGGAGCTGGTCGATACCGGCGCCGCAACGCCCGGGGAGATCGTCCTGCTCTTCGCCGCCGGCACCGACGCCGAGTGGTACGAGGAGGAGCTCCGCGCCGCGGGCCTGCCGACCTACCGCGCTACCGGACGCGGCTACTTCGGCCAGCAGCAGGTCGTCGACCTGCTCGCCTACCTGCGGCTCCTGCACAACCGCTACGACGACGAGGCGGTCGCGACGGTGCTCGCCTCGCCGTTCGTCGGCGTCACCCCCGACACGCTCGTCCTGCTGCGGCGCCACGCGGGCCGGCGGCCGCTCTTCGTGGGCCTGGAGCGCGGGTTCCCGCCGGATCTGACCGACGGCGATGAGCGGCTCCTGCGCGCGTTCAAGCAGCGCTACGAGCGGCTCGCATCGGCGTCGGCGCGGCTCTCGCTCGAGCGCCTCTGCGAGGAGATCGTCGCGGCACACGACTACGACCTCGCGGTGCTCGCGCAGTGGGACGGCCGCCGCCGCTACGCGAATCTCCGCAAGCTCGCGCGCCTCGCACGCTCCTACGAGGAGCTGCGCGGCCCCGACGTCGAGGGCTTCGTGCGATTCGTGCGCGAGCAGGAGGCCGTGGGGGCGAGGGAGCTCGAGGCGGTCGCGGAGGAGGAGGGCGCCAACGCGGTGCGGCTGCTCACGATCCACGCGGCGAAGGGGCTCGAGTTCAAGGTCGTCGTGGTCGCCGACGCGAGCCGTGAGCGAGCCGCGCCGACGGCGGACGAGATCATCGCACTCTCCGACGGGCGCTTCGGCTTCAAGATGGTCGACCCGGTCTCGAGCGGCCATCACGCCGTGTTCGACTACGAGGAGGTGCGCGCGGCGCGCGAGACCGAGGAGCGCGCCGAGCGGCTGCGCCTCTACTACGTGGCCATGACGCGCGCGATCGACCGGCTGATCGTCTCGGGCGCGGCCGATCTCGAACAGCCGGGCGACGCGACGCCGATCGGCTGGGTGCTGGGCCGGATCGACGCGTCGGCGGAGCTGGCCGGTCCGAGCCCGGTCGAGCTCGAGCGAGACGACGCGCACCTTCTGGTGCGTCTCGACCGCTATCGCCCCGAAAGCCAAATGCTCATGAGCACAAAGGAAGTCGTGGTCGAAGAGGACGGGCAGCTTGCGCTGTTCGCCGCGTTGCCCGAGGCGCCGGTCGAGATCCCGCTCGCGCTGCCGCCGCTTCCTGTGATTGCAACACCGCCGCTGCACGAGGTGCGGCGGCTGTCCTACAGCGCGCTCGCGCTGTTCGAGCGCTGCTCGTTCCGCTACTACGCCGAGCGCGTGGCCGGGATGCAGCCGTCCGATGCGCGGCTGGCGCTGCCCGGTGAGTCGGGTCTAGCCGCGACGGAGGTCGGCGACGCCGTCCACCGGCTGCTCGAGCTCGTCGACCTGCGCTCGCCGGCGCCTCCCGACCTCGAGCAGGTGCGCGGCTGGTATCCGGGCGTCACCGACGAGGAGCTGGCGCGGATCGACGCATTTGTCGAGTCGTACTGCTCGTCGGCGCTCGCGGGGCGGATCGCCGGGCTCGAGGACGCCCGGCCGGAGCGCCCGTTCGCCTTCGTGCACGACGGCGTGCTCCTGCGCGGCCGGCTCGACGTGCTGCACCGTGACGGCCCGCGCGCGCTCGTGCTCGACTACAAGACGAACGCGCTCGGCGATTCGTCGCCGGAGGAGCTGATCGAGCACGACTACCGGCTCCAGCGTCTCGTCTACGCGCTCGTCTGCTTCAGGGCGGGCGCCGAGGAGGTCGAGGTCGTCTACGCGTTCCTCGAGCGGCCCGACGCCGTCGTCTCGACGACGTTCACGCTCGTCGACGTCCCGGAGCTCGAGGCGGGGCTCTCCGCCGCGATCGCAGCGATCCAGGCCGGCGAGTTCCGGCCGACTCCGAGCGAGTTCAACTGCGCCGGCTGTCCCGCGCTCGACGTCGTCTGCGCCGGCCCGCGGCTGCTGGAAGGCTGATGGCGCGCTCGTTCGTCGCCGAGGCGCGCCTCCGCGTCGGCCGCAGGCGCGACCGCATCGGCCCGATCATCGAGCGCCTGGCGGCCGAGCACGCCGACGCCGAGATCGCGCTCACCTTCCACAGCGACGTCGAGCTGCTGATCTCGGTAATGCTCTCCGCCCAGACCACCGACGTGAACGTGAACCGGGTCACCGAGAAGCTCTTCCGCAAGTACCGCAAGCCCGAGGACTACCTCGCGGTGCCGCAGGCGGAGCTCGAGCGCGACATCTTCCAGACCGGCTTCTTCCGCCAGAAGGCGAAGTCGATCCGCGGCGCGATGCGGCTGCTGATCGAGGACTACGACGGTGCGGTGCCGCGGCGGATGGAGGAGCTGCTGCGCCTCCCGGGCGTCGCGCGCAAGACCGCGAACGTCGTCGCGGCGGAGCTCGGCGAGGCGCAGGGGATCGTCGTCGACACGCACGTGCGCCGGCTCTCGCAGCGACTCGGGCTGACGAAGGAGGACGATCCGGTGAAGATCGAGCGCGACCTCGTGAAGCTCGTGCCACGCGCCGACTGGCATCGCTTCCCGCACCTGCTGATCTGGCACGGGCGGCGCGTGTGCGATGCGCGGCGCCCGCGCTGCGAGGACTGTGTCCTCGCCGACCTCTGCCCGTCGTTTCGGGTCTAGAGCGTCGTCGGCGTCAGCGAGACGAGCAGTCCGCCGTCGTCGTCGTAGGCGGGGAAGACGTCGACGATGACGTGCTTGCGCTGGCCGCCGCGCGTCGTCAGCTCGAGCTTCTCGTCGAGCCGGCGCACGCCCCATTCGAGCGCGAGCGCCACGGGATTGCGGTCGGCCTCGAAGCCGTCGAGCTTGAACGCCTCGACGACGTCCCGACCGATCAGCTCCTCCTCGGGGAAGCCGCATAGCTCGAACAGCCCGCGCCCGCAGGCGATCACACGGCCCTGGTTGTCGCAGACGACGAAGCCCGCGTTCGGGGCCGGGTAGTAGTCGTCCATCAGCTCGAACAGGAAACCGAAGCCGCAGCGGTCGCACGCAACGGCCTCCCGGGTCATCCCCTGGTAGCCGTCGTGGTCGACGGAGCGGTTCTTGCAGTTCGGGCAGATGAAGAACGGCATGCCACTGATGGTAGACGCCGCTCCGGCGCGGCCGTTAGGACATCGGTCAGCGAGCGGCGGCGTGCTGCTTCGCGGTGAGGTAACGCTCCGCGTCCAGCGCGCCCATACAACCCGACCCCGCGGCCGTCACGGCCTGGCGGTACGTGTGATCCTGGACGTCGCCGACGGCGAAGACGCCGGGGATGTTCGTCTCGCTCGATCCGGGCTTCGTGACGAGGTAGCCCTGCTCGTCGTGGTCGAGCTGGTCGAGGAAGAGCGCCGTCGTCGGATCGTGGCCGATCGCGACGAAGATGCCGTCGGCCGGCAGCTCGGACGTCTCGCCGGTGCGCGTGTCGCGAACCCGAACGCCGGTGACGCTCGTGTCACCGAGCACCTCGTCGACCACTGCATTGGTGACGAAGGAGATCTTCTCGTTCGCTTCGGCACGGTCGATCATGATCGGCGAGGCGCGGAACTCGTCGCGCCGGTGCACCAGCGTTACCTTCGTGCCGAACTTGGCGAGGAACGAGGCCTCCTCCATCGCGGAGTCTCCGCCGCCGACGACGACGATCTCCTTCTCGCGGAAGAAGGCGGCGTCGCAGACCGCGCAGTACGAGACGCCGCGGCCCTGGAGGCGCTGCTCCGACTCGAGCCCGATCTGGCGCGCGGTCGCGCCGGTCGCGACGATCACTGCCTCGGCAAGGTGCTCGTCCTCGTGGACCCAGATCCGGAACGGGCGCTCCGAGAAGTCGACCCGCGTGACGTTGTCGGTGATGAACTCAGCGCCGAAGCGCTCGGCCTGGCGCCGGAAGTCGGCCATCATCTCCGGGCCGAGCACGCCGTCGGCGTAACCCGGGTAGTTCTCGACGTCTGACGTGATCATCAGCTGGCCGCCCCACTGGAAGCCCTCGATCACGAGCGGTTTCAGGTTGGCGCGCGCGGCGTACAGGGCAGCCGTGTAGCCGGCAGGCCCGCCGCCGATGATGATCAGCTCACGTACTTCGTCGCTCATTGCTCCTCGTTCCGGTCAGATTTCCTTGTGACCCTTATATAAACGAAACGAGGCGGGCGAACGTTCCCTGTCTCAGGCCGCGTCTGCCGGTGCGATCGGCAATTCGTCGGCGAGCTCGACCGCTTGCAGCTGGCGCGCCTGGCGCTCGATCGGCTCGACCTCGGGGAGGCCGTCGCCGATCCCGCTCTCCTCGAGCTTGCGGGCGGTGACGAGGAGTCGCGTCTCGAGCGAGCTGAGCGCCTCGTTGTAGGAGCCGACTGCCCCGTCGAGGCCGCGGCCGAGCTTGGCGAAGTGCCTGGCGAAGGTGCCGAGGCGCTCGTAGAGCTCGCGTCCGAGGCGGTGCACCTCGCGCGCGCTCTCGGCGACCGTCTCCTGCTGCCATGCCGCCGCGATCGTGCGCAGCATCGCGATCAGGGTCATCGGCGAGGCGATGATCACGTTGGCCCTCGCGCTCGTCTCGAGCAGCGCCGGATCCTGCTCGAGCGCGGCCCGGAACAGCGCCTCGGCGGGCAGGAACATCACCACGAAGTCGGGCGCCGGCTGGAAGTGCTGCCAGTAGCGCTTGCTGCCGAGCTTGGCCACGTGGTCGCGCACCTGGCGCGTGTGCTCGGCGAGCTTGGCCGTCTCGGTCGCCTCGTCGTGCGCCTCGGCTGCGGCGAGGTACGCCTCGAGCGGCACCTTCGCGTCGACGACGACGTTCTTGCCGCCGGGGAGCCGGACGATCACGTCGGGCCGCAAGCCGCGCCCCTCGTCGTCGCTCGTGGTCACCTGCGTCTGGAAGTCGCAGTACTCGATCATCCCCGCGACCTCGACCACGCGCTTCAGCTGCAGCTCTCCCCACTGGCCGCGGACGTTCGGCGAACGCAGCGCGGTGACTAGGTCGCCGGTGCGCTCGGAGAGCGCGGTGACGTGCTGCTTGAGCGTCCCGTAGTCCTCGCGGCGCGTCTTCTCGAGCTCCTGCGCCTGGCGGTCGACCTTGTCGAGCGACTCCTTGATCGGCTTGACGAGCTGCTCGACTGCGACCTGGCGCTTCGTCAGGTCCTCGCGCGCCTGCACCTGCATACCTTCGAACTGCGTCTTGGCGAGCTCGAGGAAGGCGGTGTTGTTCTGGCGTAGGGCCTCGCTGGAGAGCGCCTGGAAGGCGTCGGCGAGCTCCTTGCGCGCCTCGTTGAGCGTCTCGAGCTTCTCGCCGTGCGCGCGGCGCTCATCTTCGAGCCTCTGCTCGAGCCGGACCGTGCGACTGCGCGCGGCGAGCCAGCCGACGAGCGCGCCTGCAACGAGTCCGATGAGGAGTCCGAGAACGACCATCCGAGCCCGAAAACGCTAGCGGCGGGGCCGGACGGCACGTCTTGGACCACGAAAATGCCGGATCCGACAAACCCGAGGGTTCACTGGATCCGGCAGGGAGACTCTAACCGGGGCTCGAAGCCTCGGTCAAGCAGGCTCGCGACGAAAAAGGCCGCACGTTGCGGAGATTTGCAGCCGGCGCATACGCGGCTGCCGCCAGGTACCATCACGCTCCGCTGTGGCCAAGAAGAATCGCACCCCTGCACCGCCGCGCACCGTCCAGTCGCCGAAGACTCGCAGCGGCGGCTCCGGCGCCTCGCTCGGCGGCAACGGCCGCTGGATCGCGATCGGGCTCGTCGTCGTGCTCGTCGTAGTGGGGGTCGCTGCCGGCGGCTACTTCGCGTTCCACAAGAGCAGCAAGAGCACGAAGACGCCCTCGGCGAGCGGCTCGGCTGTGGGCAAGGCAATGGCCGCCGCCGGCTGCACCTTCCACACCTATCCCAGCATTGGCCGCACGCACATCACGACGCTGAATCCGAACCCGCCGATCAAGTACAACTCGTTCCCGCCCACGAGCGGCAAGCACTACTACATCCCGGCGGTATGGGGCTCGTACGACTCGCCCGTCAGCGAGTACCAAGCGATCCACAACCTCGAGCACGGCGGGATCGTGATCCAGTACGGCTCGGGCGTCTCGAAGGCCACGATCGCCAAGATCGGCACCTTCTACCAGGCCGATCCGGTCGCGATGCTCGTCGCGCCGTTCCCGAAGCTCGGCAACAAGGTCGCCCTGACCGCGTGGACGCATCTCGCGCTCTGCCCGAGCTTCGACCAGAAGGCCTTCACCACCTTCCGCGACACCTTCCGGTATCAGGGCCCGGAGAAGTTCCCGCCTGCGGATCTCCAGCCCGGGATGTAAGGTCGCGCCACCGGCCGGGGTGGCGAAACTGGTCATACGCGCCCGACTTAAAATCGGGTGTCCCCACAGTGGGGCATGAGGGTTCGACTCCCTCCCCCGGCACTCAAACTCCCTGCTAACGGCATGGTTCTCCCGACGCAGGGAGAGCATGCCGACTGGGCCTCCAGTGCTAGGGGACAACCCAGGGGACAACTCGAGGCCAGACGCCCGGGTCACGGTGGTGAGTTCAGCTGGGTCCCAGGCGACGCGTCGTCGGCGTTCGCGACTATGTGGTGGCGTTCGCGTGGCCGCCGAATTCACAGAAGATGATCGACTGACTAATGCGGCAGAGGTCGGTCAACGACGCCTGCAGGTCGATGTGACGGTCGAGGCAGTCTCAACGGTCCTCGCGACGTTCGGCGATCGTTCCGGCTCGTGCGCGGCGCGGGCGGCGGGCCTGGCCGGCGTATCGGTGTGCCCGGTCGGCAGCCTCCTCAGCATGGCGGGCGACGAACAGGCAGGCCAACGCGACCGGAAGCTCGACGAAGAGCGCGAGACCGATCGAAGTCAGGACCTCGTGCTGCGACGTCGACGAGAGCACGTCGAACCATGCATCGCAGAGAAGCAACGTCGCTGCGACGGCTGCGGCGCTCTGCAGCCAAGTCGCGCGGCGGAACGCGCCGATGCCCGTTGCGGCGAGCGAGGCCGCAAGCACGATGTCGAAGCCGGTCCATGCCACGCCGTAGTGGTGCGTGCCGTGCCGCGCTGGCAAAGTCATTGCCAGCGCTACGGTCCACGGAATGAGCCCGAGGGCGAACACGACGAATACGGGTGCAACCCATCTGGGCGCCGGTGGGGAAGGCCCCGGCTCCGTCTCGCCCGTGATCAGCTTCTTGACGGTCGACTCAACTGCCATGCTCAACCAATGCGGAAGGCGGACTGGGAGGATCGGACGACGCCTCGGCCGATCCCTGTAGGCGCTCGAAGCGGACGATCGGCCAGTGTCGCTCAAGCGCGATCTTCCTGAGCCTCGAATCGGGATTGATCGCGACCGGACGATCCACGGCCTCGAGGAACGCCAGATCGGTATGAGAGTCGGAGTACGCGGTCGACGCCGTCAGGTCGATCGCTTCGCGCGCCGCGAGCTCTCGCACCGCAGCAGCCTTGTGCTCGCCGTAGCAGGGCTTCAGCGACCGACCGGTGTAGACGCCCCCGACGATCTCGCAGGTCGAGCCGACCGCGCCGTCGAAGCCGAGATCATCGGCCACGTACTGGACGATCTCGTGCAGGCTGGCAGAGATGAGGTAGAGCCGCTCATCGCGTTCCCGATGCTGTTGGAGGAGCTCGAGCGGCTCGGTGTACAGCAAGGGACGCAAGACATCCTCCATCGCCTCTCCCATCAGCTTCTGCATCGTCGCGACGGGGAGGCCGGAAAGCAGTTTCATCCCGTCGACGGCGGAGCGGCGCGTTCCGTCGACTCCGGGAAGCCGGAAGATGAGCTGCCACAGACCTGCTCGCATCAGATCGCGCCTGCTTACCAAGCCGCATCGACGGAACGTCGATGCGAGGGCGAGTGGTGTCGGCCGGCTGATCAGTGTCCGGTCGAGATCGAAGAAGGCCGCGCCGGCACCCGTCGCTTCCGGATTGCGCCGGGAGACGGTGCCTTGAGTCTGGGAGGGCGAATCCACGTCGCTGACCCTAAATTCGGCGGTACCGTGCGTCGCTGAGCGAGTAGAGCGCGAAGGCGACGAGTCCGGCCGCGACGATGCCGAGCGCGATCGGGCCGTAGGAGCGGTGGATGATCTTGGCCAGTGCTCCGTCGAGTCCGACGGCAGCGTGTGGGTTGAAGTCGATGGCGGCTTTGACTAGGAAGATGCCGACCAGCCCGAAGACGATCATCCGTGCGAGATGGCCGATGGTGCCGAGTGCGGTGATTCCTTTCCGCATCCGGGGTCCCATTTCGGGTGTTTTGGTGTCATCGAGGAACTTCTTGGTAATGCCTCGGTAGCCTTGGTAGAGCGCCACACTGATCATTACGATTCCTGCGATGCCGACGATCCAGGTGCCGGCGGGCCAGCCCAGAACTCCGGCGGTCTCTTTCTTGGCGCTCCCGGCGCTTTTGCTGTCGACGCCGAGCAGGACCTCGATGGCGAGCACGCACATTGCCCCGTAGAAAAGTCCGCTTCCGAGGGCGCCGATGCGGTCGACGCCGCTGTCTGCGCCTTCTGGGCCGTGTCCGATTGCGGCGCGAACGAGTCGCCACATGGAGTAGCCGCCCAGGCCGATCGCGACGAGGGTGAGCAGGAGCTTTCCGAACGGTTGGTGGGCGACCGTGTGTAAAGCACCTTGCTGGTTGGTCAGCTTGCCGCCGTGACCGAGTGCAAGCTTGAGTGCGAGTATCCCGATGATTCCGTAGATCAGCGCGCGTGCGACGAAGCCGGCGCGCGATAGCCATTCGAAGGCGTGTGACTGAACGAAGCTCTCGCCGGGGGTGCGGGTGGGATGATGCCGGCCTATCGACACTGGCTCAGGCATGGATTCGACTCCTCTCAGGTCGTTGGATCGTGGAGCGGAACGCACACGCTGATGGCGGCGGGCTCGACCTTGACCTTGAAGGACTTCACCTTCGTGCGATCTCCGCCGTCGAGCTCGTAGAGGACCTTCCGGTTTAGCTTGACCTTGACCGAGTCAGCCTTCGTCGTTTGAGCGAACGGGGACTTGCTCGCTGTGCCTACGGCGGTGCGCGCCATCATGCGACCCCATTCGAGAAGCCCCTCGGCGGTGACCACTCCGAGCTCGAGCTTGCCGTCGTCGGGGCGTGCGTCTTCGAACGCCTCGACGCCGCCGAAGAGCTTGCCCACGTTACCGAGCAAGATGCAGCTTGCTTTGCCCTTGTACCAGTCGACACCGTCGACCTTGATCTCGGCACGGAAGGGTTTAAACCGTAAGTTCTCCGACCCGGTCCAGATGTACGCGGCGCGACCGAATCGTTCCTTCAGCCCACCGTCGCCGGCGTCGCGGATCATCGCGGCGTCGAAACCGGCGCCGGCCATGACCGCGAAGCGCTCGCCGTTGAAGCGGCCGACATCGAGCCGGCGGCGGTCGCCGTACAGCCCGATCTTGACTGCCTCGCCGATGTCCTTCGGGATCCCGAGGTTGGACGCAAACAGATTGGCCGTGCCCGCAGGGACGATCGCGAGGCTCGCCTGTGAGCCCGCGATCACATCGACGCAGCGCTGCACCATCCCGTCGCCACCCCAGGCGAACACGAGCTCTGCGCCCTCTTCCAGCGCACGACGCACCTGATCGGGCGCGGCGCGGCTCTTGGGCACCTCGCACCAAAACGGCGACTCGACTCCCTCGCGTTGAAGGGCGCGGCGAAGCTCTGGCAATCCGCCGCCGAGGGTTTTGCCGGAATGAGCGATGACGGCAACTTTCATCCGGTGCTCCGCGCGGCTGCGGCTGCCGTGCGGCAGGCGAACACGATCACGATCAGCGCGGCTAAGCCCACGAGGATGCCGCCGCCGACGTCGAGCGGATGGTGCATGCCGCGATACATGCGCGACGCTGCGACGAACACAACGATCGCCACCGCGGTCGCCCACGCCAAGGCTCGGAGGAGGCCGTTGGTGAAGCGCGACGTCAGTAGCAGGACCAGTCCGCCGTAGACCGCCAGCGATGCAGCCGTGTGGCCGGACGGATAGCTGGCGTTAACAGGAAGGTGTTCGAGGCGGACGACACGAGGCCGATGCGAGTGCACGAGAAGGGTGGTCGCGCGATACGTCCCAGCCTCGACCGCCAGTGCGAAAACCACGAAAGCGGCCAGCCGCCACTTCCGCAGTGCGGCGCACACGAACGCGATCGCCCCGACGAGAATTGGGAGCACGAGGCCTCCGGCCATGGTCGAGCCGATCCATGATGCCTCCGTTCGAGACGGCGTTCTGTGCGCTGCAAGCCATCCGTCGACCCGTTCGTTGGCAGCCCCGATCCCCCAGGCGTGCTCGACCACATGCGTGACCAGGACGCCGAGGCCGATAGAGAGAGCGGCGATTACCGCGAATCCCAGCACCATCGCAACACCGAAACCCACCACTGGATGCAACCCTCCGAACGAGTCGGCCAGCCGCTCCGCCGGTCCGCCCTCTCGCGGCCGAAGGACAGGCAGTTCCCACCCGTCCACAGATCGCACGCGGCGAGCCACCGACTTCGTGGCCTGAGTAGACGTCGTGGCTTGCCGTCGATCCTGGTGCGTTTCCACGGGCATGGAACCGGGTATCCCCGTTTCTGGCTCTTCCTAACCACCCGATGCCTTTTCTTCTCCTATCGGTGCTCGCTTTGACCGCCGGGCTGGCCGTCGGTCTCATCACCTGGCGCTATCCGCGGATCCCGAATGCGCCTCTCACGCCGTCAATCGACACCGCGCGCAAGGTCGGCGAAGCCGTGGGGAGACGACCGAGGCTGCGAGCGGCCGTACGCTCGAGGCTCGACCCGGCTGCCGCTACCGGTCTGGCGCTCACACTCGCTCTCGCGTTTGCGATCGGAGGCGGCGTCCTGCTCGGCATACTCGCCTACCTGATCCGAATGAACTCGGGGCTGACCGGGATCGATGCGAGCGTGGCCAAGTGGGCTTACAGGCATGCGTCGCCGGCCTCGACACACCTACTCGATCTAGTCACACAGCTCGGGAGCATCTACACGGTGATTGCGCTGTGTGTTGTCCTCGTTGTGGTTGAGACGCTCCGGGAACGAACTGTCTGGGTCGCGGTGTTCCTCCTGGCCGTTTTGGGCGGTGAGGAAGTTCTGACCACAACCGTCAAAGATCTCGTTGACCGGCTACGCCCGACGCTCAATCCTGCCGCAGCGACGCTCGGACCGTCGTTCCCGAGTGGCCACTCCGCGACAGCGGCCGCCTTCTATGCCGCCGCCGCCCTGTTACTAGGTCGATTGCGCCGACGCCCGACGCGCGCAACACTCGCGGGTCTCGCCGCAGGGATAGCCGTCGCGGTCGCAACAAGCCGCGTGCTACTCGACGTTCACTGGCTGTCCGACGCGATCGCCGGACTTACGCTGGGCTGGACCTGGTTCGCTGTCTGCGGCATCGCATTCGGCGGCCGCATCCTCCGCTTCGGCGCGGGCGCCCAAGCCGCCGCTACATACAGCCCACCTCTCGACGCACCGAAAACGACCGCCAAGCGTCTCGCCAACTAGGGTGCGAATCGGAGTGTCAGGTGCGGAGGACTTTCTGGAGGCCGCCGACCGATGGTTCGGGAACCGGGTCAGCCAGGGAGTCCGCCGCCATCATCGGCGGCGACTAGAGCAGATCGGGTGGGGCCCGGCACTCGACCCTCCGCTGGAGAAAGGTTGGTCTTTAGGGGATCCTCCGATGCGGCCCGGCAACGCGGTCCACGTCTTGATCGACGGTGCGCAAGCGTTGCCGGAGATCGCGAGAGAGTTGTACGCGGCCCGCTCGCACGTTCACTTGACCGGGTGGTTCTTCTCGCCCGATTTTGCACTGACCCGAGAGGCCGAGCCGCTCGTTCTTCGTAACCTCCTTGCAGAGTTGGCGGAGCGCCTCGATGTTCGGGTGCTCGCATGGGCAGGCGCGCCGCTGCCGCTCTTCCGTCCCTCCCGGGGCGAGGTGCGGAAGATGCGGGAGCAGCTAGTCCAGGACACAAGAATCCAGTGCGCGTTGGACTCCAAGGAACGGCCCATGCATTGCCATCACGAGAAGACAATCGTCATCGACGACCGCATTGCCTTCGTAGGCGGCATCGATCTCACCTACGAAGCCGGCGACCGCTACGACACGAACAACCATCCTGCGCGCGCGAGGGTCGGCTGGCACGACATCTGCGCGCGCATCGAAGGCCCCGCAGTGAGCGACGTCGGCGACCACTTCCGGATGCGCTGGCACGAAACCACCGGCGAGACGCTTACCCCAGTCGTTCCGACGGACAACGCGGGAGAGATCGACCTGCAGATCGTCCGGACGATCCCAGAGCGGATCTACTCCGCCAGTCCGCACGGCGAGTTCCGGATCCTCGAGTCGTACCTCCGCGCCTTTCACGCCGCGCAGCGTCTTATCTACCTCGAGAATCAATTCCTGTGGTCGCCCGAAGTCTGCTCCGTCCTGCAGGCCAAACTCGCCGATCCACCTAACCCGGACTTCCGAGTGCTCCTGCTACTGCCGGCGAGGCCGAATACCGGCGGCGACGATACGCGCGGCGCACTCGCCGAGCTGATCGAAGCAGACAACGGTGCAGGCCGAGTACTCGCCTGCAGCCTCTACGCACGATCAGGCCCGCGGAGCGACCCGATCTACGTCCACGCGAAGATCGGAATCATCGACGATGCTTGGATGACTCTCGGCTCGGCGAACCTCAACGACCACTCCCTTTTTAACGACACCGAAATGAACGTTATTACTCGCGACGCGGAGCTCGCCCGCCAAACCCGTCTCCGCCTTTGGGCAGAGCACCTCGAGCTCCCGATAGATCAGATCCCGCACAACCCAACCGAAACGATCGACCAGCTCTGGAAACCCATCAGCAGCGAGCAGCTCAGACGCCGCAACGACGGCCTCAGTCTCACGCATCGACTCGTCCAACTCCCCCATCTTTCAAGACGCTCTAGCCGGGCGTTCGGGCCACTCAGCGGCCTGCTCATCGACGGCTAACGAAAGCCCGAACGAGCCACCGCCGGCACGTCACCGACGCGCTGCACTTTTCAGGGAT
>CAVQZA010000003.1:0-43792 GCA_963718355.1 uncultured Actinomycetes bacterium
CCAGGGACTGAACCCTGAATCGCCGACAGTACTGCTACGGCGCGGTCGCCGACCAGGTGCCGTGCGACGTGCACGGGGTTCCGTCGGAGAACAGGAGGTCGACGCGGAGGGTGCCGCTCGCGGTCCCGGTCGGGGTGACGGTGCCCGTGATCGCGACCGTGTACTTCGTCCCGTTGGCGTCGGTGACCGCGTCGCTGGCCGTGAACGTGCCGTCCGGCTGGATCACGAACGGGCCGGGCAGGTTGTAGGAGCCGTACGACGTCCCGTACGAGCCGCAGTCACCGTTGAAGTCGAAGGAGAAGGCGCCGACGGACGTTCCGAAGCTGTTGACGTCGAAGGCGAAACGTGTCCCGTCGGTGTAGGTGCCGGCGTAGTGCCCGGCCTTCGGCGGCGGGGGTGGCGGCGGTGGCGGCGGAGGCGGCGGTGTCGTCGTCGCGAACACCGCGGTGACGACACGCGACGTGTTCACGGTCGTCTTGCAGGTGCGCGCCGTGCCGCAGCCGCTGCTCCAGCGCGTGAAGGTCGACCCGGCTGACGGCGCTGCCGACAGCACCACCTTCGTCCCGCGATTCACGCGCATCTTGCAGGCCCCCGGGCAACTGATCCCCGCGGGGCGAGAGCCGACGTGTCCCTGCCCAAGCACCGCAACGGTGAGCGTCACCTTCGGCGGAGCGGCTGCGACCGCCGCGCCACAGAGAACGAGCACGACCGCTGCCAATGCCAGACCGAGGATTCTTCGAGTGGGCACGCGCGAAGCCATTGGCTCCTCCTAGTCGCTGCGCGCGACACTAGCACCGGTCGGCGAATCCGGTCAACCCAGAATTGACAACAGTCCGGCCCCGGGCTAGGTCCCGGTCTCGGCCTTGATCCGGCCGGCGGCGACGGCCTGCTTCAGCACGTCGAAGTCGCGCTCGTTCTGGTCCGCGTAGGACGCCGCAAACTGGGCAAGGGCCTGGTCGAAGACGTCGCTCGATCCGAGGTAGCTCGCGATCGCAACCGCATCGCCCGACCTCGCGTGCGCGCGGGCGAGCGTCTCGCCGCAGATCTGGCCGTAGAGCGCGAGCAGATCCGGCTCCATGAGATCGACGAGGGCCGAGCCCTTTGCGTCCCACAGCTGCCGGATGTAGTAGTCCCGCTTCACCCCGTCGACTCCGTCGACGCTGATCCACCCGAGCATGATGTCGCTCGCGGACTGCATCAGCCGCTGGCCCTCCACCACCCGCTGTCCGTGGCTCCCGAAGTCGCTCTTGCCAAGGAACGGCTCGAGGACGGAAGCCTGTGCTTCCTTCGCCTGCAGGATCAGCGGATCCGCGTTGTCGCGGCCGAGCATCAGGATGATCCAGGCGCGCGTCCCGACGCTGCCGACACCTACGACCTTGCGCGCGATGTCGACGTACCGGAACCGCTCCAGCAACCGACGCCGGTCGCCCGCGAGCGTCCGCCTGTAGGAACGGAGCATCCCGCGGATCTGCTCCTCGAACGTGCCGAAGTCGGCCTCCGGGAGCAGCTCTCTCATCGGGACGATGACGGGCGGCTCGCTGACGATTCGGGGCTCGCCGTCGACCAGCTCTGTCAGCTTCGAGAACGCGCGCAGGCTGTCCTTCGACCGCGATTTGGCGATGTTCGCCTCGGCCCGCTTCTGCTGCTTCGCCGACAGGCGCCCTTGCATTGCGGTGAAGAGCGTGTCGACGTCGAGGCGCGAGTACCAGACGTCGAGGTTCCGCATCGCGGCGTATTGCCGGATCGCCTCGCGGTACGTACGAGCGGCCGTCAGGGTGATCACACCGCGCTGCTTGTCGTTGAACCCGCGGTCGCGACCGGCGACCTCGAAGCTCGTCACCATGCGCTTGACGTCCCACTCGAACGAGCCCGGCAGCGTCTCGTCGAAATCGTTCAGGCTGATCACGAGCCGCCGGTCCGGCGCAGCGTAGGCGCCGAAGTTGGACAGGTGCGCGTCGCCGCAGAGCTGGGTGCGCAGCCCCGTCCGCGGCGTGCTGCCGAGGTCGGAGGCCATGATGTACGCCGCGCCGCGGTAGAACGTGAACGGCGACACGAGCATTCGCCCGTAGCGGATCGGCACGAGCTCGGGCACCCGGGTCTTCGCCTGCTCCTCGAGCAGGTCGAGGGGATTCCTCCGGCCCGCAGGAGCTTCCCAAGCGGCATGAGCGCTGCGCGGATGGTCGGACCGCGCCGCCTTCCCGTGGGCCTCGCGTTCAGGGATGGTGAGGTGCTTGACGACCGCCGGCCGCGGGCTCGTCGCTTCTGTCTCCGGTGTCATCTTGCCCCTCCTTGTCGGTGGGTGCAGCAATCGGAGAGCCTCCGCCCACGCACGGCGGAGGCTCCCTCGACGGTCGCGTTGCTCAGCGGGCCGGTGGGCCGTGCCCACCGCCGCCGATGTGTTTGTCTCCATGATGGCCCTGGTTCCCCGACCACGGCCAGGTCGGGCCGCGATGCGGGCCTCTCGGGTGCCCGGCCAGCGCCGGGACGAAGAACGCCGCGTCCACCGTGCCGACGCCGCTCGAGAGGTCGTAGCCCGGGCCGGCCGGGAAGCCGGTCACGGTGTAGGTGTTGCCGTCGGTGTTCTGGAACGTGATCGAGTTGTCGCCCGAGGTCACGTCCACGAGGCCGTGCTGGTAGTCGAGGCGGTAGAGCGCCGTGTTGAGGTCGTCGATGCGGCGGCCGCCGTACTGATCGGCCAGCGCGACGATGCCTGCGAACTCCGGCGACGACTCGCTCGTGCCGCCGAAGATGTGCCAGCCGTTGGCGGGATTCAGGAACGAGTAATAGACGTCCACCCCGCCGTCGACGGCCGCGCTCATGCTGATGTCGGGCACACCGCGATGGTGGTCGACGGTCTGGCCGAGCCCGTCCTGGAAGTCCGGCCGGCCGAACACGGTCGAGAGACCGCCGCCGCCGGCGCCGAAGTCGTCGTTCCAGACGACGTCCGGTGCGAGCCGGTTGCCGTTCTCGTCGAGCGTCAGCTGCGTGCCGCCGATTGCGGTCACGAACGGATCGCTCGCCGGCCAGCTCGTGACCGGGAACGTGTAGAGATCCTCGAGATTGAGCTGGTAGTCGGTCGCGCCCGCGTCACCGCTCGAGCCCAGCACGGCGACGTGGTGCAGGTGCGCGTTGAGGAACGCGCTGCGCAGGAGCTGGATCGAGAGCGGGCTCGGGAACGTCTGCTCGGTCGCGCCGAAGCTCTGCGAGATCACGTCGCCGATCCCGTGGTTGATCGCCCAGTTCTCGGCCTTGACGATCTCCGGGAAGCCAGTGACGCCCTCCGTCTCGGAGACCGGAGTCTCGAGCACGACGATGTTCGCGCCAGGGGCCATCACATGCGACCACTCGACGTCGAGCGTCGTCTCCTCGGCCCAGCCGACCATGTCGTCGTTGGTCACGTCGAACGGCGGCACGGCTCCGGCGGGCTGGTAGATCTTGAGGCTCGGCGGATCCGGGATCCCGAACGTCTGGTCGAAGTGCTGCAGATCGGCCTGGATCGTCGGCGAGCCGAACGCGTCGACGATCACGATCGTCTGGCCGGCGCCGGTGATCCCACTCGCGAAGAGCGGCGCCAGGTCGTAGGCCTTCTGCAGCTGCGCCGGCTGGTAGCAGTGGATGCCGAAGGTCGCCAGGCAGAAGTTCGTGTCGGGCGGGGACGCGAGCGCCGTGTCGCCCGTGCTCGTCCGGATGAACGACGCGCCCGATGCGGTCGCAGCGAGCGCGAGCACGGCGGTGACGAGCGCGGCGCCGAGCGCGATTCGCAAAGTTTTCGAAGTCATGGCCTCTCCCTCCGTTGAGGACTCTCGCGGCAGGAGTCTGACCCCATCGGAACCCGAAATTCAACCCGGATGCTCATCGGCCCGAGCGCAGCGGGGTCGCCGCACCCCGCCGCGCTCAGGTCTCTAGGGCTGTCAGTCGGCGGCGACGTCTGCCGTGGCGGCCCGCGGGCCCGGCTGCTCGACGGCCGTCTCGACCTCGACCGTGCGCCGCTCGTCTGCGGCCCGAAGGATGCTGCGCGCCGCGTCGATCACATGCAGCCCGAGCCGGCCCGACGCGCGATGGTCGCGTCCCTCGGCGATCGCCTCGACCATGTCGTGCAGGCCGACGCCCCGCGTCTCCTGCCCGCCGCGCGAGACGTACGGGATCTCCTCCCAGTCGTTCTTGGCCCGGATCTGGAGCACACCTTCGAACGCGTTCGGATCGGGAAGCCGCAGCACCGCGTCCGTGCCGTGCACCTCGAAGTCGCAGACGTAGCGCTGGTTCGCCTCGAAGCTCGCGACGAGATTCGCGGTCACGCCGCCGTCGAGCTCCATCGTCGCGGAGGCGTGGGTCGGGGTCGTCACCGGGAAGCTCTGGCCCGCGTTCGGGCCGACCGCGATCACGCGCTCCGCCTTCCGCATCGAGGTGAACCCGGCGACGCGGCGGATCGGGCCGAGCAGCGCCACGATCGCCGTGAGGTAGTACGGCCCCATGTCGAGCAGCGGCCCTGCGCCGTCGGAGAAGAACTGCTGCGGATTCGGATGCCACGAGTCGGCGCCGCCGACGAGCATCGCTGCGCTCACGGCGAGCGGCTCGCCGATCAGGCCCTCGTCGATCGCGGCCCGCGCGGCCTGATAGGCGCTCCCGAGGAAGATGTCCGGCGCGCAGCCGATCCGCAGCCCGAGGCTGTCGGCGAGCGCGAGGAGCTCCCGCCCCTCCGGCACGTCGATCGCCAGAGGCTTCTCGGTGTAGACGTGCTTGCCCGCCTCGAGCGCCGCGCGAGTCACCGCCGCGTGCTCACCGGAGGGCGTCAGGTTCAGCACAATGTGGATCTGCGGGTCGGCGAGCAGCTCGTCGATAGAGGCGACCGCGAACCCGTTTTCCTCGGCGAGCTTCACCGCGTTCTCGCGGATGACATCCGCGCACGCGACGATCTCGAACGAGCCGAACGCCGGAGCGTGCTCCGCGTAGTTCCTGCTGATCACTCCACAGCCGACGATTCCGACGTTCATGCCGCCTCCTTCAGAATTTCCATGACGGCATCACGAGAGCGCCGGACGGCGACGATCGCATCGCCCTCCGTCTCGTCCTGCTCGACGATCAGCCATTCGACTCCGGAGCGCACGGCCGCGGGCACGACTCGCTCGTAGCCCACGACACCGTCGCCGACCGGGCAAAACGCGGTCCGGTTATGGCTCGCGAAGTCCTTCACATGCACAAAGGGGACGCGACTGCCGGCCCACGCCAAAAGCTCGACGGGATCCACGCCCGCAAACCAGACCCAGCCGAGGTCGACCTCGAGGAAGAGCTCTTGCGGGATCAGATCGAGGAAGCGCACGCCCGACGCGAGCGGCTCGAGCTCGGCGTCGTGGTTGTGGTACCCGAGCTCGAGACCGTGCTCCGCGGCCGCCGCGGCGGCGCGGGCGAGCCGGCCCGGGAGCTCCGGGTCACCGAGCTTCGCCGGGTCGATCCACGCCACGGAGAGCCGCTTCCAGCCGAGCACACGCGCCTCGGCGGCGAGCTCGGGCAACGAGCTCTCGATCGCCTCGAGCAACGCGTGGCGGCCGATCGCGACCAGGCCCAGCTCGTCGAGCCAACCGTGCACCTCCTCCGGCGCATGGCCGTGAAGATCGAAGAGCTCGACCCCCTCGAAGCCCAGCGCGCCGACAGCGCGCAGCGTGCCCTCGAAGTCGCGGGCGCAGTCCTCGCGCACCGTGTAGAGCATCAGGCCTACGCGAGCCGAGCGGTTCGTTCCATCAGTCATGCGTTCCTCTCAGGTGCAGTGACATGGCAGCGCGCCCGCCGGCCACGACCGGCCTCGGCGAGCGTCGGAGGGGTGGTCGAGCAGATGTCGATCGCGAGCGGGCAGCGCCCCACGAACCGGCAGCCGACAGCGTCGTCGATGGCGATGTCCTGGGGGGTGCGCGCCGCGAGATCGGCCGCGCGCAGTCCCGCGTTCGGATCGGGCGCGGCAGACAGGAGCAGCCGCGTGTACGGGTGGAGCGGATCCTGGAGCACCGTCTCTGTCGGCCCGTGCTCGACGATCTGCCCCGCGTACATCACGAGCAGGTCGTCGGCCACGTAGCGGGCGCTCGCGAGGTCGTGCGTGACGAACAGGAACGCGAGGTTGTGCTCTTCCTTGAGACGCAGCATCAGGTTCAGCACGCCGATGCGGATCGAGACGTCGAGCATCGAGGTCGGCTCGTCGGCCAGGATCACGCGCGGCTGCACCGCGAGCGCGCGGGCGATCGCGACGCGCTGGCGTTGGCCGCCGGAGAGCTCGTGCGGGTACTTGGTCGCGATCACCTCGGGCGGGACGAGCCCAACGGTGTCGAGGAGCTCGTAGACGCGCTCGCGCTCCTGGTCACGCGGCACGATCTTGTGGATCCGCAGCGGCCTCCCGATCAGATGCGCCACGGTCTTGACCGGATTGAGCGAGTCGAACGGGTCCTGGAAGATCATCTGCACCTGCGAGCGGTAGCGGAGGTTCTGCTCCTTGCTCACGTGGCGCGGCTCCTCGCGGCCCTCGAACACGATCTTGCCCGCGGTCGGCTCGTACAGGCGCGCGAGCAGGCGCGCGACGGTGGTCTTGCCGCTCCCGCTCTCGCCGACGAGCGCGGTGATCGTGCCCGGCCGCAGCGTGAAGCTCACGTCCTCGACGGCGTACAGCCTGCGCCGCCGCTGCCAGAAATGCTCGCTGCCCGGAACCTCGAAGGACTTCGAGAGCCCGACGACCTCGAGTGCCTGGTCCTCGACGACGCTCACGCGCCTCCCTCCTCGACGAGGTGACATGCCACGGAGTGGCCGGGCCCCACTTCGCGGAGCACCGGCCTCTCTGTCGTCTGTCGCGCGTACAGGCCTGCCTTCTCGGGGACGCAGAAGGAGCAGCGCGGGTGGAACCTGCAACCGTCCGGAGGCCTGGCGAGATCGGGAGGCGAGCCGGGGATCCCGATCAGCCGCTCCATCGGCCCTGTGAGCGGGGGGAACGAGTGCATCAGCCCGTTGGTGTACGGGTGCTGCGGACTGTCGAACAGCGTGCGAGCGGGGGCAGTCTCGACGATCTCGCCCGCGTACATGATCGCGATCCGGTCCGCGAACTCGACGAGGAGCGAGAGGTCATGGGTGATGAAGAGGACCGCGAAGCCGAGCTCCTTCTGGAGCTGCTCGATCTCGATCAGGATCTCGCGCTGGACGACGACGTCGAGCGCGGTCGTCGGCTCGTCCATGATCACGAGCTCGGGGCTGAGCGCGAGCGCCATCGCGATCACGGTGCGTTGGCGCATGCCGCCGGAGAGCTGATGCGGATACGAGCGGACGCGCCGCCGGTCGATGCCGACCCTCTCGAGCAGGTCGCCGGCGCGCTCGAGCGCCTCCTTCTTATGGATGTGCTCGTGGGCGTGCATCATGTCGACGAACTGGTCGCCGACCCGCATCACGGGGTTGAGCGCGTTCATCGCGCTCTGGAAGACCATCGAGACGTTGCGCCAGCGGTAGCGGCGCTGCTCCTCGACGCTGAGGGCGGCGATGTCCTCGCCACGGAAGAGGATGCGGCCGCCGGTGACCGCGGCGGGCGAACGGAGGATGCCCATGATCGCGTTGCCGGTCGTGCTCTTGCCGCAGCCCGACTCGCCCGCGAGCCCGACGGTCTCGCCCGCCTTGATGGTGAGGTTGACGTGGTCGACGGCGCGCACCGCCTTGTCGGCCGTCGCGTACTCGACCACGAGCTCGTCGAGCTCGAGCAGCGTCTCGCCGGTGAAGACCGGGCTGTCGCGATGTGCCTGGCCTGCGAGGACGCCGCTCATGCCTCGTCCTCGTGCGCGCGGACGGCCGCGTTGCCGCCGACGAGCGCCGCGCCGAGCTTCCGGCTCAGGCCCCGCTTCCGCTTCGGCGAGCGCAGCCGCGGATTGCTCACCTCGTCGATCCCGGCGAGGATGAAGACGAGCGCGACCACGGTCAGCGCGAGTGCGAGGCCCGGGAACAGCGACGGCCACCACTCACCCTGAAGGATCGTCGAGTTGACCTGCGCCCAGTACATCGTCACGCCCCAGCTCGTGTGGTTCACGTCGCCGAGCCCGAGGAACTCGAGCCCCGCCTCGGTGAGGATCGCGACGTAGAAGACGAGCACGAAGGCCGCCGCGATCCGGCTGATCATGTTGGGGATCAGCTCGCCGAAGATGATCCGCTTCGTCGACTCGCCGGCGACCTTCGCCGCCAGCACGAAGTCGCGGTTGCGGAACGAGAGCGCCTGCGCGCGCAGGATGCGCGCCTCGAACGCCCACAGGGTCAGTCCGAGGATCAGGATCATCGTGATCCCGCCCTGGGTCTTGAGGTACGCCGAGACGACGATGAGAAGCGGGATCGTCGGGATCACGAGGAAGACGCTCGTGATGAAGCTGATCACCTCGTCGACGACGCCGCCGGAGTAGGCGGCGAGGATCCCGAGCACGGTCGCGAGCGTCGTCGCGAGCACGGCGGCCGCGGCGCCGAGCATCAGCGAGTTACGGGCGCCGATCAGGACCTGCGAGAAGATGTCGACTCCCTGGTCGGTCGTCCCGAACAGGTGGTGGAACGACGGCGACTGCCGCGAGTCGAGCGAGAACTGAGTGGGGCTGTGCGGCGCGATCCAGGGCGCGATCAGCGCGAGCACGATCATCGTCGACAGGATGATGATCCCGCCCCGCGACTTCGGGTTGCCCCAGAGCAGCTTGAGCCACTGCGGCACACGTACCCGGCTCTTCGTCTGCGGACGGGACGGCGCCTCGACGGGTGCGGTGTTGCTGGGACGCTCGACGGTGAACGGCTGGATCCCGGTCATCGCTAGGCCGTCCGCACGCGCGGGTCGAGGATCAGATTGAGGACGTCCATGATCAGGTTCGCCATGATCACGCAGAGGGCGAACACGAACAGCAGTCCCTGCGTGAGCGGGTAGTCGCTGCCGAGCGCCGCCTGCTGGAGCGTGAAGCCGGCGCCCGGATAGCTGAAGACGAACTCGATGAAGACGAGGCCGCCCACCGCCGAGGCGAAGAGGGCGGCAAATCCGTTCAGGGGCGGCAGGATCGCATTTCGCCCCGCATAGCGCGTCATCACGCGCCGGTCGCGGAGGCCTTTCGCCTGCGCCATCGCGACGTAGTCCTCACCGATCGTGTTGATCATGACGGTGCGCATGTTCAGCACCCAGCCGCCCGCGAAGACGAGAATGATCACGATCATCGGCAGCTGGGCGTGGCGGAACGCGCTCGAGACGAACGTCCAGTTGTAGCCAGGCACGACGTTGCTGTCGTAGGCGTGCTGGATCGGGAACCAGCCGAGCTTGAGCCCAAAGAAATAGACGGCGAGGATCGAGGTGAAGAAGGCGGGAAACGCTGCAAGCGCGAGCAGCGAGGGCACCGCGAGCTTGTCGACGATCCCGCCGCGGCGCCAGGCGGCGATCATCCCGATCGTGACGCCGAAGACGAACGAGATCACGAACGCGATGCCGACGAGGAAGATCGAATACGGCAGCGTCCGCCCGATCACCTCGGACACCGGGGTCGGGTAGTTCGAGGTCGAGATCCCGAAGTTGAACCTCGACACATTGCCGAGGTAGGTGAGGTACTGGTGGAACATCGACCCGCCGCCGCCGCCGAGCATGATCTTGTATGTCTCGATGATCCCCGGGTTCGACTGGATCTGCGACGGGGTCAGGCGCTGGAGGAGGCCGCCGATCGGGCTGCCCGGCATCAGCCTCGGCAGCAGGAAGTTGAGCGTGATCGCCACCCAGATGGCGAGCCCGTAGAAACAGAGGCGTCGGAGAAACCAGCGCATGGTTAGGCGGGAGTATCCCGCCGGACGAGGATGTCACCTCGCCCGGCGGGACCAGAGCTCCCTACGTGCTAGGCGCCTGCCTTACCGCCGGGGCAGATGCGCGTGAACGACAACACGTTGTCGGGGAACGTGGTGTAGATCGGATCGCCGTAGTAGTTCTTCGGCGACGTGAAGCAATGGAAGTACTTGGTGCTGTAGGTCGACCAGCGCGGGCCGATGAACAGCGGCACGATCGGCAGGTTCTTGAGCCAGAGTGCCTCAAGCTGCGTCGCATACGACTGCTGCTTCTTCGGATCGAGCGTGACCTTCCACTTGTCGAGGATGCTCGTCGCGGTCGGGTTCTGGAAGTGCTCCCAGTTCCCGGTCGGCGTGCCGTCCTGACCCGACGGGATGTACGCGTTCTGGTGCATGTTGGCGAAGAAGAAGCCGTACGGCGAGCCCTGGGACGCGTTCTGCCAGAGCAGCGTCGGCCACTTGGTCGCCGACGCGTTCGGGTACCACGAGTTCCAGTCCGGCTCGAGCTTCACCGTTGCGTCGATGCCGGCCGACTGCAGGTTCTGCGTGATGATCTGCAGCGAGGCGACCCAGTCCGACCAGCCCGAGATCACGTGGATCTGGAACGAGACGGGGTTGCCCTTCGGATCGATCAGGCTGTTGCCCTTGTAGGTGAAGCCGTTGTCGGTCAGCAGCTTCTTTGCCGCGGACACGTTGTACGTGGCCAGGGCCTTCGCCGTCGCCTTGACGGCCGGATCGGTGACCCAGGTTGGGAAGATGCCGCCGAGGCCGATCGCGTCGGTGGGCGGCGCGTAGCCGTACTCACCGAGCTTCGAGACCTGCGCGCGGTTGATCGACATGCTGATCGCCTGGCGAAGCGCGACGAGGCTGAACGGGTACTGCGTCGTGTCGAACATGAGCGAGACCGGATAGGCCGTCGTCGCATAGAACGAGTGGTAGTGGGCCGGATCCTTGGCGGAGTAGGCCGTCTCGACGTTCGGGACGAAGTTGTGCGTCCAGTCGACCTGGCCGCTCTGGATCAGAGCCAGCGCCGAGTCGTTCGAGGCCGCCTGCACGTACTCGAGGCAGGGGATCTTCGGCGAGCCGGCGAGCCAGTAGTGCGTGTTCTTGCCGAGCACGTAGTCCTGCGTCGTGAACCGCACGACCTTCGTGAACGGACCGGACCCGACGGGGTTCGGGTTCGTCCACGTCGACAGGTCGGGCACCTTCGAGAAGATGTGCTGAGGGTAGACACCCTGCAGGTTCAGGTTCGCAGCGATGAACTGCGAGTCCGGCGTCTTGAGGGTGATCGCGACGCCGTAGCGACCCTTCTGCTGGACCGAGGCGATGTTGGTGCCTTCGCGGTACAGCCCGATCGTGTCGGCGACCTTGTTCTGCTTGCCGGCCTTGAGGCTGTAGACGACGTCACCCGCGGTCAGCGGCTTGCCGTCCGACCACTTCACGCCCTGCTTGATCGCGAGGGTGAGCGTCTTGCCACCGTTCGACCACTTCCAGCTCCGGGCGAGCCACGGATAGAGGTGGCCGCCGCCTGCTGCGGTGGCGATCACGAGCGGCTCGTAGAAGGCGCCCCTGACGAAACCGCCGCTCGGCAGGGTGGTGGCCGTGTACGGGTTGAAGTTGCGGACGAAGGCCGGATCGCCGGACCCCGTCATGACGAGACACGAGTGCGAGGCGGACTTGTACGCCACCGCAGCCGGGCCCGGCTTCGCCACGGCGGTGGAAGCGAGCACCGCGGCGAGGATGGAGGCCGTAATTGCCACGGCTCCAAGGACAAGACCTGCGCGCAACCGAGCAGATCGTTTCTTCATGCTGCCCTCCCTTTCTGTCTCCGTCGCCGTTGTTGGCGAGCGGAGGGTCGGCATAGACCTGAATCAGACGGGACGCCTCCGTCGGCGCCCGGCGGGCTCTGTAACCACTTAGTGCTTAGACTCTGAGCCTCCCGGATTTGTTTGTACCGGGAACGGTTACCAGATTGTTCCCGCCGTTTCAAGCCACAGTTACCCTTGACATCGAGGTGTCCAGGTACCGGCGACGTCGTGCAACTGACACAATTCCTGTAACCGTTTACAGGAAACCTGTGCTTTAATGCCGCTCCATGGCAGCGAAGGACGGCAACGGCGGCAGGCACCGCGCAGCGACGATCCGTGACGTAGCAAGTGCGGCGGGCGTCTCGATCGCGACGGTCTCGCGCGTGCTCAACGGACGACGCGACGTCGCCCCGAAGACGCGTGAGGCCGTGCTCAAGGCGGTGCAGGAAAACGGCTTCGCGATGAACCGGAACGCGCGCGCCCTCTCGGGCGGCCGCACCGGGCTCGTCGGCGTGACGGTGCCGATCATCGAGGCGGCGTACTTCTCCGTGATCCTCTCCGGGATCGCCGAGGCGCTGTACGAGCAGGACATGCGGATCGTCCTCTGCCCCACGCTCCACCAACACGAGCGCGAGGTGAACCTGCTCGACCGGCTCATGCACGGAACCACCGACGGCGCGATCATCACGCTGCCGGAGGAGTCGAACAAGGAGCTGAAGGCGCTGAAGCGCCAGGGCCTCCCGTTCGTCGTGATCGATCCGCGCATCCCGCTCGACGAGACGATCCCTGCGGTCTCTGCCGGCCACGCGACGGGCGCCCGCGCCGCGACCGAGCACCTGCTCTCGCTCGGCCACCGCCGGATCGCCGCGATCACCGGGCCGACGTCCTGGATGGCGAGCACGGAGCGCTTGAACGGCTACCGTGGAGCTCTGGCCGAGGCCGGAGTCCTGCCCGATCCCGGGCTCGTCGGCGGGATCGACTTCTCGATCGACGGCGGCGAGGAGGCAGCCGGCCCGATCCTCGACCTGGCCGACCGGCCGACCGCGATCTTCGCCTTCAACGACAACGTCGCGATCGGCGTGCTCCGGGCGGCGCGGGCGCGCGGACTGCGCGTGCCGGAGGACCTCTCGATCATCGGCTTCGACGACTCCGAGCATTCGGCGCTCGTCTCCCCCGCCCTGACCACCGTGCGCCAGCCGCTCGCCGAGATGGGACGGATGGCGGTGAGCCTGCTCCTGCGCCTGCTCGAGAATCAGAGCGTCGAGACGCTGCGGATCGAGCTCGCGACGCGGCTGATCGTCCGCGACTCCACCGCGCCGGCGCCGTAAATCCGATCGGCCGCCGGGCCGCGTAGAACAGACATGGCCAGACTCGCCGTGCTGCTGATCGCCGTCGCCCTGCTCCTCGCGGGCTGCGGCGGCGGCTCGAACCAGCCCGCCGGCACCGGCGGCGCGACAACGACTACGAAGGCTCCCGGCTACTGAGACTTTCTTCGCGCGCGGAAAATCCGCACAATAGGCGGATGAAAGTCTTCCAGCACGAGACACAACTCCGCACGAGCGGCGGTCTCTCCGTCCGCGACATCACCGACGAGGTGACCGAGGCGGTGCGCGAGAGCGGAATCACGAACGGGATCGCGTGCGTCTACTCGCCGCACACGACCTGCTGTGTCCGCGTGAACGAGTTCGAGGCGGGCTTCCTCGAGGACTTCGCCGAGCTGCTCCGGCGGCTCGTCCCGACCGAGACGTACTACGCGCACGACGACTGGGATCGCCGCACCGAGAACATCTGTCCCGAGGACATGGAGGTCGGCAACGGGCACTCGCACTGCATGGCGATGCTGCTCGGCACGGCCGGAGAGTCGGTGCCCGTCCGCGACGGCGAGCTCTGCCTCGGCACCTGGCAGCGCGTGCTCTTCCTCGAGCTGGACCGTGAGCGCGACCGACGCTGGATCGTCCAGGTCGTAGGCAACTAGCCGCGCGCTCCTAGATACTCGCTCGGATCGGCGGCCTACTCGTCCAGATCCTCCCGCTCGCGCTCGTGTGCGCCGTCTCGCCGTGGGCGATCGTCGCCGTGATCCTGATGCTGGCCTCCGACCGGCCCTCGAACGCCTACGCGTGGCTCGCGGGCTGGTGCCTCTCGACCTTCGGGATCGGCGCGCTGATGATCCTGCTCCTCAGCGGCCAGGACGTCTCGAGCGCCTCCAGCACCCCGGGCACCGCCGCCTGCGTGATCCAGGTCGTGATCGGGGTGCTGCTCCTACTGCTGGCGCGTCGGTTCTGGGGCCGGCGCCCGGCCCGGACCGGTAAGCGCCCGGAGGAGCCGGGCTGGATGAAGCGCATCGGCCAGATGCGGGCGCGGTGGGCCTTCCTGATCGGCGCGTTCTGGATCAACACCGCCCTCGTCGTCGCGGCGGGGATCGATGCTCTCCGCTCGGGCCTGTCGGACCAGGATGCGCTCGTGGTGTTCGCAGTCTTCACGCTGATCACGGCGTCGGTGCAGGCCGCGATGATCATCTACTCGATCGTGGCACGACGGCGTGCCGCGCTCGGGCTCGGACGGATCCGCGAGTGGATCGCGCGGAACCAGGAAGTGGCCCTCGCCGTGATCTTCTTCGTGCTCGCGATCTGGCTCGCGAGCAAGGGAATCCGCGGGCTGGGCGCCTAGGTCGTCGTGGCGTCGTAGCGCTGCTTGGCAAACCGGCCCGAGTAGGTACAGACGTCGAGGAAGACGCCGAAGCCGACGACGACCCAGCCCCATCCGCTCACACCGTTCAGCGGGCCCCACGCAAGGACGTACATCAGCGTCGTCCAGGGCAGGAACAGGAAGCCGAGCAGCGGCCAGATCCACGTGCTGAAGGCGGCGCCGACCCGGTCACCGAAGATCCACACCGCGAGGAACGCGATGCGCGGGCCGATACCGAACGCCAGCAGGAAGGCACAGCACATGGCGGGCACTGTCCCACGTCTGTCCGGCCTGGGTCAAGCAGGAGGCGCCGTGGCGCGGACTAGCAGGTCGATCGCCTCCGCCTCGCCGCGCGGCCGCCGGACGCGCTCGGCGCGCTCGATCGCGAGCCCGCGCAGGTCGGCGGCCACGTCGTCCGGCGTGCAGAGGACCTCGGGCTCCTGCGGCCCGCCGTCGCCCTCCGTGAGGTTGAGGAGGTCGTGTGCGACGACGAGGATCGTGGCGCCCGGCGCGAGCGCCGCCGCGGCGCGCTCCAGCACGGGCCGCCGCTCGGCCTCCGGCACCTGGAAGTAGAAGACGAGCACAAGATCGAGCGCCGCGGGCGGCTCGTAGTCGAGGAGATCCGCCGCGATCCACTCCACCTCGACGCCCCGCCGCCGTGCGAGCTCCGCCGCCTTCGCGAGCCCGACCTCGGAGAAGTCGACGCCGGTCACCTCCCATCCCCGTTCGGCCAGCCACACCGCGTTGCGCCCCTCGCCGCAGGCGAGGTCGAGCGCGCGCCCGGGCGGCAGCTCGGCCAGTTCGGCGACGAGGAAGCGGTTCGGCTCCTCGCTCCACAGGTAGTCGGAGCCCGCGTACTTCCGGTCCCAGGACTCACGCTTCATCTCAGGCGGTCGGATACGTGAGCACGAAGTACAGCGCAACCACCAGCAGTACCCCCGAGACTCCCATCAGCGAGACCCGCACGTTCCGGACCTTGAACCGCTGCGACAACGCGGTCAGGAACAACACCGTTGCGAGCAGCACGGTGTTCCGGACGTACTTGTCCCCGATCTCGCGCGCCGTCGTGCCGACCTCGAACGCCGCAGTCGCCTTCGTCTCCCAGGCCGCCGAAGCCTCGAGCTCGGCGTTGTGGTACTGCGGCATGGAGATCGGCCCGGGCGGCGCCTTCGGGTTGTGGAACGGATCGGTCTTCAGCCACGCGACGTATGCGACCTTGAATTCGGGGCGGAACCGATTCATGAAGGCCGCCGCGCCACGTTTGTTCCCGGTCGTCACCGCCTCGAGCCAGAACGAGAACGTGCTGGTGTCGTAGATCTCCTCCTGTCCGCCTCGCGTCGCGTGCTGCGAACTGATGAGGCGGTACTTGGAGGAGAGCCCGTAGAGGTGCGCCTGGCGCGCGTCCCATTTCGCGGCCTGGTACCCGCTCCAGGCGGTGGCGACCGCGACGACGGCCAGCAGGATCGCCTCGAGAATCTCGATCACCTCCGCCCCGCGCTCGCTGTGGCCGTGCTGGTGGCCCATGGTGTGGGCGACCTCGCCGGTTCCGAATCCCTCTGGCATCGCGGGGAGTCTATTAGTGTCCCGAGCGATGATCCTCGAGCTGACGCCCGACGAGCTGCTCTCGACCACGCGCGCCGTTCGCAAGCGCCTCGACCTCACCCGGCCGGTCGAGCGCGAGGTGCTGGAGGAGTGCCTCGCGCTCGCCCAGCAGGCGCCGACGGCGAGCTACTCGCAGAACTGGCACTTCGTCGTCGTCACCGACCCGGCGAAGAAAGCAGCGCTCGGCGACCTGTGGCGCGCCGTCGCCGGACCGTACCTCGAGAAGCGGATCGCCGGCGCCGGCGGGCAGGTCGGACGGATCGGCGACGCCGTGACGCACCTGGCCGAGCACATCCACGAGGTGCCCGTCCACGTGATCCCTTGCGTCGTAGGCCGCACCGAAGGAGCGCCCGCGGCGTTACAAGCGTCGCGCTGGGCGTCGATCATCCCGGCCGCGTGGAGCTTCATGCTCGCCGCGCGCTCGCGCGGGCTCGGCTCGGTGTGGACGACCTTCCACCTGATCTACGAGCGCGAGGCGGCGGAGATCCTCGGCATCCCCTACGACGAGGTGATGCAGGCGGCGCTGATCCCGGTCGCCTACACGATCGGCACCGACTTCAAGCCGGGCGCGAGAAAGCCGCTCGACTCGATGGTGCACTGGGACGGCTGGTAGCAAGTACGGATGTCACGGGTCGCCGATCGCGCTAGCGTGGCAAGGACCAGCCACGAAAGGAGATCCATGCCCGCTGACTCGCCCGTAATCGACCTTCTCGCCAGCATGAACGTCGACTCGATCGAGGCGTCCAACCTCGATCCGAGGTCATTGATGCTCGTGCGCATCGCAGCGCTCGTAGCGTTGGATGCCCCGCCGGTCTCGTACCTGCTCAACCTCAAGGTTGCAGGCGAGGCGGACGTGAGCGCCGAAGACGTCCAGGGCGTCCTCGCCGCCGTCGCGCCGCTCGTGGGCTCGCCCCGTGTCGTCGCCGCGGCGTCGAAGATGGTCCGCGCGCTCGGGATCGAGCTCGACCTCGAGGAGCTCGAGGCCGGGGTTCCGGAGGCCTAGCTCTCACAGCACGGCGGCGCCGCTCACGTTGCGCGATGGGTGGACGGCGTCGCCGTGTCGCGTAGGGTTGCCCGGTGGGCTGGGTCGACACCGAACTGGTGCTGGTCGCACTCGCGGCGATGGTTTCGCCGACTACGCTGACGTTCTCGGTCATGGCGCTCGTGCTGGGCGACCGGCCGCTCCGCACTGGGCTCTGGTTCTACCTCGGCGCGCTCACGGCGACGCTGGCAGTCGGGATCCTGGCTGCATTCGTGCTCGGCGATGTTGCGGCGCCGTCGCCGGGCGACGGCCAGAAGACGTGGGTCAGCTGGTTCGACATCGTCGCCGCCGCGCTCTTGATCTTCTACGCGTGGCGCCTCCTGCGGCGGCCGCCCGATCAGGCGAAGATCGAGAGCATGGTCGCGCAGATGAGCAAGGTCGCCTCCTCGCCGATCATCGCGATCGTCGGCGCCGGCGCGCTCCTCGCGAATCCCGGCGGCTTCATCCCGCTCGCGCTCAAGGCGATCTCCGAGACGAATCCGAGCGCTGCGCAGTACATCGTCGACTGGGTCTTCTTCACGCTCGTCGCGATCCTGCCGCTCGGGATCGCGATCGTGATGCTGCTGGTGGCGCGCGACTGGACCGTGGCCTTGCTCGGCCGGGTGCGGAACTGGCTCGTGCGGCGGGCCTGGACGATCGGCGCGGTGCTAATCCTGCTGCTCGCCGTCGCGCTCCTGCGCAACGGCATCGCAGGGCTGACGAGCTAGAGCGGCAGCTCGTCCGCGTGGCGCTCGAGGATCTCGGCGATCCTGAGCGGCTCGAGGCCGGTGAGCCGCTCGTAGTCGTCGGTGACGACGTCGAGCTCGCCCTCGCGGATCGCCTCGTAGGACGTGTGCCCTGCTTCGAGCTCCCAGCCCGCGCGGCCGAGCGCGCGCCAGCGCTCGTCCCACTCCGCGTCGGTCGCCGGCTCGTAGCCGTACGCATCGCCGGTGACCTCGGCCGCGATGTGCGCGAGGTCGTGGAGGCTGACCGACTCGGGCGTCGTGATGTCGTAGATCTTCTCGCCGTGCCCCGGCTCGGTCAGCGTGACGGCGATCGCCTTCGCCAGCTCGGGCCGGTACGAGAAGCTCATCCGCGCGTCACCGAGCGGCTCGCGCGCGATTCCATCCGGGTCGAACCAGCCCGGGATGTGGTCGGCGTACATCGTGTTCCGGATCGCCGTCCACGGCACGCCCGACTCCGCGAGGATCGCCTCGGTCTCGCCGTGCGAGCGCGCGTGGAGGAAGGTCGCATCGCGCGCGGCGTTCGCGAACGAGAGATAGACGATCTGGGCCACCCCGGCCCGCGCTGCGGCCTCGATGAAAGCGCGGTGCAACGGGACGCGCCGCTCTGGCCCTTCGTGGAGCGAGGTCATGAAGACGCGGTCGCCCTCGCGAAGCGCCTCGCCCGCCTGCGCGTAGTCGGCGACGACCACCTCCGCGCCGGGAAACTCGGGCGCGCGCGACGGGTCGCGCACGAGCAGCCGCATCGGAACGTCGCGCTCGAACAGTTCCTCGGCGACGAGCGCACCCACGTGGCCGGTCGCGCCGGTGACGACGATCATCGCCGGCGATCCTAGCCGCTTCTAGGGAGCTCTACGGCGCCGCGGAGGCGTCAGTCGACGGATCGAAGAGCGCCACCGGCCCCATACCGTCGCTGTCGGCAGCGTCGGCCCACGAAGCGTCCGCCCACGAAGCGTCGGCCCACGAAGCGTCCGCCCACGACGCATCCGACCACGAAGCGTCCGCCCACGAAGCGTCGGCCCACGAGGCGTCGGCCCACGACGCATCCGACCACGAGGCGTCCGACCAGGACGCGTTCGCGGCGACCGCCGAGAGCCAGGCCGTCGAATCGAACTGGATGCCGCTGCTGGAATCGTTCGCGAGGAAGCCGTCGAGAGCCGCGTTGGGGTTTGGCGGGTCGGTGAGCGCCGCGGCGTCGACGGCGTCGACCTCGCCGACGCCGATCGCGTAGTTCGTGATCCCGGAGGACTGACGCGCGGTCAGCATCAGCGCGCCCTTGACCTGATCGGGCGTCCAGCTCGGGTGCAGCGCGAGGAGCTGGGCTGCCGAGCCTGCGACGACCGGGGCCGCGAACGAGGTTCCGGAGAGCTCCATGTAGCCGGGCGAGAAGATGTGGTCGGGGCGCTGCGCCAGCAGGGTGCCGTTCGACACGGGCCCGACCATGTAGCGGCCGGGAGCGCCGAGCTCGGGCTTGGCGAAGCCGTCCTCGGTGCTGCCCCAGGCCGACCAGGGCGCGACCGAGTCGTCGAGCGTGCCGATCAGCGAGCCGATGTCGACCGCGCCGACCGTGATCACGAACGGATCGTTGCCGGGCGAGTAGAGGACGCCGCTCGGCGTCGAGCCCGTGCCGTAGTTGCCCGCGGCAGCGACGACGGTGACGCCGTTCAGCCAGAGCTTCTCGACGGCGCGATCGAGCGGGTCGTAGTAGAAGTGCGTGGCCGTCGCGGAGTGCAAGGAGAAGTTGGCGACCTTGATGTTGTACGTGTCCTTGTTCGCCAGGATCCACTGAGCCGCGGCGATCACGTCGGACGTCCGCGCCACGCCGTTGTCGTCCATGACCCGGATCGGAAGGATGTGCGAGGTCGGCGAGGCGCCGGCGAAGCCGTTGAGACCGCCCGCTGCGATGCCCGCGACGAACGTGCCGTGCCCGTCGCCGTCGCCCTGGGCGTTCGGCGTGGTCGAGCTCAGGTTCACCTGCGGATACGCGCGTCCCTGGAAGTCGTTCTTCGTGGCGTCGAGCCCGGAGTCGACGATCGCGATCGTCGGCGCGTTCGGCGCGGGACGCCATGACGAGCCCCAGAGCTTCGCGTTGCCCGAGGCGTAGGGCCAGAGCTGCGCGCTCGTCAGCTTGCCGGTGCTCTCGACCGGAGCATCGACGGTGACGATCAGGCCTGGAACCTTCGCGAGCCGCAAGACCCACTTCGCCTTGAGGTCGACTGCCACGCCGTTGATCAGCCCGAGGCGCTTCGACACGGTGCCGCCGTCGGACTGGCCGTTCGACGCGAACGCCGACGCGGCGGCCGAGGTGCCGGCCGCGGCCTGGATGATCACGTGCAGGCGCTGGTTCCCGTCCGACTGAGCCTGCTTGAGGAGCGCGGGCGGGACGAAAGCCGGCTGCTTCCCCTTCGTACGCGCGGCGGTTTCGGCAGCGAGCTTGGAGGCGCCGTTCCCCGGGTCGGCGAGGGCGGCGAGCGGTGCGCAGAGGACGAACGCAAGGACGAGCAGGACGACGCCGGATCGACCGCCTCGCCCCCAAAGAGCGCTATGGCGTGTGCCAGCCTCGCGCTTGCCGCTTCTTCCCATATCGCAGATTCCCTCCTGTGGCCCAATCGGGCACACGCCGCAGAACAATTCCTGTCGGAACCTACTGTCGCGCCGAAGCCGCCCCCTCCCCCGTTCGGGGGTGAATCTCACGGCTTGAGGAAGATCACTCGATCGAGGCACGAGACCGGGGCCACGTGGCAAGAACCGACGACCAACTCAACGGTCACGTCATGGTCGCCGTCGCGAATCGCGAGGGGGCCGAGCAGCAGAAACTCCATATTCGCGATACTCGCGCCGATGGTCACCGCCGTCCATCCCGCCCGCCACCTGCTGCGCGCGAAGGATCTCGTCGACACCCGGTACCGCGAACCGCTCGACGTCGCAGCACTCGCGCGCGCCGCGCACGTCTCGCCCGCCCATTTCAGCCGCGAGTTCAAGCGCGCGTTCGGCGAGACGCCGCATCAGTACCTCCTCACGCGCCGGCTCGAGCGCGCGGCGGAGCTCCTGCGCAACACGGACTGGACGGTGGCCGAGATCTGTGCCCGCGTCGGTCTGCGCAGCGTCGGCTCGTTCACGACGAGCTTCGGCCGCGCCTACGGGCTCTCGCCGACCGCCTATCGCGCCGCGCATCCGCCGGTCACTCGCGCGTGGACCCCGACCTGCCTCCTGCAGGCCTACGCCCGGCCGCAGTCGAGCACGTTTCGAGAAGACAGCGCCGCGCGTCCTCGCTAGCGTCAGCGCAGTCAATCGAGTCGAGGAGGAAGGCAATGCTGAAGGCGCTGTCGCATACGCAGATCTGGGTCGAGGACCAGGACGAGGCCCTCGCGTTCTACACCGAGAAGCTCGGGATGGAGGTGCGCGAGGACGTCACGAACCCCGAGGCCGGCGACTTCCGCTGGCTCAGCGTCGGCGTGCCAGGCCAGGACGTCTCGATCGCGCTCCTCGCGGTGCCCGGGCCGCCGTATTTCGACGAGGAGACGAGCGCGCAGATCAAGGCGTTGCTGGCCAAGGGCATGGCCGGCGGGCTCGTGTTCAAGACGGACGACTGCAAGGGCGACTACGAGACGCTCAAGAGCCGCGGCGTCGAGTTCACGCAGGAGCCGAACGAGGCGTTCTACGGCGTCGACGCGGGCTTCCGGGATCCCTCGGGAAACCAGGCGCGCCTGGCGCAGCTGCACTAGCCGGTTCGTCCGGGCGTCGCAATACGATCGGTTCGGATGCGACGTCCGCGCCTGATCCTGTACGAACGCGCGATGTCGCGCTTCCTGCGCGAGCCCGTGTCGGTGAAGGGCGCCGTGGGCACGATCGTCACGGCGACCTTCGCCGTCGTGGTCGCAGCCGGCGTCCTGATGCGGGTGTTCGACCACAAGGAGTACCCGAACATCTTCCGCGGGATGTGGTTCGCCCTCCAGACGGTGACGACCGTCGGCTACGGAGACGTGACGCCGACGGCCCAGGTGGGACGGTTCGTCGCGGCCGTGATCATGTTCGTCGGCATCGCCCTGCTCGCGATCGTGACCGCCGCGGTCACTTCTACCTTCGTCGAGCGCGCGCAGAAGGCGCGTCAGGCCGAGGAGCAGTCGCAGGAGGAACGTCTCGAGGCGCGCGTCGAGGACCTCGCCGCCCAGCTCGACAGGGTCGAGGCGATGCTTCGCACGCTCACGAACGCCTGAACTCAGCCCGCGGGGCAGTCGCCCTGCGTCGGGGTCACGGTCTCCTGGCCGGCGCTCGACGCCGTGTCGCCCGGCGCCGCGGTGATGTCGGCTCCGGCCGTGTAGTCGCCGTACTGGTTGATCGGGATGCGAACGAAGAGCGAGCCGTCGGCGCCGAGCGTGAGATTCTGGTCGCCGCCCGAGACGACGCCGGGACCGCTCACCCGGAGGTGAACGGCGGCGCCCGGCCGCGGCGGCACGGTCGTCACCCTGACGCAGACCTCCGACTGGCCCTGGCTGATGTGGTGGTAGCTCATTGCCACGGTCGCATTGAATCCCTGACCCGTCGGCGCATGCGGGCGCTGGGAGACGAAGTTGGTCAGTCCGGGCACCGTGAAGCCGATGATCTGGCTCGCGTCGATCGTCGAGGAGCCGTTGAACGCACTGACGAGACCGCTCGCGAGGTCGACCGAGCCGGGCTTCATGGCCCAGCCCTGGAGGCCGGTGGTGACCGCGTTCGTGAAGCCGCCGGCCATGAACGTGTTCGTGACGTTGATGGTCGCGCTCGCGCCGGTCGGCGTGAGGACGGCGCCCGTCTGCGTCTGGGCGGCCCAGGTGCCGTTCGGGATGAAGCTGTACGACATCTGGTCGCTGCGGCTCGCCGCGAGAATCACCCGCAGGTTGCTCTGGTCGGCGAGCTCCGTCCAGCGGCCCGAGAAGCATGAATCGACGACGAGCTTGAACGTGAGGTTCATGTGCGCCGACATCACCTTGCGCACCGCCGTCGCGTCGACGCGGACCGTCTTCGTGGTCGTCGTGAAGCCGATGCCGGTCGGCGACGGCATGTACTGGATGTGCTTCAGCGAGACCTGGGCATGCGCGCTCTCCCCGATGGCGCCGCCGGAGCTCGTCGTGTAGTTGGAGCCGGACGCCGCGGAGCCGTGGGCGTCGAGGTAGATCACGATGTCGGTGCAGGCCGGGGTCGCCGACGAGAGCTTCTCGACCTGCTTCTCGAGGTCGGCCGCGCTCGTCGCGTGCGCGATCGGGAGCTGAAGCGCCGTGGCGGTCGCATCGATCGCCTTCAGGTCGCCGGCGAAGTTCGGGTCGACCTCGTCGCTCATCACGATGATGCAGTCGTTCGGGAACTTCGCGACGGCGAGCCCGTTCCACGCCTCGACGACGGCGGCCGGGATCTGCGCCGTCACCGCCTTCGGCGCCGCTACGCCGTGCGAGAACACGCGGTAGCGGCTCGAGTTGTAGTTCGCAGGCGCGAAGAACGCGGGCGCCTTCCCGTTCACGAGCGGCCACCACGCGAGTGACTGCTTGCGGACGACCTTGCCGCTCGCGCCGACGAGCACCATCACGCTCGGATGCGAGAAGTGCGCGTACGGCGCGAGGTCCATCCAGAAGAGCCAGGTCCCCGCGGGGAGTGCCGGCTCGGTGTCGGTGAACGTCTCGACGTCCCCTGAAACGGTCGCCTTGCCCCGATGCGACGGCCCCGGTCCTGCCTCGCTCACCGCCGAGCCCTTCGGCAGCGGCTTGGGCAACCCGAACACGATGACCGGCCCCTTGACCTTCGCGGCGCCGAGCGCGGCGAGCGCCGCCTTCTGCGCCGCGGGCTTCGAGACCGCGCCCGCGGGCCGGGCAAACGCCAGCCCCGCCGCCACGAACACAGCGAGGAGCACGAACGCCGCCCGGAATCGCACGCACGCACCCTACGCCGTGCCTACCGGGGCCGCAACGCCCCCGTCGTACTATCGTGACGTCCATGAGCGCGAGCCCGCCGCCGGCGTCCAAGCCCCGTCTCCGACTGGGCTGGCGCTGGTTCGCCGCGCTCCTCGTGCTCCTCGCGATCAACTTCTGGGCGGGCTCACGCGCGATGCACCAGCAGGCGCGCGTGCGTGTGCCCTACAGCCCCTACTTCCTGCAGCAGGTCGGGAACGGCGGCGTGACCGAGATCACGTCGAAGGGCACGGCGATCCAGGGCACTTTCAAGAAACCGGAGAGCTACCAGGGCTCCAAGCCGTCGTCGCGCTTTCAAACGGAGATTCCGGCGTTCGCCGACACGGTCGCGCTCTCGAATCTGCTCGAACAGAAGGGCGTAGTCGTGAACGCCGTGCCGCTCCAGACCGGAGCGCCCTGGTGGGAGAGCGTGCTCGTCGGCTTCGGGCCGACGCTCCTGTTCGTCGGCCTCCTCTTCCTGCTGATGCGCCGCGCCTCCGGCATGCAGAGCGTGCTCGGCGCATTCGGTCGCTCGAAGGCACGGCGGTACGAGCCGTCGGGCGACAAGGTCACCTTCGCGGACGTGGCCGGGATCGACGAGGCCAAGGCGGAGCTGTCCGAGGTGGTCGACTTCCTGCGCAGCCCGGACAAGTACGTGAAGCTCGGCGGGCACATCCCGCACGGCGTGCTGCTGTCGGGGCCGCCCGGAACGGGAAAGACGCTGTTGGCGCGCGCGGTGGCCGGCGAGGCAAACGCGCCATTCTTCTCGATGTCGGCCTCGGAGTTCGTCGAGGCGATCGTCGGCGTGGGCGCCTCCCGGGTTCGGGACCTCTTCGCACAGGCGAAGGCGGCGGCGCCCGCGATCGTCTTCATCGACGAGCTGGACGCAATCGGCCGCTCGCGCACCTCCGGTGTGGCCGGATTCAGCGGCGGCAACGACGAGCGCGAGCAGACCCTGAACCAGATCCTCACCGAGATGGACGGCTTCGACTCGGCGACCGGCGTGATCGTGATCGGTGCGACCAACCGGCCCGACGTGCTCGACCAGGCGCTGCTCCGGCCGGGTCGCTTCGATCGCCGGGTCGCGGTGCAGCCTCCCGACCGCAACGGCCGCCAGAAGATCCTCGAGGTGCACTCGCGCCATGTGCCGCTCGCGGCCGACGTAGACCTGGCCCGGATCGCCGCGACGACTCCCGGGATGGTCGGCGCCGATCTCGCGAACCTCGTCAACGAGGCCGCCCTCCTCGCTGCACGCCGCGCGCACGACAAGGTCGACGAATCGGACTTCACGGACGCGCTCGAGCGGATCATCCTCGGCGCAGAGCGGCAGATCCTGATGAACCCCGAGGACCGCCGCCTCACCGCCTACCACGAGGGCGGCCACGCAATCGTCGGCATGCTCACCGAGGGCGCCGACCCGGTGCGGAAGGTCTCGATCATCCCGCGCGGCGCGTCGCTCGGGGTCACGTTCTCCGCTCCGGAGGGCGACCGCTACAACTACACGGAGCGCGAGCTGCTCGCGAGGGTCAAGGTCTCGCTGGGCGGCCGCTGCGCGGAGGAGGTCGTGTTCGGCGAGCCCACGACCGGCGCCGAGTCGGACATCCAGCAGCTGACCGGAATCGCGCGCCAGATGGTCGGGCGCTGGGGCATGAGCTCGGCGATCGGGCCGCTCGCCGTGATTCCGCGCGACGGCGACGGGCCGCTCTTCCCCGGCGCCGCCGAGAGCTCCGAGCACACGCGCCGGCTGATCGACGAGGAGGTGCGCCGGATCGTCGAGTCGGCGCACGACGAGGTCGTGGCGCTCCTCCGGGCGAACCGGGACAAGCTCGACTCGCTCGCGAAGGCCCTCCTCGAGCACGAGACGCTGGACGAGGACGACGCCTACGCGGCGGCCGGTGTCGCGCACACGTCGGCCGACGCTGCCGTCGTCCTCGCCGCCGCGGCGAGGACGACGGCCTAGGCGTCCCGGACGCCCGCAGGACGCAGCGCACGGCCACGGCCCGTACCGCCGGTGTCACCTGTACGGGGGACGGCTAGCAGCCAACACTCCGAACGGGGGACGAAGACGGCTCTCCTGCAGGCGGACGGGGGACACACAGGCCTGTGAGCGTGCCGAGCATGAGTGTGTGGCCCGTTTCCTCCGATTCACGGTCTGTGGCCTGGCGCTGACGCTGGCTCTCGCCGACACAGCGCAGGCAGGCGGCGGCAACTACGCCTTCGCCGGCGGCACTCCCGCGGAGCAGGCGCAGGTGCGCGATGCGTTGAAGGCGAGCTCGTTCAACTGGAGCCTCGTCGCACCGCAGATCACGATCCATATCCAGCGCGGCATCGATTCCGAGGCGATCCCGGGCACCATCTTCCTCGACGCGGACCTGCTGAACGCCGGCATCTTCTCCTGGGGCGTCGTCCAGCACGAGTATGCCCACCAGGTCGACTTCTTCCTGATCGACGACGCGCAGCGGATCGCACTCGCGCCGCAGCTCGGCGGCCAGTCCTGGTGGCAGAGCACCGGCTCGATCCCACACGACCAGCTGACGAGTGAGCGTTTCGCCTCGACGCTCGCCTGGTCGTACTGGCAGTCCCCGAGCAACGCGATGAAGCCGGTTTCGAAGAGCGACGAGTCGGCAGCGATGGCCCCCGCCGCCTTTCGCACCATGCTCGCAACGACGCTTTCACAGCCGTCGCTTGCAGCTGCACCGCCGCTCGGAGTGACTGCAGCAGCGCCCGTTCGGGCAAAAGCACGGCACGCGCCCTGACTTGCACGTACCGTGTCAATGTCGTGACAACAACTGTTCTCGTCTGCGACGACGAGGAGGCCCTCCTTTCACTCGTTGTCGCGACGCTCGAAGGCCGGTACCGCGTCGTCGAGGCTCGTGACGGCACCGAGGCTCTGAAGCTGGCCCGCGGATCACCGCCCGACCTGATCGTGCTCGACCTGTCGATTCCCGGCATGAGCGGGCTCGAGGTGCTCAAGGTCGTGCGTAGCGATCTCGAGCTCAGGGCGATCCCGGTCGTGATGCTCACGGCGCGCGCCCTCGAGACCGATCGCGAGGCGGCATTCGCCGCCGGAGCCGACCGTTTCATGACGAAGCCGTTCAGCCCGCTCGAGCTCGAGCGAACGGTCGACGAACTGCTGCGGCCGTCCGAGTGACAATGCAGGCGCCCAGAAAGCGCTCCCGGCCCGGCGCGGCCTTCGACTGGTTCATCCGTCACGGCGTCACCTGGCACATCGTCGTCGGCAGCGCAGTGCTCCTGGCCGGTCTCGCCGTTGCCTTCGCGCTCCTGATCTCGGCGCTCGTCTCCGAGCGCGACGCACGCGTTCAAATAGACAACACGGTGACGGCCACGGCAGCGGCCAGCCGCCTCGGGCTCTCCGTGGTCGAGCTCCAGACGAGCATCCGCAACTACATCCTCACCGGCAACGCGAACTCGCTCTCGTCCTGGCGCGCTGCGCTCACCGCCGTCCCGGCGCAGGCGGCCGTGCTGGAGGGTCTCGAGAGCGCCGACCCGAGAGACGAGCGGCTGGTGCAGGCAATCACCATCGCCATCCACTCGTACCTCGCCGAGTACTCCCAGCCGTCCAACGCGACCGTGCCGCTCGACCGGGCCACCGCCAGAACCGTCCTCGACTCCGGCACCGGCGACAGGCTCATCGAGGTGATCCGCGGAAACTTCGCTCAGTTTCTCGCGGTCGAGCGCTACCACGCGTCGCGTAGCTCCGCGAGAGCAGCAGTCGGATCGCATCGGGCGATCCTCGGCGGGATTGCCGGTTTCATCTTCCTAGTCGCGCTGGTGCTCCTGCTGGTCGCCTACATCGTGCGCGTGATCTTGGCGCCGTTGAACCGGCTGGAGAAGGCCGCGGAGCACATCGCCGGCGGCGATCTGACGACGCGCGTGGAGCTCGGCCCGGCCGCCCGCGAGTACGAGCGAGTCGGTGTCGCCTTCAACGCCATGGCCGCGTGGTTCCAGGCCCTCGTCGACCAGATGCCGGCCGGCGTCGTGATCACGGAGGCGCCTTCGGGCCGCGAGATCTTCGGCAATGCGGCCTGGGAATCGATCCTCGGGCATCCGTTCGATGCGGCTACGCCGAAGCACGGCATGCCCTTCGGCCCCGTGCACCCCGATGGCCGGCTGCTCCGGCGCGACGAGCAGCCATCCTGGCGCGCAGCCGTTCAGGGCGAGGTCATCGCCGGAGAGGAGTTCGAGTACCTCCGGCCCGACGGGACCCGCCTGCCGCTCGTCGAGTACGCCTCCCCTGTTCACGACGAGGACGGTCGGATCGTGGCGGCAGTCGGAGTGTTCTTCGACACGTCAAAGCTCAGGAAGGCGGAAGCGGACCTGGCCGTGGTGGCCGACGAGCTAGCAGTCGAGCGGCGCCTACTGAAGGCGGTGCTCCAGCAGCTGCCGGGCGGCGTCCACGTCGCCCGCTGGCCCACGGGCGAGAGGCTCCTGAGCAACGCTGCGGGAGAGAAGATCCTCGGGCACCCGCTCGACCCGGAGGCGCACGTGGAAGACTTCGGGCGCCTCTACGGCGGCTTGCACGCCGACGGTCGGCCCTTCGAGCCCAGCGACTACCCGATGTCCCGCGCGCTCAACGGAGAGCTGGTCGCCGAGGTGTTCGACTACGTTCGGCCGGACGGCACGCACACCACCCTGGAGGCGACCGCGGGGCCGATCTACGACGACGAAGGCGGCATTGTCGCGGGAGTCACCGTGTTCTTCGACGTCTCGGGGCGCAAGCGAGACGAGGATCAGATCCGCCTGGTGCTGGCCGAGCTCGCAGAGGAGAAGGCGCGTGTCGAGCTCTTCTACCACTTCGACGAGCTGATCCTTGGCGCGACCGAGTACGAGATGCTCGCCGAGACGATCGTCAGCGAGATCGCCTCGGTCGCGCAGGCGGAGACAGTCGTGCTGCGCGCGCCCGACGAGAAGACCGGTGAGCTTGTTCCCCTCGCCGAGGTCGGTGAGGGAGCCGGCCACGGGGATTCCGCCGTGGTGGCCGTAGCGGCGCAGGCGCTGCACGAGGGGCGTGCCGTCTCGCGCGGCCACGGAGACACGGTTGCGCTGCATCTGCCGCTGCTGCTGGACAGACGCCGCCTCGGCGTAGTCACGCTGACCCGTGCCGGCGCACGGCCGTTCGAGGCGACCGAGACCGCGGCACTGGGGCACCTCGCCGACCAGGCGGCCCTTGCGCTGGCGGGCGCGCTCGCCTTCGAGAGGATCGCGCGCCTGGCGGAGATCAACCGCGCCGTCCTGGAGGCGACGACGGAAGGCATCGCCCTGTTCGACCTGGAGGGGCACCTGATCGTCATCAACACGGCTGGGCGCGAGATCGCCGAGCTACACGGTGTGACGGTCGGCGAAGAACCGCTCGCCGACGATCTCGCCGCCCTCGCCGGGGGGACGACCGACCCGGCCGCCGATTATGCGCAGTCCGGTGCCGCCCTGGCCGACCCCGAGAGCACGGGGATGTACGAGTACGAGCTGGCCGAGTCGGGCCGCTCCTTCCAGCGCTACACGACACCCGTGCGAGACGACGCGGGCGAGCTGATCGGCCGCCTGTTCGTGTTGCGCGAGACAACGGCCGAGCGCATGTCCGACCGGGTGAAGTCGGAGCTGATGGCGACCGTGTCCCACGAGCTTCGCACGCCGCTGGCCGCCATTCTGGGCTTCGCCGAGCTGCTGGTCGAGCGCAAGGTGGACGCGAACACGCGGCAACGCTACCTCAGGACGATCCACGGCGAGGCCGGCCGGCTGACGCTGCTCGTCGACGACTTTCTCGACCTCCAGCGGCTCGAACAGGGCCGCCTCACGCTATTACGCGCCCCGTTCGAGCTCGGCCCGCTCCTCCGCGCGACAGTGGAGCTCCACTCCGGCCAGAGCCGCGCACACCGGCTCGAGCTCGACCTGCCCGAGGACCCGATCGCGGTGCTCGGCGACTCCGGCCGCTTGGCGCAGGCGTTCGGCAACCTCCTCTCGAACGCGATCAAGTACTCGCCGGGCGGAGGCACCGTGCTCGTCTCGGCGGTCGCGGAGGACGGTAGGGTGCGCGTGTCCGTTCAGGACGATGGAATCGGGATCCCGGCCGAGCAGCAGGGCGACATCTCCAAGCGCTTCTTCCGCGTCGACAGCGACGAGGTGCGAGCGATCGGCGGCACCGGCCTGGGCCTCGCGCTCGAGCGCGAGATCATCGAGACCCACGGTGGCGAGGTCGGCTTCGAGAGTGTCGAGGGCGAAGGCTCGACGTTCTGGTTCGAGCTCCCCGTCGCCGTCGAGCTACCGGTCGGGTAGCAGCGCCTCGACGCCTTCCAGCAACTCGAGCGGGCTGAACGGCTTCGTCAGGAACAGGTCGGCGCCGAGCGCCTCGGCTTCGTCGCGGGACGCCTCGGTGCCATCCGCGGTGAGGACGATCACGGGGAGCGCGGGGTGGCATCGCTTCAACTCCGCGAGCACTTGCGCCCCGGAGCGTCCCGGCATCAACCAGTCGAGCAGGACGAGGTCGGGAACGTGTGCCCTCACCGCGCTGAGCGCCTCGAACCCGTTCACCGCTTCGACGATCTCGTACCAGCCGACCGGGAAGGTCACGCGCAGCAGATCGCGGAGCCAAGGGTCGTCGTCCGCGATCAGGAGGCAGCGGCGCGTGCTCAAAGCGCGGCCTCCACGGGAGCGAGCTGCAGGCTAAAGCTGAAGCCCGTGTCGCCGGTTTCGCTCGAGCCGCCCTGAAGCCTTACGAGCTCTCTCACGATCGGCAGCACGGCCGTGCCGGCGCTCTCGTCGACCGTCACGACCGCGGAGCCGTGGTCGCAACGGACAGCGCTACCGAGCGTCTCGCCGGCGGCGGGGCTCGAGCAGGCGCTCCAGAGCAGCTGGTCGAGAACGAATGCGACGTGATCCCGATCAGCCCAGACGAACGGCGACGGCGCTTGGTCGTCGCGGCTCACGATCACGCGGCGCGGCTCGCCGTGTCGCTCGAGCCGCCCGGCTGCCGCGGCGAACGACTCGCCGAGGTCGACCAACCGCGGCGCGGGCACGACCGAGCCGGCGTCGAGCGCCGCCGCCATCAACAGCGCGTCGATCAGTGCGGCGAGGTGGTTGGCGGACGGCTGGATCCGTGCGGCCGCAGCGCGGCGCGTCTGCTCATCGTCGCGGGTCGCGAGGAGCTCCGCGTAGCCGACCACGACCGCGAGCGGCGTTCGCAATTCATGCATGGCCGAGGCGATGAAGCCTTCGACGAACCCCGCCGCCCGCTGAGCGTCCGCGATCACAAAAGGCCCAGCCCGTGCGCGGTGGCGACGGCCTCGGCGCGACGGTGAGCACCGAGTTTTGCGAAGGTCCGCGACAGGAGCGTCTTGACCGTCTCGCTGCTCAGGCCGAGCTCCGAGGCGATCTCCTTGTTCGTGCGCCCGGCGGCCACGAGCACCAGCACCTCGCGTTCCCGGCGGCTCAGCGACGCTGCGCCGGGCGCGCGGCGTGGATGGCGACCGTCCACTCCGAACCCGCCTGCAAGCGCGCCGCGCAATGCGGCGAGCATCTCGTCGACGTGGCCGGTCTTGAGCACGCAGCCCTGCGCTCCAGCCTCGCGCACGGTCTCGTTGAAGCCCGGCTCGAGGTGAGCCGTCATCAGCACCGCGGGAGTCGCCACGCCCTGTTGTCGCAGCTCGCGCACGAGCTCGGTGCCGATGCGGTCCGGGAGGCGATAGTCGACGAGCAAGAGCTGCGGGGCACGCCGCCCAACGAGATCCACCGCCTCCGCCGCGGAGGCCGCCTCGCCCGCGACACGGAATTCGCTGCCCACGAGCGCGAGCCGGATCCAGCCGCGCACCATCGAATCGTCCTCGACGACGAGCAGCGACACGACCTCTGTCTGCTGGCTCATACCTTGCCCGCGAAGACCGGCTCGAGCTCGACGTAGGCGCGGGCAATCTCGGGGTCGAACTGAGCGCCTGCCACGCGGCTGATCTCCGCGAGAGCCTCGGCAACCGTCAGCGCCGCCCGGTATGGACGGTCGTTCGTCATCGCGTCGAACGCGTCGACGACAGCGAAGATCCGCGCGGCGACCGGGATCTCCTCGCCGGCCAGGCCCTGCGGATAGCCGAAACCGTCCCAGTGCTCGTGGTGCGAGGCCACGATCTCGTGGGCGACACCGCCGAGGTAGGGAATGTCTTCGAGAATCTCCGCGCCCAGCCGCGTGTGCTCTCGCATCTGCGCGAGCTCGTCCGGCGTGAGTGCGCCGGGCTTCAGCAGGATCGCGTCGGGGATGCCGATCTTGCCCAGGTCATGCAGCAGGAAGCCGTATTCGAGCTGCGGATCGGCTGCGAGTTCCGGCGCCAGGCGTTCGGTGAGCAGCATCGCGAGGCACGCCACCCGGTCGGTGTGACCGCCCGTCTGATAGTCGCGAAGCTCGAGCGTCGCGGCGAGCGCGCGCACCGTCGTTCGGTACGACCGGTCGAGTGTCGCCAGCGACTCCTCGATCGCAACGCGCTGTTCCCGCTCGCGCGCATAGAGCACGCCTAATTCGTCGGCATACGCTATGGCTTGGGAGGCAGCAAGGTTCTCGTCCATCAGAAGATGTCGAGCTATTGGCGCATTCTACCTTTCGTCAACACCTTTTCGTCACCCAAACGGGTGACAGCGCCGATGCGCGCCGGCCCGATGATTCACGGGTGAACCAGCACCGGCCAGAGCGTCACCGCTGAGATGCCGGTCGCTCGTGTGCTTATGATCGAACGGAGTGGCAGCATGCGTGATCTCCTCACACTGGTCGTCCGCGGGCTTGGCCACGAGGTAGTGCTGGACACGGAGGCCCGCCCGGAGGAGCTCGACCTGGGTCTGGCCGACACGGGCGAGCCCGCCGGCTTCGAACCGGCCCGGCGTTACGGCGCCGCCCGGCCCGACCTGCCGGTCGTAGTCGTGAGCATCTACGACGAGTCGCATCGCGGGCTGGAATTCCAACCCAGCGCACACGTCGCGATGCCGTTCCGCCTCGCCAATCTCGAGGGCGCGATCAGCAGCGCGCTCAATGGAGCAACGTCTTTCGAACAGGAGGTTCGACTATGAGTTCGCACGAGCCGATCGACGCACTGGCGGGCAAGCTCAAGCGCACCGAGCTCCAGCACAAGCCGTCCTCGATCCCGGGCCGCGAGATCGTCCAGGTGCTGACCGAGATCCCCGCGGGAGTTGAATCGGGCTGGCACCAGCATCCCGGCGAAGAGGTCGGCTACATCCTCCAGGGCACGGTCGAGATGCAGATCAAGGATCAGGAGACGCTGATCCTGCACAAGGGCGAGGGCTTCCTGATGCCGCCGCGGACGCCGCACAACGCCCTGGACCTGGGCCCGGACACCGGGATGATGCTGTCCTGCTACATCGTCGAGGTGGGCGTGCCGCTGGCCGAGTTCACGTAACGCCGCGCACCCCGGACGTCCTTCCGAACGTCCGGGGTTCCGCGTGGCGGTCTAGCGGCACTTGGTCTTGAACGAGCTGACGATCGCGGTCAGACGCGGAGTCTTGGCCTGGATCTGTCCGTAGGCCTTCGTTGCAGCCGGCCTGTCGTTCTTGAACGTCGCGGCTTCGAGGCTGTGGTAGTTGGTGACGAGAGAATCGAAGCCTGCGCCGGCATTCGCGACCGCCGACGCGCACGGGCCTGACTCACCGGCCGCCTTCCAGAGATTCTTCAGCGCGCCGTCGAGAACCTGGGCCTGCGTGTAGAAGGCGTCGTAGCTCTTCGACAGACAGGCTTTCGACTTGCACGTCGAGGTAGCCGTGTCGATGTTGCCGGTCGCGATGCCGAGCTTGGCCACCTCGATGCCGACGCTGGCGACAAGGGTGGGCGGAGGTGTCTTGGCCACAGCCGGCAGCACGGCCACGAGGGCAGCGATACAGGTAGCGGAGAGGAGGATGATTCGCTTTGTCATGGCTTGGGTATCGGGTCGGCGGCCTTCGGTCTTTAGGACGGCTGTGCGAGACTATGCGCCGTGTTTCGTTCGACGCTCGTCGCGGCCGCGCTGGCGGTCCTGGCCACGGTGGCCGCCTCGTCCGGAGGAGCGGCAGTGCCTCCCGCGTGGTCAGGCTCCGCCTCGTGCACGATCGCGGTGACCGGACCGGGTTATCAGCATTCGGAGACACAGCGCTGGGCGGTCAGCGGCGCCACGAGCGTCCGCGGCGCCTTCCGGATCGTCCCGTCACGCTGGACGGACACCGGCAGCGGCTCCTCGCATGTGACGCAGGGCGACCAGACGAGGGACATCACCTGGACGGTGAACGCCGCCGCGCCGGGCAAGTTCCAGTTCTTCGTCAGGGCGTCCGACAACAAGCTCGTGATCGGTCGGGCAAACGCCCAACTCCGAGTCCAGAACGGCATCACGGGAACGCAGCAGCTCACGATCGGCGGCGTTGCCCAGACGCCGGGCGCGGTCGGGCTGGAGGCGTTCGAGACCCAGCTGCCGCCGATCGTCGCCGCCTCGACAGCCCGTTCCGTCTCCGGCTCGATGCCGCCGACGCGGGTGGCCGGGTCGTTCGGCCCGTTCCAGCCGGGCGCCGCCACGGCGACGAAGAGCTGCTCGTGGAAGTTCGCCAGGGCCACGACCCATCACTGACCTGGCGACACCGACCTTCGGCATCTTCGACCACATCGAGGACATCCCGGGCACGCCGACACACCGGCTGTTCAAGGATCGTCTCGAGCTGATCACGCTCGCCGACGAGGCGGGATTCGAGGGCTTCCATCTGGCCGAGCACCACGGCTCCGATCTGTGCATGGCGCCCAATCAGGAGCTGTTCATCGCGGCCGCATCGCAGGTGACGACGAAGATCCGGCTCGGCCCGATGGTGAAGCTCCTGCCGCTCCATCATCCGGTGCAGATCCTCGAGGACATGTGCGTGGCCGACCAGCTCACCGGCGGGCGCCTCGACTTCGGCGTCGGCCGCGGCGTCGCGCCGGTGGAGCACGCCTGGTTCGGGAGCGACTGGCGGGAGTCGAGGCAACGGTTCGAGGACACGCTCGGGATCATCTGCGACGCGCTCGCGACCGGCGAGATCTCGAGCGCGAACAGCACGTACTACGACTTCCCGACCGCTCCGCTCGCGACGAAGCCGTTCCAGAGCCCGATCCCGTTCTGGTACCCCGGCAGCCCGGTGACCGCCGGCCGCCACGGCATGAACCTGATGTGGGCCGGCCCGATCGACCAGTCCGCCTACGACCTCTACGTCGAGGCGTGGCACGCGCACAAGGGCGACACGCTCCGAGTCGACGGCCCGGACTCCCGCCCGCGCGTCGGCTGCACGATGATGCTCGCGATCGCGCCCACCGAGCGCGAGGCCCTCGAGATCGCCCGCCGCGGCATGGACGGCCTCGTGCGCCGTGCCCGCGCCGTGCACACCTACGACCACCTCGTGCTGCCCGAAGCGGAGTGCGAAGCGGCCCTCGCGCCGCTGAACGGGATCCTGGCACACATCGAGGACGCAATCAGCCTCGGCGCCGGCACCACCGGGCAGATCACCGAGCGGTTCGCCTCGATCCTCGAGCCCGGCCGCATCGACTACATCCTGCTCCAGCTCCCGACCGGCGACATGACCTTCGCCGAGGCGAAGCGCACGGTCGAGCTGTTCGCGACGGAGGTCAAGCCGGAGCTCGAGAAGGTGCCGCTGCCGCGGGCCTAGAGGATCTTCCAGAGGATCTTGACGCCCGACCGCAGCCGTTGCTGGCGGAGGAGCAGGGCAACGGCGATCAGCGTGCCGAGCGCAACGGGCACGATCGAGCGCACCTCGTCGTGCAGCGCGTCCAGATCGGTGGCCAGTCTCTGCCGCTCGGAGGCGATCTCCAGGCGGATCTCCTCGATCGAGCGGTCAGGCATGGGTGCGCACCGTCTCGATCGTCCGCTCCGTCTCGTCCATCGCGTCGGAGGGAGCCGAGATCTTCTTGGCGAAGCTCCTCGCCACGAGGACGGCGACGAGCGCGCAGAGGACGAGGGCGCCCGCGACGACGAGGAGCGAGAGCCACAGCGCGAGCTCGGCGTTCAGGGCGACGGCGGCGGCGGCGAAGAGAAAGCCGATCGCGTAGACGACGAGCACCGCGGCAGCCGCGGCGAGCCCGACTGCGACGGCAAGGGCGGTCGACCGGCGCTTTCCCTCGATCTTCGCCAGCTCGATGTTCAGCTGGGCGAGCGCCTTCAGCCGGGCCTGCACTCGTTTGGCCTGCGAAACGACACCGAACATGTCCCCGAGCTTAGACGAGTGCAGGCGAAAACTGAATCGGCGCGCTTGCGGAGCGGGCCACGGTCCGCGACGGTACCGGCCACGATGGAGTACACCCGCTTGGGCAACACAGGCTTGAAGATGAGCCGGCTCGGACTCGGCTGCATGAGCTACGGCGACCCGACCGTCCCGAACGCCCATCCGTGGGCGCTCACCGAGGACCTGGCACAACCGTTCTTCCAGCAGGCCGTCGAGCTCGGCGTGACCTTCTGGGACACCGCGAACGTGTACCAGCTCGGCACGTCCGAGGAGATCGTCGGCCGCGCGATCACCCGCTACTCCCGCCGAGAGGACATCGTGCTCGCGACGAAGGTGCGGGGCTGGATGCACGACGGCCCCGGCGGAGAGGGCCTGTCGCGCAAGGCGATCCTCGAGCAGGTCGATGCGTCGCTGAAGCGGCTCGGCACGGACTACATCGACCTCTACCAGATCCACCGCTTCGATCCGGATACGCCGGTCGAGGAGACGATGGAGGCGCTGCACGACGTGATCAAGGCGGGCAAGACGCGCTACATCGGCGCCTCCTCGATGTTCGCCTGGCAGTTCGCGAAGCTCCAGCACGCCGCGGATCTCGGCGGGTGGACGCGGTTCGTGTCGATGCAGAACCAGTACAACCTGCTGCGCCGCCACGACGAGCCGGAGCTGATGGCGATGTGCGGCGACATGGGCGTCGGGCTCGTGCCGTACTCGCCGAACGGGAAGGGCCGCCTCGCCCGCCCGGCCGGCGAGCAGAGCCTCCGCTCCGACACCGACAAGGTCGTCCAGGCGTTCGACTCCCCCTACGACGAGCCGGTGATCGACGCCGTGCAGGCGCTCGCCGAGACACGCGGCGTGAGCATGGCCCAGATCGCGCTGGCCTGGGTTTTGCGCAACCCGCTTGTCTCGGCTCCGATCGTCGGCGCAACGAAGCCGCACCACCTGCCGGACGCGGTCGCCGCGCTCACCGTGGCACTGACGGACGAAGAGGTGCAAGGGCTCGAGGAGCCCTACCACCAGTTCGGGCCGTCGTGGTACTGACTCAGGGAATCCGAAGGTCCCGGTGCTCGCCGGCGGCGAGCCGCTCTTCCTCGGTCAACTCGGACTGCCTGGCGGGGGTCACGAGCGACCAGTGGCCGCCGACCGGGCAGCGCTGAAATCTCCACCAGCCCAGCCGAACCGACTTCAGAGACACTCCCGGTACCCAGATCGTCGTGAACAGATGGCCTGCGCGGCACCGGACCACCACGTTCCCGGCCACTCCATAGCCGCGCCGCTTGAGCACCACCACCTCGGGAAGCACGCTCACCGCGGCGATGAGCAGGCGGCGGTGACGACCGCGCTTGCGATGTTCGTCGGTCTTCATGCCTCCGTACGATGTCAGACGGAGGTGCGCTGATGGGCTACGTGCTGGGTTTCCAGGAGATCGATCAGACTCGGGTCGCGGTCGTCGGCGGCAAGGGCGCGCAGCTTGGGGAGCTGTCGCGGATCGCAGGCATCCGCGTGCCTGCCGGCTTCTGCGTGACGACGGATGCGTTTCGGCGGCTCATGGCGGGAGCGCTGTCGATCGACGATCTGCTCGAGCGGCTGTCACACTTGGGCTCGGACGACCGTGAGTCGATCCGCACGCTGAGTGCCGAGATCCGCCGCTCCCTCGAAGCGGTTGCCATCCCGGAAGATGTGGCGGCGGCGGTCACCGGGGCGCTCGCGCGTCTCGGCGACGAGGCCGCTTACGCCGTCCGCTCCAGCGCGACGGCGGAGGACCTACCGACCGCGTCGTTCGCGGGCCAGCAGGACACGTACCTGAACATCGTCGGGCCAGAGGCGATCCTCCAGCACCTCAGCCGCTGCTGGGCCTCGCTCTTCACCGAGCGGGCCGTGACCTACCGGCTGCGGAACGGCTTCGATCAGCGGAAGGTGCAGATGGCCGTGGTCGTGCAGCAGATGGTCTTCCCGGACGCGTCCGGGATCCTGTTCACAGCCGACCCCGTCACGTCGAACCGAAACGTCGCCTCCGTCGAAGCCGGGTTCGGCCTCGGCGAGGCCCTGGTCTCGGGTCTCGTGAACCCGGACGTCTACAAGGTGCGCGACGGCGAGATCGTCGCCAAGGCGATCGCCGGCCAGCAGCCGGCGCTGACGGATACGCAGGTCGTGCGGCTCGTCCAGCTGGGTCGGCAGATCGAAGCGCACTTCGGCCGCCCCCAGGACATCGAATGGTGCCTCGTCGACGACGGCTACCAGATCGTCCAGAGCCGGCCTATCACCGCGCTGTTCCCCATCCCCGTGACGGACGACGGAGGGAACCACGTCTTCGTCTCGGTCGGTCACGGCCAGATGATGACCGACGCCATGAAGCCCCTGGGGATCTCCATGTGGCAGCTGACAGCCCTCCCGCGGATGTACGAGGCCGGCGGGAGGCTGTTCGTCGACGTCACCCAGCGCCTGGCGTCCCCAGCCGGCCGTGCAAGCCTTCTGGAAGTCATGGGGAAGGGCGACCCGTTGATCGGAGACGCGCTGGAGACCGTCCTGGAACGCGACGACTTCATCCCGTCGCTCCCGGACGAGGCTCCCGCCGGGACGCCCGCCGCCGGCGCGCCGACCCCGATCGAGACCGATCCGGCCATCGTCACCGAGCTGATAGAGCACAGCCAGGCCTCGATCGCCGCCCTGAAGCGCGAGATTCGAACGAAGTCCGGACCGGCGCTGCTCGACTTCATCCTCGCGGACATCCACGAGCTGAAGCGGATCCTGTTCGACCCGCGAAGCCATCAGGTGTTCATGTCGGCCATGGAGGCCACGTGGTGGCTCAACGAGCAGCTGGAGGCGTGGCTGGGCGAGAAGAACGCCGCCGACACGCTCACGCAGTCCGTCCCCAACAACGTCACGTCGGAGATGGGTCTCGCGCTGCTGGACGTCGCCGACGTGATCCGCCCGTATCCGGACGTCGTGGCCTTTTTGGAGCACGTCGAGGACGAGGGATTCCTCGACGAGCTGGCCGAGCTCCAGGGCGGGCGGGAAGCGAGGAACGCCATCCTGGCCTTCCTCGACAAGTACGGCATGCGCTGCACCGGCGAGATCGACATCACGAGGCCGCGTTGGAGCGAACGCCCCACCACGCTCGTGCCCGTGATCCTGGGCAACGTCGAGAACTTCGAGCCGGGCGAAGGTGAGCGGCGCTTCGAACAAGGCCGGAGGAGGCCTGGAAGAAGGAACAGGAGCTTCTGGAACGCCTGCGGGCCCTGCCGGACGGGGAGCAGAAGGCCGAGGAGACCAAGCGGATGATCGACCGGGTCCGGACGTTCATCGGGTACCGCGAGTATCCGAAGTACGGCATGGTCAGCCGCTACTTCGTCTACAAGCAGGCCTTGCTGGAAGAAGCCGAACGCCTCGTGGACGCCGGCGTGCTTCGTGAGCAGGAAGACATCTTCTACCTCACGTTCCAGGAGCTCCACGACGTCGTGCGCACGAACCACGCGGACGACGAGCTCATCCTCCGGCGCAAGGACGCGTTCAGGTCGTATCAGGCGCTCACGCCGCCGCGGGTGCTCACGTCCGACGGCGAGGTGATCGGCGGCGCGTACCGACGCGACGATGTGCCGGCCGGCGCGCTGGTCGGTCTAGCGGTCTCCGCCGGGACGATCGAAGGGCGGGCCCGCGTCATCCTGGACATGTCGGAGGCCGATCTCGAAGCGGGCGACATCCTGGTCACCGCCTACACCGACCCCAGCTGGACGCCCCTGTTCGTCGCGATCAAAGGCCTGGTGACGGAGGTCGGGGGCCTGATGACCCACGGCGCGGTGATCGCAAGGGAGTACGGCCTGCCGGCCGTCGTCGGGGTGGAGCACGCCACCCAACTGATCCCGGACGGGCAGCGCATCCGCGTGAACGGAACGGACGGGTACGTCGAGATCCTGCCTTCGTGAAAGGCCTGCGCGCCCGACGAGACATTTATTGCGCTAGTCGCCCCTGACCATGTACGACGTGCGACGCGCTCCCATCATGTGAGCCCTTTGGCGATCCGACTCTCCACGGGCGGCGTGGCACCTGGAGAGCGCTTAGGGAAGCTTGACCGGCGCCGAGTGGTAGCCGCCGCGCACACAGGTCACGTGGAACGCTCGCTTGGCGGTGACGCTGGCGTTGAGGGTGAAGATCGACCGGTCCGTGGTTCCAGGCTTCGGCCATCCGGCGCCCGTAGCCTCCTCATTGCCTACCGGAGCGGTCACCGAAAGCACATGCCCCTGATAGCGGCACAGGACCGTTTCGCCCGGGTGCAGCTGCGAGCGGGTGTACGTCCGGTTCGCGCCGATTTTGACGACGAGGGTCTTGGAGGCTCCCACCGCCGACCCGGCAAACGAGAGGGCGGCGACGGCGGAGAACAATAGGACAAGGCGGTGAGACTGCATGTTGCGTCGTCAGACCGCGGTCTGCGTCGATGGTTAGGGCCGGAGACTCGACTGGGCCAAATGTTCGGCAATGTCACCTGGCTACCGAGGCGGCACCCTCATGCCAAACGCGCGTTGGTGTGGGTCAAGCTCTTGGCCGACCCACACCAACCCTCTTGGTGTCTAACCGGTAGTGACGCCGAGGGACGTGCTGAATGCGACCTCTGCATAATGAACATCTCCATCGAGGCTGATCTCGGTCATGTTCTCTGCGACCCATGAGGCAACTGCGGCGCTACCGCTCTCGGCTTCGGCACGGCTACCCCACGCGCTGGACGAGAACACTTTGCCCTCTCCGATCGCTACTGCATAGCTCTTGAATCCTGGTTGCGCCTTGAGGATCGGCAAGATCCCCGCCTCGGCCCGCTTGCCAAGCTCCAGCGCATCGCCCGTGAAACTGTAGGTCGCAATCCTTGCCACCATGAGGCTCCCTTCGGGCCCCGGTCGTGAAGTACAACGCACTTCCATCCCCGGCGACTCAGCACGACTCTGACAGATCCACTGCACGTTCGTCGCCTGCGATCCGCTTGGCGGCAATCGGGCGTGGAGCAGATCGCCTGCCCGAGCGTGTTCTCGCTCGACCGTCCTCAGCGACCTGGGGTAACGCAATGGCTCGGATGACGCGCGTAGTGGGCGCAGCTTGCCACTGCTACCGCCGGCCCGAATCAGACGGAGGGTCGTGCGCATGCTCGGGAGGAACGGAACACTTTCGGCGATCTGCATTGGAGCTGACTGCAATAAGCCGTATTGCTTCCGAATTGAAGCGGTTGCTTCAAATCGTTCCTCCCGAAAAAATAGCCAATTTGCAGGTCTTTATGGAGGCGGCGGGAATCGAACCCGCGCAAGATTTCAATCGCGACCACGCACAACCTCTGACGCACGAAGGCGGCCCTGGAGGGGGGGCCGCCTTCTTGGTGGAGTGGGGAGATTCGGTTAGTGCTGTGAGGTCGGGTCGTTGCTGGGGGCTGTTCCGGTCAGAGCGGGGCTGAGGTTGTCGGGTGGGGGGGCGAGGCTGGGCGTGGTGTCCAGCGTCGCGAGGTTCGTCGGGTCTAGGGTTGCGACGGGCCCGACGCCGTCGGCGTCTGCTGCGTCGGCCCAGGAGGCGTCGGCCCAGGAGGCGTCGGCCCAGCTGGCGTCCGCCCAAGAGGCGTCCGTCCACGAGGCGTCTGCCCAGGAGGCCTCGGCCCAGGAGGCATCCGCCCAGCTGGCGTCGGCCCAGGAGGCGTCGGCCCAGGAGGCGCTGGCCTTGACGGCGCTGAGCCAGCTCGGTGCGTTGAAGATCAGGCCCTTGGTCGGGTCGTTGCCGAGAAAGTGGTCGAGTGCCGCGTTTGCGCTCGGCGCGGAGGTGCGAGCCGCCGCGGCGGCGGCGTTGACCTCACCGACGCCGATCGCCCAGTTGGTGATCCCGGTCGACTGCTGGGCGGTCACCATCAGCGCGCCCTTGACCTGATCGGGCGTCCAGCCCGGGTGCAGGGCGAGCAACTGTGCCGCTGCGCCGGCGACGACTGGGGCAGCGAAGGAGGTGCCTGAGAGCTCCATGTAGTCGGGTGAAACGACGTGATCCGGGCGCTGAGACTTCAGGTTGGCGTTCCCTGGCACGGGGCCGATCATGTAGCGGCCCGGTGCTCCGAGCTCGGGCTTGGCGAAACCGTCCTCGGTGCGTCCCCACGCCGACCACGGTGCGGCCGAGTCGTCGGCAGTGCTGGCGGAGGTGCCGATGTCTACGGCACCGACCGTGATCACGAACGGGTCGTTGCCGGGTGAGTAGAGGACGCCGCTAGGCCCGTTTGCGGTGCCGTAGTTGCCGGCAGCTGCGACCACTACCACGCCGTTGAGCCAGAGTTTCTCGACCGCCTGGTCGAGCGGATCGAGATAGAAGTGAGTCTTCGCCGCCGAGTGCAGCGAGAAGTTTGCGACCTTGATGTTGTAGGTGTCCTTGTTGGCGAGGATCCACTGCGCCGCCGCGATCACATCTGAGGTCTTCGCGACGCCGTTGTCGTCCATCACCCGCACCGGAAGGATGTGCGAGGAGGGGGAGGCGCCGGTATAGCCCGGGTTGCCGCCCGCGGCGATCCCGGCGACGAAGGTTCCGTGGCCGTCGCCGTCACCCTGCGCGTTGGGGTTTGTCGAGCTGAGGTTCACCTGCGGATAGGTGCGGCCGCTGAAGTCCTTCTTGCTCACATCGAGCCCCGAGTCGACCACCGCGATCGTCGGTGCATCGGGCGCCGCATGCCAGTTCGAGCCCCACAGTGCAGCGTCGCCTGACACGTACGGCCAAAGCTGATTGCTGAACTTGCCATTGCCGTTGCCGTTGCCGTACGCGGTCGTCTCAACGGGCGAGTCAGGCGTGACCGTGAGACCAGCCACTTTCGCCAGCCGCAGAATCCACTTCGCCTTCAGCTGAACCGCGACACCATTCACCAGCGAAAGCCGCCTCGCGGCCGTGCCACCATCACCCTGCCCGTTCGCCGAATACGCAGCTGCAGCCGCCGAAGTACCACTCGCAGACTGGATGATCACGGACAAACGCTGACCCGGATTCGCGGCAGCCTGCTTCAGCAGCTCGGGCGGAATATACGACGAACCCTGAGAGCCCGGCCTACCAGCAGAGCGAGCCGCAGTGATGAGAGAAAGCTTCCCGCCGCCGTCGTCAGCAAGCGCAGCCAGCGGTGCAAGGAGAGCGAACGCGACAACAAGCACCACAGCAGCGCTACGCCCACCACGTCCCCAGAGCGCGCTCGAGCGCCGCTCACCGTTCCGGCCTCCAGTCCCCCAAAGAGCACTCCCACGAGTATCGCCGTGCCGCTTGACGTCCATCAGTCGCTTCATCCCTTCCACACGATGTGTAGAGCCGCAGTAGGGAGAGCGGGCAGCGCTCTCGGGTTCACGCCAAACCTAGGCCCGCCCTGCACCACGCTCCTCCCCAAGAAGGGGGAGAACGTCGCACCGACGTACGAATCCCTCGAACGAGGAACCACGCCGATGCGCACGGGGTGGCGACGCGGAGGTCTGCGGGGACCGAACCCGCGTTCGTTCCTCCCGCAATTCCCCTGCAAATAGGCCTGTTACGGCGCGGACTAGCGTCCGCAGTCTGCTCTACTGCGGAACGGCCGGTGGCGTGCCGCCTGAGCAGCCAACCCGCAGAACGCACTCAACCACGTCTCAGTGTTCTCCGGACGCTTCGACGACGGTCTGTGGTGCGATGTCGGTATAGCCGGCAAGGATCTCATCGAGGTCTGCCTTGATGTCCGTTATTACCCGGCCCTCGGAGGGCGGTACGCTCGGCTACACGCTTTACGTGAGTGACCCTGGAGGTAGGTACCGCGTGGACGTGCCCGCCCGGCCGTTTGAGACTCACGGCTGAGTAGCCGAACAAGGGCAACAGCGGACCGCTCCTCTATGGTCCACCGAGCGCGACGAGGCGACCGGGCGAGCGAGGTCCAGCCAGATTGCACTCATTACGAGTGTTCGGGGGGAATTGTGCAATCGTTCCCCCGAAGAAATGGGAGTTTTTGGCTCTGTTGAGCCAAATAATGGAGGCGGCGGG
>CAVQZA010000004.1:0-589766 GCA_963718355.1 uncultured Actinomycetes bacterium
CCATTTCTGTTGTCGATACGACGACGCGCTCTAATACGAATCCGCCGTCGACTCACTCAGCGATGAGACTCCAACCGGCGGGGCTCCGAACGACGCCTGGTCGTGAGTGAGGCGATGTGCTCGAGAACGGCATCCAGTGCCGCCTCGAGTGGGCTCGACGTCACGGCGGACCTGTGAAAGGACTAACCCACCTTGGACGGCAGCTAACAGAGCCGTGGCCAAGCGGTCGGGATCGGCGCTCCGACGCAGGTCACCCCGCTTATACATGGCCTGCAGCCCATCTCGAATCGCGCCCTCCCACCGGTCGAATCCGTCGACCAGATCCTCGCGGCACTCCGGGTGTGCCTCGAACAGCTCTCCGGCGAGACTTCCCAGAGGGCAGCCACCTTGGCATTGGATTTGACGTCGGCCCTCGACCAAGAGATCACGCCATGCCCGCAGGGCCTCCAAACTGTCCAGGCTGGCGAGATGCGGTTGTTGGCTCTCGAGGATCGCACGGGTCTGATGTGCGATCACGGCGCGGACCAGCCCCTGCTTGTCACCGAAGTAGTGGTAGAGCTGCGAGGCGCTTACTCCGGCCGCACTCTGCACGTCCTCCCAGCTGGTGCCTGCCACGCCGCCCGAATACATCAGCATCGCCGCGGCTTCGACGATCCGTTCGCGGGTGGCTAGCCCCTTGGCTGTGAACGTTCGCTCGCCAGAGCTCTCCGCATCGCTACCAGTCACGGACCTGTCCTAATACAAAGATTGGAGTTGACACTTCATTACAGTATGACATACTGGAATGGAGTGAACACTTCAAAACTTAGGAGATCCGAACTACCAATGAGCACACTCCCAGAAAAGACGGTACTCATCACGGGCGCCAACGCCGGGATCGGCAAGGACGTGGCCCGGCAACTGGCATCTCGTCCCGAGATGGCCCGAATCTACCTGGCGTGCCGCAACCGAGATCGAGCGACAACGGCAAAGGCCGAGCTCGAAGCAGCGACCGGCCGGCGCATCTTCGACATCGTTGTCATGGACGTCGCCGACCTGGGTTCGGTCCGCGCCGGCCTTGCAGCGATCGACGGATCCGTCGACGCGCTGGTCATGAACGCTGGTGTCATCGGCCCGCAGTCGATGGAGTTGACCGCCGACGGGGTCACCAACGTGTTCGCGACGAACGTCCTCGGCCACGTCGTCCTCCTCGAAGGGCTCCTGGCCGAGGGGCGGCTTGGCGAGGTTGCGGTCCTCGCCGGAAGTGAAGCAGTCCGCGGAGTTCCGAAGTTGCGGATGAAAGGGCCATCCTTCGTCTCAACCTCAGCCGACGAGCTCGCCACCGTCATCGACGGCAGCTACTTCGCCAGCAGAAAAGCTGACTTCAACCTAGCGTTTGGGCAGGCCAAGTACATCGGGGCCTTGTGGATGGCCTACCTGGCCCGCCAGCACCCCGACCTCCGCTTCATCACCGTGAGCCCCGGGAACACCACCGGCACCCAAGCCCCCAGCGACCTTCCCCTACCGATGCGGGTAGCCGCCAAGTACGTCATGCCCGCCCTGGGTCTCGCCCACAAACTCGACGTGGGAGCGAAGCGGCTCGTCGACGGTGTCACCGACCCGACCCTGTCCAGCGGCGCGTTCTACGCGAGCGCGGCCAACAAGCTGAAGGGTCCGTTGGTCAACCAAGCGGACATCTTGCCCGATCTGGCCAACCCGTCGTTTCAGGACCACGCCAACGAGGCCATCCATCGCTTCATCACCTAAGAGACAGTCGCGTAAGACGTCGCCGACTGGTTTCCAGAGACACATCGGAAACTACTCACCGCAGAGGTGACCACGGCTCGGTGACCCTTTGCTCGCACCGCCCTCAACGATTAATGGGGTAACTGAGACGGCACCGTTCCCTCCCCAAGCTGCCCCGTTTAGGATCATCTCGCCGGAAAGTCCGGCGCCTTCCCCCGACACGGGGTCACTCCTTTGGACGTTGACAAGGAAGCCTTAAGGCCCGAGGCGATCCTGTGCGAGCAGGCCGCCGGCACTTCGGGGAGAGGAGGGTGAGATGTCCGACGTCGTCGCACCAACGTTCACCCTCCGGCAGCGACAGATCATCCAGCTGATCGCCGCCGGAAACTCGAACGACGAGATCGCCGAGCGTCTGGGCATCTCCGAGCGGACGGTCCGCGCGCACTGCGAGGCGCTGCGCCTCAAGCTTCTCTGCCTGCGCCGCCTGCACATCCCCTTTGCCTACAGTCTGGCGGCGACTGGCAGCACCGCCGGTCTCAGGCCAGCGGTGCGGTCGAAGCCCCGCTGATGCCGCCGAGGATCTGCCCGTAGTCCTCGTACTGGACGACCGGCACGGTGACCCCGATCAGGCCCGTGCGCGTGCCGCCGATCCGGCGGGAGCCGCGTGCGCCACCAGGGGCGAGGCCCCGGCCCCGCACGGCCTGAAGCACGAGTTCGCGGGTCTCCTTCGAGACGTCCGGCCGACCGTTGAGGACACGCGACACGGTCGCAACGGAGACGCCGACCTGCTCGGCGATGTCCTTCATCGTCGCGCATCGTCCGTTCCCGGACTCCATCGTGACCGGGATGCTACCGGGAACAAGACCGGAACCAGCCTCAGCGGTCGATCATTCGCTCATTCGCTTCGCTGTACCGAGCCCCCTGCGCGGTGATCCGGGCTGAGGCGCTCTCGATCTCCCGGAGGTCGTCGTCGGTGAGCTCGACGTCGGCCGCGGCGATGTTCTCCTCGAAGCGGTGCAGCTTCGTGGTGCCGGGAATCGGCACGAACCACGGCTTCCGGGCGAGCACCCACGCGAGCGCGATCTGCGCAGGTGTCGATCCCTTCTGCGCCGCGACCTGCTCGAGCAGCTCGACGAAGGCGCGGTTCGCGGCGCGCTCCTCGGCGCCGAAGCGCGGGACCGTGCTGCGGAAGTCCGTGCTCTCGAAGGTCGTGGTCTCGTCGATCTTCCCGGTGAGGAAGCCCTTGCCGAGCGGGCTGAAGGGCACGAAGCCGATCCCGAGCTCCTCGAGCGTCGGGAGGATCTCGTCCTCCGGCTCGCGCCACCACAGCGAGTACTCGCTCTGAAGGGCCGCGACGGGCTGGACGGCGTGAGCGCGGCGGATGGTCTGCACGCCCGCCTCGGAGAGGCCGAAGTGCCTGACCTTGCCCGCCTCGATCAGCTCCTTGACGGCTCCGGCGACGTCCTCGATCGGCACCTGCGGGTCGACGCGGTGCTGGTAGAGCAGGTCGATCGTGTCGGTGCGGAGCCGCTTCAGCGAGGCCTCGACGCTGCTCTTGATCGTCTCTGGACGACTGTCGAGTCCCGTGACCTGCCCGCCCTCGTAGGAGAATCCAAACTTCGTGGCGATCACGACCTGGTCGCGGACTGGCTCGAGCGCCTCGCCGACGAGCTCCTCGTTCGTGAAGGGCCCGTACACCTGCGCCGTGTCGAAGAAGGTCTCGCCGCGTTCGACCGCCGAGCGCGTCAGGCCGATCATCTCGCCCCGGTCGGGGATCGGCAGGTAGCTCTGGCTCATCCCCATGCAGCCGAGGCCGATCGCCGAGACTTCCAAGTTGTTGATTCCGAGCATTCGCTTCTTCATGCCAGGTACTGAAGCACTGATTGGGCGAGCGTGACCGGCCCTGTTGATCCAGGTACTGGCAGTCCCCGTCACCGTACGCGGCGCGGCGCTAGGCTCAGCTCGTGGACGCGAGGAGCGAGACCCGGGAGTTCCTGACCACGCGGCGAGCGAAGCTCACGCCGGACGTCGCGGGCCTGCGCACCTACGGCGACAGGCGGCGCGTGCCGGGACTTCGCCGGGAGGAAGTCGCGCTTCTCGCCGGCGTCAGCGTCGACTACTACACGCGGCTCGAGCGCGGCAACCTGGGCGGCGTCTCCGAGACGGTGCTCGAGGCTCTCGCCCGTGCCCTGCAGCTCGACGATGCCGAGCGAGCCCACCTCTTCGACCTCGCGCGTGCCGCGCAGACGCCGTCTCGCGCGCCTCGCCGCCCGGCGCCACAGCGCGTGCGCCCGAGCGTGCAGCGCGTGCTCGACGCGATGACCGGAGCACCGGCCTTCGTGCGGAACGGACGCATGGACATCCTCGCCGCCAATGCTCTCGGCAGTGCCCTCTACTCGCAGCATCTCGACAGCCCGCAGCGGCCCGTGAACTCGGCGCGGTTCATCTTCCTCGACCCGCGGGCGCCCGACTTCTACGTCGACTGGGACAAGGTCGCGAGCGACGCAGTGGCCGTTCTCCGCTCCGAAGCCGGCCGCGACCCGTACGACCGCGGCCTCTCCGACCTCGTCGGTGAGCTGTCGACCCGTAGCGAGCTGTTCCGCAGCCGGTGGGCAGCGCACAACGTCCGCTATCACGACACCGGCAGCAAGCGCTTCCACCACCCCGTCGTCGGCGACCTCACGCTCACCTACGAGAATCTGGAGCTGACCGGAGACTCGGGGCTGATGATGTTCGCCTACACCGCCGAGGCCGGCTCGAAGTCCGAGGAGGCGCTGAACCTCCTCGCAAGCTGGACGGCAACGCTCGAGCCTGCAAACGTCACCGAAGGAGCCTGATGCAGATCACGAGGAGCAGCGTCGACACAATCGCCGGGCCGAGCGACTGGTTCACGGGCGCGGTCTACATCGACGCGGTCGCCGCGCCGACCGACACCTCGCGCCTCAGCGCCAGCAATGTCCACTTCACGCCCGGCGCGCGCACCGCGTGGCATACCCACCCGAACGGCCAGACGATCTTCGTCCTCGAAGGTGTCGGCCTCGCGCAGCGGCGCGGCGGCCCGGTCGAGGTGATCCGCCCCGGCGACCGCGTGTTCTTCGAGCCGGGCGAGGAGCACTGGCACGGCGCCACGGCGACGCGGTTCATGGTTCACCTAGCGCTGGTCCACGTCGACAACGAGGGCCACCCGGCGACTTGGGGCGACCACGTCACCGACGAGGAGTACGCGGCGGCGCCCGAGTAGTACGCTTCCGCTCTGCGGCGTTCTTCTGTGTTCACGATTGCGAGAGGAGCCCGTCGAATGAGCGTCAAGGCCAGACTCAGCGCCCTCGGGTGCGCCCTGATCATCTCGGCTGTCGGGGCCGCCAGCGCGTCCGCGGCGCCGCTTTCGCTCCTCCTTCCTCAGGGCCCCGCGTTCGCCGTCCTCGGGCACTCGTGCGGCGGCATCCAGGAGAAGGCCTACGCAACGGGATTCGACACGTCGAGCGGCTCCCCGACCGGCGCCGTGTACCTGTCGACGCGGTGCGGCGGCAGCGGGCGAGGCGGCGGGTACCACACGACGACGTACACCGCCTGGGCCGGGGTTAGCTGGGACTTCACAGCAGCGGTCACCTCCTATGCCGGGCTGTCGACGGCGCCCGCGGTCGACCCGGCGTTCTCCGCCTTCGACGCTTTCGGAAACCAGGTCTACAACCAGTCGGGCAGCGCGTTCCTCGTCCTCGCCCCCTGGTTCGTCCCCGCACCGATGGTCACCGCCCTGTCGACGACATCCGGCCCCGTCGCCGGCGGCACGAAGGTGACGATCACAGGGACCGGGCTCACCGGCGCCACGGGAGTGAGCTTCGGCGGCACCGCCGCCGCGAGCTTCACCGTGGACGGCGCCACGTCGATCACCGCGACAGCGCCGGCCGCCGGCGCGGGAACGGTGGACGTGAAGGTCACGACCGCTGGCGGCACGAGCGCGACGAGTGCGGGCGATCAGTTCACGTTCGTGGCCGTCCCGTCGGTGTCGAGCCTGAGCCCGAGCAGCGGGCCGGTCTACGGCGGCACGGCGGTCACGATCACCGGGGCCCACCTCGCCGGCGCCACCGCGGTCTCCTTCGGCGGCACCGCCGTGGGCTTCGAGGTGGATAGCGACACGTCGATCACGGCCTACTCGCCGGGTGCAGAGGCGACCGACACCGTCCACGTCACGGTCACGACAGCAGGCGGCAAAAGCGCGCGCACCGCCGCCGACCGCTTCACGTATGTGGCCCCCGCGCCGCCCACGGTGACGAGCATCAGCCCGAACCTGGGCCCGGAGGACGGCGGCACCTGGGTCACGATCGCGGGCGCGAGCCTCACCGACGCGACGGAGGTCGACTTCGGTGGCGTGCCGGCGTACTTCGCGGTCGACAGCGACACCTCGATCGAGGCCTGGTCGCCGCCGGGCATCGGGACGGTCGACGTGACGGTCACGACCCTCGGCGGCACGAGCGCCACGAGCGCCGGCGATCAGTTCACCTTCGTTCCCGCTCCGACGGTGACCGGCGTGAGCCCGAATGCCGGTCCCGTCGACGGCGGGACGCTCGTGACGATCACCGGCGCGGGCTTCACCGATGCCGTCGAGGTCGACTTCGGCGGCGGCCCGGCAGACTTCGTGATCGACAACGACGGCTCGATCGAAGCGGTCGCGCCGGCGGGCGCCGGGACGGTCGACGTGACTGTCGCGACCCTCGACGGCACGAGCGCCGCAAGTCCGGACGATCAGTTCACGTACGGCTAGCCAGAGCGTGTTGACGGGTTCGAGTGCCCGCAGTATTGTCGTGCGGCTTGCAACTAACTTGAGCTCGGGAGGGCGGCGATGGCGGACTCAACCCAGGTAGCCCAGGCACTCCAGGCCTACCTCAACGTGCTCGCGACGGATCCTGGCGCACTCGCGAACTACCTCAGCAATCGTCCGTTCGCGGTCCGCAAGTGGTACGCGAACAACGCCGAGTCGTTGAGGGGGATCGAGGCCGATGCGATCACGCAAGCCGAGACGATCCTGATGGACGGGGACTTTACTCAGGCCCAAAGCATCTTCCTGGCCGCTGACCAGCCGACCGCGGTGGCGCTCTGGGTTACGAGCTGGGTTACGAGCTGGGTCACCAGCCATACGGACCCCAATTCGTAGACGACTGACGTGAACGGCGGCTCGCTCGTCGTCGTCGGCACGGGGATCCAGTTCGGCTCGCAGCTCACCGTCGAGGCTCGGGTTGCGCTCGAGACCGCCGACGTCGTCCTCTACGTGGTTGCCGAGCCGCAGATGCGGAGGTTCGTCGAGACCCTGAACCCGAAAGCAGAGTCGCTTCACGGCTTCTACGAGGTGGGCAAGCCGCGCGCGGAGGCGTACGAGGCGATGACCGAGGAGATCCTCCGCCGGGTGCGCGAGGGCCTCACGGTCTGCGCCGCGTTCTACGGGCACCCCGGCGTCTTCGTGACCCCGTCCCATGAGGCCGTGCGACGGGCTCGGGAGGAGGGTTTTCCGGCGCGGATGCTGCCGGGCATCTCCGCCGAGGACTGCCTCTTCGCCGACCTCGGGGTCGACCCTTCGCGTCACGGCTGCCAGAGCTACGAAGCGACCGAGTTCCTGATCTACTCGCGCCGCCTCGACCCGACCGCCGCGCTCGTGCTGTGGCAGATCGGCACTGTAGGCCGGAACGTCGCGGCGAGCGAGACGCAGGCCTCGGGGCTCCCCGTGCTCGTCGAGCGGCTGCTCGCGGACTACCCGGCGACGCACGAAGTGACGGTCTACGAGGCCGCGCCGTACCCGGGCTTCGAGCCGCTGATCCGGACTGTGCCCTTGTCCGAGCTGTCCGCCGCCGACATCACGCCGCTCTCGACGCTCTACGTCCCGCCGCTCGACGCGGTCGCCGACCTCACGATGTTCGATCGCCTCGGTCTCCCGAGGCCTGAGTAGCCGCTGCGCCCGCGCGGGTCAGCGCCGCACGCGCACGCTCGATCGCGACCGTATGACCCTTGCGCTCGAACAGCTCGAGCGCCGTGGTCGCGCAGGCCGCCGCGTCCGCGTCGAGGCCGGCCATGAGCAGCACCTCGGCCCGGTCGAGCAGCATCGCGCCACGGAGCTCGAGCGCATCGGTGACCTCGACCCGGGCGACGGCGTCGCGCGCAAGGAGCTCCCCCTCGGCGTGCGAGCCTCGCTGCGCGAGCACCTTCGCCCGCGTCCCGAGCGCGAACGCCTGGGTCCAGACGTCGTCCGGAGCCGCTCGCTCCTGCGCGTGCAGCGAGACCTCCTCGGCCTCGTCGAATCGGCCCTGGCCGTAGAGGGCGCGGCCGAGGAAGGCGGCGATACTCGACGAATAGCCGCGCTCACCGATCTCCTCGAGCGCCACCCAGCCCTTGCGGAGCTCTCGCTCGGCCGCCTCGAAGTCGCCGGCGAGGATCTCGAGGTCGCCGTGGGCGAGAGCGGTCGCCGCCTGGCCGAGCAGCGTGAGCCCGAACTCCTCGTACATCGCCCGCGCACGGTTCGCGAGCTCGCGCGCCTCATCGAACCGGCCGCGCCGCGCTTCGAGCGGAGCGAGGTACCGCGCGACGCTCGCACCGATCAGCGGGTCGCCGCCCGACTCGGCGAGAATCGACTCGCAGAGTTCGATCGCCTCCGGCACCGGAGTCGGGCCTGCCCAGGCCGCGAAGCACAGCTGGCCGAGGATCGTGGCCTCCTGCCGCCGGTCGCCTGCGCGGCGGGCGTGGACGAGCGCGCGCTGGAGCGCCTCCTCGCCGCGGGCGACGCGACCTTTCCAGAGGCCGAACCGGAGCCCGATCAGCGTCCAGGCAACGGCAAGCGCACGGTCGTCGCCGATCTCGTCGAGCCCGGCCACGGCGCCCTCGATCTCCTCGAGCAGCCGGTCGGTCTGGACGGGATCCGTGACGAAGAGAAGCGCCGCCCGCTCGACGAGCGCGGCGAACGCGACGCCGGGCTTGCCCGCACGCCTGGCCCGGTCGGGCACATCGAAGAGCACCTCCTCGGCGCGGCCGAGCTGACCCGACTCGCGTAGCGCCGCCCCGAGCTCGGGCAGCAGCTCGAGGCCCGACTCCTCCTTCTGGAGCGCGAGCGACCGCTCGAGCAGCTCGACGGCAGCGGTCATGTCTCCACGCGCGAGCGCGCGGCGCCCCGCCGAGGCAAGAAGCGCCGCGGCACGCGCGCCGAGCTCGACGTCGTGCGCCGAGACTTTGCCGAGCTCACTCCGGTAGCGAAACGCCTGCTCGAGGTGGTAGCCGAGCAGCTCCTCGACCTCGCCGCCGCGTCCCTCGAGCCACGCGACGTGGCCTTCGTGCAGCTCGCCTCGGATGAGCTTGGGCAGCGCCTCGTAGGCCGCGTCGCGGATCAAAGGGTGGCGGAACGCGAAGCCGTCCTCACCGGCATAGATGGCGCGATGCGGGCGGACTAGCTCCTTGCGGACGAGCCCCGCGAGGCACTCTCCGACCGTCGCGCGCTCGATCTCCGTGGCGAGCGCCTCGACCGAGGCGCGGTGGAAGACGTTGCCCTCGACCGCGGCCCGCTCGAGGACGCGCCGCTCGTCGGTGGCGAGCTGGTCGAGACGGGTCGCGAGCAGGAGCTGGATCGAAGGCGGCACGCGCACGTCGGAGAGATCCCCGGTCGCGACCCAGCCACCGTCCTCGTTCAGCAGAAGCCCGTCGTCGATCAACATGCTGAGCATCTCCTCGACGAAGAGCGCGTTCCCGGCCGAGGCGCCGTGGATGCGCGCCCGCACCTCCGCAGAAAGAGTCACGCCGCCGACGAGGTTGTCGATCAGCGCCTCGGCCTCCTCGCTGGAGAGCGGCTCGAGGTAGATTGTGGTCGCGTTCTTCTTGCCGCCGCTCCAGTCGCGGCGCAGATCGAGCAGCTCGGGCCGCGAGAGGCAGACGAGCAGGATCGGCGTGTCGTGGGCGTATTCCGCCACGTGCTCGATCAGGTCGAGCAGCGTCTGCTCACCCCAGTTGAGGTCGTCGAACACGACGATCAGCGGGCGGCGGCGCGCGAGCCCCTCGAAAAGTCGGCGGACGCCCCAGAAGCCCTCCTCCGCGGTCCCGACCGTCTTGCTGACGCCGATCACCTCGGCCACGCGCTCGGCGACCAGTTGCGGCGCGTCGTCCCCTTCCAGCACCGCGGCGATCTTCGCGAGCGCGGCGGGAAGGTCGTCGTCCTCCGTCAGACCCGTGGCCTGCTTCACGATCTCGCGCACGGGCCAGAAGGTGATCCCCTCGCCGTAGGGCAGGCAGGCGCCCGTCAGCACCAGCGGGTCGGCGCCGATGTCGCGCAGCGCCTCGTGGAGAAGCCGTGACTTGCCGACCCCGGCCGAGCCGAGCAGCGTGAACAGGTGGCACGAGCGCTCGCGGACCGACCGCGCGAACGCGTCTTCGAGGAGCGCCAGCTCGTGGCCGCGCCCGACCATCGGCGAGTCGAACCGCCTCGCGCGCGGAAGCGCTCCGGGCGTCACCTCGAAGAGGCGGTATGCGTTGACCCGGTCGAGCTTCCCTTTCAGCTGCAACGGCTCGACGGGCTCCGCGCGGATCGCGTCGCGGGCGAGCTGGTAGGTCGGCTCGCCGATCAGGATCTCGCCCTCGGCGGCGGCCGACTCGAGGCGCTGTGCGACGTTGACCGCGTCGCCGGACACGAACGCGTGGCCCTGCGCGGGGTCCCCGGCGATCACCTCGCCGCTGTTGACGCCGGTGCGGACGAGCAGCTTGAGGCCGAACGAGCGCTCCAGCTCCTCGTTGAGGACGACGAACGCCTCGCGCAGCTCGACCGCGGCCCGCAGCGCGCGCAAGGCGTCGTCCTCGTGCAGGACCGGGATCCCGAACACCGCCATCACGGCGTCGCCGATGAACTTCTCGACCTGGCCCCCGTGGCGCTCGAGGACGGCCCGCGCCTCCTCGTAGTAGCGCGACATCACGCGCCGCAGCTGCTCGGGATCCTGCTGCTCGCCGAGGCTCGTGGAGCCGGCGAGGTCGCAGAACAGGATCGTGACGGTCTTGCGCACCTCGAAGCCCGCATTCGCCTCGGCGGTGAGCGCGTTTCCGCAGGCCCGGCAGAACCGTGCCGGCTCGGGGTTCTCCTCACCGCATCGGGGACAGGAGAGCATCGTCGGAGTTTAGGAGGTTTCCAGGCGTTTTTACGTGAATTGCTCGGCCCAGCGCCGCACGATCTCGACCACCTCGTCGACGCTCGACGCCGCACGCGTGGACTGCTCGGGCGCCTCGAGGTCGCTGGACTCGGTCAGTCGCGCGCGCAGGCTCAGATCATGGTCGCGCTCGACCCAGATACGGACGATCATCACGCCTGCCCGCCCATCTCTCGCAGTCATCGCGCCCCGGATGATGACTCGACCCCGTCACCGGCGCGTCACCGGATCGCCAAGACATACGATCACCTCATGCTGGCGCGCCTCGGAATCCGTCTCCTGTCCTCGATCGCGGGGATCTTCATCGGGATCGTGCTCTCGGTCGCGTTCCTGAGCCGCTTCACCGCCAGCGCGACGGCGATCGTGGTCGCGACCCTGCTCTTCTGGGTCGTGCACCTGATCGTGAACTTCATCGCGCTGCGGACGCTGATCCGCCAGCCGTCGGTGGCGATGGCCGGGCTGCTCGCGCTCGCCTCGACGGTGATCGCGCTGATCATCGTCAACCTGTTCGTCTCGGGCCTGTCGATCCACGGCGCCGGCACCTACCTGATCGCGACGCTGATCATCTGGATCGCGACCGCGGTCAGCGACATGATCGGCCGCCGCAAGATCCGGGCTAGGCGGCGACTTTAACCGAGCAGGTGGCCCAGAACCAGGGCCAGCAGGTTCATCGCGAAGATCGCGAAGCAGATCGACGTCATCAGCGCTGTCGCGAGGACGAAGACGTGGGTGTTCGGGTCTGTTTGCATAGCCGCAGTGGAGAGAAAGAGCCGAGCTCGCCGCCCGAGCCCGGGCCATCCAGTTGGGACGACCCCCGCCGCATCGGGGCCGTCCCGGTCTTTCGAAGGTCTCGCCTGCTCCCGCCGCAACGGAGCAGACGCAAGAACAGTTTTAGAGGGCGCTCCCCGCTTCACGGATCACCCTCTAGGTGGTTCATGGCGCTACTTCACTCGTAGGATCGGGCCATGATCCGCGTTGGCACCTGCTCCTGGGCGGACGAGACCCTCACCAAGGTCTGGTACCCGCCGTCGGTGAAATCCGGTGAGGCGCGGCTGCGCTACTACACCGAGCGGTTCGACACCGTCGAGGCGAACTCGACGTACTACCGGCTCCCCGAGGCGGCGATGGTCGCCGACTGGGCCGAGCGGACGCCGCCGGGCTTCGTGATGCACGTCAAGGCGTTCGGGATGATGACGCGCCATCCGGTGAAGCTCGAGCAGCTGCCGCCCGACCTGCGCGAGGGCACGGCGGTGGACGCGCGGGGCCGCGTCGACCATCCCTCCGAGGAGCTGCGCGCCGAGGTGTTCCGGCGGTTCGTGTCGGCGGTCGAGCCGCTGCGCTTCGCCGGCCGGCTCGGCGGGATCGAGTTCCAGCTGCCGCCCTACATCGTCTTCCGCCCCTCCGCGCTGGACTACCTCGAGTGGGCGCAGTCACAACTCCCGGGCCACGAGCTGCTCGTCGAGTTCCGCCACAAGAGCTGGCTCGACGAGGAAAACAGGGCCGAGACGCTCTCGTTCCTCGAAGCGCACGGGATGACCTACGTGATCGCCGACACGCCGCAGTCGATCCTCCCCACCGTCGCCGCGCTCACGTCGCGCACGGGCTACTTGCGCTTCCACGGTCGCAATGCCGACACCTGGTTCAAGCGGACGCGCAGCGCTGCGGAGCGGTTCGACTACCTGTACTCCGAGGACGAGCTCGCCGAATGGCTGCCGCAGCTCCGGGACATGGCCGAACGGGCCGAGTCGGTCTACGCGATGTTCAACAACAACGGCCGCTCCCAGATCCCCGGGCCGCCGGGACTGCTCGGGCCGGCGGAGGAGACCGTCGCGCAGGCGCCCACCAACGCGCAGATGCTGCTCGCGCTACTCGGTGAGAGCTGAGAAGCGGCCACGGTGGAAGACGAGCGGCACGCCGTCCCCGGCCGCCGCGTCGATCACCCGGCCGACGAAGATCGTGTGGTCGCCGCCCTCGTACGTGCGGTCGAGCTCGCACTCCAGCCAGGCCAGCGCCGCATCGAGGATCGGCGCGCCGGCAAGCCCGGCCCGGAACGGAACACCGGCGAACTTGTCGTCGTGCTTCGACGCGAACAGGCGCACGAGCTGCTCGTTCTGCGCGCCGGCGCGGATCACGTTGATCGCGAAGGTGGTCGCCTCCATCATCCGCGGGTGAGTGTTCGCGGCGCGGTCGAGGCAGACGAGCATCAGCGGCGGCTCGAGGCTCAGGCTCGCGACCGCGTTGGCCGTGCAGCCGAACTGCCCGTCGTCGGCGCTCGTCGTGACGATGGTCACCCCCGTGACGAGGGCGCCGGCGGCCTCGCGCAGCCGCTCGGGGGAGACGCTGGGAAGCATCGTGCGATCGTACTCACTAGGCTCTGAGGACATGGCCGAGCTCGTCCTGATCACCGGCGGCGCGGGCTTCATCGGCTCGCACCTCGCCGACACCCTGCTCGCGTCAGGCCGTCGCGTGCGTGCGCTCGACAACCTCGAGCCGCAGGTGCACGAGGGCGGCGCGCGGCCGGCGTATCTGAGCCCGGAGGTCGAGCTCGTCGTCGGCGACGTGCGTGACGCAGAGGCGGTGGGCGGCGCGCTCGACGGCGTCGATGCGGTCGTCCACCTCGCCGCCCGCGTCGGGGTCGGGCAGAGCATGTACGAGCCGGCCGAGTACACCTCGACGAACGACCTCGGCACCGCAGTTCTCTGCCAGGCGCTGCTCGAGCGGCCCGTTCGCAAGCTCCTCGTCGCCTCGAGCATGAGCGTCTACGGCGAGGGGACCGGTCCCGCGCGCGCGCGCGGGCAGCTGGAGCGCAGCGAGTGGGAGCCGCCGGGCGGGCTCGCGCCGACCCCCGAGACGAAGCAGCCAGAGCTCGCCTCCGTCTACGCGCTCGGGAAGTACCAGCAGGAGCGGCTTTGCCTGATCTTCGGCTCGGCCTACAACGTGCCGACGGTCGCGCTCCGCCTCTTCAACACCTACGGCCCGCGCCAGGCGCTCTCGAATCCGTACACAGGTGTCCTCGCGATCTTCGCCTCGCGCCTGCTGAACGGAAAGCCGCCGCTGATCTTCGAGGACGGGCTGCAGCGGCGCGACTTCGTCTCGGTGCACGACGTCGCCGCGGCCTTCGCGCTGGCGCTCGACTCGCCGGCCGCTGACGGCCAGGCGCTCAACGTCGGCAGCGGCACGAGCGTAACCGTGCTCGAGCTGGCCGAGCGGCTCGCCGCGGTGATGGGCGTCGACGTCGCGCCGGAGACGACCGGGCGCTACCGCGTCGGCGACATCCGCCACTGCTTCGCCGATATCTCTCGCGCGCGCGAGCTACTCGGCTTCGAGCCGAAAGTCACGCTCGAGCAGGGCATGGCCGAGCTGGTCGAGTGGCTCGCCGGACAGCCCGCGGTCGATCGCGTCGACGCCGCCGCCGAGGAACTGTCCTCCCGCGGGCTGACCCTCTAGAGTCGCCCGAATGCGAGACAGGGCGCGAGTCGTCGTGATCGGAGGCGGGGTCGGGGGCTGCTCGATCCTCTACTGGCTGACCAAGCTCGGCTGGACGGACGCCGTCCTCGTCGAGCGCGCCGACCTCACCTCGGGCTCGACCTTCCACTCGGCGGGGCTCGTCGGCCAGCTGCGCGGCTCGCTCTCGCTGACGACGATGATGATGAACTCGGTCGAGCTGTACCGGACGCTCGGCGCCGAGGTCGACCTCGAGACGGGCTGGCGCGAGGTCGGCTCCCTGCGGCTCGCGTCCTCGCCGGAGCGGCTGGAGGAGCTCTCGCGCCAGGCCGGCTGGGCACAGACGTTCGGCCTGCCGCTCGAGCTGATCTCGGCCGACGAGGCGCAACGGCTCTTCCCGCCGATGTCCACCGAAGGCGTGCTCGGCGCAGCCTTCCTCCCCACCGACGGCTACATCGACCCCTCGCAGCTCACGTTCGCGCTCGCCGAGGGCGCACGGCGAGGCGGCGCCGAGATCTTCACCAACACGCGCGTCACCGAGATCGTGGTCGAGCGCGGGCGCGTGCAGGCCGTCGTCACCGACAAGGGCACGATCGAGGCCGAGGTCGTGGTCAACGCGGGCGGGATGTTCGCGCAGGAGCTCGGCGCGCTCGCCGGCGTGAACGTGCCGCTCGTCCCGATGGCGCACGAGTACCTCGTCACCAAGCCCGCGGGCCTGCCGATCGATATGCCGACGATGCGCGATCCGTCGCTGCTCGTCTACTTCCGCCCCGAGTCGGGCGGCCTGATCATGGGCGGCTACGAGCGCGACCCCGCTCCGTGGTCGCTCGACGGGATCCCCGCCGACTTCAACGGCAAGCTGCTCGCCGAGGACTGGGAGCGATTCGAGCCGCTGCTCGAGAACGCGATCCGCCGCGTCCCGTCGCTCGAGGGGATGGACGTCGTGAAGCTGATCAACGGGCCCGAGGCGTTCACGCCCGACAACGAGTTCATCCTCGGGCCGACGGACGTGCGCGGCTTCTGGGTCGCGGCCGGCTTCTGCGCGCACGGGCTCGCGGGCGCGGGTGGGATGGGCAAGCTCGTCGCCGAGTGGATCGCGGAGGGCGTGCCGTCGCTCGACGTCTGGGAGATGGACTCGCGCCGCTTCGGCTCGGCCTACCGCTCGCGCGCCTACACGCTCGCGCGCACGACCGAGGTGTACTCGACCTACTACGACGTGAAGTACCCGGGCCACGAGCGCTCTGCGGGACGGCCGCTGCGCGTCTCACCGGCGTACGCGCGCCTGGGCGAGCTCGGCGCCGCGTTCGGCGAGAAGTCGGGTTGGGAGCGCGCGAACTGGTTCGAGCCGAACGCCGCGGCCGGCGACGAGGCGCTGCGTCCGAAGGGCTGGGCCGGGCGGCTCTGGTCGCCCGCGATCGGCGCCGAGGCCCGCGCGTGCCGCGAGTCGGCGGCGCTGTTCGACGAGACGTCGTTCGCGAAGATCGAGGTCTCGGGCGAGGGAGCGGCGGCGTTCCTCGAGTCGATGTGCGCGAACCGGGTCGCCCGTGACGTGGGCGCGATCACCTACACGCAGATGCTGAACCGCCACGGCGGGATCGAGTGCGACTTCACCGTCACGCGCCTGGCCGAGGAACGCTTCCGCATCGTCACCGGCACCGCGTTCGGGCAGCACGACCTGGCCTGGATCCGCTCGAACGCTCCCGAGGACGGCTCGGTCACCGTCGCCGACGTCACCTCGCAGTACGCCTGCTTCGGCCTCTGGGGCCCGAAGGCGCGCGAGATCCTCCAGCCGCTGACCCCCACGCCGCTCGACTTCCCGTACATGCGAGCCGCCGAGCTCGCGGTCGGTCCCGTGCCGTGCCTCGCGCTTCGCGTCACCTACGTCGGCGAGCTCGGCTGGGAGCTCTACTGCCCGTCGGAGCTCGGGCTGCGCCTCTGGGACGAGCTCTGGGCGGGCGGGCGCGAGCACGGACTCGTCGCCGGTGGCTACAAGGCGATCGACTCGCTCCGCCTCGAGAAGGGCTATCGCGTCTGGGGCGCGGACATCACTCCCGAGGACACGCCGTTCGAGGCCGGGCTCGGGTTCGCCGTGAAGCTCGACAAGGGCGAGTTCACCGGGCGCGAGGCGCTGCTCGGCAAGCAGGAGCCGGAGCGGAAGCTCTGCTGTCTCGTCCTCGCCGACCCGCGGCTGGTCGCGCTCGGCTCGGAGCCCGTGCTGATCGACGGCGAGGCGGTCGGCCGCGTGACGAGCGGGGGGTACGGCTATACCGTCGAGCGCTCGATCGCCTACGCCTACCTCCCCGCGGGCGACGCGGTCCCGGGCAGGGCGGTCGAGGTCGAGAGCTTCGGCGAGCGCGTCTCGGGGGAGGTCGCGGCCGAGCCGCTGTTCGACGCCGCCTCGGAGCGGGTGCGCGCGTGAAGGCCGTCGAGGTGCTCTGGCCCGGGCACCAGGCAGTGATCGAGCCGCTCAGCGGCGGAATCACGAACCGCAACTTCAAGGTCCAGGTCGCCGGCGAGACCTACGTGCTGCGAATCGGCGGCCGGGACACCGAGCTGCTCGGGATCGACCGCTACGTCGAGCACGAGGCGAGCATTGCCGGGGCGAAGCTCGGGCTCGCGCCCGAGGTGCTCCGTTACGAGCGCGGCTACCTCGTGACGCGCTACATCCACGGCGAGACCGGCCGCATCGAAAGTGTCGAGGAGGTCGCCGAGATGCTGCGCCGCTTCCACGACTCTCCGCCGATCGGCGGCCGTTTCAATGCGTTCCGGGTAGTCGAGGCGTACCGCGCGACCGCGATCGAGCACGGCGTCCAGGTCCCTGCCCAGTACGACCGCGCGCACGAGATCGCGGGCGCGATCGAGCGCCGGCGCCAGAGCGCCCCGAGCCGCCCGTGCCACAACGACCTGCTCGCGGCCAACTTCATCAACGACGGCACCCAGCTCTGGATCGTCGACTGGGAGTACGCCGGGATGGGCGACCCGTACTTCGACCTGGCCAACTTCGCCGTCAACAACCGTCTAGACGAGTTCTCGGAGCGGCGGTTCCTCGCGGCGTACGGTGCCGACGATCCCGACGCCTTTGTGTTGATGCGGTTCATGAGCGACTTCCGCGAGGCGATGTGGGGCGTGGTGCAGGAGGCGCTTTCGGAGCTCGAGTTCGACTTCGTGGGCTACGCATCGGAGCATTTCGAGCGCCTCGAGAGGACAGCGGCGGAGCCGCGCTTCCAAGCCGCCCTCGGCTAAAGCAGCCACGTCCAGCGCGGGTCACGGACCAGACGTACACGGCCCGGGGTCAGGCACCGGGGCATGGCTCGCGGGGACTTGAGCGGTCGGGCCTAGTCGTGATCAGACGAGGTAGACGCAGCCGGTCGCGGACGTCGCGGGCCTTCGCTGACCGTAGCGAAACGAGGGGCGCCTCGCCGGCGCCCCTCGTTTCGAGCCACGAAGATCTGAAGGGCTAGGCGCCTTCGTACTCGGTGTCGGCAGGAAGCATGAACTCGCCTTCCTGCTTCGCCTCGAGCTGCTCGAGCTCGTCGTCGGAGCCCATGCGCACCGGTCCCTTGAACCACTTCTTCGCGGAGAGCATCCACCACCCGCCGAAGAGGATGAACGCGCCGCCCACCGTCAAGGGCGCATAGTTGACCGCATTCCAGGTGAAGCCCGTCCGCCAGGGGATCCCGGCAGGCGAGGTCGGGAGCATGAAGATCACCGAGATGAACACCACCCAGAGGATCGCGATGATGTTGATCCACTTGTAGTGCTTGCCGAGGCTCCAGGCTCCCTTCTCGAAGCTCGCACCCGCCTTGAAGCGCAGGATCACCGGCAGGATGAACGCGATGTAGAGGCACGTCGTCCCCACCGAGGTGCCGACGTAGTACCCCGCGAGGTTGTTCCACCACGTCGGGATCAGCAGCGCGAAGCCGGCCACCGAAGCGCCGACCGCCGCATACACCGGAACGCGATGGCGCGAGACCCAGCGCCACGCGCTGTGACCAGGCACGGCCCGGTCGCGCGAGAACGCGAAGAGCATCCGCGAGCCGGAGGTGATGCACGCCGTCAGGCAGTAGAACTGCGCGCAGACCACGATGAAGAGCAGGACCTCGGCCCAGTGCGTCCCCATCGACGTCTGCCAGATGTAGGTCGTGATGTACGTGAACTGCGTCTGGACCGCGACCTTGTTCGGGATCGCGAAGGTGATCGCCACGAGCAGGATGAACCCGGCGATCACGGAGACGACCACCGACCAGAGCATCCCGACCGCAGCCGAGCGCGACGCCTTGTGCGTCTCCTCGGACATGTGCGCGGAGGCGTCGTAGCCGGTCAGCGTGTACTGCGCCATCCCGATCGAGCCGATCAGGAAGACCATGAAGAAGGGCCAGACGCCCCACGTGTGGCCGCCGAAGCCCGAGTTGTTGATCGTCTGCGTGAAGACGTACTTCGCAGACTGGTGATGGCTCGGCACGAAGATGCAGGCGAACACGATGATCAGCGTCCCGATCACGTGCCAGTACGCCGAGATCGCGTTGATCAGTGACGTGATCCGGACGTCGAAGATGTTCACCACCGTCGCCGCCAGCATGAACGCGACGAAGAGATAGAAGATGTGGTGGATGTCGTTCGGGTAGCTCCAAAGCAGGTTGAAGAACGCCGTCGCGTAGATCGCGAGGCCGTAGGCAACGGCGCCGATGATCCCGATCAGGCCGAGCAGGTTGAACCAGCCCGTGAACCAGCCCCACGCGGGACTGCCGAGCTTGGACGACCAGTAGTACAGGCCGCCGGCCGTGGGATATGTCGAGGCGATCTCCGCCATCGAGAGCGCCACGAACGTCGTGAAGACGCCGACGATGATCCAGCCCCAGGTGACGGCCACCGGGCCGCCCCACTGGAAGGCGAGGTAGTACGACGTCAGGCAGCCCGCCAGGATCGAGATGATCGTGAAGCTGATGGCGAAGTTCCGGAACACGCCCATTGCGCGGAAGAGCTCCTGCGCGTAGCCAAGCTTGTGGAGGATCTGCTCGTCCTCCGACGTGTGGATCGCGCCAGGTGTGGGCGCTTCGGTACTCATGTGCCGCCTCCCTGCTCGTTGAACGAATTGATCCCGACCGCCGCACGGTAGGAACCCAAGGGGTATTCACTCCCGAAGCTCAGTTCCCTGTCAAGCCGAGTGTCGTCGCTGCATCGGACGGAGATATGCTCGTCGGCGTGCTGGAGTACGCGAAGCTCAAAGAGCTCGTCGCCTCGGGTGAGGTCGACACGGTGATCGTCGCCTTCACCGACATGCAGGGGCGCCTGATGGGCAAGCGCCTGCACGGCGAGTTCTTCGTCTCGGAGATGGACGGCGGCCACGAGGTCGAGGGCTGCAACTACCTGCTCACGCTGGATATGGAGATGGAGCCGCGACCCGGCTACGAGATGGCGAGCTGGGAGCGCGGCTACGGCGATTTCGGGCTCGAGCCGGACATGGCGTCGCTGCGCCGCATCCCGTGGCTCGAGGGGACGGCGATGATCCTGGCCGACGTCGTCTGGCATGACGGCTCGCCGGTGAAACCGTCGCCGCGGCAGGTGCTGAAGGCGCAGGTCGCGCGCGCCGAAGCGCTGGGCTTCACGCCGATGCTCGCCTCCGAGCTCGAGTTCTTCCTCTTCAAGGAGACCTACGCCGAGGCGCACGCGAAGCACTACCGCGACCTGACGCCGTCGGTGCCCTACATCCTCGATTACCACATCCTCGCCTCGACCTACGACGAGCCGCTGCTGCGCCAGATCCGCAACCACATGCATGCTGCGGGGCTCCAGGTCGAGACCTCGAAGGGCGAGGCCTGGCCCGGCCAGCACGAGATCAACTTCCGCTACGCCGACGCGGTGACGATGGCCGACAACCACGTCGTCTACAAGAACGGCGCCAAGGAGATCGCGCACCTGAACGGCCAGTCGATCACGTTCATGGCCAAGCCCGATCACGCCTCGATCGGCTCGTCGTGCCACATCCACGCGTCGCTCTGGCGCGGCGACGAGAGCGCGTTCGCCGGCGAGTCGGACACGTTCAAGCAGTTCCTCGCGGGCCAGATCGCGTGCGCGCGCGAGCTCGCGATCTTCTTCGCGCCGACGATCAACTCGTACAAGCGCTACGCGGCCGCGAGCTGGGCGCCGACGACGCTCGCGTGGGGCCACGACAACCGCACCTGCGGCTTCCGCATCGTCGGCAAGGGCCCGGCCCTGCGCGCGGAGACCCGGATTCCCGGGGCCGACGCGAACCCGTACCTCGCATTCGCGGCGATCATCGCGGCCGGCCTCTACGGGATCGAGAACGAGCTGCCGCTGCCGCCTCCGTTCGAGGGCAACGCCTACGAGTCCGACGTCGAGCGCTTCCCGCACTCGCTGCGCGAAGCCGTCGCGGCGCTCGAGTCCGGCACGATGGCCCGCGCCGCGCTCGGCGACGAGGTCATCGACCACTACCTCAACTACGCGCGCACCGAGCAGGCGCTGTTCGACAGCGTCGTCACCTGTTACGAGCGCGAGCGCATGTTCGAACGTGGCTAGCCGCCCGCTCATCGGCATCACCGCCTACGTCGAGCAGGCGCGCTGGGGCGCGTGGGACCTGCCCGCGTCGCTGATCCCGCTGATGTACATCCAGAAGGTCGAGGAGGCGGGAGGACGGCCGCTGCTCGTCCCGCCGACGGAGGACGGGATCGAGGAGACACTCGACGCGCTCGGCGGGATCGTGTTCTCCGGCGGCGCCGACCTCGACCCGGAGACCTACGGCGCGCCGACGCATCCCGAGACGAACGGCCTGCGCCCCGAGCGCGACCGCGCCGAGTTCGCGCTGCTGACCGCGGCGCTCGAGCGCGACATGCCCGTCCTCGCGATCTGCCGCGGCAGCCAGGTGCTGAACGTCGCGCGCGGCGGCGACCTCGTCCAGCATTTGCCAGAGGTCGTCGGCGGCGACCGGCACAAGGAGACTCCGGGCGTCTTCGCCGACCACGACGTGACGGTCGAGCCGGGTACGACTTTGAGCTCGCTGCTCGGCGACCGCGCACCGGTGAAGTCGCACCATCACCAGGGCTTCGGCCGGGTCGGTGAGGGGCTCGAGCCGGTGGCGTGGGCCGAGGACGGGACGGTCGAGGCGCTCGAGGATCCCGACCGGCAGTTCGCCGTCGGCGTGCTCTGGCACCCGGAGGCGGGCGCCGACGACGCGCTCTTCCGCGCGCTCGTCGCTCAGGCTCGGGAGTACCGCTCTAGCCGCTAGCGAACGGCGGCGCTGTGGCCGGCACGGAGAGCGGCGGGCCTTCGGCAGGAGGCGGCTGCGGCGGCGGCGGGGCCGGAACCTCGCGGAGCATGGGCGGCAGCGGGGCTGGAGCCGGAGCGGCCGGCGGCGGCGCGGCGACGGGCGCGGGCGGCGGAGGAACGGGCGCGGGAGCCGGCGCGCGGGGCCGCAGCGACGGGAGCCGCAGCGACGGGAGCCGGCGGTCGGGCCGCAGTCGGGTTGGCTGCGCCGATCGCCGCGGCGATCAGCCGAGCCTGGACGGCGAGCGCCGACTCGAGCCGCCGCTCGATGTCGACCTGGAACAGCGCGGTCTGTGCCTGGACTCTGAGCCGGAACGCGCGACCCTCGCCGACCACGTAGCCGACGAGCACGCCGGCGAGCGCGCCGAGCAGGATCGTCGCGAACCCGAAGATCGCGGGAATCGGCCAGACCGAGGCGAGCGGGGTGAGCGGAACGGCGCCGAAGATCACGCCGACGACACCGCCGGTGACGGCGGAGCCGACCCGCACGGAGTCGGCCTTCTTCAGCAGCTGATTGGCGAACTGCTCGAGAATCGTCGGATCGAATGCCTGCACGTTTTCCACAGGCTCAGATAATCGGCTGCAACGGCCCGACGCTTTATAGGCGCGTTAGGCTGGCCCCGTGACGCTGACCATCCTGAACCCGGCCACCGAGCAGCGCCTGGCCCAGCTGGAGCGGGCCGGGGTTGAGGAAACCGACGCCGCGGTCGCCGCCGCGCGGGCCGCATATCCGGCCTGGCGAGCCGTGGCTCCGAACGATCGCGCCCGCCTCCTGCGCCGGCTGGCGACCCTCGTCGAGGACAACCACGAGGAGCTGTCGCGGCTCGAGTCGCGCAACGTCGGCAAGCCGATCGCGGGTGCGCGCGGCGAGGTCGGGATGGTCGCGCAGGTCTTCCACTACTACGCGGGCGCAGTCGACAAGCACTACGGCGAGACGATTCCGGTCGCGGGCGGGGTCGACGTGACCTTCCGCGAGCCGCTCGGCGTCGTCGGGCTGATCGTGCCGTGGAACTTCCCGCTCAACATCGCGAGCTGGAAGCTCGGGCCGGCGCTTGCCTGCGGGAACACCGTTGTCCTGAAGCCCGCGGAGCTGACGCCGCTGACGGCCATGAGGCTCGGCGAGCTCGCGCTGGAGGCGGGCTTCCCCGAGGGCGTCGTGAACATCGTCGTCGGCAAGGGCTCCGTGGTCGGGCAGCGCCTCATCGAGCATCCCGACGTCGCCAAGATCGGCTTCACCGGGTCGACCGAGGTCGGGCAGGAGGTGATGCGCGGGGCCGCGGGGACGGTGAAGCGCGTCACGCTCGAGCTCGGGGGCAAGTCGGCCAACGTCGTCTTCGCGGACGCGGATCTCGAGAAGGCTGCCGCCGCGGCGCCCTACGCCGTCTTCGACAACGCGGGGCAGGACTGCTGCGCGCGCTCGCGGATTCTTGTGGAGGCTGCGGCGTACGACCAGTTCGCCGAGCTGCTCGTCGCGGCGACCGCCGCAATGAAGGTCGGCGACCCGGAGGACGATGCGACCGAGATGGGCCCGCTCGTCTCCGCCGCGCACCGCGAGACCGTCTCCTCGTTCGTCGAGGGCACGCCGCTTTTCCAGGGCGAGGTCCCGGACGGCCCCGGCTTCTGGTTCCCGTGCACCCTGGTCGAGGCGACGAACGACGACCGCGTCGCGCGCGAGGAGGTCTTCGGCCCGGTCGCGGCGCTGATTCCCTTCAAGGACGAGGCCGAAGCGGTCAGGCTCGCAAACGACACGCCGTACGGCCTGAGCGGCTCGATCTGGACGCGCGACGGCGCCCGCGCACTGCGCGTCGCCCGCGCGCTCGAGACCGGCGTGCTCTCGGTCAACTCGAACAGCTCGGTGCGCGTCTCGACGCCGTTCGGCGGCTTCAAGCAGTCCGGCTTCGGCCGCGAGCTCGGGATGCACGCGCTGCAGAGCTACTCGGAGGTCAAGAACGTGTTCATCTCGACGGAGGAGTGACGATGGCCAGGCTCAACGGCAAGGTGTGCGTGATCACGGGTGCCGCCGGCGGGATCGGCCGCGAGGCGGCGAAGCTCTTCTCCGACGAGGGCGCGACGGTCTGCGTCGCCGACGTGAGCGCCGAGACCGGCGAGCCGGCGGCGGCCGAGTGCCGCGACGCGTTCTTCCACCAGGTGGACGTGACCGACGCGGCCAGCGTCGAGGGCCTCTACGCCGCGGTCGCGGAGCGCTGCGGCGGGATCGACGTGCTCTACAACAACGCGGGGATCATGCCGCCCGACGACGACTCGATCCTCACCACCGAGCCGGATGCCTGGGATCGCGTCCAGGCCGTCAACGCGAAGGGCGTCTACCTCTGCTGCAAGTACGGGATTCCGCATCTGCTCGAGCGCGGCGGCGGCTCCGTCATCAACGTCGCCTCGTTCGTCGCCCTGGTCGGCGCGGCCACGTCCCAGATCTCCTACACCGCCTCGAAGGGCGCAGTGCTGTCGATGTCGCGCGAGCTCTCCGTCCAGTTCGCGCGCCAGGGCGTGCGCGTGAACGCGCTCTGCCCCGGGCCGGTCGAGACGCCGATGCTGATGCGCCTCTTCAGCGCCGACCCGGCCGCGTACGAGCGGCGGCGGATCCACCTGCCGATGGGCCGCCTCGCGCAGGCGCGCGAGATCGCGAACGCGGCGCTCTTCCTCGCCTCGGAGGAGTCGAGCTACGTCAACGGTTCGACCTTCCTCGTCGACGGCGGCCTCACCGCGGCCTACGTCACCCCGGAAGGCTGAGCGCCCCGGCCTTGTAGTACGCACGCGCCTGCGCGCGGAAGTAGCCGCCGTCGTCGTCGGCCGAGAGCGAGGGGCGCGTGTTGCCGTCGACCGGCGCAGGATTCGTGACGCCGTCCTTGTCCGCGTCGCACGCGCAGGTCGTTCCGCCGGCGCCACCGCCGAAGAGGAACGCGACGTAGCCCGCGGCCGCGTAAGCGCGCAGATGCGCGCGGCTCTGGTCGCCGAGCAGCCACTGGACGCGGTTGTCCTGAAAGTGGCCCCAGGTGTTGTTCATCGCGCTCATCAGCGTGTTGCCGAGCGGGATCTGCCACGCCGCCATCCGGACCCCGGCGAGCTTCACGAAGGTCGCGCCGTACAGGAGGTGCCGGTGGAAGTCGGCGGGCGCGAACCACGTCTTCGCGTTGCCCTGGATCTTCTCGTAGAAGCCCGCGTCGCGATCGGAGAAGTCCTCGAAGGAGAGGTCGAACTTCGCGTGCAGCGCGAGGTAGAAATTCGCCGACTCGGTCGCGTAGGCCCGCACCGTCGCGTTGCTCGGCTTCTCGTAGACGATGTCGTGCTTAGTCCCCCAGCCGCTCATGTGGTAGGCGAGGATCACATTGGGCGCGAGCTGATTGCGCAGGCTGACCCACTGCTGCGCGAACGCAGAACCGAGGGCCACGGCATTGGCCTGCTCGATGTACCCCCATAGGTCGGGCTCGACGTGGACGACGACCGGCTTCTTCCCGCGCACGCGCTGGAAGAGCAGCCGCACGTCGGCCCAGTAGGCCTGCATCAGCGCCGGGTCGCGCAGGTGCGCGAGGTCGGCGGTCGCCTCGTCGCCGGTCGCGCCTTTCGACTGGAGCAGTTGGTAGTAGGTGAGCACCGGGATCTCGCCGTGAGCCCACGATTCCTGGACGTACATCGAGGCGAACGTGCCGTTCGGGTTCCAGGTCGCCCAGCCGTTGCCCGTGTTCACGCCGCCGGCGAGGTACTGGTAGCGGAAGCCGAACGGAGCCGAGGCGTGGAGCGCAGCCGCGCCGCCCGGCGAGTCGCTCAGCCCGAGCTGCATGGTCGCCGGCCAGCCGTGCGGCAGCGGCGGCAGCTTCGCCGCGGCGGGCGACGCGAAGGCGAGAGCGGCGAGCAAGGCGACCAAGAAGCGCATGTCGTATTAGACGCCGTAGCGAGGGGAAACCTACGTAGGCTAGGACGATGAGCGAGCAGCACGCGATCGAGGTGGAGAACCTCGTCAGGGAGTTCAAGAAGGGCCCGCGGGCGGTCGACGGAATCGACCTGTACGTCTCGCCGGGCGAGATCTACGGCTTTCTCGGCCCGAACGGCGCGGGCAAGTCGACGACGGTGCTGATGCTGACCACGCTGCTGCCGCCCACGTCAGGGACGGCGCGCGTGGCGGGCTTCGACGTGGTCGAGGACGGGCCCGAGGTGCGCAAGGCGATCGGCGCCGCGCTCCAGGAGGCCGCGCTCGATCCGCTGCTCACCGGCCGTGAGCACCTGCGCCTCCAGGCGAGCCTCCAGGCGCTCCCGCGCGCCGAGCGCCAGCCGCGCGCCGACGAGCTGCTCGAGCGCGTCGGGCTCACCGACGCGGCCGACCGCCGTATCAAGGGCTACTCCGGTGGGATGAAGCGCCGCCTCGACCTCGCCCTCGCGCTCGTCCACCGCCCGCGAATCCTCTTCCTCGACGAGCCGACGACCGGCCTCGACATCCAGAGCCGGACCGCGCTGTGGGAGGAGGTGAGCCGCCTCGCGAGGGACGAGGGCGTCACCGTGTTCCTCACGACGCAGTACCTCGAGGAGGCCGACGTGCTCGCCGACCGCGTCGGGATCATCGACCACGGCCACATCGTCGCCGAGGGCACGCCGGACGCGCTGAAGGCCGAGATCGGACGCCCGACCGTCGAGGTCGTCCCCGCCGACCCCGCGGAAGCCGACCGCGCCGCTGCGATCCTCTCGCGCTTCGGCGAGTCCGTCGCGTCGGTGCACGGCGTCGCGGTCCGGCTCAAGACGGGCCAGGCCGACCTCGCCGAGATCGTGCGAGCTCTCGATGCCGAGCACGTCGCCATCGGCCAGCTCCAGCTGCACCAGCCCTCGCTCGACGACGTGTTCCTGGTCAAGACCGGACGCTCGCTGGAGGGCTCGGACGACGACGGCCTCGTGATGGAGTCCGCTTGAACACGCTCGACCAGATCTACCTGCTCGGGCGCCGCTCGGTGGTGCGCACGATGCGCCAGCCCGCGAACATCATCGCGCCCGTCGTCTTCCCGCTGATGCTGCTCGCCGTCAACTCGGGCGGCCTGCGCGCCGAGACGCATCTGCCCGGCTTCCCGACGCCGTCGATCACCGCGTTCATCCTCGCCGTGCCGTTCATCCAGGGCGCGCTCTTCGCGACCATGAACACGGGCACCGACTTCGCGCGCGACATCCAGACGGGCTTCCTGAGCCGGCTCTCGCTGACGCCGATGCGCGGCGTGGCGCTGCTCGTCGGCCAGCTCGGCGGCACCATCACGCTCGGCCTCTTCCAGGCGGTCGTCTACATCGCGGTCGGCCTGATCATCGGCGTCCGCTTCGCCTCGGGCCCACTCGGGGTGCTCGTGCTGCTCGGCTTCTACACCCTCGTCGTGCTCGCGTTCGGCGCGCTCGGCCTCTTCGCCGCGCTCCGCACCGGCTCGGGCGAGGCCGTGCAGGGCCTCTTTCCCGCGTTCTTCGTGTTCCTGTTCCTCTCGTCGATGGCGATCCCACGGAACCTGATGTCGGTGACCTGGTTCCGCGACGTCGCGACTGTGAACCCCGTCTCGTATCTGATCGAGGGCGTCCGCAGCCTGATCGTGATCGGCTGGGACGGCGAGGCGCTCGCGCTCGGGTTCGGGATCGCGATCGTCGTCGCGGCGATCGCGATCACGCTCGCCGCGTTCTCGCTGAGCTCGAGACTGGCGCGCGCATGACGCACCTCTCGGTCGCATACGGCGTCGCCTGGCGCAGCCTGCACAACTTCACGCACAACAAGTCGCTGCTGATCCCGTCGGTGGTCTTCCCGCTCTTCTTCTTCACCGCGTTCGCCGGCGGCCTGTCCGGGATCTCGCACGCGCCGGGGTTCGACTACCCACCGGGCTACACGGCGTTCCAGTTCGCATTCGTGATGCTCCAGTCCGCCGCGTTCGCCGGAGTCTTCACGGGCTTCGGGATCGCGCGCGACTTCGAGGGCGGCTTCGCCCGGCGGCTGCTGCTCGCGGCCCCGCACCGCAGCGGGATCGTGCTCGGCTACGCGATCGCCGCGCTCGGCCGCTGGATCCTCACGGCCTCGCTCCTCACCGCGGTCGCCTTCGCCGTTCGGATGCACGTCGGCGGCAACGGAATCGACCTCCCCGGCCTCTACCTGCTCGGGATCATGGTCAACTTCGCTGCCACGCTCTGGGCCGCGGGCGTCGCGATGCGTCTCAGGACGATGCAGGCCGGCCCGATCATGCAGATGCCCGTCTTCCTGATCCTGTTCTTCGCGCCGGTCTACGTCCCGCTCGCGCTGCTCCAGGGCTGGATCCACAGCGTGGCGGTCGTCAACCCGATGACGCGAATCGTCGAGTCGGGCCGTGGCTTCGTCGCCGGCGCGCCGACGGAAGTCCTCGCCGCGTTCACCGTCGCCGCGGCGCTCGGGCTCCTGTTCTGCCTGTGGGCCTACCGCGGGCTGCGCTCGGCCGAAGCCGCCGGCTAGCGACCCAGATACGCCTTGCGGAGATCCTCGTCCTCGAGGAGATCCGCGGCCTTGCCCTGCAGCACGATCCGACCCGTCGAGAGGACATAGCCGCGGTCGGCGATCGAGAGCGCCATGTTCGCGTTCTGCTCGACGACGAGCATCGCGACGCCGGCCTCGTGCACCTGCTTGATGATCTCGAAGCTGCGCTCGACGAGCACGGGCGCCAGGCCCATCGACGGCTCGTCCATCAGCAGCAGCTTGGGGTGGCTCATCAGCGCGCGGCCCATCGCGACCATCTGCTGCTCGCCGCCGGAGAGGGTCCCGGCAAGCTGGCTGCGCCGCTCGTACAGGAGCGGAAAGAGCGTGTAGACCCGCTCGAAGTCGTCCTTGCGCCCGCTCGTGTCGCGGTTCAGGTACGCGCCCATCTCCAGGTTCTCGAGCACGGTCATCGGCCCGAACAGGCGGCGGTTCTCGGGCACGATCGCCATCCCGCGGCCGATCCGGTGACTCGTCGTGCGCGAGGTGACGTTCTCGCCCTGGAACTCCACGGTGCCGGTGCGCGGCTTCACGATCCCGAGAATCGTCTTCAGCGTCGTCGACTTGCCCGACGCGTTGCCGCCGAGCAGCGAGACGAGCTCGCCCTCGCCGATCTCGATCTCCACGTCCTGGAGGATGTGGATCTGTCCGTAGTACGTGTTGATTCCTGAGAGCTTGAGGAGGCTCATTTCGTCGACGCGGCCTTCGTGCCGAGATACGCCTCGACGACCTTCTCGTCCGTGGCGACCTGCTCGAAGGAGCCCTCCGCGATCTTGACTCCGTGGTCGAGCGCGACGACGCGGTCGGAGATGCCCTCGACGACGTGCATGTCGTGCTCGATGACCAGGATCGTGTAGCCGCCGTCGGTGCGGAGCTTGCCGATCAGCTCGGTGATCTCGTGCGTCTCGGCAGGATTCATCCCGGCGGCTGGCTCGTCGAGGAGCAGCAGCCGCGGCCCGGTCGCGGTGGCCCGGGCGATCTCGAGGCGGCGGCGGTTCGCGTACGAGAGGCTGTAGGCCGGCTGGTCCCAGCGGTAGCCCATCAGCCGCTCGCCGAAGAACGCGAGCTTCTCCTCGGCGACGCGCGCGATCTCTTTCTCCTCGCGCCGCATCCCCGGTGTCCGCAGCATCGAGCGGAAGACGCCGGCGTGCGTACTTCCGTACTCCGCCGTCATCACGTTCTCGCGCACGGTCATGTTCAGGAACAGCCGCAGCGTCTGGAAGGTGCGGGCGATGCCGCGCTGGGTGATCTGGTGCGGCTCGAGGCCGAGCAGGCTCTGGCCCTCGAACACGATTTCGCCGGAGGTCGGCGCGTAGATCCCGGTGATCACGTTGAACAGCGTCGTCTTGCCGGCGCCGTTCGGCCCGATCACGCTCACGATCTCGTTCTCGCCGACCTCGAGCTCGAGCTTGTCCAGGACGGACAGGCCGCCGAAGGCCATCGAGACGCCGCGGAGCTCGAGCAGGGCGGTCATACGATCTCCACCCGCGAGGTGCCGAGGATCCCCTGCGGCCGCGTCGTCATCACGCCGACGAGCAGGGCGCCGAGCAGGACGAAGCGCGTCACCTCGGGCTTCTGCGCCAGCACGTTCTCCCAGACGAAGGCGCCCATGTAGAGGGTCGGGATCAGGAAGGCCATCCGCTTCCAGCCCTTGAGCGTCGTCAGCAGGAGCACCATCGCGATCAGCGCCACGTACGAGATCGTCTTGCCGCTGCCGAACGTCGTCGGCACCGCGACCCAGTGGCCGATCAGCCGGCCGACCGAGTCCGAGCCCTGCGTCGCGCCCGCGGTCCAGGCGGGATGGATCGCGTGGGCGATCTCGCGCACCGCGAAGCCGAAGGCGAGCGTCCCGAGCAGCACGATCGCGAGCCACTTCCACGGCCGCAGGAACGCGAACAGCGCGGCGAGCACGGCTGCATAGAAGACCCAGCGCGAGTGCTGCGGCGAGCGGAGCACCTCGAGCATCACGTTGACGAGCACCGCGCCGAGCACGACGCCGGCCTGGCTCCCCGCGCCGCCGAGGATCACCATCGCGTAGATCGTGATCAGCAGCGGCAGCGCGAAGCTCGCCGGGAAGACACCCGCGTTGAGCGAGGCGAAGAGCGTCCCGGTGAGGCCCGCGGTCGCCGCGCCGAACATGAACGCCATCAGCTTGAGCTTGTTCACGGGCATGCTCATCAGCTCGGCGGCGAGCGGGTCCTCGCGCAACGCGCGCCACGCGCGCCCGGTGCGCGAGTCGTTCACGAAGCGCAGAGCGACAAGCACGACGACGAAGAACGCGAGCGCGACATAGAGGTACCAGACGTTGAACACGCCTAGGTGGGCGACAGGCAGGTGGTGCCCGAAGATGTTGAGCGGATCGACCTGGGCGATCCCGTTGGCGCCGTTGGTGAGATTGACGCCGAAGATCGAGCTGCCGTTGATCATGATCGTGAGGAACGCCTGCAGGAAGAAGAGCGTCACGATCGCCAGGTAGTCGCCCGACAAGCGTCTCGACGGCAGGCCGACGAGCAGCCCGAGGAGCGCGGTGGCCGCGACCACGAGCGGGATCACGAGCAGCGACGGCAGGTGCGTGTGGAACTGGTTCGAGTCGAGCCACGCATACATGTACGCGCCGAAGCCGTAGAACGCGACGTAGCCGAGGTCGAGCAGCCCGCCCCAGCCGACGACGACGTTGAGGCCGAGCGCGAGCAGGACGTAGAGCAGCGTGTCGAAGCAGACGCGCTGGACGTAGCCGCTCGAGCTGAAGACCGGGACCAGCGCGACGAACAGGACGAAGAGACCCCAGCGCACCCACCACGGCAGGCGCATGAACAGGTCGGCGCCGGGCTTGAAGAAGCCCTTGTGCTGGGTCCGCTCGCCGGAGCGCGCGACCCACTCGTCCTTGCCGATGCCGGGCTGGGTGCTCATACCTTGCGGATGTCCGCCTTCCCGAGCAGCCCCGTGGGCCGCACGATCATCATCACGATCAGGATCGCGAACACGAAGAGATCCGACCACTGGCCGCTCAGGTAGCCCTGCGTGAGCGACTCGAACAGGCCGAGCAGGAGGCCGCCGAGCATCGCGCCCGGGATGCTGCCGATGCCGCCGATCACCGCCGCGGTGAAGCCCTTCAGCCCAGCGTTGAAGCCCATCAGCGGCGAGGCGTCGGCGCGCAGCGCGAACATCACGCCGGCCGCGCCTGCGAGCGCCGAGCCGATGATGAACGTGATCACGATGATCCGGTCGACGTCGATCCCCATCATCGCCGCCGCCTCGCGGTCATAGGACGTGGCCCGCATCGCCTTGCCCATCTGCGTCTTGTTGACGAGCAGCGTCAGCGCGACCATCAGGGCGATCGCCGAGGAGATGATCAGGATCCGCAGCAGGGAGATGTGCAGCGGCCCCCACGTGATCCCCTTGAAGAAGAGCGCGCCGCCACCGAAGCTGAACGCGTCGTACTGCCGGTGCGAGGCGCCGAAGAGAAGCTGCGCGCTGTACTCGAGGAAGAACGAGACGCCGAGCGCGGAGATCAGCGGCGCAATTCGAGGCGCCGTCCTCAGCGGACGGTAGGCGAACCGTTCGATCGCGACGCCGAGCCCCGCGCAGCCGACCATCGCCACGATGAACATCAGCACCAGCACGAGCCAGATCGAGATCGCCGGGTTCTGCGCGCCGCCGAAGGCCGTCAACACGCCGAAGCCGATGTAGGCGCCGATCATGTAGACGTCGCCGTGCGCGAAGTTGAGGAGCTTCAGGATCCCGTAGACCATCGAGTAGCCGAGCGCCACGAGCGCGTAGACGCTCCCGAGCGTCAGGCCGTCGACTAGGAACTGGACGAAGTTGCTCATGGACGAGGCGGGATTCTGTCACGAAACGACGCGCGGCCCGGACGAGTGCCGGGCCGCGCGTCTTACTCCGTTCCAGGTGAACTAGCCGACGAGCTTGTATTCCCCGTTCGACTGGATCTGGAAGATGTAGAACTTGGCCCCCACCGGATCATGGGTGGCGCTGAAGCCGCCCCACGAGCCGCCGAGGATCCAGTGCTTGATCTTCACCTTCGGCACCTGTGCGAGCACCTGTGCGCGGGTGACCTTGCCGCCGTTCGCATCGCACGCCGCCTTGAGGGCGAGCATCGCGATCTGCGTGGCACCGTAGGTCGGCGGGCCGAAGCTGCCGACCTTCTGGCCCGGATTCGCCTTCAGCCAGCCGTTGACGAGCGCCTTGTCGGCCGGGATGCCGGTGATGTCCGGGGCGAAGTTGGACACGTACGCACCGGCGAAGTGGAACTTGCTGGAGTCGTTCGTGCCGTCAGAGCCGAAGACCTTGGCCTTCTTGCCCTGCTCCGCCATCTGCTGCGCGAAGGTCTGAGCCTCCGGCGGCTGCTGCCACGGAATGAAGACGACATCCGTGTCGCCCGGGATCTTCGTCACGATCGACGAGAAGTCGGTCACGGACTGGCTGACCGAGTCACGGATGACCGTGACACCCTTGGACTTCAGGTACGCACCAGCGGCGTCGGCGAGACCAGTCGAGTACGTCTCCTCGTCGTCGATGATGTAGACCTTCTTCGCGTGCAGGTACTTGATCATGTACGCCGCATCGCTCGGCCCCTGGATCCCGTCGTGCGGGACGTCGCGGTAGAAGCTCTTGCCGGCGGTCTGGTTCCCGATGGTCAGGGTCGTCCGCGTGGCAGACGGCGAGATCGCCGCCAGATTCGCCGCAGCGAGCGTCGGGCCGGTGGCCACGACGGCGCCCGAGGTCGACGGCCCGATGATGGCCAGCGTCTTCGGATCTGCGACGTACTTCTGCGCCAGGGTGGACGCGAGCGCCGGATCGAGCTGAGTGTCGCCCTGGTACAGGCCGACCTTCATGCCCAGCGCCTTGTTCATCACCTGAACCGCGTACTTGGCCCAGCTGAGCTGCTCGACGCCGAGGAACCCGGCATCGCCCGTCAGCGGGGCCATGATCGCAATCTTCGCCTTGTTGCACGAAACCGCTGCCGCAGACCGGGTGGCCGACGCGGGAGCGGCCTTCGTGGCCGGCTTCGCATAGGCCGCGGCCACGACCGCAAGCGCGGTGACCGCAGCCACCAGCGCCAGAAGTCCTGTCCTTTTCTTCATCGAACCCTCCTTGATGATGGATCTAGCAAGAGCATTTGTATGAGACGACCGTCCGACACGGTTAGTTGTCCCCGGCCGCGTCGTACGTGCGCGACGCCGGACTGCCGGACGGATGGAACACACCCATGATCCGCATCACCGCGGGACCAGTGTTCTCGATGCAGTGAACCTCCTCGGGGGGAAGATGGAAGCAGGAGCCGGGGCCGATCGGCGTCTGCTTCCCCGCGATGTGTGCGATCCCTTGGCCCTCCACGATGTAGCCCACCTCGTCATAGGGATGGCTGTGGTCGGGAGCGCGGTAGGGCTGGACGATACCGATGAACTGCGTGACGTCGAAGCACCCCGCGTCCTCGTTGACGAGGAGCCTGTAGGTGCGGTGCGAGTCGGCGCGCTGCTCGGGCTGGTCGGCGAAGCGGACGGTCACACGGCGCTCGCCGGCGGCCGTTTCGCGATCCTCGGGCGCGCGGACGCCCACGAGCACGAGCGGCTCGGAGCCGGGGTTGTCGAAGACCGTGGTCTCGCCCGCCGCGAGGTACAACGCGGTATCAGGCTCGAGCGCATGCGCCTCGCCGTCAACCTCGACGCTGCCGTGGCCGGAGACGACGTAGAGCACCTCCTGGTGACCGTCTTGCACCACCTGCGGCTGCGACCGGCCGGGCGCATAGGTGAGCACGGCCTGCGTCAGCCGCTCGCAGCCGTTCTCGCGGTCGAAGACGATCCGCACCTCGGCGGTGTCGCCTGCCGCGGGCCGCGCGGGAAGCGTGTTGGAGTCGATGACGTAGTCCACAGGCGATTTGATCAAAAGTGCGAAGGGGGGAAGTTTCCTGCGCGCAAGGGGCGATGTCAATTCGCATAGCCTTGCCGGATGGAGACCGGACTCGCGGGGAAGCGCGTGCTCGTCACCGGCGCCTCGGGCGGGATCGGCGCCGCGTGTGTGCGGGCGTTCGCCGCCGAGGGCGCGCAGGTCGTCTGCCACTACCACCGCGGGCGCGAACGGGCCGAGGCCCTGGGCGGCGCGCAGGTGATCGGCGCCGATCTCACGGACGAAGCGCAGGTCGACGCGCTGTTTGCGGCGGCGGGGCCATTGTGGGGGTGCGCAGCGGTCGCAGGCGTGTGGCCGAGCGAGGATCTGCCCGTCTGGGAGCTGCCCCTGTCGCGCTTCGAGGAGACGCTGCGCGCGAACCTCACCGCGACCTTCCTCACCGCGCGCGGCTTTCTGCGTCAGGGCGGCAAGAGCCTCGTCCTCGTCGGCTCGACGGCGGGGCTCTTCGGCGAGGCCGGCCACGCCGACTACGCGGCGGCGAAGGCGGCGATCCTCCACGGCCTGCTGCCGAGCCTGAAGAACGAGGTGACCCGGCTCTCGCCCGACGCGCGCGTGAATGGAGTCGCGCCGGGCTGGACCGAGACGCCGATGACGCGCGGCCACGTGGACGCCGAAGCAGTGCGTCGCGTGTCAAGAACGATGGCGCTTCGCAAGGTCGCGCAGCCCGAGGATGTCGCCGCGCACGTCGTCACGCTGATGTCAGAGACGATCTCCGGCCACGTCACGGGCCAGATCGTCACTGTGGCAGGCGGCATGGAAGGGCGAGTCGTCCATGAATAGCCGAAACGGCGGGCACCAGGCCCGCCGCTCCGTCGTACCCCGTCCGCAGGATGATTGCCGTCAGTCCCGGGTCGAGGAGTCTCGCAACCATCGGCGCGAGCCTTCTGCGCCTTTAGACGTATTCCGTACGAAAACGCCAGGACAGGGCCGCCGCCCGGCCCTGTCCGGCTGGTCTCCCTAGGGAGGCCGCTTGGCCGGATGCCCCGCCGCATGGGGCCCCGGCTAGCTCTCTCCGAGAGGGCCCCCGCCGCATCGGGGCCCGCTCTCGGTGTGACCCAAGTATCGGGGATGTGTTGCCAGTTGATCCATCACTCGAACTCGGTTGACTGCACCGGTTGACTACCCTGGATCGCATGAGTCGCTTCCTCGAACGGCTGGCGAATGGCCCCGTAATCGTCGGCGACGGCGGCATGGGAGCGCTGCTCTCGAGCGCCGTGCCGCGCCTGCGGTGCCCCGAGGAGGCGAACATCCGGGCGCCCGAGAGCGTCGTCGCGGCGCACCTGAGCTTCATCCGGGCCGGCGCCGACCTGATCGAGACGAACACCTTCGGCGCGAACCGGCGCAAGCTCGCGGGGCTGTACCTCGAGGACGAGCTCGAGGCGATCGTCGGCGCGGGCGTGAAGTGCGCACGCGACGCGCGTGAGGTGTCGGGGAAGGACGTGTTCGTGGCAGGCTCGATCGGGCCGCTGCCCGAGGGTGGCGCAGACGATGCGGAGATCTTCGCGGAGCAGGCGCAACTCCTGGACGGGCGCGGCGTCGACCTCTTCACGATCGAGACGTTCATCGACCTCGAGCAGCTGGTGACCGCGATCGAGGCCGTTCGCTCGGTCTCGTCGCTGCCGATCGTCGCGATGCTCACCTTCGACGACGAGGACGCCGAGACGCTCGCGGGTGTCTCCGCGAGCGATGCGGCGACGCGCCTGCGCGGGCTCGACGTCGCGGCCTTCGGCGCCAACTGCGGCGCCGGCCCGGCAGCCGCGCTCGCCGCACTCGGCGAGATGGCAGGCGACGGCGCCGTGCTCGCGACCCAGCCCAACATCGGCCACGCGAGCCGCTCCGGCGGACGCATCGTCTTCCCGCACGCGACCCCCGACTACTTCGCCGAGTTCGCGGCCCACGCGCGCACGCTCGGCGCCCGGCTGATCGGCGGCTGCTGCGGCACCACGCCGGCGCAGATCGCCGCGATCGCCGAGGCCGTCGCCGAGGAGCGCGCGCCGACGACACCGCGGGTCCTCGCCCATCGCGACTTCGTCCCGGCCACTCCTGCTGTGCAGGTCGAGACCGGGCTCGCGCGGGCGCTGCGCGAGCACGAGTGGGTAGTCTCGGTCGAGCTCGACCCGCCGCAGGGCGGCAACAGCGAGGCGATGCTCGCCGTCGCACGGCGCCTCGAGGAGTCGGGCAAGGTCGACTTCGTCGACATCAACGACAACCCGATGGCGCGCGCGCGAATGAACGCGCTGATGGCGGCGGTAGCTATCGAGCGCAGCTGCGGGATCGAGACGATCCCCCACGTCACGCCGCGCGACACGACGGTGATGGGGCTCGAGTCGGTGCTGCTCGGCGCGCATGCGGAGGGCGTGCGAAACGTGCTCGCGGTCACCGGCGATCCGCCCACCGTCGGCGACTATCCGGGCGCACAGGGCGTGTACGAGGTCGACTCGATCGGGCTCGTCGAATTGATCGCGCGCCTCAACGCGGGCGAGAGCCGCTCGGGGAAGGCGATCGACGCCCCCACCTCGTTCTTCACCGGCGTCGCGGTGAATCCCGCCGCCGACGATCTCGACACCGAGCTCGAGCGCTTCGAGCGGAAGATCGCGGCGGGCGCGCAGTTCGCGATGACCCAGGCGCTGTTCGAGCTCGACTCGCTCGACGAGCTCCTCCGCCGCCTCGGCGGCGCCTCGCCGATCCCGCTCCTGGTCGGGATCTGGCCGCTGCGAAGCCATCAGCTCGCGGTGCGGCTGCACAACGAGGTGCCGGGAATCGTCGTCCCGGACGAGGTGCAGGAGGCGCTGCGCGCCGCAGGCCCCCATGCGCCGGAGATCGGCCTCGAGCTCGCGCGCGGGTTGTACGCGGCGTGTCGCGAGAAGGCGGCGGGCGTGTACGTGATCCCGCCGTTCAAGCAACCAGAGGCCGCGCTCGACCTACTCGGCTAGACTCTTTCGGCGCCCGGGGGCGTAGTTCAGCTGGTTAGAACGCCGGCCTGTCACGCCGGAGGTCGCGGGTTCGAGTCCCGTCGCTCCCGCTCTGGAACCGCCTGGAAACGGGCGGTTTCTTCGTCTTCGCGCCTTACTCGTTGGTCTCTCGTGACGCCAGGTTGACGCCAAGTTGTTCGGCGCGTAATTCGAGACGGGCGCGGATCGAGTCGTTTGTGTCGCGTGCCAGGTGCCCGTAGGTGCGGTCGATCTCCTTCACGGACGCGCCCATCAGGCGGGCGAGCTCGAAGATCGAGACGCCCGCCGCGAGAGCCTCGGTCGCGAAGGTATGGCGCAGGTGGTAAGGCCCACGCCGCTCGATCCCGGCCGCGTCGAGTCCCTCGTACCACTCCCGCGTACGCCAGTTGTCGATCGAAATGTAGCCGCCCCTAGGCGCAGGGAAGACAAGCCTGGTTGCGAGCTGCGCCGGCAGGCGCTCGTATGCCGCGAGCGCGCGCTCAGTCAGCGGGACGCTACGCCGGGAGCGCTCGGTCTTCGGAAAGCCAGTCAGGACACCGTCGGCGAACCGACGCTGCACCGTAACGACCTTCGCGGCCTTATCGACATCGCGCCGCTCGAGCGCCGCCCACTCATTCGTGCGAAGGCCCGTCTCGGCGGCGAAGACGACTAGCGAGCCGTACGTTGCCCCGAGCTCGGCGTCAAGCGCGTCGATCTCGTCACGCGTGAACGGCACGAACTCATCGGACCGCGGCACAGGGTTTGCACCCGCATTGGCAACTGGGTTCCCCCTCAGGTAGCGCCAGCGGACGCCAGCATTGAGGGTCTGGCGCATCGCGAGCGTCCGATCGGAACCGCGACGTGGCGGAGAGCTCGGCCCGCCACTTGGCAATGTCGGCCGCGGCGCCCTCGAGTTCGCGCAGAGTCCAGTCGCCGAACTGCTTGCGTGACGACGCGAGCCGCTCTTCGACCGTCTCCTTCGTCCGCTTCGCGACCGTCGCGCCCCAGCGATCGAGGTAGAGGTCGCAGAAGGCATCGAAGGTGATCGACGCGTCGGGTGCACCGTCCCGGACGCGTGGAGCCACCTGCCCGGCGAACCACTCGCGTGCGTCAGTCTTTGTGCGGAAGCCGGTCTTCTGAGGGCGCTTCCCGGCTTCAGGCCAGCGGATGCCGTAGTCGCCCTTCCGGGTGCGAAACACGCTGCCGCGCGTGTCAGGGCCTGCCATCGGGATGCTCCTTCTCGTTGGTGCTCGCCGCGAGCGGCGAAGTGGGTGACGCGAGCAAGCCTACTTGTTCGGCGTAGGGTCCCTCCCGGGCGCGGCTTGCGCGAGTGGGTGACACTTCTCGTTCGGCGCCGGACGTGGGAGTGAATTGGCGATTGCCTCGCGCGCGCACGCACGCACGCGCGCGAGGGGACAACCGCATTCGGATCCGCGACCATGTAGGTATGCCGTTTCCGTGTTGCTCTGCTGTACTTCGGGACGGTCGTCCCTGTGGTCGGACGGTGGCTGCGGAGTCGGGTTCGTTCTGCGTCCATCATGCGGCTCTCGAGGCCGAGCTCGGCGCCGAGGTGTTGCGCCAGGGGCGTTATCCGGCTCGTCGGAGGTCGAAGCCCGTAGCGATGCCGGTGGTCGTCACGACGAGCGCGACTACGACCGAGACGGCCGAAGGCCGACGCGTCCGCTCGGATCCCGCGAGGGTTCGTCCGGGGTTGGCGGAGGCTGCGGCGGCGAGCTTCGCTGACATACGACGCACGTTGCTCGACGCTGCCACGTCTGCCTCGAAGCCAGCCTGGGTCGAGTTCGAGTGCTCTGAGTGTGGAACCCGCAGGCGGGTGGATATGCCGGTTCCCGATGTCCGTGCCCGAGTTGCGGCAATCGAGCTGCTGCTCCGGGAGGGACTCGGCCGGGCACCGCAGGCCGAGGAGAAGCCAGCACCGCGGCTGCCGGAGAGCGCGGCGGCGGTCGAGAAGATGTCCTGGCGGGAGATGCGGAGCCTTGCCGCGATCCTGATGTTTGACGATCTCGTTGCCATCGAGCGGCGTGGCGCCGATGTGGTGCTGCGTGAGCGGGTCGCAGCCTTGCCCGAGAGCGACCGGCGCGTGTTGCGGGAAGCGCTCGCCTAACGGTCTGGAGCGCGTTCCGAGCTCCTTGTTGTACAGCATAGGAATATTTGCTATACAGGAATGTAGTTCTGTCCTGTAAATATGACCCCGCGCGGCTGACACCGCCGGGGTCATGGCAACGGAGGAGTGCTCCGATGCGAGTCCTAGGTTACGTCCGCGTGTCCACCGAAGAACAGAAAAGCAGCGGTGCCGGGCTCCAGGCGCAACGCCGAGCGATCATCACCGAGTGCGAGCGCCGCGGCTGGCACCTCGTCGAGCTGATCGAGGACGCCGGCTTCAGCGCGAAAGACATGAAACGACCCGGCGTACAGGAGGCACTCCGCGTCCTCCAAGAAGGGAAAGCCTCCGCGCTTGTGGTTGCGAAGCTCGACCGGCTCTCCCGCTCGATGATCGACTTCACCGCGCTGATGGGGACAGCGCAGAAGCAGCACTGGGCGCTCGTAGCGCTCGACTGCGCCGTCGACACATCGACGCCGACAGGTGAGGCGATGGCGAACATGCTCGCCACCTTCGCGCAGTTCGAGCGCCGGCTGATCAGCCAACGCACCCGCGATGCGCTCGCCGTCAAACGCGCCAGCGGCGTACGTCTCGGTCGCCCACCGACAGTCCCGCAGGCGGTGGTGCAGCGCATCCAGCGTCAACGCCAACGCGGCGACTCGCTCCGCGCAATCGCCGACAGCCTCAACAGCGATGACGTGCCGACCGCGCAAGGCGGCGCACAGTGGTACGCGGCAACCGTCAGAGGCATCCTCGCCCGTTCTGCCTGAGCCGCCTGCGACCTAGAGGACGCCGCGGGTGTGCCCTCCCCGCGCGATGACAGTCCCACCGGGGCCTGCTTACGAGGGCGCTGCGGTTGCGAACGGCGTCGTCTATGTTGGATCGGGGAACCCGTACACATCGGGCACATTCAACGCCCTTGACGCGGCTACGGGCGCGATTCTCTGGCGAGCGAATACGGGCTACATCGAGTCCTCGGCCGCGATACCGCTCTCGAACAAGATCGTCTATGTCGTCTCCATCGACGGGACTGTGCGCGCCTTTGACGCGGCAACCGGCGCTCTTCGCTGGAGCTACGCCACCGGCGCACTCTTCGAGTCCTCGCCCACGGTCGCAAACGGCGTCGTCTACGTCGTTTCGACCAACGGCAACCTCTACGCGCAGGACGCGACCAGCGGCAGCCTGCTCTTCCAAGATGGCGGAAACACCGCGTTCGGGTCCTCGCCCTCGGTCGTGAACGGCACCGTCTACCTCGGCACAATCAGCGGCACCATCCGCTCTTACAACCTCGGGCAGTAGCGTCCTCCGAACCGCCTAGCGGCCGCGCAACCCCCTCGTTTACGAGCAAGAAGTCGCGCCATCCATGTATTACGCGAGCTGACGCCCACCCGCGCGAGCTGCCGCCAGGCGACGGGACCTGCTCGCCGGAGCCTGGTGGTGGGCGATCGAGAACGAACGCGAGGTCGGACTGCGGCGCGGTATCCCCGGCGTCTCCGGAGACGCCCTACCCGGTCCTTCGCGACCGTCGCTTCGGCTTCTCTAGTAGTGGCTGTTGTCTTCGAGCGCGTCGCCGCGGCCGAGCTTGCGGCCGCTCGTGTCACCGGTGGCGAAGTACGGCCACATCAGGTTCGACTCGTCGTCTTTCGACGCGTTAGTGACGTGGTCGAACTGGAGGGCGTGGCCGATCTCGTGTGCAGCGATCGTCTGGATGTCAAGCGCGTTCGAGGCCCCCGTTGTCGACCAGGTGTAGTCGGTGTTGAACCTGATGTCGGCCTCGATCGGGTTGCCCTTGTCGTCGTACCACGTGAAGGCGCACGCAAGCGCCATGTTGCAGTCCTGGTCGTTTTTGAGGCTGCCCCAGTCGATGACGCTCTTGCCGTCTTGTGTTGCCGAGTTGTTCGAGGTCTTTCCCTGATAGGACACGGGCGCATTTGCCTGGTCCTTGATGCCGCACCAGTTGATGTCGTTCGTCCATTCGCTCGCCGCGTTCCTGACCCCGGCGACGACCGTGTCGCGGTTGAGTCCCGGAGCCGTCGCGCCCATCCACCACTTCCACGCCTTCGCCCAATATTCGCTACCGATCGAGGCCTGGGAGGAGCTGCCACACTCCACTTTCGCCGGGCTCGTCCCGGCCTTAGCCAAGGTGACGGGGTCGACAGCGCTCAATAGCACCCCGGAGGGCCGATAGAACGCGACGCCGAGGGCATGCCCGTCCGGACCGATGTGCAGGAGAGCGAACCGGCTTCCGTCCCGCCGGAACAGCGTGCAGAGACCGAATCGTCCGGCCAGCGCACGGCGGACGGCTCGACCTCCGGCCGGGACCCTGAACGGAAGCTCGCCTCTCTGAGGAGGCGGGAGGCGTAGCCCGCACGGCCCCGATGCGCTGACCGCGCCCTGCGCCCAAAGCGCCCCGGACCCGGCGCACAAAGCCACGACGACCACAGTCCCAACCAGGCGACGTCTCAGCATTCGGCTCCCATCGCGAACATGCACAGCCAGTGACCCCCGACGATAAACCACTCGGGCGCGGTCAGGGTCTAGGCCGCACTAACCGAAGCTCTAGAGCGACGACGAACGAGTGACGCGATCCCGAGTCTCACCGTTCGATCGTAGGCTCCGGGCCCTGAACTGGCGCGAGCTGCAAGTCCTGGCCATGCGGTTCACTGAAGACCTTCCTGAGCGTGATCCCTCGTTCGTCGCGATCGACGGCGCGACGGGCACCGAGCCTCCACCTGCGGTCGACTGACGCCCACCCCCGCAAGCTGCCACCCTGATCTGGGGCCTGCTAGTTAACGCGAAGACCTTCCGAAGGGTGATTCCGCGTTTGTCGCGATCGACGGCGCAGTGGACACCGAGCCCCAGCCGACGGTGGGCTGACGCCCACCCCGCGAGCCAGCGCCCGACTCCGGGGCCTGGCGCGCCTTGCCCTCGGGACTTCGGGAAGGGCGACGAGGAGCGAAGGAAACGAGATCAGCCAATCCGCCAGTTCGAATCACTCCGTAAGGTTGGTTGAGGTCAGCTGGGACTGACGGCATAAGCTGGCCGCCGCCCTCGGGCCGTGCAGAGGCGTCTCTGCATCGCCCGAGGTATTCCAGCCTTGAAGGAGCCTGGACGTTCCGCAGAGTGTGCGGTACGGGAGATTCTCGTGCGGCGTGCTCCTGGGGAGGGTGCCACTCCCCCGTACCGCGCCCTCCACGGTACCTGGCCAGACGAACACCTTCCGTAAACCGCGATCGAAGCCTCGGTCGACGCGACCCGGCGATCGGCCGGCTTCTCGCGGTCTCACGATGCGGCGAGGTTGCCGCAATACTTCGGATCTGCGTGGCAGACCAATCCGACCCCTATCGTCCAAGCTGGACGATCCAGACTCCAGGAGGGCGGCCGCTAACGGCCGAGTTTGACCGTTTGCGCAGCCATTGGCGTGTCACACCCGGCGAGTACGTGCGGCGCAACCTCGTCGACGCGTTGGCCCAGGCGAGCGGAAGCCGCCCCGACACAGACTGGATCGTCGCGGCCGAACGGGACCTCAACGCCCAACTGGATGCGCTCAAATAGCGAGTCAGCGAGAAGTTCACGACTCCGCGCTGCCGCCCTCCACTTCGAAACTTGCCGAGGATGGGATCCGCTTTCCGACGTTGGTCACGCCGTCATGCCGCTATGGGGGCAGTCGTTCCCGCAGTCGGTTTGCGAGCTCGTTCGCCGCGTCGAGCACAGGATTGGCGCTCCACTTGTCGATCCGCGCCGCAGCGTAGATCGGGTAGATAGCCGCGACGCCACTTGCCCGTTCCTCGAGGGGCTCATCACCGGGTCGCGCGATCAGGAAGACGTCTCGGGTTTCAAGTTCGGCCTGGAACGTGGCGGTGAGCTCATCCCATTCGGCTCGGTCGCGGGGCTCCCAGTCCTCCCAGGTGGCGACCCGCTCCAACAGTTCGGCATCACTGAAAAGATTGTTCAGGTAATCGCCGGCGTCGAAGTGGGTCATGCCTTTGAAAAATACTCCTCACGGCTGAGCGGGCGTCTCAACCGACATGAAGCGGGGCCTGGATACGGCACCTGGCATGGTCCGGGCTGTGTCCTCGGCTATGTGGGTGTTGTGGTCGGGAGTGGCCGTGTACTCACGTGTCCTGCACGGTCGACGTTTACGAGCATTGATTCGTTGCCGCGGCGCAGCACGGCCGAGTCGCCGGTTTCGCTCTCGACCGCCCACCCCTGGGCGGCCCAACTGCCGACGGCGGCGTCGAGCTGGTGGCGCCGTTCCTCGACCGAGACCCCGCCCCCGCCGCGGCGCGCCAGCAGCACGATGAGCGCAATCAGCCCCGCCGCGAGAATTCCCAGCAGCACCCAGACCCAGGCGGGCGTGCTGCTCTCCTCGTCCGACGAGGTCGTTGTTGCGCCAGAAACCGGTACCGGCACCACACGCGTCGTCGTCTGCTGGACCGTCGTCGTGACGGCGGGGGCGGTAGGCACCGTCGCGGTATCAGCCGTGGTCGTCTCGTTCGAGACTGTCGAGGTGGCCGTCGTCGCGGAGGTCGCCTGTGCCGCCAACCGGCCTCCGGAAGCGACCGTCCCTGCGGCAAGAGCTCCCACAACGAAGACCGTGACGAGACCCAAGAGCTTCGTTGCCTTCAACACAGATTCCGATCATGACAGACCTTGTGCGACCGGCACACGCAATAAGGCGATGCGACCGACGCCTCGACGCTGCGGGCGAGGTTTTTTACGTTCAGCAAACACTGGGGAGATATCACTGAACGCGGAAGGCGAACCGGGAAGGTCGATCGTAGGCCGGTCTGGATCGTGGGTGCGAGTAGGTCAACGGCACGACGACGATGGCTTCTTGCGCCCGATCAGGCGGGCGACAATCGCCTTACCCATCGGAACCGAACAAAGGGGATGGACGGATGCACCGCATTCCGAAGATTTGGCCGCCGGCGCTGGTCGGCCTCGCAACGCTCGTGGCCTTGTTCGCGGCGACAAGTGCAACCGGTCGGAGCGAGACGGCGCCGACGAACTCGCTGGAACCGACCATCACCTACGTCTACCCGATCAAGGTCAACACGATCCTGACGGGGAGTAAGGGCACGTGGAGCGGGACCGCCCCGCTCAACTACGCCTACCAGTGGCTTCGCTGTGACAGCGACGGTCTCAACTGCAAGAAGATCACGAATGCGACCGGTACGACCTACACGGTCGTCTCGGCGGACGAGACGCACACGATCCGCCTCGATGTGACAGCCTCGAACTCAGACGGCAAAGCAACCGCTCGCGCAAATGCGACCGGCCAGATCCCCGGCAATCCAAAGGCGCCGCAGGAGACCGCGTCTCCGACCGTGTCCGGGAATGCCGTCGTCGCCCAGCAGTTGACGGCGACACGCGGAACATGGCAGGGAACCCAGCCGATCACCTACACCATCCACTGGCAGGCCTGCAACGCAAACATCACCTCCTGCACGAGCAACGGGGCGACGGGCACGACGTACACGGTCGCGAAGTCGGACGTCGGTAAGCGACTCCGCGTGAAAGTGACCGCAAAAAACAGCGCCGGCCAGTCGAGCGGCCTCTCCGACACCACCGCGATCGCCACGGACACCACCGGTGGTGGCGGCGGGAACGCCGTCCCAGTCAGTGAGGTTGGCCCCGCCGGCGAACGGCTGATCGTCGACACGGTCGTCTTCAACCCGAACCCGGTCACGTCCCGAAGCGTGCCGATCAAGGTGACCATCACCGTCAAAGACACGAAGGGCCGGCTCGTCAAGGGCGCACTGGTCTTCTTCCGCTCCACCCCGATCGTGACCTCAACCCCAACGGATGCCCCGACCGACGGCAACGGAAAGGTGACCTATAGCGTCCAGCCGCGGTCCGACTTCCCGATCAAAAACGGGTATAGCGTGCAGTTCTTCGTCAAGGCCTACCGATCAGGCGACCCGACCCTCGCCGGGATCTCCGGCACCAGGCTCGTCCAGGTCGCAACCCACACGCCCTAACCCACCACGGCAATGCCTGGCCGGCCGCGAAACACCGGCCGGCCAGGGCGCGCCGCAGAACGGTTCGGGGGCAGAGTCCCTGCGCCCCTGACGATCCCGACGCCGATGCCGACGCCGACGCCCTGAGCGTGGTTACCGTTGGCATGCCAGAGGATCCACTGACGATCCTGGCCATGGGCTGCCGCGAGACGCAGGTCCTGGCGATGTGGTTCACAGAAGACCTTCCGAAGGACTATCGCGCATCCGCCGCGTTCTACGGGCGCAGCGGACACCAGGCCTCGACCTATGCTCGGCTGACGCCCATCCCGGCGAACCGCTGACTGGCGACGGGACCTGCCGGCCAGGCGCGACGGGGGCTGTGGTCCCGGCCTGCACCCGACGCTGCGCCGTGAAGGGTTCGGCCGGATGGGCGACGCTGCGCCAACAGACGGTCCCACCCGGCCACACGTAGTTCGTCGCGCCGACCGGAATCAGTTTTGGCTGGACCGTCCCGTTCCGGGTTCGTTTCTTGCTCGGCTTGGTAAAAAGCCTGGTGAGCGAGAAGGCTGCCCGTCCGCCGAGGCGTACCCTCGGTGATGGCGGTGCTGGGGCCGTTCTGCCTCGCCCTGGCGGAGACCGACTGGGCGTAGAACCCCTCCCCCGTCGCGCTCCGACGGTCTACCTATTGGGTGCGACCCGGCCCCTTGTTCGGCTTCGAAAAAGGTGACGGCGGGTGGCGAGCCCTCCGCAGAGGAGTACCCTTTTGATATTGGCGTAGCCGGGGTGGGGCGGCTTGCCCCGGTTAAGGAACCGGCCGACGCGTACCTCCTTCGTGTCGCATCGGCCGGTTCCGCGCTTCCCGCAGATGCGCTCGTGCTCGCGGCGAACACCGAGATCGGCTTCCACCTCGACCTCGTGCTTCCAAGTCGCGGCTGTCCCCACGAAACACCGCTTCGCATCCCGGCCTGACCGACGGCCAGGCGTGTGGCCCGATCGCGACCTGAACTAGAGACTGATCATGCCTCCCTGCGAGAAAGAGGGTATGTCGCCGTTGCGGCGAAGCGGGTGCGATGGTGCGCTCCGCCTGTTGGGGCTGCGCGATCGCGGTACTGCTCGCGTTCTTGTCGGCGGCGGCTCCTTCGACAGCGTCGGCGACCGGTGATCCTTCGATCGCCGCTCTCCAGGTTGGGCTGGTACGCCACGGGCTCTATCACGGCCCGATTGATGGTCTCGACACGCAAGCAACCACGACCGCGGTTGATGCCTTTCAGCACCAGCACGGTCTCACCGTTGACGGGATCGCCGGCGCACAGACGCGGGAAGCTCTGGGTCATTGGGCAGGACACGAGCTCGGTCGGCGTGAGCTCGGCTTGGGCAAGTCCGGCTGGGACGTCGCAGAACTTCAGTTTCTGCTCGCCTGGCACGGCTACCCATCGGCGCGCTTCAATGGCAACTTCAGCCCACATGTAGCGGCAGCGCTGAAGCGCTTCCAGCGGGGCGCTGGTCTCCCCGACGATGGGATCGCCGGCAAGCAGACACTCCGCGCGCTTAGCGCCACGCCGATCGCACGCTGTCCGCGGTCCCTCGCACTACCCGTCAACGGCTGGCTTTCCTCTCCGTACGGGCCGCGCTGGCTCAGCTTCCATCCCGGCATCGACCTCGCAGCACCAAGAGGAACTCCCGTAGCAGCGGCCGCCCAGGGACGGGTCAGCTGGGCCGGCCTGCGCCCCGGCGGCTGGGGCAGGCTAGTCGTCATACAAAGCAGCCAACGAATCGCCATCTTCTACGCCCATCTCTCCCAAACCAACGTCACCCTCGGCCAACACGTCACCAGCGGACAACAGATCGGCCGGATCGGCTCAACAGGCAACTCCACAGGACCGCACCTCTACCTTGAGGTAAGGGTCAACAACGCGGCAGTCGATCCGCTCCCCGCCCTCGCGCCGCCACCACGCGCGCGCGGGTAGGCGTAAGAGACACGCAACGTGCGGTCGTAAGAAACACGCAACGTGCGGTCGTCTCGTCTGCGTGGGTCTTGAACTCGCGGGAGGTCAGCCGCCCGGGAATCGAAGCCTTGCGCTAACAAAGCGAAACTACGCTATTGCCCGAGGCCCGGCTCGGGGCTCTTCGCCGCGAGATCAAACTTCGGCTTTGGCCAGCTTTGTTTAGTGACCGGTGTACTCGACCTTGATCAGTAAATCGTTCTCGATAGACGGAACGGCGATGTTGCGGATCGCGCTCGCGCCGTCCGGTATGCCCTGCAGCGTTACCAGCTTGCCGCTCCCCGCGACGAGCAGTTCGCCGTTTTGTGTGCCGGCGATGCAGTTGTCGAAGTAGACGTCACCGAACTGCGCCAGGTACCTCTCGCTAGCTAACTCGTCACGAACCGGGTCTTCCAAGACCCACTCTGCGGTGTTGCCGACGAGCCGAATCCCTGAGTTCGGGTTTACGGGTGTTTTGATGAACGACGTCGCAGCGCCCGTGGTGATGTTCCAGAGATGGACGCCGCCCTCAGTCGGGGTAAGCACGCAAATCATGCAGTGCATCGTGTCACCCGGCGAGACGGGCAGGTTCGTAATCGTGACCGGAGGGTCGGCCCACCATTCGCACCACGCAAACGAGTCAGGGACACCGCCGACGATCCACTGCGTTGTTCCGGCTTGGAGGATGTCGTCGGAGTGTGCGGATGGACCTCCATAGGCACCGTCGATCCCGATCCACTCGGCGCACATGCAGTCGCCCGGCCCGGGAGCAACGACATGTGGAACCGTCCATTGCCCGTTAATCCACTTGACCGTGTCGCCCTGCCCTGGGAACACAGTGCTCCCCGCCCAGCCGGTCCCGACCGGAAGCTCATAACGAAGGTCCGACCAGGCTCCCTTCGCGGTGGCAAACTGCGGCTCGACGACCGTCCACGGCCGCGACACCAGCTGCGTCCAGCGCTCGAGCAGTTCCGGATGACGCTCCGCATCCGGTCGAGCGGGATAGCCATGTACCAGCAGCTTGCGATCAGTCGCCGCGATCGGGTCGAACCCCTTCGGAGCGGGCTTAAACCGGCGCAAGCCATGCGCTTTGCGGAACCGCTCCTGCTTCGCCTCCAACTTCTCACGCTTGCTCTTGGACACGTCCACCTCACCCTTCGCGAAACCGACGGAGCGCTTGTGCGAAACGACGCTAGACCCAGTAGGAGCTGGATGCAACACCGGCCACGGCCAGCGCGGCACGGCAGCGATACCCGACTAGCCGGTCAAGGCTGACGCCGACCCCGCGAGCCGCCGCCAGGCTCCGCGGCCTTGCTAGCGCTGCATATCCTGGCGATGCGGTTCACAGAAGACCTAGAGGCTGGCGACCCCGCGTTCGTTGCGATCGACGGCGCATGGGACGCCGCGCCTCCACGCACCACGGGCTGATCGCCCACCCCGCCGATCGCTGCCCGACTCCGGGGCCAGTTTGCCGACGTCGGAGAATCCGCGCGCCGACCTACGGGGGATTCGCAGCGGCAGACTCTTTCGACGATCGCTCGAGCAGACCCTCACGTCCGCTGTGTACTGCGCGTCTGAAGTTCTCGAGGTTCGGCTCGAGGATCGCGAGCAGCCCGTCAGCCCACTGTTCGCTGTCGAGTTGGATCTCGAAGGCCCGCTTCCGTGCCCGAGTGAGGGTTTCGTCGGCTAACCGCTCCGCAGTTCGGCTGATCTGTGGCTCGCTCGTCTCATCGGTGGCGCGTTGTCGGGCAGCTTCGAGCAACTGCTCCGCCTCCCGTTTGGACTCGGCAAGCGCCTCCCCCGGATCAGCGAAACTTGAACGCGCCAGTCGTGACTCCTCCACGATCGCAGACCGAAGCTCATCCAAGATACGGCCAACCCGATCACGGTTAAGTCGAACCTGATCGGTCAGTGGAACCGCCTTCGCTTCACGCACGAGGTCGTCCAACTGCTCAATCAACTCAACGGCATCCACCAGCCAACGCTAACCCTTTCGTGGGCCTGCCCGAGGATGCACTGGCAGTCCAGGCCATGAGTTGGCGGGAGTGCACCTCGGTGACGGCGACACCGTCAACCCCGAGGCGCGGCGAGCTGCCCTTCGCGTGTTCGAGCACGCCTACGGCCGAGCGCCCGAGCAGATCGAGCCGGCTATGGGCCTGCCCGAGGATGCACTGGCTATCCGGGCCATGAGCTGGCGCGGGATGCAGGTCCTGGCAATGCACTTCACAGAAGACCTTCCGGAAAGTGATCCAGCGTTCGTCGCGATCGACGGCTCAGCGGAGGCCGAGCCTCAACGCACGGTGGGCTGAGCCCACCCCCGCGAACTGCCGCCAGGCTCCGGGGCCTGCTAGCGGAGTCCACATCAGCACTGATCCCGCTTTCGACAAACGAACTGGCAGACTGCCGGTGACGTAGCCGAAGCGCCTCACCCAGTTGGGTCATTCAGCGGAAGGTGCGCGAGAATGTGCCGAGCGTGCGAAGGCTTTGCTGGGATTCGGCAGCGGGAGGTGAGGCGGGTGGCGAGGCTGGTCGGGATCAACCATGTCGCGGTCGAGGTGGGAGAGATCGAGGCGGCGCTTGCGTTTTTCGAGCAGATCTTCGGTGAGCTGCGCCTGCGTGGCCGCATTGGTCCTCGGATGGCGTTCATCGATATCGGAGATCAGTTCATCGCCTTGGCCGTGGGGCCGAGCGGGCGTGCAGGAGCGCGGCACGTGGGGCTGGTGGTCGATGATCGAGAGGCGGTGCTTGCAGCCGCGCGAGCCGCAGGGGCCGAGCTATCGGGCAACAATCTGGTCGATCCGTGGGGGAATGTCTGGCAGATCATCGACTACCGAGACGCGCAGTTCACAAAAGCACCCGAGGTGTTGCACGGGATGGGGTTGGCACAGCTCGCCAAGTCCGAGTCCGCGCTGGCCGAGCTCCGCGAGAAGGGGCTGACCGACTAGCGACCGAACCCGCGCTCGCCGTCTGACTCGCCTCGCGGCTGGCACGTTCGTCGCGATCGACGGCGCGGCGGGTACCGTGCCTCCACGTACGGTGGACTGAAGCCCATCCCACGAGCTGCGCCCCGGCTCCGGGGCCTGCTTAGCGGAGGTCACTCCTTCCCTCGAGGCCTTATTCTCGTTCATTTGAGAGGGAGGCCGTACGCATGGTAGGCGGTGCCTTCGACGGCCAGGCGAATTGCAGCGCCGAGGTCTCGTAAATCGACGCTCTTGACGATGTAACCGCACGCACCCCGCTTGAACGCAGACAAAATCTGCTCTGGCTCGGAACTTGCCGAGCACATCACCACGGACACATTCGGACGGCGGCTGTGGAGATTGTCGAGGCAGCTAAGCCCGTCCAGGCCCGGCATCCGCATATCGAGCAGCACGACCTCGGGCTGGGCCCGATCGACCAGCGCCAGAACCTCGGCTCCGTCGTGTCCTTCCGCGACGACCTCAAAGCCACCGTCGTTCTCGAGCACCTGTCGGATACCCGCAAGCACTAACGGGTGGTCGTCGGCGATCAGGATTCTCATCGGATTTTCTACCCCCTCCGAGATCAACTGAATCCGAGCCCTAGAAGCTGGTTGTCGCCAGCGATTCGGTCGGGGTATAGCACGCCGGGCAGTGTGAAAACGAGCCTCCACCGATCAGTCGGATCGGCTGGCGAAGAGGTAGCACCTCGATGTGTGGCACGCGTGCTCCCTCGTTAGACGGCATCGCCACAAAAAGGGCGCAGCCGTCCCCTCGGCCGCTCCCCCTATGAAAACGCGAGGAGCGGGCCGTTACTTACCGCACCGCAGCCCTCGCACCTGGAGTGGCTACCCGGGAGTTGCGGGCGGGAGATTGTCGTGCACGTCCGTCCCCCCGCGCGCGACATAGACGTAAGAAACACGCAACGTGCGGTCGTCTCGTCTGCGCGGGTCTTGAACTCGCGAGACGGGCGGCGGTAGATTCGCCGCTCGGCGCCGAGCGTCACTGTTTGGCGTGTCCACAGGTTGTCCCCAACCTGTGGAGTTGACGTACGCCCATATGAGAGTTCCCCGTTCAATCTCACCTCGAGGAAATCGAATGATCCTCCGATGACATCAAGCACTCGAACATCGAACGTGCCGGGACGCCCACTCCAGCAGCGCCGCCAAGCGCTCGAACGCGCGAACGCGGTTCGAGCCAACAGAGCGAAACTAAAAAGAGACCTCGCGGCCGGCAGAGCCGACCTCGCCCCTCTGATTCGCAACCCGCCCGAGTTCGCAACCTCTGCCAAGGTGGTCGATCTGCTTGTCTCACTCCCCAAGATCGGACAGGTCAAAGCCCACCGTATCCTCAGCCACGCACGAATCGCCCCCAACAAAACACTCGGCGGCCTCACCGACCGGCAACGAGACGAGCTGCTCAACCTCATCCCGCACTAACGACACCTCCTCCATGACGCAGAGGCCACAAATCGTCGGTCGGTGGGTCGGACCGAAGACCGGGTTCACCCACGTAAAGGTCTGCCTGTCGAGCACCGTCCCCCAGCACCACCGCAGCCAAGTCGAGCAAGAGCTCCCTGCCCGACTAACTCCATACCCCGCTCCACGCACGCCCGACGAGTTGTCTGCGGGACTCCTCCTCTGCCAGCACCGGACTCCTCAACCCCAATCTAGCCTCGCCAGACACCTATAGCTTCATGCCGCCGATCATCTAAGCCTGTGTCCCGTCCGAGGACAGACACAGGGGGTAATCTCGGTCGGATCGAAGGTTGGCCTGGCAACCTTGTTCTCCATTTCGAGGAACTAGCGTTCCTCGTCAACTTGCAGACCGAAGCGCCGATCCTCGAAGACTGGCTTGTCGCCGCGCCGTACGAAGCAGGGCACCACCTTGCCGAGCGGATCAGCGAAGCCCTAGACATCCACTCCCGCGCCGAACCACCCAACGCCCAACTAACCATCAACACACAAGACGCAGAAGCGATCCGCCTAACCCTCGCCGAACACCACGCCGACCTCGACAGCCACCCGGGCCTCCTCAGCCTCTTGAACACCCTCTCCACACTCGAGCACTAGGCCCGCCGACACAAACCCAAAACGCCGACAAAACGGCCACAGACTTCCATCCCCGATTCGGCGCGGGATTGTCGCGATACTTCGGTCCGAGTGTCAGAGCACACAGACCCCTACCGGCCAAGCTGGACAGTCCAGTCTCCAACCGGACGGACCTTGACGGCGGAGTTCGATCGGTTGCGCAGTCTCTGGCGTATAACACCGGGCGAGTACGTACGGCGTAACCTCGTCGACGCGTTAGCCCAAGCTACCGGGAGCCGCCCCGACACAGACTGGATCGTCACGGCCGAACGCGAACTCAGCGCCGAGCTCAAGGCGCTCAAGTAGCCGGCACCCGAGAGGTTCACGACCCCGCCCTACCGCCCTCCCCCTCGAACGTATCGCCCGCGATAGGGCCGCTTTGGGCGTGGCCACGCCGGCATGCCGCCAAGGCAGTCGTTCCCGCAGTCGGTTTGCGAACTCGTTTGCCGCGTCAACGCAGGATTGGCGCGGCCGGCGGGGCCAGTTTCTCTGGAAACCTCTTGGTTGCTGAATCGGGCGGCCGGGTGTACTTTCGGCTTTCGGGGCTAACGGCGGCAGAGGGTGCCGCAGCCTTCTTGCCGTTCCTATGGTGGCCCAGGCCGGGTCGGCTTGAGACGTGCCCTCGCCTCCCCCTGGGCCACTGCCTCGCCGTACACCCGACGTTCGGCGCTCCAACCACGCCACTTCCTTAACGCGCGCGAAGGAGCCCTCTAGGCCCCCCCGCGAAATGCTGCCGGGGCGGGGCCTACTCGCGCGCGCACACCCTGGTTTCAGGCAGCTGCTGCTGTGTATGTCTCGGCTGTAAGCCCGTTTGCGTAGGCCCACCGTGCAGCCGCCGTACGGTTCTGGAGACCAAGCTTTCGATAGATGTTCGAGAGGTGGAACTTCACGGTTTGCAACTGTACGAAAAGCTCTCCTGCGATCTGCTTGTTCGAATGCCCCTTTGCGACCCTCTCCAGAATCTCCCGCTCGCGCTCGGTCAGCCCCGCTTCATGGGCCGGACTGGGTACGAACGGTGAGCCGCCGAGGGCGGTGAACGTCGTGCCGTCCATGATCTGGCGGATCGCGCCTCCCAGTTCGGCCGCGGGGATCGTCTTCAGGATGACTCCAGTCGCACCGTAGAGGCACACGTTGTGCATCTCCTCGACGTTCGGATGCGTAGCCAGCCCGATCACCCGGATGGTCGCGTCACGGCCACGGATGCGCTCAAGCGCTGTCGGGGCATCGACTCCAGGAAGTTGGAGATCCAGAAGTACGAGTTCGGGATTCGTTTGCGAGATGCCCGGCAGGAGTCTCGGGCCTGAATCCGCTTCGCCGACCACTTCGAAACCTTCTTCTAGCTCGAGTGCATGCCGTATTCCGGCGCGCATCAACGCATGGCCATCAGCCACCAAAAGCCGCATGTAGTTCCTCTCGCCGCAGATGTCACGCGACCGGATGCCCTCCCGCCCGCGCCCGCAGACAGTGTCGCAGCAACCCCCAGAAGCGAAATCCCTCAAACACGTGATGCGAACCACTCAAACGGGTGATCTTGGAACGAAGCCCACCGTGTTCTCGGTTCACTTGAGCGGGAGCCGCCCGCGACAGGCACGCTCGCGCGATAAACGGTGGGCGATTCCGAACCCGACGAACTGCTGTTCTGAAGCGAGACCTAGTAGCTCAGGGATCTTGGGAGCCGAGGCGCTCGGCGACACCCACCCGGGCCCCGGTCGGCGCCTGCTAGCGCGCAGATCGAGGGCGTCGGGATCCCGCCCGCGCGGTCAGATCGGTTCCGCTTGTTGCCGTACCCAGTGTGCCAATTCGGTTCGGTTGGAGAGTCCGAGTTTGCGGAACATGTTGCTCAGATGGAACTTGACTGTTTGTTCTGTGATCCAGAGTTCCTTGGCGATCATCTTGTTGCTTAGGCCGCGGGCTGCCACCTTCATGACATCGATTTCGCGGTTGGTGAGTCCGGCTTCGCGCGCGGAACGGTCATTGCCTGCGTCTGCAAGGGGGCGAGCCTTGAAGCCGTTGCCCTCGACCGCCTCGCGGATCTCTGCGGCGATCGCGGATGGCTCGACGCTCTTGACGAGATAGCCCGAGGCACCACGTTCAGCGGCCACCTGAATGTAGTTCGCGTCCGCCTCGAGCAACGACATAACCACGATCGCATCCGGGTAGCTAGCGCGAATACGATCGAGACAGGCGAGCCCGTCGAGTGTCGGCATCCGCATGTCGAGGAGCACAACGTCGGGCTGGGTCGCAGAGACCATTGGCAAGACCTGTGAGCCCTGACTGACCTCCGCGACTACCTTGAAGCCACCGTCCATCTCGAGTACTCGCCGCACGCCGAGGAGGAGCACAGGGTGCTCGTCGGTGATCAAAATCCGCAGAACTCCACTCACTCAGCATCGCCTTGTTTGGCCCGGTAAGACTCTGCGGGCAACGTGCCTCAACCGGCAACTGCTCGTCATCACCCAAACGAGGGAAAAACGACAAATTCGTACAGGTCCGGCGGTCCCTCGAATCGCTTCGAGTTCATCGGCGCTGAGGCGACCTTCTCCTTTGATTTACCCTCGTGGAGCTCAACTGACACCGACTCGGGCGGCCCAGGCTCTTGCGGCGCCCAATTCGAGTTCCATGACCCACGTGTATCCGGCGCGTTCCATGACGCGGATCAGGCTTTCGATCGCCGCTTCGTCGAGACCCGACTCGCGCCTGGCCCGAGGGGTTTCAAGCTCGTCCAGGATGCAACGGAGGTCATTTGTGCCCATCGCGATGAATCGCTGGAACGTGACCGGCTCACGGGTAAGTCGACTCACGAAAGAAGGTCCCGCGGCCGGTCAGGATGCATGTAGGCGGCGGGCACGGAGTTCGATTACGAGGTCCAGGTCGAGGTCGGGAATTGCGGCGAGGAGGCTTGCAGCCTCAGGGCCGTAGCCGACTCGGCGGAGTTCTTCGCAACGCGAGAGGAAGACGCGATCCTCCTCGTTGGGTACTGAGCGGGGTGTTCCGATGGTGAGGGCGGGCGCTGTTCTCATGTGGGTCTCCCTGGGCGGTAGGAGAAGGAGAGTCGGCCCTGCCGCCCTCGGAAGGGCCGACTCATTGGTTGGGGTCAGGCCCCGCCGCATAGGGCCAAACCCATTCCGCTTAATTGCCCTCGCGCCACATCGGAGGGGCAAGTCGAGTTCTACGCCCCGGCTGGAACTACACGAATCACCCCTCCGGTGGTTCATCGGGTTAGTTCACTTTCGCCCACTGGGGCATGACACCCACGGGCTTGCCCCTGATATTCAGGTGTGCGTGTAGGCCGCAACCACGCGCCCGGTGACTATGAGGCGGACGGGAGCCGCAGCCCCCGCCTCCAGCCACCGTTCTTGATCGCTTGGGACGTAATGCCAGGGCCGGCGCGCGCTAGGCCGTCTCGGCCGCTTCCGCTTTCTCGAGTTCCTTCTCGGCCCGCGCGCTCGGCGTGATGAGCCCAACGGTGGCATTGGCGCGAACCTTGGCTCGCGCGGCGAGGTCATCCGCCGCGTGGATCGCCTGGGATGCCCGAGTGTTCAGCCACGTGCCGTGATGGCACCTCGCGCGGTGTCCCAGGTTTCTGGGATGGTGGGTGTGCGTGCGGAGGGTCAGGCTCGGCGTGACGAGCAGATGAGCTGCTCCGGAGTAGAGGAGAGTCGGATGGTCGCGAGGACGTCTACCTGGTCGGGGTCTGCGGAGGCGCTGGACAAGTGGGTCGAGCATGTGGCGACGCAGGTTGGCTCGTTCGTCTCGGGCTTGCCGGGGAATGCCGGCGGTGTGTTCCTGATCGATCGTGAGGCCGGCTCGGCGTTGACGCTGACGCTCTGGCACAGCGAGGAGGCCGCTGAGGCAACCGACAGGTTCGCCGACCAGAGCCGCGAGAGCACGGTCGCCGCGACCGGGGTCGAGCTCGTCAGTCGCGGGCGCTATGAGGTGGCAGCGCGGGCTGAGCGCTGATGGTGAAGGGGCCGGCTCTCACCAACCTCGAGGCGGCAATCGCGGAGACCTGCCGCTCGGGGCTGGCTCCCGACGCGCTGCGCGAGCGTGTGTTGCCGCGGCTACGCCGAGCGGTGCCGATCGACGCGCTGTGGTGGGCGACGGTCGACCCTGCGACGCTCCTGTTCACAGGCGCCTACAGAGAAGAGATCCCTGAAGAGTCCGGCCCCTACTTCATCGAGAACGAGTTCCTCGGCAGCGACCACAACAAGTGGGTCGAGCTGGCACGTGACCGGCAGGGCGTGCGAACGCTGCTCGATGCGACCGACGGCGACCTCAGCAAGAGCGATCGCTATCGCGACATCTTCCAGCCGCTCGGTCTTGCCGACGAGTTGCGCGCCGTGCTCAGGACGCAGGACACCTGCTGGGGCTACATCTGTCTCCACCGCGAGGGGCCATCCGGCTTCTCGCGGGAGGAGGCAGCGTTCGTCAAACGGATCGCCCCGCACATAGCCGAGGGGATCAGGCTCGGCCTGCTGGTCAACAGCCTCGAGCTCGGCGATCCCATCGATGCGCCTGGTTTGCTGCTGCTTACCCCCGACGGCTCCCTCACTGCGACCAACTCGGCCGCCGAGCAGTGGCTGGACGAACTGCGAGCACCTTCCTCTCCCGACACCCTGCTTCCGATCGAGGTCCAGGCGGTCGCGGGGATGCTGCGCGGCACCCCCGAAAAGCGCGGCACGCTGCCGCGACTGCGCGTGAAGACCAGAGCCGGGAGCTGGGCCGTCCTCCATGCGTCTTGGCTAGCCGGCGACAACGACACGGTCGCCGTAATCATCGAGCGGGCCGACCCGACCGAGGTCGCACCGCTCCTGATGGCCGCACACGGCCTCACCAAGCAAGAACGCGCGCTCACAGGCCTCGTTTGTCAGGGCCTCTCCACCCGTGAGATCGCCACGACGCTCCAGCTGACAACCAACACCGTGCAAGACCACCTCAAGTCGGTCTTCAACAAAACCGGAGTCCGAAGCCGCCGCGAACTCGTCGCAACAATCCTGAGACAGGACTACCTACCCCGCGCCAAGACCCGGCAACCCATCGGACGCTCAGGCTTCTTCGCACCACCGCCAAACCCATAAACGAACATCGGGCGGGCACGGGATTGCCCCTGGATCCACATGGAATCCACACCAATAGCTGGCGGGAGATTCAAGTCCTTGCCATGCGGTTCACCGAAGACCTAGAGGCTCGTGATTCCGCCTTCGTCGCAATCGACGGCTCAGCGGACGTGGTGTGTTACCGGACACACCCTAGCTTCTAGAACGCGGTTACGCTTTCGGCGTGTCGGGTGTCATTGGGCGCGACGAGGAGGTTGCCTCTGTCGAGTGGTTCCTGACGGGGGATGGAAGCCGTCGCGTGGTGCTCGCGATTACGGGTGAGGCGGGCATCGGCAAGAGCACCGTTTGGGAGGAAGCTGTTCGGTCGGCCGAGCGGCGCGGCGCTCTGGTGCTTGTCTCGCGGCCGGCGGAGGCCGAGGCGAAGCTTTCGTTCGCCGGTCTCTCCGACCTCGTGGAGGGAGTCGACGCAAGCGTGTTCGAACTGCTTCCGGCGCCGCAGCGCGACGCGCTCGACGTGGCGCTGCTCCGCGTCGACCGCGGTAGCCATATGCCGCAGCAGCGGACCGTCGCGACCGCGTTGCTGTCGCTGCTTCGCGCGCTCTCGGTTGAGCGCGAGGTCGTGCTCGCAATCGACGACTGGCAGTGGCTCGACCCGCCGACGCGTCATGCCGTGTCGTTCGCGATGCGTCGCGTCGCCGACGAGTTGGTGCGGCTCGTGGTCGCGGTGCGGAGCGGCGACGGCGTCGATCCGGCCGAGCTCGGGGCGGTTCCCGACCGGATCGCGTATATCCGGCTTGGAGCGCTTTCGGTTGCGTCCCTTCACGGCATCCTCGCGGAGCGGCTCGAGACGAGGTTCTCGCGGCCGACGCTCGTCCGGATCGAGCAGGCCTCTGCCGGCAATCCGTTCTACGCGCTCGAGATCGCGCGTGTGCTCGCCGCCGGCGGCACTGGGTCATTCGCCGTGTCCGACGACCTGCGTGCACTCGTCGCCGACCGCGTTCGCGCGCTGCCTGCCGAGACCCGCGATACGTTGCTCCGGGTCGCGGCGATGGCGCGGCCGGAGCTGCGGCTCGTCGACGCCGAGGCGCTCGTTCCCGCCGAGGAGGCCGGGATCCTTCGCATCGATGACGACCAGCGGATCCATTTCGCGCATCCACTCTTCGCGTCGGGGGTGTACGCCGCGGCGCCGCTCGCCCGTCGCCGTGAGGTACACCGTGAGCTCGCGCAGGTCGTCGCCGATCCCGAGGAACGGGCGCGGCATCTCGCGCTCGCCGCCGACGGACCGGACGAGGTTGCAGCCGGCGCGGCGTCGGCCGCGGCTGGGCTCGCGCGCGAACGCGGCGCGCCCGACGCCGCGGCCGAGCTCGCGACGCTCGCGCTCAAGCTGACGGCGGACGGGGCACCGGAGATCGAGGAGCGGCGCCTCGAGCTCGCGGACCATCTGTTCTTCGCCGGAGAGTTCAACCGTGCGGCCGACGCGCTCGAGTCGGCGCGGACGTTCGCGTCCCCGGATCTCAGGGTGCGCGCGCTTCTGATGCTCGCCGACGTCGAGTACTGGCGGACCGGAGAGGCCGCTGCGATCGAGCTCACCGAGGAGGCACTGCGCGACGTCTCCGATCCGCAGCTCCGCGGGCGCTGCCACGCGCTGCTTGCGATGTGGGCGGGCACGAACGACGCGCGACGCTCGGCTGCCGAGGCGCGTCGGGCGCTCGCGCTGCTCGAAGGGCAACCTCATCCGGACGCGGCGCTCGTCTCGCTCGCGTTGGCCGCGCGCGTCCGCGCGGACCTGATGCTCGGCGAGGGCTTCGACGCCGCCGCGGCCGCCTACGCACTCGAGCTCGAAGGTGCGGACGTTCCTCCCGCGGTCGACACGCGCGTCGCGTTCAAGCTCGGGCAGTGGCTTCGGTACGCCGACGAGCTCGACGCGGCGCGGCGACGGCTCGTCGAGTCGGAGGAGACGGCGCTTGCCGAGGGAGACGAGTCGTCGCTCCCGAACATCCTCCTCAACCGCGTCCTCGCGGAGTGCTGGGCGGGCGACCTCGAGACCGCAGGCGTACTCGCGGCCCGCACGGTCGTTGCGTTTGAGCAGAACGGCGTCTTAGCTGACCGCAGCCGGGTCTGGCAGGCGTACGTCGACGCGCATCGCGGCTCCGTCGACGCCGTCCGGGACGCGGCGAATGCCGCCTCCGAGCGATCGGAGCCCGTGGTGGAGATGCTCTGGGAGCGTGCCGTCGGGCTCGCGGAGCTGTCCGCCGGTAACAACGCCGCGGCCGACCGCCATCTCGCCGCTGCGCTCGTTGCGCTCGAGCGGACGGGCTGCCGTGAGCCAGCGATCTGGCGGATCCACGGCGATGCGGTCGAAGCTGCCGTCGCCGTCGGGAACGTTGATCGCGCCGACGCGCTCACCGCGGAGCTCGAGCGGCAGGCCGATCGCTCCCGCATACCCTGGGGCGTCGCCGTCGCGCGGCGTTGCCGCGGCCTCGTCCTTGCGGCGCGCGGCGACGTCGAGGGCGCCGAGGCCGTCCTCGACCGCGCGCTCGCGGCGCACGACCTGTGCCCTGTGCCGTTCGAGCGTGCGCGAACGCTGCTCGTCCAGGGACAGGTGCGCCGCCGTCTTAAGCGGAAGCGCGCGTCGCGCGACGCCCTCGAGCAGGCGCTTGCGATCTTCGAGCGCACCGGCGCCGAGATGTGGGCGGAGCGCACGCGTTACGAACTGCAGCGTGTGCGGGCGCGTGCGGCGCCGTCGGGGCTCAGTGCGACCGAGTTGCGGATCGCGCAGCTCGCGGCGTCAGGGCTGACGAATCAGGAGATCGCAGGTGAGGCGTTCGTGTCGCGGAAGACCGTTGAGGCGAACCTGGCGCGCGTGTACGCAAAACTCGGGATTCGCTCGCGCGCACAGCTTGCGGACGCGCTCATCGCGGGGGGGCACGCAGCGATTCCGTAGGGTTTTCCCGCTTTCGTCGCGCGTCGGACGTTCCTACCGTCGAACGTGTGGATGCGAGACACGCAGCGGGCTTTATCGCCGAGTGCTTCTGGCCCGGCGTGAATGAGCACGATCTGCGCCTGCTCGACGAGCGGGCGGCGGCGAGTGCGGATGTGCTGAGTCGCGCGGGCGCTGACGTCCGCTATCTCGGCTCGATCCTGATGCCTACCGACGAGGTTGTCCTCTTCCGTTTCGAGGGCGATCCCGACGCGGTGCGCAACGCGGCCGAGCAGGCGCAGATCCCGTTCGAACGCATCCTCACGGCGACTGAGTCGCCGCGAGACCTCAACCGACAAGGAGGCAATCGCCCATGAGAGCGTCGACATCCCGAGCGCTCGCCGGCGCGGCCGCGCTCGCCGCGATCGTGGTCGCCCTGGCCGTGCCCGCGACGGGCACCGCCGGACAGGCTTTCCAGAAGGTCGCGACCCTGAAGGGAAGCATCGACCCGCAGCTCGCAACGACCCGCAACGCGAACGGGACGTTGACGCTCGTCTATCCGTCTTTCACCGGGAACCTGCAGGTCACCGGTCTCGCCGCTCGCACCATCAGCGCCGCGGGCCAGGTCGGCCCCGAAGCCCAGGCGCTGTCGGGCTGGGACGCCGGCGTTCCCGGCCTCGTCACCTTCCCGAACGGGAACCTCGAGGCGTTCTTCGGAGCGATCTCGCCCGGCAACGTGGCGAGCGTCTGGGGGATCACCTCGACCGACGGCGGAACGAGCTGGTCGGCGCCGGCCGACGTGCGCAGCGGGGGGCCGAGCGAGGCGCTCGCATACGGGTCGGACGTGACCGCACGGATCAGCGGTGGCTCGGCCTTGCTGACGCTCCCGCAGGCGGGAGCCCTCATCGTCCAGAACGGCCTCGGCCCCGGCTCGCCGACCGCGGTCGCGAACGACCCCGCCTACGGGTCGGTGGTCGACGTCGATACCGCGGTCGACGCCGCGACCGGCGAGGTCGTCGCCAGCTGGCAGTCGCTCAAGGCCGACAAGCTGGTCATGCAGGGTGTCTCGCCGTCGATCGGCCCCGCACAGGCGGTCCCGGGACAGCGGCACCCCAACCTCGTCGTCGCAGGACGCGACTCCGGCCCAGGAGTCTTCGCTGCATACACGCCCGACGGCGAGCACGTCAGGCTCCTGCGCTACGGCGGAGGCAGCGTGGCCGTCGGCTCGCTGGGCGGCGTCACAGCGAAGGCGATGGGTGTCGCAACCGGTGTCGCGGGCCGAATCTGGGTGATGTGGGGCGACGAGGGCGGCGGCCTCGCGGTCACTCGCTCGAACAAGGCGGTCACGAGGTTCGAGCCGATCCAGCAGGTGAATCCGAACGCGTCCTCGCTCTGGCGGCTCCAGGGCGACGGCCGGCTCGGCCCGCTCGACCTGTTCGCCGTCGAACTCGCCAACGTCAAGGGGCCGATCCCACAGCCGGAAGCCGCGTACGCGCGCGTGCTGCCGGAGATGTCGATGACGTCGTCGACGTCAAAGCAGAACGGAAAGACGACGCTGCACGTGACGGTCAACGATGCCGGCGACCCCGTGAAAGGCGCGACCGTCCTCGTGAACGGAAAGAAAGCGTCCACGAACAGCGTAGGCATCGCCACCCTGGCTTTCGGCGCGGGGACCACCGGAAAGACCACCGCGACCGTGACGTCGCCCGGCTACCAGGTGCTCACCGGGACCGTGACGCTCTGAGCTGCCCGATGATCGACTCGCGCTTTGACAGGTCGAAAATCGCGGCAGTGCCGATGTATGGACGCCGCCGCCAATTCCAAAGGAGGAACGATGAAGACCGGACTCGCACTGCTTGCTCTCCCCTTGCTCGCCGCCATCTCGTGCGCCGCCGCCCTCGCCGCTCCAAGCTCAGTCACCGGCACCTGGTCAGGGAAATACAGTGGCGCGTACCACGGCACCTTCACCCTCCACTGGACCCAGAAGAGGTCGGTGCTGACCGGCACGATCACGCTCCCTCAGGCCGGCGGCAAGACGAACATCAAGGGCTCCATCCGTGGCAGCACGATCAACTTCGGCACCGTCGGCAACGGCACCGCGATCACCTACATGGGCACGGTGTCCGGCAGCTCGATGTCAGGCCACTATCAGACCCCCGGAGGCGGAGGCCCGTGGAGCGCCCACAAGAACTAGGGACGTTCGGCCTCTCCGCGAGCTCGAACTGCGCCCACGATCTTGCTCGGGCGCCGCTCAACCGATGCCTCCTCTCAGAGGCGGGCTAAACATGGTGTGATACAGCGGCGGGTGCGCGGTGGCTCGCAGTGCCACTCGCACAGCGATCAGGCCATCGGTTGCGCGGCTCGCTCAACGCCGTTGTCGGAATTGGCGAGATTCCGACGCCAGGTTGACGCCAGGTTGCGCGGATCTCACGCGAGACCGTGCCCAGTAGCCACCACGGCCGGTGCGGCTTAGTCGCTGTATTCATGCGACATCCGGCGCAAACCGTCGTCAGCCGTCGCGCCCCGATCACGGCTCTTCGCGGCTTTGCAAGCCGGAGGTCACCGGTTCGATCCCGGTACGCTCCATCAAGAAAGCCCTGCTCACGCAGGCTCTCGCGTGGCTTCGAAGGGTTTCGATAGGCGCCGATCTGCGAACATATGTTCGTAATGACCGGGGCGACGATCTTGCACGCCGACGTGGACTCGTTCTTCGCGTCGGTCGAGCAGCGTGACGATCCGCGTCTGCGCGGGCGGCCGGTGATCGTCGGGGCTGGAGTCGTGCTCGCCGCCAGCTACGAGGCGAAGGCCTACGGCGTGGTGACCGCGATGGGCGGCGCCCGGGCCCGGCGGCTGTGTCCTGACGCGATTGTCGTCTCGCCGCGTATGCCGGCCTACGCCGAGGCGAGCAGGGCGATGTTCCGCGTCTTCGACGATGCGTGCCCGTTCGTCGAAGGGCTCTCGATCGACGAGGCGTTCCTCGACGTGCGCGGGATGGAGCGGATCGCGGGCACACCAACCGAGATCGCCGTCCGACTGCGGCACGATGTCCGCGAGCGCGTCGGCCTGCCGATCACGGTTGGCATCGCCCGGACGAAGTTCCTCGCCAAGGTCGCGAGCGGGGTGGCCAAGCCCGACGGCCTGCTCCTCGTGGAACCCGACCGCGAGGTGGCCTTCCTCCATCCGCTCCCCGTCGAGAGGTTGTGGGGCGTTGGTCCCGTGACCGCGCGCAAGCTGCGCGACCAGGGAATCGCGAAGGTCGGCGAGATCGCCGGGCTCTCGGAGGCGACACTGGTGTCGCTGCTCGGCCGTGCCTCGGGGCGGCACCTCCACGCGCTCGCCCACAACCGCGATCCCCGGCCGGTGTAAGCGCGTCGCCGCCGCCGCTCGGTCGGGGCCCAGCGGGCGCTCGGTCGCTCGTCGAGATCGCCCGCCGATCTCGACGCGACGGTCGTCGCACTGGTCGACCGCGTCACGAGGAGAATGCGCGCCGGCGGTAGGGTCGGTCGCACCGTGGCGCTCCGTCTGCGCTTCGGCGACTTCTCCCGGGCGACACGGTCGCGCACTCTGCCCCGGGCGACCGCGCAGACCGAGACTGTCCTCTCGGCGGCGCGCGAGTTGCTCGCGACTGCGATGCCGATGATCGAGCACCGGGGCATCACCCTCGTCGGAGTCGCCGTCGCGAACCTCGTCGACAACGGCGCCGTCCAGCTGATGCTGCCGATCGACCTCTGCGAGGGCGAGGCGCTCGACGCCGCCCTCGACGCGATCCGTGCGCGGTTCGGCATGACAGCGATCACCCGCGCTGTGCTGCTCGGCCGCAATCCCGGCATCTCGATGCCCCAGCTCCCGGACTAGCAGGGCAACCGGGGCGGGTCACCTTGAAGCGACTGTTGCGGCGGGCCTGCGTCCGACTTTCCACGTCGCGGCGGAGAGTAGGCCGAGCGCGATCATCGGGACGATGGTGAGGAAGCGATAGATCAGGGTCGCGGCGACCGCCTCGGGACTACTGGCGCCGAAGGCGACAAGCGCCCCCGTCAGGCCGAGCTCGACGAAGCCGATGCCGCCCGGCGTGATCGGAATCGAGCCGAGCACGCGCGCAAGTGCCCAGGCGGCGAACGCTTCCACGACCGTTACGTGGCCTCGCGGGATGCCGACGGCCCGGAGCGAGGCGAGTAGCACGATGAACACGGTCAGGTGGTTCGCGAGGGTGCCGACGGTGAGGAACGCCCAGCGGCGCCGGATCAACTCGACCGCCTCTTCGCGGAACCGGGCGAACGCCTCGCCGTTCCATTTGACCGGAGCCTTGTGGAACAGGCCCTTGAACCAGTTCGCCGTGCGCGCTGCGCGGTCGCCCAGTGTGCGCGCGAGCCGCTCGCTGGTGAGACCCACCGAGAAGCCGACCACGAGCACCGCGAAGACCGCCAGCGCGATCATCGCGACCAGCTCGACGGTCCTGTTGCGGCCGCCCTCGGCGACCATTCCAGCGACGGCGATGATCGGTACGCCGAGGATCACGAGTTGGTTCCAGACGCTCGTCACCGCGACGGCGAGGCCGACTGGGCGCCCCTCGAAGCCCCACGCCTTCAGCATCGTGAACGAGGTCGCCATTCCTACTGCGGGGCCACCCGGCGCGACCGCTGAGAGCGCCGTCGACGCGAGGGTCACGCGCGTGCCGTGCTGGTAGCTCAGACCCGGCAGCGCGGCCATCCAGGGCGGGGCATACGTCCCGATGTCGAGACAGACAGCGCCGACGAGAACAAGGATCCACTGCCAGGACAGCCCCTTCACGACGCCCCAGACCTCGCCGTAGTCGGCGATCTTCGGAAGCGCGAACGCGAACACCACGGCGATCACGGCGACCGAGGCGGCGATCGCGAGGATCCGGCCCCAGCCCGTGCGCTTCCGCTTCGCCGCCTCGTCGAGCTCGACTTGGACGAGCTCGTCCTCCGGGTCCTTCGCTAGCCCAGCTTGAATCTCGGCCGACGTCATCCCGCCCGAGTATGACGCCGCGCAGGGCGCGGCAGGTGCGCGACGAATGTGAACGTGCGAGTATCGGCCGCCATCTGCATCCGAGGGACGACAAGCGAGCTAGTGTGAGCGACGCCGCGACTACGAGCAGTGCCGAGCCCGTCGGACCGACCACGGGCAGTCGCGTTCGCCGGATTCTGATCATCGTCGGGGCTGTGATCTGCGCTGCCGCGTTCGCGAGCCTCGTCGGCTGGGACCTCCGCGGCTGGTTCAGCGACCTCTGGCAGACGCTCACGAGCATCTCGGTCGAGTACATCGTCGCCGCCGTCATCGCGATGATCGTCCAGACCACGGCGACGGCTTTCGCCTGGTTCTCGATCCTCCGCTACGCCTACCCGGGCGAGGTGCGCTGGATGCAAGTGCTCGCCGCCTACGCAGCCTGCGTCGCGATGAACAACATCCTGCCCGCGAACCTGGGCACGATCGTGATGTTCATCATGCTGATCACGGTGATCGCGTCCGCGACCTTCGCCGGCATGCTCGGCGGCTTCATGGTGCAGAAGATCTTCTTCGTGCTCGCGGGCGGCTTTGTCTACCTGTACCTCTTCCTCTCCGTTCCCGAGTCGTTCGACATCGACTTCTCGTGGATCAAGGAACATCCCTTGACGGTCGTGATTCTCCTCGGCTCGGGCGCGATCGTGATCTACCTGATGGTGCGCCAGTTCTGGCCGAAGGTCGTCAAGTGGTGGGACGAGGCGAAGGAGGGAGGCCAGATCCTCGCGCGGCCCGGTGCCTACTTCGGGCGGGTGTTCTTCCCCGAGTTCGTCGCGTGGGTCGCGAGCCTGTGCGTCGTCGGGATCTTCCTTGCCGCCTACTCGATCCCCGTCACCTTCCATTCCGTCATGTCGGTGGTCGGGAGCAACTCGATCTCCAACACGGTCGCGGTGACTCCGGGCGGCGCGGGGGTCAACCAGGCCTTCAACGCCGCGGCTCTGAGCGGCGTCACAGACTCGCAGACGGCGACCGCCTACTCGATTGCGCAGCAGTTGATCTCGACGGCCTGGTCGATCCTCTTCGCCCTCGTCCTCATGATCTGGGTGTTCGGCTGGGGCGGCGGTAAGACGCTCGTCCAGCAGTCGTACGAAGAGGCGAAGAGGAAGGCGGAGGAGCAGAAGGCCAAGAAGGCCGCCGATCACGGCGGCTCGCCGGCAGCACTCTCCTGATCAGGTAGCCGGCTGGGGCGCGTCTCCCGGAGGTGACTCAGCTGCTGCCTGCTTCCGTGCCCGCGCTTCCCCGATCTCGCGCGCGACGTGCACGCCTGCCGAGAGGAGCGGCGCCGCCACGATCATCCCGATCATCCCGAACAGCGCCCCCGCGGAGATCGTCACGATCAGCACCGCGAGTGGATCGAGGTCGAGCGCGGCGCCGAAGGCGAGCGGTTGGAATAGGTTCTGCAGGAAGCCGTTCGCGAGGATCACGATCACGAGCATGATCAACGCCGTCTGTGTCCCCTGCGAGCCGAGGGCGAGCAGCACGGCGAACGCACCGGCGATGAACGCGCCGAGGTACGGGATGTAGGCGGTGACGAAGGTGACGATCGCGATCGTGCCGGCGAGAGGGACGCCCAGGATCAAGGCCCCGAGGCCGACGATCGTGGCGTTGAAGGCCGCGACGAACGTGACGCCCAGGAAGTAGCGCCGCATCGCGCGCATGATGTTGTTCGTGATCAGGGTCGCGAGCTCGACCGGGAGACCGAGGTGACGGTCGAACCAGCGCTTGATCGACGGCCCGCCCTTCAGCAGGAAGAAGATGCTGAAGCCCGTGAACGTGAGGAAGAATATCAGCGAGGTGAGGCTGCGGATCCCGCTTGCGAGTCCCTGCAGCGCCGTGCCGCCCGAGCCGGAGATCGCGTGCGTCACGTCGTGCTTGCCCCCGGTGGTGCTGTTCGCGCCCGTGTCGTTGAACCACTTCGCGATCGTGTCGAGCGAGTCCGTGAGCGTGCTCTTGATCTGTGCCGACTGATCGGCGATCCCGGCGATCACGAGCCACACGACCACGATCACGATCGCGATCACGCCGACGAGGACGATGGCGGCACCGCCTGCGCGCGGAACGTGGTGCCGCTGAAGCCTGCTCACGAGAGGCGCGGCGACGATTGCGACGACCGCGCCGACCGCGACCGGATCCGTGATTGTCGAGGTGAGGCCCAGGATCCAGACGACGCCGACGAGCAGAGCGAGCAAGCCGACGAGGAACCACGCCATGAAACCGAGGTCGCGGAGCCAGGACGGCGGCTTGAACACGCGCTCGAAATGACGCGGCTCAAGGGGCCCCGGCTCCGTCGCCCGTACCTCCTGCGCCGCTGGCTCGGGCTCTCGTCGACCAAACAGCCTCAAGCGTTCAACGCTAGCCCTCACCTCGGACGGCGGCGGCCGTCACTCTCTACCATCCGGTGCTATGAGCGACCAGGCAGAGACACGAGGGCCCGAACCGGCGAGGCCCGGGCGCGTCAGGCGCTGGTGGCGGCCCGCCCTCGCGATTCTCGGGCTTCTCTTCGCGGCGTTCTTCTACCTCGTCTACCACCAGGTGCTGCTGATCGAGCAGAAGCCGAGCTGGCCGCCGACGGCGAGCGCGATCACCTCCGCGGGCGCGCAGCTGGCCACGCAGCGGTTCGTGGCGCGGTCGGACCCGAAGCCTGCCGACGTCGGGATGCCCTACGCCTGGTCGACGGCCGCGACGATCGAGCCGTGGCCCGAGGGGAAGAACTTCTTCCCGCGGATCTTCGCCGACATCGAGCAGGCGCACTCCTCGGTGCACATCCTCATGTTCGGGTGGCGTGAAGGGGAGATCGGCACCAAGCTCGCCGACCTCCTAGTGCAGAAGATGAAGCAGGGCGTCGAGGTGCGGATCATCGTCGACGGCCAGGGCAGCCAGGTCTTCGGGCCGGCGGGGCCGATGTTCACCCGGCTGGCCGACGCCGGGGCCCAGATCGTGGTCAACGACCTGCTCCCGTGGGACGAGGACGGCCTGTATCCCGACCACCGTCACTTCGACTGGACACAGGACGACGTCGGCCACGCCGACCATCGCAAGCTCTACGTGATCGACGGCACCGTCGCGTGGACCGGCGGCGCCGGAATCGAGGACCACTTCGCGAACGGCAAGTTCCACGACGTGATGGTGCGGGTGACCGGCAACGTCGTGCGCCAGGCACAGGCGCTCTTCCTGATGAGCTTCCGCGGCCACGGCGGTCCGCTGCCTGCGGATCTCTCCCGGTACTTCCCGGCGCAGCCGGATCCCGGCACGATCCCGATCGCGCTCCTCCAGGTCGCGCCTGGAGGATTCCAGTCCGCGACCCAGGCGATCCGCGAGCTGATCGACCACGCGAGGACGCGCCTCGACATCATGAATCCGTACTTCACCGACGCGGACATGATCCAGCGCGTGATCGCAGCCGCCAAACGCGGCGTGAAGGTGCGAATCGTCGTCTCGCAGACGTCGAACAACCCGCAGGCGACGGCGGCGTTCAAGCGCCACTACCGCGCCCTGATCCACGCCGGCGCGGAGATCTGGGAGTACCCCGGCGCGGTCGTTCACGCGAAGCTGATCGTCGCCGACGACACCGTCGTCTTCGGAACGGTCAACTTCGACGCCTGGGCGCTCTACCGGAACTACGAGGTCGCGATGATGGCCCGGAGCGCCGCCACCGCGACGCTCTTCGAGGAACGCGTCTTCGGCCCGGACATCGCGAAGTCGCACCCGGGCACGCCGCCGGGCAGCCTCGGTGCCCGCCTCAAGGGCTGGCTCTGGGACAAGCTCGCCTACTTCCTCTAGGCGACGGCCGCAGTCGGCCGCACTCGCCGAACAGCGGCGAGGACCGCGGCGCCGACGAGCACGGCTGACGCTGCGACGGTCAGCCAGACGCCCCAGCCGGAGCTCCCGCCGAGGACATCTCCATCGTTCACGATGTCGTGGACCGCCGCGGAGATCATCACCGACGCGGAGCCGAGCACCGTGACGATCCCGAGCCAGGAGCCGCGAGAGAACGCTCCAACGCCGGCGAGCGCAATCAGCGCGAAGATGATCACCAGCCAGCCGTTGTTCGGCCCGCCGAACCCGTCGAGCGAGACCGGCCCCGCGTTCCGCCACGTCCCGAACACCCCGGCGATCGCGAGCACGATCGCGGCCCGGCAGATCCAGCCGAGAGGACGGCCGAAGATGCGCGCGAACGTCGGACCCGGCGGCTCGTCTGCGATCGCCGACATATCGCGATGCTAGCGCCGCCCGGGCTGCGACGTGCCGTCGCCCGCCGCGGATAGCCTTCGGCGCGGGTGGCCGCTGCGGCGACAGAACCCGTGGTTGAGTACGGCGTCCGGCCCCGCTGGGAGCCGGAGATGCCGCGGATCAGGGCGACCGAGCTGATCTTCCGCTGGCTCGCGTCGGCGATCGCGCTGCTCGTCGCGTCGTCGATCATCTCAGAGGTCCACATCGACCGGTTCGCGGACGCCGTACTGGTCGCCGCCATCATCGCCGTCCTCAACGCCGTGCTGAGCCCGGTCCTCGCCGCGCTGCGGATCCCGTTCGTCGCGCTCGTGGGCTTCCTGCTCGTCCTGGTGCTCGACGCGGGGATGCTGATGCTCGCGGCACGGATCGCGCCCGACCAGATCCAGGTCGAGAGCTTCGGCTGGGCGCTCGTCTTCGCCCTCGTCGCCGCAGCGGTCAACACCGTCTTCAGCGCGATCTCCGGCGCCAACGACGACGACGAGTACTCGGTCCGCGTCACCGAGCGGATCGCGCGGCGCGAAGGCGGCCGCGGACTCACCGACGTGCCAGGCCTGATCCTGCTCGAGATCGACGGTCTCGCCCTCCCGGTGCTGCGACGGGCAGTACGGGATGGGAACGTGCCGAACATGGCGCGCTGGCTCGAGGACGGCACCCATCTCCTCTCGGGCTGGGAGACCGACCTCTCCTCCCAGACCGGCGCGAGCCAGGCCGGAATCCTGCTCGGCTCGAACGAGGATATCCCGGCGTTTCGCTGGGTCGAGAAGGAGACCGGACGAACGATCGCCTGCTCGGCGCCCGCGGACTGCGCCGAGATCGAGAGACGCCACGAGTCCGAACAGGCCCTCCTCCTGGGAGACGGCGCGAGCCGCGGCAACCTCCTCTCCGGCCGCGCCGAGCACTGCATCCTGACCTGCAGCCGACTGGACGAGGAGAAGCGCGCGAATCCCGGCTACCGCGCGTTCTTCGCGAACTCGAACACGGTCATGCGCACATTCGTCCTCCTCTGGTGGGAGGTTGCGATCGAGATCGTGGCGGCGGCGCGCCAGCATCGTCGGGACGTTCGGCCGCGGGGCCACCGGGGGCTGAAGTACGCGCTTCTCCGTGGCGCGGTCTGCGTCGTGCTGCGCGATCTGATCGTCTACGGCGTGCTCCAGGACATGATGCAGGGCCGGGCGATTCTCTATGCGACGCTCTCGAGCTACGACGAGGTCGCCCACCACTCGGGGCTCGAGCGGGCCGACACACTGGAGGCCCTGCGCAAGCTCGACCAGGCGTTCGGCCGGATCGACCGCGCCCGCCGCTTCGCCTCCCGGCCTTACCACATCGTGGTTCTCTCCGACCACGGCCAGACGCAGGGCGCGACCTTCCGGCAGCGCAACGGCTACGGCCTCGACGAGCTCGTGCGGCGAAACCTCGCCCGGGGCAGCGTCGCCGGGACGCTGGGCGGCGACGAGAACGACACGAAGACCGGGCTCGCGGTCCAGGAGGCGACCGGCGGACAGAGGGAACGGAAGCCGCCCGGTGGGGCCGTCGGCGACCGGGACGCCGTCGTCCTGGGGTCGGGCAACCTCGGCCTCATCTACCTCATGGAGGAGAAGCGCCGTCTGACGCGGGAGGAGATAGACGCCCGACACCCCGACCTCCTTCCCGCGCTCCTCGCCCACTCCCACATCGCGTTCCTGCTGGTCCGATCCGTCACGGACGGGCCCGTCGTCCTCGGCGCTCGCGGCACCCGGTACCTGTCCGACGGACGGCTCGTGGGAGACGACCCGCTCGCCGGGTTCTCTCCGAACGCCGCTCAGCACGTCCTGCGCAGCGACGGCTTCTCGAACGCGCCCGACATCCTGATCAACAGCTTCTACGACCCGGTGCTCGAGGAGGGCTGCGCTTTCGAGGAGCTGATCTCCTTCCACGGCGGGCTAGGCGGCTTCCAGACCGAGGCGTTCATCCTTCACCCGGCCTCGCTCACCCTGCCGGACGAGCCGATCGTCGGGGCCGAGCGCGTGAACGAGGTGCTGCGAGGCTGGCGGACGCTGTTGCAGGGCCCGGCGGCCGCCTGAGCGCTACTCGTCTCCGAGCACGCGCTTCTCGAGGCGCCTCACGATCAGGAACCCGATCGCCGACAGCAGGATCGCGCCGCCGGCCGCGTAGAGGCCGTAGCGGCTGAACGCGCTCGCGGCCGCGTCGCCCAGGTAGTAGGAGATCAGTGCGACGGACGTCGCCCAGACGATCCCGCCGGCCGCGTTCCAGAAGAAGAACCGCCACCAGTGCATGCGCGAGATACCGGCGACCCAGGCCGTCGTCACCCGCAGCACGGCGACGAAACGGCCGATGAAGACGGCCTTGCCGCCGTGCTTGGCGAAGAAGCGCTCGCCGCGCGGGAGGTACGTCTCCGCGTACCGGCGCGTCAGCCGGTACCGCTCGAGCAGCGGACGACCGCCCTCCCGTGCAGCCCAGTAGCCGAGGTTGTCGCCGATGATCGCGGCCAGGACTCCCACCACGATCACCCAGGCGATCGAGAGCGAGCCCTGCGACGCGAGTACCGAGCACGCGATCAGCGCCGTCTCGCCGGGAACTGGCAGTCCGAACGACTCGAGCGTGAGCAGCGCGAACATCAGCAGCAGCGCCCACTGGCTGTGCTGCTCGACGAACGTCAGAACCGAAGCAAGAGGCACGCCCACGGATCATCCCGCACGGCGGCGATGGCTGCGGTCGGGTCGTCAGCCTTGCCGATCGGCTGCGAGCTGCGCCTGTCGGCGGTCGCACTCCTTCATGCGCGTTCGTCTGTTACGGGGGCCGTCGAGGCATTAGCGTAGGGGCAGGTTGAGCGCCGTGCCCGAGACCACCGTTCCGCCGCCTTACGCCCTCGAGGCCGGGGAAGTCGTCGCTGCACTCGGGTCGGACCTGGACTCGGGTCTGACCGGCGCCGAGGCGGCGGCGCGGCTGTCGCGCTACGGGCGGAACGAGATCAGCAAGGAGAAGCCGCCGTCGATGTGGGCGGTGGCGGCGCAGCAGCTGCGCGACCCGATGAACATCATGCTGATCGCGGTCGTGGCGGTGAGCTTCGTGATCGGCGAGGTCTCGACCGGTGTGATCGTCGGGCTGCTCATCCTCCTCAACGTCGTCCTCGGCACACGCCAGGAGCTGAAGGCGCGGGCGAGCATCGACGCGCTTGCGAACCTGCAGGTGCCGCAAGCGAAGGTCGTGCGCGACGGCTCGGTCGCGCTCGTGCCGGCGGTCGACCTCGTCCCCGGCGACATCGTGGAGGTGGAGGCGGGCGACATCGTCCCCGCCGACGGCCGCATCATCCACTCGGCCACGCTGGAGACGCAGGAGGCGGCGTTGACGGGCGAGAGCGCCCCGATCCCGAAGGACGCGGGTCCGCTCACCGGATCAGACGTGGGGCTCGGCGACCGCTCGAACATGCTGTTCCAGAACACGGCGGTGACGCGGGGCACCGCGGCGATGGTCGTGACCGGGACCGGCATGGAGACCGAGATGGGGAAGATCGCGACGATGCTGAGTACGGTCACCCGTACGCGGTCGCCGCTGCAGAAGGAACTCGGCTCCCTGACCTATGTGCTCGGGATCATCGCCTGGGGCGCGGTCGCGTTCATCGTCATCGTCGGCGTCGCCCGCGGCGAGAAGTTCAGCGACGTGCTGCTGCTCGGGACGGCGATGGCGATCTCGGCGATCCCGACCGGCATGCCGGCGTTCGTCTCGGGCCTGCTCTCGATGGGCGCGAAGCAGCTCGCCGACTCGAAGGCGGTCGTCAAGAACCTGACCGACGTCGAGACGCTCGGGGCGACGAGTGCGATCAACACCGACAAGACCGGCACCCTGACGCTGAACCAGATGATGGTCTCGACCCTCTACACCGCCGGCGAGTGGTTCACGGTCGAGGGCGAGGGCTACCGAAAGACCGGGGCGCTCAGGTCGGTCGCGGGCGCCCCGACGCCCGACTTCACGCGGCTGGCGCTCGGCCTCGCGCTCGACAGCGACGCGACGGTCGCAGACGACGGGAGCGTGGTCGGCGACCCGACGGAGGCGGCGCTAGTCGTGCTCGCGGCCAAGCTCGGCGTCGACGCGGAGGAGACGCGGCGGGCGTACCCGCGGATGGCCGAGGTGCCGTTCGACTCCGACTACAAGTTCATGGCTACGTTCCACCGCTACCCGGTCGACGGGAAGGAGCAGGTGATCCAGCTGGTCAAGGGCGGGCCCGACGTGGTGCTGGCGCGCTGCAGCCTCGCGGGCGGCCCGATGAGCGGGTCGCAGGTACCGATCGACGAGGCGCGGGCCGGGATCGACGAGGCGAACGACCGCATGGGCGAAAAGGGCCTGCGCGTGCTCGCCTTTGCGGCGCGCTTCGTCGACGACGGTGAGCTCGACGCGACGGCCGCCGACCCGATGTCGCTTGTTCACGACCTCGCCTTCGTCGGCATGGTCGGGATCATCGACCCGCTCCGTCCGTCGTCGAGGGCCGCGGTGCAGACGGCGCTCGGCGCGGGGATCGACGTCCGCATGATCACCGGCGACCATGCGGTGACCGCGCAGGCGATCGGCGAGGCGCTCGGGCTCGGGCCGGGCGCGATCAGCGGCACCGAGTTGCAGGCCATGACGGACGAGGAGCTGAAGCGCCGGCTCCCCGAGCTCCACGTCTTCGGCCGGGTCACGCCGCAGGACAAGCTCCGCCTCGCCCGGCTGATGCAGGAGCAGGGCCTGATCGTGGCGATGACCGGGGACGCGGTCAACGACGCCGCCGCGCTGAAGCAGGCCGACATCGGCGTCGCGATGGGCAGCGGCAGCGAGGTCACCAAGCAGGCCGGCCGGATGATCCTCACAGACGACAACTTCGGCACGCTCGTGCACGCCGTCGAGATCGGCCGCCGGGTCTACGAGAAGGTCGTCTCCTACGTCCGCTACCAGATGACCCAGCTGCTCGCGCTCGTGTTCCTGTTCATCGCCGCGACCGCGTTCGACATCAACCAGGGCGTCGCGCTGACTCCGCTGATGGTGCTGTACCTGCTCGTGTTCGCCACCGCCTCCGGCGTGGTCGTGATCGCGGTCGACCCCGGTGCTCCCGACGTGATGCACCGGCCGCCGCGCGACCCGAAGGTGCCTATCACCAACCGGGCGGCCGTCACCCTGTGGGTCGTCTACGCATTCACCTTGTTCGTCGCCGCCCTGATCCCGCTCGTCGCCGGCCCCGACGACCCGAAGACCGACGTGCCGACCGCCTCGCTGACGATGACGTTCGTCGTGCTGGGTCTCGGCACCGTCTTCAATGCTCTGACGAACCGGCGCGACCCGGCCAGCGGACTCTCGTCGCCGCTGCTCAAGGCCCTTGCGATCTCGCTGTTCCCCGTCGCGATGATCGTCCTCGCGACCGAACTGCCAGGCCTCCAGAAGGGCCTGCTGACGACCTCGCTCACCGGCAAGGAGTGGCTCGCCTGCTTCGGCCTCGCCGCGTTACTGCCGCTCGTGATCGAGACGAACAAATGGCTCCGCCGCCGCCGGGCCCCCGCGCCGACTCCGGCCGACGTGCAACGCGCGCTCGCCCCGGAGCGCGCCGTCGCGGAAGCTGCGTCTTGAGCAAGACGAAGGAGAAGCTGCGCGCGAGCTGTCCGGTACGCTCGGTGGATGAGCGGTCGCAGACCGCATTGGACGATCGCCGCCCTGCTCGCGCTGGGCTGCCTTGCGACGGGTTGCTCCGGGTCGTCCCGGCCGCGGCGGTCCTCGTCGCAGACGTGGTCGATCGTCGCGCTCGGCGACTCGGTGCCGCGCGGCACCAACTGCGACTGCACGCCCTACCCGCCCCTCTCCGCTGACGGGCTCGCGACCGAGACGGCTCAGACCGTCACGGCGACCAACGACTCGGTCGCCGGCGCGACCACGTCCTCGGTCCTCCAGCAGCTCGACAACGCCGACGTGATCGCTCACGTCAGAGCGGCGGACGTCGTCGAGATCGAGGTCGGTGCGAACGACGTCGCCCATTCGCAGTCGTGCGGCAACGACGTCGCCTGCTATGCGCCGCGGATCCCGACGATGGGGACGAACCTCGCTGCGATCGTGGCACGGGTGCACGAACTCACGGCCGGGCATCGGGCGCTGGTCGTGCTCTTGGACTACTGGAGCGTCTGGCTGGGCGGCCAGTACGCAGCCGCGAAGGGCGATGCCTATGTTGCCGCGGCTGCGCAGGTGACCGACGAGGTCAACTCCGTGGTCAAGTCGACCGCGGCCGCCAGCGGGTCGGCGTACGTCGACCTCCGCGCCGCTTTCAAAGGCCCCAGCTACACCTACGACGAGACTCACTACCTCTCGAGCGACGGCGACCATCCCAACGCTGCCGGGCACCAGCAGATCGCGACGGCCACGGAAGCCGTGATCCAGAGCTCACTCCACATCTAGACGTAGACCGGCGACCTCGGAGGAGCGGCTGATCCGCCGCGGACACGCTTCGCTCATGTGATCGTGAAGACGCCGACCATCCCGGCTGCGGCGTGCCCGGGGACGGTGCACTTGTACTTGTAGGCACCCTTTCGCAGAAACACGACCCTCAACGTCGCCGACTTCCCCGGCGAGATCACCCGCGTCTTGCGGCCGTTGATCTGGAAGTCATGCCCGAGCTTGCCGACGTTCTTCACCCTGAAGACGACAACGCCGCGCTTCGCCGTCTTGCTGCTCAGCACGAACTTGAACTCGGACGCCGCCACGTTCACGGACTTGATCAGGGCCGCCGCCTGCGGCGCACGAACCGAGGGCTGCGCCGCCGCCCGCGCCGACGCTCCGGTGGCGGCCAAAGCTGCGGACACGAGCGCAACAGCCATCATTGCTCTCATCGAAAGCCTCCTCCACAGATGGCGAAAACACGATCGTAGCCAACCTCAGGAACGCCCGGCTGCCGGGCGCGCGAGGATTAGCTGGGCGGCCCCGAAGCTGATTAGCGCGACGGCGACGCCGAGGGTGGCGCCTGCGAGCGCGTCGGAGAGCCAGTGCACCTGGAGGTAGGTGCGGCTCCAGGCCATCGCCGCGATCGCGGCGGCTGCGAGAGCGAACCAGAGTCGGCGCCCTCGACCGGGCCTGCTGAAGAGGAGGACGAGCGCGACCGCGGTCGCGCCCGCGTAGGCGGCATGTCCCGAGGGAAAAGACGTCCCGTGCGCCTGGAGCATGTGCCCGGGCGGGCGCTCCCGGCCGACGGCCAACTTGATCAGGTTGGAGAGCAGCGGAGTGAGCGCCTCGGTGGCGGCGAACGCTGCGAGCGCGGCCCAGCGGCGCGCGAGGAAGAGCGCGAGTCCGATCCCGGCCAGCGTGAGGGCGCGCCAGATGCCGTGCCCGAGCGCGTTGAAGACGAGCGCGACGTGCGTGAGAAACGGCGTCTCGATGTCCTGCATCAGCTCGGACCAGCGGCTGTCGATCGTGAGAGGGCCTGCGGGTATCAGGAGCGCGAGCAGAAGCACCAGCGCGAGGAGTGCGCCCCCCCAGCCGACGGCCCGGCCCGGGTGGGCGAGGAACTCCTCGTTCCGCCATCGCCCGGTCGACACGCTCTCGGCCTTCAGTCCCGTCCGGCGGCCACGGCGAACAGCCGGCGAAGCGTGTCGATCGCCCCTTCTGGCAGCCCGGCCGACGGTGAGGCACCGGGGTGCTGCGGCGCGATGCGCACCCGCAGCGCCCCGGGCCGGCTGACGAGCCGAAGCGGCGCGTCCAGCACGAGCGCCTCGCCGTCGACTCCCACCGGCACCGGCTGCGACGCCGTCACCTCGAAGACGGTAGCCGACCACTGCCGCCACGGGCGGCTCGCTCCGCCGGCCTGCGGTGACTGCAACACTGCGACGCCCAGCTCGCCTGCGTCCATCCGGGGACGCGCGCCCGAGCCGACGACCCGTCCCAGACGGTAGGCGTTGTTCGAGACCAGGATCACCGCCGCCGACTCGTGCGCGGCGCCGTCCTGGCCGTGCCAGCCCAGCTCGGCGGCCGTCCCGCCGGACTGCGCGGCGAGCACCTCGGGCGCCGTGTCGAGGATCGTGCGCAGCTTGGCGTCGCGGTACCCCTCGCGCTGCACCGCCTCCGCGTACAGCCCGAACGACACGTTGTTCACGAACACGCGGCCGTTGACCTCGGCGAGGTCGACCCGGCGCTCCCCGCCGTCGACGAACGCATCGAGCGCGCCGACGACGTCGTCCCGGTCGACTCCGAGATCGAGCGCGAAGTGGTTGCGGGTACCCGCCGGAATGCAGGCGAACGGCAGGTCGTGCTCCGCGGCGATCGAGGCCACCAGCGCCTGGGTGCCGTCACCGCCGGCGGCCGCCAGTCCGTCGGCTCCCCGGGCCACCGCGTCGCGGACGAGCTGTACGAGGTCGTCGCCGGGCTTCAGCTCGATCGGCTCGATCCCCCGTGCCCGCGCCTCGTCGGGAAGGTTGTTGCTCACGGCCTTGCCGCCGCCCGAGCGCGGGTTCCACACCACGACCGCGCGCTCCGGTCGAACAGCAGGCTGGAGCGTCGCGTGGGCACGGAACACGGGCCTGGCGATCGCGACGCCCAGGATCAGGAGCGCGACGGCCGCGAGACCGAAGCCGTAACGGTCGCCGGACAGCACGACGACGACCGCCGCGACGAGCAGCAGCCCGCCGCCGGCCGCGAGAACGTGCCTGGCGGGGGCCTTGCGCAGAAGCGCCTGCCACGCCACGACGACGCCGGCGGCGAGCAGCGCCACCGCCGCCAGGCCGCGGGGGAGATCGCGCACGATCTCGATGGCCGCCGCGACGATGGCGGCCACCAGGCACACCAGCGCCGCCACAGCAGAAACACGCCGACCGACCACGCAGTGGAGCCTACCGCGATCGAAACTACGGCGAGTTCATCGTGCCGGGTGTGCTCGTCCAGTCTGCTCCGGACTCCTGGCGAAACGCGGCGATCGCTGCATCGAGTGTCGGGAAGAAGTGCCGTGGATCGATCGTTCGCGTAAGCCCGTACCGCTCGATCTTGAGCCTGACGGGGTCCTTCATCTCCGCAAACACGAGGGAGATGCCCCTCGCGTTGAGGGCCTCGTCGAGCTCTTCCAACATGTCTGCTGCGGTGGTGTCCACGTCGGTGATCGGCTCGGCCGCCACGAGGATCCAGGTCGGCGGGGGCTCGGCGGAACCGAGCTTCCGGATCTGCTCACGGAACGTCCGGGCGTTGGCGAAGAAGAGCGGCGCGTCGAAGCGAAAGACCACCAGCCCCGGAAGCGCCTCGGCATCCGGGTAGCTGCGCACGTCGTGGTAGCCAGGGAGGTCCCTGACCCGCCCGAGCACGGTCTGGTACGGCCACCACACGCGCCGGAATGCGACTGCGACCGACACGGCGACCGCGATCGCGATTCCGGGCAGCACCCCGAACAGGACGACTCCGAGGAAGGCCGCGGTCGACACGCCGAACTCCGTGCGGCGCTGCTGCCAGAGCCGGATCGTCCCGGGAAGGTCGGCAAGAGACAGGGAGGCGGCGATCACGACGGCCGCGAGGGTGGGCTGTGGCAGATTCCGCAGCAGTCCCGGAACGAGCACGAGCATCAGCGTGATCGCAACCGCTCCCACCAGCCCGGTGACCTGTGTCTTCGCGCCGGCCTGCTCCGCGACTGCCGTCCGTGAGCCGCTCGTGCTGACGGGGAAGCCCTGAAAGAGGCCGGCTGCGATGTTCGCGGCGCCGATTCCGACCATCTCCTGGCTGCCGTCGACCTCCTCACCGGTCCGGTCGGCAAACGCGGATGACGTCGCGATCGTGTCTGCCAGCGCAACGAGCGCGATCCCGGCTGCACCCCCGATCAGGAGCGGAAGATCGGAGAGCCCGACGCCGGGCAGGGTGAAGGGCGGAAACCCCTGCGGCAGCGTCCCTACGAGCGCCACTCCGTGCTGCCCGAGCTGGAACAGACTCGCCGCGATGATGGACAGGATCACGGCGACGAGGACTCCGGGGATCTTCGGCATCACCCGCTGCAAGACGCCGATCACCGCCAGGCCGAACAGGCCGACCGCGAGAGCGGCAGGCACCGTCTCGCCGTGGGCGACGCCGTGCAGGAACCCCCGCAACTCGTCGATGAAGCCGTTGGCGTCCACGGAGAAACCAAACAGCTTGGGCAGCTGCCCGACCAGGATCGTGAGAGCCAGGCCGTTCATGTAGCCGATCATGGTCGGCTTCGAGAGCAGGTCGGCTACAAACCCGAGCCTGGCGACTCCGCCGGCCACCATGAACGCTCCCACCAACAGCGCGAGCATCGACGCGAGCGCGATCGCACGCGTCGGGTCGCCGTCGGCCCCCAACAGGGGCAGGATCGTGGCGGCGATCATCGGCCCTAGCGAGGAGTCGGGCCCGAGCACGAGGATCTTCGACGGCCCGAAGATCGCGTACCCGGCCAGACAGAGGATCGAGGTGTAAAGACCGGTGATCGGGGGAAGCCCCGCGAGCTCGGCGTACGCCATTCCCTGCGGGACGAGCAGCGTGGTCAGAACGAGGCCCGCGACGATGTCCCTGGGAGCCCAGCCGGCCCTGTATGACGAGAGCATCCGTAGCCCGGGCACTGCGCGCGTCTTCGCCACAGCGCTAGCTTAGGCCGGTCCGGCCGCATGGTCTTCGCCCGAGCCGACTAGGATCGACTTGCAACGCGCGCTCACCCCGGAGCGCGCTCTCCCGGAGGCTGCGTCATGAGCAAGAACAAGAAGACGAAGGTCAAGCGCCAGGACGCGGAGGCCCCGACGAAGGCGCCGGCTGCGTCCGCTGGGGCCGAGGCTGGCTCTCCCGCGAAGATGGGCCGCAAGGAGTACGAGCTGGAGATGGCGCGTCTCCACGGCGAGCTCGTGGCGATGCAAGAGTGGGTCAAGGCGACAGACGCGAAGGTCTGCGTCGTCTTCGAGGGGCGCGACACTGCGGGCAAGGGCGGCACGATCAAGCGAATCACCGAGCGGGTCAGCCCCCGCGTGTTTCGCGTCGTCGCGCTGCCAGCACCCACCGAGCGGGAGCGCTCGCAGATGTACGTGCAGCGCTACATCCGGCACTTTCCCGCCGCGGGCGAAGTCGTGATCTTCGACCGCAGCTGGTACAACCGCGCCGGCGTCGAGCGGGTGATGGGGTTCTGTACCGAGGAGCAGACCGCCCGCTTCCTCGAGCAGGTGCCACAGGTCGAGAAGGCGATGGTCGACTCCGGGATCATCCTGCTCAAATACTGGCTGGAGGTCAGCCCCGACGAGCAGACCCGGCGCCTCGAGAGCCGGATCGACGACCCGCGCAAGGTCTGGAAGCTCTCCGACATGGACCTGAAGTCCTACAGCCGCTGGCACGACTACTCACTCGCCCGCGACGCGATGTTCCTCGCCAGCGACACGTCCTGGGCACCCTGGTACGTCGCCGACACAAACGACAAGAAGCGCGGCCGCCTCAACATCATCACCCACCTGCTCGGCCAGATCCCCTACGAGCCGCTCCCACACCCCGACGTCAAGCTGCCACCCCGGCAGAAGGCCGAAGGTTACCGCGAGCCCGACCTCCCGCTGCGGCACATCCCGACCCCGTTCTGACTCCGGAAAGCGAGGCCCGGGAACGACCGTGACGTTGCGCGCGCGTGTCCGCTCCTTTCGTGTGACCTTGCTCGCGCGCGTCCGCTCCCGGCAGATCGGTGTCGCAGCCCTCGGCGCGAAGGACGGCTACCTGCGCCACGGTACGTCCCAGCTCTCGGCCGCGATCTCCTACCGGATGCTGTTCTCGCTCGTGCCGCTGTTCGCACTGTTCGTCTCGGTCATCTCGCTCGTCGCGCCCGACGAGCAGCGCCATCGGATCGGCCGCTGGCTTGCAAGCGTGATTCCAGGTACCGGGCTCGAAGAGAGCGTCCAGCGGGCGGTGGCCAACGCGGGTTCCGCCGCGACGGCGGCCGGTCTCATCGCCATCCCTGCTCTGCTTTGGGCGGCGAGTGGGATGATGGCAGCCGTCCGCATCTCCTTCCGCGTGATCTGGGAGAGCGAGTTCGGACGGCCATACGCGCGCGGCAAGCTGCTCGATTTCGCGCTCGTGCTTGGAACGGGCGTCCTCGCGGTAACGGCGTTCGGGCTAGCCCTCGTGGTCGAGGTGCTCGCCGAGCTCGGCCGCGACCTCAGCGAACTCGTCGGGGCCGGCACTGGAGGCCGCATCGTGGCCTTCACCGCCGAGATTCTGGCGTCACTGCTGGTGACCTTCGCGGTCTTCCTGCTCCTCTTTCGGAGCGTTCCTCCCGTAAGACCACGATTCGCAGCCCTCTGGCCGCCAGCGCTTCTCGGCGCGGCCGCCTTCCACATCGCCACGGCCGGCTACGCGTTCTACCTCGCGCGCTGGGGCAACATCACCCCGGTTTACGGTCAGCTGGGCGCCCTGTTCGGCTTCCTACTTGTTGTCTACGTCGGCGTACTCGTACTCCTCATCGGAGCAGAACTTGTCGCTGCATGGCCGGACCAGGACGCGAGCAGCCCCTGACCCACCCCCATCCAGAACTGGGCGGAGGCTGGCAACCCAAAAGCCGCCCGGTGGCGGTTCATACCCGATCCGGTGCCCTCACGTTCTCCGCAGGTGGTCGATCATCCTGTGCCTGACGCCAACACGTGACCGGAAGCGAGTGCGTGCCGTGAGAGCATTCGGGCGCGTTCTACGAAGGACAACGCGGGCAGTAGATCAGGCTGGGGCGCGACGATCCTTGACGAGGTAGGCCACGATCAGCGCCGCTGGGAAGAAGAACAGGCTGAAGATGAAGTAGAGAAAGAAGCTGTGTCCCTTGCGGCCAGCGACGCGGGCGGGCCAAAAGGCCAAAGCGATCCAGATAACGATGAACAGGATCGACCCGAGCCACCAGCCAGACAATGAAGCTACGAGCATCCTTGACCCGTCCTTTCGGTTTCGGTGTGGGGCTCGTACTTCGTCCGGGGGAACCAAGCCCATTCGGGAACGCAGCGCGTCCAGCGTACAACCTCGTTGCCCAGCTGGCCAAACGCGGGTAGCCCTCGCGGGTCAAGCCGAGCTGCCGCCCGGCGGCTGGGGACTGAAGCAGCCGCCCACGCCGACTCCAGTGGCTCCGGCGCCCTGCCGATATCTGGTGCGATGGCATCCCAGAGAGGTTCGACGCACCGAGGCGCGGCGCGCACCGGTGCGATTGGAACGATCGTCGCGGCGTTCGCCTTCTTCGACAGTGTCTTCGTTGGCACTCCGATCGCGCTACTCGCAGCCTCGCTCCGGCCCTTGATCGTCTTCGTCGTCGCCGCATTCACCGTTAGTTGCCTCAGCATCGCCTGCTCCACCTGGGTCAACCGGCGTTGGGACGACTGGTTTACAGGCAACGACAAACGGATCGTCAAGAAGCTGGAGGTGATGCGGCGCAGCCGGCTGATGAGGCGTCCCGAGACTTGGATCGAGCGCGGCTCCGACCGCCAGTGGGCGCTGGTGTCGGCGCTGGCCAACCCGATCCTCGTCGTTGCTCTCGCCCGCTCCGTGGGTGGCAAGCCGAGCGAACGCAGAATCCGCCTGGGGTCGATCGCATACGCGATCCCCTACGTCGCGATGTGGACGCTCCTCGGACTCGCTGTCGGCGACGCCATCCGCGCCTCATAGCTTGGCTTGCCGTGGGGCCGCGAGCGGCACTACCGGCAGCTCACACGTCAGGATCACCGTCACGGCGTAGCGTCTCGCCGTCTCAGAATCGGGCGCGTGACCTGACCGGGCGAGTTCGAGGTCAGCCCTGGGTCTGGCTCATCGGCGACGTTGCCGAAATTGGCGAGATTCTGACGCCAGGTTGACGCCAGGTTGCGCGGATCCCACGGGAGAACGAGCTGAGTAGTTATCAAGACCGGTGCGGCATAGTCGCTGTATTCATGCGACATTCGGCGCGAGCCGTCGTCGACCGTCGCCGCCCGTTCACTGGCTCTCGCGGCCTGTCACGCCGGAGGTCGCGGGTTCGAGTCCCGTCGCTCCCGCTATCGACTCCCGCCTGCTCTTGCGCCGGCGGTCACTGCCTCACCGCCCCGCCAAGCATCCCGCGCTCGAGCGCCCGCTGCGACGCGACGAAGACGATCAGGACGGGAACCGCCGCGATCAGCGTCGCGAGAGCGAGGGCGGGGCGCGTCGACCTGAACATGTCCGAAAGCCCCACCTGGACGGGGAACTGCTTCTCGTCGGGCAGGATCACGAAGGGGAGGAAGTAGTTGTTCCAGTTGGCGACGAAGCTGAAGAAGAAGACGAGCGCGACGACGGGCTTCGCCAGCGGGATCGCGATCCGTCGGAAAGCGGCCCACTCGCCGCAGCCGTCGACCCGCGCCGCATCCAGGAGCTCCGGCGGGAGCGCGGTCGCGTAGTAGATGTAGGCGAGGAAGACGCCGAACGGAAAGAACGCGAACGGCAGGATCACTGACAAGGCGCTCCCGATCAGATGGACGGCGTTGAGCTCGAGGAAGATCGGGAGCACGAGCGACGCCGCCGGAATGATCATCACGACGAGCGTGATCGTCAGGATCAGCTTGCGCCCCGGGAAGGAGCCAACGGCGAGCCCGTAGCCCGCGGGAATCCCGGTCACGACGGTTATCGCGGTCGCGCTCAGCGAGTAGAGGAGCGAGTTCTCCAGCCAACGCCAGTAGATGTGGTTGCCAAACGAGTCCAGGCGCTGCCAGGCGCTCCACACGTTGTGGAAGTTGCCGACCGCGAACGGGCTCCTGTTGATCAGCTCGTAGTCGGTCTTGGTCGGAGCGAGCACGAGCCAGGCGAGAGGGACGACGAAGAAGACCGCGAACGCAAGCAGCACCGCCGCGCGGGCCGCGAGCGCAGCGCGGCGCGGGGCGCTCGTCCTCACTGCGTGTCTGCGTCGTGCCTGATCGCGAGGCCGGTCTTGAGATCGAAGAAGTGGAGCGCCTCCCGGCGGACCGAGACCTCGACGAGGTCTCCTTCGACGGCACGCGTAGTTGGGCTGAAGCGGCCGACGAGCGCCGCGGCCGCCGGTTGCACCCCGGACGCCAGCTGGTCGAGCATGCGGTCGTCGCCCACATCCTCGGCGAGCTCGCGCATCTCGTCCGTGACCGCTTGGCGAGCCGAAATGGTGAAGTGAACGAGTACCTCCGAGCCGAGGGCCTCGCGTAGCTGGACGCGGCCCTCGAGGCGCGGCCCGGTGTCTCCGTCGGCGAGAGCGGCGTCGTCGAGATCCTCGGGCCGGATGCCCATGACGACCTCGCGGTCGACGTAGCCGGCGAGCCCCGGGCGCCGCGACAGCGTCTCGTCGTCCAACGGGAGCACAGTAGTACCCAGCACCGCGGCGAGCGCCCCGTCACGCCGCTCGATCCGAGCCTCGAGCATGTTCATCGCCGGGCTGCCGATGAAGCCACCGACGAACACGTTCACCGGGTCGTCGTACAGCTCCTGCGGCGGAGCGACCTGCTGCAATTCGCCCTTGCGCATCACGGCGACGCGGTGCCCCATCGTCATCGCCTCGACCTGGTCATGCGTGACGTAGATCGTCGTCACGCCGAGATTGCTCTGGATCTTCTTGATATCGGCACGCATCTGCACCCGGAGCTTCGCGTCGAGGTTGGAGAGCGGCTCGTCCATCAGGAAGGCCGACGGCTGCCGAACGATCGCGCGCCCCATCGCGACCCGCTGCCGCTGGCCGCCGGAGAGCGAGCGCGGCTTCCGTTTCAAGTACGGCTCCAGGTCGAGGATGCGTGCAGCCTCGGCCACACGTCGTTGGATCTCGTCCTTCGGGGTCTTCTTGATCTTCAGCGCGAACGCGATGTTGTCGTAGACGGTGAGGTGCGGGTAGAGGGCGTAGCTCTGGAAGACCATCGCGATGTCGCGGCTCTTCGGCGAAAGGCCGTTGACGACGGTGTCGCCAATTCGGACAACGCCGTCGCTGATCTCCTCGAGGCCCGCGACCATCCGCAGCGCCGTCGTCTTCCCGCACCCCGAGGGCCCGACGAGCACGACGAACTCCCCGTCCGCGATCTCGAGGTCGAGCCCGTCGACGGCGCGGGTGCCGTCCCCGAATACCTTCGAGACGTCCTCGAACGCGACCCTGGCCATCTACTGCTTCACCGCCCCGCCGAGCATCCCGCGGACGAGCGCACGCTGTGAGAAGAGGAAGACGATCGCCACCGGCACCACGGCGAGCAGCGTCGCGAGCGCGAGCTCGGGCTTGAAGATCTTGACGGACTGGCCGCCACCACCGACCGATGGGTTGAACGACGGCGTCGCGGAGAGCAGGTCCCAGAGGCCGACCGTGAGCGGGTACTGGTTCGAGTCCGCGAGGACCACGTACGGCAGGAAGAAGTTGTTCCAGTCGGCGACGAAGCTGAAGAAGAAGACGAGCGCCACCACCGGCTTCGCGAGCGGGAGCGCAACGCGCATGAATGTCTGGAACTCGCCGCAGCCGTCGACCCGGGCGGCGTCGAGCAGTTCGCCGGGAATCGATGTCGCGTAGTAGATGTACGCGAGGTAGACGCCGAACGGAAAGAACGCGAACGGCAGAATCACCGAGAGGACGCTGCCGATGAGATGGAAGGAGTTGAGCTCGAGGAAGATCGGCAGCACGAGAGCCGCACCGGGGACGATCATCACGATGAGCGTCAGCGAGAGGATGAGCTTGCGCCCTGGGAACTTCCCGATCGCGAGGCCGTACCCCGCCGGCACGCTGACAACGAGCGTGATTGCAGTCGCGCTCAGCGCGTAGAAGAGCGTGTTGACGAGCCAGCGCCGGAAGATGTGGCCGCTGAACGCGTCCAGGTGCTTCCAGGCGAGCGCGACGTGGTGGAAATCCCCGAACGCGAACGGGTTGCCCGAGATGAGCGCCTGATCAGTCTTCGTCGGCGCGAGGATCAGCCAGAGGATCGGCGCAACGAAGAAGACCGCGAAGGTGGCGAGGACCAAGGCCCGGACACTGAGCGCCGTGATCCGCATCAGTCGTCCGTCCGGAAGAGCCCGCTGCGCGTGACGATCACGACCGCGCCGATGAGCCCGATCATGAGCAGGTCGACGGCGATGGCAGCGGCACCGTTGAAGTCCGCGTACCGGAAGGCGAGCTGATAGGCGAGCTGATTGGGAGACCATGTATCGGGGACGAGGCCGAAGCTCGCGGTTTGCACGACCTGCGGCTCGACGAAGAGCTGCGTCCCCAACGCGAACGAGAGGATCAGCATGTAGGCGATCCACTTCCGCATCAGCGGCAGCTTCAGGCGCAGCGCGATCGTGATCGGGCCTGCGCCGTCGATGCGGGCGGCCTCCTCGAGGTCGGGCGGGATCGTGTTCAGCGCGCCGTACATGATCACGATCCAGGCGCCGGCGCCGGTCCAGAAGGCGATCATCGCGAAGATGTACGGCAGGTTCCCGGGGGCGATCGACTGGGCGAAGATGTTCGCCCCGAGCAGATGGTGCAGGAAGTACGAGCCGGGGCTGACGCTCGGGTCGAGCATGAACAGCCAGACCAGGACCGCCGCCGAGCCGGCCAGCGCGCCCGGGATGTAGAAGAGAAAGCGATAGGTCGAGGAGACCCGGTTCGCGCGGCCGTGGAGGAGGAGCGCCAGGCCGACGACGAAGATCATCAGCGCGGCGAGCCAGACGGTCGTATAGACGAGGATGTGCTTGAACGCGGAGACGAAACGGAAGTCGTGGTACGTCCGCACGAAGTTGTGAAAGCCGACCCACCCGCCGCCGACGTTGGTGAACGCGAGGTCGAGCGCGTAGATCGTCGGCACGATGCCGAAGACGATCAGCAACGGCAGATACGGCAGGACGAACGCCAACCCCTGCAGGGCGCGGGGGCCACGCAACCGCGTGGCCCCCGCTTGTTCCCGTGGTACGGCAGTCGTGCTCAACGCTACTTCCGGACGACCTTGTAACCCGCCGCCTGTGCGTTCTGTGCGAGCCCGTCGCCGTAGGCCGGCATCAGGGAGCTCAGCGACTTCCCTGCGACGAGCGCCGTGACGACGGTGTTGGACCAGACGGGCTGATCCGGATACGTCACCATGCTCCAGCCGGTCCAGACGATGGGCGCGGCGGCCTTCATCGCCGGACCCTCGGGAGCGGCGAAGTAGGGGTCCTTGTTGAGGGACTTCAGCCACACGGTCGCCATGGGCCCGAACGACGGGTAGCCGGGCGAGAGGGCATTCACCTTCGACTTCACGAGCGGCGACGTCGTCGCGAACTTCACGAAGTCGATGGCGGCGTTCTGGTTCTTCGTGTGCCTGGAGACGACCCACGGGCCGCCGCCGACCTGACCGGTCGTGAGGGGCTCGGTTCCCCAGCGCAGGGGCAAAGCAGCCGTCAACTCGCCGGCCGGGACGTGCAGCGTGCCGCTGAAGATGTCCTTCGCATACCACACCGGTCCCGGCATGAGCAGGATCTTGTCATTGTCGCCGCCCCACTTCGTGGCGAAGTCCGCCGTGAAGACGCTCTCGGCCGGAACCACACCGCTCTTGATCAGTGGATCGAGCAGGCTCGCCATGCGCGTGCAGTGCACGTCGCCTGAGTTGATCCGGACGGTGTTCGGCGCAATGACCTGCGAGACCGGGCACTTGTCGGGCCAGAGGTAGAGCCAGGCGCCGTAGGAGTCGCCGATGTTCCCGACGATGTAGCCGGGATGCTGCGCGGCGACCTTCTGGCCCAGCGCGGCCCACTCCTGCCACGTCTTCGGGACGGTGTAGCCGAACTGCGTCATCAGCTTCTGGTTGACGTAGAGCACCTCCTGGGCCAGGTTGTCCTGAAGGCAGATGAGGCGGCCGGTGACGGTGCACTGCGCGATCGAAGGCGCAGGCCAGCCCCTGAGGAGGTTCGCCGGGAAGACGGGCTTCAGGTTCATGGCATAGTCGAACGGCTTCTGGGACATCCAGACCGGATCGTTGGCCTGCTCGGTGAAGATCACGTCCGGCCAGCCGTGGCCCGTGCGGTTCCACAGCTGGATCTTCGTCTGCATCGTCGTCGCGCCGTTGCCGTCACCGTCATAGGTGACGATGTTCAGGTGCACCTTCGGATGCGTCTTGGCGTACAGCTGCGCAACCGGCAGGCGGACCGCGTCGACCCAGACGGTGATCGAGCCAGATGCGGCTGTCGAGACCGACGGCCCGGCGTTTTTCAAACCAGCGGCCGACGCGGCGGCGAGCGCAGCCGCTACGAGCCCGGCGAGCGCTACAAGCGCAAGCCACCTACGGTTGACCTTCATGGGTGCTCCTCCTTTGGAGTGTCGAATCGCTTCTTTGCGGGGTTTTCGCTTCATCGCGAGGTACGGCAGTTCGGTTGTGGCTACTCGGTTGCTCGACCGACTGACACCGAGCGGTGCTCGTGCACGAAGTCCGGCAGCGCGATTCCGGGTTCCGTCGGAGCGTGGACGAGGCCGTCCGGCCCAACGCGCGTCTCACGCGCCACGGGGTTAGACGTGACGAGCGACTCGTAGTACGTGCAGTTCGGGATCGCCATGCAGAGGTGCACCGCCGTTTCGGTCGGGCCGTGCACCTCGGCACGTAGCCGGAATGAGTCGGCGAGGTGCGCGATCCGCATCGCGCCGGTCATCCCGCCACGGTGGTTTGCGCTCGTGCGCACGTACGTCGCGCAACCCGACGCGATGAAATCTGCGGTGTTCAAGTGGCTCCCGTCTGAGGTCTCACCGACGAGCAGCGGCACGTCCACTCGCTCGGCGAGCCAGCGATACGCCGTGACGCTGAACTCGTGGATCGGCTCCTCGTACCAGCGATAGCCGGCCTCCGAGAGCGCGTGGCCGAGGTAGATGGCGTCGGGGAGGTCGAAGCCGGCCGATCCGTCGTACATCAGGTCGACGTCGGGCCCGACGTGGTCGCGCAGGCGCTGGCAGAGATCGGCGTCCGCGCGTGCATCACCCCACGCATGGAGCTTGATCGCGGTGAAACCGAGCTCGAGGCACTGGTCGGCGACCTCGAGGTATTCCTCGACGGTCGAGAACGTCGTCGTCGAGGCATACGCGGGGATCGAATCCCTGTACGTCCCGAGCAGGCGGTGCACCGGAACGCCGAAAATCCGGCCTTCGAGATCCCAGAGCGCGACGTCGACGATGCCGAAGAGCCAGATCGGGAACTCCTCGGTGCGATCGAGCTCCCAGAGTCGATGCCACAGCCACTCCCGCCGGTCGGCGCGCTCCCCCACGAGCTCGTCTCGGAGAACGCGATCCACGATGTCCGCGAGCATCGGCCCGCTCCACTCGTGGTAGGCCTCGCCGACCGCTCCGTCCTCCGTGGTGATCCGCAGAACCGCGGTCGTCCGGGCCTTCGCAGACCCGCGGAGACCCCGCCGCCACGCAAACGGCGGGGTCACCGCTGGGAGGGCAATCAGCTCGACATCGAGTGCTGATATCCGCATGCGGGGATGATCATCATACGAATGATCAGCACTTGTCAAGAGCGCCGAAGAAGATTTCTTCGACGAGAGTTGGACCGTGTCTGCGGCTCAGCGCGTGGCCGGCGCGGAACGCCGAACGCTCCGCGACCGCTGGCCCTTCTTGCGCTCGGCCCAGGCCGCGTCGATGTGATCGGAGAGCCGTTCGCCGGCCAGCTCGCCGTCGCGAGCCGCAAGCGCCTCGTAGATCCCGCGGTGCGCCGCCACCGTCCGGGCGAGCGCAGCGCGCGACGACCCGGCGGACAGGAGCGGCGTGATGCCCCCGTGCCGGTGGATCGCACGCACGATCGTCAGGCCCACCTCGTTCCCGGACGCCTTCATCACGATCGCGTGGAAGCCGAGGTCGAGCCCGCGGAAGCGTTCGTAGTTGTCGTAGGCGCCTTCCATCCGCTCGAGATTGTCGGCGAGCGAGGCAAGCTCGTCGTCGGTGAGCCGAGTCGCGGCCGCGCGCGCCATCTCCCGCTCCAGCACACGGCGCACCGAGATCAGGTTGTCGAGCAGCGACATGTCGTAGTCGTACTCCAACGCGATCTGCAGCACGACGGGATCGAGCAGGTTCAGCGAGTCGCGCGGCTGGACCGTTGTGCCGCGCCCCTGTTCGACCCTCACGAGCCCACGCTCCTCGAGAAGCTTCAGCGCCTCGCGGATCACCGTGCGGCTGAAGCCGAACTCCGCGCACAGCGCAGGTTCGGTGGGTAGGACCTCGCCCTCGCTCCAGGTCCCGCCGATGATCTCGTGCGCCAGCTCCTCGACGACGACCGACGCCAACCGCCCCGGCCGCTGGGACGGCTTGCGGTGACTTGCGGGAGCCCCCTGTCGGAGGATCGAGCGTTCAGCGCCGTCCATCTCAAACATCATACGTCCTCGGCCGACGGTCACCGCCCGAGCCAGCCGCCGTCGACCGGCAGGACCGCCCCGTGCACGTAATCGGCAGCCGGCGAGGCGAGAAAGACGATCGCGCCGGCTATGTCCTCCGGCTCGGCCCAGCGTCCGGCCGGGATCCGAACGAGAATCTGCTCGTACCGCTCGGCGTCGTCCCTTAACGCCCGCGTGTTGTCTGTGCTGACGTAACCGGGCGCGACTGCGTTCACGTTCACGCCGCGTCCGGCCCATTCGTTCGCGAGCGCCTTCGTCAGGCCGACGATGCCCGACTTGCTTGCCGTGTATCCCGGCACGTTGATGCCGCCCTGGAACGAGAGCAACGACGCTATGAAGACGATCTTGCCGCCACCGCGCTCGAGCATGTCTCGCCCGAGCTCGCGCGTGAGGACGAACTGGGCACTGAGATCGACCTCGAGCACGCGATCCCAGAGCTCGTCGGGATGCTCCGCCGCCGGGGCGCGGGCGATCGTGCCGGCGTTGTTGACCAGAATGTCGACAGGCGGTGCCTCTCGACGTACTGCCGCGATGAGGTCGTACAAGGCGGCGCGGTCCGCAAGGTCGCAACGGTATGACCGAAAGCTGCGCCCGTGCGACTCGACTTCCGCAGCGACATCGCTCCCCGGCTCGAGCGACGCGCTCACCCCGATGATGTCCGCTCCTGCTGCCGCGAGTGCGACGGCGGCGGCCTTGCCGATCCCGCGTCTGCAGCCGGTGACGAGCGCCGTCCGGCCGGAGAGATCGAACGTCGTCGTGCTCACGTCTGGCAGTCCACGAGGATCTTCATCGCCGGCCTGCCGGCGCTCAGCTCGTCGAACACCGCCGGCACGCGCTGGAGCGGTTCGATGCAGGTGATCAGCGGCTCGAGCTCGAGCGTGCCCGCGGCGATCAGCTCGATCGCGGCCTCGAAGTCCTGGGGCTCGTACACGCGCGCGCCGCGCAGCTCGAGCTCCTTCCAGAACAGATCGAAGAGGGCCACGGGCTTCGGCTCGGGGAAGATCGCAACCACGACGACCCGGCCGCGCAGCGCAGCGTACCTCGTCGCGGCGAGAATCCCCTCGGACGAGCCCGAGACCTCGAACACCACATCGGCACCGACGCCGTTCGTCGCGCCCGCGATCGTCCCGGCGACGTCGTCGTCCGCGGGCTCGAGCGCAGTGAGACCGAGCTCCGCCGCCAACGCACGACGTGTCGGGTCGGGCTCCACGACGAGCACCTGGGCGCCGCGGGCGCGCGCCACGAGCGAGATCAGGAGCCCGATCGGCCCTCCGCCGATGACGACTGCCGTCTGTTCCGCGGTCACCTCGCCCCGCCGGACGTCGTGGCAGGCGACCGCGAGTGGCTCCGCGAGCGCGCCGAGGCGCAAGTCGACCTCGGCCGGCAGCGCATGGAGCGTGAACGCGGGGACCGTCCACGAGGCCTGCAACGCGCCGGGTGCATCGATCCCGATGAACTTGAGGCCGCGGCTGATGTGGCTGAGCCCGCGATCGGCGGGCGTCTCGCCACGGGCGTCGAGCGGCCTCACCACCACGGCGTCGCCGACGGCGAAGCCTTCGACTCCAGTGCCGAGCGACGCGACGGTTCCGGACATCTCGTGCCCGATCACCTGCGGCGTGTGCACTCGCGCGTCCATCGCGCCGTGCGCGATGTGCAGGTCGGTGCCGCACAGCCCGCAGTAGGCGACGGTCAGCCTGACCTCCCCGGCACCCGGCTCCTGCACGAGGCAGTCGCCGACCGAGAACCTGCCCCCGCCCTCGTAGTAGATCGCGCTCATCGCAGGCATGCCTCCTCATTGTCGTCGGCGAGTCGGTAGACGCGGGTCGCGGTGCCGCCCAGCAGCGCCTGTTCGTGCTCGGGCGCGACCTCGGCGACGACCTGCCGCGTCGCCAGCCAGACTCGGTCGTAGTCGCCGTTGAGTAGGGCGACAGGCCAGTCGCTGCCGCACATCAGGCGGCCGGCGCCGAATGCCTCAAGGGCGACCGTGGCCGCGGGGACGAAGTCCGCGGCAGTCCAGTCGTCGTGGACGAGCGCCGTGTTCAGCCCGGAAAGCTTCGCGTAGACGTTCGGAGCCGCGGCGCATGCTCGGAGCCGTCGCTCCCAGTCCTCGAGGTCACCGCGCCCCAGCGGCGGCTTTCCGAGGTGGTCGATGACCAGCACGAGGCCCGGAAGGCGATCGGCGAGCCGCACGACGTCGTCGAAGTGGCGCGGATAGACGACCGGCAACTCGAGCAGCATCCCGGTTTGCTCGAGCAGTTCGAGCGACTCGAGGACCGGCGCCTGCATGATCCAGTGCGGGTCGGCCTCGTCGTGGATCAGGTGCCGGACGGCGCGCACCTTCGGCCGACGCTCGAGCTCCTCGAGCCGCTCGCGAGCTCGCAGCGGATCGTCGAGCCGCAACCACACAGTCACGGCTGCGATCCACGGTTGGCGTGCGGCCTCCATGCAGAGGTAGTCGGTGTCGGAGTCGAGACACGCGCCCTGGACGAGCACGACGGCGTCCACACCGTTGCGGGCGAGCAACGGCTCGAGATCATCCGGTCCGAACGGCCGCGCTATCGCCGCGGCCTCCGCAGTCATCCACGGTTGCGGGGTGTGCGCTTCGTCCCAGAGATGGACGTGCGAGTCGACGATCAAAGACATAGTACGATCATATGATGACTAACCCGGTGGCGCCAAGAGTTCGGCTCGGGACCGCGCCGTTGGGAGGCCTCTACGCCGCCGTTCCGGCGGCGACAGCGCACGCAACCGTCGACGCCGCGTGGGAGCTCGGCATCCGCTCATTCGACACTGCGCCGCTCTACGGCTCGGGCCTGGCCGAGCAGCACCTGGGCGATGCACTGGCCGGGCGCCCCCGCGACGAGTTCACGATCTCGACGAAGGTCGGCCGCCTCCTGAAGCCCGGGAAGCCCAGCCCGCACTTCATCGGCGCGCCCGCGCTCGAGCCGGTGTTCGACTTCAGCCGCGATGGCGTCCGCCGCTCCCTTGCCGAGAGTCTCGAGCGCCTGAAGCTCGATCGCGTCGACATCGCGCTCCTTCACGACCCCGAGGATGACATGGACGAGGCGAGGCGTGCGCTCGAGACCGTGCGCGAGCTCGCGCCACTCGTTGGGGTCGGCACGAACGTCGTCGAGAGCGCGCTCGCGCTCGTCGACCGTGCCGAGGTGGACGTTGTGCTGCTCGCGGGCCGCTACACACTCCTGGACCGCTCGGCCGCCGAGGAGCTCCTCCCTCTTTGTCTCGAGCGAGGTGTTCCGTTGGTCGCGGCAGGCGTCTTCAACAGCGGCCTGCTGGCGGGCGGCACGATGTTCGACTACGAATCTGCCCCACCCGAGCTCCTCGCTCGACGCCGCGGGCTCGAAAAGATCTGCGCCCGCTACGACATACCGCTCCTGGCGGCAGCGATCCAATTCCCGCTCAGGCACCCGGGCGTCACGTGCATCCTCGTCGGCGCCCGTTCGCCCGAGGAGATCGCGGACGACCTCCGGCTACTCGATGTCGCGGTGCCCGACGACCTCTGGGCGGAACTCGCACACTACCGCTGATCTACCGAGCTGAAGTGCGACGAACTCTGATCTGTTGTCAGAGGTGACACGGCTCAGCGCTTCGTTCCTTTCCGGTTGACGTTCAGGCTGCGGGCCGATGGCCGGCGATTACGCGTGGTGCTGGACGAAGCGTCTCCACGGACCTTGCGCTCCGCTGCATCGCGGCTCTCGAGGATCGCGCCGTAGACGAGGAGTCCGAGAGCGGCGCCGACGATGACCGTCACGACGACGCCGATCGCGAAGAGGCCGACCGCGCTCATGGCCGATCGCGACCCAGCACGACGGAGCCGAGCGAGACGGAGCCGCACTCGTCAAGTGTTTGTCGAATGTTTGTATGATCACGTCCATGGCGACCGAGTCTGGGCAGCTTCGGATTGGCGAATTCGCGCGACGGATGGGTGTCACGCCCGAACTGCTGCGCGCGTGGGAGTCGCGGTACGGGCTCACGCGGCCGATTCGCTCGCCGGGCGGCTTCAGGCTCTACACGGCGGACGACGCCGCTCGCGTCGGGCGAATGCGACGCGGGCTCGACCAGGGTCTCTCAGCCGCAGAGGCTGCGCGTACCGCACTCGAGGACGAGCGGCCAGCCACCGAGGGTCTGCTCGAGGACCTCGCCGCGCGCCTGCTCGCGGCGATCGGCCGCTACGACGAGGCCGCCACACACTCGGTGCTCGACGAGAGCCTTGCCGCGTTCGGCCTGGAGGAGTCGCTGCGCCACGTGGTGCTGCCCACCCTGAAGGAGGTCGGCGACGGCTGGAAGCGGGGCGAGATCGACATCAGCCAGGAGCACTTCGCCAGCAACCTGATCCGCGGCAGGCTGCTCGCGCTCACCCGGTTCTGGGGCCGGGGAACCGGCCCGCTGGCGCTCCTCGCCTGTGCGCCCGGCGAAATGCACGACATCACCCTGCTGGCGTTCGCGCTCGTCCTGCGCTCGCACTCCTGGCGCATCCTCTTTCTCGGCGCGGACACGCCGATCGCAACGCTCGCCCACGCAGCCGAGACGACGCAGCCGGCGCTCGTCGTCGTCTCAAGCTTCGACCCTGTCCTCCTCGAGACGCAAGCCGCAGCCCTCCGCCGGCTGGCCCGGGCGGTGCCCCTGGCGCTCGCAGGCCCCGGCGCGACGGACGAGCTCTGCGCCCGCGTCGGCGCTCGCCGCCTGGACGGAGATCTCGTGGCGGCAGCCGACGAGGTTGCGCAGGCATGACCCTGCCCGGGTCCGGTCCGATCCTGCTCACCGGCGCCACCGGCTACGTCGGCGGACGGCTCCTGCGAGTGCTCGAGGAGCGGGGCGAGCGGGTGCGCTGCCTGACCCGCCGCCCGGAGGCCGTCGCCTCTCACTGCGACAGGACGACGATCGTCGCCGGCGACGTCCTCGAGATCGAGTCCCTCCGCTCGGCGATGAGCGGGGTCGAGACCGCTTACTACCTCGTTCATTCCATGACCTCGGCGGCGAGCTTCGAGGAGCAGGACCGTCTTGGCGCCGCCAACTTCGGGGCTGCGGCGCGCGATGCGGGCGTGCGTCGGATCGTCTACCTGGGTGGGCTCGGCGCGGGCGTCGATCTCTCGAGGCACCTTTCGAGTCGCCAGGAAGTCGGCAACATCCTCGCCGACTCGGGTGTGCAGACGGTCGAGTTCCGGGCTTCGATCGTGCTCGGCTCGGGAAGCCTCTCCTTCGAGATGCTTCGCAAGCTCGTCGAGCGCCTGCCGGTGATGATCACGCCGCGCTGGGTGCGCACCAGGGCCCAGCCGATCGCGATCGAGGACGTGCTCGACTACCTCGTCGCGGCTCTCGACTTCGAGCTCGAGGACAGCATGGTGTTCGAGATCGGCGGGGCCGACCAGGTCTCTTACGAGGAGCTGATGCGCGAATACGCGCGGCAGCTCGGCATCCGCCGCTGGATCATCCCGGTGCCGTTCCTTACCGCGCGGCTGTCGAGCCTCTGGCTCGGGCTCGTGACGCCCGTCTACGCCCGGGTCGGTCGCAAGCTGATCGACAGCCTTCCGCACGAGACGGTCGTACACAGCACGAACGCCGGGCGCGTTTTCCCGATCCGTCCTCGAGGCTTTCGGGAGGCGATCGAGCGGGCCCTGGCGAACGAGGACCGCGAGTTCGCGGAAACCCGCTGGTCCGACGCTGTCTCCTCCGCGGGCGCGCGGCCGGAGCGCTACGGCGGCGCACGACACGGCAAGCGCCTCGTCGACTCCCGCGCGATCCGGGTGCCGGTCTCCGCGGCGCGGGCGTTTCGGCCGATCCGTCGGATCGGCGGCGCGACGGGCTGGTACTTCGGCAACAGCCTCTGGCGGCTGCGCGGCTTCGTCGACCTGCTCGTCGGCGGGGTCGGCGTGCGGCGCGGCCGGCGCGATCCAGAGACACCGACCGTCGGCTCGGCGCTCGACTTCTGGCGCGTCGAGGCCTACGAGCCTGACCGTCTGCTCCGGCTCCGGGCCGAGATGAAGCTCCCGGGGCGGGCGTGGCTCCAGTTCGAGGTCGACGAGAACGAATCGGGCAGCACGATCCGGCAGACGGCGATCTTCCACCCGACCGGCCTGCTCGGCACGGCCTACTGGTACGGCCTCTTCGCCGTCCACTCGTGGATCTTCAAGGGAATGCTGAACAGGATCGCGGACGCTGCACAGGCGCCCGACGAAAGCCGGGAACCTCGTCCAGGCATCACCACCGCGGTCGACCACCATGCCTGAGCCGCAGCACCGCATCGAACGCTCCCAGCTCGTCCCGTTATCGATCGAGGAGGCGTTCGCGTTTTTCGCCGACGCCTACAACCTCGAAGCGCTGACGCCGCCGTGGCTCGGCTTCCGCATCCTCACGCCGCGACCGATCCCGATGCGAAAGGGAACGACGATCGAGTACGTGCTCACCACGCACCGTGTCCCGGTCCGCTGGCGCACCGAGATCATCGAGTGGGAGCCGGGACAGCGGTTCGTCGACACACAATTGAAGGGTCCGTTCCGCGTCTGGGAGCACACGCATGACTTCGAAGAGCGGCCGGACGGCACGCGGATTCGTGACACCGTTCTCTACCGGATGCCGTACGGGCCGCTTGGAGCGATCGCACACCGGATCCTGGTCGCTCGTGATCTCGAGCGGGTCTTCGACTACCGGCGTGACGCGGTCGAGCGGCTGCTCGGCGGGCAGCGCAGCACGCTCGCGCCTGCCGGGTCAGGCAGCTGATCCGCCGAGCTCGGCCGCGAACCGAGCCGTGCGCTCCGTACAGAGCCGCCAGAGTCGTGCCGCCTCACGGGCCTCGTCGGGACGGCGCGTGCGGCCCAGGCGGTGCTTCGCCCGCGCTCGCCGGTCGAGGAAAAACAGGCCGCTGAGGTTCGTGGCCTCCGGAGCGGCGGCCAGCCAGACGATCGTGTCGGCACCTTCCTCCGGCGTCCGGAGCAGCGGTCCGACTACGCGGCTGAAGCCGGGAAGCGCGGTTCTGAGGCCGGGAGTGTCCGCCCAGCCGGGATGCATGGCGTTGACGGTGACGCCGGTGTCGAGCAGCTCTCGCGTCCACTCCTCGGCCAGCACGACCTCTGCCCGCTTGCAGCGCGCGTACGTCTTCGTCCCGTCGTAGGCGGCGGGCTCCGGGTCGAGGGCGTCGACGTCGAGCGGCTCGGTGTACATGCCGCCGGATGCCACCACGATCACGCGCGACGGTGCCGAGGCCTCGAGCAAAGGCCGCAGCGCACGGATCAGCAGGAACGGCGACAGGACATGCGTCGCGAAGGTCGTCTCGTTGCCCTCGCCCGTCAGCGTGTACGCGTGGCTCAGCGCGCCCGCGTTCAGGACGAGCACGTCGAGGCGGTCATGGCTCGCGGCGAAGCGGGCCGCGAAGGCGGCGGTCTGCGCGAGTGACGAGAGATCTGCGAGGTCGGCCTCGACCTCGGAGCCTGCCGCGGCGGAGAGCTCCCTGCGGGCGCGTTCGGTCCGGTCCGAATCGCGCCCGACGATGCAAACGTGCCCGCCCAGCTCCGCGATCGACTCGGCAGTCACCCGTCCGAGGCCCGAGGTGGCCCCGGTCACGATTGCGACCTTGCCGTCGAGACAAAGCGACTGCCGCGGCGCCCAGTCGAAGAGGCGCCGCCGGGCGTGGTAGCCGATCCGGGTGAAGCTGCCGACGACGCTCGCCTCCAGCGTCCAGTCGGCGAGTTTCGCCGCGGGCGAGGGCGTCACGAGTTCAGCGCCGTCTGCATCCCGAGCGTCGCGCGAGCTCCGACGCGATTGAAGATTCGTTGCATGACCGGGTCGAACAGCCGACCGAGGCCGCTGAACTCGAGCGTCGCGTCGTAGTGGACGACCGACCCGTGCGCGCCGGGCTCGACCGTGATCGTGTCCCTCGAGGTGAATCCCGGCCGCGCCGCCTCGAGGACGACCCGTCGCGGTGAGTCGTATTCGACGATCTCGTAGCGGAGCGGCACGTCACGCCCGCCGAAGCGCGCGACGAGGTCGAACGCGGTGCCAATCCCGATCGGCTCGTCGCCGACGCGCCGGGCCTCGCTCACGCTCGGGTCCCAGACGCGGGCATTGGCGAAGTCGGCCATGTAGGCGAACGCGTCGGCCTGGGGAAGCGCGGACTCGATCCTCGTGAAGTAGCGGGCCATGTGTTCGAAGCATAGCAAAGGTCTGTGTAGGTATTGTCTAAGGTATGGGAATGAAGATCGCAGTGATCGGCACGGGAATCTCGGGCTTGGGAGCAGCCCACGCGCTCTCCAAGAGCCACGAGGTCGAGCTGTTCGAGCGCGACGACCGCGCCGGCGGCCACTCGCACACGGTCGAGCACATGGTCGCAGGCCGAACGCTGGCGCTCGACACCGGCTTCATCGTCCACAACGAGGACACCTACCCGAATCTGGTCCGCCTCTTCCGCGAGCTCGGCGTCCGCACGCAGGCCTCGGAGATGAGCTTCTCCGTCGCCTGCGAGCGGCACGACCTCGAGTACTCCGGGCGCCGCCCGCCGCTCACGCGGCTGACCGTCGAGATCGCGCGTTTCCTGCGCCACGGCCCTGACGCGCTCGACGACTCGCGCTACGCGGACTGGAGCGTCGCGCGCTACGTCGCGGAGGAGGGATACTCGCCGCGGTTTCGCGACCACTTCCTCGTCCCCCTCTGCGCCGCGCTCTGGTCGACCGCTCCCAGCCAGACCCTCGACTTCCCACTGGTCTACGCGGTTCGCTTCTTCGCGAACCACGGGATCCTCGGCTTCCGGCGCCTCAGATGGAAGACCGTCACCGGCGGCAGCCAGACCTATGTGCGCGCGCTGTCGAAGCGGCTGCACATCAACCTCTCCACCGAGGTGTGTTCACTGCGCCGGCTCGACGACGGCGTCGAGCTCCGCCTCGCGGGCGACGAGCTGCGCCGCTTCGACGGCGTCGTGATCGCAACGCACGGCGACCAGGCGCTTCGCCTCCTCGAGGACCCGAGCGACGAGGAGCGCCGCCTGCTCGGCGCTTTCGCGACGACCGAGAACGACACCGTCCTCCACACCGACGAGCGCTTCCTGCCGCGCCGCGAGTCGACGCGCGGCTCGTGGAACTACCAGCTGCGCGACTGCGGGCACCCGTTCGGCAGTCCGACGATGACCTACTACCTGAACAAGCTCCAGCGCCTCGACGAGGACGAGCACTACTGCGTGACGCTGAACCGAACCGCCGAGATCGATCCGGCGAAGGTCATCCGACGGATGTCGTACCGCCACCCGCTCGTCACCCAGGAGTCGATGCGCGCGCAGCCCGAGCTGCCGCGCCTGAACGGCCCACGCCACACCGCGTTCGCCGGCGCCTGGCAGGGCTACTGCTTCCACGAGGACGGACTGCGCTCCGGCCTCGCAGCCGCAGCGGCGCTCGGAGCGGACGGGTGAGGTCCGCGCTCTACACCGGCACGGTGATGCACGCGCGCAAGACGCCGAAGGAGAACGTCTTCCGCTATCGCGTTTGCTTCTACCTTCTCGACCTCGACGAGCTGCCCGAGCTCGACCGCCGCGTGCGCCTGTTCGGCTGGAACCGGCGCAGCGTGGTCAGCCTCTACGACCGCGACCACATGGACGTGCGCGCCTTCCTCGCCGAGCACGAGATCGAGGCCGACCGGATCCTGCTGCTGACGAACCTACGCGTGCTCGGTTACGTGTTCAACCCGGTCAGCTTCTTCTACTGCTACCGGGGCGCCGAGCTCGCCTGCATCGTCGCCGAGGTCAGCAACACCTTCGGCGAGCGGCTGCCGTACCTGCTCTCACCCGAGAACCGCGAGACGGGCGAGCGACGCCTCTCCTACCGGCACGACAAGAAGTTGCATGTCTCGCCGTTCTTCGGGCTCGAGCAGAGCTATCAGTGGTGGTTCTCGGAGCCGGGCGAGCGGCTCGACGTGCGGATCGACCTCAGCGAGGACGGCGCGCGGCCGTTCTTCGCGACGCTGACCGGGACGCGGCAGGCCTTGACGAGCCGAACGCTGGCGCGCGCGCTGGTGCGATATCCGCTGATGCCGCTGCAGGTGACCGTCCTGATCCACCTCCAGGCGGTGAGGCTCTGGTTGAAGCGCGTGCCGTTCTTCCACAAGCCGCCGTTCGTTCCCGGCGAGGGATCGGTGAAGTCGTGAGCGAGGCGGTGCGCGAGCTGCCGCGCGCCGGAATCGGGCTCGGCGCGGGCCTCGCCGAGCGCGTTGCGATCCGGGGGCTCGATCGGGTCGAGTACGGTGCGCTCGAGCTCCGGCTGCCCGGTGGCGCGGTTCACCGCGGCGGCTCGGGCGACCCGATCGTGGTCACCGTCGAGTCCAACGACCTCTTCCGCCGCCTCGCTCGCTCGCCACGCATCGGCCTCGGCGAGTCGTACGCCGCCGGCGACTGGCACACCGACGACCTGCCGGGGCTCATCGCCCTCGTGATCCGGAACGTCGAGCTGTGGCGGAGCGGATCGCGCCTCGCACGCTACGAGCGCTACCGCCCTCATGTCACTCCGCGCCAGGGCCTACGGCGCGCCCGCCGCAACATCCAGTACCACTACGACCTCGGCAACGACTTCTACCGGCTCTTCCTCGACGAGTCGATGACCTACTCCGCCGCTGTCTTCGAGGAGGGCGACACGCTCGAGCAGGCGCAGGAGAGGAAGTTGCGGGCGATCTGCGAGAAGCTCCGCCTTGGCCCCGGCGACCACGTGCTCGAGATCGGCTGCGGCTGGGGCAGCTTCGCGCTGACGGCGGCCGGCGAGTACGGCGCGCGGGTCACCGGCGTCACGCTGTCGCAGCAGCAGCTCGAGCTCGCCCGCGAGCGCGTCGCGGCCGCCGGCCTCGCAGACCGCGTCGAGATCCGCCTCCAGGACTACCGCACGCTCGAGGGGCAGTTCTCGAAGATCGCGTCGATCGAGATGCTGGAGGCGATCGGCTACGCGCAATACCCGACCTTCTTCGCCGCGTGCGACCGGCTGCTCGCGCCCGGCGGACTCGCCGCGATCCAGGTGATCGGGATGCCCGACCAGCGCTTCGAGCGCTACCGGCGCAAGGAGGACTGGATCCAGCGCTACATCTTCCCGGGCTCGCTGCTGCCGTCGCTCGAGGCGCTGCAGACGGCGATGAGCCGCGCCTCCGGCCTGATGGTGGTCGGGCTCGAGGAGATCGGGCCGGACTACGCGCCGACGCTGAAGGCGTGGCGCGAGCGGTTCTTCGCCAACCTCCCCGAGGTACGCGCGCTCGGCTTCGACGACCGGTTCGTCCGGATCTGGGACTTCTACCTCGCCTCGTGCGAGGCACTGTTCAGGACGCGCGCGATCCGCGACATGCAGCTCGTCCTCGGCCGGCCCTTCGAGGAGCCCGCCTGACGAGGATCAAGACCGTCCGCGAGCGGACGAGCGTCCCGAGCCAGCTCGTTGGGCTCGTTGCGGTCGTTGTGCCTCCGCTCGGGCTGATTGCCGCGGTCTGGCTGCTCTGGAACCGCGGCGTCCACCCGGTCGACCTTGTGCTGCTCGCCGGGTTCTACGTCGCCTGCGGGCTCGGGATCACCGTCGGCTTCCACCGGCTCTTCACCCACAAGAGCTTCGAGACGAGCGCCGCACTCCGCGCGACCTGGGCGATCCTTGGCTGCATGGCGATGCAGGGCCCGCTCACGCAGTGGGTCACAGACCACCGCAAGCACCACGCGCTCTCCGACAAGCCCGGCGACCCGCACTCACCGCACGCCGGACACGGCGACTCGCTGGCCGAGCACATCCTCGGGCTCTGGCACTCGCACATCGGCTGGCTCTTCTCGACAAAGGGTCTCGAGCGCGGGGTCGAGTACGGCCGCGACCTGTACGAGGACCGGCTCGTACGGCGGATCGACCGCCTGTACCTGCTCTGGGTCGCGCTGACGCTCGGGCTCCCGTTCCTCGCCGGCTACCTCGTCGGCGGCAGCTGGGAGCGCGGGCTCGAGGCGATGCTCTGGGCTGGACTGGTGCGGATCTTCCTCTTCCAGCACGTGACGTTCTCGATCAACTCGATCTGCCACTTCTTCGGCGACCAGCCGTTTCGCACCCGCGACGAGAGCCGAAACGTCTGGCTGCTCGCGCTCCCCTCGTTCGGCGAGTCGTGGCACAACGGGCACCACGCCTTCCCCGCCTCTGCCGTGCACGGGCTCGAGCCCGGTCAGCTCGACCTCTCCGCGCTCGTGATCCGCGGCATGGAGAAACTCCGCCTCGTCACGGCGGTCAAGCGCCCGGACCCACAACAGATAGAGAGACGACGCGCCTAGCCCTGCCCCACTACTCCCGGATCTCGATGGGGTGGTTTCGCGGGTTCGAGTCCCGTCGCTCCCGCTCTTGACACCCGCCTGTCTTCCGTTGGCGGTTGAGTCGTTCGGCCGTTTCGAGGTAGCCGACAAACGGAAGGCGGGCGTTGACGGCGGACGATCAGCCCGCGGTCTCTCCAGATGCGATCGGCCTGCTCCCGACCTTCCACGTCGCGGCTGAGAGCAGGCGGGAGGCCGAACGACTCGAACGCGAGCAAGACGAACATCAGCAGCAGTGCCCACTGGCTGTGCTGCTCGACGAACGTCAGAACCGAAGCTAGAGGCACGCCCAGAGGGATCATCCCGCATCGCCGCGTGTCAGCGGCTGGGCCGAGCGACGACCCGGGCGAGCTGGACGACGACTATGCCGCGGAACGTCTCGTCGCCGTGGTTCTCGGCCACGTTGCGGAACAGGGTTACCCCGACGTCTCGCTTACGACGAACCCATAGCTGCCTTGATCTTGTCGATCGCGGCTGTCTCGTCGTCCTTGACTCCGCCCTTGGCCTCGGCGACGGCCTCCGCGACAGCGACGACGAGCCGGCGATACGGCTCCACCTCGTCCGGCGCCTTCGCCTCGAGGGTCGCGATCGCAGCGCTCAATGCCTCGAGCGTCTCCGCCTCGACCTTCTGCGTCGAGGGGGCGAACCCGAACCCGGTCCCGTGAACATGGCTGAGCTCGCGCATGAGCTCGGTCTCGCCGCTCTGACTCTGGCCGGCGAGGTACTTCGCGAGGGCGCTGGCCTCGCCGAAGCTGTCGGTGAAGTCTGCGTCGCTCACCGAGACGAGCAGCCCTGCCCCGGTCACGCCCTTCCGCATCGCGCTGAACTCGTCCTCCGTGAAGTCGGCCTTCGTGGCCATTGTTGCTCCCTTCGTCGTCGTGCCCCGAAGGATCGCAGATCGAGGCCAATAGCGAGGTGGCGCCACCAGGCGGGCCCGGGTTGGCGTAGCCGTGTTGCCGGAGACGCCTACGACAACATCTGTGCGCTCGCCCGTTCGTACTCGTCAAAGCCGCGCGTGGCCGACGCCGCCTGCGACGACCTCGCGGCGGCACGGCAGGCGGCCGCCCACGGCCACCCGCTGCTCAGGCAGGTCGACCTCCTGCTCGCCGAGCTCACCATCGCGATCGAGTCGGGTCACGCCTTCACCCACGCGGAGGCCGTCCAGCTGATCACGCTGATCCAGACGCTGTAGCGGCCGGTTGCCGCCAGGGAAGCGCTAGCCTGGCGACGCTCGTTTCCCCGGGCGATGCCGCCTCAGCGGGCTCGTTCGTTTCAGGAGGCTGAATGGCGCGCGCTCTGCACGACAACAGCGTTTCCGACCGGCTGAAGGTCGCCGTCGGCTGCCGGTTCGACCACCTCGGGAAGGAGGCTGTGCCCGCGGTCGCGATCGTGGAGCCGCACTCATCGTTGGGCGACGCCGTCGCCGATGCGCGGTGGGAGGGTGAGAACGGCGAGCGCTACGAGGACGTCGACGGGAACAGCTGCCGGCGCCTCGTCCTGCCGCCCGGAGCATCCTGGTTCTCCTATTCCGCGACTGTCTCCGTCTCGGCGGACCCCGACGAGACGCCGGGCCCGTCCGAGATCCAGCACCGGATCGAGGAGCTCCCGTCCGAGCTCCTGCACTGGCTCCTGCCGAGCCGGTTCTGCGAATCCGACACGCTCGCGGACCGTGCCTGGGAGCTGTTCGGCAGCTCGCCTGGCGGCGTCGAGCTGGTGCAGGCGATCTGCGACTGGATCCACGAGAACATCGCCTACGGCGTCCCGACCGTCCCCACCACCACCGTCTCTCACGTCCTGGCCGGGCAGGGCGGCATGTGCCGCGACTTCGCCCACCTGGGCGTCACCTTCTGCCGGGCGCTCGGCATTCCGGCCCGCTACGTGTCCGGCTACATGGCCGACATCGGCCCCGAGCCCCTGCCGGATTCCGACGACTTCCACGCCTGGTTCGAGGTCTGGCTGGGAGCGCGCTGGTGGACATTCGACGCGCGCTTCAACGCTCCACGCGCGGGCCGGGTTCCGATCGGGCGAGGGCGCGACGCGGGCGACGTCGCGATGGTAACGACCTACGGCTTCGTTAGCCTCGAGCGGATGTCCGTCTGGGCGAACGAGGTGCGCGAAGGAAACCTGGTTGACCGCTGAGCCGATCGACAGCGACGAGATCGACTGGCCGAGCGTCCGGCAGACGACCGTCCTGATCCACCAGACGTTCCGCTACGACTACCCCGGCCCGATCGCCGCGCTCCGCCAGCGCCTCATGGTGGTGCCGCCCGACCAGCACGGCCTGCAGCGGCTCGTCACCCACAAGCTTCGCGTCTCCGGCTCCGACCTCGACCACGAGCGCTCGTACGACAGCTTCGGAAACGTCGTGCTCGACCTGGCGCTCGACCAGGTCGACGGGCACGTCGAGTTCTCGACCTGGGCGGTCGTCGAGCGCGACGCGCCGCTCGACGGCCTCGAGAACCCCGACGACGTCGGCTTCGACCTCCGCTTCGGCGAGCCCTCACCGCTCACCCGGCCCGACGATGCGCTGCGTGCGGTCGCCGATGAGGCGTTGGCATCGGGTGCCCGCGGCCTCGAGCTCGCCGGCCTCCTCGACCGCCGCGTGCACGACCACTTCACGTACGAGTGGGGGATCACCACCGTGGAGACGACCGCCGCCCAGGCGTGGGCGCTCGGGCGGGGCGTCTGCCAGGACTACGCCCATTGCATGCTGGCGCTGTGCCGGCTCTGCGGGCTCGGGGCCCGCTACGTCTCCGGCCATCTGCTCGGGGAGGGCGGCACGCACTCGTGGGTCGAGGTGCTCGTGCGGGACGAGGGCGGCGCCGTGAGGGCGGTTCCGTTCGATCCCACGCACTCCCATCGCGCCTGGACGCGCTACGTCACGGTGGCGGTCGGTCGAGACTACATCGACGTTGCGCCGACCTCCGGCACGTTCCTGGGGCCGTACGCCGGTGCGCTGACGACCCACAAGCGCGCCGCCGTCACCCGGGTCGAATACCTCACGCGGTAGCGCCGAAGTCGAGGTCCTTGGCCTCGACGGTACCGGCCGTCCGCCCCGGCGCGGCCTGGTACCTCCAGTAGAGGTTCGTGTGCGCGATGACCTGGTCGGGCGGCGGTGCGCCCCACGCCGACTGGTCCTCCGTCGTGTGCGCGTCGCTGACGAGGGTCACGTCGTAGCCCCGGGCGAACGCGCCGTGGATCGTCGAGCGGATGCACGCGTCGGTCTGCGCGCCGGCGACGACGAGGCGACCCACGCCGAGGTCGGAGAGCACGGTCTCGAGGTTGGTGGCCTCGAAGGCGTCGCCGTAGTTCTTCGCGATCAGCGGCTCGCCGTCGCCAGGGCTCAGCTCGGGGACGATCTGCCAGGCATCGGTCCCCTGCTGCATGTGCTCGTCGGAGTGCTGGACCCAGACGACCGGGACTTCCTCACGCCGCGCCTGCTCGACCAGGGTGCCGATCTTCGCCACGACGGCATCGCGCTCGTGCGCCTCCGCGACGACGCCGACCTGCACGTCGATCACGATGAGCGCGCTGTTCGGTCTGCTTTCGAGTGTCGTCATGGGCCGGATTCTAGAGCGACCGTGTCGCCGACCCGCACGCGTCCCGGGGTCGTGACGGAACCGTAGACGCCGAAGGGCAGCGGCTCGGTCTTCCCCTCGCGCCGATAGAGAGCGAGCGTCCCGAGCGTGTCGAGGTCGGTGATGCCGCGATCGGGGTCCTGCGAGGTCACGACGCACCGACCGACGTCACCGTTGACGAGGATCTCGGCCTCCCCCAGCCGCACCCTCGAGCCGATCCACTCGTCCTCGGCGTGCGGAGCCACGCCGTCGATCTCGAACATCATCCGGAAGCGCCGGCCGTCGATCGGCGCGTCGGCGCCTGCCTCTTCGCGCAGACGCTCGAGCGAGCCCTGCGAGACGATCGAGACCGTGCCGCCCTCGAGACCACGATCCGTCGCGTGGTCGTCCGACCAGAGCAGGGTGAGCGGCCTGCCGACCGAGCCGGAGATCGCCTCCTCCCAGGGGCCGATCACACGCCGCGACGGAAGCGGCCGGCCGTAGAGCTCCGCGGCGACCGGCTCGCCGAGCTCGACCGTGCCCGTCACGCGGCTTCCGTCGGGAAAGCTCAGCGAGAGCTGCCGGGTCACCTCGTCCCAGCCGGGCCGGATCGTCATCATCGGCCCGTTGCGCTTGTTGTTGTAGAGGCGCCCGTCCTCGTCGAGCAGCCAGAAGCGCCGATCGCCCAGCACGCCGCTGCGCAGGAGATCGACGCTTTCCGGATGAACGAGCCCGAGCGACTTCACCGGAGCGATCGAGATGCGGGCGACCCGTGCCTCCACGCTCCAACCCTAGCCGCGCCCCTGTCAGTTCGCGGCGACTCCCACCACATGGCCCTGGGCGTCCGCGAACACGCCGAAGGTCACCCCCGGCACCTGCTGCGCGGGCTGGACGATCTTCCCGCCGAGCTCCTCGGCCCGCGCCAGCGTCGCCTCGACGTCCTGCACGCCGACGAAGAACAGCACCGCGTCGGCGCCGCCCTGCAGCGGCCCGATGGCCGTCGGGAGCGCGCCCTCGACGCCCACGTCCGCGAACGAGTAGCCGGGGAAGGCCCCGTCGGAGTACGTCCACCCGAACAACTCCCCGAAGAACGCACGGGTCGCGTCGGGGTCCTGCGACCGGATCTCGGCATGAATGACCGGATGGGCCATGGCAATCGCTCCTTCGGTTTGGGTTCGAGCTGTCGACGGGACGACGAACGGCCGGTGCGGAAATCGACAGGGTCGTCTGGCGCCCGTCGTATCGTCGGGCGGGTTGGCTGGCCTGAAGCTCTATCCGGACGTCCCCGGCAAGCGGACGTCGACGATCGTGCGAGACCTCGTGCTGCTCGGCCTCGTCGTACTGTTCGCCTGGATGGGCTACAAGGTGTACGAACTGGTCGGCAACCTGACCGTGCTCGGCTCCGGCGTGAAGGATGCGGGGCTCTCCGTGCAGAGCGGGTTCAACTCGGTCGCCGGTGCCGTCGACAGCGTCCCGTTCGTCGGCGGCAAGCTCTCCGACGCGCTCCAGAGCGCGGGACAGGGCAGCGGCGGCAACGTGGCCGGCCTCGGCCAGTCGGGGATCGACAAGGTGAACGAGCTGGCGCGCGCGCTCGGCCTGATCGTGTTCCTGCTGCCCACGTCGCTCGTGCTGCTGATGATGGTACCGCCGCGCATCCGGCAGATCCGCCGGCTCGGCGCGGCGAGCGCGGTGCTGGTCGACACCGACGACCCGGAACGGCGGCGTCTGCTCGCGATGCGCGCCGCGTTCGGGCTCTCGTACGTGACGCTGCTCGACTACACGCGCGATCCGCTCGGCGACCTCGTGGCCGGGCGCTACGACCCGCTCGTCGATGCCGCGCTCGACGACGCGGGGATCCGCCGGCGCTAGAGTTCGCGCCGTGATCGCGAAGACGCCCTTCGGCAGCACCGCACACGACTCGAGCCGCACGATCTTCGGGGCCGCGGCGCTCGGCGCCGGCTCCCATGCCGACGCGAGCAGGACGCTCGACCTGCTGCTCGAGCACGGCGTGAACCACATCGACACTGCCGCGTCCTACGGCGACTCCGAGCTGCGCATCGCCGCGTGGCTGAAGCGCGAGCCCGGCCACTTCTTCGTCGCCACGAAGACCGGGCAGCGCGACTACGCCGGCGCGAAGGAGGAGTTCCGGCGCTCGCTCGACCGGCTCGACGTCGACCGGGTCGACCTGATCCAGCTGCACAACCTCGTCGACCCGATCGAATGGGACATTGCACTCAGCGAGGGAGGCGCGCTCGAGGCCCTGATCGAGGCGCGCGACGAGGGCCTCGTCCGCTTCATCGGCGTCACCGGCCACGGCGTCTCGATCGCCGCGATGCACCGGCGCAGCCTCGAGCGGTTCCCGTTCGACTCGGTGCTGCTGCCCTACAACGCCTGCCAGCTCCGCGACCCGCACTATGCAGAGCAGTTCGAGGCGCTGGCGGCGACCTGCGCCGAGCGCGGCGTCGCGATGCAGACGATCAAGTCCATCGCACTCGCGCCGTGGGAGGGCCGGCCGAAGACCGCCGGCACCTGGTACGAGCCGCTCACCGAGCCCGGCGACATCCGCACCGCGGTCCACTGGGTGCTCGGCCGGCCCGGTGTCTTCCTCAACACCGTGGGCGATACGACCCTCCTGCCGCACGTGCTCGCTGCGGCGGAGGAGTTCGACGGCGAGCGGCCGTCCGACGCGGAGGTCGAGGCGCTGCTCGGGCGCAACGCCTTCGCGCCGCTCTTCGTCTAGCCCGTCGTCCGGGCGACCCGGGTCAGCTCACGGCCCCGGTACTCAGGAAGATCGGACCGCTGCGGGCGCAGGCGCGAAAGGGGAACGGCACGACCTTCGAGGAGGTCTGGCCCGGCGGGTAGACGCGAAGCCCTGCGGCCGCGACCGGGCGGCAGGTGGCCGGCGGGAAGTTCCCCACCTGGACGATCCGCAGCACCACGCTCGTGGTCGAGCCGTTCGTCAGTGTCACGCTGTGGGCCGGAGAGAGAATGCGCGACGCGGGGCTGCCGAGCTGGCGGCCGAGAAGGTCGATCGCCGAGACACCGGGAAAGCCGGCGAGCGTGCACGTGCGGCCGGACTGGTTGGTGAGCTTCAGCTTGTAGTAGACGCTGCCCGCCGCGCCGTCGCCCTGGGTGTCGATCCAGACGACGAGCCCTGCGGTCGTGCAAGGCGCCGCAGCCGGACGCGAACCCGCCGCACCCGCTGCGGCAAGCGCGAGGACGCAGGCCGCAGCGGTGGCGATCGAGAATCTCATCGTAGGCAGAGGATATTGCCTCCGCCCGTTAGTAGTGCTGCCAACCCCGGAAACCGAAGACGTAGCCCTGCGACGCGGCCACGCCGCCGCCGTTCGAGTCGGTGCTCGAGCGCAGTCACGGTCGCGCCGTCGACTTTCCGGCGACGACCGCGAACCCGGCTCTAGCTCAGCGCGGCTGCGCCACGATCCGGATGTACGGCTTGGGCTCGTCCCAGCCGTCCGGGTACGTCTCCTTGGCCTCGTCGTTCGAGACCGAGCCCGCGATGATCACGTCCTCGCCCTCTTTCCAGTTCACCGGCGTCGCGACCTTGTACTTCGCGGTGAGCTGCAGCGAGTCGATCACGCGCAGCACCTCGTCGAAGTTGCGGCCGGTCGTCATCGGATACACGAGGACGAGCTTGATCTTCTTGTCCGGGCCGATCACGAACACGTTGCGGACGGTCTGGTTGTCGGCCGGCGTGCGGTCGGCCGGGTCGCCCGAAACGGCGGCGGGAAGCATCCCGTACAGCTTGGAGACGTTGAAGTCGCTGTCGCCGATGATCGGGTAGTTGGGCGCGTAGCCCTGGGTCTCCTCGATGTCGTTGGCCCAGTCGCTGTGCTTCGCTACGGGGTCGACGGAGAGGCCGATCACCTTGACGCCGCGGCGGTCGAACTCGGGCTTGATCTTCGCCATGTAGCCGAGCTCGGTCGTGCAGACCGGCGTGAAGTCCTTGGGGTGCGAGAAGAGCACGACCCACGAGTCGCCGGCCCAGTCGTAGAAGCTGATCGGGCCTTCCGAGGTCTCCGCCTGGAAATCAGGCGCGGTGTCGCCAATGGTGAGTGCCATCTGGTTATTCCTCCTATTAGCAGTCGCTGCAATAAATATAGCGTTACAGCGTGCGGTCGACAGCGGCGGCGCAGCGGCGCCCCTCGTCGATCGCCCACACGATCAGCGACTGGCCGCGGCGGGAGTCGCCCGCGGCGAAGACGCCGGGAACCGAGGTCTCGAACGCCGCGGCATCGGCGTTGCCCCGCGCGTCTCGCTCGACACCGAGCTGGTCGAGCAGCCCGGTCTCCGGGCCCAGGAAGCCCATCGCCAGGAGCACGAGCTCGGCGGGATGCGTCTCCTCGGTGCCCGGCACCTGTTCGAACGGCGGCACGCCGGTGTTCTCAGCCCAGTGGATCTGCTCGACGCGCCCGTTGCTGCCGGAGAAATGCGTGGTCGAGATCGCGAAGTCGCGCTCGCCGCCCTCGTGCAGCGCGTAGGAGGTGCGCAACTTCATCGGCCAGCGCGGCCACGGCGTGATGTCGTTCGGCCGCGTGAGCGGCGGCTCGCCGACGAGCTCGATCTGCGTCACCGACGCCGCGCCCTCACGATGGGCGTTGCCGACACAGTCGGCGCCCGTATCGCCGCCGCCGATCACGATCACGTGCTTGCCGGCCGCCGAGATCACCTTGTCGGGCGCGGGCCCGCCGGCCACGAAGCGGTTGCGCTGGTAGAGGTACTCCATCGCGAAGTGGACGCCCTCGAGCTCGCGGCCGGGCACCGGCAGGTCACGCGGAATGCGCGAGCCCGTCGCGACGACGACCGCGTCGTGGTCGGCCCGCAGCGCCGCCGCCTCGATGTCGACGCCCACGTCGACGCCATAGCGAAACTCGACGCCCTCGTCGACGAGCTGCTGCACGCGGCGCTCGACGAGCCACTTCTCGATCTTGAAATCCGGGACGCCGAACCGCACGAGCCCGCCCGCTGCCTCGTCGCGCTCGAACACGGTCACCGAGTGGCCGCGCCGATTCAGCTGCTGCGCGCAGGCGAGGCCCGCAGGCCCCGAGCCGATCACGGCGACCGTCTTGCCCGTACGCGTCTCGGGAGGGCGCGGCACGATCCAGCCCTCCTCCCAGGCGCGGTTCACGATCGCGACCTCGATCTGCTTGATCGTGACCGCGTTCCCCTCGTCGATCTCGAGCACGCACGCGGCCTCGCACGGCGCCGGGCAGAGCCGGCCGGTGAACTCCGGGAAGTTGTTCGTGCGGTGGAGCTGCAGGATCGCCTCGCCGAAGTTGTCACGGTAGACGAGGTCGTTCCAGTCGGGGATCAGGTTGCCGAGCGGGCACCCGGAGTTGCAGAAGGGGACGCCGCACTCCATGCAGCGCGCGCCCTGCGCCCGGAGCTCGACGAGCGGCAGCGTGCCGACGAACTCCTTGTAGTCGTGGACGCGCTCGGCCGGATCGCGGTCGGTGGCCGTAGAGCGGTCGAACTCGAGAAAGCCGCGGAGCTTGCCCATTACGCTCCGGGTCCTTCGGTCTCCACGGTGAGGAAGCCGTCGCCGCCGCTCGAGACGGTGTGCTCGTCGACGGTCGCGAGCGCGGCCTTGTAGTCGCGCGGCATCACCTTCACGAACAGCGGCAGAACGAGCTCCCACTCCTCCAGCAGCCGCTCGGCGAGCTGCGAGCCGGAGAGCTCGAGATGCTCCTCGACGAGCGCGCGCACCGTCTCGACGTCCTCCGCCTCGAGCGCCTCGAGCTCGACCAGCTCGACGTTGCAGCGCGCGGCGAAGGTCGCATCGGGGTCGAGCACGTAGGCGATGCCGCCGCTCATCCCGGCGGCGAAGTTGCGGCCGGTCGGGCCGAGCACGACGACGCGGCCGCCGGTCATGTACTCGCAGCCGTGGTCGCCGACCCCCTCGACGACGGCGCTCGCGCCCGAGTTGCGGACGGCGAATCGCTCGCCCGCGCGGCCCGCGAAGAACGCGCGGCCCGCGGTGGCGCCGTACAGGACAGTGTTGCCGACGATCACGTTCTCCTCGGCGACGAAGCCGGCACGGAGCGGCGGGCGCACGGTGATCACGCCGCCGGAGAGGCCCTTGCCCGCGTAGTCGTTCGCATCGCCGAACAGCGTCAGCTCGACCCCTGGCGCGAGCCAGGCGCCGAACGACTGGCCCGCGGAGCCGTGGAGCGCGTAGCGGATCGTCCTCGGCGGCAGGCCCTTCGCACCGTGGCGCTTGGTCAGCTCGTGCGACAGCAGCCCGCCGACGGTGCGATTCACGTTGCGGATCGGGAATTCGCCCGTCACCGGCAGCCCCGACTCGAGCGCGGGCCCGGCGGTCTCGATGAGCTGCCAGTCGAGCGCATCGGCGAGCGGCGAGTCCTGCGCCTTGGTGCGCCGAAGCGGCGAGCCGTTGGCGGTCTCGGGCATCGCGAGGATCTTCGAGAGGTCGATTCCGCGCTCGCGCCACTGCGTGATCGCCTCGTCGGCCTCGAGCAGGTCGACGCGGCCGGTGAGCTCCTCGAAGCGCGCGATCCCGAGGCGGGCCATGATCTGGCGCACCTCCTCCGCGACGAAGAAGAAGAACTCGACGACGTGCTCCGGCTGGCCCTTGAAGCGGCGGCGCAGCTCCGGATCCTGGGTCGCGATCCCGACCGGACACGTGTTGAGGTGGCAGGCGCGCATCATCACGCAGCCCGTCGCGATCAGCGGCGCGGTCGCGAAGCCCATCTCGTCGGCGCCGAGCAGCGCGGCGACGACCACGTCGCGGCCGGTCTTCAGCTGGCCGTCCGTCTGCACCCAGATCCGCGAGCGCAGGTCGTTGCGGACGAGCGTCTGCTGCGTCTCGGCGAGCCCGATCTCCCACGGGATGCCCGCGAAGAGGATCGACGAGAGCGGCGAAGCGCCCGTGCCACCGTCGTGGCCGGAGATCAGGACATGATCCGCGTTCGCCTTCGCGACGCCCGCGGCGACGGTGCCGACGCCGACCTCGGCGACGAGCTTCACCGAGATCACCGCCTTCGGGTTCGCGCAGCGCAGGTCGTAGATCAGCTGCTTCAGGTCCTCGATCGAGTAGATGTCGTGGTGCGGCGGCGGCGAGATCAGCCCGACACCGGGCGTCGTCAGCCGCACTCCTGCGATGTAGCGGTCGACCTTGTGGCCCGGCAGCTGGCCGCCCTCGCCGGGCTTCGCGCCCTGCGCCATCTTGATCTGCAGCTCGTCCGCGTTCGTCGAGGTAGTTGATGTTGACGCCGAAGCGGCCCGAGGCGACCTGCTTGATCGCCGAGCGGCGCGAATCGCCGTTCGCGTCGGGGATGAAGCGCGCCGGATCCTCGCCGCCCTCGCCCGTGTTCGAGCGGCCGCCGATCCGGTTCATCGCGATCGCGAGCGTCTCGTGCGCCTCGCGCGAGAGCGAGCCGAGCGACATCGCACCGGTGGCGAAGTGCTTGACGATCTCCGAGGCGGGCTCGACGTCCTCGAGCGGAATCCCGCCGTCGCCGGCGTAGCGGAACGCGAGCAGCCCGCGCAGCGTGTGCCGTCGCGCGTTCTCCTCGTTGACCGCGCGCGAGTACTCCTCGTAGGTCTTGGCGCCGCCGCCGCGCACCGCGTGCTGCAGCAGCGCGATCGTCTCGGGGTTCCACTGGTGGTGCTCGCCGTCGCGGCGCCACGCATAGATGCCGACGACCGGGAGCAGCTCGTCGGCGTTGCCCGGATAGGCGCGCGCGTGGCGGGCGAGCGTCTCGGCGGCGAGCGTCTCGATCCCGATCCCGCCGATCCGCGACGCGGTGCCGGTGAAGTGCCGCTCGACGAGCTCGGGCGCGAGGCCGACCGCCTCGAAGATCTGCGCGCCGCAGTACGACGGGATCGTCGAGATGCCCATCTTGGACATCGTCTTGAGGAGGCCCTTGGCGATGCCCTTGACCGCGCGCTTCTGCGCATCTTCCCGCGTCATCTCCTTGGGCAGTCGTCCTTCGTCGACGAGCTGGGCCAGCGTCTCCAGCATCAGGTAAGGGTTGACCGCGGCAGCGCCGTAGCCGACGAGGACGGCGACGCTGTGGACGCTGCGCGGCTCGCCGGACTCGACGATGAGCCCCGCCTGCAGGCGCGTGCCCTCGCGGACGAGGTGATGGTGAACGGCCGACGACCGCGAGCAGCGACGGGATCTGCACGCGCTCGGGCCCGACGGCGCGGTCGGACAGGATCAGGATGTTCGCGCCGCCCGCGAGCGCCGAGTCGGCCTCGCCGAAGACGCGCGTCAGCGCCCGCTCCATCCCCTCCGGCCCCTCGGCGGCCGGCCACGTGATGTCGAGCGTGTGCGACTTGAAGATCGCCGAGCGCACCTGGCGCAGCTGCTCGAGCTCGGAGTCGAGCAAGATCGGGTTGTCGATCACGAGCTGGCGCGCGTGCTCGGGCGTCTCGTCGAGCAGGTTCCGCTCCGAGCCGACGCTCGACTGCACGCTCATCACCACCGCCTCGCGAATCGAGTCGATCGGCGGATTCGTGACCTGCGCGAACAGCTGCTTGAAGTACGAGTAGAGGAGCGGCTTGCGGTCGGAGAGCACCGCGAGCGACGAGTCGTTCCCCATCGAGCCGACCGGCTCCTCCGCGTTGCGGGCGAGCGGCGCGAGAATCACCTTCATGTCCTCCTGCCCGTAGCCGAACGCGAGCTGGCGCTGGCGCAGCGGCTCCGACGGCGCGTCGTGCGGCTCTGGCTCGGGCAGGTCGGCGAGGCGGACGACCTCGTCCTCGTACCACTGCCGATACGGCTTGCGGCCCACGACCTCGGCCTTCAGCTCCTCGTCGGCGACGATCGCACCGCGTTCGAGGTCGACGAGGAAGAGCTTGCCGGGCTGGAGCCGGCCCTTGCGGACGATGTTCTCGGGCGCCTCCTCGAGCACGCCGGCCTCGGAGGCGAGCACGACCCAGCCGTCCTTCGTCTCGAACCAGCGGCCCGGACGCAAACCGTTTCTGTCGAGCGTGGCGCCGATCACGCGGCCGTCGGTGAACGCGATCGCCGCAGGCCCGTCCCAGGGCTCCATCAGGCAGCCGTGGTACTGGTAGAAGCCCCGGAGCGCATCCGGCAAATCGCTGCGGCCCTGGTACGCCTCGGGGATCATCATCATCACCGCGTGGGGCAGCGAGCGGCCCGCGAGCGTGAGCAGCTCGAGCACATTGTCGAAGACGGCCGAGTCCGACCCGGCCGGGCGGACGACCGGCAGCACCTTCTCGAGGTCGTCGCCAAAGAGCTCGGAGGCGAGCTGCGACTCGCGCGCCCGCATCCAGTTCACGTTGCCCTGCAGCGTGTTGATCTCGCCGTTGTGCGCGATCAGCCGGTAGGGATGGGCGAGCTCCCAGCTCGGGAACGTGTTGGTGGAGTAGCGCGAGTGGACGAGCGCGAGCGCGCTTGCGAGCCGCGGGTCGCGCAGGTCGGTGAAGTAGCGCGGCAGCTGCGGCGCCGAGAGCATCCCCTTGTAGACCACACGTCGCGACGAGAAGGTCGGCACGACGAGATCCGGCCCCGCGGCGAGCTCGGCGCGGCGGCGGATCACATAGAGCTTGCGCTCGAATGCGTCCTGGTCTCCGGCATGCTCGGGCCCGGCGGCGACGAAGAGCTGGCGGATCAGCGGCGCCACCGCTCCGGCCGTCTTGCCGACGTGCGCCGGATCGACAGGCACGTCGCGCCACGCGACCACGAGCTGCCCCTCCTCGACGACCGTGTCCGTGAGCAGCGCCTCGAGCTCGGCCCGGCGCGCCTCGTCGTGCGGCAGGAAGCACACCGCGACGCCGTAGCGCCCGAGCGGCGGCAGCTCCGCGTCGAGCACTCCGCGGAAGAAAGCGTCGGGGAGCTGGATCAGGATCCCCGCGCCGTCGCCCGTCAGGCCGTCGGCGCTCGCCGCACCGCGATGCTCGAGATTCGCGAGCGCGGTCAGCGCGCGCTCGACCGTCTCGTGCGACGGCTCCGCGTTCAGGTGCGCGACGAGGGCGACGCCGCAGGCATCGTGCTCGTAGGCAGCGTCGTAGAGACCGCGCCCTGTCACTGGACACTCCCGCCGTTGGGATGAACGCTAGTCGGGTGAGGCGGGAGCGAGAAGCCGACTAGCGTGGTGTCGGGCGCGCGGCCTTGGCGGCGATAAACGCCGAAATGAAGTTGATCTTCACGCGCGAGCCGGGCACGCTTCAAAGACTAAAGCACCACGCCGCCGTGGGCAAGGTCGTCGGCCGGCGGCTCGACCCGGTGCACCGTCGTGCGCAGCGGCACTTCCTTGAGGAACCACGAGAGCCCGAACGGGATGATCGCGATCAGCATCCCCCAGATGAAGACGCCGTTCAGCGCGTGCGAGAACGCGTGCAGGAACTGCGTGTGCACCTCGGGCGGCAAGTGCTTGGCCTGCTCGGGGTTGATGTGGACACCGCCGGCGAGGAGCCCCTTCGAGCCTGCGGGCAGAGCCTTGAGCTGGTCGGCGAGGCGCGAGGCGAAGATCGCGCCGAACAGCGCGACGCCGAACGAGCCGCCGACGGAGCGGAAGAAGGTCGCCGTCGCAGTCGCGACGCCCATGTCCTGCGGACGCGCGTCGTTCTGGACGACCAGCACGAGCACCTGCATCACGAGCCCGATCCCCACGCCGACGACGATCATGTACGCGGAGGCGAGCCAGGGCGCGGTGCCGACTCCGAGCCGTGAGAGCAGGAGCATTCCGACGACGAGCAGCGCGGTGCCCGAGATCGGGAACCAGCGGTACTTGCCGATCCGGCTGATGAACCGTCCCGACGCGATCGCCGCGACGAGCAGGCCGGCCATCAGCGGGATCATCGCGAGCCCCGACTTCGTGGCGCTGTAGCCGTAGACGAGCTGGAGGAAGAGCGGAATGAAGACGATCGCCCCGAACATCGCCATCCCGACCGTGAAGCCCATTCCGCTCGCGACGTTGAAGACGCGCGACTTGAACAGGCTGAGCGGCATGATCGGCTCCTGGGCGCGGGTCTCACGCCAGACGAAGAGCCCGAGCAGCGCGACGCCGGCGACGGCCATCCCGTAGATCGGATACGACTGCCACTTGTACTCGTTGCCGCCCCAGCTCGTGAGCAGGATCAGCGCGCCGACGCCGCCGGTGAGCAGGAGCGCGCCGAGGTAGTCGATGCGGTGACTCGTCCGCCGCGAGGGCAGATGCAGTCGCGTCGCCACGATCACGAGTGCGAGCGCGCCCACCGGCAGGTTGACGTAGAAGACCCAGCGCCAGGAGAGGCTGTCGACGAAGAAGCCGCCGAGCAGCGGGCCGAGCACGGACGCGACGCCGAACACCGAGCCGATCAGGCCCATGTAGCGGCCGCGCTCCCGGGGCGGGACGATGTCGCCGATGATCGCCTGGGCGCCGACGATCAGCCCACCGGCACCGGCCCCCTGGAGCGCCCGGAAGCCGATCAGCTCGGTCATCGTCTGGCTGAGCCCGGCGAGAATCGAGCCGATCAGGAAGATGATGATCGCGGCGAGGAACACGGGCTTGCGCCCGTACATGTCGCCGAGCTTGCCGTAGAGCGGCGTCGAGACGGTGGAGGCGAGCAGGTAGGCGGTGACGACCCACGAGAGGTGGTTGAGCCCGCCGAGATCGCCGACGATCGTCGGCAGCGCGGTCGAGACGATGGTCTGGTCGAGCGCGGCCAGGAACATGCCGAGCATCAGCGCCGCGAAGACGGTGCGGAGCGCGCGCCCGCTGAGCGGTGCGTCGGTCAACTCGTCCTCCGTCCGGTGGCGCGTTCGAGCTGCGCACGGGTGAGCGGCGGCCCGGGCAGCGGAGTCGCAGCGCCGGCACGTAGTCCGTCGAGCACGAGCCCGAGGTAGCGGCGCCAGTAGTCGGGCGCGACTGCCGAGGTCTGCTCGGTCACGCGGCCCGCGGCCCAGAACACACTGGAGACGTCCTCGGCGGTGAAGTCCGGCCGCAGCGTGCCCTGCGCCTGCGCCCGCTCCACGAGTTGACGGATCAGCGGCCGTAGCGTGGCGCGCTTGGCGTCGGAGCGGGTGAGGCCGTGCTGGCTCGATTCGACGAGATCCTTGAGGCCCCGGTCGGCGCCGTGCAGCGTGAGCGCGCGCTCCAGGAAGCTGGAGAAGCCGGTCCACGCGTCCGGCTCGGCCAGGGACTCCTCGGCCATGCTCACGAACTCGCCGAAGGCCTCCTCGAGCACCGCGTCGATGAGGTCTTCCTTGGTGGGAAAGCGCCGGTAGAGGGTGCCCATCCCGACGCCGGCGCGGCGGGCGATCTCCTCGACAGTCGATTCGATTCCGCCCGCGGCGAAGACCTCACGCGCGGCGGCGACGATGCGGTCGCGATTCGCCTGGGCGTCGCGTCGAAGAGGACGTGTCTCGAAGGCCGGGCTCGTCACGCGGGGCAGTATAGCCAATAAGCGGAGCGTACGCTCCGCTTAGGGCGAAACCGAGATGACGATCTTGCCGCGCTTGCCGCGCGGGAACTCCTCGACTGCAGCCGGAACCTCGTCGAGCGGCCTGACCGAATCGACGGTGACCTTCAGCTCTCCGGCGGCGGCACTCTCGACGAGCCGGGCGAGCCCGGCCGGGCCTGGAGTTGCGCCCGAGATGTTCGCGGCGGTGATGCGCGCGTCCTCGGCGGCGGCGCCGACGGGCGAGGCGGCGCGGCCGCCGTCCTCGACGAGCGCCGCCATGGCTGCGAAGGCCTCCGCGCGGTCGACGAGGTCGATCAGGCCGCGGACACCGCCGGGGTGAAGCTCGCGCACCCGCTCGGCGATGTCGACGCTGGTGTAGTCGATCGTCTCGGCCGCGCCGAAGCCACGCAGCCGCTCCTCGTCGCCGGGCCTGACCGTCGCGATCACCGTCGCGCCGCGCTGCGCGGCGAGCTGGACGGCGAAGCTGCCCACGCCGCCGGCTGCGCCGACGATCAGCACGACATCGCCCGGCTCCGGGTCGACGGCGTCGACCGCGGCCAGGGCGGTGAGCGCAGCCACGGGAAGCGCGGCAGCGGAGAAGGCATCGAGAGTGCCCGGCCTCGGCACGACGAAACCGTCCACGGAGACCGTGACGTACTCGGCCCACGAGCCGCCGCGCGGGCTCGGGTTCGAGACGTAGCCGACGACCGCGTCGCCGGCCTCGAGCCCGACGACGTCCGAGCCGACCGCTTCGACGGTCCCGGCGAAGTCGCGGCCGAAGACCATCGGGAAGTCGTACTCGATCATCCCCTGGAGCCCGCCCATCGCGCCGTACACGTCGATCGGGTTGATCGAGGCGGCCTCGACGCGGACGAGCAGCTCGTCGGCTTCGGGATCGGGCTTCGGCAGGTCGAGGGGCGCGAGACCGCTTTCGAAACTCGTCATCGCGATCGTGCGCACGGGCCCTACGCTAGCTCAAAGAAACGCCCCCCGGCCCCTTCCGGGGCCGGGGGACAGCCGTATTGTTACCCCACCGGCGCCTTGAACGCATCCGCCTGCACCGTCGTGCCCGAGTTCAGCGCGATCAGTTCGGCAAGCGAGTGCTGGTAGGTGATCCCGTAGGCCTGCTGGATCCCCTTCAGCGCGGGATCGTTCGCGTAGAAGAAGCGGTCCCCGTCGCGAAGCGCCGTGAACTGCTGCTTCCACATCGCGAGCTGGAGCTCGCCGAACTCCGTGCCCTGGACGTGCTTCTCCGAGACCATCCCGACGAACGCGTCGAGCCGTTCGACCGAGCCATAGACGAGCTTCAGCCTCGCGGCCAGAGTCGTCCGGCGGATCCCGGTCGCCGCGTCCTCCTGGTTCCCGAGCGGCACCACGTTCCCGGCTGCTTCGAAGAGCTGGACGAAGTCGAGGCTGTGCGGATCGGTCGCGCTCAGCCCACGCGGGAACTGATCCGTGCTTTCCCCCGTGATGTCGGTGAACGACCGGGCCGGCCGGAGCCCGAAGGCCCGTCGGAGCTGGTTGTACGACGGCATCCCGTGGTCGCGGCCCCGCTGGACGTCGATTGCACCGAGGTCCGAGACGTCCGAGAAGCAGCTGGGATTGACGAGCGGCTCGCCGCACACCGTCGGATCCGGGATCCCGGGCTTCGGGATCTGGAAGAGGACGCTGCGCATCGAGTTGTCGATCTGCTCGTCGTTCTTGTATTCCCGCTCGTGGGCGAGCGCGGCGAGGATCGGCCCTTCGCGCACGGCCTCGACTAGATCGGGATTGCCGAACATCACGGCCAGCGGGATCACGAGGGTCACCGTGCCCGTGTTGTGCTCGATGGTGATCCCCACGGCCTGGAACGCAGCGAGCTGCGCATCCGAGAATGTCCCGTCGGGCACCGTCGGTTCGAGCTCGCCGTGCACCGCACTGTGGAGCCGGAAGCCGACGACCGCGAACTCGTTCGAGATCCCCGCGTTGACGCCCGGGTCGTAGCCCCGGTAGCCGCGAAGGGTCACGCCCATCGCCGGGAGGAACTCGTTGTAGGTGATGTCCTGCGCCTCCGCGCCGACGACCCGGCGTGCCAGCTGGAACCTCAGCTCGTCGGGAAGCGACGTCGGAAGCAGTCCCACGATCCGGTTGTGCTCACGCGCGAACAGCGTCTGGATCGCGGTGAGGGCGATGTTCTCGTTCGCCCGCACGTCACCCGCGACCGCGGCCCTGGTCGGCGTGCCCTGGAGCGCGCCCATCAGGTCCATCGGCGGAGCCGTGGACGGGTTGCCCCGTGCATCCGCGCGCGGCAGGTAGCCGTTGGCGGTGAGCAGCAGGGTCGCCTTGTTGTTGCCGAGCCGTCCGTCGAACGGCCCGGTGCGGAGCCACTCCTCACGCGAGCTCGTCACCCCGTAGACGTTCGAGGCGTCGATGTAGCTCGAGAGAGTGTTGATCTGCTGGCGCGGCGAGCTCACGCCGGTTCCCGGCGCGGCCGGGGTCCGGGAGAAGTCGATCGCACCGACATCGTTCGTGAACTGCTCCAGCCGATCGTGCGAGTCGAACGGGATCGGGTCGTTCTCGGCCGGTGTCTCGTCGCGCAGGCCGATGTCATGGTCGATGAACTGGCCCCATGCCCAGCCCCACTGCGAGACGTCGTTCTCGGAGAACAGGTTCTGGCCGACGTCGTTGAAGATCCTGTTGCTGATGGAGCGCGCGGGCGGAGCTGCCACTTCTGCCGAGATTCCGTCCGCGTAGTTCGGGGCCGTGACGCGGACGTACTGCGTCCCCGCCTGCCCCCAGTCGTCGTGCCTTTGATTGTTGCCACTCCCGTCGAGCGACCGGGGCTGCAACGGCGCATTCGCCGCTGCCCCGGACGAGACGGACGTCAGTAGCAAGAGCATGCCGACGATGATCAGCCGATACATGCGTGCCTCCCCTCTCACGGCGAAGAGGACGGGCCGCGCGCCAGACGCCGTACTGTCGATTGCCTACCGCTGCCGGTTATCGATCAGTCGCCTCCGGCTCGTGTAACGCCTTGGCAAGAAGCCCGTAAAAAGACACTTCTAAGACGTAAAACCTCACTCGCCTGAGGGGGACGAAAAACTGATTTCCGAATCCGGAGTCTCAGCTTCCGTGGAGATGGACGAGCTGAGCTTCGACGAGCTCCGGCGCTCTCAGGAGCATGAGGTGGCCGCGAGTCACAGCCTGACCGGGGCGGAGTACGCGCTCGGGTTCGAGGCGTACGTGATCGGTCGCGTGTTCGCACGCGCCGGGATCGGCTTCGACCCGGAGACGTTCATCTCGCTGCGGATCATCGAGGCCAGCCTCGACGGGCCGGCCGACCCGGTGGACGCACTCACCAAGCTGACCGACTACGGCACGGTCGAGCGCGCGGTCAGCATGGCCACCGGGATGCTCGCCGACGCGAGCTAGGTCCCGGCGACGTGCTCTTCCTCTAGCAGGCGCCAGAGGAAATACGCGAGCGCGGTCAGGAAGACCGCTGTTTGCTCGCCGTTCATCAGGATCCCGCCCAGGTTCTGGTCCTTCGCGGGCGAGAGGCCCCACAGGCGCGGCGCGCTCGCGTAGTACTCGTAGAACGGGCTCGTCGAGAAGATGAACGCGAGCCCGAGGAACGCGCTCGTCACGAACGCGGCGCCGAGATAGGCGATCTTCACCGGCGTCGTGAGGCGCCGCGGCGCGTCCGAGAGGAGCGGCCACCAGAACAGGAGCCCGATCCCGACGAGAATCAGGTGCTCGACGTTCAGCACCGCGTGGTGGTGGAGCGCGAAGTCGTAGAAGACGCCCCAGTGGATCGCATACCAGCCGACGAGCCACACCGGCAGTGAGACCACCGGCCGCGTCACAAACGCGAACGGCCGGCCGCCGACCCGCGCGATCCCGGCCCGCATCGCCGGCGTGAGCCCGAGGATCAGGAGAGGCGGCGCCCAGTCCGAGAGCATCACGTTCTGGAGCAGATGGATCAGCAGCAACCGGCGGATCGCGATCGTCTCGAGCGGCGAGTTGACCGGAACGACGACGAGCGCGAGGCCGACGCAGAACAGCACGATGCGCCACCAGGGCGCGGGCCGCGCACGCAGGTACCCGAACAGAGCGACGACCCCCAGGACGAGGAAGAGCGGCTCGAAGGTGAAGGAGTACGGACTCACAGCCGGAGCACGGCGGCCCCGCGAAACGCGCCCGAGCGCAGCCGCGCTAGCGCCTCGTTCGCGGCCTCGAGCGGGTGCTCCTCCACCTCGACGCGCACGGGCACCTGCGGCGCGAGCGCGAGGAACTCCTCCCCGTCGCGCCGCGTGAGGTTCGCGACCGAGCGGATCACCCGCTCGCCCCAGAGCAGCTCGTACGCGAACGAGGGGATGTCGCTCATGTGGATCCCCGCGCACACGACCGAGCCGCCCTTCGCGAGCGCGGCGAGCGCAGCCGGGACGAGCTCGCCCGCCGGGGCGAAGATGATCGCCGCATCGAGCTCCTCCGGCGGCGCGCCCGAGCCCGCCCACTCCGCCCCGAGCGACCGCGCAAAGGCCTGGCCCTCCTCGTCTCCCTCGCGCGTGAACGCGAACACCCGCCGCCCCTGCCAGCGCGCGACCTGGCAGATGATGTGCGCCGAAGCGCCGAAGCCGTAGAGCCCGAGCCGCTCCGCGTCGCCCGCGAGCGAGAGCGAGCGCCAGCCGATCAGCCCCGCGCAGAGCAGCGGCGCGGCCTGAACGTCGGGGTAGCCCTCCGGGATCGGGAAGCAGAAGCGCTCGTCTGCGACCGCGTACTCCGCGTAGCCGCCGTCGATGTCGTAGCCCGTGAACCGCGCGTGGTCACACAGGTTCTCGCGGCCCGAGCGGCAGTAGCGGCACTCGCCGTCGGTCCAGCCGAGCCACGGCACGCCGACGCGCTCGCCGCTGCCCTCGACCGTGCCGACGATCTGGTGCCCCAGCACGAGCGGCAGCTTCGGCCGGGTCAGCTCGCCGTCGACGACGTGCAGGTCGGTGCGGCACACACCGCAGGCGCGGACGCGGATCAGCAGCTGCCCCGGCCCCGGCCCGGGGACGGGCAACTCGGCGGGGACGAGCGGCCGGCCGGCCGCCTCGAGAAGCATCGCGCGCACGAAGGTAGATTTGCAGGGTGGAGACCTACCCGTGGTCCTGGTACACCGATCCCGAGGTCTTCCGGCGCGAGGACGAGCGGATCTTCCGGCGCTCGTGGCAGTACGTCGCACACGCGGGCGAGCTGCCGGAGCCGGGCACCTTCGTCGCCGCGCGGGCAGGACTGACGCCGGTGGTCCTCACGCGCGGGCGCGAGGGCGAGCTGAACGCGTTCCTCAATGTCTGCCGTCACCGCGGCTTTCCGGTCGCGGAGCGCTCGGGCCGCCGCGAGACGCTGCAGTGCGGCTACCACGGCTGGACGTACGGCCTCGACGGCGACCTACGCGCCGCGCCGCGCTCCGACCGCGAGCCGGGCTTCGACAAGGCCGAGCACTGCCTCCGCCGCGTCCAGGTCGACAGCTGGGGCCCGTTCCTCTTCGTCAACCCGGCGCTCGACGCGCCGCCGCTCGCAAACACGCTGCTCGACCTGCCCGAGCGCGTCGCCGAAGCCGGAGTTGATGTCGACGCACTCGAGTTCCGCCTCCGCTCGGAGTGGGAGAGCGAGGCGAACTGGAAGATCGCCTGCGAGAACTTCCTCGAGTGCTACCACTGCCAGATCGCGCATCCGGGCTTCAGCGCGATGATCGACGTCTCGCCCGACGCGTACCTGCTCGAGGCCGGTCCCACCTACTCGACCCAGCTCGCGCCGCTGCGCCCTGACGGCGTCAACGCCTACGACCCGGCGGGCGAGGTCGAGCGCGGCCAGTTCCACTTCGTCTGGCCCGGTCTCGCGATCAACATCGTTCCGGGCAAGCCGAACCTCTCGATCGGGCCGGTGCTGCCGGTCTCGCCGCACCGCACGCTGCGCTTCCTCGACTACTTCTTCGCGCCCGGCGCCGACGACGCCTGGGTCGACGACCTGCTCGCCTTCGACAACCAGGTCGGCGCCGAGGACTCGGTGCTCGTCGAGGGCGTCCAGCGCGGCGTCTCCTCCGGCGGGCTCGAGCGCGGCGCGCTGTTGCCGCGCAGCGAGGTGCTGATCGCGGACTTCCAGCAGCGAGTCACTGCTGCCCTTTCCGCGTAAGCGCGCTACATTCGTCGGCTCACCGCTTTTCAGACAGGAGGAGTCCCCTATGAAGCGTCTCATCGCTCTGCTCGCCGTCGCGGCGTTCGCGGCGACGGCGGCGGCAGTCTCGGCCAGGACGGCCGCGCCGCCGACAATCACTCCGGGCACGCTGACGGTTGCGTTCGGCGACCCGGCGGTCGGCTTTGCCGTCGGCACCGTCCGCGGCAACACGATCACGAACCCGCGCGGCTACGAGGTCGACCTGTCGAAGGCCGTCGCCGCACAGCTCGGGCTCAAGAACATCAAGTACATCTACACCCCGTGGACGGGCCTCTTCGCGCCCGGCACGAAGAAGTTCGACGTCTCGTTCCAGGAGGCCACGATCACGGCCCCGCGCGCGAAGACGGTCTCGTTCTCGACGTCGTACTTCAATGCGAACCAGGGTGTCCTGACCCGCAAGGGCCTGACCCCGCCCAAGTCGATCGCCGACCTGAAGAAGCTCCAGACCTGCGCCCAGGCCGACACCACCGGGCTCGACTGGATCAAGACCCGGCTGCACCCGAACAAGCAGCCGCTGATCTACCAGACGACGACCGCGGCGTTCACGGCGGTGCAGATCGGCCGCTGTGACGCGATCATCCTCGACGTGCCGATCGTGGCCTCGGAGCGGAAGGCCCGCCCCACCCGCTACGGCCCGGTCGCCGGCCAGATCGTGACTCACGAGCAGTACGGAGCCGTGTTCCAGAAGGGCTCGCCGCTGGTGAAGCCGGTCGACGCGGCGCTCGCCAAGCTGTGGGCGAACGGGACGATCGCCAAGCTCCAGCAGAAGTGGTTCGCGATCGACTTCTCGAAGGTGCCGGTCCTCAAGTAGCTCGATGAACGCGCTCCACAAGGTCCTCGAAGCGTTCTTCAGCCCGTACTACTTCAGGCTGGCGCTTCCGGACGTGTGGGCCGGGTTCCAGGTCAACGTGAAGATGATGGTCGTCGCCGAGGCGCTGGTGCTCTGCCTGGCGCTGGCCCTCGCGATCGTCCGTGGACTGCCGGGCCGCGCAGCTGCACCGCTGCGCGGCCTGGCGATCGTCTACACCGATTTCTTCCGCGGCACGCCGCTGATCCTCGTCGTGTTCCTCGTCGGCTTCGGGATTCCGGCGCTGCAGCTCCGCGTCATCTCGGGGCTGTCGTTCTTCGCCTACGGCGTGATCGCGCTCACGCTCGTCTACACGGCGTACGTGACCGAGGTCTACCGCGCCGGAATCGAATCGGTGCACCGGAGCCAGCGGATGGCTGCACGCTCGCTCGGGCTCTCGTACATGCAGGCGATGCGTTATGTCGTCGTGCCCCAGGCGGTGCGCCGGGTCGTGCCGCCGCTCCTGAACGACTTCATCGGCCTCCAGAAGGACACCGCGCTCGTGACGGTGATCGGCGTGGCGGAGGCGGCGCAGCAGGCGCAGAACTTCTCTACGACGTGGGCCAACTTCACCTCGTACATGGTCGCGGCGACGTTTTTCATCCTGCTCACGATCCCGCTTGCCCGCTTCACGGATCACCTGATCCAGCGGCGCGAGCTCAAGGAACGGGCGACGGCAGGGTGAGCTTCGTCTCGATCGAGAACGTGACGAAGTCCTTCGGCGAGAACACGGTGCTGAGGGACATCGACCTCCACGTCGAGCTGCACAACGTCGTCTGCCTGATCGGCGCGTCCGGCTCGGGCAAGTCGACCCTGCTGCGCTGCATCAACGTGCTCGAGCAGGTCGACACGGGCACGATCGTCGTCGACGGGGAGACCGTCACGAACGGCAAGGTCGACGTGAATCAGCTGCGCCGGAAGATCGGGATCGTCTTCCAGGCCTACAACCTCTTCCCGCACATGACCGTCCTCCAGAACGTCACGCTCGCGCCGCGCAAGAGCCGCGGCTTCTCGAAGGCGCAGGCGGAAGCTCGCGCCAGAGAGCTGCTCGACCGGATCGGGCTCGCCGACAAGGCGGCCGAGTATCCGGACCGCCTCTCCGGCGGTCAGCAGCAACGCGTCGCGATCGTGCGCGCGCTCGCTATGGAGCCCAAGCTGATGCTGCTCGACGAGATCACGAGCGCGCTCGACCCGCAGCTCGTCTCGGAGGTGCTCGAGCTCGTGCGCGAGCTCGCGACGAGCGGGATGACGATGATCATCGCTACCCACGAGATGGGGTTCGCCCGCGAGGTGGCCGACCGCGTGTGCTTCCTCGACGCGGGCGTGATCCTCGAGGAGGGCCCGCCGGAGCAGATCTTCTCGGCGCCCACCGAGCCACGGACGCGCGAGTTCCTCGGCCGCGTGCTCGAAGCGGGGCGGATGTGAAGCGCTGGCGCCGCTACGGCCGCGCGCCGTTCTTCGTCGGCCTGCTGCTCTCGCCGACGCTCTTCTTCTGCGCGTTGATGGGCTTCTCGCTCTGGCTCGAGAAGCCGGCGGTGCACACCGTCATACGGCACGGCCACACCGTCACCATCGTCAACCAGGCAGCCGCATCGATGGAGGCGAAGATCTGGCTCGCCGCCGCCGCCGACGCGACGCTGCTCGTGCTGATCGGCGCCTTCGCGAATCTCTACCGCCGCGGGATCTACGTCTCTGCAGGCGCAGCGATCGTGCTCGCGTTCCTCACCGTGCGACGCCTCGACCACTGGGTCGTCCTGCACTCGCACCGGTACCCGGACGGGATGGACCTGATCCGCGAATCGAGCACCTCGAACACGCTCAGCAAGGGCCAGTGGGAGGCGACCGCGAAGATCACCTCGCTCAGCTTCGCGCACTGGACGGAGATCCTCGCGGGCACGGTGATCGCAGTCTCGCTCGTCCTCGAGGCGCGCCGCCACCGGGCCCGTCCGGCACCCGCGCAGCCGGTCGAGTCGACACCGCAACCACCCGGGCTGGCACTCTAGGGCGATGACGCTCAGCGCGATCGCCGTCGCGCTCGCGACGTTTGGCCTCGTAGGGACGGCTCCCGCGCAGCATGCGACGGTCGAGGCCGCGCCGCCCTACATCATGGTCAGCGGGCCGCACCTCGCGAAACCCGTGCTCCTCTCCAACTGGAGCGAGAACCTCGTCCTGCTCACCGCTGCGGCAGCATCGCCCCGCGCGAAGCCGATCGACCTCCGCAGCCTGCGCGGTCGGCCCCGGCTCGATCTGGCGCTCTACTGGGGCTGGCCGCTCGACTCGCCTCCGCCCACGAAGGCGAGCGACGCGAGCGCGCACGGCTCCTTCTATCCGACATATCGCGGACGCCCGGCGCTGATCCAGATGAAGGTCAACGGGGAGGACTACGCGCGCATCGCCTCTCCGCGCGTGCTCAAGATCCTGGCGCAGCACGGCGTTCCGACCCGCCTGTAGGCCTCGATCTCCCCCCTCCGGGTGACGTTGAGCGGAGTCGGATCGGCCGATGGCAGATGGAGGGCGAACGTCTTCGAAACCCCGCCACCACAAAGAGAGAGGAACCACACGTGTCAGACATCTTCGACGGGGGTAGCGTCGGCGCGACAGCTCCCTCCGAGCAGTTCGGCGGACTGCTCTCCCAGCCGCCGCTGAGCCCGGCCATCTCCCGGCCCGCGCCGCTTCCGGTCACCCCCGAGCCCGTCGCGGAGCCCGTCGCCGCGGAGCCCGTCCCGGTCGAACCGGAGCCCGACCCGAACGCGCCCGGGATGCTCGAGCGCAAGCTCCTCCAGTTCGGCCTGGTCACGATGGACCAGCTGGGCGAGGCGATGCGCGAGGAGGCCTCCACCGGCCGCCCTGTCGCCACGATTCTGATCGAGCGCGGGTGGGTGACGCAGGAGCAGATCGCTCAGCTCCTCGAGCCGGCCCCGCCGCTCGCAGCGGCTCCCGCGCCGCTGCACGAGCCCGTCCCCGAGCTGCCGACGTTCCTCGCCGAGGTTCCGCAGCAGGCTCCGGGACCCGCTCCTGCTCCCGTGCCCGAGCCAGCCCCGATCCCCGTCGCGCCGCCGGCACCGGAGCCCGTCGCCGAGGTCGTCCCCGTTGCGCCCGAGCCGGCGCCGGAGCCCGCTCCGATCCCCCAGCTCGCCGCGCCGTCCACGCTCGCGTTCCACCTCTACATCCGGCTCACGACCGGCGAGCGGATCGACGCCAGCACGTTCAACAACCTCAACGACGCGCGTGAGCATGCGGAGGATCTCGTCAAAAGGCTCTCCAGCACGAGCCACACGTGGCCGAGCTTCGGCGGCCGCTACATCCGCCCCGAGGCGATCATCTCGATCGACGTGGAGGCTGCACCGGTCTGATCCGTTGCTCCGGCGGTGAGCTGTAGCTGTTGCTATAGTTAACCGTGTTAATGAGTAACGACGTTATCAAGGGCGCGGACGCGATCGAGATCGCCGATCGATTGCGTCCCGTCCTGCTGACGATGGGCCGCGAGCTGCGACGCGAGGTCGCACCGCTCGGCGTCACGGGTGGGCAGGCGAGCCTCCTCGCCGCGATCCACAAGACGCCCGGGATCGGCGTGCGCGAGCTCGCGGAGCTCGAGCGGATGTCCGCGCCGGGGATGTCCGCGAACCTGAGCCGGCTCGAGCGGATGGGCTACGTGATCCGCACGCGCGGCGCGAACGGCGACCGCCGCCGCGTCGGGCTCACGCTCAGCCCCGACGGCGAGGAGATGTTGCAGAGGGTCCGCTCGCTCCGCACGCGCTGGCTCGCGGAACGGCTCGAAGGGCTCTCGCCCGCCGAGCTCGCGGCCGTCGACGCCGCGATCGAGCCGCTCAGTCGTCTGCTGCGGGAGACTCGGTGACCCAAGCGCTTGTCCGGTTGAACCGGCGCACCTTCCTAAGTCTCCAGCAGTACCCGAACTATCGACTTTTCTTCGGCGGCCAGATCATCTCGGTGACCGGCTCGTGGATGCAGAACATCGCGAGCGGCTGGCTGATCATCACGCTGACGCATTCGCCGGTCGCGGTCGGCGTCCTCGCACTGGCCCAGTTCCTGCCGTTCACGATCTTCGGCCTCTTCGCCGGCGTGATCGTCGACCGCTTCGACAACCGCAAGCTGATCATGGGCACGCAGGCGATCCAGATGGTGCTCGCGGCCGCGCTCGCGGCGATCGCGCTCGGCGGCGTTGCGGTGCCCTGGATGGTCTATGTGATCGCCTTCATCCGCGGCACTGTCCTTGTGCTCGACGTGCCGGCGCGGCAGTCGTTCACCTACCGGATGGTCGGGCCGGCCGAGCTGCCGAATGCGATCGCGCTCAATTCGAGCCTCTTCAACGCCTCCCGCGTGATCGGGCCCGCGCTCGGCGGCCTCGTGATTGCGGCCTTCGGCCTCGGCTTCTGCTTCGTGGCAAACGCCTTCAGCTTCCTCGCGGTGCTCGCGAGCATGTTCCTGATGGACGAGAGCAAGCTGTTTCCGATTCGCAGGCCGGATGTGATGCCGACGATCCTGCGTGGGACGCGGGAGGGGCTCGCGTTCGTGCGGCGGAACCGGCGGGTGTGGGTGACCCTGCTGATCGTCGCCGTGATCTCGACGCTGAGCTTCAACCTCAATGTGATCCTGCCCGTGATGGCGTCGACGACACTCCATGCAGGCCCGCAGACCTTTGGGATCATCTCCGCGGCCTTCGGCGCCGGCGCGCTGATCGGCGCCCTCGTCTCGGCCTCGATCGGCCGTGCGAACTGGAAGATCCTCGCGATCGGCACCGGCTTGTTCGGGCTTGCGGAGCTGCTGCTCGCGCCCGAGCGCTCGGTCTGGGCTGCGTGCCTGCTGCTGGTCGTGCTCGGCGCGGCCTTCACGACGTGGACGTCGAACGCGAACGCCGGCGTCCAGCTCGAGGCGCCCGATCACCTGCGCGGCCGCGTCGTCGGCCTCTACTTCTACGCCTTCAACGGCGCCGCCCCCGCCGGCGGATTGCTCGTCGGCTGGCTCAGCGCGCTCGGTGGCACGGAGCTCTCGCTCGCGGTCGGCGGCATCGCCGCGCTGGTGATGACCGGGGTCTGCGTGTTCGCACTCCGAGACATTCCCGCCCGGCCGAAGCCGCTCGCCGAGCACGTCGAGCCCGCCGCGCTCGCTGCGTGACGTTTTACGGAGCGCTTGCAGAGCGCTGATCGCGCTCAGACGAAACGGGCCTTCTCTGAGAGGACTGCGATCCCTCTCCACGGAGGTTCTTCCCATCAAAGGCAAGCTCCTGATCCTCGCTCTCCTCTCGGCCCTCGTCGTCGGCGTGAGCGCCGCAGCGGCGGCCTCGATCGTGGGCACGAACGGCCCCGACCGGCTTCACGGCACGGCGTTCGCCGACCGGATCGACGGCAAGGCCGGCGACGACGTGATCTTCGGCCACGCGGGCGACGACGTCCTGATCGGCGGGCTCGGCAACGACACGATCTGGACCGGCCTCGGCCGCGACTACGCCTCGGGCGGCCCGGGCGACGACACGGTGTATGCGCTGGCGAACGACAACCGGCTCGACACGCTCGACTGCGGTCCCGGCAACGACACCGCCTACCTCAATGCCAACGAGCGGGCCAAGACGATCGGCTGCGAGCACGTGATCGTGCTGTCCGCCGCCGACGCTGCGGCTACTTCCGCGGCGAACGGCGACTAGTTCCCCTCCACGCCGGGTCGTCGCTGCGCTCCGAGGGCGGCGGCGGCCCGGCTACCAGCGCTGATGGACGAGCGGCGCGATCCGCTCGTCGTAGAGCTCGGCGATCCGCCGCATCGTCTCGTCGGAGAGCGGCGGCAGGCCGGCAGCGGCGGCGTTGGCGCGGGCCTGCTCGGGCGTCTTGGCGCCGGGGATGATCGTCGAGACCGCGTCGAACATCAGGATCCAGCGCAGCGCGAGCTGCGCGAGGGTCGCGCCTTCGGGGACGAGCGCGCGCAGCTCCTCGACGGCGTCGAGCCCGGTCTCGTAGTCGACACCGGAGAAGGTCTCGCCCACGTCGAAGGCCTCGCCGTGGCGGTTGAACTGGCGGTGGTCGTCGGCGCCGAAGCTCGACTCGCGGCTGAACTTGCCGGTGAGCAGCCCCGACGCGAGCGGCACGCGGACGATCACGCCGACGTCGTGCTTCTTGGCCTGCTCGAAGAAGAGCGCGGCCGGCCGCTGGCGGAAGATGTTGAAGATGATCTGCACCGTCGTGACGCCCGGGTACTCGATCGCCTTCAGCGCCTCCTCGATCTTCTCGACGCTGACCCCGTAGGCGCGGATGAGCCCCTCCTCCTTCAGCCGCTCGCAGGCCTCGAAGACGGACGGCGTGTAGTACGCGTCCCAGGGCGGGCAGTGGAGCTGGACGAGGTCGGCCGTCTCGATCTCGAGGTTCGTGAGCGAGCGCTCGAGCCACCCGCGGAGGTTCTCGTAGGTGTAATTCTCGACCTCCTGCGCCGCCCGGCGCCCGAACTTCGTCGCGACGACGAGCGGCTCGGAGCGCTCGCTGAGCAGCTGCGCGACGAGCCGCTCGGAGTGCCCGTCGCCGTAGACGTCAGCCGTGTCGAAAAAGGTGACCCCCGCGTCGACCGCAGCGTTCATCGCAGCGAGCGAGGTCGAATCGTCGGTCTCGCCCCAAGAACCGCCGATCGCCCAGGCGCCGAAGCCGATCTCGGAGACCTGGTAACCCGTCTTGCCGAGGCGCCGCGAGTTCATTGCGTGATCATGTCAGCAACGCCCGACTGCGCCTCGTGTGCAGCAACTCGCCTGGTAACGCGGCTAAGCGCGGGATACGCTCGACAAGTGGGCGGCTGACGGTCGATCTCACCGGCTTCGGCGTTGTGATGACCGCCGACAGCCAGCCGATTCAGGCGATAGATGGGGAGACAAGGGTGCTAGCGCACTCGGGTCGATGGCACACGAGGAACCCAATCCTGACTCGCGAAGCGGCGGGATTCGCGGGTTTTACCGGCTACATCGGGACCGAAATGATCGGCGTAAAGCCGACACGAGACTGGCTCGAAGCGTTCAGCACGGAACACTCCACTCTGAGCCTCGCCGACTACGCGCGCTCGCTCGGCCAGGAGTTGACTACCGAGTGGCAGCGACACGGGCTCTCGTCGGTGTTGGAGATCCTCATAAGCGGCATCGAGGATGGAGACGTTCGATTTTGGTTTGTGGGCAACAGCCAGGGCCTTTACGGCAACGGGACATACCGGGCGCCAAAAACAACCTTCGATGTGGTTGATGACCTCGACGGCAACTACATGCCGAACGACTTACAGGCTGGCCAAACGAAGGAGGAACTTCTGCGCGAGCGCGTGTACTCGTTCCGGCAGGGCGCACTGCTCCCGGCAGCTGGCATCTTCGACGCCTTTCGCGACATCCTCGAGACGCTCTACGTCAACGGCATCGACGGCTTCACGCCGATGAACTCATTGGACGCCCTGGGTCACTTCGCCCGAATGCGCATGGAGTTCGCGAAACGCCTCTACAGCAAGAAACACGGGATCTACCGCAATCCGGTCGGCACTATCGGCGGCAAGGTGCAAGTCGTCGGCGTGGGCCGAGATGGCGCGATTAGGAGCTATTCGAAGATCCGCTAGGCGCGTATGCGGTTCGCCGTCGGCGTCGGCGTCTGATCTATCGGGGCGAAGTCGGCCGCATGCGGTTGAAACCAGTGCTAGGCGATAGTCCAGGTGTCGCCCGCGTGGAGCAGGGCTTCGAGGTCGCCCTCGCCCTTGCTCTCCACCGCGCGATCGAGCTGCTCTGACATCAGCTCGTCGTAGACCGGGCGCTGCACATCACGGAGCACGCCGACCGGGATCGCGCCCGCCGTTGCATTCGTCAGCCGCGACAGCGCAAAAGCCTGGCTCGGCTGGGCGTGATGCGCGTCGTGCACCATCAGCGCTTCCTCGCCGACATCGGCGACCAACACCACCTCCGCGGAGCCGTCGGGCATCAGCCGCACGCCCTTCTCGTTCTCGGCGCCGAAGCGGATCGGCTTGCCGTGCTCCAGGTAGATCCGGTTCGTCTCGTCGTCGCGCACGTAGTCGAACGCGCCGTCGTTGAAGATGTTGCAGTTCTGGTAGATCTCGACGAAGGCCGCGCCCCGATGCTCGCCGGCGGCGCGCAGCACCTCGGTGAGGTGCTTGCGGTCGGTGTCGATCGCGCGCGCCACGAAGTCCGCCTCCGCGCCGATCGCGATAGATAGCGGGTTGAACGGCCAGTCGAGCGAGCCCATCGGCGTCGACTTCGTCACCTTGCCGAGCTCCGAGGTGGGCGAGTACTGGCCCTTCGTCAGCCCGTAGATCTGGTTGTTGAACATCAGGATCTTCAGGTTCACGTTGCGGCGCAGCGCATGGATCAAGTGGTTGCCGCCGATCGAGAGCGAGTCGCCGTCGCCCGTCGCAACCCATACGGACAGGTCCGGGCGGGACGTGGACAATCCCGTCGCGATCGCCGGCGCGCGCCCGTGGATCGAGTGCATCCCGTAGGTCTCCATGTAGTACGGGAAGCGCGCGGCGCAGCCGATCCCGGAGATCCACACGATCTTCTCGCGCGGAATCCCGAGCTCGGGCATGAAGCTCTGCATCGCGGCGAGGATCGCGTAGTCGCCGCAGCCCGGGCACCAGCGCACTTCCTGGTCGGTCTTGAAGTCCTTGGCGGTCAGCGCGTCGGTCATTCGGCCAGCTCGTTGATCGCGTCGGCGATCTCGACCCACTTGAAGGGGAGCCCGCTGACCCGGTTGTAGCCGACCGCATCGACGAGGAACTCGGCGCGGACGAGCTTCAGCAGCTGGCCCAGGTTCATCTCGGGAATCAGCACCCGGTCGTACGAACGGAGCACATCGCCGGTGTTGCGCGGGAACGGATTGAGGTAGTGGAGATGCGCGTGGGCGACCTTGCCGCCGGACTTGCGCACCTTGCGCACCGCCGCGGCGATCGGGCCGTACGTGCCGCCCCAGCCGAGCACGAGCGTCGTCGCGCCCTCCTGGTGGTCGACCTGGAGGTTCGGGATGTCCTCGGCGATCCCGGCGATCTTCAGCGCGCGCAGGCGCGTCATCAGGTCGTGGTTCTCGGGGTCGTAGGAGATGTCGCCGGTGATGTCGGCCTTCTCGAGCCCGCCGATGCGATGCTCGAGACCGGCCGTGCCCGGCACCGCCCACGGACGCGCGAGCGTCTCGCGGTCGCGCAGGTACGGGAGAAACTCGTCGCCGGCGTTCGGCGCGGTCGCGAACTCGGTCGAGATGTCCGGCAGCGATGCGACGTCCGGCAGGAGCCACGGCTCCGAGCCGTTGGCGAGGTACGCGTCCGACATCAGGTAGACGGGCGTGCGGTACTTGAGCGCGATCCGCGCGGCCTCGATCGCGGCGTGGAAGCACTGGGCCGGAGTCGACGCGGCCAAAACGGGCACCGGCGACTCGCCGTTGCGGCCGAACATCACCATCAGCAGGTCGCCCTGCTCGGGCTTGGTCGGCATCCCGGTCGACGGCCCGGCGCGCTGCACGTCGAGGATCACGAGCGGCAGCTCGAGCATGATCGCGAGGCCGATCGTCTCGCTCTTGAGCACGACGCCCGGGCCGGCCGAGGTCGTCACGCCGAGCGCGCCGCCGAACGACGCGCCCAGTGCCGCGCCCGCCGCAGCAATCTCGTCCTCGGCCTGGAAGGTGCGCACGCCGAAGTGCTTGTAGCCCGCGAGCTGCTCGAGGATCGCCGAGGCGGGCGTGATCGGATAGGCGCCGAGGAAGAGCGGCAGCCCGGAGAGCTTCGACGCAGCGACGAGCCCGAGCGACATCGCCTGGTTCCCGGTGATGTTGCGATACGTCCCGGGCTGGAGCGGCGCGGGCTTGACCTGATACGAGACGGCGAAGGTCTCGGTCGTCTCGCCGAACGCGTAGCCGGCCTGGAAGGCCTTGACGTTCGCCTCGGCGATGTCCGGCTTGCCGGCGAACTTCGAGCGGATGAACGCGATCGTGCCCTCGGTCGGCCGGTTGTAGAGCCACGACATCAGGCCGAGCGCGAACATGTTCTTCGCCCGCTCCGCCTCGCGCTTCGAGAGACCCGCGTCCTTGAGGGCCTCGAGCGTCATCGTCGACAGCGGCACCGACTGGACGTGGTAGCCCTCGAGCGAGCCGTCCTCGAGCGGGTTCGTCGCGTAGCCGGCCTTCTCGAGGTTGCGGTCGACGAACGCGTCGGAGTTGACGATCAGGGTGCCGCCCTTCACCAGGTCGGCGATGTTCGTCTTCAGCGCGGCGGGGTTCATCGCCACGAGCACGTTCGGCGCGTCGCCGGGCGTGAGGATGTCGTGATCGGCGAAGTGGACCTGGAAGCCCGAGACGCCCGGCAGCGAGCCGGCCGGCGCGCGGATCTCGGCGGGGAAGTCGGGGAAGGTCGAGAGGTCGTTGCCGAAGAGAGCGGTCTCGCTGGCGAAGCGGTCACCGGTGAGCTGCATCCCGTCGCCGGAGTCGCCGGCGAACCGCACGATGACGCTTTCGATCTGCTCGACTGGCTTCGTCGCCATTCCTGTCTAGGTATAGCGGAAGGGTCGAACGGACGCGACGGTTAGCCGACTCGCTCGCGGACGACCGTGATCCCCCAGGCCTCGCCCGAGTCGAACAGCGCATCCGGGTCGACCTCGTCGGCCCAGCCGAGGAAGTGCCGCTCCGGCTTCGCCGCGGTCGAGCCGTAGACGGCCGCGCGCTCCTCGTGGGCCTCGTCGCGCTCGCCGCGCTCGAGCTGGTCGATCCGGCGCTCCGCCTCGTCGGCGGCAGGCCCGTCCGCGTAGCCCCTTGGCATGCGGAGAGTTTACGTCCGACTGTGGTGGGCCTGACGAGCCGGGCGTAGCATCGGTCCATGAGCCGCCGCCTGCTTCTGCTTCTCGTCCTCGCCGGCGCGCTCGCCGCCGCGGCCGGAGGCGCGGGAATCGGCAAGCCGCAGCCGATCCCGGCCTCGATCCACAAGATCCGGCACGTGGTCGTGATCATGCAGGAGAACCGCTCGTTCGATTCCTACTTCGGCACGTACCCGGGCGCCAACGGGATCCCGAAGGGCGTCTGCGTGCCGGACCCGGCGAACGGCGGCTGCGTCATGCCCTTCCACGACACGAACGACAGGAACGGCGGCGGCCCGCACGGCCAGGCAAACGCGACGGCCGACATCAACGGCGGTGCGATGAACGGGTTCGTCGGGCAGGCCGAGCAGGGCCGCAAGACATGCGCGAAGAACCCGAACAACCCGGCCTGCACGAACGGCCGCGCGGCCGACGTGATGGGCTACCACAACGCGAGCGAGATCCCGAACTACTGGGCCTACGCGAAGAACTTCGTGCTCCAGGACCGGATGTTCGAGCCGAACGCCTCGTGGAGCCTGCCGGAGCATCTGTTCATGGTCTCGGAGTGGTCCGCGAAGTGCACCCGCGCGGCGGACCCGACGAGCTGCGTGAACGCGCTCCAGAACCCGGACCCGCCGCTCGACTCGAAGTCGAACAAGAACCACGTCCCGCCCGACTACGCCTGGACCGACCTCACCTACCTGCTGCACAAGCAGAAGGTCTCCTGGGGCTACTACGTGTTCGCAGGCACGCAGCCCGATTGCGCCGACGATGCCTTCACGTGCAAGGCCGTCCCCCAGAACGCGAAGACGCCGGGGATCTGGAACCCGCTGCCGTCGTTCGACACGGTCAAGGCGGACGGTCAGCTCGGGAACATCCAGCCGATCGAGCGCTTCTACAAGGCGGCGCGAAACGGGACGTTGCCCGCCGTCTCGTGGGTGACGCCGACGGGCTCGGTCAGCGAGCATCCGCCGGGTCTCGTCTCTGCCGGCCAGAACTACGTCACGAACCTGATCAACACGATCATGCGCGGCCCCGACTGGAGCTCGACGGCGATCTTCCTCGCCTGGGACGACTGGGGCGGCTTCTACGACCACGTCGTCCCGCCGACGGTCGACCAGAACGGCTACGGCCTGCGCGTGCCGGGGCTGGTGATCAGCCCGTATGCCCGCCGCGGACTCGTCGACCACCAGACGCTGAGCTTCGACGCCTACGTCAAGTTCATCGAGGACGATTTCCTCGGCGGCCGCCGGATCGACCCGCGCACGGACGGGCGCCCCGACCCGCGCCCCACGGTCCGGGAGAACGTGCCGATCCTCGGCAACCTCATGCGCGACTTCGACTTCACCCAGAAGCCGCTTCGCCCGCTGCTCCTGCCGCAGCGCTGAGCTAGTCGCCTGCGACGTCGCGGCGCAGAAAGACGAGATACGCGGCGAAGAGCGGCACCACCGTGTAGAGCGCGCAGACCCAGACGGCGCGCCCGACCGGCGCGAAGTCGGCGGGCACGCGGAGGAAGCCGTGCCACGCGTCGAACTGCGTGCCGAGCAGGTAGGGGCGGATGCTCTCGGTCCCGGGCAGGACGCCGAGGAGCTGCATCAGCAGCGCGAACATCAGCGTCCCGACGACGGACGCGGCGCTGTTTCGCGTCACGGTCGAGAGCATCAGGCCGAACGCCGCGATTCCGGCGAGCGGCAGCACGTAGACGCCGAGGCTCGCCACGAGCAGAGCGAGACCGTGCCACGCGGAGACCTTCGTTCCCGAGAGCGAGGTCAGCGGATGGAAGCCGAACGCGAGGCTGCCGGCCACGAGGCCGACGATCCCCATCGCGAAGACGACCGCGATCACGTAGCTGAACGAGGCCAGCACCTTGGCCGCGAAGATCTGGCCGCGCTCGCGCGAGCGCGTGAAGATCGTCTTCAGGGTGCCGTTGTGGCTCTCGGCCGCGACGATGTCGCCCGCGACGAGCGCCGTGATCAGCGGCAGGCCCCAGATCGACATGAAGAAGAGGACGAGGAAGGGCGCGACGAGCCCGGTCTCACGGACGTAGCGGCCAAGCGGCACGTCGGTCGGGCCGCCGGACTGGAGCAGGAGCACGACGACGAAGATCACCGGCACGAGCATCGACGCGCCGAGCCCGAGGTACGTCCGCTTCTGCGCGAGGAGCTTGTAGATCTCCCAGCGGTAGACCTTCACGACGGCGCTCACGCGACGGCCTCCTCGGCCGGCTCGTCCTCCGTGAGCCCGAGGAACAGCTCCTCGAGGCTCGCAGTCTCGGGGACGAGCGCGGTGACGCCGATCCGCGCCTGTCCGAGCGCGACCGACAGCGCGGCGACCGTCTCCTCGTCCGCCTGGAAGCGGAGCTCGGAGCCGACCAGCTCGACGCCGTCGATTCCCTGCTGGGCGAGGCAGACGACACGCGCCCGCTCGGGCTCGACGGCGCGCAGCCGGTACACGGTCGAGGCGCGCGCGAGCAGCTCGGCGAGGGCTCCCTCGTAGACGATGCGGCCTTTGCTGACGATCGCGACGCGGTTGCAGAGCTCCTCCACCTCGCCGAGGAGGTGGCTCGAGAGGAGGACGGTGATCCCTTCGCCTGCGAGGCGCCGGACGAAGTCGCGCATGTCGCGCATCCCCGCCGGGTCGAGGCCCGTCGTCGGCTCGTCGAGCAGCAGGAGCCGCGGCTGGCGGAGGAGCGCGGAGGCGATCCCGAGGCGCTGCTTCATCCCGTGCGAATAGCCGCCGACGCGATCCTTGGCGCGGTCGGCGAGGTCGACGAGGTCGAGCACCTCGCCGATCCGCGAGCGGGAGTCGGGCTCGTCGTAGGCGGCGAGCAGCTCCAGGTTCCTCCGCCCCGAGAGGTACGGATAGAAGCGCGGCCCCTCGACGAAGCCCGCGACGCCGTCGAGCGCCTTCGCGCCGTCGACGAGCGGGTCGCGGCCGAAGAGCTCGACCGAGCCCTCGGTCGGCCGGATCAGCCCGAGCATCATCCTGAGCGACGTCGTCTTGCCCGCGCCGTTCGGGCCGAGGTAGCCGAAGACATCGCCCGCCTCGACCGTCAGGTCGACGGAGTCGACCGCGACGATCTCGCCGTAGCGCTTCACCAGCCCGCGGGCTGCGATCGGCGGTCCGCTCACTTCAGCGTCCGCGCCGCGGCCTCCGCCGCCGCCGCCGGGAGCGAGCCGGCGAGCACGTAGTCGACACCGCCGCTCTGCCACTCGATCACGGTGCCGAGCTGCGTGGCGAGCTCGTGCGCGGTGACCCCGTCGAGCGAGACGGTCGGGAGAGCGGCAAGCGTGCCGCCCTTCACCGCGGCCGGATCGGCCTGCCGCTCGAGCACGGCGATCGCGCCGAGCCCTTCGCCGTAGACGACGACCACGGACTTCCCACCGACGAGGCGGACGTCCTTCACCGGCAGGCCGACGAGCGAGCTCGGTGCGGCGACCGGGAACCCGGCCGCTGCCTGGACGGCGGCGAGGCCGGTGACAGGCGCGCCCTTGCCGCCCGTGGCGCCGCTCGCGTGGCTCGAGTCGAGCTCGGTGACCTTCGCGCCGGCCGGCGGCGTCACGTTGACGTCGCTCGCCGAGACCGGGCCGTAGGAGACGTCGGTGACCGCGAGCTCGAGCACCGGCGAGGAGGCGCCCTGCGCGTAGACCGCGGCGCGCAGCGGCACGCCGTTCCCGGCGTCCCAGGCGAGCTCGACCGAGCCGAGCAGCCCGCCGTCGTGCTTGGGCGCGACGGTGACGTTGTAGGCCGCGCGACCGGCGACGTCGACCGGCTGGGCATCCGAGACGCTCACGTTGGCGCCCGCCTTGGTGAGGAAGTCGCTGATCTGGGCGACCGTCGGCAGCGCGCCCTTGTCGGGCGTGGCGGTGTCCTTGGAGGCGGGCAGAGTCGCGTGGTAGACGGTGTTCGAGGAGGCGTCGAACACGCTCACCTCGGTGGGGCTCCACACGATCTGCGCATCGCCGGCGTCGGACTGGAGCTCGATCCGGCCGTGGCCGTCGGCGGTGACCCAGAGCCGCCCGGAGGCGCCCGACATCAGCGACGAGCCCGCGGCGCCGAGCAGCGCGCCGGACGGGAAGAGCTTGTTCGTGAACGTGATCCGGGCGGTGATCCCGTCCGGTGCCGTCGCGGCGGCGGCGTCGTGGAGCGCCTGCGCGAGCGGCTCAGGCGGCGGGGTCGGGCCGCTGCCCGCTGTCGCGGCGACGGCAATCGCGGCGCCTCCGACGGAGAGAGCGAGCACGGCGACGACGAGCACGAGCAGGCGAGCAGTGGGAAGGGTGCGAAGGCGCTTCACGGGGATCCTTTCGGAGACTCTTCCCCTGTTGTAGCCGCGGACTCTGAGAGATCCGTGAGAGCAGGCAGCTCGATCGTGAAGCGCGAGCCCTCGGCGTAGGCGCGGCCGCCGTGGCGCTCGGCGGTGGCACGCACGATCGCGAGGCCGAGCCCGGAGCCGGTGCCGTTTCCCGAGCCGCGCCGGAAGCGCTCGAACGCACGCTCTGCCTCGTCGGGGCCGAGACCGGGCCCCAGGTCGCTGACGCTCAGCCGCGCGATGCGACCGGCGCGCTCGGCCGCGACCGTGATCTCGCCGCCGGCGGGCCCGTGGAGGCGCGCGTTCTGGACGAGGTTCTCGAGGGCGCGTTCCAGTGCCGCGCGGTCTCCGCGGACGCGGACCGGCTCCCGCGCCTCGACCTCGACCGACTCGGCCGCCGCCGCCGAACGCGCGAGCTCGTCCAGGCGAACCTCCTCACGAGGCGGCTCGGCGGCCTCCTCGCGGGACAGCGCTAGCAGGTCGTCGGCCAGCCGGACGAGCCGCTCCGCGTCGGCCTCTAGGTCGCTGACGAGCTCGGGTGTCGCGCCGTGCCGGGCAAGGTAGGTCACGTTGCCGCGCAGCGCCGTCAACGGCGTGCGGAGCTCGTGGGAGGCGTCGGCCAGGAAGCGCCGCTCGGACTCGCGCGCGCGCTCGAGGCTGGCGAGCATCGCATTGAGCGTCGCCGCGAGGCGCCCGACCTCGTCGGCCGAAGCGGGCTCCGGCAGCCGGCGGGCCGGATCGCCCGTCTTCTCGATCTCGGCGGCAGCGTCGGCGAGCCGGCCGAGGGGACGGAGCGCGCGCCGCATCAGGACGGCAAGCGCGAGCGCCGCGAGGCCCGCGGCGGCGAGCGCCGAGACGAGCAGGAACGCGTGCAGGCTCGCAAGCGTCGAGCGGAGGTCCTGCGTCGAGGCCGCCACGACGACCGCGCCGCCCGCCGCAGCCCCGCCGAAGTTCGCGAGCGGCGCCGCGTACAGGCGCAGGTGCTCGTCGCCGAGGCCCGCGTTCGCATAGCCGGTCCGTCCATGCGCGATAGCGGCCTCCACGAGGGCGCCCGCAGGCAGCACGCGACCGCCGAGCGAGAGGGAGCGCGCGACGATCCGGCCGTGCCGGTCGACGACCTGGACCGTGACGTGAGTGCCGCCGAGCGGCGAGTCGAGCGAGCCCGGCGCCGTCACGAGCGCCGGCGCCGAGGCGCTGAGCTGCGCGACCTCGACGGCGCGTTGTCGCAACGTCGCGTCGAGCGACCGCCGCAGGTGGCGCCCGACGAGCACGTCGACGCCGATGCCAACCACGAGGAGCGCGATCAGCACGGCCAGCGCCGCCGCGATCACCGACCGGGCCTGAAGCGAGCGGATCATCGCGTCAGCGCGAAGCCGACGCCCCGGAGCGTCTCGATCAGGGCCGGCTCGCCGAGCTTGCGCCGGAGGTACGAGACGTAACGGTCGACCGAGTTCCGGGTGACCGCCGCGCTGCCTCCCCACACGTGCTCCAGCGCGAGCTCCCGGGTCACGATCCGACGCGGGCTCACCAGGAAGAGCTCGAGCAGATCCGTCTCTCGGACGCTGAGCGGAATCTCGCGACCTGCCCGCCGCACGGTGCGCGAGCCGACGTCCAGGACGACGTCCGCGTAGGCGAGCACCTGCGTCGGCTCCTCGCCGCGGCGCAGCAGCGCCCGCACGCGTGCGAGGAGCTCCTCCGGCGCGAACGGCTTGACGAGGTAGTCGTCGGCGCCCGCCTCGAGCCCGGCGACGCGATCGGGAACGGCATCGCGCGCCGTGAGCAGCAGGATCGGCAGGGCGAGCCCCTTCGCACGGATCCGCCTACAGACCGCAAGGCCGTCGAGGCCCGGCATCGTGACGTCGAGGACGACGAGATCCGGCGCCGAGCGCTCGACCGCCGCGAGCGCCTCGCCACCGTCGGCGGCAAGGCCGACGACGTAGCCTCCGGCCGCAAGCGTCCGCTCGAGCATCCGCCGGATCGGCGCATCATCGTCGACGACGAGGATCGCGGCATTGGACACGAACTCAGGGTAGCCCTCCGCTCAGCAGTTCCCCCCGATGTGCAGGCGCCGCCGACGCGCTTTGCTGAAGGTGACGAAAGGAGGGCAGTGATGGCAACCGACGTTCTCGTCGCCTATGCGACGAAACACGGCTCGACCCGCGAGGTCGCCGAGGCGGTCGCCGAGGAGCTGCACGCGGAGCTCCGGGAGCTCGGCGAGGTGAAGAGCCTCGACGGATACCGCGCGGTGGTGATCGGAGCGCCGCTCTACATGGGGCGCTGGCACCGCGACGCGCACCGCTTCCTGAAGCGACACGGTGCGAAATTGCCGTTCGCGGTGTTCGCGCTCGGCCCGCTCCATGACACCGAGGAGGAGACGAAAAGCGCGCGCAAGCAGCTCGACAAGGCGCTCGCGCACTTCCCCGAGCTCCGGCCGGTGAGCGTGGCGGTGTTCGGCGGCGTCGTCGACCCGGCGACGCTCCACTTCCCGTTCAACAAGATGCCTGCCGGCGATGCGCGCGACTGGGACGCGATCCGCGCCTGGGCCCGCTCTCTAGGAGGGGCGCTCGGCGAGCGTGACGGTGACGGTGCGAGTGTGGCCCTTGCGGACGACCGTGAGCTTGACCTTGTCGCCGGGCTTGCGGCCGTCGATCAGCGTCCGTAGCTGATCGGCCTGCGTGACCTTGGTCCCGTCGACGGCGACGAGCACGTCGCCGCCGCTCGGGTAGGTCGCGCCGGCCACCGTCTTGGTTCCGGTCGAGGCTTTCAGGTGCGACTTCGCGGCGGGCGTCGCGGCCTGGACGCTCACGATCGCGACTCCGGCGGCGCTGCCCAGCGCGATCGCCGCGTTCGCGGGGATCGTCTCGACCTGGACGCCGAGGAACGCATGGACGACCTTCCCGTTCGCGATCAGCTGCGGCACGATCCGCCGGATCGTCTCGGACGGGACGGCGAAGCCGACGCCGTTGTTCCCGCCGGACGCGCTCTCGATCTGCGCGTTCACGCCGACGACCTGGGCCGCCATGTTGAGGAGCGGGCCGCCGGAGTTGCCGCTGTTGATCGGTGCATCGGTCTGGATCGCGTCGGTGATCGTCGCCTGATTCGGTGCGGTGATCTCACGATGGAGCGCGCTCACGATTCCGGAGGTGACCGTCTCCTCGAGCCCGAATGGGCTGCCGATCGCGACCACCTCGTCACCGATCTGGAGCACGGTCGAGTCGCCGAGCGCGATCGGCGCGAGCGCGCTCGCCGGCGCTTCGACCTTCAGCACGGCGAGGTCGGTCGAGGTGTCCGAGCCGACGAGCGTCGCCTTGTACTTCGAACCGCCGGGGAAGCGGATCGAGATCGAGGTAGCGCCGTCGATCACATGCTCGCTCGTGACGATGTGACCGCTCGTGTCGTAGACGAAGCCGGAGCCCTGGGACTGCTGGGTCTGCGTCGAGCCGCCGAAGCCGAACGTCGAGGAGCCGCTCGCGGTCGTGGCGAGGATCTCGACGACGCCGTGCTGCACCTTCTTGTAGACCGCGCCGACGCTCGTGAGCGTCCTGGTGCTCGCTGTCGGCTGCCCCGCGGTGAGGACGTCGTCGTGGACGATGGTCGTCGTCTTACCGCCGAGGCCCGCATAGGTGCCCGCGCCGACGGCGGCCCCGAGGAGGACCGAGGCGAGAATCACAACTATGAGAAGGCCTGTACGGCGCGGCATCGTGTTCCTATCTGAGCAGACTCGGCTAAGAACTTGCTGTGGATGCAACGGGTGCTTCGGCAAGGAGCGCCCTGAGGTCAAGCGGCAGCGTCACCATTGCGAGGTCGCCGTTTTCGGCGCGCGGCCACTGCTCGGGCGGCCGGTCGCGGTAGAGCTCGACGCCGTTGCCGTCGGGGTCGCGCAGATAGATCGCCTCGCTGACACCGTGGTCGCTCGCGCCGTCGATCGGAACGCCCGCATCGACGAGGCGGCGCAGCGCGTCGGCGAGCGCGGCGCGGTCGGGATAGCGAATCGCTGCGTGGAAGAGGCCGGTCGTCCCGGGCGCCGGCTGCGGGCCGCCGCGGCTCTCCCAGGTGTTCAGGCCGATGTGGTGGTGATAGCCGCCGGCGCTCAGGAACGCCGCCTGGTCGCCGTAGCGCGTGGTCTCCTCGAAGCCGAGCACGTCGCGCCAGAATCCGAGGGCGCGGTCGAGGTCGGCCACCTTCAGGTGGACGTGCCCGATGTCGACGCGTGGATCAATGGTCATGTCTCCACGGTAGCGAAGAGCATTCCCCCGGCGAGTCCCCAGACGGAGTATGCGACCCACGGATCGCCGATTACATCGGTCTGCACGGCGAGCGCGAGCACGGCCGCGAACGCCCCGGCCATTCCGGCGATGATCGCGCCGCGGGTCGAGCGCGCGGTGCGGATCAGGCCGAAGAGCACGGCGAGCCCCCAGGCGAGCCACAGCGCCGCGCCGAGCAGGCCGGTCTCGGCGCCGATCTCGGTGTAGTTCGACTCGCCCGCCTTCAGAGGCGTGCCGTTGCGCGACGCGGTCTGACCGACGTTGCCGAGCCCGAAGCCCTGCGGGTGGTGGAGCACGGTGCGAATCCCCTGGCGCAGGTTGTCGAGATGGCTGCGGATCGACGGCTCGCGGTCGGAGAGCGGGTTCCCCGACGCCGGGCCCTGCTGCTGCGAGATCTGGTGCTGGCGGACGAGGTCGGCCTGCGTCCAGTGTCCCGTCGGAGCGATCTTCGGAAAGACCGAAGCCCAGCCGATGCCGATCGCGACGACAGCCACCGCGACCAAGACCGGCACGACGGCCCGCCGCGCGATCGCCACGACGACGAGCCCTGCCGCGAGTGCGAGCAGCGACGAGCGCGAGAACGTGAAGAGCAGGCCGGCGAACGCGACCGCCGCGAGCGGCACTGCGAGCCACCGGCGCGGCGCGAGCAGCAGCGCGACCACCATCAGATACGCGGCCGCGAGCGGGCTCAGGAACACCGAGACGAGCCGCCGCAGGAAGTGCGCCTCCGAGCCGGTGTTGTAGATGAAGTTCTCGGGCAGCCCGCCCGTGCCGTGGTAGTCGTAGCCGAGCTGCTTGTGGAAGTAGTCGACGACGCCGTTCCCGCGCCACCACGAGATCGGAACCGCGTAGACCTCGACGAGCCCGATCGCAGCGACTGCGGCCGCGGTGCCGAGCACGGTCCACGCGAGCCGTCGCCGCTCGGCGCGGTCGAGCCCGAGCGCGCGGAAGAGCAGGAAGACGACGACCGGAACTACGTCATGGCGCAGCGCGTACGCCACGCCTTTGCGGTCGGAGAGGCCGCCGAGCACGCTCTGCGGGATGAGCGCGTAGAGCACGACGAGCGCCCCGAACGCGAACGCGAGCCAGTCGACCGCACGCGGCCGAAACGGCAAGGCTCGAGCACGGATCGCATCCACCACCACGCGGGTGACGGCGACAGCGAGCACGATCTCCTTCCAGGCCTGGATCACGGTCAGCGAGCTCCCGCGCACGCCTCCCGCGAAGAGCGCTGCCATCACCGCGTTGTGCGCGGCGAGCCCGACGATGAATGCGTAGAGCGCGAGAGTCGGGCGTCGCCAGACGACGACCGCGGCGCCGGCCAGCAGCACGGCGTAGACGGCGAGCGCGAACGCGGCGACCACGGCGGGAGAGTAGATGGTCGGCGCCGTCCTCGTATCACTCGATGCGGCGTTGACGCCGTTGGGGGCACCGCCGATAGGATGGTTGCGGTGACTACTAATCTCGACCCTCAGCCGGGCCCGGAGGCGATCGGGCAGCGGCTGCGGAGGCTGCGTCAGGAACGCAAGCTTTCGCAGCGCGCGCTCGCATCCCCAGGCGTTTCCTACGCATACATCTCGCGTATCGAGGCGGGAACGCGGCAGCCATCGGTCAAGGCAGTGCGGATGCTGGCCCGCAAGCTCGGCGTCTCGCCCGTCTATCTCGAGACCGGGTCGGAGGTCGATCCGGCCGAGGAGCGCGAGCTCAGGCTCGCCGCCGCGGAGCTCGAGCTGCGGCTCTCGGACGATCCGACCGGAATCGAGCGTGCGCTGCGCGGCCTCGTCGACGAGGCGCTCCAGGGCGGCGACCTCGGTGCGGCGGCGCGCGGCGAGACCACTCTCGGCCTGCTCGCCTTCCGCGAGAACAACATTCCCGCCGCGATCGAGCTGCTCGAGCGCGCGCTCACTCGCAGCGACCCCTCGCCCTCGTCGCAGCCTGATCTGTACGCGACGCTCGGGCGCGCCTACTCGATCCACGGCGAGCCTGACAAGGCTGTCGCGCTCTTCCAGAGCTGCCTCGCTCGCCTGGGCGACGAGGAGCCCGACAACACGGTCGCCTACGTCCGCTTCGCGACGTACCTCAGCTTTGCGCTCTCCGACCAGAACGACATTCCGGGCGCGCAGGCGGCGGTACGCAACGCCCTCGCTCGCGTCTCGGATAGCTCGGACCCGTACACCCGGGTGCGCCTCTACTGGGCGCAGGCGCGGCTGGCCGAGGCTCGCGGTCGCGGGCTCGAAGCGCTCGACAGCGCGCGGCGCGCGGTCGCCCTGCTCGAGGCGACCGAGGACACGCTCCACCTGGCCCGCGCGCACCTGCTCTGCGCGAGCATCCTGATGCTCCCGGGTGGCGATCCGACCCAGGCGCACGAGCAGCTGGAAGAAGCCGAAGAGCTGTTCGGGCCCCGGGGCGCGCCTTCCGATCTCGGGCACCTGCGCACGCTTCAGGCCCGGCTCGCCGCCGCGACCGGCTCGAGCGCAGCCGCGATCACACTGGCGCACCAGGCCCTCGAGCTGCTCGGTGACGACGATCCGTCGAACCGCGGCCAGGCGTGGTGGGCGATCGCAGAGGCTGAGGCGAACGAGGGCCGGATGGACGAGGCCAACGACGCGTTCGCACGGGCTGCCGGCGAGCTCGACGAGCAGAGCCACCTGCGCGAGCGGATCGAGCTGCACTCCACCTGGGGACGCGCGCTGCGCAAGGCGGGCCGCGAGCCCGAGGCGCTCGACGCGCTCGAGCGCGCGGCGGACCTCGCCATGCAGGCGGGCCACGCAGACATCCGCAGCGAGCGGTGACGCTCGAGCTCGACGTCCGACCGCGCGGCCCCTACTCGCTCGCCCTCACCGCACGCTTCGCCTCCGATGCCACGCGGCGCTTCGCGGGCGGCCGCCTTACTGCGCTGCTCCCCGAGCCAGTCTCCGCCTCGCAACTCCCCGACGGGACGGTGAGGCTCACGGCGGAGACCGAGGCAGGGCTCGAGCAGCTGCGCTTCGTGCTCGCCGTCGACGACGACCATTCGGAGCTCGTCGCGCGCTTCGCCGACGACCCGCTGCTCGGCCCGTCGGTGCGTCGCCTGCGCGGGATGCGAGTGCTGCGGGTGCCCACCGTCGCGCAGTCGCTGCTCCGCGCGGTGTGCGGCCAACTCGTCACGGCGCGCGAGGCCCGGGCGCTGGAGCGGCGGATCCTGCGCGCGACGATGCCGCGCGGCCCCGGCGAGCTGTGCGAGCCGCCGACCCGCCAGGCCCTCGGTGCGCTCTCGCCGCTGCGGCTGCGGACGCTGGGTCTCGCCGAACGACGCGCCGCCGCGCTCGTCCGCGTGTGCCGCTCGCTCGACCTCGAACGGCTCCGGGACGTCCCGACCGAGGCGGCGGCGACCCGGCTCGAGCGCGAGCGCACGCTCGGCCCGTGGTCGGCAGGCGTCGTCTGTCTTCAGGGGCTCGGCCGTCACGAGCGCGGGCTCGTCGGCGACCTCGGGCTCGTGAAGCTGCTCGCGGCGTTGCGCGGCCGGCCGGTCGAGGGCTGGGAGACGCAGGAGCTGCTCGAGCCCTACGGCGAGTGGGCCGGGCTCGCGAGCGTGTACCTGCTCGCAGGAATGGGCGCAGGGCTCGTCCCGGGCGCGCCTGCCCGTCGCCACGCGGCCTGAATACACTGAGCACATGACTGTGGACGCTCGGCGCGTAGCGATTATCGGGTGCGGCCGGATCGGCGAGTCGCTGCTGCGCGGCCTGCTTTCGTCCGCCTGGCGCGCGCCCGGCGAGATCGTGGTCACCGCGCGCCGAGAGGAGCGCGTCCGCCAGCTGTCCGACGAGTACGGCGTCGAGGGAGCTGCCTCGAATGCCGAGGCGGTCGCGGGCGCGACACTCGTGGTGATCGCGGTGAAGCCGCAGGACTTCGACACGCTGCTCGGAGAGATCGGTGGCCTGCTGACCGAGGAGCAGACGGTGCTCTCGGTCGCGGCGGCGATCTCGACCGCCTACATCGAGAAGCGGATCGCGCCCGGAGTGCCCGTCGTGCGCGCGATGCCGAACGTGCCGTCGGTCGTCCACGAGGGAATCGCGGGCGTCTGTGCGGGCGCCCACGCCGACGACGCGCACCTCGCGCTCGCAGAGGAGGTGCTGCGCCACATCGGCTACTCGGTGCGCGTGCCCGAGAAGGCGATGGACGCGGTCACGGCCGTGTCCGGCTCGGGCCCGGCCTATTTCGCCCTACTCGCGGAGGCGATGATCGAGGCCGGGATCCTGCTCGGCCTCACACGCGAGACCTCGACCCAACTCGTCGTGCAGACGATGCTCGGCACGGCGAAGCTGCTCCGCGACGAGAACATGCATCCCGTCGTCCTCCGCGAACAGGTCACCTCGCCCGGCGGCACGACGACGCGGGCGATCCACGAGCTCGAGCAGGCTGGCGTCCGGGCCGCGTTCATGAACGCGATCCAAGCGGCGATGGAGCGCTCGCGCGAGCTGGCCGCGGGAGGAGAGTGAGCGTGGCGCGCGAGCGGCGCGAGGTCGTCTACGTCGACGGTGTCCGCACCGCGTTCGGCCGCGCCGGCCCGAAGGGCCACTTCTGGAAGACGCGTGCCGACGACATGGCCGTGAAGGTCGTGCGCGAGGTGCTGCGACGCAACCCCGAGCTGCCGCCGGAGCGGATCGGCGACGTGGTGATGGCCGCGACCGCGCAGGTCGGGGATCAGGGGCTGACGCTCGGCCGCGACGTCGCGCTGCTCGCCGGGCTTCCGCACACCGTGCCCGGCATGGCCGTCGATCGCATGTGCTCCGGCGCGCTGACCGCCGTGACGACCGGCGCGGGCGAGATCGCGATGGGCGCCGCCGACGTGATCCTCGCCGGCGGCGTCGAGCACATGGGCCACCACGCGATGGGCGAGGAGGTCGACTTCAACCCGCGGTTCGTCGCCGAACGTCTCATCGACGAGTCGGCCGCGGTAATGGGTGCGACCGCCGAGAACCTTCACGACCGCTTCCCCGAACTGACGCGCGAAGGCGCCGACCGGTATGCGGCCGAGTCGCAGCGCAGAGCCGCCGCGGCCTGGGAGAACGGCGTGATGAAGGCAACCGTCGTCCCGATGGCCGTCTTCGGCGACGAGGGCTGGCGCGTCGCCGACCGCGATGAGTTCCTCCGGCCCGAGACGACCGTCGAGACGCTTGCCGGGCTCAAGACGCCGTTTCGCGCGGGCGGCCGCGTGAGCGCGGGCAACTCCGCCGGGCTCACCGACGGCGCGACCGCGTGCATCATCGCCGCCGCCGAGACAGCCGAGGAGCTCGGCCTCGACGCGAAGATGCGGCTCGTCGGCTTCGCCTACGCGGGCGTCGAGCCGGAGCTGATGGGCATCGGGCCGGTCCCGGCGACGAAGCGCGTACTCGAGCAGGCGGGCCTGACCATCGACGACATCGGCCTGTTCGAGCTCAACGAGCCGTTCGCCGTCCAGGTACTGACGTGGTGCGAGGGAATGGGCGTCGCGCCCGACGACCCGCGCCTCAATCCGTACGGCGGCGCGATCGCCTGCGGCCATCCGCTCGCTGCGACCGGGGTCCGCCTGATGGCGCAGCTCGCCTACGGCTTCGAGCAGCGCCCCGACGTGCAGTACGGACTGACCGCGCTCTGCATCGGCCTCGGCATGGGCGCCGCGTTGCTCTGGGAGAACCTCAGTGGCTGAGACGCAGTTCTTCCTGCAGCGCGTCGAGACGCGGCTCGGCCCGCTCGCGCTCGTCACGATCGACAACGGCGAGGACTACACGAAGCCGACGGTCTTCTCGCGTGGGGCAATCGAGTCGGGGCAGCGGGTGCTCGGCGAGCTCGAATCGGGCGACTTCGTCGCGATGGTGCTCACCGGCAAGCCGTTCGTGTTCGCCGCAGGCGCCGACATCACCGAGTTTCCGAAGATTCGCGACCGCGAGACGGCGATCGAGGGGAGCCGCGCAGGGCACGAGCTGTTCGCGCGAATCCGTGCGCTGCCCTACCCCACGGTCGCCGCGATCAACGGCGCCTGTCTCGGCGGCGGGCTCGAGATCTCGCTCCACTGCTCCGCGCGGACGATCGCAACCTCGGTTCGGCATTTCGGCTTCCCGGAGGTCTTCCTCGGGATCATCCCGGGCTGGGGCGGCACGCAACTCGCGCCGCGGCTGATCGGGCCGGCGCAGGCCGTGAAGCTGATCGTCGAGAACCCTCTCCGCCAGAACAAGATGCTCGCCGCGGCGCAGGCGTTCGAGTGGGGCCTCGCCGACCGGTTGTTCGAGCCCGTGGAGTTCGTGGACGAGTCGATCGCCTATGCGCTCGAGCTGGTCGAAACGGGCCTGCCCGAGCGTCCGGCGCCGGACTGGTCCGAGCTCGAGACCGTGCTGCGGCGCGCGCGCAACGCCGTCGACGATGCGGTTCACGGCGCGGCGCCGGCCGCCTACGTCGCGCTGGACCTGATCGAAGGCGCGCAGAGCTGGTCGCTCGAGGAGGGCTACCGGCGCGAGGAGGAGGCGATCGCCGACCTCATGCTCTCGCGGCAGGCGCAGGCCTCGCTCTACGCGTTCGACCTCGTGGAGCGGCGCGCCAAGCGCGGCGTCGGCATTCCCGACGCGAAGCCGCGCGCGCTGCAGAAGGTCGGGATCGTCGGCGCAGGCCTGATGGCGACGCAGCTCGCGACGCTGTTCCTGCGGCGGCTCGAGGTGCCGATCGTGATACGCGACCTCGACGCCGCGCGCGTCGAAGCGGCGCTCGAGGCCGTGCGCGACGGGCTACCCGCGAACCGCTACGACGAGGGCAAGCGCCGCTTCCTGGGCTCGCTCGTCACGGGCTCGACGGAGATGGACGTGTTCGAGGGCTGCGACTTCGTGCTCGAAGCGGTGTTCGAAGAGCTCGACGTGAAGAAGCAGGTCTTCGGCGAGCTCGAGTCGATCGTCGGGCCGGAGTGCATCTTCGCCACCAACACCTCGTCCCTCTCGGTCACCGAGATGGGCTCGGGTCTCGCCCATCCCGAGCGCCTCGTAGGCATGCACTTCTTCAACCCCGTCGCGCTGATGCCGCTGCTCGAGCTGATCCGGACACCGGCGACCGACGACGTCACCCTCGCGACCGCGTGGGCCGTCTCGAAGAAGCTCGGCAAGCGCGGCGTGCTGGTCGAGGACGCGCCCGGGTTCGTCGTCAACCGCGTCCTGACCCGGATGACGCGCGTGTTGATGGACGCGCTCGAGCACGGCTCGTCGAGCGACGACGTCGACCAGGCGATGCTCCGGCTCGGGATGCCGATGGCGCCGTCCGTGCTGCTGCAGATGGTGGGGCCGCGCGTCGCGAACCATGTGCTGGAGACGCTGCACGGCGCGTTCCCGGATCGCTTCCCGCTCTCTCCGACTTTGGCCGCGTACGCCGGCGGAGCGGAGGAGCCCGTGATCGTCGAGAATGCACCATGGTCGATCGACGAGATTCAGGAGCGCGCCATGGACGCAGTCGCAGACGAGATCCAGCACATGCTCGGTGAAGGCGTGGTCGCCGAGGCGGCCGACGTCGACACGTGCCTGCTGCTCGGGGCCGGGTGGCCGTTCTTCATGGGCGGCGCGACTCGGTACCTCGACCAGACGGGCGTGTCCGAGCGGCTCTTCGGCCGGCAGTTCGCCGAAGCCGGCGCCGGGGCGGTCGCCTGATGGCCGCCGACGATTTCCGCGTTCGGATCACCTGTGAGGACGCCGAGGGGCTGCTCGAGAACCTGCATCTCGCGTCGACCGACGCGGAGGAGCTCGCGGACGCGCTGAAGGGCCGGCGGCTCGCGGTCACGCGCGACGACGACACGGTGTTCGTCTACACGGAGACCCGTGCGCAGGCCGAGGCGGTCGTGCCGTTCGTCGAGGGGCACGGCGAGTTCGTGATCGAGCACTGGCTCGCCGACGAGGAGCGGTGGGACGACGAGCCGACGCATCCGAGCAGCGACGAGGATCTGATCGAGCGCGGGTACGCACCGTGGGAGGTGCACGTCGAGTGCGAGTCGGTCGACGCCGCGCGCGCTCTCGAGAAGGAGCTCGAGGCTGAGGGGTACGCGGCGACGCGCAGCTTCAAGTACGTGATCGCGGGCACCGAGACGCGCGAAGAGGCGGTCGCGCTCGCCGAGCGGTTCCACGGCGAGGCGGAGCCCGGCGGCGAGCTCGTGTGGGAAGTCGCGCCGCAGAACCCGTTCGCCCGCATCCTGGGCGGTCTCGGGAGCAGCGGCACTCCCCTCTAAAAAAACGCCGCTGTTTTGGGGCCACCCCGTGCCACCACCCGCTGGCGATCGTAGTCGCGAAAAACGCACGCGTCTGTGACAGAAGCGTGACAAGAAACGCGCTCGCCAGGCGGGGTTGACTTCCGGTATGCTGCGAACGCGGCGCGGCCCGGCTGGCTCAGCGGTAGCGCCCGCCCTCTGTTCACTCTTGCAGCACACGAGATGTGCTGCGCACATGCAGAAAACGACCGAGAATCCGACGACCATGGCGGAGACGGCGGACGGCCTTGTGGCCGCCGCGCTCCGAGCCGAGGCCTGGGCCGGTGAGCCCTTCCTCCATCCTGGCGAGGACCCGTTGCTGGCGCTCGGCCACGGAACCGCGCGCCGGCTCGCCCTCGACGAGGCGCTGCTCGAGATCGACGCCGGCCGGCGCAAGCCGTCGCCCGCGTGGAAGGTTCGCTTCGGCCTGATGCTCGGCCTCGAGCGCGTGCTCTCCGACCCGGCACCTCACCTCGCCTCGAGCACCGAGCTCCGCCGCCACCAGATCGACGCTCTCGCGGGCATGCTCGCCGAGCTGATCGCCGCCAACGAGCTCGCCGCGGAGGGGTACGGAATCGCAGTCGCCGAAGAGCCGCCGCCGGAAGAAGAGGAAGAGGACGACGAAACGACCGATGTCGAGACCGACGACGGCGAGGACGACGAGCCGGAGCTGCCTGCCGACGCCGACCCGGGCGCCGAGCGCCGCTACCGCTTCCGCCATCCGACGGCCTCGGGCAAGACGATCGCCGCAGCCGGCTTCGTCGAGGCCGCGCGCACGCTCGGGGTCCTGATCCTGACCCACCGCCGCCTGCTCGTCTCCCAGTTCGAGCGCGACCTGACCACGGAGGGGTACGGCGACCGTTTCGCGCCCGTGGTCGAGGCGGGCACCGAGCCGCTCCGCGGCAACCCGCTCACGATCCAGACCTACGCGTGGTTCGCGCGCCACGTCGACTCGATCTCGCGCGACACGTACCAGCTCGTGATCGCCGACGAGGCGCACACCGCGCTCGGCGAGAAGACGAGTGCCGCCATCCGCAGCTTCCCGGAGCCGATCTACATCGGGATGACCGCGACCGAGCAGCTGATCGCGAAGCAGGTCTCGGATGTCTTCCCGGCGTCGGTCGACGACCTGCCGCTCGCCGATGCGGCGCGCCGTGGGTTGATCGCGCCGCTCCGCTCGCTGCGCGTCCCGCCCGCCGCCGCGATCCATTCCGTTCCGATCGTCGGCGGCGACTTCGACGAGGGCGCCCTCGCCGCAGCGCTCGATCACCAGGCCCTGAACCAGGCGGCCGCGAGCCTGTACCGCGACCGTTTCGACAACACGCCCGGGATCGTCTACGCGGCCGGAGTCGAGCACGCGTACAACCTCGCGCAGGAGTTCCGCGCCGCCGGGATCAAGGCCGAGGCCGTCAGCGGCCGCACGCCGCCGGTGAAGCTCGCCGAGACGCTCGCGGCCTACGAGCGCGGCGAGATCAACGTCCTGATCAACGCGATGCTGCTCGCCGAGGGTTGGAACTCTCCACGCGCGACCGTCGTCATGCACCTCGCGCCGACGGCGTCGAAGCGCGTCTACCAGCAGCGGATCGGCCGCATCATGCGAACGCATCCGCGCAAGGAGGCCGGGATCGTCGTCGACTTCACGCCGAAGAACGCGACCCACAACGACCGCGTGATCTCGCTCCACTCGCTGCTCGACTCGGACTTCTACCGCGAAGGCGCCCGGGTCACGCCCGCGCCGCGCCGTCGCGTCCAGCGCCGCGCCCGCCGCAGGCTCACGCCGGCGCCGTGGCTCGTGCCCGTGACGCCGGATGTACGCCGCCGGCTTGCCGTGATCCAACGCGAGTGGCAGCGCGTCGACCCGCGCTACCTCGACGAGGACGAGCAGCGCTACTGGGCGACGATCGCTGCGCGCCAGGTGCGCTACGAGGATCGCGCCGAGTTCGTCAAGAAGCTCACCGACGGCCGCTCGTCGAAGGCCTGCCTCGAGCAGTTCCTCGCCACCTGCGCAGCCGAGAACCCGAACCGGCGCCTGCGGATGACGGCGCTCGCCGATCGCGTCTCGATGTCGGTCGAGCGCGCCGACTTCGACGACCTCGTCACGCTCGTCACCTCCGCGCCGCCGTGGGAGAAGGACCGGATGCCGGGAATCCGGATCCTGCTGCGCGCCATCGCCGAGGGCCACGCGAACGCGCCCGAGCAGATCCAGGCGCGCTGGACGTGGAAGCTCGCGCGCGCCAGCCGCAAGGTGCAGGACCGCCGCGCCAGCGCCGAGTATCCCGAGGCCAAGCGCCTGCTCGGAGCGCTGGCGAACTCTCGCGGCCACCGCCACGAGGAGAACGCGGCGCGACTCGTTGCCGAGGCGAAGAAGCTGCCGCTGGCCGTCGGCGTCGCGCTCCTCGCCTCCGCCGAGTCGTACACGCCGCGCGCGACCAAGCTCCTCGATGCGGCCCGCGAGGAGATCGCGCCGCAGCCGGAGATCGCCGCGGCGCTCGCCGAGAACCTCCCAGCGCCGAAGGCGACGCCAAGCCGCTCGCGCCGGCGCCGCCGCAAGAAGAAGACCCCGCAGACCGAGGGCACGGCGCCGCAGCGCACCGGCGAGAACGGCGCGAAGCCGGCGACTGACGGGACTGCTCCCGCGCGGCCCAAGCGCCGCCGGCGCAGGCCGAGAGCTCGCACCGAGGGAACTACGGACACACCGGCGACCGCCGAGCCGCAGCCCGCCGCAGCGGACCCGACCTAGACCTTACGGCGCTCTTAACACTCTCTAGCGCCGACATCGCCTCGGCTACCCTGCGAACGCGATGCTCCTGCTGCTCGGGATCGGCTTTCTCGCGGGGATCATCACCGCTCTCTCGCCGTGCGTCCTGCCGGTGCTGCCGATCCTGCTCGCCGGCGGAGCCACCGGAGGGCGACGCCGGCCCTACGCGATCGTCGCCGGGATCGTCCTGAGCTTCACGGTCTTCACCCTCATCACCGCGTGGCTGCTCAATCTGCTCGGGCTCCCGGAGGATGTGCTGCGCAACCTCGCGATCGCACTTCTATTCGTGCTCGCGGCGACGCTCATCTTTCCGCGCTTCGGCCTGCTGCTCGAGCGTCCGTTCGCGCGCCTGACCCGCAGGCGCGGCGGCGATCTCGGCGGCGGCTTCCTGCTCGGCGCGAGCCTCGGGCTCGTCTTCGTGCCCTGCGCCGGACCGGTGCTCGCGACGATCTCGGTGCTGGCCGCCCAGCACAAGGTCGGCTGGGAGGCGGTACTGCTCACGTTCGTCTACGCGCTCGGCGCAGCGGTGCCCATGCTGCTCGTCGCGATCGGCGGGCAGCGCGCCTCACGCCGACTGCGCGCACACGGCCTCGCGCTGCGCCGGACGATGGGCGTCATCGTCGCGCTCGCGGCGCTCGCCCTCGTCTTCAACACCGAGCAGCACCTGCAGGTCGCGCTCGGCGGCTACACGAACGACCTCCAGCGACACACCGAGGCGACCGGCTCGGCGCAGGCGCGGCTCGCGAAGCTGCGCCACGCCACGGTTCCGCACAAGGCCACGCCGACCGGCTACGGACCCGCGCCGGAGTTCACGAAGATCGCCGACTGGCTCAACACTCCCGGCGACAAGCCGCTGACGATCGCCGGCCTGCGCGGCAAGGTCGTCCTGGTCGACTTCTGGACGTACTCGTGCATCAACTGCCTGCGAACCCTGCCCCACCTCCGCGCCTGGTACGCCGAATATCACCCGCTCGGCCTCCAGATCGTCGGCGTCCACACGCCGGAGTTCGCGTTCGAGCACGTGCTCGGAAACGTCCGCGCCGCGACGCACGACCTCCACGTCACCTGGCCCATCGCGCTCGACAACAACTACGGCACGTGGAACGCCTACTCGAACCAGTACTGGCCGGCCGAGTACCTGATCGACCGGAACGGCAACGTCCGCCACGTCCACTTCGGCGAGGGCGACTACGGTGGCTCCGAGCAGCAGATCCGCGCGCTGCTCGCCGAGGGCACGAAGCCGTTGCCCGGGAAGATGACAGACGTCGCCGACCATACGCCGACCGGCGAGGTTACGCCCGAGTCGTACCTCGGCTACGAGCGGCTCCAGCGCTACGCCGGCTCGAAGATCGTCCCGAACAAGCCCGCCGCGTACCGCTTCCCGTTCGGCCTCGGCCAAAACGAGCTCGGCTACAGCGGCACCTGGACGGTCGGGCCGCAGGCGATCGTGGCCGGCCTCGGCGCGCGGCTGCGCCTCAATTTCCAGGCGCGCTACGTCTACCTCGTGCTCGGCGGAGAGGGACATGTCCAGGCGCTGATCGACGGCAAGCCCGCGGGCACGACCGATGTGAACGGCTACCGGCTCTACACGATCTCGAGCGGCGATTCGATCCGCGACGGGATCCTCGAGCTGCGCTTCGACCCCGGCGTGAAGGCCTACGCCTTCACCTTCGGGTAGTCCTTACTGCTCCCGCGCTGCGTCGTCGCTGCCGTCTTCCTCGTCGCGCTCGCGCAGGTACTCGGTGAGCTCGGCCGCAAGCGAGTCGCCGGAAGGCAGATCCTCGACCGACTCGATCGCGTCGGTGCGCTGCTCGAGCTCCTCGACGTAGGCCTGCGTCTCCGCATCGGTCGAGACCGCCTCGGTCACCTGCTCGGCGTACTGGTCGGCGGCCTCCTGCAACTCGGTCGTGTCCATGTCGGCGGTGAGCAGCTCGCCGAGTTTGTCGCAGAGCGCGAGCGCGGCGCGCGGGCTGGGCGCGAGCGAGACGTAGTGCGGCACCGCGGCCCAGATAGAGACCGAAGCGATCCCGGCGCGGCGGCACGCGTCGTGCAGGACGCCGACGATTCCCGTCGGTCCCTCGTACCGCGAGGGCTGGAGGTCGAGCGCCTCGATCAGGTGCGGGTCGCTGGCGCTCGCAGTCACCGGCGAGGGCCGCGTGTGCGGCACATCCGCGAGCAGAGAGCCCATCGTCACGGCGAGCTCGACCTGGAGCTCGGTCGCGAGACCGACGATCAGATCCGAGAACGTGCGCCAGCGGAGGTTCGGCTCGATGCCGAGCAGAAGCACCGCGTCGCGGTCGGTCCCCGGTACGCGCGTGTAATAGAAAGCGTTCTCCGGCCAGTCGATCTGACGCGTCAGGCCGTCGACGAGTGAGACCTGCGGCCGCGTCGCCTGGAAGTCGTAAAACTGCTCCGGATCGATGTCCGCGAAGCGGGTCGCATCCCAGGCCCGCGCGAGGTAGCCACCGGCGAGCGACGCGCCCTGGCCACCGTCGTTCCAGCCGCGAAACGCCGTGATCAGCACCGGCCGTTCGAGGGTCGGCCGCTCGGAGATGCGAAGCTCGTCCGCCATCTTCTCAGTCTATTGACGCGGCCGAAGCCAGGCGATCGGCCGGTACAGAAGCGTCACGAGTCCCACGATCAGGGCCCACACACCCGCGGCCAGCAGGACGTGGACGAGCACGAGCCCCCACGGAAGGTGCGTCCGGTACTGCACCTCGCCGACCACGATCTGCACCGCGAGGAGGCCGGCCAGGACTGTCGCGAGCCGGAAGAGCCGCGGTGAGGCTTCCCGCCGCGACGCGAGCGAGGCGAGCAGCCAGACGAATGCAGCGGTGAAGACGGCGACGATGTAGGCGTGCGTCTGGAGCGAAGGTCCGAAGCTGCCGAAGCGCTTGACGTGATCGCCGCCCGAGTGCGGCCCCGCGGCAGTCGCGAACGTGCCGCTGACGAGGAGCACGCCAGCAGCAGCGGCGAAGACGAGCCCGACCCGCCGCAGCCGCTGTGGCACGAGCGGCGGCACCGCGCCGTTCTCGAGCCGAAGCGCCTCGACGAGCAACACGACCCCGCCTGCGAGCACCACCGCCGAGAGCAGCAGATGCGTCATCACGATCAGCGGGTGAAGGTGGAGCTTGACGGTAATCAGCCCGAGCGGCGCCTGGGCCAACGTGCCGATGAAGATCCAGAGCGCGAGCCGCCGGTCGCCGCGCAACAGGCCCGGGGTCCGCCTCGCCGCGAGCCACGCGACCAGCGTCATCACGATCGTGATGAAGGCGACGACTCGGTTCGAGAACTCGATGAACGAGTGGTAGCCGTTCGACGGGAACGGATCGCCGGCCGTGCAGCCGGGCCAGTGCTCGCAGCCGAGCCCGGAGCCGGTGAGTCGTACCGCGGCGCCCGAGCCGACGATCAGCCAGAGCATCAGCGCCGAGGCGAGCGCGAAGCGCCGGAACGCCGTCGGCGAGAGCGAGAGCCCGCGCACCCGGGCGAGCTGCGTCGACTCGACGTGCACGCGCTCAGGCTAGCGTGACGCCCGCGCCCGCGCGGACAGAGCCGATGCGCTGGAGGAACAGCCCACGCGCGGCGAACGCCGCCTCGAGCGTCAGCGCCCGGTCGGCAGGAAGGGAGACGAGCAGTCCGCCCGCGGTCTGCGGGTCGTAGCCCAGCGTGAGCAGGTCGGCGGTGGTCGCACCCGCGTCGACGTGCGCGGCGGCGAAGTCGCGGTTGCGCGGATCGCCGCCCGTCCGCTCACCCGCGCTCGCGACCTCGAGCGCGCCGTCGAGCGCCGGCCAGCGCGCCGGTTCGAGCACGAACTCGACACCGCTCCGGTCGGCCATCTCGTGCGCGTGCCCGAGCAGGCCGAAGCCGGTCACGTCGGTGACCGCGTTCGGCTCGAACGGTCGCAGCGCGTCGGCGGCGTCACGGTTCAAAGTCCGCATCCACGCGATCGCGCCGGCGAGCTCCGCGTCGCCCCCGATCCCGCGCTTGACTCCGTGGAGGACGAGCCCGGTGCCGAGCGGCTTCGTGAGGAAGAGCGCGTCACCCGGCTGCGCACCGTTCTTCGGCCAGATCCCGCCCGGATGGACGGTGCCGACGACGGCGAGCCCGTACTTCGGCTCGCGGTCGCGGATCGTGTGGCCGCCGGCAAGCAGCGCACCCGCGGCGCGCACCTGGACGTCGGCGGCGGCAAAGACGGCGGCGAGTGTCTCGACCGGAAGCTCCTCGGGAAACGCCGCGATCGAAAGCGCGAGCAGCGGCGTGCCGCCCATCGCAAACACGTCGTTGAGCGCGTTCGTCGCCGCGATCGCCCCGAAGTCGGCCGGATCGTCGACGAGGGGCGGGAAGAAGTCGAGCGTGAAGATCAGCGCGCGCTCGTCGTCGAGCTTGTAGACGGCCGCGTCGTCGGCGGGTGCGAGCCCTACGAGGAGATTCGCGGCCTCGACCGGGACGAAGCCGGCGAGCAGCGTCTCGAGGCGGGCCGCCGAGTACTTCGCGGCGCAGCCCCCCGCGGTCGTCAGATCCGTGAGCCTAACCGCGCTTGCTTCCACGCGTCCATGGTAGTCGGGAGAGGTTCATCCGGCGGCACGGGCGGCCGAGGCCGCCGTGCCGCCGGGGGGAGAGGAGGAGCCTTCACGGTCCCTCCAGACACAAGTTTGACAGGTCCGGACCTTGACCTAGTGGATCGCAGGCCGTAGAGAGGCAGCATGAAGGCGGCACTCGTCACCGGCGGCTCGTCGGGAATCGGGCTCGCACTTGCGCGCATGCTTCGCGAAGAGGGCTACGAGCTCACGCTGGTGTCGCGCACCGGCGAGAAGGTCGAAGCCGCGGCGGCCGAGCTCGGTGCATTCGGCGTCGCCGCCGACGTCTCTCTCGAGGACGACTGCGAACGCGTCCTCGCTGCACACGCCGGGCGCCACGGCCGCCTCGACGTGCTCGTCAACTCGGCGGGAATCGGCATCGGCGGGCGGATCGAAGACATGACAGCGAAGCAGTGGGACCTCCAGTTCGGGGTCAACATCCGCGGGCTCTTCCTGCTCACGCGCGCGGCTATCCCGCTCCTGCGCGAATCGCGCGGCCACATCGTCAACCTCGCCTCGATCGCCGGCACGATGCCAACACCGGGGCTTGCGGCCTACGGCGCAACGAAGGCCGCGGTGATCTCGTTCACGCGATCGCTGAACGAGGAGCTCGACGCCGACGGCGTGCGGGCGCTCGCCCTCTGCCCCGCATTCGTGGACACGCCGATGGCGGCCTGGGCCGGGATCCCGGGTGAGGAGATGATCCAGCCGGAGGACTGCGCCGAGCTCGTGCGCGCCGTACTGCGACTCAGCCCCGCAGCGCGCGTCCCGCAGATCGTGATCGAGCGCGTCGGCTCCGGCGAGTTGCCGGCCTAGTTCTTCCGACGCTGCCGCGCGAGGAGCTCGTCGAGCGCCGGGCGAGGGACGAAGAGCCCGCTGCCGACGCGAACGCCCTCGAGCTTCCCCTCGTGAATGAGGCGCCGCACCGTCTGCGGATGCACGCCGAGCAGCTCTGCAACGTCGCGAACGCTGACCGTCTCGTCCCGCCGTGATGCGCTCACAGGACGAACCATTGCACGGGCCGTGCTGACGCAAGGGCTCCGAGTGCCCTGTTCGTCGGCGCGCCGCGGGATGACGCCGCCTCCCGGTGGGAGGAATGATGCGCAACAAAGTCTCCCCGCAGTCCGGGCGTCCTCGGGCCTCGTGACGCCGAGCCCGGGACGCGCGTCCCGAATCTAGCTGTTGCCGTTGGCGAAGCCGCTGTCGCCGTTCGAGAAACCCGCGACATGTGCCGGAAGCCGCACGTACGACGCCAGATAGAACGCAAACAGCGATGCGATCACCACCAAGTAGATGAGCCGAGCTTTCGTCATATCGATCACCTCCTCCCTTCTGAGTCGTTAGAAACGGAAATCCTGGAGCGCTTCTGCGGCGCTGCGATAGAGCCGCGCCGCTGCGCGATCGTCGCCGCGTGCTGCCGCCAGATCGCCCTGCGCGACCCACGCCGCAGCCTTGTGACTTGCCGACGACAGCTGTTCGAAGCTCGAAGCTGCGTCGTGGAACGCCGCGTCGGCCTCGTCGAGCCGGCCGACCTCGAGCAGCGCGCGACCGAGCGTGAGCTGCGCGTTGCCGATCTCGTCGAGATAGTCCTCGCGGCCGCCGAGCAGCTGCAGCGCGTGCCGCGCCTGCTCCTCGGCGAGCGCCTGATCGCCCATGCGCAGGTGCACCTGGGCGAGCGAGGAGATCGCGCGAGCCGCGTCTGCGTCGTTGCCGACCTCGAGCGCGACGCGGAACGAATCCTTGAGCAGCACCTCTGCGTCCTCGGGCTTCCCCAGCAGGAGGTTCAGGCCGCCGAGGTTGTTCAGCATCCGGCCGACGCTCTCGAGGCTGGAAAGCTCCTCGTACTGCGAGCGGGCGCGCTCGGCGTACGTCCGTGCGAGCACCCAGTGGCCCTGGCGCTCGGCGACGATCGACGCCTGGAAGTTCGCATTGGCGAGCGCGCGGCGGTCGCCGAGAGCGTCGGCGAGCTCGATCGCCCGCTCGGCGTCCTCGCGCGCGGCCTCGAAGTCGCGCATGTGCCGGTATCCGCGCGAGCGCCAGTTCAGGATGTCCGATCGGAGCCGGTCGCACGGGAGGCCGGAGCGCTCGGCGAGCACGAGCGCCTCGCTCAGGAGCCCGATCGAGGTCTGGATGCTCGAAAGCTTGAAGCGGCAGACGCCGAACATGAACAACACCTCGGCGCGCTCGACATCGGAGAACGGCGGCCCCTCGACGATCGCGCGAACCTGCGCGAGCAGCTCGAGCGCCTCGCGCACCGAGCCGAGCCGGGACTTCACCTTCGCGTCGTTGAGGAGCACGCGAGCCTCGAGCTCGCGGACACCCGTCGCCAGCACCGCGGTGCGGAGCTTCGCGATCTCCTCGGCGGCCTCCGCGACCGAGTCGGACTCGAGCAGCGCCTCGGCGCGCGCGAGAGCCGATTCGACGCGGCCGCGCTCGTCCGTGGAGACGCCGTTCGCCAGGAAGCCGGCATCGACGCCGAGGCGCGAAGCGAGCCAGGCGACGCTCTCGTCGGTCGGGCGTGTCTTGCCACGCTCGATCTGACTGACGTATTCCTTCGAGAAGCGCTCGCCCGCAAGATCCGTCTGTGTCAGCCCGGCCGAGACCCGGAGCTGACGAAGGCGCTCGCCAAGCCGGATCGAGCCCGGCTGGGCGGCACTTGTGCGGATGCGGGAGCGAGTTTCTGGATTCACGGCGGCGTGGTTCTTGAAGTGAACCTGTTAGTTCACCTAAGTGCAAGTCGGCCACTATGGGCATCACCCAAAAGGGGCATTCTGCCAGGGGAAACGTAGTGAACTCCTGGTTTTCAAAATCACTTGACCGAGCTACTTGACGGACCCGGGAGGGCACGCCTATAGTGAGCCCACTTGCAGCCGGGCCGGACGCCAGGTCAGGATGCAGGGGGAGCGCCGCAGTCGGGCGACAGAAGATCCGGAGGCGTGGCTGGGCCGCAGAGCCACAACCGCCGGATCGTCACCCAAAGTGTGGCGATCCTCTTCGAAGGATCGACCCCCGGGGCCGCAGCCGGGGGTCTCCTTCGTGGTCCGTCGGCTACGCGGCGCTCCCGCGCATCCACTCGGCGCGGGAGGCACGGATGCGATGCAGGTCGTCGGCGGTGAGCAAGCCGTCGAGCCGGCCGGCCAGCGTCCGCAGCAGGCCGACCGAGACGAAGATCCAGGCCTCCGCGTCGGCATCCCGTGCGGCCACTGCGCCTCCCGCGGCCTGCGAGCGGCGGATCAGTTCGGCGACATAGTCGTGCACCTCGCGCATCTGCGCCGAGAGCGCAGCGCCGATCGCCGGGTCGTCGTTGGCCACGGAGAGCGCCTGCACCCAGAGATCGGCAAGCACTGCGGGGGAGCTGCCGACCTCGAATGCGGCCGAGGCGATGGCCGGTACCCAGAGCGCCGGGTTCGGCTCCTCGGCGACGCTCTCGTCCCAGCGCGCCCTGGTCGCGACCCAGGCCGCCTCGAGGCACGCGAGGTAGAGCTCACGCTTCGAGGCGAAGTGGCGGTAGAGGATCGGCTCGGAGACGCCGCTCGCGCGCGCGATCTCGGCCGTGGTCGTGCCGCGGTAGCTACCGCCGGAGAAGATCCGGCAAGCGGTGTCGAGCACCGCCTGCCGGCGCTCGGGCCCCGAGAGACGGGCGGCGGTCACGCTGCGACCGCCTCGACCCTTTCTGCGACGGGCACGCCTTCAGGCTTGCGGATCGTCGTCACGGCGACGAGGGAGGCGGCGAGGGCGATCCCCGCGCTCGTGTAGAGCGCGTGCTGGAGCCCGGTCACGAACTGATCGGCGAACTGCGGGCTCTGCGGCGAGACAGAGACGTACGAGGCGAGGATTGCACCGCCGACCGCGATCCCGAGCGAGCCTCCGACCTGCCGGAACGTGTTCAGGACGCCGGAGGCGACGCCGGCCTTGTCCACCCTCACCGCCGACAGGGCGGCGGAGGTCATCGGCGACATCGTCAGCGCCATCCCGACGCCGCCGATCAAGAGGCCCGGCAGGATGTCCCAGAAGTCCGACGTCGTGTTCAGCTGCGCGAAGCTCACGAGCGAGCCGGCGACGAGCAGCATCCCGCCGGCCATCAGCCACCGCGACCCGAGCTTGTCGGACAGCATTCCCGCGACCGGGGCCACGATGATGATCAGGATCGTCATCGGCAGGAACGTCGCGCCGGCCTTGATCGCCGAGTACCCGAGGATGTTCTGCATGAACAGCGAGATGAAGAAGAAGACGCCGAACATCGCGAGCGAGACCATCAGCGCAACGGTGTTGGCGCCTGCGAAGGTGGAGTTCTTGAAGAGCGAGAGATCGAGCATCGGCGCCCGCTGGCGCAGCTCGAGCGCGATGAAGGCGATCAGGCTGATGGCGAAGAGGGCGAAGAGCCCGAGGATCCGCGCCGAGGTCCAGCCGTACGTGTTCGCCTCGATCAGGGCATAGGTCAGCGCGAAGACGGCGATGCCGGACGTGGCGAGACCCGGAATGTCGAGCCGCTGCTCGCCGCTCTCGTCACGCGACTCCGGAATCAAGATCAGCCCGGCGATGATGCCGAGGATCCCGACGGGGACGTTGATGAAGAAGATCCAGTTCCAGTTCGCCTTCTCGGCGAGGACGCCGCCGACGAGCGGGCCGATCGCGAGGGCCATGGCCGAGACGCCGGCCCAGATTCCGATCGCGGCGCCGCGCTCACGCGGCGGGAACACGGCCGAGATGATCGAGAGCGTCGCCGGCATCATCAGCGCCGCGCCCACGCCCTGGACGACCCGCGCGCCGATCAGCAGCCCGGCGCCGGCGGCGAGCCCGCACGCGAGCGACGACAGCGTGAAGACGGTAAGGCCGATCAGGAAGATGCGCCGGCGGCCGTAGCGATCCGCGAGCTTGCCGCCGGAGAGCAGAAACACGGCGAACGAGAGGGCATAGGCGGTCACGACCCACTCGAGCTCGGAGATGCCGATGCCGAGGTCCTTCTGGATCGACGGCAGCGCGACGTTCACCACCGTGTTGTCGAGCATGATCATGAACAGCGCGAACGAAAGTGCCGCGAGCGTCCACCACTTGCGGTTCTCCGGCGCGAGAATGCGTGCTTTCATCGGATCTGTTCCTCCAGTCGGCTAAGTTAGCGTCTACTAAGTTAGCGGGCGCTAGCACCTCCCGTCAAGTAGCCTGGACCGGGCGTGGGGGACTACGTCTGGGAGCCGAGCGCCGAGGTCGTCGAGCACGCCAACGTGACGCGGCTGATGCGCCGTCTCGGCTGTGCCGACTTCCACGAGTTGCTGCGCGTGTCGGTCGAGGACGTCGAGCGGTTCTGGCCCGCGGTTGTCGAGGATCTCGGGCTCGAGTTCTCGCGGCCGTGGGACGAGCTGCTGGACGTGTCCCGCGGGGTCGAGTGGGCGCGCTGGTTCGTCGGCGGCCGGCTCAATCTCGCGTGGAACTGCGTGCATCGCTGGGCCGGGCGCGAGGGCGAAGCCGCGGTGTGGCAGTCGGAGGACGGCGCTCGGCGTTCGCTTTCGTGGGCGGAGCTCTCCGCGGAGGTGTACCGGCTCGCGGAGGGGCTCGCCGTGCTCGGGATCGGCGAGGGCGACCTCGTCGGGACCTTCCTGCCGATGGCGCCGGAGGTGGCGATCGCCTCGCACGCGCTTGCTCACCTCGGCGCGGTGCAGGTGCCGATCTTCTCCGGGTTCGCAGCTTCGGCGATCGCGGCGCGGCTCTCGGACGCCGGCGCGAAGGCCCTGATCACCGCGGACGGATCCCTCCGCCGCGGCCGGGTCATGCCGATGAAGGCAATCGCCGACGAGGCGCTGCGCGAGGTGCCGTCGGTGGAGCGGGTCGTCGTGTGGCGGCGGCTCGGGGCGGACGTCGCGATGACGCCCGGGCGCGATGTCTTCTGGGACGAGCTCGTCGAGGGTCGCACCGGGACCGTCGAGCCGGTGGCGGTCGACTCGGAGGCGCCGTACCTCCTCGCGTACACCTCCGGCACGACCGGCCGGCCCAAGGGCGTGCTCCACGTCCAGGGCGGCTTCCTCGTCTCGATCGCACGAGAGATCGCGTATCAGTCGGACGTGCGGGCGGGCGACCGCGTCCACTTCTCGACGGACATGGGCTGGATCATGGGGCCGTGGACGGTCGTCGGCGCGGGCGCGGCGGGAGCGACGGTGGTCTACGCGGAGGGCGCGCCGGACTGGCCCGACGACCGGCTCTGGCGGCTCGTCGAGTCGGAGCGCGTGACGATGCTCGGCGTCTCGCCCACGCTCGTGCGTGCGCTGATCCGGAACGGCGAGCCGGATGCCGATCTCTCGTCGCTGCGTTCGATCACGACGACCGGCGAGCCGTGGAACCTCGGCCCGTACCTCTGGCTCGCCGAGCACATCGGCGGCGGACGGGTCCCGATCGTAAACATCTCCGGTGGCACCGAGGTCGGCGCCTGCTTCCTCTCGACGTGCATCGTCGAGCCCGTCAAGGCGGTCGCGCTGGGGTTTCCAGCCCTCGGCCAGGCGATGGACGTCGTCGGCGAGAACGGCGAGCCGGTGCGCGGCGAGGTGGGCGAGCTCGTTTGCAGGCAGCCGTGGCCCGGGATGGCGCGCGGGATCTGGCGCGATCCGGAGCGGTACCTCGACACGTACTGGCGCCGCTTTCCCGGCGTCTGGTGCCACGGCGACTGGGCCTCGATCGATGCCGACGGCTACTGGTTCCTGCATGGGCGCTCCGACGACACGCTCAATATCGCGGGCAAGCGGATCGGCCCGGCAGAGCTCGAGTCGGCAGCCGTGTCTCATCCAGACGTGGCCGAGGCAGCCGCGGTCGGCGTTCCGCACGAGGTGAAGGGCGAGGTGGCATGGCTGTTCTGCGTGCCGAAGCCGGGGCGCGATCCGGATCCGGCGGAGATCCGCGCGACCGTCGCGGCAGCGCTCGGCAAGGCGTTCGCCCCGGAGCGGATCGTGCTCGTTCCTTCCCTTCCGCGGACGCGGTCGGCGAAGATCGTCCGGCGCGCGGTTCGGGCGGCCGCGCTCGGGCGGGATCCCGGCGACCTGTCGACGCTCGAGAACCCCGAGTCGCTCGTGGAGATCAAGGAAGCGCTCGAGGGCTGACACGCTGAGCGCCGACGGCCTGAACGCGATCCGGCTGCGTCGCAGGGGCTAGACCGGCACAAGGTCCCATCCCAATCCCCCACCCGCCCACGGGGAAGTGACTGTAGCCGGCGCCGGCGCGCGACTTTGTGTCGGAAGTGTGCCGAATTTGAGACGCCCGATCGCGGGTATTCTCGCTGTGGGATGCGGCTCGCGCTGGCTCAGATCAACACGGTCGTCGGCGACCTCGAGGGGAACCGCGACCGGATCCTCGCGCGGCTCGACGAGGCACGCGAGGCGCGGGCCGACCTCGTCCTCTTCCCCGAGCTCGCCGTTACGGGCTATCCGCCGGAGGATCTCCTCCTGCGCCCCGGCTTCGTCCGTGCCGCCGAGCGGACGCTGCAAGAGATCGCCGCGTCTACCCACGACATCGCCGCGCTCGTCGGCTTCCCGCACTTCGACCGCGACCTCTACAACGCGTGCGCGGTCTGCGCCGACGGCGGGGTCAAGGCCGTGTACCGCAAGCGCTTCCTGCCCAACTACGGCGTGTTCGACGAGGACCGGTACTTCGCGGCCGGCCGCGACCTCATCCTGCTCCAGGTCGGCTCGACGCTGATCGGCCCGACGGTCTGCGAAGACATCTGGCAGCCGGGCCCGCCCGCGACCGATCTCGCGCTCGCAGGCGCGCACCTGATCGCGAACATCTCCGCCTCGCCGTTCCACGTCGGCAAGGACCGGGAGCGCGAGGAGATGCTGGTCACCCGCGCGCGCGACAACACCTGCTTCCTCGCCTTCTGCAACGCCGTCGGCGGCCAGGACGAGCTGATCTTCGATGGTCACTCGGTGATCCTCGACGACGAGGGTGAGGTGATCGCTCGGGCGCCCGGCTTCGAGGAGTGCCTGCTCGTCGCCGACGTCGAGCCGGAGGCCGTGATCGGGCGGCGGCTGCGCGACGTGCGCCGTCGCGCCCTCGCGCGCGAGCTCGAGTCGGAGCCGCAGCCAGAGCTCGTCGTTCTCGACGAGCCGAGTCCAAAGTCTGCGCCTGTCGCCCCGACCATCGCACCGCTCGTCGACGACCTCGAGCAGACGCGCCTCGCGCTCGAGCTCGGCCTCGGCGACTACGTCCGCAAGAACAACTTCGGCGATGTCGTGGTCGGCGTCTCGGGCGGGATCGACTCCGCGCTCGTCGCAGCGCTCGCCGCGGAGACGCTCGGGCCCGAGCGCGTCCACTGCGTCACGATGCCCTCCCGCTACTCGTCGGGCGAGACGCAGTCCGATGCGCGCGCCCTCGCGGAGAGCCTCGGCTGCCCGTTCCTCGAGCTGCCGATCGGGCCCGCCGTCGACGCCTTCACCGCCACGCTCGCCGAGCCGTTCGACGGCCGCGACCCTGACCTGACCGAGGAGAACCTCCAGGCTCGCGCGCGAGGCGTGCTGCTGATGGCGCTCTCGAACAAGTTCGGCTGGCTGCTCGTCGCGACCGGCAACAAATCAGAGCTCTCGGTCGGTTACGCCACGCTCTACGGGGACATGGCCGGCGGATTCGCGTTGCTGAAGGACGTCTACAAGACGGACGTGTTCCGCCTCGCCCGACATCTCAACGAGCGCGCCGGCCGCGAGCTGATTCCCGTCTCGATTATCGAGCGCGCGCCGAGCGCCGAGCTGCGCCCCGACCAGCGCGACGAGGACTCACTGCCGCCCTACGACAAGCTCGATCCCGTGCTCGAGGCGTACGTCGAGCTCGACCGCACGCGGGACGAGCTGCTCGCCGAAGGCTTCGACCCCGACGTCGTCGAGCGAGCGCTGCGGATGATCGACCGAGCGGAGTACAAGCGCCGCCAGGCACCGCCCGGAGTGAAGCTCCACCCGAAGGCGTTCGGTCGAGACCGGAGAACGCCGATCACGAACCGGTGGAGCGACTAGAAACGAAATCCTGGAGGGGCCGGACGGTGGTCACGAGCGTGGCGTCTCGTTGGGAGCAATCTAGCCCGGCGTGAGTGACCCGACGTCCCCCAACCGGGGGGAGGACCTCGAATCACTCGATCGAGTCACGGAAGGCGCGGAACCAGCGCAGCCGCTCCTCCCACGGCACCGCAGCATTCGCGGGCGAGGTGGACGGGAGCACGAAGAGCCGGGTCTCGGCGAGCCGCCGCTTCTGGAGCCCGAGCTCGGGCCGCTCGCCGAACGCTCCGCGGTAGGCCTCCTTGCCGACGAACCCGATCGCGCCCGGCCGAAGCTCGACGGCGATCCGCTCGAGGCGCTCCGCCGAGCCCGCGAAATCCGCCTTGCGCAGGTCGCCGGAGCCGGGCGTCGTACGAAGCGCCGCGTTCGTGATGCCGTAGCCATAGCCGAGGAGGGCCTCTTGCTCCGACGGATCGACGAGCCGCGGTGTGAAGCCAGCGGCCTCGAGCAGCCGCCAGAAGTCGTTGCGCGGATTCGCGAAATGCGCGGCCGCCGCCGCCGAGACGCGGCCCGGGTTGATCCCGCAGAAGACTGCCGCGAGGCCCGGCGCCAGGATGTCCGGAACGGCGCTCAGGTCGCGACGATCACGAGCACGATCGTGAGCACGCCGAGCACCGCGCCGGCGGCCGTCAGGACGATGATCGCCCGCGGGTCGGGCCGTTCGAACTCACCCCGGGCGATCGCCGCATCAACCGCGGTCTGGCGCACGTAGGCGTACGCGATGAAGCCGAGCCCGAGCAGGGCGTAGAGGACGCCGAGAATGACCCACGGCCAGCGCGCCCCGCCCGTGACCCCGGGCACGATCTTCCCCGCCGCGAGCGCTACGGCAAGGGCGGTGAGGCCCGTCCGCCACCACGCGAGGTAGGTCCGCTCGTTGGCGAGACGGGTCCGCCGATTCGCATCGCGGGGAGCTTCCTGCTTGGCCACGCCCGCCTACGCCGCTTCGGCCGGAGCCTCGGGCTCGCGCGCGTCGATCCGCGCCTCGAGCTGCCGCCGCAGCTCCTCGCCGCTCACCTCGAGCTCGTAATGCGGAGTGCGGGGCTCGAGCCGGACGACTTTGACGGTCGGCTCCCAGCCGCCGTAGCAGCGGGCATAACACTCTTCCTCGCTGAGGGGCCGAAGCCTCACTCCGCCGCACGATAGGTGCAGGACCGGACGGACCGGACCGCGCTAGAGCGCCTCGACCGACTCGATCCGGAGCAGGCCACCGGCAGCCTCGATTAGGGCGTGCGCGTCGAATGCCTCCGCGGGCGCGAGCGAGCCGGTGCGACGCGGCTCGAGGCGCGCGCCCGCGACCAGCAGCCGCGCGGTCAGGAGGTACGGGTCGGAACCGGTGAGCGTGACGCGGCGGCCGCCCTGCGGGCCACGCGCTTCGGCGACGACGGCGAACCGCGTCGCGGCGCGCTTCGGCTCGTCCGGGCCGATCCCGCGGAGCCCCGCGCTCACCCGCATGACGGGGCCGAGGAGACCGGCGAGCCGCGCAGCCTTCACCGCCGGCTTCGCGAGCCGCATGTAGGCGCGGACGCTCCGGACATCGGTATGGCGCGGCACGGTGAGCGGCTCGGCGCCGCCGAACTCGACGACCTCGCGCGCGCCGAACGGGAACACCACCGTCCGGGTCGTCGCTCCCAGCCGGGAGGGAACGAGCCGGCCCTCGTGCCAGGCGACGACCGGCTGGCCCATGATCTCGCCGACGGTCCGCTTCGTGCCGCGGCTCGTCGCTGCGGCAGTAGCCGAGTAGGCGACCACGATCTCGTCGAGCGGCTCGAGCTCCTCGGCGGCGAGCCGCGCCGCGACATCGCCCGGGACGTAGTCGAAGCCGAAGCAGGGCAGAACAGCGGTCTCCGCGTCGCGGAAGCGCTCGAAGAGGAGCCTGGCCCAGGCCTGCTCCCCGCTCGAGTCGAGGTAGTTCGCACCCGCCGCGACGGCTGCCTCGACCGGCCCAGGGCCGATACGGAGGAAGGGGCCTGCGCACGAAACCACCGCGCCGCAGCCGTCGAATGCGTCGCCCGGCGCGCTCGCGTCGGCAACGCGCAGCTCCTCGCCGGGCAGCGCCAGTTCCTCGAGCGCCTCGCGCCGTCGCCCCACGAGGCGCACCGGCGCGCCCGCGGCCCGCGCCTCGGCCAGCACGAGCCGGCCCGTGAAGCCGGTCGCGCCGAGCACGGCGATCCGAGCCGTGTCCACAAGGTGATCCTGTCAAATAGGCTGACGCCGTGAAGGTGCAGCCCAAGCGCTTCGAGTACCGGGCCTCGCTCGACCCCGAGGGACACGCCCACGCGGAGGGCGGCACGCCCCTCGAGCTCACCCGCGACTGGACGCCCGAACACCTCGTTCTCGCCGGCCTCGTCGCCTGCTCGATCAAGAGCCTGAAGTACCACGCGCGCCGCGCCGAGATCCACGTCACCGCCGGCGGCGCGGCCCACGCGACGGTCGCGCAGCGTGACGAGGACGGTCGCTTCGCGATGGTCGAGGTCGACATCCGAATCGAGGCCAAGCTCGAACCGCTCCCTGCGAGCCTCGACGAGCTACTCGCGAAAGCCGAGCGCGACTGTTTCATCGCCGCCTCGCTGACCGTGACGCCGCGCTACGAGTGGGTCGTCGGATGAGCACTGTCGCGTTCGACGTCGACGCGGTTCGCGCGCACTTTCCCCCGCTCGCCCAGCCGATCGTGTTCTTCGACGGGCCGGGCGGGACGCAGGTGCCCGAGTCGGTGATCGACGCGATTGCCGGCTACCTGCGCGAGTCGAACGCCAACAGCGGCGGCGACTTCGCGACGAGCAACCGCACCGACGCGCTGATCGACGTCGCGCGCATCACGGCTGCGCGCTTCCTGGGCTGCGCCTCTGACGAGGTCGCGTTCGGGCCGAGCATGACGAACCTCAACTTCGCTCTCACGCGCGCGTTCGGGCGCGAGCTGAAGGCCGGCGACGAGATCATCGCCACGAAGCTCGATCACGACGCGAACGTCTCGCCTTGGCTCGAGCTGGCCCGGGACAAGGATCTCGTCGTCCACCTCGTCGACGTGAACGACGACTGCGCGCTGGACTTCGACGACCTGCAGCGGCTGCTCTCGGAGCGCACTCGCGTCGTCGCGTTCCCGGTCGCGTCGAACGCCGTCGGCACGCTGAGCGACGCGCACCGGATCGCCGGGCTCGCGCACGAGGCGGGCGCTCTTGCGTGGGCCGATGCCGTTCACTACGCGCCGCACGGGCCGATCGACGTCACCGCCTGGGGGCTCGACGTGCTGATCTGCTCGCCGTACAAGTTCTTCGGCCCGCATCAGGGGCTCGCGTTCGGACGGCGCGAGCTGCTCGAGTCGTGGCGCGCGTACAAGGTGCGACCCGCGGCGCTCGCGCCGGTCGGGCACCGCTTCGACACCGGCACGATGCAGCACGAGCTGCTCGCCGGCTTCGTCGCCGCGGTCGAGCACATCGAGTCGCTCGGCTGGGATGCGATCCGTGCCCACGAGGGCTCCCTGACCGAGCGCTTCCTCGCCGGGCTGCCGCCCAACGTGACGCTCTACGGCCCACCGACCGCGAAGGGCCGTGTGCCGACTTTCGCCTTCAACGTCGCCGGCCGGAGCCCGGCGGAGGTTTCGCACATCCTCGGCGAGCGCGGCTTCGCGCTGTGGCACGGCAACTACTACGCGGTCGAGATCATGGAGCGGCTCGGCCTCCCCGACGGCGCGGTGCGGGCCGGGTTCGTGCACTACAACACCTCCGAGGAGGTCGACCGCCTGCTCGCCGAGCTTGCCGCGCTGTGAAGCTCCTCGTCCTCGGCGGCACGAAGTTCCTCGGCAAGCACGTCGCGACGGCGGCGCTCGGCGCGGGCCACGAGGTGACACTGTTCACGCGCGGGGAGACGAATCCCGGGCTCTTCCCCGAAGCCGAGCATCTCCGGGGCGACCGTGACGGCGACCTCACGGCGCTCGAAGGGCGCGAGTGGGACGTCGTCGTCGACACCTCAGGCTACGTGCCGCGGCTCGTCGGCGACTCGGCCCGCCTGCTCGCACCGGCAGTGGGCCGGTACGTCTTCGTCTCGTCGATCTCGGTCTACGCGGACTTCGCGGCGCCGCGCGGCGAAGACTCGCCGCTCGCCGTGCTCGCCGAGCCGACCGAGGAGTACCAGAGCCTGGCCTACGGAGCGCTGAAGGCGCTCAGCGAGGCGGAGGTCGAGCGCGCCTTTCCGGGGCGAGCGCTGCTCGTTCGGCCCGGGCTGATCGTCGGGCCGGACGACCCGACCGACCGCTTTACGTACTGGCCACAGCGGGCACGGCGCGGCGGCGAGATCCTCGCGCCCTCGCCGCCGGAGCGGCCCGTGCAATTCATCGACGTCCGGGACCTTGCCGAGTGGATCGTGCGGACCGGCGAGACCGGCGTCTTCAACGCGACAGGCCGGCCCGGCGAGGTAACGCTCGGCGCGCTGCTCGACGCGTGTGGCGCCGAGCAGGTGACCTGGGTCGACGACGCCTTCCTCGTCGAGCACGAGGTGGGCGAATGGATGGACATCCCGCTCTGGATCCCGGCGGCGGACGAGGCCTGGCGTGACTTCCAGCTCGTCGACGTCTCGCGCGCGCTTGCCGCGGGGCTGACGTTCCGCCCGCTCGCAGAGACGGTGCGCGACGTGCCGGAGTGGACGGGCAAGGCCGGGCTCGCACCGGAGCGCGAGGCCGAGCTGCTCGCGGCCTGGCATGCCCGATAAGGACTACTCGGGCACACCGCTCGCGGCCAAGCTCGGAGCAAAGCCCGGCTCGGAGGTGCTCGTCTTCTTCACCACGCGCCGCGCCGAGCTCGAGGCGCGCTTCAACGCGCTGAAGGCGACGCTCGCGCCGCACGACGGCCTCTGGATCGCCTGGCCGAAGAAGGCGTCGAAGGTCGAGACGGATCTGAGCTTCGAGTCCGTGCAGGAGATCGGCCTCGCCGCCAGCCTCGTCGACAACAAGAGCGCGGCGATCGACGAGAGCTGGCAGGCGGTGCGCTTCGTGTATCGCCTCGAAGACCGGCCCTAGGCCGCGTTGTCGGCCTTGCCGGCCGCGGCGGCGCGGGCCCAGCGCTCGTCGTCGCGATGTATCCGGTCCGGCTCGACGCCGCGGAGCTCGGCCAGCGCGACGGTCAGCTTCTGGAACGGGACGATGTCGACCACGGGGTGTCGCGTCGGCACGATGGTGACGTCGCAGCCGAGCTCGCGCAGCGCCGCCGCGGCCGACGCCGCACGATCCGCGGCACGCCCTTCGCCTTCGAGCACGAACGCGCGAACGGACTCGTCCACCGCGGCCAGGTAGCCATGGAGCAGCTGCTCGGTCTCGTAGGCCTCCGCGGCGACGTACGAGCCCTCGCGCAGCTTCAGCACCGCTTCCTGCGCCGTCGGCCAATCGCGTCCCGCGCCGGCCACCAGGAAGCGCTCGTGCGACGAGGCCGGGAAGCCCTCGGCGGCGGCCGCAGCGTCGCCGAGCCAGCCGATCTCGTTCCCGCGCAAAGCATCGATCGCGGCAACCGCGCAGGTGTAGCTCGCCGTGTGGCACCAGCTCTGCTCGACCTCCGGCGTGCAGAGGATCACCTCGTCGCACAGCGACGCGAGCGGGCTCTCCGGCTTGCCGGTCACGAGCCAGCGCGGCCCGCGCCAGGCCTCGGCCGCCTCGAGCGTGAGCGGTGTGTCGCCTTCGTGACTGACGACCACGAGCAACTCGGCGTCGCGCTCCGGAGCAAGCACGAGCTCGAGCGCCTGCACCGCCTCGCCGCCCGTCTGCGCCGCGTGGAACGAGGTGCCGCAGCCGGTGTGGAGCCGCCGCACCCCGTCCGGAAACCGGAGGCCCGTCGGCACCGCGCGCAGCCAGTCCGGCTGGGCGGCAATTGCGGCACGCGTGAGGTCACCCGACATCGCTTGGCTAGCATGACGCCTCATGAGCGTCTTCGAGCGACAGACCCTCGGCAACGGCCTCCGCGTCGTCACCGCGCCGATGCCGCAGGCCCAGTCGGTGACCGTCTCCGTGATGCTCGCCGCGGGCTCGCGCTACGAGACCGCCGACATCAACGGGATCGCGCACTTCGCCGAGCACATGTTCTTCAAGGGCACAGAGCGGCGCCCGACCGCGCGCGACATCGCCGGCGAGATCGACGCGATCGGCGGCGAGTTCAACGCGTTCACCGGCAAGGAGTACACCGGCTACTACGTCAAGTGCGCGGCCGAGCACGGCTCAGTCGCGCTCGACGTCCTCGTCGACATGCTCCGCAACTCGAAGTTCGAGCCGGAGGAGATCGAGCGCGAGAAGGGCGTGATCGTCGAGGAGATGAACATGTACTTCGACACGCCGCGCGACTTCATCGGCGGCGTCTACGAGGAGCTCCTCTACGGCGACCAGCCGCTCGGCTGGGACATCATCGGCCGCAAGGAGACCGTCCGCGGCGCGACGCGCGACACATTCTTCAGCTACCTCGACCGCTGGTACAAGCCCTCGCGAATGGTCGTCGGCATCGGCGGCCGGATCGACGGCGACCTCCTCGCCGAGGTCGAGCGCCAGCTGGGCGACCTCGAGCCCGGCGAGACCGGCCAGGTCGACCCGGTCGTGATCCCGCCCGACAGCGGCTCGCAGGTGAAGGTCTTCACGAAGGAGTCGGAGCAGGCCCACGTCTGCGTCGGCGTCCGCAGCTACCCGCTCGAGCATCCGGACCGCTTCGCGCTGCAGATGGTGGCCAACGTGCTCGGCGGCGGCATGTCCTCGCGCCTCTTCACCGAGGTGCGCGAGCGGCGCGGGCTCGCCTACTACGTCTTCGGCGTCAACCACAGCTACACCGACGCGGGCTCGCTCTACTCGCAGGCCGGCGTCGACATCAACCGGATCGAGGACGCCGTCAGCACGATCGCCGGCGAGCTCGAACGGATCGCCGCCGAGCCGGTGCCGAGCGACGAGCTCGAGAAGGCGCGCAGCTTCGCCAAGGGCCGGTTCGTGCTCTCGCTCGAGAGCCCGCAGGGCCTGATCATGTACGGCCTCCGGCGCGAGGTGCTCGAAGGTGGCGCGGTCGATCCGCAGGAGGTTCTCGACGCGCTCGACGAGGTCACCGTGGAGGACGTGCAGCGCGTCGCGCGCGACCTGATCGAGGGCAAGGGCATCAAGCTCGCGCTGATCGGCCCGTTCGACGACGCCGAGCGGTTCGAGAAGCTGCTGCCCTAGTCCTCGCCGGCTTCGGCGTCCGCGCGATCTTTCAGCTCGGTGACAACGGCGGGATCGGCCAGCGTGGTCGTGTCGCCGAGCGGACGATTCTCGGCGACGTCGCGCAGCAGGCGCCGCATGATCTTGCCGCTGCGCGTCTTCGGCAGCTCGGGGGTGAAGACGATGTTCGCCGGCTTCGCGATCGCGCCGATCTTCTTGCCGACGTGGTTGCGGAGCTCCTCGAGCATCTCCAGCGACGGCTCCTGCCCGCCCCGTAGCGTCACGTAGGCGACGATCGCCTGGCCCGTCGTCGCGTCCGCGCGACCGACCACGGCGGCCTCGGCCACGCCGGGATGGTCGACGAGCGCGGACTCGACCTCGATCGTCGAGATCCGGTGCCCGGAGATGTTCATCACGTCGTCGACCCGGCCGAGCAGCCAGTAGTCGCCGTCGCCGTCGATCCGCGCGCCGTCACCCGCGAAGTAGATGTTCTCGAGGCGCGACCAGTACGTCTCGCGATAGCGGGCGTCGTCGCCGAAGATCCCGCGCAGCATCGCCGGCCACGGCCGCTTCAGCACGAGGTAGCCGCCGCCGCCCGGGCCGACCTCCTCGCCGGCCTCGTTGACGACCGCCGCCGAGACCCCGGGAAAGGGCTTGGTCGCGGAGCCCGGCTTGGTCGTCGTCACCCCGGGGAGCGGGGTGATCAGCACCATGCCCGTCTCGGTCTGCCACCACGTGTCGACGATCGGGCAGCGGTCGCCGCCGATGTGCTCGCGGTACCACATCCACGCCTCGGGGTTGATCGGCTCGCCGACCGAGCCCAGCAGGCGCAGCGAGGACAGGTCGTGGCGCGCGGCGTGCTCCGAGCCCCACTTCATGTGCGAGCGGATCGCGGTGGGCGCCGTGTAGAGGATCGTCACGCCGTAGCGCTCGACGATCGCCCACCAGCGTTCCTTGTCCGGAAAGTCCGGTGTCCCCTCGTAGATCACGCTCGTCGTCCCGTTGCAGAGCGGCCCGTAGACGATGTAGCTGTGCCCGGTGATCCAGCCGATGTCGGCCGCGCACCAGTAGACGTCGGTCTCGGGCTTGAGGTCGAAGATGTAGTGGTGGGTCGTCGCGACGCCGACGAGGTAGCCACCGGTCGTGTGGGCGATCCCCTTCGGCTTGGCGGTGGTGCCGCTCGTGTACATCAGGAAGAGCAGGTCCTCTGCGTCCATCGGCTCGCACGGACAGGTCGCCGGATCGTCGCTCTCGCGTGCTGTGAGCTCGGCCCACCCGCGGTCGCGGCCCTGGGTCAGCGGCACCTCGTTGCCGGTGTGCTGGAGCATCACCACGGTGTGCACCTTCGGCGCCGCGGCGACGGCGTCGTCAGCGATCTGCTTCAGCGGCACGAGCGAGCCGCGCCGCCGCGCCTCGTCCTGCGTGATCAGCACCTCACAGCCCATGTCGACCATCCGGTCTGAGAGCGAATCCGCCGAGAAGCCGCCGAAGACCACGGTGTGCGGCGCGCCGAGCCGCGTGCAGGCAAGCATCGCGACGGGCAGCTCCGGCACCATCCCCATGTAGATCGCGACGGGCGTGCCCTTGCGGACGCCGACCGCGCGCAGCGCATTGGCAAAGCGGACGACGTCGCGCTGGAGGTCGGCGTAGGTGATCGTGCGCCGGTCGTTCTCCGGCTCGCCCTCCCAGTGGTAGGCGACCTTCTCGCCGCGTCCCGCCTCGACATGGCGGTCGACGCAGTTGAAGCAGACGTTGAGCTTCCCGCCGAGGTACCACTTCGCGTACGGCGGCTCCCACTCGTAGAGCTTCGTGAACGGTTCGAACCACGTGACGCGACCGGCCTCGGTCGTCCAGAGCTCGTCGAAGTCCCGGTCGTAGATCTCCGGCTGCGCGTTCGCGTGCGCGGCAAATTCCGGCGACGGCGGATAGCTGCGATCCTCGTGGAAGAGGTTCGAGATCGAGGTCACGGCCGGAGCTCGTACGGGAAGCTGGTGAGATTCTCGTAGCCGTCGTCGGTGACGAGGACGAGATCCTCGAGCCGACAGCCTCCGGCGCCAGGGCGGTAGAGGCCGGGCTCGACGGTGACGACGTCGCCGGCCTTGAGCACATCCTTGCCGGAGAGGCCCATCCCGGGCGCCTCGTGCACGTCGAGCCCGACGCCGTGGCCGAGCCCGTGGAAGAAGCCGTGATCGAGGGTCGTGCCCGGCTCCTTCGTGCGCTGCGTGGCGAAGCCGGCGGCCTCGAACACGTCGCAGGCGGCGTCGAACACCGCGCGTCCGGCGACTCCGGGCCGGATCAGCTCGAGCGAGCGGTCGAGCGCCTCCTTCACGAGCCGGTGCCACTCGACGAGCTCGTCGCTCGGCTCGCCGATCACGAAGGTGCGCGTCATGTCGGCGAAGCAGGCCGACTCGCGATCGCGCGGCCAGATGTCGATCACGATCGGCTCGTTCGGCAGGATCGCGCCCTCGCCCATGTGGTGGCCAATCGCCGACTGTGCGCCGTGCGAGACGATGAACTCCTCGCCGCTGCAGCCGTTGGCCATGAACGCGGCGTCGATCGCGGCCTTGACCTCTTCGGACGTGACCGGTCGGCCGGCGCTGAGCAGCTCCGCCGCAGCGGACATCCCGGCCTCGGCCGCCGCCTGCGCGCGACGGATCCCGGCCAGCTCGGCCGGTGTCTTGCTGCGGCGGCGGAGGTCGAACAGCTCGCGCTGCGGCTCGAGCTCGACTCCCTCGGCGCGGAGCCGGTCGGCGACCTCGATCGGGAACGTGACAGGAACTGCCGCCTTCGTGACCCCGAGCCGGGAGCAAGCGCGCGCAGCGACCTCGAGCAGCGCCTCGTCGCGCCTCAGCCCGGCACGGACGAGGTCGTCGATCCCGAACTCCTCGGGCGCATGGAGCTCGAGACCGTCGAGCGTCTCGAGCCGCGGAATCTCCATCGAGCCGACCACGACGTGCCGAACGCCGTCACGCTCGAGATAGAGAAACGGGTCGCCGATCGCGATCGGCAGCTCGTGCCGGAGCTCCGGCGAGCGCTCGGTCGTGTCGTAGATCAGGACGTCAGCCACGGCGACGGCATCGTAATCCGAATCCGTACAGTGAGGTCATGTCGCTGTTTCGCGCCGATGAGGAGCAGGCGGTGCGCGGGCTCTTCGCCCGGCTGGAGCGCAACGTCGAGCTGGCGCTCGTGCACGGGCCCGAGCCGACGCCTCGCGCGGGCGCGGGTGACATCGACTTCGGAGCAGAGGCGGAGAAGGTGCTCGAGGGCGTTGCGGAGCTCGGCGAGCGCGTCGCGCTGCGGGTGACCGACGAGCCGGAGCTCGGCGTCGAACGGTTTCCGGCGATCTGCGTGCTCGCCGACGGGCAGGACACGCGGATCCGGTACTACGGGCTGCCGTGGGGCTTCGAGGTCGCCTCGATCGTCGGCGCCGTGATCGAAGCGGGGCGTGCCGAGTCGAGCCTCGCTCCGGAGACGGTCGCGCTGCTTGGCACGCTCGAGCAGGATGTTGCCCTCGAGGTGTTCGTCACGCCGACGTGCCCGCACTGCCCGCCGGCCGTGCTGCTCGCCTACCGCGCAGCCCTCGCGAGTTCGCGCGTGCGCGCAGCCGCAATCGAGTCGACCGCCTTCCCGCAGCTCGCCGAGGAGCACGGCGTCTACGCGGTGCCTGCCATCGTGATCGACGGTGAGCACCGCTACGACGGCGCCGTCCCGGAGCGCGCGTTCGTCGAGCGCCTCCTCGCCAGCGTCGCCTAGCCCCTCCGAGACATGGCCCGAAGGGCCAATTGACAGGCATACCGGCGCGTCGGAACCTGTCCGGATGAGCGAATTGACAGCCGGATCCGCCGTGCGGCACTCTCTGTTGTCATATCAGACAACAGAGAGGAGACCCGATGAGAAGGATGCTCTTGCTGGCGGTGTTGCTCGTACTCGTCGTTACGCCACGGGCGCTCGCGGCTCCGCAGCCGCCTGTCCTCGCCTCGCCGCAGTGCTTCGTCGACGACTACGGCCACTGCATCAAGGCAGCGCCTGCGCCGCCGCCGCCACCACCACCACCGCCACCGCCACCACCTCCGCCGCCACCACCACCACCTCCGCCTCCGCCACCGCCACCACCCCCACCTCCGCCTCCCCCTGCGGACTTCCTCGTGGACGTGACGGCCGAGGTGACGGTGACCGATGACTACGCCCCGGCAGAGGCGGACATTGCCGGATGCCACACGGTTCAAGCCGTCCGGCGGCAGAGAGCTCTCGTCGGCATCCAGCAGTGGGCCATGGAGCTCGACGTCCACTGGTGCTGGGGTTTCGGGATCGTGAGAACGATCTCGCGCGACAAAGGGATCGTGTGCTGCGGTCCGGCGTGGTCGTTCGACCGGTGGATCGCAACTGACTTCCCTCCGGCAGGCGGTTCGCCGGTCTCGTCCTTCGTGCAGGCGCAGTTCAAGTACTCGCTTGCCTGGTTCCAGGGCGGCAAGGCGCCGTGGATTAGGGTCAACGTCTACGGAGACGGCAGCTACGACTGGGCGTGGGGATGACCTGTAAGCGCCTGGCAATTGTCCTGCTCGCCATAGTGGCGCTGTACACGCTCTTCTTCATCTTCACGTACTTCGGCACGCCGTCCTTCCGGATCAGGAAGGTGCCTGGCTGAGCATGGCTTTCTGCGGCGATGGCCCGGTCTTCCGGGCTTTCGCCGCGTCCGTAGACTGAGACTGTGGAGAACGCGCTCGCACGCTCGGCCGAATTGATGGCTTTCTGGGATTCCGAACTGCGAGCGATGCTGCCCGAGGGCGCCGAGATCTTCGATGCGCATGTCCATCTCGGCCATGACATCGACGGCATGGTCGGGCTCTACGACGAGCTCGACGGCCGCCTCAACGACTACGGCATCTCGCGCTGCTTCATGTTCTGCATGGACGAGCACGACCGGCACCCGGCCTTCCGCGTCCCGAACGACCGCACCCTCGCGGCCGGCGAGCGCTCGGGGGGGCGAATGATCCCGTTCGTCCGGCTCGACCTCAACGAGGACCCGGTCGAGGAGGCGGTGCGCTGCCTCGACCGTGGCGCGAAGGGGATCAAGCTCCACCCGCGCGCGCAGCGCTTCGCGCTCAACGACGAGCGTCTCGCGCCCGTCTTCGAGCTGGCGGCCGACCGTAAGGTGCCGATCCTGATCCACGGTGGACGGGGCTTGCCGCCGATCGCCGACAATCTCGCCGGCCTCGTCGACCGGTACCCGGCCCAGCTGATCATCGCGCACGCCGGAATCGCCGATCTCGCCGCGCTGGCTCGCGTCTTCGCAGGTCGCGAGGGCGTGTTCTTCGACACCTCCGTGTGGAGCCCGATCGATCTCCTCGACTTCTTCCGCCAGTTCTCTCCCGAGCAGGTGGTCTACGCGTCCGACTACCCGTACGGCCAGCAGCCGAGCTCGCTCCTGATCTCGCTTCGAACGGCGCGGCAGAGCGGCTTCGACGACGACCAGATCCGCGCGATGCTCTCGGGCAACGCCAATCGGATCGCTGACGCCGAGCCGCAGCTGGCGCTTACGCCGCCGACCGGCTCCGACACCATCACGCAGCCGATCGTGTTCGCCCGCATCCACCAGTACCTGTCAATGGCGACCCCGTTGCTCTGGACGCGCCAGGGAGACACGATCGGCACACTCGGGCTCGCCCTGAACGCCTGTGAAGAGACGAGCGGGGACCACGGCAGGGAGCTCGACCAGATCCGCGAGTTGCTGCTCCCGGCCCGCGAGCTGTGGCGCGCCCTGACCGAGCTCGAGGACGACACCGATCGCCGCGACGTCGCCCGCGTCACGTTCCGACTGATTCACCTCGCCGACATCCTCGCCGTGACCACCGGCCGCTGAGCGCGACAGCTGTCGTCCGCGGTGGCTCTCCACGCCAATCGGCGTTAGCATCACGATCCGTCATGCCGCGACGACTCCTTGCCCTGCTCGTGATCACGGCCATCTCCGGGCTTGCAGCCGCCGGCGTCAGCGGCGCGCGCTCGGCTAAGGCCGCCGCGGCGCCCGCGCGGCTACCCGCGCTCCCACCCGTGACCCAGATCGTGGCAACCCGCCATGCGCGCGACGCCTCGGCATGCCCGATCCCCACAGCCTGGAGACCAGCCTTCGAGCGCGCCTCCCGCGACGTCGGCCTGCCTCTGGCGATGCTCGTCGCCGTCGCTCAGGTCGAATCGCGCTTCCAGCCCGGAGCCCATTCCAAGGCCGGTGCAACCGGGCTGATGCAGGTCATCCCGGCAACGGCGCGCGCGCTGCAGCTGCCCGCCGACGAGCCCGACTCGAACGTCCTCGCCGGCGCGCGCTTCCTCCGCAAGATGCTCGACCAGTTCCGCTCGTCGGACCTCGCGCTCGCCGCCTACAACGCCGGCCCGACCGCCGTCGAGCGCGCAGGCGGCGCACCGAGCAGCGTGACACTGGTGTACGTCGAGAACGTGACGTCGCTCTGGCGCGAGCTCAACGGCTGCACCTAGACGATGGTCGCCGTCGTCGTGCTCGCCGCGGGGGCCTCGACGCGGTTCGGCTCGCCGAAGCAACGGCTGCTGCTCGACGAGGTGCTCACACGAGTGCGCGACGCGCGCACTCCCGGTGAGATCCTCGTGGTGCTCGGCGCGCACGACGTGGAGACCGACGCGCGCACGGTCCGCTGCGCCGACTGGGAGCAAGGCCCCGGCGCCTCGCTCCGCTGCGGGCTCGCCGCGCTCGGCTCCGAGGTGGAGGCGGCGGCGATCGTCCTCGCCGACGGCCCCGACCTCGCGCCCGAGGCTCTCGACCGGCTGATCGACGCGTGGCGCGACGGTCGCGGCGACGTCCTTGCGGCGTCCTACGGCGGCGTCCGCGGCCACCCGGTGATCCTCGGTCGCTCAGCCTGGAACCACATTCCACCCGAAGGCGCGCGCGCGCTCGAGCCTGTCCTCGTGCCCTGCGACGATCTGGGCTCTCCAGGAGACGTGGATTTTGCCGATGACCTTCCAGGAAGGCTGCGGCCCTACGACAGAGAACAGAAATGAGGCACATGGAGCTCGTCCAACCGCTAGATCATCCTTCGGGGGACACCTCGCCCCTGGCGGCTGCGCGCCTGCACAAGGGCCTCACCGTCGAGGAGGCGGCCTGCCGCGCAGGGCTCTCGGCCGACGAGGTCGAGTGGCTCGAGGCCGGCCGCGTCTACCGCTTCCCGTCCACCGACGCCGCGATCGTGGCCACGCTGCTCTATGCGACGGGGCTCGGGCTCGACCATCGCGAGGCGCGGATCGTCGCCGGGCTGCCCGTCACACCGAGGCCCGTCGAGGTTGCGCGAAAGGGCCGGATCATCGTCCTCGTCGCGGCGGCCGCGACCCTCGGCGCGCTCGTCTCGGCCGTCGTCATGCCCCACGGTGGCCACGCGGCCGCGCCCGCGTCCGCCGCGAACCAGCTCACACCGCCCTGGAAGATCGCGATCGACGTCCTGAACGGCGGCGGCGACATCAACTACACGCGCCAGGTCGCGAGCCGGATCGGCGCGCTCGGCTACCACATCGAGCGCGTGGGCCGCGCGAACCGCTTCGACTATCCGCAGACCGCCGTCTACTTCGAGCCGGGCGGCGAGGCGATCGGGCTACGGCTCGCGCGCCAGCTCGGGGTGCCGCTGAAGCCGCTGCCGGGCGGACGCAATCCGAGCCGGCTCGTGGTGATCGCCGGACCGGCGCGGCTCGGCTAGAGGAGAGGCGTGCGCAGCGCCGCGAGGCGCTCTTTGAGATGCGGCGGCATCGGCTCTTCGACCGCCGCCCGCTTCACGTAGACGCGCAGCGACTCCTCGAAGCGATAGCGCTTCCTGCAATAGGAACAGTCGTCGAGGTGCGCCTCCGCCTCGACCCGCTCGCCTTCGGTGAGCACCTTGTCGAGGTAGGGCTGCATCATCTGTTCGCAACCTTCGCAGTCACACATCAGTCGGCCTCCATTGCCGTTTCGGCCAACTCGCGCTTGAGTACCCGCCGCCCGCGGTGCAGGCGCGACATAACTGTACCGATCGGGATGTCGAGAATCTGCGCTGCGTCCTGGTAGCTGAAGTCGCCGAGGTCGACGAGGACGATCACATCGCGGAAGTCGTGCGGCACCGCAGCGAGCGCACCGACGATGTCGTCCTGCGACAGCCGCTCGATCACGCGCTCCTCCGGCTCGCCCCCGCCGTCGCCGACCGCCTCCTCGAGGCGGTTGTAGAGGAAGTAGTCGCCTTCCTCCAGCGGCTGCGTGTCGGGCGTGCGCTGTTGCTTGCGACCGCGGTCGATGTTCAGGTTCGTGAGGATGCGAAGGAGCCAGGCTCGCAGGTTCGTGCCGGGCTGGAAGGTGCGCCAGCTGCGGAACGCGCGGGCGTACGTCTCCTGCACGAGGTCTTCCGCCTCCTCGCGCGAGCCCACCATGTGGCGCGCGACTCGGTAGACCTGATCGGAGAGCTCGAGCGCCTCCTCCTCGAAGCGCACGCGGTCGCGGGCCTCCGATGCGACCCGTCGCGCGGCGGTATCCGAGCCTGTCTCGCTCATCCTCGGCGAGACTAGCAGTGCAGTTCCCATACCCGCGGAAACGCCCTGCAGAGCCGCGCTATTCCCCCGGAGCAAGCTCCCGGAAGCCGCCGCGTGCCATCTCGGCGACGATCGCGTCGCGGCTCGTGCGCTCGTCGTCCCACTCCAGCACGACCTGTCCGACGAGGTTCGCGTTGGCCGCCTCGAGGCCCTCGTGATCCTTCAGCACATGGCCGAGGCGCATAACGCAACGCTCGCAGCGGATGCCGGCCACCTGGAGCGTGTCGGTCTGGATCGCCACGCCGACAAGGCTACCGCGCGCGCACGCCGTGGACGGGCCGGCCCGCGGCCTCCCAGGCGTAGTACGAGGCGCTCGGGCCGAACGAGGTCTCGTAGCCGACGATGCGCGGATTGCGCCCGACCTCCTTCGCGCGCTGGGCGTGGCGCAGCAGGTTCGGATCGTCGCGCTCCTGCCACACGAGGATCATGTGCGCAGCCGTCATGAAGTCGGCGACGAAGGTGCAGCCCGACGCCGGACACGGGAACGGGTCGGTGCGCACACACGACCAGCCGGTGTGGTCGTCGCCGCCCTCGTCGACCCACAGCTCTTCGTCCTCGGTGAGGTCGGGATCCTCGAGCAGGGCCTGGCCGGGCTGGATGCGTTGCTCTTCCACCCGCTCAGTCCCTGAGGAGGAGCGCGCGGGCAGGCGCGCCTTCGGTGCCGACGAGTTTCAGCGGCAGGCAGAAGAGGGTGTAGGGGCCCGGCTCGACGGCCCGCAGGTCGAGGCCCTCGAGCGGGACGAGCCCGGCGCCGAGCAGGACGCGATGGGCGTCGGAGTCGCCGATCGAGAGGTAGTCGATCCCCGCGAGGCGCGTCCCGAGCGCGAGCAGCGCCTCGGCGCCGTCGGCGGTGAACATCGCGAACTCCCAGGAGAAGTCGTCGCGGTCCCAGATCGCGCCGTCGTGCGTCTTGAAGAGGAGTCGCGTCGCGTCGGCGGGGAGCTCGAGGCTGGCGAGCGCCGCCGCATCGAGCTGACCCTCGACGCCGGTCGCATCGACGACATGGCAGGCCCCGACGAGCACGTCGAGCGGGATCGACTCGTTCGTGGCGCCGCCGTCGATGAAGTGGAGCGGCGCGTCGATGTGCGTACCCGTGTGGATGCTCACGTCGAGGCGCATGATGTTGACCTCTTCGCCGTCGGCCATCGACACGACCTGGTCGATCCGAAACGGCGGGTCTCCCTCCCAGACGACCATCCCGGTCCGAAGGGGGACGCTGATGTCGATCAGCTCCACCAGCGAAGCCTAGCCCTGCGGAGACGCGCCTTGACGAATCTATCTTTGCGATATATCGTCTCGATACATGAAACAGACAGCGGTCACATGGGCGGTGCTGGGGCTGGTCGCGCTCGAGCCTCGCAGCGGCTACGACGTCAAGCGCATCGTCGACAGGACGATCCGTCACTTCTGGGCGGCGAGCTATGGGCAGATCTACCCCGAGCTGCGGCGGCTCGTCGAGGCTGGCTGGCTCACCGGCGGGGACGCTTCGAGCGGTGGGCGCCGGCGGCGGCTCTATCGCATCACCCCGGCCGGCCGCAAGGCGCTGCTGGAGTGGCAGCACGGCTACGAGACGCGGATCGAGCTGCGCGACGAGTCGCTGCTCAGGCTGTTCTTCGCGGACACGCTGCCCCGCGAGGACGGGCTGGGGCTCCTCCAGGCCAGGCGCGAGGGATATCGCCAGATGCTGGGCTACCTGGAGACCCTGGACGACGGCCAGGGCAACGATCCGCCGTTCGTCGACCTCGTCTACCGCTGGGGTCTCGACTACTGCCGGTGGGGGCTCGAATGGTGCGAACGGCAGGAGAGCCGGCTGCGCCAGGCAACCTGAACGACCTGCCCGAGCCGACCTGGAGGTCACTGCTCGAGCGAGGCCTGCCGACGTTCGCAGTCGAAGGGCTCCTGCCTCTGCTCGTCTTCTACGGGACCCTGTCGGCGACGGGGCTCGGGCCGGCGATCGTCGCCTCGACCGGCGTGTGCGCGGCGGTCGTCGCCTGGCAGCTGCGGCGCGGCCATGACTTCGGCGTGGCCGTCGTCACGCTCGTGTTCCTGTCGATCCAGGCGGTTGTGGGAGTCGCAGCCCACAGCGCGACGATCTACCTCGCCCAGCCTGTCGTGCTCAGTGGGCTGTGGGGGATTGCCTGTCTCGCGTCGGTGGCCGTCGGGCGACCCTTGATCGGCGTCTTCGCAAACGCGTGGTACCCGTTCCCGGCGTGGTTTCGCGCGAGCGAGCCGTACCGGCGCGAGTTCGGCATGCAGTCGCTCGTCTGGGGCGTCTACTGCCTGGCACGCGCGGGACTGCGGCTCGCGGTCCTGTTGACCTCGGGGGTCGGCGGCTTCGTCCTCGTCTCCGCCGCGACAGGGATGCCGGTCATCGTCGCGCTGATCCTGTGGGGCATCCGGCACGCGCGGCGCGCCTTCGTCCACCTGAGTCCGGTCGATCTCGCCTGAGAAGAGTTGAGTCGGGGCCTCGGGGCAGGCGGTCCGAGGCCCCGACTCTTGTGAGCTTCCACCGGCCACGCTGGCGACTAGGCCTTCTGGCGGAAGCAGGCCCCTTTTAGGGGTAGGGGCCATCTTTGGACGTCAGCTCTAGGGAGAGGCCGGCTGCCGCCCAAGCTTGATCACGAGGGACATTTTCTTCGTACCACGAAGAATCTTCAACCGCATCGTGTCACCCGGCGACTTGGCGGCGACCGCGTCGCGCAACGCGGCGATCGTCGACACCGGCGCGCCGTCGGCCGCGACGATGATGTCGCCTCCGAGCGGCCAGGTGTCGCCCTGGACGGTGACCTGCGAGGTGCTTCCCTTGAGCCCGGCCTTCGCTGCGCCGGTGCCCGCCTCCACTCCCTGCACGAGCAAGCCGTGCGCGGTCGGGAGATGGAACTGCTGCACGACGGAGGACTGGATCGGCTTCGCGCTAATCCCGATGTACGCATGCTCGGCGTGTCCGTTGCGGACGATCTCGGCGACCACGGTCTTGACGGTGTTGATCGGGATCGCGAAGCCGACGCCGACGTTGCCGTCGGTCGAGCCGCCCGTCTGGATCTGTGCGTTGACGCCGATCACCTGGCCCTCCGCGTTCAGCAGCGGGCCGCCGGAGTTGCCGTGGTTGAGCGCGGCGTCGGTCTGGATCACGTGGTCGATCTCGTAGTTGTTCGGTGCCGTGATGCCGCGCTGGAGCGCACTGACGATCCCCGAGGTGATCGAGCGGTCGAGCCCGAACGGGTTGCCGATCGCGACGACCTCGTCGCCGACCTGGATCTGATCCGAGTTCCCGAGCGGCAGCGGCGTGAGCGCGCGCGAGCGGGCGTCGACCTGGAGCACGGCGATGTCGGTCGACGGGTCGACGCCGACGATCCTGGCCTTCAGGGACTCGTTGTCGGAGAAGCTGACCTCGACCGTCTTCGCACCCTCGACGACGTGGTAGTTCGTGACGATGTGCCCGGCCTTGTCGATCACGAAGCCGGAGCCGAGCGCCTGCTGAGTCTGGGTCTGGGACTGGCCGAAGGGATTGCCGAAGAATGTCGAGGTCGGCGCACTCGTGACGGTGGTGGAGGTGACCTGCACGACGCCGGGCGCGCTACGGCTGTAGACCTCGGCGATCGTCAGCCGCTTGCCCTGGGCGAACGCGGTGGGCTCGGTCGAGCCGGTCGCAGCGGCGATCTCGCGCACCGTGGTCGCCCCGCCCCCCACGCCACCAAGGAGTGCGGCGCCGCCGAGCGCTACCGCGCCGCCGATGACGGCAGCAGCGACGAGCCCGACGGCGCCGGAGGGGGAGAGGGTGCTCCGATGCATCGTGTCTCGTTATAAACGTGCGGTCTTAACCGACCGTTGGGCGATTGTTAAGCAGTGTTACGAGTGCCGCTGAACGTTTCCTTAAAGGACGGCCGAAACCCTGGCGGCTGCGCCCGGCCGGGTCTAGAACGGACGACGACCCGACCAATCGAAGGAGACCGAATGAAACGGCTCGTCATCCTCACGCTCGTCCTCGCCGCCGCGGCGGTGCTCGGCACACAGGCGCTCGCCTCGTCCGCCGACATGGGCCCCGTCGTCAAGATCACCGCGCCAAAGTTCGGGGCGATCCTCGCGACGAACAAGCACCTCGCGCTCTACACCTGGAACACGGAGAAGGACAAGAAGGTGCACTGCACGGGTGCCTGCGCGACCACGTGGCCGCCGCTCACGGTCCCCGCCCACACGATGATCGCCAAGCACATCGCCGGCGTGATGGGGACATTCGGCACGATCGTCCGGCCGGGCGGCAAGACCCAGGTGACCTGGGACGGACGCCCGCTCTACACGTTCCACGGCGACACGCCCACGAAGATCCTCTGCAACGGTGTCGACGGCTGGTACGTGGTCAAGGCCTAGCCGCTTGGAGTTCAGAGTTTCGTAATCCGCCGCGCCTGTCGATGTCACTACCGTGAATAGCATGGACAACGGCAACGAGCGGGCCTACGGCCGCCGCACCTTCCTGGCTGTGACGGCCGTAGGCCTTTCCTCGCTGGTCTGGGGAAGGCCTGTCTGGCACGCGTTCTCGGGAGCGGCCCAACCGCTCGAGGACGTCGCGCCCGGCCTCTTCCCCGGCTGGCGCATCTACACCGTCGCGAGCACGATGCCGCATTTCGATCCGCTGACCTGGCGCCTGACGATCGACGGGCTCGTCGAGCAGCCGGTCTCGCTGACCTACGCGCAGCTGCGCGCGCTCCCGCGCGTCGACCAGGTCTCGACCTTCCACTGCGTCACGGGCTGGACCGTGAGCAACGTGCGCTGGGGCGGCGTCCGCTTCAAGGATCTTCTCGCCGCCGCCGCGCCGAGCTCGGCCGCGAAGGCACTCACGTTCACCTCCGCGGAGAAGCCGTACACCGACTCGCTCACGCTCCAGCAGGCCGAGCTGCACGACGCGATGCTGGCCTACGAGATGGACGGCAAGCCGCTCTCGCGCCCGCACGGCGCGCCGGTGCGCGTGGTGATTCCGGACATGTACGGCTACAAGAACGTGAAGTGGGTCGAGCGGATCACCCTCACCGACCGGGTCGAGACCGGGTACTGGGAAGACCGCGGCTACGACGTCGACGCGTGGGTCGGGCACTCGAATGGCGCCTGAGCGCTCGGGCTACATCCGCCGCTTCTCGGTCACCGAGCGCGCCGTCCACTGGATCCACGCCTCGGCGTTCTTCGTCCTGCTCGGCACGGGGCTCGTGCTCTACCTCCCGTCGCTGAGCGTGGCGATCGGGCGGCGGCCGGAGGTCAAGGCGATCCACATCTACACGGCGATCGCCTGGGCGGTCGCGCTCGTGCTCGTCGTTGCGCTCGGCGATCGCAAGGGCCTGCGCCGGACGATGCGCGAGCTCGACCTCTTCGACGACGACGACCGGCTCTGGCTTCGGCGCATCCCGCGGCCGCAGGGGCGCTTCAACGCAGGACAGAAGCTGAACGCGGCGCTGACCGCGTCGTTCGCGGTGCTGTTCGCAGTCTCGGGCTTCTTCCTCTGGCTCGGCGAGCGCGACAACGCCTACCGGTGGACGAGCACGATCCTGCTCCACGACGGGCTGATGTACGTGTCGGTGATCCTGCTCGTCGGCCACCTCTACCTCGCGCTGATCTACCCGGCGACCCGACACTCGCTGCGCGGGATCACCGAGGGCTCGGTGCGGGTCGACTGGGCCTGGCGCCACCATCGCAAGTGGGTCGAGACCGATCCTCCGGAAGAATGAGCGCCATGACGACCGTCCTGATCGTCGACGACGAGCCGATCGTCCGCGACGTGGTTGCCCGCTACCTCAAGCGTGAGGGCTACGAAACGCTCGAGGCCGGCGACGGCGTGGCCGCGAGGTCGCTGATCGAGAGCGGCGCGCCGAGCCTCGTCGTGCTCGACGTGATGCTGCCCGGCACCGACGGCCTCACGCTCTGCCGCTGGATCCGCGGCCGCGGCGACTTGCCGGTGATCATGCTCACCGCGCGGGGCGAGGAGGCCGACCGCATCGTCGGGCTCGAGCTCGGCGCCGACGATTACGTGACCAAGCCGTTCTCACCGCGCGAGCTCGCGGTGCGTGTCCGCGCCGTGCTGCGCCGTGCGAGCCAGGCGCCGGAGTCGGTCGAGCGGCTCGAGTTCGACGACCTCGCGCTCGACGCGGGCACGCGCCGGGTCGTGCGCAACGGCGAGGTGCTCCACCTCACGGCGCGCGAGTTCGACCTGCTCTTCTTCCTCGCTTCGAACCCCGGCCATGTCTTCTCGCGCGACCAGCTGATGACGAGCGTGTGGGGCTACTCGTCCGCTCTCGACACGGGTACGGTCACCGTCCACATCCGCCGCCTGCGCTCGAAGATCGAGCGCGACCCTGCGGATCCGGCCCACCTCGAGACGGTATGGGGTGTCGGCTACCGGTTCGTACCGTGATCGACCTGGCGCTCGCCGTCGCCGCGGCGACACTCGCAGTCGGGCTCGCGGCGACCTTCCTCCTGCGCCTGCTCCCCACCGTCCGGCTCCAGCTCGCGGGGCTCGCCTTGCTCGCGGTGGCGTTGCCGCTCGCGGCGGTGCTCCTGTCGGGCTGGGTCATGTTCCACATGGGCGACGACGTCAAGATTCTGGCCGTCGCGGCCACGTCCGCTCTGGTCGCGGTCGCCGCGGCGCTCATCCTCGGTACGTCGATCGCACGCCGGATCGACCGCCTCCGCCTCGCCTCGGGCGCGCTCGCCGCGGGTGACCTCACCGCTCGCGCCCCCGACAGCGGGCCGCGCGAGCTGGCCGAGCTTGGCCGCTCGTTCAACGAGATGGCGGCGAACATCGAGAGTCTGTTCGACGCGCGGCGCGAGCTCGTCGCCGCAGCGAGCCACGACCTGAGGACGCCGATCGCGTCGATCACGGCGATGCTCGAGGCGATCGAGGACGGCCTCGCCGAGCCGGAGGAGTACCTCGCGCCGCTGCAGGATCAGGCGCGGCGGCTCGCCTCGCTCGTCGAGGATCTCTTCGAGCTGGCGCGGATCGACGCGGGCGCGCTCGCGCACGAGCTGCGCGCGATCTCGCTCGCGCCGCTCGTCGAGTCGTGCCTGCGCGGGCTCGAGGCCGAGGCGCGCGCCCGCAACATCCGGCTGGAGCAGCGGATCGCCGACACACCCGCCGCGCGCTGCGCGCCCGAGGAGGTCGAGCGGGTGCTGCTGAACCTGCTCACCAACGCGCTCCATCACACGCCCTCCGACGGCACGGTTGCGGTGATCCTCGCGCCGGCCGACGACCAGGTGCAGGTGACCGTCGAGGACACGGGCGAAGGGCTCACGGCCGAGGCGGCGCGGCGGATGTTCGACCGCTTCTGGCGCGGCGACGAGGCCCGGACGGGCGGCAACGCGGGCGCAGGGCTCGGGCTCGCGATCGCACGCGGCCTCGTCGAGGGCCAGGGCGGCCGGATCTGGGCCGAGCAGCGCGACTCGGGCGGCGCGAGAGTCTCGTTCACCCTCCCGGTCGCGGCCGACTGACCGCGTACACGGCCGCGGCGAAGCGCCCGGCTCGTGCGGACGACAGCCGGCCGCCAGGCAACTCCACGACGAACGCCGTCGTCCCGGGCAGGACGTGGTTCTCCCAGGTCGTGACGCTGCCGGGGTAACGCTGAAGCCGTTTCGTCGGCAGGCCGACGAGCTCGGCGAAGCGGCGCTCGAGCGCGAGACTCCCGCCGGACTCGTCCACCAGGTTCAGGTCCTGATGGAACCAGATCGAGACGCGCGGGCGTAGCCGGCGGATCAGCCGGGCGGCAAGGCGGCTCTCGGGCTCGGAGAGCGGCGCCGACCCTGCGTCGGTCGCGCCTTCGAGATCCTGCCAGCCCCACGGGAAGTTGCGGTTGAGATCGACGCCACGCGCGTTCACTCGGGTGCCCGCCGCGTACCCGTCCGGGTTCAGGCTCTCGATGATCCAGAGGTCGACCCCTTTCGGCGGAGTCATCCGCTCGAGCCGGCGCACGACTCGCGATTCCCGCGCACTCGTTGCCGTGGATGCAGCCCACGACGAGCACCTTGCGAGACGCATGGGGATCGCCGAGCTCGACCGCCGAGATCGCGCGCCCCTGCACCGAGTGGCCGAGGGGCACGACGCTCGGGCCCACAACCGCGACGGCAGCCAGAACGACCAGCACGACCCGCGTCATCGGCGCAGGCTAGCGTTACCGTCGATGCAGGCGCGATGGACCGACTGGCCGCCGCGCCGCCCGCGGTGGCAGCAGTTCGCGCTCGCGACGATCGCGAGCGTGGCGGTGGTGACGCTCGTCACCGCAGTGATCGCGCTCGTCCAGGACTACGTCCCGGTTCTGAGCCTGGGCGTCCTGTACGTCTTCGCCGTCCTGCCGGTCGCAGTGCTCTGGGGCCTCTGGTTCGCGGTCCCAGTGTCCGTCGCGAGCATGCTCGCGTTCAACTGGTTCTGCCTCCCGCCGGTGCACACGTTCACGCTGGCGGACAGCGAGAACTGGTTCGCCCTCGCCGTCTACCTCTGCACGGCGATCGTGGTCAGCGACCTCGCCGCCCGGGCACGGCGTCGTGCAGCGGCGGCCGAGCAGCGCGAGCGCGAATCGGCGTTGCTCGCCGAGCTCGCGACCGCGCTCCTCGGCGGACGAGTGCTGGAAGCCGAGCTCGATGAGATTGCCGGCCGCGCCGCGAATGTCCTCGGCGTCGACCATGCCGAGATCGAGCTCGGCGTGTCGCACCGCCCACCGACCGGACAGGCGCCCCACCCGCTCGAGGCGGCGCACCGGCCGGTCGGGACGATCTACACGCCGGAGGGATCCGAGCCGAACGTCGCGGTTCGCAGCCGTTTCCTGCCCGCGCTCGCCGCCCTGCTCGCCGTCGCCGTGGAGCACGACAAGCTCGAGCTGGACGCGCTCGAAGCCGAGACACTCCGGCGCAGCGACCTCGTCAAGACCGCGCTGCTCCGCACGGTGTCACACGATCTCCGCTCGCCGTTGACCGGCATCGCGACCGCCGTCGGGACCCTGCGCAACAAGACGCTCCGCCTGAGCGACGACGACCGAAGCGACCTGCTGGAGACGATCGAGCTCGAGTCCGGCCGCCTGAACCGGCTCGTCGCCGACCTTCTCGACCTCTCGCGGCTCGAGGCGGGCGCCGCGGCGCCGGAGCGAGAGGTGTGGGCGCTCGACGACCTGGTCCGGCAGGCGATCGACTCCCTCGATGCGGCCTCTCGAGTCGAGCTCGCCGGCGGCGAGTCGCCGCTCGTCGACATCGACGCCGCTCAGATCCAGCGGGTGCTCGCGAACCTGATCGAGAACGCACTCAAGTTCTCGCCGCCGGGCGCGTCGGTGCACGTGCGGATCACTGCGACGAGAAGCGAGGCGATCGTCCGGGTCGTCGACCAGGGCCCGGGGCTGAGCGAGGGCGAGCTCGAGCGCGTCTTCGACGCATTCCATCGCGGGAGCGGCGAGCCGGGAGGCGGCGCGGGGCTCGGTCTTGCGATCGCCCGCGGCTTCGCGGAGGCGAACAGCGGCCGCGTCTGGGCCGAGTCGAGGCCGGGCCAGGGCGCCACCTTCGCGCTCGCGCTGCCCGCGGTCGAGCTCCCCGACGAGCTTCCTGCGTGAGCGGCCAGCGGATCCTTGTCGTCGACGACGAGCCGCAGATCCTGCGCGCGCTCGGGACGATGCTGCGAGGCGCGGGCTACACCGTCGAGACGGCTGACACGGCCGAGGGCGCTCTCGCCGCGGCGGCCGCACATCCGCCCGAAGCGGTGATCCTCGATCTGGTGCTCCCGGACGGGCGCGGCACCGACGTCTGCCGCGAGCTGCGCACCTGGACGGACGCGCCGGTGATCGTCCTCTCCGCCGTCGGCGAGGAGCGCGAGAAAGTCGCGGCGCTCGACGCCGGCGCCGACGACTACGTCACCAAGCCCTTCGGCGTCGACGAGCTGCTGGCCCGCCTGCGCGCCGCGCTCCGCCGGATCACGCCCTCGGCGGAGCCGGTGATCGAGCTCGGCGCCCTCCGGATCGATGTCGCCGAGCGGATCGTCACCGCAAGCGGCGAGCGCGTGAAGCTCAGCCCCCACGAGTTCGACCTCCTGCGCGTCCTCGCGCAGAACCAGGGGAAGCTCCTGACCCACAAGATGCTGCTGCGCGAGGTGTGGGGGCCTGCCTACCAGGTCGAGGCGCACTACCTGCACGTCTACGTCTCGCACCTACGGCGCAAGATCGAGCCCGACCCGGCGAGCCCGCGCTACCTGCTCACCGAGCCGGGCGCCGGGTATCGCCTCGTCGATCCGGCCGAAAGCGACTCTTGAGCCGACTTTAAGAGCGCGCCCGGAAACCGTGAGCCGTCGTTGAGACGGGCGGTCGTACGGTCAGTGTCATGTTCGACGTTGCCGCAATCGCGATCGGGGTCGCGTGCTTCGCATTCGCGTTCGCGCTGCTCTGGGCGCTGGAGCGCGTCTGATGTCGGCCGGAGACATCTTCGGCCTGGTCGTCGCGATCGGCGTCTTCGTCTACTTGACCTACGCGCTGTTTCGCGGGGAGCGGTTCTAGATGAGCGGCCAGGGCATCGGACAGATCCTCGTCTACGCGGTCGTACTGCTCGTCCTCGCCTACCCGCTCGGCCTGTACATGGCGCGGGTCTACAACGACCCGTCCTTCGGCGGCCGCTGGCTCCGGGCGATCGAGAACTTCTTCCTCCGGCTGCTCCGCGTGGACACCTCGCGCGAGCAGGACTGGAAGAGCTACGCGAAGACGGTGCTGATCTTCAGCGCGGTCTTCTCGGTGCCGCTCTTCGCGCTGATGCGGCTCCAGGGCCACCTGCCGCTGAACCCGGACCACCTCGCGAGCGTCTCGTCGCACATCTCGCTGAACACGACCGCCAGCTTCATCACCAACACGAACTGGCAGTACTACGGCGGCGAGTACACGATGTCGTACCTGACCCAGATGGCCGGGCTCGCGGTGCAGAACTGGGTTTCCGCAGCGGTCGGCATGGCGGTGCTCGCCGCCGTCGTGCGCGGCTTCGCCCACCGCTCGACCACCGACCTCGGTAACTTCTGGCGCGACCTCTACCGGGGCCTCGTCTACATCCTGTTCCCGCTTGTCCTCGTGCTCGCCGTCGTGCTCGTCTCACAGGGCGTCGTCCAGACCTTCGACGGGCACGCGACGGCGACCACGCTCCAGGGCGCGCACCAGACGATCGCGCGCGGCCCCGCCGCCTCGCAGATCGCGATCAAGCAGCTCGGGACGAACGGCGGCGGCTTCTACAACTCGAACTCCGCCGTGCCGTTCGAGAATCCGACCGGGCTCTCGAACTTCCTCGAGGTGCTCTCGATCCTGCTGATCCCGGCCGCGCAGGTCTTCATGTTCGGGAAGATGGTCGGCGCCATTCGCCAGGGCTGGGTGCTCTTCACGGCGATGTTCGCGATGTTCGCCGTCGGCGTCGCGATCGCCCTCCCGGCCGAGCAGCACGGCTCCGCGGTGCTGCGCAACTCGGGCGTGAACATCACGCAGGGCAACGGCTCGAGCGGCGGCAACATGTCGGACAAGGAGATCCGCTTCGGCATCGCCAACTCCGCCCTCTGGACCGTACCGACGACCGACGCCTCGAACGGCTCGGTCAACAGCGGCCTCGACGCGTACACGCCCGCCGGCGGCGCCGTCCCGCTCGTGAACATCTTCGTCGGCGAGGTGATCTTCGGCGGCGTCGGCTCCGGGCTCTACGGGATGTTCTTCTACGTGATCATCGCCGTCTTCGTGGCGGGGCTGATGATCGGCCGCACGCCCGAGTACCTCGGCAAGAAGATCGAGGCCCGCGAGATCAAATACGCGGCAGTCGGCGCGCTGTTCGTGCCGACGATGGTGCTGGTCATGACCGGCGTCTCGGTGGTGACGAAGCTCGGGCTCGCCTCGATCTTCAACCCCGGCGCGCACGGCTTCACCGAGGCGCTCTACGCCTACACCTCGCAGTCGAACAACAACGGCAGCGCGTTTGCCGGCTACGGCGCGACCAACTTCTCCGCCGAGCTCGGCACGGTTGCGCTCTACCTCGGCCGCTGGGTGCCGCTGATCGCCGCACTGGCGCTCGCAGGCTCCCTCGCCGGCAAGAAGACGGCCCCCGTCTCGGCCGGCACGTTCCGCACTGACGGGCCCATCTTCGCCGTCCTGCTCGTGGGCGTGATCGTACTCACCGCCGGGCTGATGATCTTCCCAGCTCTGACGCTCGGCCCGGTAGTGGAAGGACTGTCCCACTGATGCGCGCCTTCGTCAGCTCCGTCATCGCCGTCGTCGTGATCACGCTCGTCTTCGGCTTCGCGTTCCCCGCCGTGATGACCGGCTTCGCCTCCGTCGCGTTCCCGAACAAGGCCGCCGGCAGCCTGATCAAGCAGAACGGCACCGTGGTCGGCTCGAGCCTCGCGGCACAGGGCTTCACCGCGGCGAAGTACTTCCAGGAGCGCCCGTCGGCGACCTCTCCCGCCTACAACGCGGGCGCGACCACCTTCGCGAACCTCGGCCCGACGAACCCCCAGCTCACGAAGAACGTCGACGCGGCGATCGCGGCAATTCTCAAGCTCGAGGGCCCCTACAACCCGGGCCTGACCAAGGCGGACATCCCCGTCGACGCGGTCACCACCTCGGCGTCCGGGATCGACCCCGACATCTCGCCCGCCTACGCCCAGCTCCAGGCCCACCGGATCGCTTCGGTTCGCAACCTGCCGCTCGCGACGGTGCAGTCGCTGATCTCGAAGAGCACCGACGGCCGCAGCCTCGGCTTCTTCGGCGAGCCCGGCGTCAACGTCCTGAAACTCAACCTCGCACTCGACAAGGAGACCGGTCAGTAGTGGCGCGCACCTCGTCCAGCATCTTCTCCCGCGAGCTGACGCTCGCCGCGATCAAGGACTCGTTCCCCAAGCTCGATCCGCGCCTGCAGCTGAAGAACCCGGTGATGTTCATCGTCGAGCTCGGCAGCGTGATCACGACCGGGATCTTCATCCTCGAGATCGTGCGCGGCCACTACGACCAGCTCTGGTTCGTCGGCGTGATCGCGTTCTGGCTCTGGCTGACGGTGCTCTTCGCCAACTTCGCCGAGGCGATCGCCGAGGGACGCGGGAAGGCACAGGCGGCGACACTTCGCGCCACCCGCACCACGACGCTCGCCCGGCTCCAGGACGGGCGCGAGCTGCCGGCCGCGGAGCTGCAGCGAGGCGACGTCGTGATCGTCGAAGCCGGCGATGTGATCCCCGCCGACGGCGATGTGATCGAGGGCGTCGGCTCCGTCGACGAGTCGGCGATCACCGGCGAGTCCGCGCCCGTGATCCGCGAGTCCGGCGGCGACCGCTCGGCCGTCACCGGCGGCACGAGGCTCCTCTCGGACCAGCTGGTGATCCGGGTCACCCAGGAGCCGGGCCACTCGTTCCTCGACCGCATGATCGCGCTCGTCGAGGGCGCCGAGCGGCGCAAGACCCCGAACGAGATCGCGCTGAACATCCTGCTCGCAGGGCTGACGATCACCTTCGTCGCCGCGGTCGTGACGCTGAAGCCGTTCGCGACCTACGCCGGCACGCCGGTGTCGCAGACCGTGCTGATCGCGCTGCTCGTCTCGTTGATCCCGACCACGATCGGCGCGCTGCTGTCCGCGATCGGGATCGCGGGAATGGACCGGCTCGTGCAGCGCAACGTGCTCGCGATGTCGGGCCGCGCCGTCGAGGCCTCGGGCGACGTCGACGTGCTGCTGCTCGACAAGACCGGCACGATCACGCTCGGCAACCGCCAGGCGGCCGAGTTCCTGCCCGTCCCGGGCGTCGACGAGCGCGAGCTCGCCGAGGTCGCCCAGCTCGCCTCGCTCGCCGACGAGACCCCCGAGGGGCGCTCGATAGTCGTGCTCGCAAAGGAGCGCTTCGACGTGCGGGAGCGCGAGCTCGGCGAGCACAGCTTCATCCCGTTCACCGCCCAGACGCGGATGAGCGGGATCGACATCAACGGCACCGAGATCCGCAAGGGCGCCGCCGACTCGGTCAAGGCCTTCATCGAGGAGCACGGCGGCCGTGCGCCGGCCGAGCTCGACCAGATCGTGCAGGGCGTCGCGGAGCAGGGCGGCACGCCGCTGGTCGTGGCGCGGGACAACTGGGCACTCGGCGTCATCTACCTCAAGGACATCGTCAAGGGCGGCATGAACGAGCGCTTCGACGAGCTCCGCAGGATGGGCATCCGCACGGTGATGATCACGGGCGACAACCGCGTCACCGCCGCGGTGATCGCGCAGGAGGCCGGCGTCGACGACTTCCTCGCCGAGGCGACGCCCGAGGCCAAGATGGCGCTGATCAAGGAGGAGCAGGCCAAGGGCCGCATGGTCGCGATGACCGGCGACGGCACGAACGACGCGCCCGCCCTTGCGCAGGCCGACGTCGGCGTGGCGATGAACACCGGCACCACGGCCGCGAAGGAGGCCGGCAACATGGTCGACCTCGACTCGAATCCGACGAAGCTGATCGAGATCGTCGAGGTCGGCAAGCAGCTCCTGATCACCCGCGGCGCCCTCACCACGTTCTCGATCGCCAACGACGTGGCCAAGTACTTCGCGATCTTGCCGGCGATGTTCGCCTTCACCTACGCGGCGAAGCCGGGCGAGCGCGGGCCGCTGAACACGCTCAACGTCATGCACCTCGGCAACCCGCAGAGCGCGATCATCTCCGCGATCATCTTCAACGCCTTGATCATCCCCGCACTCGTCCCGCTCGCCCTCCGCGGCGTCCGCTACCGCGCGATCGGCGCCTCCGCGCTCCTGCGTCGCAACCTGCTGATCTACGGCCTCGGCGGCATGATTCTGCCCTTCGTGGCGATCAAGCTGATCGACCTGATCGTCTACAACGTTCTCGGGGCTTAGTGCGAGGCCATTACCGGATCCTCCTGGGCATGGCCGCCGGGGTCGGCAAGACCTACCGGATGCTCCAGGAGGGACGGCAGGCTCAGGTCGAGGGCCGCGACGTCGTGATCGGATACCTCGAGCCGCACGACCGCCCCGAGACGGCCGCGCTGGCCGAGGGAATCGAGGTCGTGCCGCGCCTCCTCACCCACCACGGCAGCCTCGCGCTCGGAGAGATGGACGTCGACGCGGTGATCCGCCGCTCGGCCGAGCTGACGCTGATCGACGAGCTCGCGCACACCAACGCGGTAGGGATGCGCAACGAGAAACGCTACCAGGACATCGAGGAGGTGCTGGCCGCGGGGATCGACGTGATCTCGACGGTCAACGTCCAGCACCTCGAAAGCCTCAACGACTCTATCGCCGAGCTGACCGAGATCCGCGTCCGCGAGACGTTCCCCGACCGGATCCTCGAGGAGGCCGACGAGGTCGTCCTCGTCGATCTCACTCCCGAAGCACTGCAGAAGCGGATGCTCGCCGGCAAGGTCTACCCGAAGGAGCGGGCCGAGGTAGCGCTCCAGAACTTCTTCCGGCTCGAGAAGCTCTCGGCCCTGCGCGAGCTCGCCCTGCGCGAGGTCGCCGAGGATGTCGGACAGCGCCGCCAGGCGACGGTGCTCGATCCGCTCAGTCATCAGGCCGTCGCCGAGCGCGTGCTCACGCTCGTGACGCCAGAGCCGCGCTCGCAGCGCCTGCTTCGGCGCGCGTGGCGCTCGGCCGAGCGGCTCGGCGCCGACCTCGACGCGCTGTGGGTCCACAAGCCCGGCAAAGCGCTCACAGACGAGGAGCAGATCTCGCTCGCGGCGCTCCGGCGCCTCTCGATCGTCCTCGGCGCGCACTTTCTCGAGGCCGAGGACGGAGACCTCGTCGGGGCGGTACGCCGGATCGTCTACGAGCGCGGGTCGACGTACGTGTTCCTCGGAACCCCCGACGAGCGGCGCCGGACCGAGATCATGCGCGGCTCGCTCGTGTCCGCGCTCGTACGCGAGCTCCCCGGGATCGACATTCGCGTCGTTGCAAACCGCGCCGACCGGAAGGAGCTGAAGCCGTGACCGCGATCGTCATCCTTCTCGCCGCGCTGGTCCTCACGCTCGGGACGGCGCTGCTCGTCCAGCTCGCGCGACGGTCGCGTCCGGCACGCAGGCTGCCCGTCAACAAGGGCGCCCGCCGCGTGCTCGTCGCGTTCTCCGGGAGCCTCGATTCCACGATAGTCGACGCAGCGATCCGCATCGCCCGGGCCGAGGAAGCGGTACTGGTCCCGGCGTATCTCCTCGTCGTCCCGCTCCGCTACGCCGAGGACTCGCCGCTCAGAGAGGAGGTGCAGGTCGCGATGCCGCAGCTCGAGGCCGTCGAGCACGCGGCGCTCAGAGCCGGCGTCCCGGTCGATGCGCGAATCGAGAAGGGTCGCACCCTCACCCACGCGCTGAAGCGGCTCTGGGAGGTCGAGAAGTTCGACCGCATCATCGCGCCGGCCCCGGCAAACGGCCACGGCTTCACCGAGAAGGAGCTCGCGTGGGTGCTCACGCACTCGCCCTCCGAGACCGTCGTGCTGAAACCGATGCCGTACGCGGATTCGCTGACTCGTTAGGCGAAAACCCCGCAACGACGTTCCGCACCTGCCCCGATTGCCCGCGCGCTCCCAAAGATGAGAGTAGGCGCAAGGCAAGTCAATAGCATGAAGGGAGCAGGAGAAATGCGTAAAGCACTGGAAATCGGAGGCTTCATCGCAGCAGCCGTCCTCATCGCGTTCGGCGTCGTCGCCATCGTGATGGGTGTCAACGGCCGCAGCACTGTGAACAGCAGCGTCAAGAACGAGGCGATTGTCGGCACTCCCGACATGACGCCTGCGGGGATCAAGCCCGAGGTCACGAAGGCCGGGCTCCAGAACGTGTCGATCCCGAGCTGCAGCGTCGCGGGCAAGACGGTCACGAACGGCGCCACGGCTCGTTGCTTCGCTCAGTACATGCGGATCCACACGCTCGTCGCGACGGGCGGCCTGACGTATGCGCAGATGCCGCGCTTTGCGAGCGCTGACGGCAAGGGCACGAACGACGCCACCAAGGCGGTCATCGTCAACGGCCAGCCGCAGGACAACGGTCTCCGCAACCTCTGGGTCACCGAGACCGCGCTCACGACGGCGCTGAACACCTCGTACCTCGCGTCGCAGATCGCGCTCTTCGGGATCGTCGTCGGGATCGCGCTCCTCCTCTCGGGGATCGGCTTCCTGATCCTCGCCCTCGGCGGCGCGCTCCGCAGCGAGGACTCCGTGCTCTTCGGCAAGAAGAGCGCCAAGGTTCCGGCGGTCCCCACGCCGGTCTCCGCGTAGCAGCTTCTGCTCCCGCGGAAGAGCGAAGGGTCGCCCCAGGGCGGCCCTTCGTTTACCCCTTATCTGGGAACGAGCAGCGCCGCGTGGCCGTTGCTGCGGATGCCGTCGAACGGGAGACCCGCCGCGACCAGGACGCGGCACGGCGCGTGCTTGAGGATCTGCTCGACGGTCGGACTGAAGACCATGGGCCGGCGGCGCCGCGTATTCCGTTCCGCGCCGACGACGATGATGTCGGAGCGGCGGGTCACGGCCTCGTCGATCACCGCGCGCCCGAAGCTGCGCGCCCGGATCAGCCGCTCGATGACGCGCACCCCGTAGGACTCGCCGATCGCGCGCGCCTCGTCGAGGAGCGCGTTGGCGAGCTCGACTTCCTCCGGCAGCGCAGCCTCCAGCGGCAGCTCGAGCGGCACCTCGACCACGGTCACGACGACGAGGCGCGCGCCACGCTCGGCCGCGAGCCGCGCCGCGTAGTCCACCGCGCGCTCCGACTCCGGGTCGTCGCCGACCGGGACGAGGATGTGGCGGTACTCGAGCGCGGTCGCCGGCCCGCTCCACGGAGGCGCGCTGACGGTCTCCGTGAGCGGCACGTGGATCACGCGCTTGCGATACACGATGTAGGTGGCAAAGCCGATCGCCAGCCAGGCGAAACCGACGTCGCGCGTCACGGGCCGCTGCACCACGACCACGAGCCACGCGGCCGCGGTCCCGAGGAAGCCGACGATCGCGAAGAGTGGCCAGTCGACCTTGCCGATGCGCAGGTTCGGCCGGCCCTTCACCTGGAGCTCCGCGTCGGGGAAACGGAAGCGGAGCACGATGATCGACAGGTTCGCGATCGCGAAGGAGAGCATCGCGCCGAAGCTGTACATCGTTCCGAGGAAGTCGATCTTCCCCGGCAGCAGCGTCAGGATCGAGAGCAGCCCGGAGAAGAAGATCAGCGAGAGGTACGGCGTCTTGAAGCGCGGATGGAGCCGCCGCAGGCGCTCCGGTAGCTGGCGGTGGCTCGCCATCGAGTAGGTGATCCGCGAAGAGCCGATCACGCCCGCGTTGGCCGCGATAATCAGGATCGTGCCGGCGAGGATGCCGACGTAGTAGCGCAGGCCGGTCAACGCGATGCCGTGCAGCCCGATGTTGTTCACGATCCCGAGCACGGGGTCGTTCGCGTAGCCGTTCGGCGGGTTCCGGCCGAGCAGCGTCTGGTAGCCGCCGCCCGGGACGCGATGCACCGGCAGCGCCATCAGCGCGATCAACGGCAGCGTCAGGTAGATCGCGAACACTGCTCCGGCCACGTACTTGTAGGCGAGTGGCACGTCGCGCGGCGGGTCGCGCGTCTCCTCCGCGAGATTGGAGATCGTCTCCATCCCGGTGTACGCGATCATCCCGATCGGAATCGCGAGGAAGAACTGGCTCCAGGGCGGCGCAACGCCGAGGTGGATGCCGGCGATCAAGAGGTGCGGGTTCCAGACCAGCGCCGCCCCGAGCGCGACGAGCAGCACCTGCGTCGAGAAGTCGATCACGGCGAGGATGACGTTCAGCTTCACGGCCTCGCGGACGCCGAAGACGTTGAGCGATACGAGCAGCACGATCACGATCGCGCCGCCGACGATGTCCCACGGGTTCTGCCGCAACGGCGCCCAGAAGACCGACAGGTAGTGCGGTACGAAGAACGCCGAGATCGAGATCGTGACGACGTAATTGAGCATCTGCGCCCAGCCGGCTCCGAAGGAGACGACCTCGTTGAAAGCGTGACGCGCGAAGCTCGACGAGCCGCCGGCCTCCGGATAGCGGACCGTGCCCTCGGCATAGGTGATCGCGGTCGTGACGAAGAAGATCCCGGCGATCACGAAGACGACCGGCGTCAGCCCGAGCGCGAACGAGGCGGTGAGGCCGAGCGCGTAGTAGATCGACGAGCCGACGTCGCCGTACGCAGTGGCGAAGAGCGCTGGTGTGCCGAGCACGCGCTCGAGCCCGTGCTGCTGCTGGCGGCGTCGCCTACGCCACGTCGTTCCTGTCGCCACGCGGCGACGCTAGCGCGGTGCGCCTAAAGGCCGTCTCAAGATTCCGCGGCGACCGGATTCACAAGCCGGTAGCCCGCGCCGGGCTCTGTGAGGAGATAGCGCGGGCGGGTCGGATCCGGCTCGATCTTGCGGCGGAGCTGCGAGACGTAGACGTGCAGATAGTGCGACTCGTCGCCGTAGGCGGGCCCCCACACTTCGCGGAGGATCGCTCGGTGCGTGAGGAGCTTGCCCTCGTTACGGATCAGCAGCGAGAGCAGGTCGTACTCGTTCGGCGTCAGCGAGAGCTGCTCGCCGTGGCGAAAGACGGCGTGCTTGTCGAGGTCGAGCACGAGCTCGCCGACCTCGAGCACAGGCTCGCCCGCCGGCGACGAGCGCCGCAGCGCGGCGCGGAGCCGGGCGAGCAGCTCGTCCATGCCGAAGGGCTTTGTCACGTAGTCGTCGGCGCCCGCGTCGAGTGCGGCGACCTTCTCGCGCTCGTCGCCGACGGCCGAGAGGACGACGATCGGCATCGAGCTCCAGGTGCGCAGCTCGCGGCAGACGTCGGTGCCGCTGCCGTCGGGGAGGACGAGGTCGAGGATCACCGCATCGGGCGGGTGGGTCGCCGCGGCCGCCAGCGCCTCCGCGACGGTCGCCGCGGTCTTCACGTCGTAGCCCGCGCCGCGCAGGTTCGTCTGGAGCGCGCGCAGGATCTGCGGCTCGTCGTCGACGACGAGGACTCGCTGTGGGCTCATGCCCGCATCCCGACCGGGACGGGCACCGCCGGCAGGGCGAGCGCGAAGACCGTGCCGCCGCCGTTCGCGGGCTCCGCGAAGACGCGGCCGCCGTTGACCTGTGCGAAGCCGCTCGCGATCGCAAGGCCGAGACCGCTGCCGCCGTGGCCGACGGGAGAGCCGCCGCGCTCGAACGGCTCGAACAGGCGCTCGAGGTCGGCCGCTGCGATGCCCGCCCCGCGGTCGATCACGCGCGTCACGACCTCGGCGCCGCTGTCCTCGACCACGACCTGCACCGGCTCGTCGGCGGGCGAATAGGCGAGCGCGTTCTCGAGCAGGTTGACGAGGATCCGCTCGGCGTGCGCGCCGTCGACGCGCACCGGGCGCGCATCGGGCGGGACGATGGCCGTGATTCGCTCGGCGCCGCTCCCAACGGCCTCGAGCGCGCGGGCGAGCAGTCCGTCCATCGTCCAGATCTCGGGCCGAGGCTGTGCGGCGCCGACCTCGAGCCGCGACAGGTCGAGCAGGTTCTCGACGAGGCGGTCGAGCCGCTGCGCCTCCCCGAGGATCGCCGCCTCGAGCGCGGCGCGATCCTCCGGCGCCAGCGAGAGACTCGTGTCGTGGAGCCCCTCCGCCGCGGTGCGGATCGCCGTCAGCGGCGAGCGCAGGTCGTGGCTGACCGCGCGGAGCAGCGCCGTCTTCACCGCGTCGCTGCGGCGAAGCGCCTCGGCCTCGAGCGAGCGCACGCGCAGTCGCTCACGCTCGAGCGCCACCGCGAACAGGGACGCCAGAGCGGGCAGCACGCGGGCGAGCACGCTCGACGAGACGACTGCGTCCTCGGCGACGAACAGCCGTCCCACATCGCGCCCGCCGGCCGAGAGCGGATGAGCGCGCTCGCTCCGTTCGGCGCGCCGCACCGAGCCGAGCTCGATCCGCACCGGCTCGACGCCGAGCACGCCGGAGGTGAGCGCTGCCACCTCCGGCACGGCGTCCTGCACGTGGTCGGCCTCGAGCAGCACGCTCGAGACGTCGGCGAGGAGGGCAGCCTCGCCGCGCCGCTGCTCGGCGTCGACGGCGCGCCGCCGCGATCGCGCTGCGAACGCGCTCACGACGAAAGCCGTGACGAGGTACACCGCGAGCGAGACCCAGCTTCCCGACTCGCGCAGCGTCAGCGTGTGCAGCGGCGGCAGGAAGAACCAGTTGAACGCCAGCATGCTCCCGATCGAGACCGTCACCGCCCACGCGAGCCCGAACAGCACCGCGACGGGGAGCACCGCGAAGACGTAGAGGACGCCGAGGCTGAGGACGGGCGCGACGGTCTTGACGCCGAAGATCACGGCGGTCACGGCGGCGAGCGCGGCGATGCTGATCGCCGCCGCGACGAGCTGCCTTCGTACGCCGCCGAGCTTCACGACGCGCGCGTCCGCCGCACGCGACGGCGCACACCGGGCACGAAGAGCACGACGAGGAGCGCGACCAGGATGACGACGATCAGGATCACGAGCCGGTCGCGGCCGGTGTTGGTCGTCCGGCTCACGGGCTTCGGGAGCTTGGCCCCCGAGGCGGCGGCGAGGGCCCGCACCGCGTTCGCCGCGCTCGCCGTCATGCCGTCGCCGCCTGGCCCGATCGGCACCTTGGCCAGCAGCTTCCGCTCGGCGGCGGTCGAATGCTTGCCGTTGACGAGCCCGTAGCCGTTCGGCATCACGATCAGAAGCCGGCCCTTGTAGAGGAACGCGAGCTCCTGGCCGAGGAACTTCGCGTAGAGCTGCGGCTTCTGCCAGAGCACGCCGACCGAGCCGAGGTCGTACTGGGAGGAGATCACCGCGACCTTGACCGGGAAGCCCGCCTTCCAGGCAGCGTTCACGACCTGCTCGAGCTGGAGCTGGTTCTTGCCGTTGATCTTCGCGTCGAACGGCAGGAAGACACGGCCGTTGTAGAGGACGTCGCTGGCCGGGTCGCCGTCCGCACGCGCGGCGGCGGGAACAAGCGCCAGCGCCGCAAGCGCCAGTGCGAGCACAACGGCGCGCTTCACGCGAGCACTGAGTGGACGACGACGAGCGCGACGACTGCCGCAATCACACCCAGGGCGAGCGCGAGGACGGACGCGGCGAGTCTGATGCGGACGTTGCTCATCCAGTGGCGTGGTCGACGACGAGAACGCTGAACGGCTGTCCGCCGGGCGGCGTGATCGTGTAGGTCAGGCCCCAGTGGCCGACCATCACGAGCGCCGGCGCCGGCCGCGTGTAGATCCCGGGGCTCGTCTCCTCGAGCTGGTACTCCTGGTTTGCCATCTGCATGTCGAGCATCTCGAACTGAAGCGTCACGTCCGCGCCGCGAACCGGCGTGCCGCCCTTCGTGAGCTGAAGAGCGAAGCTGTTCGGCAGCGCGGCCTTGTTCGGCGTGACGAGCACCTTGATCGTATAGCCGTTCTTGTGCACCACCTGCACGACCTGGCCAGGGCCTACGTGCGCCACGGCTGAGCCCACCTGGGCGAGCGCCTTCGCGGGCGGCGCGAGGCTCGAGAGCAGTGCGGCGGCGAACACCGCCGCAGCCACGATCACGGCCTCCCCGGTCACGAGGCGGCGCAGCAGCTTCGCGGCGGGCGGGCCAAGCTCCGGGCGCTCGTCCGCGACGGCGAGATGCGGCTTCGCGCGCAGGAGGTTGAACGCGGCGAGGAGCATCGCCGCGATCAGCAGCGCTACCTTCACGAGGATCGTCTTGCCGTACGAGGTCTGCCAGAGCGAGGCGATCGTCGGCATGTGGATGATCGTCGCGCCGGTGCCGGTCGCGATCAGGAGGAGCACGGAGACGAAGGCGACGTTCGAGAAGCGCGGCACGGTGACGGCGAGCCCCGCGATCCGGTTCCCGGCTGAGAGGGTCGCCCACACGACCAGGAGCCCGACGAGACCGCCGAGCCAGAGCGAGCCGGAGACGAGGTGGAGCCAGTCGAGCAGCAACGAGATCCCGCGGGGCGCGGTCTGGGCTGCGTGGCCCGACGTCCCCGGCAGGATGAGCACCGCGGCGGCGGCGGCGAGCGCGCCCCCGACGGCCAGCAGCTCGGCGATCGAGCGGTGCTCGCGCTCCGGCCGGTCGAGCCAGACCGCGATCCAGGAGGCGACGCAGAACAGCGCGAAGCAGAGCTCCATGTCGGTATAGCCGCGTCCGAAGGCGGTCACCCGGAACAGGGGCACGAGCGCGCCGACCGCGAAGTCCGACCGCAGCGAGTCGATCGCGGCGTTGATGTCGAGGTAGACGGGGATCGCGATCAGGCCGAGTACCGAGGCGACGACCATCGAGACGGTGACGCCGCGCAGGCTCGTCCCCGGGACGCGCCGCAACAGTGGCCGCGCGATCGCAATCCGCATCACGAAGAGGCCGAGCGCGATCATCACGGTGAGAAACATCGCCCAGCGGGCGATCAGGAGCTTCGGCGTCGTCGCCGTCTGCGCGATCGAGGGCACGCTGAACTGGGGCTGCGGCCCCTCGTTCGGTCCGATCGCAAAGGTGTAGGCGCCCTGCACGGGATGGCCGTCGACCGAGATCGCGCGCCAGTAGACGAGATACCAGCCCTCGGCGAGGTGCGGCCGGAGCGGTACGACGAGCGTGTCCGGGTTTGCGGGAGAGCGCCGCGGCGGGGCGGTCGCCTCCTGGTGACCCGCGGCGTCGGTGACCGAGATGATCGCGAAGCGCGGCTCGACGGCCTCGTCGAAGGTCAGGGCGACAACGGGGGGCGAGGCGTTCAGGACGGCGCTCGGCGCAGGCACGGTGTGTACCAGATAGGCGTGCGCGGACGCCGCCGCCGGTGCCAGGAGTGCCAGCGCGAGCAGCGCCGCGACGAGAACGCCTCGCCCCCGCGCCGTCAAGCCAGCTCCCGCTTTCCGCCGCCGCCGCCCCGGCTGAACAGGGCGATCGCGCCGAAGATCAGCCCGAGCGCGCCGAGGACGATCGCGACGATCGTCGCCACGGAGATGCTGCCGCCGCCGAGCGAGGCCTTCGCCTCGATCGTCGGCGCCGGGTTGTCGGATGACTCCGAGCCCGTCCAGTTGACGATCGAGCCGTCGGAGTAGGTCTGCTTGACCTGGAACGTGTACTTCCCGCTCTTGGCCGGCTGGGCCAGGAACTGGAAGAGCGAGTCCTCGCCGGTCGGCACGCTGCCCCCGGCCCAGGTCACCTTCTGTATCACGGCCGCCTCACCCGTTCCGGTCGACTGCACCACGCGCCGCCAGCCCGGGCTCGATACGAACGAGTCGATCGAGAAGCCGGACGGAACCGTCAACTCGATCTTCGTCGTCGTAGCGTTGTCCTTCTCGGTCGGCACGGCGAGGCTGTAGAGCTGGAGCTGGTTCGAGAGCGAGACCGCCGGGCTGACGCGCGCGTGCGCGAAAGCAGCGGACGCGAACACGAGCAGTGCCGCGATCGCCACCGCGATCGCAGTCAGGGTGCGAAACAGATTGCTCATTTGGTGCTCCTTCGGTTCGGAGGAAATGCGACGCCCGCCTCCGAACGGTTCGAGCTACGTACGGAGCGCGCCGGTCGCCGGACTGGCGGCGAACGGGGGCCCGCGACCCGCATGCCCGTCGCCCAGGACGCCGGGGCGCGGAAGCCAGGTCGCGGCGGCGGCCCACCGCAGCCGCACGACAACCTGCACGGGCCGGTGCGGCTCGCGGCGGAGGGCCGACGCAACGCGATCTGCGACGCGGGAAAGCAGCCGCGCGACCAGGAAGGCCGCGAGCGCGAACGGGAGCTGGAGGAGGAGGCCGATGCGGAAGGTCGGCTGAAGCACCATCCACCACGGGAACGAGGCGCCGGCGAGGCGCCGCTCGAGGAACTCCTGCAGCACGAAGCCGAGCGGCGGCAGCAGCGCGAACGCCCACGGCGACAGGGCCAGCCGGCGGCGCCGCCGCATCCCGTCGGCGACGAGCGACCCGAACGCGACGAGCTCCACCGCCGACGCGATCCCGAGCAGCAGCGGGAGGTAGCCCATGTAGCCGTGGCCCGTTGACGCCAGCTCGCGCAGCCGCACGTGCGCCTCGGGATAGACGATCCGGTACGCGAGGACATGGGCGAACTGCGTCCCGGCGACCATCAGCGGCAGCATCAGCAGCCAACCCGCGGCGCTCCGGCGACTCATCGGCCTCATCTAACCACGCACCACGAGCGTGAACGGAGCGGTCAGGATCTTCCCGTCGACCTTGCACTGGAGGAAGAGCCGCCACACTCCGGGCACGGGGACGAGGACGCCGACCGTGAGCTTCCCAGGCGTCGTTGAGGTGCCGGCGATCTTCGTCGCGCCGAGCGCGCTCGTGCAGCCGACGGCACCCGCGCTGCAGACGTGCGTGTGGAAGTAGTCGAGCGAGCCCTTGCGGAAGAAGATCGCGTGGGCGAGCGCGCCGTACCACGGCGTGAACTCGGCCGGCTTGCCGCTCGGGTCCTTGACCGTGACCGTGAGGAAAGCTGGCTGGATGGCGTGGAGCGGCGGATGCGGGTGGAGTGTGAACTGGTAGCCCTGCGCAGTGACGTTCTGCGTCGGCGCGGGCAGCGGCAGCGGGTGGAAGGCGCCGCTGACGGTGATCTTGTCGAAGAGCTGGAAGTTGATCTGACCCGTCGGCGTGCTCGCCGGGTAGGCGTCGATCACGACGCGGTAGGACCCGGCAGTCGGCAGCACGACCGACTGGCGAACGCGCCCGTCGGCGCCGACCGGCGGATGGACGTGGACGATCGTCGAGAGGTCGCTCTTGACGATGATCAGATGGACGCCCGTGTGCGGGCCCGGGCCGGTCTTGTAGTCGGTCAGGGGCTTGCCGTCGGGCTGGGTGATCGTGAAGGCGACCACGGTCGGCTTCCCCGGTTCGACGGGCGCAGACGGCTGGAAGTCGGTTAACTCGTACGTGCGCGCGGCGCCGACGGTGACTGTCCCCGACGAGGAGCCGCCGCAGCCGGCGGCGAGCAGGACGAGCGGGACGAGGAACACCCAGCGCATCAGAGACCCTTCCGGAAGAGGAAACTCGTGTGGGGCGGAATGTAGCCGCCGAGTTCGAGGACGATCTCCGAATGGCGGCGCAGCGGGATCGCGCGGGGGTCGCCGTGCCAGCGCCGGCCGTTCACGAAGGCGAGGATCGGCGCGGTCGACGCGAAGCCTGCGAGGCGGGCCGGTGACAGCGGCCGCCCCCACACCGCGAAGAATTGCCCAAGCGTCGCGTTCGCGCCCCGCGCGACCTCGATCACGCCGGTCGGCTCGCGCGTGCGCACGGGATACGAGCAGCGCCCGCCGAGCACGTAGGCGCCCGAGCGGCGCAGCGGCGGTGCGACTCCGACGCCCGCGGGAACGATCACGACGCGCCGCATGGCGAAGAGCTCGAGGTGCGCGCCGAACCGCGGCGGCACGGCGCTCACACAGCGGAGCCCCGAGACGGGGACGGCGCCGGCGGCAGGGTGGTAGAGCGGCCCGACACCGATCGGCGTGGGAATCGGCCCCGCGGCGGCGGCCGCGCCGGAGAGGACGACGACGAGCACGCAGGCGGGCGACGCGAGCCGGAGAACACGCGCTGGCATCGGGCACAAGGGTGCGCGCCTGCCCCGAGCGCGTCAAGTGGGAACCGACTCGGCCCTCGCGAACCTCTGGCACGATGACTGCGATGAGACTCGGCATCGCGTCGCTTGGGGCCGCGGCCCTGCTCGTGGTCGCAGGCTGCGGCGGCGCGAAGAAAGCAGCCGCGCCGGCGACGGCGTTCCGCGGCGCCTCCGTCGTCGATCCCGGGACCGCGCCGGACTTCGCGCTCCGCGACCAGTCGGGCCGGCTCGTGCGAATGTCCTCCCAGCGTGGGAGCTACACGCTCGTCACCTTCCTCTACACCCATTGCCCCGACGTCTGCCCGCTGATCGCCGAGCATGTGAACACGGCGCTGCACGAGCTCGGCCCCGGCACGGGCGCCCTCGCGGTGAGCGTCGACCCGAAAGGCGACACGCCGGCCGCGGTCCATCACTTCATCGCCGTACACCGGCTCGTGCCCGCATTCCGCTATCTCTCCGGGACGCCGAAGCAGCTCGAGCCGGTCTGGGCCGCCTACCACGTCGCCTCGGACCCGCAACACGGGACGACCGCGGTAGCGCACTCCGCGTACGTCCTGGTGGTCGATCCGCAGGGGGTGGAGAGACTTGTCTACGACTCGAACGTCAAAGCAAGTGACATCGTTCACGACATCGACGCGTTGAAGGAGAAGTGATGGGAAAGGCAAGTCGCACGAAAGCACAGAGGCGGCAGGCGCCGCCGCCCGTCGGAGGTAAGTCGTCCGGCTCGCAGCGGACCGTGATCCTCATCACGATCTTCGTGATCGTCGTGATCGCCGCCGTCGTCGGCGGCCTGCTCGCGACGCGATCCTCGCCGAAGAAGCCGCCGCCCGCCGCAGCCTCCGCGTCCGACCAGGGCGCGTCGGCGGCGCTGAAGCAAGCCGCCGCCGCCGTCAACTTCTCTCCGAACACCGAGGCCGGCGTCGGCCAGATCGAGAGCAAGCCGATCTCGGCCGCGAACCCGCCGTCCACTCCGAACCTGCTCCCGGTCGGCTCCACGGCGCCCGGCTTCACGCTGAAGACGCCCGAGGGGCAGAGCGTCAGCCTGTCGCAGTTCCGCGGCAAGGCGACACTGCTCGAGTTCTTCGCGACGTGGTGCCCGCACTGCGATGCGGAGGCGCCGCACCTGCGCAGCATCTTCTCGACGCTGCCGCGGACGAAGTACGGCTGGCTCTCGGTGAACGCCGACGGCGAGGATGCGGCGAGCGTCTACGCGTACCACAGCTACTTCGGCATCCGCGACCCGGCCGTGCTCGACCTCGGCTCGACCGGCGCGACGGGGAGCTTCTCGCAGCCCGGCAACGCTGGTCCGGTCACGACGAAGTACCAGGTCGCCGCGTTCCCGACGTTCTATGTGCTCGATCCGCAGGGGAAGATCACGTGGCGCGGGGACGGCGAGCAGCCGGACGCGCTGATCCGCCAGCAGCTCTCGAAGGCGGCGGGTGCGTAGGGCGGTCCCGTGGATCGGTCTGGCGATCCGCCTCGGAGCCGCGGGAATCTGGCTCGCCGCGGGAATCGCGAAGGCCCTCGACCTCAGCCACTTCCACAGCCAGGTCACGGCCTACGACGTGCTCCCACACGCGCTCGTGGGCCCCTTCGCCTACGCCCTTCCGTTCGTGGAGATCGCGATCGGCGTGTACCTCGCGATCGGCCTGTGGATCCGGCCCGCGGCGATCCTCGCCTGCGTGTTGATGGTCGTCTTCATCGTCGCGCAGGCGCAGGCGTGGTACCGCGGGCTCGTGCTCGACTGCGGCTGCTTCGGGAAGCTCTCGCTGGAGAAGGTCGGCCCCTGGACGATCCTGCGCGACGTCGGGCTCGGCCTGCCGAGCCTCGCAATGGCGATCTGGCCCGCGCGAAAGCTGTCGCTCGACTCATCGTGGCTCGGCCGTCCCGACCGCTTCACGATCGGCGAGCGGTGAGGCGCGCGGCGCTCGTAACCGCGCTCTGCTTCGCCGCGATCGCCGCTCCCTCAGCCTCCGCGCACGGCGGCCTTCAGATCGCGACGGTCAGGACCGGCGGCTACACGGCGCGGGTCGACGCGCTGCTCGTCAGCCTCTCGCCGACCCGCACGATGGTCGACTTCACGACCGTGCTCAGCCGCGGGGGGAGGCCGGTGGACGACGCGGACTTCCGGGTCACAGCGAGGACGCCCGACGGCACGTTCGGACCGCTCCGTGCGCTCCCGGGCGGCAACACCTACGAGGTGCTGGTTCCGATCCGCGACCCGCGGCAGTGGCGAAAGATCAGGCTCGCGGCCACGATCGCCGGCCCCGAGGGCGCGGCGTCGTTCCACTACTCGCCGCCGTCGCTCGCGTCCGACTGGCGCCCGGAGTGGTCAGTGGTCGCCGGCTGCCTGCTCGCACTGCTCCTCTTTGCGCAGGGATTCATGCGCCTCCGCCGCCGCGGCCGGAAGGATCTCGCCGGCTGGGACCGCGCCGTGCTCTTTATCGCCGCGATCGCGCTGACCTACCTCGCGCTCGACTCACCGCTCGACGCGATCGCCGACGACTACCTCCTCTCGGCCCACATGCTCGAACACGTCGTGATCGGCGACATCGCGATCGCGCTGGCGATGCTCGCCGTGCGCGGCCCGCTCGTCTTCTTCCTCCTGCCGCCGCAGATCCTCTCGCCGCTCGCCCGGAACCCTCCGCTACGCGCGTTCCTTCACTGGCTGACCGGACCCTGGGTCGCGCTCACGGTCTGGACCGCGGGAATGTGGGCCTGGCACATACCGCGGATCTACGACTACGCCGCCACGCACCAGACCGTCCACGACCTCGAGCACCTCTCGTTCATCCTCGGCGGCGTGCTGATCTGGAACCTGCTGATCGACCCGGCCCAAGCGCACCGGCTCACCGTGCCGACGAGGATCTTGCTCGCGGTCGGCGTCCTCCTGCTCGGCGAGCCTGTCGTCGCGACGCTGTTCGCCGGCGGCGCTCACTACACGCACTACGCGAGCCAGCCCGACCGCCTGCTCGGGATCGGCCCGCAGCTCGACCAGCGCCTCGCAGGGACGGTGATGCTCACCGAGCAGATCCTCGCGCTCGGCGCCTGCTGCACGATCCTGCTCTGGCCCTACCTGCGCGGCGATCAGCGAGTCGCAGGTGGCCTCGGTCCGGGCCACCTGCAGCTCGCTTCCCCGACGGATGTCGGCGACCCGAGCGCCGCTTCTCGACTGGATACCCCCGGCGGCGCAGTCAAGAGTCGCTGATTCATCCGTGCCACGAGGCTAATTCGACCGGCACCGAAGCTGGGTCACGGTCCGGAGACGGACCGGTGACCACCCGGAAGAGATTTTCCGACCCTCATCCGCGCGAAGCTAGGATGTCCCTCCCGTGCCTCACAAAATCGCGATGCACACGCCGGAGCCGCTGCTGAATCGTGAGCTCTCCTGGCTTGACTACGACGAACGAGTGCTCGAGCTGGCCGACGACGAGTCGGTGCCGCTACTCGAGCGCGTGAAGTTCTGCGCGATCTTCGCGTCGATGCTCGACGAGTTCTTCATGGTGCGGGTCGCCGGGCTGATGGACCAGGCCGAATCGGGCGTGTCCGTACGCTCCGCCGACGGCCTGACGCCGCGCGAGGCGCTCGCCGAGATCCGCCCGCGCGTCGAGGAGCTCGTCACGAGCCAGTCGCGCCTCTGGCGGAAGAAGCTCGTCCCCGCGCTCGCGGCCGAGGGCATCACCGTCGCCCACGTCGACGACTGCACGGCCGAGGAGCTCGACGAGCTCGAGAAGCGCTTCGAGCGCGAAATCTTCCCGGTGCTGACACCGCTCGCCGTCAGCCCCGGCCAGCCCTTCCCGTTCATCTCGCCCCTCTCGCTGAGCCTCGGCGTCCTCGTTCGCGACCCGGACTCCGCCGAGGAGCGGTTCGCGCGCGTGAAGGTTCCCGAAGGCCTGCCCCGCTTCATCGAGCTCGGCGCGCGCAAGCTCCTGCTGCCACTCGAGGACGTGATCGCGCATTTCCTCGACCACCTGTTCTCGGGGATGGAGATCCTCGAGCAGGCGGTGTTCCGGGTCACCCGCGACGCCGACCTCGAGCTCTCCGACGACGCCGACGACCTGCTCGAGGCCGTCCGCGCCGAGGTCAGCCGGCGCCGCTTCGGCGATGTCGTCCGCCTCGAGGTCTCCTCGACGATGTCCAAGAAGATGATCGACCGGCTCTGCACCGGGCTCGCGGTCGGCGAGACCGAGACCTATGCGGTGCAGGGGATGCTCGATCTCTCGGAGGCGTTCGAGATCTACGCGCTCGACCGGCCGGAGCTGAAGGACGAGCCCTGGCTGCCGATCACGCAGGCGCGGCTGAAGCAGCCGCAGGCCGACGGCGACTTCTTCTCGGAGATCCGCCGCAGCGACATCCTCGTCCACCATCCGTACGAGTCGTTCACGACGAGCTACGAGGCGTTCATCCGCACGGCGGCCTCCGACCCGGCGGTGACGGCGCTGAAGACGACGGTGTACCGCACGAGCGACGAGTCGCCGATCGTGCCGTCCCTGATCACCGCGGCCGAGCACGGCAAGCAGACGGTGTGCCTGGTCGAGCTCAAGGCCCGCGGCGACGAGCAGCGCAACATCGAGTGGGCACGACGGCTCGAGCAAGCGGGCGTCCACGTCGTCTACGGCTTCCCGGATCTGAAGATCCACGCGAAGACGACCCTCGTCGTCCGCCGCGAGGGCGGGCGCCAGCGCCGCTACGTCCACATCGGCACCGGCAACTACCACGCGGTCACGGCGCGCTCGTACGAGGACCTGAGCCTCTTCACCGCCGACGAGCGGATCACCGCCGACGTCGCCGACCTCTTCAACTTCGTCACCGGCTTCGGCCGGCCGCGCAAGTTCCGCAAGCTGCTCGTCGCGCCTCTGACGCTGCGCCCGCGCCTCATCGAGCTGATCCGTTCCGTCGCCGCGGCCGCACAGGCGGGGAAGCGCGCCGAGATCGTGCTCAAGATGAACGCGATCACCGACCCGACGATCATCCAGGAGCTGTACCGCGCCTCGGAGGCCGGCGCCTCGATCGACGTGATCTCGCGGGGGATCTGCATGCTCCGCCCAGGCGTCCCGGGCATGAGCGAGAACATCCGCGTCCGGAGCGTGCTCGGCCGCTACCTCGAGCACAGCCGCCTGTACGCGTTCCACGCCGATCACACGTCGAGCTACCTCATCGGCAGCGCCGACCTGATGCCGCGGAACCTCGACCACCGCATCGAGATCATCACGCCAGTCGAGGACAGGCGCGCACAGGCCGAGCTGAACGCGACCCTCGAGACGCTGCTCTCCGACACCGAGCAGGCGTGGGAGCTGCGCGCCGACGGGACCTGGCACCGGCTCGGCGCGGCCAAGGGCGAGCGCGCCCGGGTCGCACAGATCGCACTGATGCGCAGGGCACGGCTGCGTGAGCGTCGCCAGGCCGCGTACAGGAGCCGTGAGCGCTAGCACTCTTCTCCGTCGCTTGCGGGCACCGACCGATGCGTCCGACAAGATTCCGCCGGTGCGCGCGGCCGTTCTCGACATCGGCTCCAACACCGCGCGGCTGCTCGTCGCCGAGCTCCGCAAAGGTCGCGTCCTTCCCGTGCGCGAAGAGAGCGTCTATCTCGGGCTCGGCGCGGAGATTCTCGACCGCGGCTCGGTCGGCCGGACGAAGCTCGCGGAGACGGCCGAGGTCGCGAGGGCGTTCGCGAAGCTCGCGCGCAAGGCACAGGCCGACGAGATCGACGTGATCGTGACCGCGCCGGGCCGCCAGGCATCGAATCCCGAGGAGCTCCTCGCGACGATTGCCCGCGCGAGCGGCACGGTGGCCCGGATTCTCTCCGCGCGCGAGGAGGGCGAGCTCGCGTACGAGGGCGCCCTGGCCCGCGAGGACATCGGCGGGCGGCGCGTGGCAGTCTGCGACGTCGGCGGCGGCTCGACCGAGATCGTCGTCGGCGACGACGGCATGCCGTCGTTCTGGAACACGTCGGTCGACCTCGGCTCGCTGCGGCTCACCGCGGCGTGCCTCGGCGACGACCCTCCCTCGGCCAAGTCGCTCGCGGCGGCCGCACAGCACACGCATGACCTCTTCGCCGATGTCGACCCGCCTGTCGCCGAGCTCGCGCTCGCGGTCGGCGGTAGCGCGCGCGGGCTGGCGAAGCTCGTCGGCCCGATCCTCGGCGAGGACCAGCTGACGCTGGCGCTCGAGCTCTCGAGCTCGAAGCGGTCGTCGAAGGTCGCGAAGAACTACGGCGTGGACGAGCAGCGTGCGCGCGTCCTCCCCGCCGGGGCAATCGTCCTGCGCGAAGTGACGCGCAGGCTCGGCCAGCCGTTGCGACTCGGCCGCGGTGGCCTGCGCGAGGCGGCGGTGGGCCGGATGCTCGCCGCGGACGTGCGCGCGGCTTAGATCCGGCTGGCGCGCGAGTCGAGCTGCTTCCAGGCGGCGCGATAGAGCTGCCGCGCTTCGACCCGGCGTTGTCGCTCCCGTTCGATCAGCCGCCCGACGGCGACTCCCGCCTCCGGCGCTGCGGCGACCCGCTCGCGCAGCACTTCCTCCGCGACCACGGCGTCCTGATGTGCGCCGAGCACGTCCTGGAGCTCCTTTGCGGCCTCGAGGATTCCCGCGGCACGCTTCCCGAGCGCCGGCCGCGCGAGCTCGATCGCGTAGCGGGCGCGCTTGGCCTCGATCCGGGCCTCGTGCAGTGCGTCGTCGGGCGGCTCGGGCCCGAGCGCCTTCATCGTGCGCCGGAGGGTCTTGAGCTCGCCCTTCCAGATCGCCTGCAAGGTCGCCTTGGACTCGCCGATCGGCGGATCGTCGGTCTCGAGCCGGTCGAGCAGCGCGAGGTAGCGGTCGCTCTCGAGCCCGCGCACGAGAGTCCGCCGCTGGCGCCCGCGCTCGCGGGAGAGCGCGGTCAGAACGGCGCTGAACGCCTTTGCCTCGTCGCGCTCGAGCGTCTTGGCTTCGGCGCGCAGGTGCTCCAGGAGCACATCGAGGTCGCGGACGCGGCCGAGCTCGCTGCCGAGCCAGCCAAGCTCCGCGCGCAGCCGCTCGGCCCACTCCGCATCGACGAACGAGCGCGACGCGCGGAGGAACGCGCGCAGCCTCCGGGTCGCGACACGGAGCTGGTGCAGATCCTCGATGTCGGTGCCCAGTCGCGTGCCCGGGTCGCGGGCGAGCAGCACGGCGAGCTGATCGCGAAGCGCGATCCGCAGCGCCTCGGCCGGCCCGGCGCCCGGACTCGCCTTCGAACGCCGCGGCGGCTCGACGCCGAGCACACGGGCGAGCTTCGACGAGGAGGCCGCGTCCTTCGCGCCCGCCGCGCGGGTCAGCTTCTCGAGCCGGCGGAGATCGTCCTCGGTGCCGTCGATCAGCTCGATCTCGAGCTCGTCGAACGCGCCCGCGACGCGCTCGCCTTCGAGCACCGACACCGCGTCGAGCGCGATCTCGGCCAGCTCACGCTCGCCGTCGCGCACCACAAGCGCGTCGCGCTTCGTGCGCAGGAGCGCAACCGGAGCGAGCGGGCGGCGGCGGGTCAGGCCGAGGAGGAGCTTCGACACGCGATCGGGAACCATCTCCTCGTCGTCGAGCTCGATCTCGAGCCGCGCGACGCCCTGCGGCAACTTGAGCTGCCAGGCGCCCGCGCCGTTCTCGACCCGGCGGCGCAATGTGACACCCTCGCGGGCGAGGCGGCGGTCATCGGTGTCGTAGTAGGTCGAGTCGAAGAGGCGGGGCTTGTGACGCTCGCCTTCGAACCCGGAGAGATCGAACCCCTCGGGAGGCTGCAGCTTGACTTCGCGTTCGACCTTGGCTTTCACGGCTCGGTACCGTAGCTCACCGGGCGACGAGCAGGCCTTTTTACGTTTCCGGTCGTTCACCACCTTGTCACCACCTTGCTCTTCCCTTCGGGGCGAGTCGCCCCGTATGGTTCGCGGCATGAACCAGCTGACCGAACTTCATCGTGAAGTCGTAACCACGCGTTGGCTCTTGCAGCGCGCGGCCGACGAGCCCGTTGCAGTCCAGGACAACGTCCGTCTCGTGGAGCGCGCGCACCTGAGGCGGATTCAGCAGCTCGTCGAGGAGCTCCTCGTCGATGCACAGCGCGCCGGCGCCACGAACTGAGCCATCCTGTGAACGTGCGGTGAGAAGCCGGTGTTGGCGTCCGGCGGACGCCGCGCGCCGTCGAAACCCGGAGCATCGGGACACTCGACTGTCGCCGGCTCGTGCTCGGTCTCGCCCCGCCGCTGGCGGGGATCACGCTGTGGCTCGCGTTGGGTCGCCCGTTGCCGGCGCTCGAGCTCGGGCGCGCGCTCGCCGCGGCTGAGCACGCGGGACGCCTCGATCTCGCGCTCGTCGCCCTCCTCTGTGCGGCCGTCCCCCTCACGGCCGCGGCCGGCTGGCACGCGGTGCTCGGCGGCGCGGTCACGGCGCGACAGGTCGGCGCGCGCTATGCCGCCGGCTCGCTCGCGAACGCCGTGCTACCGGCGCGACTCGGAGACGCGGTGCGCCTCGGTCTGCTGGCCTCGGCCGTCCCACGGGTCGGGACGCTGGCGACGGCTGCCGCGAGCCTCGCCGCGTTGCGCACGCTCGCGCAGGTGCCGCTGCTCCCGTTCGCCGCGGCCGGAACGGGCATTCCGCTCTGGGCCTCGATCCCGGTCGCGCTGGTCGTGCTCGCGCTCGTCGCGCGCCACTGCGCCCGCTGCCCGCTGCGCGCGGCCGGCTGGATCGTGACGGGACGCGCAGCCCGCCTCGGCGCCGCCGCCGCGCTCGCCTCGGCGTTCTCGCTCCCGCATCCACTGGCGCTCGCCCTGATCCTCGTGCCCACGCTCGACGTCGCGGGCACCATGCCGCTCACGCCTGGAAACGCAGGCATCGCGAGCATGGCCGTCGCGTTCGTGCTCTCACACCACGGCGCCGACGCGTCGGTCGCGCTCGGCGCGGGGCTCGTCCTCCATGCGGCGGAGACGGCGTGCGGCGTCCTGTTCGGGCTGGCCGGCGCGCTCTACCTGATGCTCACATCCCGCGCGAGCGCATCTTCTTCGTCCCGCGCAGGACGACGTACGAGATCGAGCCGATATACGGAAACACCAGGATCGCCACGAGCCAGCCGAACTTTGCTCCGCCCGAGTAGCCCGAGTTCCGGAACAGGTCGTACAGCGCGTACACGACCAGCAGAAGCCACGGGATGATCAGGATCACGCCGGCGACGGTCCAGTTGGTGCTGTAGGCGAGCAGCGCGGTCATCACGGCGAGCATACAGCCGGGCAGAATGGAGGCGTGGACAGGCGCGAGCGACAGGCGATCCTCGGCGAGACCCGGCGCGCCGAGACCCCGCGGGACCGGCGCGAGCAGCAGGCGCTGATCCAGGATCTCGTCGACAATCCGCTGCGCGGGAGGCCGCTGCCCCGCCGCCTGCGCAATTTCCGGCCGGCCGCCGACAGCTACGTCGCCTCACTCGGCGGCCCGCTGCCGTGGATGCAGCGGCTGCGCGAGATCGAGGCGCTCACCGAAGACCACGAGCGTCGCCTCGTGCGCGTCCACGCCGAGCTCGGGCCGGGGCCTGAATGGCGCGAGACGGTCGAACGCTGGGACTTCGGCGCCGTCAACGCGCTGATCGAACGCCACAACCGCTACTACCCCGCGGAGTCGCGACTGCCGATGGATCCGCGCACCGGCGACTTCGTCCTGATCAACGGCCGAAGCTACCGCAGAAAGCTCCTAGATGCGGCCTGGGCGGTTTCGCTACTCTCTGCGACGATCTGAGAGCGGTTTCGGTCGTGCATTGCGCCTTCCAACCCGTTCGTGAACTGGCAAGGGAGGTGGAATTCATGGCAACCGGAACCGTGAAATGGTTCAACGACGCGAAGGGCTACGGCTTCATCGCGCCGGACGATGGCGGCAAGGACGTCTTCGTGCACTTCAGCGCGATTGCAGGCGAGGGCTTCAAGTCGCTCGCCGAGGGCGCGAAGGTCGAGTACGAGGCAGCCGACGGGGCAAAAGGCCCCGAGGCGCGCAACGTCCTCCCGATGTAGGGCTTAGCGCAGTAGGGACGGCCCAGCCGTCCCTACTGCTACCCTCTTTCTCACGGACGGCAATTGGGTCGTCCAGTGAGGAGTTGCTCTTCGGTTTCCGAACTGTCGGGTAGGTCCTCGTCCGACACATAGGAGAGCAATTGACCACGCACACTTTCCACGGCCTCGGCGTGTCCGAGCCCGTATCCGAGGCGCTTGCGCGCCGCGACATCGTCGCACCCTTCGCGATCCAGTCACTCGTCCTTCCGGACGCGCTGGCCGGGATCGACATCCTCGCCAAGAGCCCGACCGGCTCCGGCAAGACACTGGCCTTCGCGATCCCGATCGTGGAGCGCCTCGAGGCCTCGTCGCCGACCCCGTCGGCGCTGATCCTCGTGCCGACGCGTGAGCTCTGCTCGCAGGTCGCCGAGGAGTTCTCGTACATCGCCCCCGCCAAGGGCCTGAAGATCGCCGCCGTCTACGGCGGCACCCGAGTGCAGAGCCAGGCGCGTGACGCCAAGGGCGCGCACATCCTCGTCGCGACGCCCGGCCGCCTCCAGGATCTGATCGAGCGCCGGATGATCTCGCTCGACGGGGTCACCGTCCTCGTCCTCGACGAGGCCGACCGGATGCTCGACATGGGCTTCCAGCCGCAGGTCGACAAGATCGTGCGGCGGCTGCCGAAGAACCGCCAGACCATGTTCTTCTCCGCCACGCTCGACGGCGTCGTCGGCGAGCTCGCCGCGGTCTACACGAGCGGCGCCGGTCGCTACGAAGGGCATCTGCCTGCCGAAGACGTCTCGCAGGTCGATCACGTCTTCGTGCCGGTCACGGCCGACAACAAGGTCGAGAAGCTGATCGAGCACCTGCAGCACGACGGCGAGCTGACGCTCGTCTTCGTCCGCACCAAGCGCGGCGCCGACCGGCTCGTGCAGAAGCTGCGCAAGCTCGGCACCGAGGCAGTCGCCCTCCACGGCGACATGAACCAGAGCGCACGTGAGAAGGCGCTCGCCCGCTTCGAGTCGGGGAAGGTCGACACGATGGTCGCCACCGACGTCGCTGCACGCGGGCTCGATCTCGACCACATCACGCACGTCGTCAACTTCGATCCGCCGGAGGACAAGACCGGCTACATCCACCGCGTCGGCCGCACGGGCCGCGCCGGTCGGGCGGGCACCGGGCTCACCTTCGTGCTCCCGGAGCAGCAGGCCGACGTCAGCCGGATCGCCGCGAATCTCGGCCATCAGGATGCGTTTGTCGAGGTTGGACTGACCGTCGCACCTCCGAAGCTCGTGTACACGTCGCGGAGGCGCAACTCCAAATGGGGCGCGCCGTCGCAACGCCGGAAGATCTGAAGCCGCTCCTTCGCGGCGTCTTCCACAAGTGGGCGTTTTTCGCCGCGCTCGTGGCCGTGGGAATCCTGGTCGGCTTTGCCGGCTCCCCCACGGCCCGGGCGTCGGCAATCGTGTACGGCTTCGCGCTCGCCGCGATGTTCGGCGCGAGCGCCCTCTACCACCGGGTCAACTGGTCTGAAGGGCCACGGCGCTGGATGCGCCGGCTCGACCACTCCGCGATCTTCCTGCTGATCGCCGGGACCTACACGCCGTTCTGCCTGCTCGTCCTGCCCCAGCCGCTCGGCATCATCGTGCTCGCGGTTGTCTGGGGCGGCGCGTTCGCCGCGGGCGCGATCAACTTCGCCTGGATCGACGCGCCGAAATGGGCGACCGCAGTCGTCGGCGTCGCTCTGGGCTGGGTCAGCCTCGTCGCGCTGCCGCAGATGCCCGGCGCGGAGGCGATCCTGCTCGCGATCGGCGGCGTCTTCTACACCGCCGGCGCGATCGCCTACGCGGTGAAGCGGCCCAATCCGTTTCCGCGCGTGTTCGGCTACCACGAGGTGTTCCACGTGCTCGTGATCGCGGCAGCTGCGGTGCAGTTCGCTGCGGTCGCCGTCGCCGTCGCGGGATAGTAGGGTCCCCGCGTGGGTTACGCGGTTTCGAATCTCGACGAGCTGGGCGACGGCTACGGCTTCCGCAAGGTGCGCGTGCCGCTCGGCGTGACGGCGTTCGGCGTGAACGGCGTCGTGATGCCGCCGGGCTTCGTCGGCTTCCACCACTACCACGACGAGCAGGACGAGCTGTACTTCGTCCACAGCGGCACCGCGCGCGTCGAGGTCGACGGCGATGAGCGCGAGGTCGGCGCCGGCGGGCTGATCCACGTCGAGTCGACCACACCGCGGCGGATCTCGAACGGGAGTGAGACGGAGGACCTCGTCCTCCTCGTCGTCGGCGGCAAGGGCGGCTACATCGAGCGCGACGGCCACCTCGTCGACCCCGACGACGTCCAGCGACGCGCGTCGTTCGGCAGCTAGCGGATGCGGAAATGGCTCCCGCTGCTGATCCTCGCAGCAGCGCAGTTCATCATGGTGCTCGACTCGAGCGTGATGAACGTCTCGATCTCGCAGATCGTCGCCGACCTGAACACGACCGTGACCGGGGTGCAGAGCGCGATCACGATGTACACGCTCGTGATGGCGGCGTTCATGCTCGTCGGCGCGAAGCTCGGCGACATCTGGGGCCGTGACCGGGTCTTCGGCATCGGGCTGGCCGTGTACGGCCTCGGCTCGCTGATCACCTCGATCAGCCAGAACCTGCCCACGCTGCTGTTCGGGTGGTCGCTGATCGAGGGCCTCGGCGCGGTGCTTGTGATCCCGGCGATCGCGGCGCTCACCGCGGCGAACTACGAGGGCAAGGATCGCGCCTTCGCCTTCGGGATGATCGGCGGCGCGGCCGGCGCGGCGATCGCGGCCGGCCCGCTGATCGGCGGCTACGTGACGACCACCTGGAGCTGGCGCTACGTCTTCGTCGGCGAGGTGGTCGTCGTGATCGCGGTCCTGATCGTCCACCGCCGCATGAAGCGGGCGCCGAAGCCCGAGCACGCGCCGAAGCTCGATTTCGTCGGCGCTGCACTCTCCGCGCTCTCCCTCGCCTTGATCGTGTTCGGGATCCTGAAGAGCAGCAGCTGGGGCTGGCTCAAGCCGCTCGATGCGCCGTCGATCGGCGGGCACGAGCTCACGCCGTTTGGCTTCTCGATCGTGCCGTTTCTGATCCTTGGCGGCTTCGCCGTGCTCGCCTGCTTCCGGATCTGGGAAGAGCGGCGCGGACGGCGCGGCGAGAGCACGCTGCTCGACGCCTCGCTGCTGAAGATCGAGGCGCTGCGGGGCGGGCTCTCGTCCCTGGCGATGCAGCAGCTCGTCCTGATGGGCACGTTCTTCGTCCTGCCCGTGTACCTCCAGGTCGTACTCGGCTACGACGCGTTCGAGACCGGGAAGCGGCTGTTCCCGATGTCGATCGCGATGCTTGCCGCGGCGCTGACGGGGCCGAAGCTGGCGGTGCGGTTCGCGCCGCGCGCCGTCGTGCAGGTCGGCCTCGCGGCGATGGCGATCGCGGCGCTCGTGCTCGTGGGGACGATCGACGTGACGCTGCACGGGACGGCGTTCGCGGTGTCGCTCGTCTTCTTCGGGATCGGCGCCGGGCTGCTGATCTCGCAGCTGGGCAACGTGATCATGTCTTCGGCGCCTCCCGACAAGACCAACGAAGCCGGCGGCCTACAGGGCACGGCCCAGAACCTCGGCGCCTCCCTCGGCACCGCGCTGATCGGCTCGGTGCTGCTGCTCGGGCTGCTGAACGGCTTCAACTCGAGCGTCCAGAACAATCCGGCCGTCTCGGCCTCGACGAAGACGCAGATCGCCGCGGCGACCGAAAAGGGCATCCCGATCGTCACCACCGAGCAGGTCCATGCGGCGCTGATCGATGCGGGGTCGACGCCGGCCGAGGCCGATGCGATCACGGCCGACTACGGCAACTCCCAGCTCGACGCACTGAAGACGGCGATGCTCGCCGTGGCCTTCCTGGCCGTCGTGGGCTTCTGGTTCACGCGGCGGCTACCGGGGCGGCCGAAGCCGACCTAGTAGGCGGGCTCGTCGCCGAGATCGACGCCCGCCGCGGACGGATGTGCGAGGCCGAGCCGCTCGAGCGACCAAAACGAGGCTTCCACCGCCGGCCCGATCAGCACCGCGAAGGCGAGCGTGCCGAGCCCGACCTTGCCGCCGAGTGCGAAGCCGACGATCAGGGCGCAGCCTTCGAGCCCGGCCCGGACGAGCCCGATTCGGATGTGCGAGCGCTCGGAGAGGACGAGCATCAGCGAGTCCCGCGGCCCGGCGCCGAACGAGGCGCCGATGTAGAAGCCGCTGCCGATCCCGATCAGCGCGATCCCGCCGAACAGCAGCACGATCCGGACGGCGAGGCTCTGATGCGAGAGGTCGTCGACCCAGCCGATCGCGAGCAGGCGGTCGACGAAGATGCCGATGAAGATCGCATTCGCCACGGTGCCGCGACCGACCGGCGCCTTCAGGCCGAGGCCGACGACGAGCACTACGACGGCGATCGCGATGTTCGCCTGCCCGAAGCTGAGCGGCGTGTGCTTCGACACGCCCTGGTTCAGCACATCCCACGGCGAGAGGCCGAGCTTCGACTCGAGGATCATCACGATCCCGGCAGCGAACAGGACGAGGCCGAAGAGGAGGCTGACCCAACGGACGGCGGTGCCGCCACGGACGACGGGAGGAGCGCGCATCCGACCATCCAACCACGGCGTACACTCGCGCCGTGTTCGGCAGCCCTCTCCGCCGCGTCGCGAGCTGCGAGTCGACGCAGCTCCTCCTCGGCCCCGACGATCCCGAAGGCGCCGTCGCGGTCGCGGACGTCCAGACGGCCGGTCGTGGGCGGCTCGGCCGTGTCTGGACGGCTCCGTCCGGGACTGCGCTCTTGTGCTCACTGCTCCTGCGCCCGCCCGCGGGCGCCAGGATCGCGCAGCTCTCGCTCGTGGGCGGGCTCGCCGCGGCTCAGACCGTCGAGGACGCGCTCGGCCGTACGGCCGGGCTCAAGTGGCCGAACGACGTCCTCGTCGACGGACGCAAGGTCTGCGGAGTGCTCGCCGAGGCGCGCGACGGGATCGTCGTGCTCGGCATCGGGCTGAACGTCAACCAGTCCGCCGCAGAACTGCCCACGGACGCACGGATCGAGGCCGCATCGCTCCGCACCGTGGACGGCGAGATGCGTGACCGCGACGAGCTCCTCGACGCTCTGCTCGGCCGGCTCGAGGCCGCCTACGGCGCCTGGCTCGCCGGCGGGCTGGCCGCGCTCCACGGTGAGCTCGCCGCACGCGACGCCCTCGCCGGCAAGGCCGTGACCGTCGACGGGCGCCCCGCCCGGGCGCTCGGAATCGACCTGGAAGGCCGTCTGGTGCTCGATTCGGGCCCGGTGGAGAGCGGCGAGATCACGCTCGTGCCATAGACTTGGTGCGAATGCGCTACACCGTCATCGGCACCGCCTCGTCCCCGAACCACCAGGCCTTCGCAGATGAGCTGGGCAACGCCTTGCAGCGTGCCGGCTTCGTGCGCGCAGCCGACGGTGAGAACGACGTCGATCTCGTGGTCAACGTCGCCGGTTACGACAACGCGCGACCGTTCCGCCGCAAGTCGAAGGGCACCTACGTCGCGGCGCTGCACGAGCTCGACGAGACACCGGAGACGCTCGAGGACGGGCTCGCGGCCTCGTACCCGATGCTCGTCCGCGCGCTCGCCAACATCGTCCTCGCGCTCACGCCCGGCCCTGCGGTTCGGTTCACGACGATGGAGCGCGGCAACTACGTCGTCGAGGCGCCGAACTTCGCCGAGCTCGCCGACCGCGTCGTCGAGCGCCTGCAGCCGCTCGCGATGTCCCGCCTCGTGATCGACAACGAGTTCCGGCCCGACCTCGAGCCCGAGCTGTGGGACGGCGACGAGTACACCGCCGAGCTCGCGGAGGTCGGCATGCGTCTCGGCTCGCTCGACCTGCTGCCGAGCCCGTTCCCGATCGAGGATCTCCTCAACGAGCGCGACCTGCGCCATGTGATGCGCCTCTACGGCGTCGGCGGCCTCTCGTACGGCAACCTCTCGATCCGCAAGGATGAGCGGCGCTTCTGGATGAGCGCGAGCGGCGTCGACAAGAGCAAGCTCGAGCAGCCGGGCCGCGACATCCTGCTCGTCTCCGACTACGACGAAGTGAACGGGCGGATGGTGCTCTCGGTCCCGCCGGGAGTCGAGCCGCGCCGCGTCTCGGTCGACGCGATCGAGCACTGGATGATCTACCGCGCCCATCCCGACGTCGGCGCGATTCTCCACCTGCACGCCTGGGTCGACGGGATCCGTGGCACAGAGATCAACTACCCGTGCGGCACCGAGGAGCTTGCCGAGAGCGTTGCCGAGCTGATCGACCAGGAGCCCGATCCCGCCCACGCGATCGTCGGCCTCCGCAACCACGGGATCACGGCAACGGGCGACAGCCTCGCCGAGACGCTCGACCGGATCATGCCGCGCCTGCTGCGGCAGGTCCCGATGGCCTGAGCGACTCCGCTCCTTCGCTCGGCACGGTGCTCCGCGGCGCCGGCTCCACATACCGTGCCCATTCGAAGACCGTCGTCGGTCTCGCGGCGGTCGTCTTCGGCGTCGCGGCGGCGCTCGACACACTCGTCGCCGCTGCGATCCACGACCAGTACAGCCTTCTCGTCTCACTGCTGACCGGCCCGCTGAGCGTGAGCATGGCCGGGATCGTCCTCTACGCCGGGATGCTCGACCGTATCGTCGGACACCACCTGCACGGGCACGAGCGGCCGACCGTGCGCGGCGCTCTGCGGACGCTGCCGTGGACGCGCCTGCTCGTCGCCGACGCGATCCTCGTTGCCGCGACGACGGTCGGAACGGCGCTGTTCGTCGTCCCGGGCCTGGTCGTCTTCACGCTTTTCTGTCTCGTCGGCCCGCTCGTGAACATCGAGGGGATCGGCGTCCGTGCCGCGTTCCGGCGATCGGCGTCGCTCACGCGTCGCGCGGTCTGGCCGACCGCATTCCTCGTCACGATTCCGACCTACGTCGAGATCACGCTGCTGCACGGCGTCCAGTTCGAAGAGGCCGCCCGCGCGTACCTGCTCGCGTTCGCGGTGAGCGCTGTGATCGGCGCGACCGTAGGCGCGGTGGTCGGGCTGCTCGAGGTGACGCTCGCCTACGAGCTGTTGCGCGCCGAACGCCAGCGCTGAGGCGCAGCCGAGACGCTCTCCATCGGCTCGGGGTTCGCGCGGTACCAGCGAGCGTAGCGCGCCGCAAGCGGCGCTGCGGAGAGGCCGTGGAGGAGCACCGAAAGGCCGACGGTGACGTAGGCCACGACCAGGATCGTGCCGGTGTGCGGAAGATCCGCCTCCTCGACGACGATCACGGCGAACACGATCGAGGCGAGCCCGCGCGGGCCGAACCAGCCGAGGAACGCAACCGTGGGCGGCTTCGCGCCGGTTCCCAGCATTGCCAGCGCCACGGGCACCATCCGCACGACGGTGAGGCTGAGCACGGCGTAGAGCACAACCTGCCACGAGAGATGCCCGAGCGACGGCCCGAGCAGCACCGCTCCGAACATGAGGAACGTGAGGGCGTCGACCACGCCGCCGGCCTGGTCCAGCAGATACGTGTCCTCCGCCTGACCGCGGCGACGCAGCCCACCGAAGACCATCCCACCGACGAATGCCGCGATGAAGCCGGAGCCGCCCTTCGGTGACGCAAGCCCGTACGCAAGCGCAGCCGCCGCGACCGGGATCACCTGCAGCCAGATCGCCGAGATCAGCCCACGACGGCCGGCGAACACCACTATCGCCGCCGCGACAGCGCCGGCCACGATCCCCGCCGCGATCCCGTAGCCGATCTCCTCGAGCACGAGCGTGACCGCGCGGCTGTCGCTCGCGAGCCCCGCCTGCGCCTCGGCCGCGGCGAGGACGATGAAGAGGATCGGCACGCAGATCCCGTCGTTGAGCCCGCTCTCGACGTTGAGCCCCTGGCGGATCCGAGACGGCAGGCTCGGCAGCGTGACGACGCTCTGGCCGAGCGCCGCGTCGGTTGGAGCGAGGAGGACGCCGATCACGAGCGCCTCGATGAAGGTCAGGTCCGGGAAGAGCAGCGCCGCGACTCCTGCGCCCGCGACGATGGTCAGCGGCAGGCCGATCCCGAGCAGCCGCGCCGGCACGGCGTACTCGCGACGGAGCGCGCGGAGGTCGATCCGCGACGCATCGGCGAAGAGGACGAGCGCGAGGGTCACCTCGGCGAGATCGCGGACGGTGCCGCCGGTCGGCGCGAAGTCGAGCGCGTCGAGCAGCTCGGGCCCGACGAGGAGCCCAATCCCCACGAAGACCATCGCGCCCGTGACCGGCGTGCCGTCGAGCTTGCCGGAGACCGCGGCGTACGCGAGCAGCGAGACGGCGGCGATTGCCAGAGACCAGCCCACTCCGCAACTTTCCTCTCCGCCTCGGACGAGGCCGCTCTGCTTGAATCCGGATATGACCCAAGCCTCGAAGCTCAGCGTCGGCAGCGAGACCTACGAGGTCTTCCGCCTCGACGCGCTCCAGGCCTCGCACGACATCGCGCGACTGCCTTACACGCTGCGGATCCTGCTCGAGAACGTGCTCCGCAACGCAAGTGACGAGGAAGTCGAGGCCGTCGCCGGCTGGGTCGCCGCCGCCGAGCCGAGCCGCGAGATCTCGTTCATGCCAGCGCGGGTGCTGCTCCAGGACTTCACCGGCGTCCCGGCCGTGGTCGACCTCGCCGCGATGCGCAACGCGATGCGCGACCTCGGCGGCGACGCGGCGAAGATCGAGCCGCTGCTGCCCTCGGAGCTCGTGATCGACCACTCGGTACAGGTCGACGCGTTCGCCTCGCGGCTCGCCTTCGCGCGGAACGTCGAGCTCGAGGTCGAGCGCAACATCGAGCGCTACGCGTTCCTGCGTTGGGGACAGACCGCGTTCGAGAGCCTGAAGGTCGTGCCGCCGGGGACGGGAATCGTCCATCAGATCAACCTCGAGTACCTCGCCCGCGTCGTCGAGACCCGGGACGGCCGTGCGTTCCCGGACACGCTGATCGGCACCGACTCACACACGACGATGGTGAACGGGCTCGGCGTGCTGGGCTGGGGCGCGGGCGGGATCGAGGCGGAGGCGGCGATGCTCGGTGAGCCGCTGTCGATGCTCGTGCCGCAGGTCGTCGGCTTCCGGCTCAGCGGCGAGCTGCCCGAGGGCTCGACGGCGACCGACCTCGTGCTCACCGTCACGGAGATCCTGCGGAAGACCGGCGTCGTCGGAAAGTTCGTCGAGTACTTCGGCCACGGCGTCTCACAGCTCTCGCTGGCCGACCGCGCGACGCTCGGCAACATGTCCCCGGAGACCGGCGCGACCTGCGGCTTCTTCCCCGTCGACGGCGAGACGCTGCGCTACCTGCGGATGACCGGGCGCAGCGACCGTCACATCGCGCTCGTCGAGGCGTACTGCAAGGAGAACCTGCTCTGGCACGACCCGGACGACCATCCCACCTACACGCAGGTCATCGATCTCGACCTCGGCACCGTCGAGCCGAGCATCGCCGGCCCGCGCCGGCCGCAGGATCGCGTGCCGCTCGCTCGCGCGAAGGAGGCGTTCGTCGAGGCGCTCGGCTCGTTCGGCGTCGACTACGCGAACGGGAGCTACGACAAGGAGGTCGCCGACAGCTTCCCGGCGAGCGACACGCCGACGGGCGACGGCTCATACGAGGAAGCGCAGGTCGCGACCGCCCCGCCCGCGCCGGCGAGCGTCACCGTCCTGGGCGAGAACGGCGAGAGCTTCGAGCTCTCCCACGGCGCCGTCGTGATCGCGGCGATCACGTCCTGCACGAACACGTCCAATCCGAGCGTGATGATCGGCGCCGGCCTCCTCGCGAAGAAGGCAGTCGAGCGCGGGCTGACGAGTCGCTCCTGGGTCAAGACCTCGCTCGCGCCGGGCTCGAAGGTCGTCACCGAGTACTACGAGCAGGCGGGCCTGACCCCCTACCTCGAGGCGCTCGGCTTCCACACCGTCGGCTACGGCTGCACGACCTGCATCGGGAACTCCGGGCCGCTGCCGGAAGCCGTCTCCCGCGCGGTCGTGGACAACGATCTCGTCGCATGCGCCGTGCTCTCCGGGAACCGCAACTTCGAGGCGCGGATCCACCCCGAGGTCAAGGCGAACTACCTCGCCTCGCCGCCGCTCGTCGTGGCCTACGCGCTCGCCGGGCGGATGGATGTCGACCTCGTCGCCGAGCCGCTCGCGCACGATCCCGACGGCGAGCCGGTCTACCTGCGCGACCTCTGGCCGACCGCCGCGGAGGTGGCCGACACGATCGCCGAGGCGGTGCGCAGCGAGATGTTCAGCCGCACCTACGCCGACGTCTACACCGGCGACGAGACCTGGCGCGGGCTTGACACGCCCGAAGGAGACCTGTTCGCATGGGAGCCCGACTCGACCTACGTGCGGTTGCCGCCGTACTTCGACGGGATGAGCCCGGAACCGGGCACCGTCGGGGATGTCCTCAACGCGCGCTGCCTCGTGCAGGTCGGCGACTCGGTCACCACAGACCACATCTCGCCCGCCGGCTCGATCAAGCTCGACTCGCCTGCAGGCCGCTACCTCGTCGAGCACGGCGTCGAGCGGGCCGACTTCAACTCCTATGGCTCACGGCGCGGCAACCACGAGGTGATGGTGCGCGGCACCTTCGCCAACGTGCGGCTCCGCAACCAGCTCGTCCCGGGCAGCGAGGGAACGTGGACGGTGCACCTGCCGTCGGGCGAGGAGGGGACGATTTACGACGTCGCGCAGCGCTACCTCGCCGAAGGCGTGCCCAGCATCGTGATCGCCGGCAAGGAGTACGGCTCCGGCTCCTCGCGCGACTGGGCGGCGAAGGGGCCGAAGCTGCTCGGCGTGAAGGCGGTGCTGGCGGAGAGCTACGAGCGGATCCACCGCTCGAACCTGCTGATGATGGGGATTCTGCCGCTCCAGTTCGCCGACGGCGAGACCCCGGCGACGCTGGGGCTCACCGGGCGTGAGGACTTCTCGGTCACCGGCGTCGAGAACGGCGAGGCGACCGAGGTGACGGTGCACGCCGACGACAGGACGTTCAAAGCGCGCCTGAGGCTCGACACGCCGCGTGAGCGCGAGTACCTCCGCCACGGCGGGATCCTCCCGTATGTGCTGCGGCGCCTACTCGGCTAGCCGGACTGGTGCTGCTCTTTAGCCGCGCGCTCCTCGGCGAGCTTGCGTGTGTGGAAGTCGAAAAGATGTCTGATCCGGACTAGGGCAGCTTCGCGAGAAGCGCCTCGGTCTTGCGCGCCTCGGCCAGGGCTTTTGCTCTGGCGCCGGCCTTGGCGAAGGCGACGGCGTTGCGCACATGCGCCGCGGCCGTCGCGGCCGCCGGGACGTCGAGAGTGCTCAGCTCGGCAGCCGCCTTCGTGAGCAACGCCGCCGCGCCGCGCAGGTTCCCCCGCGCGAGCAGGACGCGCGCCTGTCCGAGGTCGCGTGTCGCATCGACGCGTTGCACGGTCAGACACACCGGATATGCGCCGGAGCCGCTCATCGTCCCGAAGTAGCTGCCCGTGCAGACATACGCCGCATCTCGAACCGTCACGGTGACGGTGCCGGGATAGCCCCGGTCACCGATCGCGTTGCGGTTGCAGCCGTCCCGGTCGCCGTGCTGCCAGATCGCGATGTTCGGCTTTCCGGCCGGGCTCGCGAAGCTCTTGCAGGCCTTGTCGTTCGGCGGCGGCGCGAGGCTCCAGACGATCGAGACCTTGCCGCCCTTTCGGGCCGGCGGCTCCGTGACCTCGACGGCGTAGTACGTGGTCGTCTCGATCGGGACGAAGTTCGCGAGCACCGGCCCGACGTCCGGCTTCGGAGCCAGCCCGCTCCGGGCACCCTGCGCCCCGCCGGCGAGGGCCAGGACTGCAACCAGCGCGGCGGCGAGGGCGATCCTCATCAGCGGTCGATCATCATCGAGGTCGCCTTGACGACGGCGGACGCGCTCATGCCCGGTTTCAGCCCGAGCTCCTCGGCCGACTCGCGCGTGATCACGGCGACGATCCGCGCCGGCTCGGTGACGTCGAGCTCGACCTGTGCGAGTAGGCCGTCGACCTTCACCTCGCGGACGACCCCGCGGAAACGGTTGCGCGCCGACAGCCCGTGCGACTCACCGCCGCGGAGCCGCTCGACCTCGGCGGCGGAAACGACGCGGCGGTTCGCCGAGTCTCGCTCAACTTTGATCCGACCCTGGCGGTCCCAACGGCGTAGAGTATCGAGGCTTATCCCGAGCGCCCGGGCGGCCTCGCCGGCAGAGAGATCGCGAGCCTCCACGGCGTGCAGTATTTCATAGGCGCCGCCTAGGCGGCGAGTATCTTGGTGTCCAGTGGTTGTCTAGTTTATGATTCGCGGTCGCAGGCCAGGACATACGCGCGCCGCGCACAGGCCTATCCCAGAGCGGGGGCTCCGGGATTGGAAAGTGAGGGGCTCCGGTAGGGGACACCGGAGTCCCTCACTACATTTGCGTTCGTTAGGCTGGCCCCGCCCGTGAGCGAGAAGACGCCAGCCTGGGGAATCGAGCCCGTCCCGGACCGCCTGCGCGTCCTCGGCGGCGTCGACACCTTCCTGCTCTGGTTCAACCTCTCGGTCTCGCTGCTCGTGATCGTCGCGGGAACGCTGCTCGTGCCGGCGCTCTCATTGCAGGACGCGCTGCTCGCGATCCTGGTGGCGGCGGTGGTGGGAAATCTGATGCTCGGCGTCGCCGGGCTGATCGGCGCCGACGCGCGGGTGCCGGCGATGGTGCTGCTGCGCGCGCCGCTCGGACAGCGGGGCTCGTACGGCCCGACCGTGCTCAACGTCGCCCAGTGCCTAGGCTGGTCCGTGTTCGAGCTGCTGATCATCTCCACGGCCGCGGCTGCCCTCTCGCAACGGCTGTTCGGCTTCGAGGCGCGCTGGCTCTGGACGATCGCCTTCGGCGCCCTCACCGTCGTGCTCGCGTTCCTCGGGCCGATCGGCTTCGTGCGGCGCTACATCCGGAAGTTCGCCGGCTGGGTCGTGCTCGCCTCGCTGCTCTACCTGACCTGGTGGACGCTGCACGACGCGCACCTGCACTCACTCTGGGCCAAGCACGGCACCGGCGGACTGCCGTTCTGGGCGGCGGTCGACCTCGTACTCGCGAGCATCGTCTCGTGGACGCCGCTCGCCGCCGACTTCACCCGCTTCTCGCGCGACCGGCGGAGCGCGTTCTGGGGCGTCGGGCTCGGCTACCTCGTCCCCACGCTGTGGCTCTTTCCGATGGGTGCGCTGCTGCTGCTCTCGCGCAACCTGTCCGATCCGTCGGCCTTGCCTGCAGCGGTCGCCGCGGGAGGGCTGGCGTCCGTCCTGGCGCTCGGCGCGCTGACCGTGGACGAGTCGGACGAGGCGTTCGCCAACGTGTACTCGACGGCGGTCTCGCTCCAGAATCTGCTGCCGCGCATCTCACAGCGGCTCCTGATCGTCGTCGTGACCGCGATCGCGACCATCGGTGCGCTGGTCGTCGACCTGCGCAACTACCAGCCGTTCCTGTTCCTGCTCGGCTCGTTCTTCGTGCCCCTGTTCGGCGTCCTGCTGGCCGACTGGCTCCTCGGCGGCCGCCACTACACCCGCGCCGATGTCTTCGACGGGCCCGCGCTGCGGCCGGGCGGGATCGTCGCCTGGCTCGCGGGGTTCTGCGTGTACCAGTGGATCGAGCCGGTCGGGCCGAGCTGGTGGACCGGAATCGTCGCCCACGCGCATCCCGGCAAACTGAGCTCGGGCGCCTCGCTGCCGTCGTTCGCGGCCGCTTTCGGCCTGACCGTCGCCTTCACGCTGCTCGAACGAGTTGTCACCGGCCGCGAGGCCGTCGCCGACTGATGCGCCCGGTAGCAGTCGTCGGCAACCTCGCGATCGACATCGTCGAGGGCGCGCCCGAACGCGTCGGCGGTGGCGCCTTCCACTGCGGCCGTGCGCTCCGCCTCCTCCACACTCCCGCCCGGCTCGTGACGAAATGCGCCACTGCCGATCGCGCGCGCCTGCTTCCGCCCGTCGCCGCGCTCGGCCTGCCCGTGTCCTCGCACGGCGGCGACGCGACGGTGAGCTTCGGGATGACCTACGACGGCGACGTGCGCACGATGGAGGTCCTCACGCTCGGCGATCCATGGACGCCGGAGGAGTCGCGCGGCTGGGTCGCCGAGGCGCTCACCCGGGTCGAGTGGCTGCACGTTGCGCCGCTTCTGCGCAGCGACTTTCCCGCCGAGACGCTGCGCGAGCTCGCGCGCGGCCGCCGGCTCTCCTACGACGCGCAGGGGCTCGTGCGTCCGGCGCGAACGGGGCTGCTCGTGCTCGACGCCGACTTCGACCCCGAGCTGCTCCGCTACATCTCGGTCCTGAAGCTCGCCGACGACGAGGCCGAGGCCCTGTTCGGCGGCCCGCCGACCGAGAGCGACCTGCGGGGGCTCGGCGTGCCGGAGGCGATCGTCACGCACGGCTCGTTCGGCGCGACCATCTTCACCGGCGGCCGCATGACACACGTCCCGGCACAAAAGATCGCGGGCCACGTCGATCCGACCGGCGCCGGCGACGCGTTCTCGGCCGCGTACCTGTCCGCACGAAACGGCGGCCATGCGCCCGTCCCGGCGGCCCGACGCGCCTGCGCGCTCGCCGCAGACCTGATCTCGGTGGCGGACCCGGAACCGGATGAAGGCTGAGCTCCAGACCGAGCACGGCGTCTACACGGTCGATCTCGAGACCGAGGAGGTGCTCTCGCTCGAGGAGGGCGCCGAGTTGCCGGAGCAGCCGGCGCTCGAGCTGACGCTGCCGCTCCTGCTCGCCGCAGCTGCGACCGGGCCCACAGTCGTCGCGCTGCTCGATCGGCGCCCGCCCCTCGCCGTCTCGCACGACGGCGGCGCGACCTGGCGCGAGGCCGGTGCCGGGCTTCCCCGCGGCGTCGCCGTCGCCGTCGGCTTGGAAGATCCCGACTTCGTGCTCTTCGCAGCGCGAAACCGCGTGCACGTCTCGCGTGACGGCGGGCGCTTCTGGCAAGCGCTCGCGCTCGAGCTGCCCGAGATCTCAGCTGTGCGCTTGGTCGACTAGGTCTTGTGCTTGGCCAGCTCGTCCCAGGTCGGCTGGCCGACCTTGCCGGTCGGCTGGATCCCGTGCGCCTTCTGAAACGCCTTGACCGCCGCAACCGTCGCGGCGTCGAACCCAGCGCCGCCGCCCTGGATCCCCAGGAGCGCCTTGAGCCGGACGACGTCCGGGCTGAACACACCCTGCGCGAGCGCCGTGCCCTTCGCCGTCACGGCCTTCTGGAGCGCCTGGACGAGGCCGTTGAAGCGATCCCAGCCGTTCAAGCCGCCGTTCACGCCCTTGCGGACGCCCTCCCAGTCGTTGGCATGCGCTCGGGTCGAGAGCCCGTGATCCTTGAAGTACAGCGCGAGGACTCCGGCCGCAACCGGCGCGGTCAGGGCCAGGTCGGGCTGGTCCTCGAGCGGCACGGAGAGCAGCTGCCCGTACTTCGCGTAGTTGGCGCGCCCCGTGAGCTGGATGAAGCCGCGGCCGTGGTAGCGCGCGCCGTCACCGGGCCGGGCGTTGCCGAGATCCCTGCGACCCTCGTACATCTTCGTGAAGTACTCCGGCCCGCCGAACTCGTTGATCGGCGCGAACGAGCCGACCTCGGTGCCGATCGTGGCGACGACGGCGATCATCGTCGGCGAGTCCGTGAGCCCGTGCGCCTCACACGCCGCGTAGACGGCCGGCCAGTTCTCCAGCACGTTCGTCGGCGGGCTCCCGAGTACAGCGGCGATCTCGCCCGCCGTGAGGTTGAAGCAGGCGCTCATGACGAGAAGCGGAATTCCCCGCGCGCGACGATCACCGCGCTGCCCCCGACCTCGACCCGCTCGATCCGCTCCGCCGAGCCCTCGGCCCTGGCGAAGAGCTTCGAGGGCCTGCCGATCTCGACCCCTTGGGTGAGTTCGATCTCGTTGCCGAAGGCGATCAAGCCGTGGCGCGCGAGATGGCACGCGATCGGCCCGGCCGCCGAGCCGGTCGCCGGATCCTCGTTGACTCCCTGCGCCGGCGCGAACATCCGCGTCTTCCACTTGGAGCCGGAGCCGGCGAAGCAGCTCGTGCCGACGACGTCGAAGCGCTTCAGCGCCTGGAAGTCCGGCTCGAGCGCCGCAACCTCCGGCTCGCTGCCGAGCAGCACGAGCACGTGCCGGGCGCCGTTGTCGTAGAGCTCGACGGGCGCCTGCGGCTCGACTCCGAGAATCGCGAGCAACTCGCCGGCCTGCGCGAAGGGCACGATCGTCGGGATCGGCTGGCTCATCCGGCCGAAGTCGAGCCGGCCCTCCGCGCTGCGCTCGAGCGTGACCGGCACGACACCACTCTTGGTCTCGAGCCAGATCTCGGGCAGCTGCATCGGCGTGCCGAGCACGAAGGCCGTGCCGAGCACCGGATGGCCCGCGAACGGGAGCTCCGCTGCGGGCGTGAAGATGCGGATCCGCGCGTGACCCTCCGCCTCGGCCGGGTAGACGAAGACGGTCTCGCTCAGGTTCATCTCCTTGGCGAGCGGCTGGAGCCGGTGCTCGGGAATCTCGCGCGCATCGGTGAAGACGGCGAGCTGGTTTCCCTCGAGCGCGTTGCTCGTGAACACGTCGGCGATGACGTAACGGAAGGACGCCACAGCCGAAGCGTACGCCCTATGCTGAACGACGACGTGCGTCTCTACCTCGTCCGCCACGCGAAGGCCGCTCCCGGCGATCCCGACGAGCTCCGGGCGCTCACTCCCGAGGGACGCGAGCAGGCGCGGTTGCTGGCCGAGCGGCTCGTCGACGAACGACCCGACGCGGTCGTCACGAGCCCGCTCCTGCGCGCGCGCGAGACCGCGGAGGTGCTGGCGCGCGCCTGCGGGCTCGAGGCCGAGCCCGACGAGCTGCTCGCGCCCGGCGCGACTTCGGCCGACGCGCGCCAGGCCGCAGCGGGACGCGGCGAACGCGTCGTGCTCGTGGGCCATCAACCCGACTTCGGCCGCATCGCGGCGGCGCTCACCGGCGGCGAGGAGCCTCCGTTCCCGACGGCCGGCATGGCCGTGATTGACTTGCCTTAGTGTCGGCAATCGAAGTCACAGACCTGCGCAAGTCGTACGGCGCGAACGCGGTGCTGCGCGGGATCAGCTTCGCGATCGAGGAGGGCGAGGTCTTCGGCCTGCTCGGCCCGAACGGCGCCGGGAAGACGACCACCGTCGAGATCCTCGAGGGCTACCGCTCGCACGACAACGGCTCCGTGAGCGTGCTCGGGATCGACCCGCGCCACGCGACCTCGGCCTGGCGCGAGCGGGTCGGCGTCGTGCTCCAGTCGTCCTCGCTCTACCCGAATCTGACCGTCCGCGAGAGCCTCTCCCACTTCGCCGGCTACTACTCGGCGCCCCGCTCCGTCGACGACGTCGTCGAGATCATCGGGCTCGCCGAGAAGCGCGACGCTCGCGTCAGAACGCTCTCGGGCGGCCAGCAGCGGCGGCTCGACCTCGGCCTCGCACTCGTCGGCGACCCGGAGTTGATCTTCCTCGACGAGCCGACCACCGGCTTCGACCCGAGCGCGCGCCGCGCGGCGTGGGAGACGATCCGCAGCCTGCGCTCGCTCGGCAAGACGATCCTCTTGACGACGCACTACCTCGACGAGGCGGCGCAGCTCGCCGACCGCGTCGCAGTGCTCGCGAACGGCGAGATCGTGACGATCGGCTCGCCCGCCGAGCTCACCTCGGTGCGTCCCGAGGCCACGATCAGGTACCGCCGCAGCGGCGAGGACGTCGTGCTGACGACCGAGGAGCCGGGCCGCGTGCTGCACGATCTCTACGCGGCCGAAGGCGAGCCCGAGGGCCTCGAGGTGCGGCGCGCGACCCTCGAGGAGATCTACCTCGAGCTGACCGAAGGCGAGGAGTAGGTGCGCCTCTTCTTCCATGAGCTGCGGACGCAGCAGCGTCTGTTCTGGCGCAACCGCGAGGCCGCGTTCTTCACCTTCCTGCTGCCGGTGATCTTCTTCCTGATCTTCGGCTCGATCTACGGCAGCGACCGCATCGGCCTCTACAAGGGCTCTGCCTATCTCGAGGCGGGGATGATCGGCTACGGCGTCGCCGCCACCGCGTTCGCGGGGCTCGCGATCACGATGGTGATCCGGCGAGAGTCGGGAGTTCTGAAGAGGATCCGCTCGACGCCGCTGCCGCCCTCGACCTACATCGCTGCGGTGCTCGGCTCGACGCTGATCGTGTTTGCCGGCCAAACCGTGGTGCTGCTGATCCTTGGACGCGCGCTCTATTCGGTGCCGTTTCCCGCACGGTGGCTCTCGCTGATCCTCACGTGTCTGCTCGGGGCCGGTGCGTTCGCCGCCATGGGCGTCGCGGTCACCACCTTCGTGAAGTCGGCCGAGGGCTCGTCGGCGGTCGTGAATGCGATCTACCTGCCGGTGGCGATCATCTCCGGCACGTTCTTCTCGCCGCACCGCTACCCGCCGTTCCTGCGCGCGATCGCCGACGTGCTGCCACTGACGTACTTCACGCAGCTGACGCGCGCCGTGCTGCTGAGCGGGAAGGAGATCTGGGACGAGCCGCGCGCCGTCGCGGTGATCGCGGGCTGGGGGCTCGTCGGGCTCGTCGTGGCGATGCGCCGCTTCCGCTGGGAGCCGACGGCGGGCTAGACGCGGGTAGCGGCGCGAAGGCCGAAGCCGAGCGTCGCTCGCGGGATCTTCTCCGCCTTGCCGATCGACTGGGCAAGCGCATCGGCGAACCACTCGATGTCCGCCTCGGTCACGACGAGCGGCGGAATCGCCTTGATCACGTTCACGTGATGACCCGCGACCTGGGCGAGCACGTGGTGCTTCGAGAACAGCGGCCCGATCACGAGCTGCGAGAAGAAGCCGGGCTGGATCCGTTCGAGCAGCCGCCAGGAGCGCTGCCGCGAGGCCGGCTCCTCGAACTCGATCGCCCACAGCAGGCCGAGCCCGCGCACCTCTTTCACCGCCTCGAACCGCTCCACGAATGGCCGGGTCAGCTCGAGCAGCAGGTCGCCCATCCGCGCGGTGTGCGCGGCGAGCTCCTTGTCGGCGAGCTCGTGCAGCGTCGCGAGGCCGGCCGCCATAGCGAGGTCGTTCGGCGCGAAGGTCGAGCCGTGCGCGGTGCCGTTCTCGAGCGAGTCGAACACCGCCTCGTGCACCTTCTTGCTCAGCAGCAGCGCGCCCGTGGCGACGTAGCCGCCGGAGAGCGACTTCGCGGTGGTGACGAGATCCGGCTGGAGCCCCCAGTGCTCGAGCGCAAACATCTTCCCTGTACGCCCGAAGCCCGTCTGCACCTCGTCCACGCAGAACAGCGTCCCGTAACGGCGGCAGAGCTCCTGCGCGCCCTCGAGATAGCCGGGCTCCGGGAGATTGACGCCGTGACCCTGCACCGGCTCGACGACAAAGAGCGCCACGTCCTCGCTCCGCAGCTCCGCGTCGAGGGCGTCGAGGTCGTTGAACGGCACGAGCGCGACGCCCGGGAGCAGCGGCTCGAAGCGCTCGCGAAACACGGGAGCGCCGTTGATCGAGAGCGCGCCGAGCGTGAGCCCGTGGAACCCGCCGAGATTCGCGACGATCCGCGAGCGCCCGGTCGCAGCGCGTCCGAGCTTCAACGCCGCCTCGATCGACTCCGCGCCGGAGTTCGTGAAGAGCACGCGATCCGTCGACGCCGGCGCCACCGCGCACAGCGCCTCGGCCAGCAGTCCGGGCAGATCGGAGAGCCCGAGCTGCGGCAGGCTCGGCGTCCCGAGCGCGAGCGCCGACTCGAGCGCGCGGCGCACCGTCGGGTTGTTGCGCCCGACGTTGAACATCCCGAAGCCGCCGAGCATGTCGAGGAACTTCGTCCCGTCCCGGTCGAACAGGTACGCGCCGTCGGCCGACGCCCACTCGCGATCGAAGCCGATGATCTTGAGCATGCGGACGAAGACGGGATTCGAATGGCGCGCGTAGAGCTTGTAGCCCTCGCCCGCGCGCGCCTGCAACAGCTCTTCCAGCCGAAACTCGCTCACGGCCGAAGCCTACGTCTAGAACCAGATCGAGGCGCTTCGCATCTCTTCGAACGGTATCCCGCTGCGCCCGAGCACTTGCCAGAGGCCCGCGATCCCGGGGTTCCTCGTCGAGGGTGCTGCGCGCTCCGACCTGGATCGCCATAGGCGAGAAATCCCTCCTACTCCGGCCGCGCGTTGAGGTAGAGACGGAAACGTCGAGGGGCCGCCCGGAGGCGGCCCCTCGAACCATCCGTTTACAGACGCTCCGTTACGGCGTGACCGTCACCGCCGTGGAGACCGCCGTCGTACCCGGCGTCGTGTCCGACGTCATCGAAGCCACCGAATGGTACGTCCCGGGTTTCTTCGCGAAGACGTCGAAGTTGAACACGAACGATCCACCCGCAGTCGGCGGAGTCGTGTGGGCGAGGAACTCGTGCCCGTCGACCGGAGCCGAGCCGATGTTCGTCCCGCTCGAGCCTGTTCGGTTCTCCGCGCCCCAGTTCTGGCCCGAGCTCGGATCGCCTGAACCGGCGTTTCCGAGACCGGGCCCATCAGTCGGGAAGCTGAGGTTGGGACCGTACGAGTACGTGATCGCCTCACTCGAGGGCCCGGTATGCGTCCCCATCGACTCCTGGAGCCAGACCTCGAAGCTGTGCGTCGTCGCATTACCGAAGTTCTTCACTCCGTCGTAGTCGATCACGATCCACGAGAAGCCCCCGCCGGACAGCGTGGCGACCCGAATCGCCCCTGCGCCCGATGCGGACGGGTTGAGGTCGCTCCAGAGCGGCGCGATGGTGTTGTTCGGCCGTGCCGCGTTCGGGAAGTTCTGCGGCAGGAAGACGATGTCACCACTGTCTCCACCGCCGACCACGATGTACCCGTTCGAGACGACGCCGATCCTCGTGTACGCCTCGCCGCCGTAATAGAACGTCGGGACGTTGAAGTTCGTGATCGTATCGTCACCGACGCCGGCAACCGCGCCGACGCCGAAGAGCGACAGCGCCAGGTACCCACCATCGGGCCCGTTTCCGGTGATGTCCGTGAACGGGTTGACCTGCGGCGGCGACGCGGGAGAAAGAACCCCGCTCCACTGCACACCTTCACCGTTGCCGATGACCGAGCCCGGCGGACCGACGTTCTTGTACTTCAGCTGCTTGCCCTTCTCGCGCTGGCTGACGTTCAGGGTGGCGTTGCTCGCCGTCGACCCAAAGTTTGAGAGGGTCACGGTGCAGTGCGAGAGCGCCGTCGCGACCGACCCGTTGGACGACGGGATCGTCGCAGGCGAGCACGAGTTCGTGATCGAGTCCGTGCCCTGCTGCTTCACGAACGCGATCGGGATGAAGACCGGGTTCGCACCGGAGTTCGGCACGAGCTTGATCCAGCCAGAGTACTGACCGTTGGGCACGGCCGTCGCGTCAATCGTCACCGGGAACGTGACCGAGCCGCCCGCCGGGACATGCAAGTTCTGCGGGTTGGTCGGCTTCTTGTTGTTCCCGACGTAGATATTGACCTCGGCAGGCATGGACGTCTGGATGTCCAGGTTCTGCTGCTTGTCAGAGACGTTGATCGCCGTCCGCTGCGTCGTGAGGATCCCGGGCATCGTCGTTGCGTCGATGCTCGCGATGTTCAGGTCGACGCGGTGGAGCGGATCCGTGCCCGCTGCGACGAAGTCCGCATACGTCTCGTTGAAAACGAGCGTCGGATTCACCGCGCGGTCGGCCCTGATCGAACCGGCCCCGTCGTCGAAGACGCCTGCCGGGGTGACGCCGTCCTCCTTGACGACGGCCTGCACCGACGAGGTCATCAGCGCCGACTTGATCTCTTCCGGCGTCCAACTCGGATGCGCGGCCTTGACGAGCGCCGAGACGCCCGCCGCGTGCGGGCTCGACATCGAGGTGCCCGCGATCGCCATGAACAGGTTTCCGGCCGGGCCGTTGTCGGCGGTGGTCTGATCGGGCTGCGGCGTGGTGCCCGCGAGCACCTGCACGCCCGGAGCCGTCACGTCCGGCTTGATCCAGTCACCCGTCGGCCCACGCGACGAGAACGAGGCCATCACGTCAGGCTGGGACGGCGATGCCGTGCCCTGCGCCCACGTGGCCTTCACGTTCGTGTGGCCGCTGACGAAGGTGGCTATCGAGTTCGAGTTGAACTGCGTCTGGATCGCCGGCAGATAGTGATTGTCCGACTCCAGATCGGTGACGGCCGCGGAGTTGTTGTAGAGAATCATTCCTGCGGCTCCGCCGGCCAGGACCCTCCGGCCCTTGTCGATGCGTCCGTTGGTCCCGCGCGAGCAGACCACGACCTTGCCGGTCGCCGTGCCGGCAGCGAGCGTGGACTGGCACAGCGCGTCCTCACCCGGGAGACTCGACCCCAGGACCACCGGGGTCGCTGACGAGATGCCGTTCGTCAGCGTCACGCCCGGAACATCCAGCGTGGCACCGCCGTCAGCCGTCAGATGCAGCGTCGAGGTGAACGAGCGCGGGCCAGTCGAGGCGCCGACGGTCGTCACCCACGGCCCACCGTGGTCGGAGGTCCCGGCACCCGGGCCGCTGTTGCCGGCCGAGGCGTTGACGGAGATCCCCGCGTTGGTGGCGTCGAGGAACGCAAGCTCCACCGGATCCGAGTACGGCTGTGCGCCGCCGGAGATCGAAAAGTTGATCACGTTCACGCCGTCGGTGATCGCCTGCTGCACAGCGGTCACGGAGTCAGAGCTGAAGCAGCCCTGTGCCGCGCAGACGCGGTACATGATCACGTGCGCGCCCGGCGCGATGCCGCAGACCGGGCCACGATCGACGCCGTACAGCACGGCCGAAGCCACGCAGTCGCCGGCGGCGGTCGAGGTGGTGTGCGTGCCGTGACCCTCGGGGTCACGAGCCGAGCACTGTAGCGTCGTGTTGTTGCAGAACTCCTGGCCGTCAGAACCGACGTTGGCCATGTAGTTCTGGAGGTCGTTGTGCGCGCCGATCAGCTTGTTGTTGCAAGCGAACGTCGGACCGAGGTGCGCCACGTCCGAGCCGTCGCCGAACTGGCAGGCGTACGAGCTGAGCGGACGCGCCGGGGCCGAGACGCCGGCTGCCGAGAAGAACGGGCTCTCCGGCCATACGCCGGTGTCGATCACGCCGACCGTCACGTTGCTGCCGGCATTTGCCGACCCGCCGAGACTTGGCCAGACCGTCTGAGCGCCGATGAACGTCGTGTTGTCGTCCTGCGGCTGGTTCAGCGAGTCCAGCTGCACCGCAGCGACGCCCGGGACGTTGAGCAGGTCTGCCACGGCGTTCGCCGGGATCGTCGCTGCGACGCCACCGTAGGCCGTCTGATACGTCGAGCCGATCACTGCTTCCGGCACTTCCTGCTGAACTGCGGTGCTGATCAGCGCGGTCTGGCCGTCGGCGTAGTTGTCGTATGCCGCCACAGCGCCGGTGTTCGCATCGAGCGGCACACCGGTGACGGCCGGGCTCGTTGCGGCGAGGCCGGCGACACCGCCGCCGTAAGAGGCGGTGGCGTCGAAGTCGAACTTGATCATCACCGCGACCGGAGTTGCATCGCTGCGGCCGATCAGCGAGGGATCCGTCTGCGCGATATTCGCGGAGACCGCCTTCGCCGCACTGAACGTCGTATCAGGTGTGAGCGCGGTGGCGACGAACTTCGTACTGTTGCCCGAAGCTCCGCCTGCGGCGGCGAAACTGATTGCGCCTACTAGAACCAGTAGCGCAGCGAAGGTGGGCAGACGCCTCCGGCGCCATGCCCTCTTGCTCCCGATTGACACAGTAGTTCTCCTCTCCCCAAAGCACTTGCTCCCCGCGACGACGCCAGTCGCCGCCCGCGCGAATCTTGCGCCATGGTGACACTATGGTCAAGCACAGGATCATTCACGGGTGGCCAAGCGTGAGTCAGGGTTAGACGACTGTCACGCCGCGCGCTTGATCAGCTGAAGGCTCGTGAAGGTTCGCGGCGCTGACGAGCGACGCAGTATCCGTCCCGCCGGCACCGACGACGACGATCCACCAGAACGCGCGATGCGGCGGTTTTCAGCCCGGAAGACGCGGATCGCCCTCGACCATGCCATGCGGCTCGCCGTAGTCGGCGAGAAGCTCCAGGAACGGCGTAGGCGGAAACGCCTCGGGGCCGAGCACGCCCGCGCCGCTCCAGGCACCGGCTGCGAGCAGCTCGAGCGCCACGATCGGGTTCAGCGCGGTCTGGAGGACGACCGCCTGGTGGCCGTACTCCCGCATCGTCCGCTCGTTGTCGGCGACGTGGTAGAGGTAGACGGCGCGCGGCGAGCCGTTCTTCCCGGTGCCGGTGACGAGGGTTCCGGCGCAAGTCTTGCCGCGCATCCGATCGCCGAGTTGCGCGGGATCGGGGAGACAGGCGGCGACGACGTCCCGCGGCGAGACCTCCGCGCCGCGCACCGTCACCGGCTCCACGGCGTCGAGCCCGAGCTTGTGCAGCGTCCTCAGCACGTCGATGAACTCCGTCCCGAGCCCGTACTTGAACGTGACGCGGCGACAGTCGAGCGCGCGCGGGACCAGCACAACCTCCTCGTGCTCGACGTTGACGCACTCGATCGGCCCGATCCCCTCCGGGAAGTCGAACAGCTCCGGCTCGGAGAACGGGTCGGTCGTGTAGAAGCCGCGGCCGCGCTCCCAGATCAGCGGCGGATTGAGACACTCCTCGATCGTCGTCCAGATCGAGAAGGTCGGCGCGAAGTCGTAGCCCTCTACGACGAGGTTCGCGCCGTCGCGTATCCCCACCTCGTCGAGCTCCGTGAAGAGCTCGTCGGCTGCGTAGCGGGCGAAGACGTCGGCGAGTCCGGGCTCGACGCCCATCCCGACGAGCGCGAGCTGCCCTGCTTCGAGCCAGCGCTCGTGCTCGGCGAACTGGAGGTCGCCGAGGAGCACGCCCGGGCCCGAGAGCGTCATCGCCATGTCGACGTAGGTGCAGCGAGCCTCGAACGCAGCGGCGAAGATCGGCGGGTTTAAGCGCGGGTCCGTGGCGTTGAGCACGGCGTCCGCATCGCGCATGAGCACGACGAGCGCGGCTTGCTCCGACGCGTCGACCTGGGCAGCGGAGAAGCGCGCGTCGCCGAGCTCCGCGACGACCGAGGTGGGCCGTGCCGGATCGAGGTCGGCGAGCGTGACGGACTCGAAGAAGTTTCGACGGGCCGCAACCGTGGCGGCCGCCGCCCCGACGCCGCCCGTCCCGACGATCAGGATCTTCACTCGGGTTGCGGAACCACGAGCACGGGCACCGGCGATAGGTGGAGCAGCTTGTGCGGAACCGAGCCCAGCACGGCGCCCCGGATGGGATGCTCGCTGTTCGTGCCGATCACGATCATGCTCGCCCCCGTCCGCTGCGCCACGCTGACGAGCCCGTCGACGGGCCGCTCGGCGATCAGCTCGACGCCGAATTCAACGCCTGCCTCTTCGAGCCGCTTGGCCGCTTTGGCCGTGGTCTCTTCGGCCAGGTCGCGCACGGCGCGCCGGTAGTCGCCCGTCTCGCCGCCGTACGCAGCCGGGATCTCGTACGCGAACACGACGACGATCCGGGCGCCTTCGAGCTTCGCGAGCTCCGCGGCCTGCTCGAGCGCGGCTTCGCTGCCGCTCGAGCCCTCGTACCCGAGCACGATCGTCCTAGCCACGTGAGGTCTCCAGCACGGCAGGATCGGCGACCTCGGTCTTCCAGCGGAAGAACGGCTCCGGGGTCACGATGCGCTGCGCGACCAGGATCACGATCCCGATCAGGAGCCCGGCGAGCGCCATCGCGAGCGGCGGCGACAGGCCGAGCCACGAGCTCCCGGTCGACGAGGCGGACGGGCTCCAGGCCTCGTAGCCCGAGTCGCCGAGGATCGCGAAGAGGATGATCCCGCCGAGCAGCGGCAGAAGGCCGACGAGGAAGAAGTTACGCGCGCTCTTGAACAGCTCCTTGCGGAAGAACCATGGGCACGCGAGACCGGTGAGCCCGTAGTAGAACGCGATCCCGAAGCCGGTCGCGGTCACCGAGTCGGCGAGGATGTTGCTCGAGACGGTGTTCAGCACCACGAAGACGACCACCGAGACCGCGCACATCCAGATCGTGCCGAAGCTCGGCGTGAGGTAGCGCGGATGGATCCTGGCGAACGACTTCGGCAGGGCGCCGTGGCTCGCCATCGAGAGGGTCGCGCGCGTCGTCGGCAAGATCGTGGTCTGTGTCGACGCAGAGGCCGAGGTGAGCACCGCGATGATCAAGAGCTTGTCCCACGGCGACCCGAGCACGCCCTTGCCCAGGGCGCCAAGCACGTCGTCGGAGTTGTTGTTGAGGAAGTTGATGCCATGGAAGGCCTGCGCGGCGATCGAGACCACAAGGTAGATGCCAAGCAGGATGAAGGTGCTCGCGACGGCTGCCCGGCCCGGCGTCTCCGTCGCGTCCTCGGTCTCCTCGTTGACCGAGACGGACGTGTCCCAGCCCCAGTAGATGAAGATCGCCAGAAGCAGCCCGCTCGAGAGCGCGCCAAACGACTTGATGTCGAACGGGTTGAGCCAGCTCCACGACGGGTTGACGCTCCCGGGGGCATGTCCGGTCCAGACCTTGATCAGGGCGACTGCGGAAAAGAGGAACAGGATCGCGATCTCCGCGCCGAGCAGCCCCCACTGCGTGCGGGCCGACGCCTCGATGCCGACGTAGCAGATGAGCCCCATCAGCACGATCCAGATCACGCCGGCGACGCCGACCCACAGCTTACTGCCCGCGAGGTTCGTCCAGCCGAAGAGGTCGAAGGTGTAGCTGCCGGCGATCTGGGCGAGGCTGGCCATGACGAGAATGTCAGCGAAGATCAGGCCCCAGCCCCCGAGCCAGCCTGTGATCGGCCCGAACGCCCTCGCGCACCAGGTGAACGTCGTGCCGCAGTCGGGGTCGGCCTGGTTCAGGTACTTGAAGCCGAGCGCAACGAACAGCATCGGCACGAACGCGATCACCATGATGATCGGCGCCTGGAAGCCGATCCCGACGACCGCGGTGACCGCGCCGAGCGTGGCTGCGAGGCTGTAGGCGGGCGCCGTCGAGGCGACACCGATCACGACGCTCGACATGAAGCCGAGCGCGCCGGCCTTCAGCCCCTTGTCGAGCGGCTCTGAGTGATCTGCTGCGACGACGGCATCCATTGCGCAGACGATTTCAGTTTTTTGGATTCCGCGCTAGTGGTGGTGGGCCTGGCGGTTGTCGTCGCCGTGGCACTGGTAACCGTCGTGGTCGTCCTGATGCTGGTCCTGGCGCGTGTCGTTGCTCGGCGGCGAGACGGGTTGCGGCGGCGGCACGACCGTGAACACGGGCTGCGGCGCTGGTGCGGGCGCGGGAGCCGGGGTCGGCTGCGTGGTCGCCGCGGGGATGCGCTGCGGCGGCGCCGGTTGCGGGGTCGGCTCAGCCGGCGGCGGCGGCGGGCTGGGCGACGGCGGCGGCTGTGCGGGCGGCGTCAGGGTCGGTGGTGCCGGAGCGGGAGCCGGGGACGGCGCCGGTGCCGGCGAGGGCGTGGGCGTCGCGAGCTTCGGAGCCTTGGGCGGCGCCGGCGACGCGAGCGACGGCTGGGGCGTGGTCCTGGCGACCGGCGCCGAGGCGAGGCTCGCCGTGCCCTGGTCCACCGTTCGCACCGACGCGGCGATCACGACGATCCGAGACCGCGCGGGCGGCCTGATCCTCGGCGGGACGGCGATCCGCGCCGCGATCGGCACGGCCAGGGAAGCGGGCGCGGCGAACTGCGCGACCTGCGGGGCCAGCACCTGGCCCCAGAGATATGTGCTCGACGCCGCGGTGGCGACAAACAGGGCGGAGCGCTTCCACGAAAGCAGAACGCTCATCGTCCTCCGACCTTCGCGGCGACCCGGTTCTTCCCTTCGGCCTTCGCGCGGTAGAGCGAGCGATCGGCGCCGCGGAGGAGGGCCTCGGCAGTCTTCGCCTGAGGGTAGACGGCGAGACCCAGGCTCGCGGTGACGGTGACGACGACGCCGTCGGGCAGCACGATCTGACGCTCGGCGACCTCGGCGCGGATCCGCTCGGCCATCCCGTGGGCGCCGTGCTCGCCGGTCGCCGGCAGGAGACATGCGAACTCCTCGCCGCCGAGCCGCGCGGCAATGTCGGACTCGCGCATCGCCTGCCGCAGGACGTCGGCCACCTGACGCAGCGCCCGGTCGCCCGCGTCGTGACCGTACACATCGTTGACGGCCTTGAAGTCGTCGAGGTCGAGCAGCACGACGCTGAACGCCCCGCCGCCTCGCTTCGCCCGCGCGATCTCCGCGGCGAGCGCCCTCATGAAGATGCGCCGGTTCGGCAGGCCCGTGAGCTCGTCGGTCGCGGCCTGCCGCTCGACGAGCCGGTGCCGGCGCGCGTTCTCGAGCGCCACCGACGCCTGCGCCGCGAGCGACGCGGCGAGTGCCCGCGCTGCCGGCGCGAAGCCGCCGGCCTCCGGATAGAGGATCAGGTCGGCGCGAACCGGCTCGCCGGAGAGCGGCAGGACGAGGGACTCGCCCGACGGCGCCGTGCCGACGGAGACCGCATCGGCGTCGTTCAGGCGGATCCGGCCGCCCGCGGCGCCTGTGCCCTCGACTGCGATGTTCAGGATCGCCGGCAGCAGCGCCTGCATGTCGTGGGTCGCCTCGAGCGCGGTGCCCGCGAACACGACAGCGTCGTGCGGATCGTTCTTCGGCCGACGCCGGATCATCTGCGCCGCGAACACGCCGGTGGCGAAGGTCGAGACGACCGCGAGCACGACGACCCAGTGCCGTGGCGGCGAGCCAGAGAGGGCGGCGAGAGCGAGTGTGTGGGAAAGGGAGGTCATGGCAACGCCGGCCACCACGTGTAGCCGCTACCTCCTAAGACGACCCCGCGCGCCGAATCTTGCCCCCCATAAGGTTAAGAAAGGTAAAACCCCGGCTATCGTGGCACCCGCGTGCCCCCGTAGCTCAGTGGATAGAGCAGCGGTTTCCTAAACCGCGTGCACAGGTTCAATTCCTGTCGGGGGCATTAAGCCGCGACACGGCTCGCGAAGCCGGGTTGCGGCATCTTCGACACTCTGAGAAATGCGCCCGCTGAGATCCTTCGTCTACCGGCCGTCTACCGGCCCACGCGCGACTACCTGCACGCAGTCTTCCTAAACCGCGTGCACAAGTTCGATTCTTGTCGGGACTTTTTCACGCATCTGAGCCAGGGCCTCCATCTACCAGCCGTCTACCGGCGCACGAGACGCGGGTGCACGCAATTCCTCCTAGACCGCGTGCACAAGTTCGATTCTTGCTGTGGCGCTAGCCCGACGGCCGCTTCGGAACGGGATCTCGGCACGACGCGCTCGCCGCCCACCTCGCCCGACAAGTCCCGTTCGCCCCACGTCTACGCGCCGTCCGCGGTGATTACTCTCTAAGCCCGCGTAATTGCACGTTCGGCTCTCCGGGAGCATCGACCGGAGTCGCTGAGAACTCGTGCGGGAGCTCGTGCAGCGACGGGACGCATCTCTGGTTACCCCAGCGCGAAGTACCGGTCGAAGAACGCTGCGAGTCTGTCGAGCACGGCCTGTTTCCTGATCCCGTAGCTGTCGTCAGCCCTGAAGCGCGAGGTCGGCGGGAGGATCCCCGTCACCGCCGCGCCCGTCGTCGGGATCGCACCATCACGGAATGCTCTCTCGACGAACGCCCGGGTTTCCTCAGGGCTGAGACCTTCGTCCGCGATGATCTGCTCTAGCTCCTCGTCGCGCTTGGCCTCGACGAAGCGGCGCCAGTCTTCCTTGACGTTGGAGTCGGCGGACACCCGGTCGACGAAAGCGAGGATCAGGTCGCGCTTGTTACGCAGCGAGATGCTCGAGTCGATGGCCCGCCGGATCTTCGCCAGCGTCTCGACCTCGCGGTCGGTGCCGTCGCCGTGCTCCTCGCGATACTGCTCGACGAGCATCAGGATGTAGTCGACGTTGACCTCGACTTGCTTCACGAGCTCGATCTCGAAGACGATGTCGTCGATGATCGACTCCTTCTCGGAGTCCGCGGCGCGGCGGAGGTCGCCGTAGATAATCGAGGTAGAGCGACTGGTAGTCCTGGTAGTCGCGCTCGCTGAGGATCTCGTTGCCGGCGAACTCGTCGAACGACGTCAGGATGTTGCGCAGCCGCAGGATTGACCCGAAGAGCTGGATGAACATCTTGATCGCGCTCTCCCCGCGCCACTCCTCGCTGAGCGGGAAGAGCTCCTGTAGCTCGGCGACGCGCTCGACTACTCGGCGTAGTAGTCGGCGAACGGTTTGAGCAGGACGATGCCGCGCGCATCGTCGTTGCCGAAGAGCGCGAGCGCGTCGTTCGTCTGCTTCTCCAGATCGCGGAAGGTCACGATGTTCCCGTAGGTCTTCACGGAGTTGAGGATCCGGTTCGTGCGCGAGTACGCCTGGATGAGACCGTGCGCGCGGAGACCCTTGTCGACCCAGAGCGTGTTGAGCGTGGTGGCGTCGAAGCCGGTCAGGAACATGTTGACGACGATCGCGAGGTCGAGGTCGCGGTTCCGGAGCCGCAGCGAGATGTCCTTGTAGTAGTTCTGGAACCTGTCCGAAGACGTGTCGTAGCTCGTGCCGAACATCGCGTTGTAGTCCGAGATGGCCCGCTCGAGGAAGTCGCGTGAGCTTGCGTCCAGGTCGTCGGTCTCGAATTCCTCCTCCGCGAGAAAATCGGGATCGTCCTCGTTCGCGGCGTAGCTGTAGATGAGCCCAATCTTGAGTCGCTGCGCCTCCGGCAATCCGGCCTGCTGCTTCGCGAACTCGGCGTAGTAGCGCTTTGCGGCGTCTATCGAGGCCGTAGCCAGCAGCGAGTTGAAGCCTGCGAGCCGCTTGCCGGCCAATGTGTAGGCGAAGCTGCGCTTGGTCTTCTGATCGAAGTGCTCGCGGATGTAGGCGACGACCTGTCCGATCCGCTCGGGGGCAAGCAGCGCCCGCTCGGTATCGATGGCGGAGACCTGCTTGTCGGTGAGATCGGCCGGCAGCTTGATCGTGTTGACATAGTCGAGCCGGAACGGGAGCACGTTCCGGTCGTTGATCGCGTCGACGATCGTGTAGGTGTGCAGCCGGTCGCCGAACGCCTGCTCGGTGGTGCGCAGCCGGGGATTGCCGGAAGTACCGGCGTTATCAGCGAAGATCGGCGTGCCGGTGAAGCCGAACAGGTGGTAGTGCTTGAACGCCTTCGTGATCTGGACGTGCATGTCGCCGAACTGACTGCGATGGCACTCGTCGAAGATCAGCACGACGTGCCCGCCATAGATCGCGTGGCCTTTGTTCTGGGTGACGAAGCGCGCGAGCTTCTGGATCGTCGTGATGATGATCCGCGACGCCGGGTCCTCGAGCTGCCGCTTGAGCACGCTCGTCGAGACATTGGAGTTGGCGGCGCCCTTCTCGAACCGCTCGTATTCGCGCATGGTCTGGTAGTCGAGGTCCTTGCGGTCGACCACGAAGACGACCTTGTCGACGTCGGGTAGCCGGCTCGCGAGCTGAGCGGCCTTGAAGCTCGTCAGGGTCTTGCCCGAACCCGTGGTGTGCCAGACGTAGCCGCCGGCCGCGGTCGTGCCGAGCTGCCGGTGGTTGGTCGAGGTCTCGATCCGCTGGAGGATCCGCTCCGCCGCCGCGATCTGGTACGGCCGCAGAACGAGTAGCTTGCGGTCGGCGTCGAAGACGCAGTACCGGGTGAGGATGCTGAGCAGCGTGTGCTTGGCGAAGAACGTCTTCGTGAACCCGGTCAGGTCGGCGATCGCCGTGTTGCCCGCATCGGCCCACCAGCTCGTGAACTCGAAGGTGTTCGACGTCTTCCGTCGGCTTCGTCCCGCGGTTTGCTCGGCCACGTGCGAATCGCGTGTCGTGTTCGAGTAGTACTTCGTGTGCGTGCCGTTGCTGATGACGAAGAGCTGCACGTACTTGACCTTGTCCTCGCATGTATGCGCGCGCGTGGGGGGCCATGAGACCTGCAAAGCCGTTATTCATAGTTGGAAGCGGTGGGTCTGGAGCGTGACGACGGTGTTGCGAGGGACCAACATGCCACCGCGGGGCGATTGGCTTGTCACATACCCCGGTTGTGGTCCATTGACATTGGCGAGCAAGCCCGCGCTCGTGATTACCTGGACGGCTCCTCTCGTGGTGCCGCCGACAACATCGGGGACGGTGACTCTGTTGGCTGGGGGCGACGGAAGTGGTGTTACCGATACGTTCAGGTACCGGCGCTTGCGCTCGAGGACCATCCGCCTGACACGGTCGATCTGACTGGCTGAGAGCTGTGTACGCCCGCCGTGGTTCCAGTACGACATGACGTTCGCCCGCGGTAGAGCCACGGCGTGGCCGCCCAGCATCACCGCATCAACCTCGACGCTCTCTTCCAAGGCGGTGATCCATGGATCCGGCGGGGTGTCGTCAGTCACCGGGAGGTTGACGACATCGCGTGGCGGGGGCGGTGAGTCCGGCAACCCGAGATCGCCGTCGAGGGCTTCGATACTCCCCCCGCTCAGTACGTAGTCGCTTGCCTCCGCAACCGTCTCGAACTTTCGGGTGAAAGTGTGGACGAGGCCGAACTGATGGCCGACCTCGTGAGCCAGAATCGACAGAGCGTTGGGATGGACTGAATCGAAGAAACTCATCGCGACCCAGTCGTAGCGAAGCGAGGAAAAGCCGCCACCGATTTCCGCGCGGAAGATCACCACCACACTGCGAGTCTGGGCCGCAAGCACGTTCAGCCGATCGGAGACGGCGGCGAAGTTGGGGTCTTCTTCACCGCTCACATTGTTGGTCTCGGTGTTGGCGAGATCGCGAAGGACGCCGTCATAGGTGAACTGGACACCCCCGGCTGAATAGACCCGGTTCGCCTCGTCGACCCACTGCCCAACCTCTGATGCTGTGACCGCACATGGCCGGCTGCCGTCATCGTTGGAGCACCTATACGCAGTAATCGGGATGGCGTAGTTTGGGGATTGGAGCGTGGGGAGCTTGGTCGCGCTTACGTGACCCGTAGCGATCGACAATTCGATGGTGCCGTGCTGGAACGACGCAACCAGATGGGTGCCGTCGTCTTGGGGGGTCGCAGTGGGGTACCCGAGCAGGCTGCGCTCCCAGCGAAGCTCTGCCCAACGCTCCCGGATCGCGCCCAGCACTTCATGTGCACCGGTTGAAGGCGTCCAAAAGATCGAGCCGCGCTCATAGTGAGTAAACCGACCGACACCGTCATTAGCCACCAACTCACCGGTCATCGGAGCACCCAGGGACCCGGCTACGCCCCCGAGCTGCACAAACCTGTCCGTAATGGGCGTCATCGTTTCCCCGCCTCCCCTAGTTGGCCGGCCACCCCGGGTCGGCAGATGCCCACAAGACGCCCTAAGCGAAGGGGATCTTCCGAGGACGGTCTAAAACGCGTTGGTGACCTAGCCGTGTCGAAGGGAACATGGGGCCGAGACGATGATCACAGCCGACCGGAAGTCCTCGTGGTAGGCGGCGTGCTGTTGCCGCCAGCACTCGGCCTCGTTTGCGGCTTGCCCACGCCAAAGTTCGCAGCGTAGTTACGTCGGGCTAGAGGGACGGCATGCCGAAGCGGGGGAAGCGGTCACGGCGGTGAGTCCAGTCGGTGGCCTGAACTGCTGTCCAGACTGGGCCCATCACGTCGATGTTTGAAGTCCCATTGAGGCAGATCACGAGCGATGTCCCGTCGAGCTGGAACCAGAGCATGTTCTGGGACGTGAAGATGTAGCCGCCCTTGGAGCCGCTGAAGCTGCTTCCGACGGCGGTCATGTCGTCGAAGCCATACCCGGCCCGCGGATCCTTCTCGTTACGGACGAGAGCGTAGTGGTCGGCTGCGCGTTGCAGCATTGCGAGGACGCCGGCGCGGCTCAGGATTGCGCTTCCGGCGGGGAGGTTTAGCGCAGCGACGAGCCGGGCGAAGTCTGTGGCTGCGGCGGAGAGTCCGCCCGACGCGTCCTCGTTGAGCAGGTTCCGGTCGCCGTACAGCCATGGCACAAGTGGTTGGTCGTTCTCCATCACGCTTCGTCCGATCAGTAAGCCTTCTCGCCATTCCCCATTCGCATCGGCCGCTTGGCCGAGTCGGTGGTAGCGCGCCTCATCCCGATCGTTCGCCCAGACCTGGGGCAGTGATGGGCGAAGCCGTGTGATTCCGAGTGGGTCGAGAATCGACTTGCGAATCGCGTCGTAGAAGGTCGGTGTGCCACGTCGGACTGCGACCACCTGTCCCAGCAGCCAATAGCCCATGTTGTTGTAGGACACAGGCTTGGTTGGATCCGCCAGTTGCTCCCCGCAGACATAGCGCGCGAGCGCGGCTGCTGGAATCGGGAGACCAAGACCGGGAAAGGCCTGCTGCACTTCTGCGTCTGATGCCCAGCTTTTCAACCCGCTTCGGTGCTCGAGAAGTTCGCGCACAGTCACGTTTGCGAAGCCGGGATCTGGCTGGCCGCCCGTGGGCGTTGTCAGTGGCAGGATGTCGCCGAGGCGATCGTCGAGGCCCAGCAGGTTCTGCTGGATCAGCTGCTCGACCGCGATCGCGGTTACCGTCTTCGAGACGCTCGCGATTCGGAAAGGCGTCTGCGGGAGCACCGTCGGATAGCCCGGTTCAGCAAACGTGTAGCCGCGAGCGGCGACCAGGCGTGTCCCGTGGACCACAGCGACCGAGGCGCCGCGCATCGTGCTCGACTGAAGGCCGATGCGAACGGCCTCGTCGACCGCATGCATGCCAACGATCGGGCCTCCCGTGACCCGCCACTCGCGCGCGACGGGGCTATCTCGCAAGCTGAACAAGACGGCGAAGCGCGGATCCCCGAATCCGCCTGCCTGGAGGCTGATCGGGAAGAAGCCAAGCGAATCGAGCCGCGAGAGCTCGGCGTTCAGTCCGGCGAGGGAGAGGTTGTGCCGCGCGACCATGGGGCCCACCACGTCGTCCCGGAAGATCGACAGGTACGCGCCGTGGTCCGAGAGCGTGACGAACGCCGGGCGTGCGAACCCAGCGACCTGAGCGTCAAACCGTGCCTGATACTCATCGGCCGTTTCGGAGATGCCGTCGGCGTTCCAGGCAACACCCTGGTTGTTGGGGGGCCAGATACCCGCGAAGACCGGGGAGCCCTGATCGCCATAGACCGCGCCGCACGTCATCACCCAGCCATTCCTATGTGCCTCGCGGTTCCAATGCTGGACCGTACCCGGGTCGGTATCTGCGCCACACACGAGCCCCAACCGCGTGAGCGGAGTGCCGCCGGGTCGCTGCTCGAAGACGCCGGCAAAACGCGGGTTTCCGGCCGAACCCGTCGCACTCAAGATCACCGGCTGAAAACCGGCGGCCACGGCCGCGTCAAATGCCGCCTGATAGCCAGGTGCGTCCACGCCATGCACCGCCGACCAGTCCGGGCCCGCGCGCCGCACCCACACCGCCGCGTAGCGCGGGTCAGCCGAACCGTTATAGACGCAGAGCGAGATCGGCCGGAAACCCAACGGCCGCAACTGGTCGAAGTCCTGCTGGTGTTCGACGCCCGTCCGATTCACCTTGACCAAAAACTCGACGCTCAAAGTCCCCCCTGTCGCGTTGTGCGCCTTGGCCGACGCAGCTGGGCCGATTTGAGGGTCAGGCCCGGGGACGGTGCCGCCGGGCCTGACCTCTTGCCACTAGGCGATCGTGGTTGCGTGCCAGTTCTCGTTGGTGTGACGCCCGGCGTAGCTGTTATTGACGATGGCGCGGTCAGCGATGTCGACAAAAACCACATAGCAGCACGGGTCAACGCCCGCGGCCCATGGATCCCATACGATGTCGATGCCGGGTGCTGGCGCCCCCGTGTCGGCGATGTTGCCGTTGTATGTCTTGGAGTAGATGCCAACGCTGATTCCGCAGCCACCCCTCAGGCTGCCGCTGAGCGCGCCGATTCGACTCGGGAGACGATCCCGCCAGAGGAGGCGAACAAACCGCTCGACTTCCGATCACACCTATCAGACGCTCGTCACCCTAGACAGACACTCGTCACCCCAACGTCACGCCACCGTCACCGATCCCTTGACCCGAGAGCACCGGACATCTCGCGAGGATCGCGGGGCCAACCTCTGATACCACGCGCTTGGCAAGCTCCGGCCGAGTACTAGACGCGCCGCTCAGCATCCGGTTTGGCGTCGCCGGCGACAGACAATTTGAGCGATGTGCGGCGGCGAGGCGCGCGCAAAGGTGAGAATGACCAGACGGTCAACGCAAGGGATCGACGTGCACAACCCTCGCTTGACTTCTGGAGATAGAACCCCGAGGCTGCGTTGCTGTTAGGCGGTTCTCTGCGGCACCGCATTCGCTGATGGGGCTCGCCGTGGAGGTCACACGATGAACGATTTGCCCGGACGCTTCTGGCTCGAGGCAGGCCTTGCAGCCGTGAGTGCTGTTCTGCTGCTTGCGACACTCCTATGGCGCGACTGGATCGAGATTGTGTTGCGGGTCGATCCCGACCACGGGAGCGGCTCGCTCGAGTGGTCGATCGTCGCGGTCACGGCCCTCGCCGCAATCACGTTTTCGATTCTGGCCAGGGTCGAATGGCGACGAGGTCAGGCGGTGATGTAGCCGATGTCTGCCGTGACCCAACTCGACATGACGGCCGCCCGTCGACCGCACATGCCTGACATGCGACCGCGTCGTCGCTGCGGCAGGCACCAGGAACGACCGATCAATCCTCCGAACACGGGCTCCGGGCGCCGCAGGGGGACGTAATGCCATACGCCGAGGGAACCCTCGTACGGGAGCAAGGTCACGCTGAGATCTACCTGATCCGCGACTGCGAACGCCTGTGGATCCCGAATCCGTATGTGCTGACGGCGCTCGGCCTTGACCATGACAACGTCGTCGCGGTGCCCGCAGGCGGCCTGGACAACATTCCGATCGACGAGTCATGGGCGCCGCTAGGCAACAAGACGCCTGGTTCGACCGTCTTTGTTTCGATCAGGGACGCCGACATCGGCGGGGCTCTATTCAACGGGCGTGTGTACTGGCCGCTCGATCTCGCTACGACTAAGAGCCACGTGGCGTGGGGTGAGGACGCACGAACAGTCGAGCTGCGAGGGTGGATCTCGGCCACGCCCCCAGACGCCCCAGACGATCCGAACCGGGGTATCAACCGAGTCGACCCGGACTTCGCGTACAACCTCGTCCCGGATATCGCCTGGACTCTTGCGCAGGAGATCGACCTGAACGAACTGATTCGGCTCGGCAACATCTTGCAGCTCGGGCTGCCCGACGATCCCAACGGTGACCCGCGAGCTAGGTGTTCGACACCGGGGATCCACATGGAGATTTCCGGGTTTCCTCCGAAGGGGCAGTGGGATCGGCAGGTGCCGCCCGACTGGAATGACTTCGGGTTGGGGGTGACGCTCGACAACAAGGACGCCGGCATGCACGACCAGCAGCTGATCTCGTGGCCGTACAACCCGCGAAGTCCAGCGCCGCTGAACGTTGAGTTCATGGGCGGCGAGTATGTCCGTGTCTACGGCTCGATCTGCAGCGACAAGGCGCACTACCTTAACCCGAACGATCCGAAGAACGCTCCGAGCCTCGATACGCCGGCGAAGAAGGCGATGAATAGCGCGGTCGGACTGTGGCATAACGCGAATAGGGCCAACTACCCGGACGATCCGGCGCGTTGGACAGAGATCCATCCGCCTGACTACATCGAGCTTCTCTGGTCGCCCGATCCCAACGTTGTAGACAGCCACGGGTTTGTGCCCCCTGGACAAGTGCTGCGCGGTGTTGCCGTTATTGCGCCCGGCACCACGGCCGGCAAGGCCGCGCCCACCTGCACTCTCGACACGACGATCATGGCGCCGCCGCGTCCCGCGGCGAATGCCGTTCTCCGTTATCGCGAGATCGTCGGGCCAGAATCGACGCTTGGTTGGTTGACGGAGGCGAACGCGTCCAATACCGGCGCGCAGATCGCCCTGCTTCCGGCCGGTGACGGCATCCACATCCGCGTTACCGTCAAAGGCGACAACGTGCTCGGACGATCGGCGATGTTCCGGGCGCTTTACTGGCTGTACTGGGACGTCCAGCCCGCTCCGCGGCCGCACGGAGAACAAGCCGTCGGGACTATCGCCACCTTGCTCCTTGATGACGACCGCCGCAAGCGATCCAACCGCCGCAAGCGATGACAGTCTCGAAATGGCCAACATCCGGTGAGATCGACGGTGGACAGTTGCACACGGATCTCACCGCTTATCCCTCATCCGAAAGGAGCACAGAATGCCGCCCGACTTTGATGGGCCTTGCAAGATCCGGCGCGCGGGTCTGAACGCCGACGGACGGGCTCAAATCGACCTGCAAGCAGCTGACAACAGCTGGAACTGGCGCTGGTGCTACAGCGATCCTGCCCATACGCGTGAAGTCCTCGCGGTCGCGCTGACCGCAATCGCAACCAACAAGGACGTGTACTGCAGGATGGCGGCGCCGGTCGCCGCCGCACCAACGATCGAGGACTTCGGCGTGGCGGCATAAAACCGCGCGAGGCCAAGCGAACAACGAGCTTGACGATCGCCTGCCAATCAGCGGTGTCCTCCGCTCCGGTGCAGCGCCCGTCTACCGCGTGTCTACCGACCGACGGCACGGCCGTGCTTTTTGCCGGTGACCATCCGAGCAGCACGCTGCACTCGTTCCAGAGCCTGGCCACGATCCCGGAGGCCGCGTGGGAGCTGTTCCTCGGCGTCTACTGCACCATCTGGGGCTTCAGGCGCGCCGCCCCGATCCTCGCCGGGAACCCGAGCTGAGTTCACTTGTCACTTGGAACACGCCGTGGAGCAGCGTCGTCTCCTGGGCGAGTGTTCGGGAATGACGCCTGAGCGAGTCCGCTCGTCGTTGTAGTGCTGATCCGTGGCTTGCTCAGCCGACCTTCTTCAGCGGATGCGTCGTGAGCACGACATGCCGACCGAGACACCCTTCGTGAACGGTTGTCAGGCGGAGCAACCCGGCCCGGAGCGACCACCGGTAAGTGGCGGCGCCCAGCGCTCCAGTACACGCTGCGGGGCCGGTTTCGTGACCGAAGCTGATCGTGGTCTTCGTCTCCGTGTCGCGCCCACGGATCAGCACCGCGCCGTTGCGCGTGATCGCGTAGCGGCCGTTCGATAGCAGAGCAATCTGCCAGGCGCCGTCGAGCTGATCGTCCGGGGCGTTCTTGATCACAGTCGTGAACGTTCCGTGCAGCGGAGGGCCGGCGGCGGCTGCCGCCGAGACCGCGACGAGCAGGGCCATTCCCGTGGCAAGCACTAGACGAAGCATCAACGCAACACCCCTAGCCTAGCCCGTCGGAATGGACGGGACGGGTGCACTTTGCTCGAAAAGCCTCTCGAGAGCAAGGAGATCGAAACGAGGAAAGGCCGCGGTCAGTCAGTCGCCACTCGCATGCGCCAGTGTTCAGGATTCCCCCGAGGCTTACTGCGAACGGCTCTAGCCCCAGGGCAGGCGGGACCAGTATGGCGGCCGCCCTCGCCGGAACCGCTCGGCCGTCGCATAGACCTGCTCCGGATCGGATGTCTCCGTCTCCACGCTCGCCCCGTAGCGCGCCGCGAGTTCCGAGACCGGGTAGCGCACTTCCGGACCTACGTGGGCGCCAACCATCAGGATCACGCACGGCCTGTCGCCAGCTCCCACGAACGCGTGCTCCGTCCAGGGAGGCGAGTGGAAGAAGTCCCAGGCTCGAAGGCGTCGCTCCTCGCCCTCTACCAGCAGCCCGCACTCGCCTGCGAGAACGAGGAACGCCTCCTGATTCGACTCGGCGTGATAGACGCCGCTTTGGCCAGGCTCGAGGACCGTCACGTTGATCCCGAACTGCGGGAACTCCACCGGAGAGTCGCCGTACTCGTTCGCGAACCAGCACGCCGCGCCTCTCGTCTCCGAAGTGAACCACTCGGCATCGCGCACGTTGACGACGAACCAGCCCTCGCTGACGGGGGCGAGCCCGGAGCCAGCGTCCTCAAGCCGCGCCTCGGTCAAGAACCCGATTATCGCAGCCAAAGCGACACATCCCTGACCTGGGCGAGTGTTCGCGAATGTCCCCGATCGCGAGCCGGTGCTAGGTTTGCGCGAGTTCGGGGGCATAGATTGCGCGGATGAGCTTCGCTGTTCCCGCAGATGCGTACGACCGGTATATGGGCCGGTACTCGGCGCAGCTCTCCCCGCAGCTTGCCAAGCTTGCAGGTGTAGAGGGCGCTCAGCGAGTGCTCGATGTCGGCTGCGGTCCCGGTGCACTCACGGCCGAGCTGATCGCTCGGGTTGGGCCTGCAGCCGTGTCGGCCGTCGATCCGTCCGAGTCGTTTGTCGCGGCCGCGAGGGAGCGCCATCCGGCGGCCAGCGTGCAGCGGGCATCCGCAGAGCAGCTGCCGTTCCCGGACCAGGCGTTCGACGTTGTTCTTGCGCAGCTTGTCGTCCACTTCATGTCGGACCCGGCCGCGGGCGTGACGGAGATGTTGCGCGTGACGCGGCAGGACGGTGTCGTCGCTGCTTGCGTCTGGGATCACGCCGGCAGTCAGGGTCCGTTCAGCGCGTTGTGGGAAGCAGCCCGCGAGCTCGACCCCGAGATGGACGACGAATCTCGCCTGATGGGCACCCGCGAAGGCGACCTGGCGCGGTTGTTCGAGTCGGCAGGGCTGCACGAGGTCGAGGGGACGGCGCTGTCTGTCAGCGTTGAGCATCCGAGTTTCGAAGAGTGGTGGGAGCGGTTCACCCTCGGCGTCGGCCCTCCAGGCGCGTACGTGACCGGGCTCGAAACGGAACGCCGAGCGCAGCTGCGCGAACGTTGTCGCGAACTACTCCCTGACGCACCTTTCCTGGTCACCGCGCGCGCCTGGGCGGCTCGCGGCCTCGCATAGCACTGTCCCTCGTCAGGCTCCCACGGGCCTCAGAGGCGAGTGCGCTCGTCTGGGCCAGTGTTCTGGAATGTCCCCTGATGACCTACGTAATCGCTAAACCTTCTGGGGATTCTTTGCCCGACTGGAGGGTGGTGTGTGACTGATCCGAGGACGGAGCTCGTCGGTCGTTGCTACGACACGATCGGCGAGCGCTTCGCCGAGTGGCGTGACCAGATCGTGGGCGATCCGAGGCGCGAGTGGGAGCGAGAGCTCGTATCGCGACTGGAGGACGGGGCGCACGTGCTTGAGCTCGGCTGCGGCGCAGGTGTGCCCGATACAGAGCGTCTAGCCGCACGCTTCCGGGTTACTGGCGTCGACATCTCTCGGGAGCAGGTGCGCCGCGCTCGAATCGCGGTGTCGGAGGCTGAATTCATTCGGGCGGACTTCACCTCGCTCGAGCTCGAGCCGGCGTCCTTCGAAGCGGTCGTTTCGTTCTATGCGTTCAACCACGTACCGCGTGAGCTGCTCGCGCCAACGTTCGCGCGGATCCACCGTTGGCTCAAACCGCGCGGTCTGATGATGCTCGCGCTCGGAGTCGGAGACACGGAAGCCTGGACCGGGGACTGGCTTGGTGCGCCGACATTCTTCTCGAGCTTCCCGCGCGAGACGAACACGCTGCTGGTGCAGGAGGCGGGCTTCGAGATCCTTCGCGACGAGCTCGTGACCTTCCGCGAGCCCGAGGGTGACGTGACATTCCAGTGGGTACTCGCGATGCGATGAGCCTCACCTGCCCGAGTGTTCAGGAATGTTCCTTTTCTGACAGTCGGTATGGCGAGGTTTGCCGCGATACTTCGGATCCGAGTGGTAGAGCATTCCGACGCCTACCGCCCAAGCTGGACGACCCAGACTCCCGCCGGGCGTCCGCTAACAGCCGAGTTTGATCGCCTGCGCAACCACTGGCGCGTCACACCCGGCGAGTACGTGCGGCGAAACCTCGTTGACGCGTTGGCCCAGGCGAGCGGAAGCCGCCCCGACGCAGACTGGATCGTCGCGGCCGAGCACGAACTCAGCACACATCTAGAGGCGCTCAAGTAGCCAGGCACCACGACGTTCACGACTCCGCGCTACCGCCTTCCCCCTCGACTATCGAGCGAGGCGCGGCGTATTCTGCTGAGGTCAGCGTCTCACGCGTGGCTGACCTTAACGCCGACTCGGGTGGCCCACGCGCTTGCGGCCCCGATCCCTAGATCCATGACCCACATGTAGCCGGCGCGTTCGATGACACGGATCAGGCTTTCGATCGCCGCTTGGTCGAGACCGGACTCGCGCCTGGCCCGAGGGGTTTCGAGCTCGTCCAGGATGCAACGGAGGTCATTTGTGCCCATCGCGAGGAATCGCTGGAATGTGACCGGCTCACGGGTGAGTTGGCTCACGGGAGAAGGCCCCGTGCCGCGTCAGGATGCATGTAGGCGGCGGGCACGGAGTTCGACAGCGGGGTCCAGGTCGAGCTCGGGAATTGCGGCAAGGAGGCTTGCAGCCTCAGGGCCGTAGCCGGCTCGCCGCAGTTGTTCGCAACGCGCGAGGAGGACGTGATCTCCCCTGTTTGGGGCTGGGTCGGGTGATTCGATGGTGAGGGCGGGCGCTGTGCTCATCATGCGTCTCCCTGGGCGGTAGGAGAAGGAGAGTCGGCCCTGCCGCCCTCGGAAGGGCCGACTCATTGGTTGGGGTCAGGCCCCGCCGCATAGGGCCAAACCCATTCCGCTTGATTGCCCTCGCGCCACATCGGAGGGGCAAGCCGAGTTCTACGCGCCGGCTGGAACTACACGAATCACCCCTCCGGTGGTTCATCGGGTTAGTTCACTTCACCCAGATTGAGCAGGTCGAACATTCCGCTGTCGCTCGAGCGGCGTGTCAGACTTCGGCGGTGACTCCTGAGGCGTCTCTCCGGATGAGCAAGAACGGACTCGTCGTGGACGGTGAGGGTTGGTTCGTTGTGAACGCGCGTGAGTCGCGTTGGCGCGACGAAGGGAAACTCGGCCGCTACTGCACGTTTGAGGGCAAGCGCCGCTTTCCGCAGCTTGGGATCAACATCAACGTTCTCGAGCACGGCGAGGCGATGGGGATGTACCACCGCGAGAATGCGCAGGAAGGGTTTCTTGTGGTCGCTGGCGAGTGCCTGTTGATCGTCGAGGGGACCGAGCGCCGGCTGGCGACCTGGGACTTCTTCCACTGCCCGCCCGGCACCGAGCACATCATCGTCGGAGCTGGCCCCGGCGTAGCCGTCGTGGTGGCCGTCGGCGCCCGCGGCCGAAGCGTCGCCGGCATCACCTACCCTGTCTCGGAAGTCGCAGCCCGACACCGCGCCAGCGTGGATCGTGAAACGACGAAGCCGGCCGAGGCATACGCAATACTGCGCGCTGGCCTGCCACGGTCGCGGTTCGTCAGCTACCGCCAAGGATCGCTGCCCGACTACACCTGAACCGGCAACTCCCCTGTTCCTGGTCCAGGCTTCTCGCGCCTTGGCCAGCGTTCGGGAATGTCACCCGTCCGCCGTCGTCCGCCGTCGTCTCGTTGATCGCTTTGGGCGTCGGGCGAGGTTGGTTAGGGTCCTGACAGATGGTGAGTCTCCTACGTCGAGCCCTACAAAGGAGTCGCTATGAGTGCTAACCCGGTTCAGCGAACGAACCTCGCCGCGATCACATGCGATCCGCGTCCACAGCTGCCTGACGGCTTCCGCCGCAACAGCACCCGCGTTGGGGCGGCGCTCGGCGCGGCCCGCACCGGACTCAGCGTTTACGAGCTACCTCCCGGCCAGGCGGTCAGCCCCTACCACTACGAAGACCCAGACGAGGAATGGCTCCTGGTCGTCACAGGCACGCCAACCCTGCGGCATCCCGGCGGCGAGGAGCAGCTCGAACCGTGGGATATCGTCTTCTTCCCCTCCGGCCCCGCTGGAGCACACCTTGTGCGGAACAACAGCGAGTCAACCGCCCGCGTCGCGATGTTCTCCTCGAAGTCATCAGCGGTAGGTGCCGTCGTCTACCCCGACTCCGACATGATCTGGATGTGGACAGACGATGGAGCGGTCGACATCATCGTTGAGCGAAGCAGTTCCATTGATGATGCAGCGCCGTGGACTGCTGGGACGAGCGAGGCCGAGACGTAACCGCTCGCCTGCGCGAGTGTTACGCAATGTCCCCTGACGACGGATAATCGGCTTGTGGAACCGGCGGAAGTTGTCGCGCAGCTCTGGGGCCGGGTTCAGGCGCGGGACTGGGTCGGTGTGAGTGAGCTGCTTGCGGAGGACTTCGTCCTCGAATGGCCGCAGGACCTCGTCCGCCTCAGCGGCGGTGCCAAGTTCGTGGAGTTCAACCGCAGCTATCCAGAGGGCTGGTCGATCGAAGTCCTCCGGATCGTCGCTGAAGGGAGCACCGTGGTTTCGGAGGTACGTGTCCCTCACCCGTCAGTCGGCCCGCACTTCGCCCTTTCGTTCTACGAGGTCGACGGGAATCGGGTCGCGTCGTGCCGTGAATACTGGGTGATGGAGGCCTACGACGAACCGGTGGCTGAGCGCGCTCGCTGGTTCGAGCCGATGTAGACGAGACCGGCGGGAATCGCCTGGAGAAGGATTCTAGGCTGCCCCAGTGTTCAGGAATGTCGCTTGACGCGTTCCACCCGGGACGAGACCTCAGGCGTGCTCACCGTGCGGCCAGGTGGAGAGATCGGCTGGGCTGGGTTCGCTACTTGCCACCGAGGGTTTCTACCGCCAAAACGACGATGAACGCGATCACGAGCAGTGGGAAGATTGCGCTACGGAAAAATCGGCTCACAGCGGTGCTCGAGCGCTCGGCTTCGGTGCTCAGATCGGGCCAGGCCTCCGCCGGAAAGCTCGTCAGGTCGACAGCGGGGTTTCCTGCCTTGAGGCGGGCGAGGAAGTCACGGAAGTCTGTCATCCGATGGGAAACCGTGAGCTTGCCGTCGTTCCGGTAATGGATGGTGTAGTACTCGTCATCGTCACCAGCGTGGTACTTCACGGCCTGGATCTGGCTCACGTGGAGACGGATCACCCGGCGGCCCGTCTCAAGCTCGCACATTCCCTCGTCGCTGAGGCGGATCTCGGCGCAACTGCGGTAGTGATGCCACAGATAGCCGAAGAACCAAATGCCGCATACGAACGTGATGACCCATCCGATACTGCCCAGATCGTCCCTCGTGACTCCCGTGCCGAGAGCGTGAACAACTACTACCCCGACTGGGACCCCAAGACAGAGAACGGCGAGCGTCATGAATCCGAGAACATTGTTCCCAGAGATGTCCACTTCTCGGTAAGTGTGGGTTATCCGGTGCTCCCACTCGGCAGGCGGCTGTGCCGACGTCATCGGCGCAACGGCACGAAGCCTTGACTAGCCGCGGAGACAGGAAACCCAGAATTGCGCCACCGCCGGACGGCTCCACGTGATCGACCTACCTGCGGTCAACCTCGATCCCGCTATCGAGGATGAGTAAGGCGCTACACGGGGTTCGGCCCGGTCTTGCGATGCCGAGGCGCGGAGTCACTCCATCGCTAGGCGCCCGGCATCATCGCCTGGCCCCAACCTGCCGATCATGATCCCGATGATCCACACCTACCGCACGCCCGAGATCTCTTGGCCGAAGAATCGGATCAAGACGATCAACCCGGCCATCCAGATCAAGCGGCGCAAGTCATGACCACCGCCATCGTCGCGGCGATGTCATCGCGCGCGTCGCTCCTTGCGGGGAAGGCGACAAGAGCAAGTCAAGCAGTCGGTGGGCGAGATAGTGCGGCGTGCCCTGCCCCAGTGTTCAGGAATGTTCCCTTTTGAGACCCTCCGATCCGATGCGTCGTCGACGACGGCTCTTGTACCCGAGTTCCTCGGATCCCGGCACGACGCCATTGGGTGATTGCGGTCGACGTCAGACCAAGCAATCGTGAGAGCATGCCTCGACAGAGCGAGGACAAGTCCGACACGATCTTCGCGCGGAGGGAACGTGGATGGGCGATCCTGATCGGATGCCTCCTGGCCGGCATCTTCAGTCTTGATGGCCTCTTCTTTGGTAGTTCCCGAGTTGGCCAGATCGCCGGCGGTCTAGTTGGCTTTGGAGTTCTAATCTGCCTCATGATCGCCGTCTTTGGTCGCCTGTCCAACGATGCATGACCTACTGAACTACTCGGTCGAGAGTCTCAACGCATCCTTCGGCGGCGTCGATGGGCGACCAAGCCGCCGTTGAGGACGTTCCTCAAGACTTCACGCCGACGTGCCCCAGTGTCCAGGAATGTTCCCTTTGAAAGCATCTCGGGTGCAGCGGCACCGATCTGCGGTGGTCGAGAATGAAAGGGCGGTGCTCCGTGAGGTTCTAGGTGCTATCGCCCTCGTCGGCAAGCCAACCGACGAGGAAGACCGCAAACAGGAGCAGCCCCGGTTCGAGCGCACAATGGTCGTCCACCTCGACATTCACGGGTCGGCGACGTTCGACGCTTCCGTCAAGCACGGCGAGGACACGATCACCGTCCGCGAGGACGTAGCGGAGGCCTGCGCGGCGGAGCGCTCGCCAGTTCCACGCGGCGAGACGGAGGCTGAACTCACGGCCGCCCCAGCGCAACGCTCCCCCGCGACCGCCGGCGCCACGCTCGTCAAAGTCGCCGACCACACCTCCAGCCGCATCGGTGGCGGTGACACGCCGCCGAACCCATAGGCCGGGACGGGCGAACCGCCAGGTCGCGTCACCTGTCCTGGCGGTGGCGGCGTCCCACCCGCCCTCCCGGCGCAGAGTGCCGACGCCTTGGAGTGCGTAGCATCCAATCCCCTCGTCGGTCTGGATGAGCCCGATAGCAGACATCGCTCCAAAGCGTAGACCCGTGGCGCAAAACCGTAGCCTGGGCGAGCGTCCTCTCACTCGGCGACTATCTACCGGCCATCTACCAGGACACATCGGACCCAGCGAACTCAGCCGCCCTCACCGCGCGTTCACCAACGCCGGAGCGGGGACCGGAACGGCCTGGACGGATATACCGGACTTAGCGCGACCAATTTGAGTGGCTTCCTAAACCGCGTGCACAAGTTCGATTCTTGTCGGGGGCATCACCGCAGGCGGTACAGCTGCTCGCCCGCGTTCTCGACGACCAGGGTGTCGGGATCGGCGGCCCACTCGGCGATGTCGATTCCAGCGGGATCGCGATACGTGAGGCTCACGGCGTGGGTGTCCGCTTCGGAGATGCCTGTCGCCAGCGTGACGGCGACGCGGCAGCGCTCTCCGCCGTCGTACTCGCCAGCTCCCCGGAGCTGGGTCGAATGGGCCAGGTCGCTCCAGGGCACGTCCTTGAAGCGGTCCCACTGCTTCACGTAGTAGTCGCGGCAGTGGTAGCCGATCGCCGCGACCTGCCTCGGCGTGACGCTCACCTCGCGGATGTGGGGCGCGTAGAGGACGACCTCGCCGCCGTCGGCGACGATCGGCTCGACCTTGTAGAAGCCCTTCGCGCCGGTCCACAGGTCGGCGTAACGCGACGAGACGAGCGAGAGCACCCGCTTCACCGGCGCGTCGAGGTAGCGGATGTGCGCCTGCGCCGAGATCTCTGCCGCGGCGGCCCAGGCCTCCTCCGGCGCCCCGAACGTCGCCGCAGCGAGTCCGCCGGGTCGCGTCACGACGCACAACGCATAACGGCGGCCGGGCACCAGCGAGGCGGCCTCGTCGATCAGCGCGCGCACCGGCGTGATCCCCTGCTTGCCGATGATCTCGGCGCTCGTGATCAGCGCGCCCAGCCAGTGTGAGAGATCGATCAGCGCACGCCCGGAGACGCCGGGGAAGAGGTACTTGTTGCCGCCCGAGAAGCCGACCACCTCGTGCGGAAAAACGGGCCCGACGATCAGGGTGATGTCGTGGTCGACGACGGCGCGGTTGATCTGCACGTCGACTGCGTGGCTCAGCATCCCGTCCGAGAGCTCCTCGATCCGGCTCGCCGGGATCGTGCCGAGGTCGACGAAGGTCGCGGGATCCCACCACTCGTGGTTCACGCCCGGGCCGCCGAGATGCGCAGCGAGCTCCAGCTCGGTCATCGCCGCGTGGGTGCCGAGCGCGACGAGGACGCTGAGTCGCGTGACTCTCCCCTCGACCGCGCTGCGCACCGCCGAGAGCAGCAGCGGGAGCGGACAACTGCGAGTTGCGTCGGGCACGATCACGCAGAGGCTCTGCCCGTCCAGCTCGACGGCGCCGAGCTGCTCGTGGACGAAGGCGGCGATCTGCTCGTCGGAGAGAACGCCGTGTGCTCCCCCGATCAGCGCCATGGGTTGATGATAGGCGGATGCACCCCGACCGCCTCTTGCCAGCGGAGCCCGGCGTTCGGGCGATCGCGCGCCGGCTGTACGACGCCGTCGCCGGGCTGCCGCTGATCTGCCCACACGGTCACGTCGATGCGCGGCTGCTCCTCGACGACGAGCCGTTCCCCGATCCGGCGAGCCTCCTCGTCACCTCGGATCACTATGTGACGCGCCTGCTCCACGCCAGCGGGGTGCCGCTCGACGCGCTCGGGCCCGGGCGCGAGACGTGGCAGCTGCTGTGCGAGCACTGGGACGTCTTCCGCGGCACGCCCACTCGCTACTGGCTCGAGTCGGAGCTCGTGGAGATCTTCGGTGTTGCCGAACGGCCCTCGGAGGCCGCCTACGACGAGATCGCGGCGCGACTCGCCGAGGACGCGTTCCGTCCCCGCGCGCTCTATGAGCGCTTCGGCATCTCGGTGCTGGCGACCACGGACGACCCGTGCGACGACCTCGCCGCGCACGCAGCACTCGCCGCCGACCCGACCTGGACGGGACGGGTGGTGCCGACGTTCAGGCCCGACCGCTACCTCGAGCCGGCGGAGCCCGGCTGGCCGGCCCGGATCGCCCGCCTGGCCGAAGTGGCCGACGAGGACACTGGCGAATACGACGGCTATCTCCAGGCGCTCGGGGCGCGGCGCCGGTACTTCGTCGAGCACGGCGCGGTCTCGGCGGATCACGGCCACGTAGACGCGCGCACCGACCCGCTCGACCTCGCCGAGGCGACCCGGATCTACCGTGCGGCGCTCGCGGGCGAGGCCACGTCCGCCGAGGCCGTGGCCTTCTGCCGCCACATGCTGCTCGAGATGGCGCGGATGTCATGCGAGGACGGGCTCGTGATGACGCTCCATCCGGGCGTGCGCCGCGGCCATCATGGCCCGACGCAGGCCGCGTTCGGCCCGGACACCGGCCACGACATCCCCATCGCGCTCGAGCTCACCGACGCGCTCCGCCCACTCCTCGAGCGCTTCGGCACCACGCCGGGCTTCCACCTGATCGTGTTCGCCGTGGATGAGACGGTGTGGTCGCGCGAGCTCGCGCCGCTCGCGGGCTTCTACCCGTCGGTCTACGTCGGCGCGCCGTGGTGGTTCCTCGACGCGCCCGAGGCGATACGGCGCTTCCGCGCCGCCGTGACCGAGACCGCGGGCTTCTCGCGCACCGCGGGCTTCGTCGACGACACCCGCGCGTTCTGCTCGATCCCGGCGCGGCACGACATGTCCCGGCGACTCGACGCTGGAGTGCTGGCGCAGCTGGTCGCCGAGCACCGACTGTCCGAGGACGAAGCCGTCGAGACCGCCGTCGACCTCGTCACGACGCGCCCGGCCGTGGCGTTCAAGCTCTGAGCATCCGGCTCGTCCACCTCGGGCTCGGCAACTTCTTCCGGGCGCATCAGGCCTGGTACACCGACCGCGCGCCGGAAGACTGGAAGATCGCTGCGTTCACGGGCCGCAGCCCGAGGCCTGCCACGGACGAGCTGAGCTACACCCTCGTGACCCGCGGCGCCGACGCCGACCGCTTTGACGTGATCCGGAGCATCGGAGCCGTTCACGGCGCCGCCGAGCACGAGGCGTGGCTCGGCTACCTCCGCTCGCCCGAAGTCGCGGCGGTGACCATGACGATCACCGAGGCCGGCTACCGCGATCCCGCCACGCGTGCCCGCCTGCTCGCGGGCCTCGCCGCGCGTCGCGACGCGGACGCAGGCCCGATCGCGCTCGTGCCGTGCGACAACCTGCCCGGCAACGGCGCCGTCGTCGCAGGGCTGCTCGAAGGCGCGGAGCCCGGTCTCGCGGCGTGGATCGACGAGAACGTCTCGATCGTCAGCACCGTCGTCGACCGGATCACCCCGCGCGGCGAGCCCGTCGTGACCGAGCCGTACTCGGAGTGGGTGCTGAGCGGCGCGTTCCCGGCCGGGCGGTTGAGCTGGGAGGACGCAGGCGCGACCTTCACCGACGACATCATGCCCTTCGAGCAGCGCAAGCTCTGGCTGCTCAACGGCGCCCATTCGCTCCTCACCTACGCCGGATCGGCGCGCGGTCACACCACGGTCGCCGAAGCGATCGCCGACGACACCTGCCGCGGCTGGGTCGAGCAGTGGTGGGACGAGGCCTCGCCGTACATCGCGGTGCCGACCGCCGACTACCGCGCCGCGCTGCTCGAACGCTTCGCGAACCCGAGGATCCACCACCGCCTCGACCAGATCGCGGCCGACGGCTCGCAGAAGCTGCCGGTTCGGATCGTGCCCGTGCTCCTGCTCGAACGGCAGGCGGGCCGGATGCCGGAAGGCGTCACCCGCATCCTGGCCGCGTGGGTGGATCACCTGCGCAGCGGCGCGGTCGACGACGTGCGCGGGGCCGAGCTCGTTCCGCTCGCCGACTCCGTCCCGCGCGTCCTCGAAGCGCTCGATCCCGTGCTCGGCGCGGACGACGAGCTCGTCGCTGCGGTTGACTCCTTGCTCTAGGGCTACTGCGGCGGGCCGGACGCCGGGCGAACCGTGCCGCTCGACCGGGTTCCGTACTGGTCGACCCACACGATGGGGTACGAGCGGCCGGGAGTCGCCGCGCGCGTCAGCGCCTGGAGGCTCTTCGACGAGGTGACGGCGTGGCCGCCGAACGCCGTGATCACGTCGCCGACCGTGAGGCCCGCCTGGTCGGCCGGGCCGCCCTGGACAACGCCCGCGACGGCCGCGCCCGAGACGTCCTGCGACGGGTCGACCGAGACGCCCAGGAATGCGGTCGGACCGACGTGAACGGTCGACGAGCGGTGGCCTGCGTCGACCTGCTTCACGATCGAGACTGCGGTGTCGATCGGGATCGCGTAGCTGTCGCCGCCCCGGCTCGAAGCCGCCGCATCGACGCCGATCACGCGGTTACGGCTGTCGAGGAGCGGGCCGCCGGAGTCGCCGGGCTGGAGGTCGGCGCTCGTCTCGATCAGATCCGCGAGGCGGGACGAGCCGCCCTGGTCGTCGTTGACCGTGATCGCCTGGTGGAGGCGGGTCAGCGCGCCGGTCGCGACGGTCAGCGAGCCGGTGCCGCCGGCATTGCCGACCGCGGTGACCCGGCTGCCGATCGCGGCGCCGGACGAGCTTCCGATCGTCGCGGTCTGGAGGCCGTGGGCGCCGGTGAGCTTGAGCACCGCGATGTCGTGGGTAACGTCGTACCCGGCGACGCTCGCCGAGTAGCTCTTGCCGGTGGAGAGGTCGGTGACGTGGATCGCCGTCGCGCCGCGGATGACGTGGTTGTTGGTCACCACCTCGCCGGATGAGGTGAGCACGATCCCGGTCCCGGCCGCAGCGTTGTCCTCGTAGCCGAGGTTCGTGTTGACGATCACGACGCCGGTCGTGGCGCTGCGCGTCGTCGAGGCGCGCGCCTGGCCGAGCGCCACGCCCAGTGCTGCGAGAAGAGCGGCGGCGACGGCGGCGAGGCCGAGTCTCGCCCTCATTGCGGTTCCGAACATGACAGAAGTATCGCGACCCGCCCTAAGACAAAGCTGAACACAACCTGTGAATCGTGTAAAAGCAGGTGCGTCGGGCGCTGATGCCCGCACACCCTGGGGAGGGACCATGTTGAGCAGGCGCTTCGCGATCGCCGTCGCGGCGATCTTCGCACTCGCTGGAGGCATCGCCTACGCGGCGATCCCGGACGCCGGCACCGGCGTGTACCACGCGTGCATGTTGAAGAACATCGGCACGATCCGGATCATCGATCCCGACAAGCAGCACTGCGTGTCGGCGCTCGAGACCGAGATCACGTTCAACAAGCAGGGCCCGGCCGGGCCTCCGGGACTGAACGGGACACCGGGGACGAACGGCGTGAGCCCGACCGTGAAGCAACTCGCTGCGGGCGATCCGACCTGCCCGACGGGCGGCGCGGCGATCACCGATGCGAGCGGCTCGACGGCCTACGTCTGCAGCGGCCAGAACGGCACAAACGGCCAGAACGGGGCCGACGGCCAGTCGTTCACGGGCACGTTCACGAGCCCGAACGGGCTGTACTCGATCAGCGTCACCGACAACGGCATCACGCTGAAGGGCACCGGCACCTCGTCGGTCAAGCTGACCGGAAACGACTTCAGCCTGCGCGCCCACGACGTCGAGCTCGCGGGGGACATCGGGATGGGCTTGCGGTCGGGCGACGGCCTCTCGATTCATGCCGGCGGCGACCTCAACATGATGGGAGCGAACGCCGAGCTCGAAGGTCAAGCCAATCTCGCGCTCAAGGGCGCCTCCGTCTCTGTCAACCAGGGCCCAGGCTGCGTGCCGGCGGCTCGCACGAACGATCCGGTCGTCGTTCCCGTCGATGTCGAGAACCAGACCGTGCTCGGCTCGATCCTCACGGGCTCACCCGACGTCTGCATCGGCTGACCCACCACGCCGGAGGGCGGGGGCCATTGCGCCCTCGCCCTCCGGTATAACCGCGTAATGCTGGCGGCGAGCCTCGACAGACTCGGCACGGAGACCGCATTCGAGGTGCTCGCGCGGGCGCGGGCGCTCGAGGCTCAGGGGCGGCGGATCATCCACCTCGAGATCGGCGAGCCGGACTTCGCGACGCCGCCGCACATCGTCGAGGCCGGCGTGAAGGCGCTCCGCGACGGGCACACGCACTACTGCCCGGCCCCCGGGCTTCCGGAGCTGCGCGAGGCCTGCGCGGCGCATCTCTCGGCTCACCGCGGCCTCGCCGTCGACCCGGCCCGCGTGCTGATCGCGCCCGGTGCCAAGGCGTTCCTCTTCTTCGGCGTGCTCGCGACCTGCGATCCCGGCGACGAGGTGATCTACCCGAATCCGGGCTTCCCGATCTACGAGTCGGTGATCCGCTGGGCCGGCGCGACGCCTGTGCCGCTGCCGCTCACCGAGGACCAGGGCTTCGCGTTCACCGCCGAGGCGCTCGCCGAGCGGCTCACCCCGCGCACGAAGCTCGTGATCCTCAACTCGCCGGCCAACCCGACCGGCGGAATCGTCGAGCGCCCGCTCAACGTCGAGATCGCCCGCCTCCTCGCCGACCACACGTGCTGGATCCTCTCCGACGAGGTCTACTCCGAGATGCTCTACGACGCCGAGCACGACACGATCGCCGGGCACGAGGGGCTGCACGAGCGCACGATCCTGCTCGACGGCTTCTCGAAGACCTTCGCGATGACCGGCTGGAGGCTCGGCTATGCGGCGCTGCCCGAGCCGCTAGTCGAGCCGATCACGCGGCTGATGATCAACTCCGTGTCGTGCACGGCGCCCGCGACACAGCTCGCCGGAGTCGCGGCCCTGACCGGCCCGCGCGACGAGGTGAACGCGATGCTGGAGGAGTTCCGGGTTCGCCGCGAGTTCGTCGTCGCCGGGCTCAACGACCTGCCCGGCATCTCGTGCGTCACCCCGCGCGGTGCGTTCTACGCCTTTCCGAACGTCACCGGCACGGGCCTCGACGCAAGGCAGTTCGCCGACCGGCTCCTGAACGAGGCGGGCGTCGCGGTGCTTGCGGGCACCTCGTTCGGTGAGTACGGCGAGGGCTACCTGCGGCTGTCGTACGCCAACTCGCTCGAGAACATCGAGGAGGCGCTGCAGCTGATGCTAGGTGTCGCGGCGCCGCAGTAGCACCGCGCCGATGGCGAGCGCCGCGACCGCGTAGGCGAAGAACAGCCCGAGCCCAGCCCAGGGCGAACGGCCATGCCATGAGGAGAGCGACATGATCGCCTCGCCGGCCGAGAGGGGCAGATACGGCGAGATGGCGTTGTTCCAGTTCGACGGCAGCACGTTCAGCAACGGCGGGATCACGAACATGATCCCCGCGAAGAGGGCGATCCCGCCCGCCGTGTTGCGCACGATCGTGCCGAGGCCGAGCGCGAACAGCCCGACGACCACAAGGTAGAGGCCGGCGCCGATCACGGTGCGCGGGACGCCCGGGTGCGAGAACGCGATGTTGATGTGATGTCGCGAGAGGATGGCGTTGCCCACGAAGAAGGCGATGAAGACCGCCGGGATCATCAGCGCCGCCGTCGTCGCCGCGAAGACGAGCGCCTTGCCCCAGAGCACGGGCAGCCGCTTCGGCACGGCGGTCATCGACGCCCGGATCATCCCGGTCGAGTACTCGGCGGTGATCACGAGCACGCCCAGGACGCCGATCGCGAGCTGGGCGAGCTGGACGCCGGCGAAGACGTGATCGAGGGGGTTGAAGTTCGCCTGCTCGCGCGGATCCATGTGCGGGTACTGATGGGCGCCGCCGAAGCTCACCAGCGCGGCGAGCCCGATCGCGAAGGCGACCGCGGCCAGGAACGACCAGCGGGTCGAGCGCACCGAGCGGAGCTTCGTCCACTCCGACAGCGCGACGCGCGCCTGCGTGACCTTGCCGACCTGAAGCGGGACGGCGCTCATCCGACCGTCTCCGGCTCGAGCGCCTTGAACTCGACATCGTCGCGCGTGAGATCCATGAACGCGTCCTCGAGCGAGGCCTCCTGCGGGGTCAGCTCGTGGATCGTGATCCCATTCTGGGCGGCGAGATCGCCGATCTGGTCGGCTCGGAGCCCCTGGACGTCGAGCAACCCGGGCTCGACCTCTCCGACCGCAATATCAGGCCCGCCGAGGAGCTCGGCGAGCCGCGTCGCCTGTGGCGAGCGGACGCGGACGATGTTCCCCGAAGCCTGGCGCACGAAGTCCTCGGTGCTCGTGTCGGCGATCACCTTCCCGCGACCGATCACGATCAGGTGGTCGGCGGTCAGCGCCATCTCGCTCATCAGGTGCGACGAGACGAACACCGTCCGACCCTCCGCCGCGAGCCCCTTCAACAGGTGGCGGATCCACTGGATCCCCTCCGGATCGAGGCCGTTGACCGGCTCGTCGAGCATCACCGTGTGCGGGTCGCCGAGCAGAGCCGTGGCGATCCCGAGCCGCTGGCCCATCCCCAACGAGAACTTGCCGGCGCGCTTCTTCGCGACCTCGCGCAGGCCGACCTGGTCGATCAGCTCGTTGACACGGCTCTTCGGAATCCCGTGCGTCTGCGCGAGCGCGAGCAGGTGGTTGTAGGCGGAGCGGCCGGTGTGGACGGAGCGCGCCTCGAGCAGCGCGCCGACCTCATGAAGCGGCGATGCGTGGTCGCGATAGTGCTTGCCGTTGACGGTGACGTCGCCCGCGGTTGGCGCGTCGAGGCCGAGGATCAGGCGCATCGTGGTGGACTTCCCCGAGCCGTTGGGGCCGAGGAAGCCGGTGACGACACCCGGCTGGACAGTAAACGTGAGCCCGTCGACCGCGCGCTTGTCGCCGTAATCCTTGGTCAGTCCCTGCGCGTCGATCACCGGCCGACACCGTACCAGCGACTTCATGAGAATTTTCTGAGAGCGGCTCAGGGCTCGTCGAGCGCGACGACCGGCTGCACGCGATCGAGCTCGAGCGCTGCGGATCGGCTCACCTCGGCGACGAGCTCGGCCGAGTCGCTTTCGAACAGGTAGAAGCAGACCTCGTCCTCGGGGACGTACACCGTCCGCAGGAGCTCGACGCGCTCGAGCCGCGCCGCCGCCGCGCGACAGCGGTTCCCCGAAGGGAGGTAGGACTCGACGAGGAAGCGAGCCACTCAGCGCTTCCGGAATCGGGCGTACTTCGCGGTGACCTTGCTCATGCACGTCACTTCCTTCGTCGGCACGAGCTGGGCGAGACACGTCGCCTGCTCCTCGCCGCACGCCTTCGTGTGCGCCGCGTTCACGCCGGAGCAGGGCGACGGGCCGAGGTAGAACTTCTGGATCCGCGAGTTGCCCTGGTCGGCGACGTAGACGTTGCCCGCGACGTCGGCGCTGATCCCCAGCGGGTTCGTGAACAGCCCGGGCGTGTCGCCGCCGCTCCCCCACGTCGCCTGGAACTGGCCGGCGGTGGAGAACTCCTGGACGCGGTTGTTGTTCTCGTCCGTGACGAACACGTGGCCGGAGGCGACGCTGACGTAGGCAGGAATCTCGAACTGGCCGTTCCCCGAGCCCTCGGTGCCGAACTTCGTGATGAAGCCGCCACCCGCCGAGTAGACGTAGACCGAGTTGTCGTCCTGATCGGTCACGTAGACGTTTCCGGACGCATCGGTCGCGACGCCGTTCGGGTGGTAGAGCCCGTTCGCGCTGATCGTCGCCGACTTGCTCCCGGCCGGCGAGAACGCGCCGACCACGTTGTTCGTCGTATCGACGAGGTAGATCGTGCCGCCCGACCCGACGGCAAGCCCCTGAGGCCCGTCGAAGTCGTTGACGCTTCCCCAGGCGACGAGCTTCTGGCCGGTCCGCGACTACTCGGTGACCGTGTCCTGGCTCACCTCGTCGATCCAGGCGTTGCCGCCGGGATCGGCCGCGAGCCCGGACGGCTCGCCGGTGAGCGGCACGAACGCCTGCTGGACGCCCTTCGCGTTGTAGCGGACGGCCTTCGGCACGTCCGGATAGAGCACCCAGACATCGCCGGCCGACGTCACGGCGATCTGGCTCGGGCCGGAGCTCTCGTTCCAGACCGCGAGCAGGCGCGGTGCCGCCTGCGCGGTGCCGGCGAGCGCCGCGAACAGGACGAGTGCAAGGACGAGTCGTTTCATCGTTCCTCCCTTACTTCGTGATGACGAACGTGGCGGTCGCAGTTGCGCCGCGTCCGGATTTCGGGTTGGTAGGAGTCGCCTCGAGGTGGAACGTCCCGGGCTTGAGCAGCGCGACGCCGGCCTGGATCCGCGGCAGCCGGAAGGAGTTCGTCGCCGTATCGACGTGCTGGAAGACCTCGAGCGGGACCTGGTGGCCGAACAGCGTGCCGACGAGCTTCAGCATCGTGGTCGTCCCGGGCTGGTCGTCGTGGTAGCTGACCATCACGTTGGTGTCGGCGAGCGGGAACGAGGCCGGCGTGACTTTGAGCTTCGTGAGCTTGATGAGCCGGTTCGACGAGCTCGGCGCCGCCGGCTTCGCGGCGCGGGCGCGCGACGAGCTCGAGCGGCTCGCGGGCCATCGCACAACGGCCGGGCTCACGCCGACCGAGCAGCGCGTCGCCACGCTCGCAGCGGAGGGCCTCACGAACCGCCAGATCGCCTCGACCCTCGTCGTCACGGTCAGCACGGTGGAGGCGCACCTGACCCGGATCTACGCGAAGCTCGGCGTCCGCTCGCGCGCCCAGCTCGCACGCGAAGCCGCAGGGAACACACCCCGCCCCTAGAACCCTGGAAGGTGGCGCGTTCCGCGTCCCATAGACGAGGTTCGGAGGGGATCCAATGAAGACTTTGTGGAAGCACAGGCCGTCACCGGCCATCGTGCTCGCCTGCCTGGCACTCGCCGTCGCACTCGGCGGCACCGGCTACGCGGCGATCGTGCTGCCGGCGGGGAGCGTGGGCACGAAGCAGCTGAAGAACAACGCCGTGAACTCGATCAAGGTCGCGAACGGCTCCCTGCTGAAGGCCGACTTCAAGCCCGGGCAGATTCCCACCGGCGCCACGGGGCCGGCAGGGCCTGCCGGACCCGCAGGACAGGCCGGAGCGGCCGGTCCTGCGGGGCCGTTCCCCGACGCACTGCCCGCGGGGAAGACGATCCGCGGCGCCTACAACACCGGCGGCACGGCAGTGGCCGCAGGTGGGCTCGCCAACACCTCGATCTCGTTCATCTGGCCGTTCACAACGCTCCCGACGGTGAAGATCGTGCTCCAGGGGACGACGGCTCCGGCCGAGTGCCCTGGCAACGCCACCTCGCCGCAGGCGCAGACCGGGTTCCTCTGCATCTACGAGGAGTCGCGCACCAACACGTCGGGCGTGACGCTGAACGCCGTCCAGAAGTTCGGGGCGACGATCTTCGTGAACTCCACGGCCGCCGGCGGTTTCTTCAGCTACGGCTCCTGGGCCGCGACCGGAAACTGAGCCACCCCACGGGGCGCGGCTACGCTCTCTCCATGAGCGAGGCCGCGCCCCCGGTCGATTTCGAGCAGGCCGTCGAGGAGGCGCTTGCCTCGCTGCCGCCCGACCTCAGAGGCTTCATGTCGAACGTGGCGATCTTCGTCGAGGACGAGCCGCCGGCCGGCATGCCGCTCCTCGGCCTGTACGAGGGCTACCCGCTGACGACACGCACGAGCGGCTACGTCGGGGTGCCGCCGGACCGGATCACGATCTACAGCGGCCCGCTCGAGCGGCTCTACGGCGCCGACCCCGAGCGGCTGCGCAAGGAGACCCGCCGCGTCGTCCTCCACGAGATCGCCCATCACTTCGGAATCAGCGACGAGCGCCTGGTCGAGCTCGACCGCTACTGACGTAAAAGCTCGGCAAAAGAGTCCGCGGCCGGGGTTTGGGAGCGCCCGGATCTGGCAACCTCGGTTGCATGGAGACGAATTTCGGGTGGAGCACGCCGTACAGCCTCGGGATCGAGGAGGAGTTCCAGATCCTTCGGGACGACACCCTCGAGCTCGTGTCGAAGGTCGAGCCGATCCTCTCGGCCTTCGAAGGCGATTCGATCGCTCACCGGATCAAGCCGGAGCTCATGCAGTCGACGATCGAGTCGTCGACCCGGATCTCGACCGGAGTCGCGGAGGCGGTGGAGGATCTGCTCGACCTCCGCTCCCGGCTCCGCCGCGCCGCCGAGGACGAGAGTGCGCTGATCGCGTCGGCCGGGACGCATCCGTTCTCGCGGTACGGCGACCAGGAGGTGACCGAGCGGCCGAGGTACGCCGAGCTGTCCGAGAGCTTCGGCTGGGCCGCAGAGCGCCAGCTCATCTTCGGCCTTCACGTTCATGTCGGCGTAGGCTCGGCGGACAAGGCGATGGCCTGCATGAACGGCATGCGGCAGTTCCTGCCGGAGCTGCTCGCACTCTCCGCGAATTCACCGTTCTGGCAGGGCCGCGCGACCGGCCTCGCGTCGACGCGCATCAAGATCGGCGAGGCGCTGACCCGCACCGGACCACCGCCCGCCCTCTCGTCGTTTGCGGCGTTCGAAGGCCTCGTGGAGCGCGGCGTCCGCGCCGGCGTCCTCGCCGACTACACGCATCTCTGGTGGGATCTCCGGCCGCACCCTCGCCTCGGGACGCTCGAGGTGCGGATCTGCGACGGCCAGACCCGGATCGAGAGCGTGGCCGCGATCGCCGCGCTGATCCAGTCGCTCGTCGCGACGCTCGGCAGCCAGTTCGAGTGCGGCGAGGTGCTTCCGGACGCACCGGACCTCCTGCTCGAGGAGAACCGCTGGCGCGCTGCTCGCGACGGAATCGCGGCGGACCTGATCGACCTCGAGCAGGACACGGAACGCTCTGCCCGGGACGCGATCCGGGCCCTCGTCGAGCGCTGTGCTCCGGCTGCCGAAGCGCTCGGCTGCGCCGATGAGCTCGAGCTCGTCGAGGCTCTGATCGACCGCGGCTCGGGCGCCGACGAGCAGCTCCGTGTGCTCGACGAGACGGGCAGCCTGCACGACGTCGCGCGCTGGCTCGCGGACGAGACCGCACCTCGTTTGACTTCGCGAGAGCATCGCCCTACGGTGCATCGCAACTGACGAACCGTGTGGCGTTCTCCTGCGGCAGCGCCGCCGTAAGCAAGGGGGACACATGGCTGCCGCAGCCACCGTAGTCAAGTACCGCATGGGGAGACTCCCCGTCCGGACAGACGTGCGCACGCTTCAGTTCGCGCGCTACATCGACAGGGCGAAGCTGCCCGCACCGCCGACCTCGTACGACGAGACGCAGCACGTGGCGGAGTGGCCGATGTACGCGAACGACCGGCTCGGCGACTGCACGTGCGCCGCTGCCGGCCACATGATCGAGGCCTGGACCGGCGCCGCGCACGGTCACGACACCGAGATCTCGGAGAAGTCCGTGGTGACCGCGTTCGAGGCGGTCAAGCAGGTCGACCCGCGGACCGGCGAGGAGGGAGCCGTCGAGCTCGACGTCCTCAGCTACTGGCGCAAGCACGGAATCGGCCGGCACAAGATCGGTGCGTTCGCGAAGGTCTCGACCTACGACCACTCGCTCGTGAAGAGCGCTGCCGTGATCTTCGGCGGACTCTACATCGGGCTCTCCCTTCCGAAGACCGCGCAGGAGCAGGCGATCTGGGACTGGACGCACTCCCTGTCCGGCGACGCCAGGCCGGGCTCGTGGGGCGGGCACGCGGTCGACGTCGTCCGCTACGACAAGAAGGGCGTCACCGTGGTCACCTGGGGCCGGCTGCAGGAGATGACCTGGGCCTTCTGGGATCGCTACGTCGACGAGGCGTACTGCATCATCAGCAATGACTTCCTGCTGGCCGGGAAGACGCCGTCCGGGCTAGACCTGAACGCGCTCAAGGCGGATCTAGCGCTCGTTTGAGCGGGCGGAATCGAGGAGCAGCGCGAGCGTCGGGCACGCGGCAGCGGCCCGGCGCGCGTGCCGCTCCAGCTCGCCGCTGACCGGCGTCGGGTCGACGATCGGGTAGCCCCACTCGTCGAGCCGGATCCGCTCTGGCACGAGCTCGGCGCACAGGCCGTGCCCTTCGCAGGCGATCGGGTTCACGCGGATGATCTTGCTCACCGGCGTCTTCCGCTACAGCGGCCTCGCAGGTGGAGCTCGACCTCGTCGGCGAAGACGTCGAGCGCGCTCGCCGCAAAGCTCGCGGAGCCGTCGGGATGAGCACAGGCGCCGCGACCCCGCACCGCAGCGATCCAGCGCTCGAGCCGGTCTCTCCGGTCGGTCCGGTCCCCGCTCGCGAGCCGCTCGAAGGCGTCGGCGATCGCATCGAGGCCGTGGACGCAGGGGCCGCACTGACCCGCGCTCTCGTCGGACAGATACCGCGCGATCCTCGCCGATTCGGCGATGCCGCACGACCGCGCCGGCAGTGCGACGATCGCGCGCGCGCCGAGCCTCACGTCGACCTCGCTCAGGGTGAGCGCCTCGGCCGCGGCGGCGGTGACCCACGACCCGAAGTAGCCGCCGATCAGATACGCCTGGACCGGCTCGCGCTCGCCTCCGGCCTGTGCGAGGAGCTCGCGCAGCGGCGTTCCGAGGGCGACCTCGTAGACGCCCGGACGGGTGACGGCGCCGGACAGCGTGACGAGGATCGAGCCTGGCTCGGCGGCCGTCCCGACCTCGCGGAACCAGTCCGGGCCGAAACGGGCTATCTGCGCGACGTGGGCGGCCGTCTCGGCGTTCTGGACGAGAGTCGGCGCGCCGCCGACGCCGCGCTCGAACGGCCGCGGCGGTGTGAAGGTGGGCAGTGCCGCGCCACCGTTCAGGAAGTGGATCAGCGCGGTCTCCTCTCCTGCCACGAAGCCGTCGGGAACAGCCGCGAGGCGGAGACGGACGCGGCGGTCGGATCGCGCGTCGATCGCCTCTGCGACGGCGGCGAGCTCGGCGTGAGCGCCCTCCGCAACCGCGACGATCGCCTCGCGGGCGCCGACCGCCTCCGCTGCCGCGACCGCGCCATCGAGCACGAGATGCGGCACCGTTCGCAGGAGCACCTTGTCCTTGCCGCTCGCCGGCTCGCCTTCCGTGCCGTTGACGACGACGACCGCGCGTCCGCGGCGCGAGGCGACGGCGCGCAGCTTCGTTCCGGTCGGGAACGCCGCGCCGCCGCGGCCCTGGAGACCGCTCGCCTCGACGAGCCCGATCACGTCGCCGCCGGGCAGCGGGCCGTAGCGGGCGAGGTGCTCCTCGAGACCGACCGGGCTACCGTCGGCGGGCAACCCGGCCAGAAGGCGGATCGCGCTCATCCGCCGTGCACCGTCCCTGTGACCGCGTCGCTCCCGGAGTCGAGCTGGAGCGTGATCGACAGTTGCACCGAATCGCCCGCAGAGTTCTGGACGGTGGCCTCGACGAGGTTCCCGTTCAGCCCGGTGATCGTCCCGGTGTAGACACCGGCGCCGACAGGCTGGAAGCTGACGCGGCTGCTGCTCATGGACACGCCGCCGCCGCCGGAGTCGGCGCCCCAGAGCGTGAGCCGGAGCACACCCTCGACGGCCCCGCCGGTGACGTTGCCGCCGATCGCGATCCCGACGTTCCCGAAGCCGTCCGAGGAACGCGCCAGCTTCCCTTTCAGCGAGCCGTCGAACGACGTGGGCAACGTGGTTCGCACTGCGACCGGGCTCGGCAACGCCGACGTCGCTGAACCGCGTAAGATCGACGTCGGCGTGCCGGCCCGTGCCGCCCAGCCCGGACGAGCCGGGCCGGATCTGTACCACCCGAAGACGAGCGCTGCGACCGCGACGGTCGCCACGGCCGCGCCGACCCGCAGCAGCGGACGCGTCCGCGCACGGAACAGGCGAACGGCGACCGCCGCCGCGACCGCGGCCGCGCAGCAGAGGGTGAGAATCGCGAGCCAGCCGACGCGGGAATCGCTCCCGCTGCCGAGGCCGTGAACCAGCGCCAGCGGCCAGGCCGCATACGCGAGCCAGTGCACGGCGCGCCATAGCCGCAGTCCCACACGAGCGCGCAGCAGGCTCGTCAAGGTCAGCGCAAGCAACAGGTCGAAGGCGAGCGCCCCGAGCCCGAGCCAGATCGGCCGATACGCAGAGACGAACGGGACGACGGCGTCCACGAGCCGGATCGGCGCGTACCCGTCGGCAACGGTCGTCACGACATGAACGACCACGAACGCGATCGCGAAGAGCGTGAGGTTGCGGTGCAGGCCGGCGACGAGGAACCGCGGCCAGCGCTCGCTCCGCCAACGGGTCGTTCCGAGCACGCCGAGCACGAGCACCGCCGTGAGGAGCACGAGCGCGACCACGCCCGTCCCGCGCGTCAGGTACCAGAACGCCTTGGCGTTGCTCGCCGCGAGCAGCAGGCTCATGCGGCCTCCGCCGGCCAGAGGCCGGTGCGCTCGACCGAGCCGTCGATCCGAACGAGCCGCGCGGGAAGTTCGCGTTCCCCGAGCCACGCCGGTGCGTCCTCGCCGAGAACGACGGCAGCAGTGCTCGCGGTATTGGCCTCGACGCACGACGCGGCCGCAACCGAGACGGTGCGCCACGTCGAGGCGGCCGGCCGGCCTGTGCGCGGGTCGACGATGTGGTGGAGCTCGCCGCCGGCGGTTGCCCAGCGACGGACGGTGGTGCCTGAGGTCGCCAGACCGCCGGAGACGATCGAGACCGAGGGCCCGGGCGCATCGAACGGGAAGGTGTGGTCGTCGGCGATGCGGATCGACCATCCTCCGGCGGGAGGCTCGCCGGCGACCGCGATGTCACCGCCGAGGCTGACGAGGACGCCGCAGCCGGAAGCGTCGGCGGCCGCGCGGGCGGCGCGATCCGCTGCAAGCGCCTTCGCCGTCGCGCCCAGGTCGAGCTCGACTCCGGGCGCGGTACGCACCGTGCCGCGGGACTCGTTCACCTCGACCGTCCGCCAGCCAGGCACGGGCACGAACGCGGGCCGGAACAGGCGCCCGTCCCGTCCACGCACCACGGTGAACGGCCGGTCGTAGCCGGCCAGGCGCATGTTCTTGCCGACCGTCGGGTCGACGAGCCCGTCACTCGCCTCGGCGGCGCGCAGCGCCACGACCAGCGCCTCCAGCAGCAGCGCGCCGACCTCGACTTCCGTGTCGGCCGCGTTGACGTGCGCGAGCTCCGAGTCGTCGCGGAAGCGGCTGCACGCAAGGTCGATTGCATCGAGCTCGCGCTCGAGCGCCGCACGCGCTTCGCCCAGGGCCCGAGGTGTTGTCACGACGAGTGCGGCGGTGGTTCCGAGCGCGGGGAACGAGCAGGAGCCGTTGCCGGCGCTCACGAGCCGCCGGAAGTCACGACCGGCTGCGAGTAGGACGGCTGGGGCGCCTGGATCGGTGCGGCGACCGCCACGGCGCCGCCGGCCGGCGTGGCCGACGGAGCCGTGACTTTCACGGCAGGGAGGGGGTTGGCCGTGGTGGTCTGGGCGACCGCCTTTCGCGCGTGGTGCGTGGTGGTGCCCGCCGCGACTCCGGCGATCCCGACCGCGAGCGCACTTGCGCTTGCGAACGCGCCGACCGTGAGCCGGCGAAGCCGTGAAGCCGCTGCGTCCCGCGCGCGGGCTGCGTCTCTTTGGGGTGTCTGAGAGATCTGCATCCGCACAAACGATCGCTGTGCGAGATGAGAGGAGGGTGAGCCGTTCCTAAGAGTTTGCTGTGAGAGCTACGGGCGGCTCGACCGGGGCACCGGCTGCCGGAAGCGAGATCCAGGCGTCGGCGCCGCCGCCCGGCCGGGTGGCCACCGACGCAGTGCCGCCGTGGGCGCGGGCGATCAGCTCGACGATCGCGAGCCCGAGCCCGGTACCGCCGTGGCCGCGCGCCTCGTCGGCCCTGCTGAAGCGGTCGAACGCACGGTCGACGAAGCCCGGCGGGAAGCCCGGCCCGTCGTCGGTCACGTGCAGCTCGACGGTCTCGCCGACTGACGCGACGGACAGCACGACCTGGCCCTCGCCGTGCGAGAGCGCGTTGTCGACGAGGTTCCCGAGCGCCTGCTCGAGTCGCATCGAATCCGCATCGAGCTCCGCGTCAGAGCCCTCCGCGACGACGACTGCGCCGCGAACCTCGAACCGCGCGGCGACGTCCACCAGCATCTGGCGGGCCGAGACGCGCTCGAGCCGGACGGGCAGCCCGCCGCCGTCCGCGCGCGCCACGAGCAGCAGATCCTCGGCGAGTCGAGTCAGGCGGTCCGTCTCGTCGGCGGCGGAGCGGAGCGCGTCTTCGAGCTCGGCGTGCGAGCGCGGCTGGCGCAGCGCGATCTCGAGCTCCGCCTTCAGGAGCGCGAGCGGTGTCCGTAGCTCGTGGCTCGCGTCGTCGACGAAGCGCCGCTCATGCTCGAGCGCCGACTGCAGCCTGCCGAGCATCTCGTTGAGCGTCTCGGCGAGCCTCGAGAGCTCGTCGCGGCCCGCCGGCACCGGCAGGCGCTTCTCGGGCGTCGTCGCGCCGATCGCCGCCGCGCGCCGGCGCATCGCCTCGACCGGACGCAGCGCCGCTACCGCGACCCCGTAGCCGGCGAGGATCGCGAGCAACAGAACCGCCGGGCCCCAGAGCAGGAACTCGCGGACGAGCCGGTGCAGCGCCTCCTCCCGCGGCTCCAGCGACTGCGCGATCAGCACCGCGCCGCTGCCGTTCGGAACGGCGAGGATCCGCCAATCGTTCTGGAGACCGCCGATCAGGGCCGACCGCCACACGGTGCGCCCGGCGAGCACGGCGTGCAGATCCTGCGCGTCCAGGATCGGCCCGAGCGTGGTCGGCGACGACTGCACGACCTCGCCGTGACGGTTCACGAGCTGCGCGACCATCGGCCCCGCAGCGCTGTCGCGGTCGAGGAGGCTCCGGCCGTGCTCGACCCGGCCCGCGGCTTCCTGCGACTGCCCGCGCAGGCTCTGGTCGACCGACGAGAGCAGCGCGCCGCCCTCGCGCGAGTAGATGAAGAGGCCGGCGCCGGCCAGCATGACCGCCATGCCCACGGCGAACGGCAGCGTCAGTCGCGCCCGAATCGGCAGCCTGCTCATGTGGCACCGCCGTCCTCGCGCAGGCGATATCCGATCCCGCGAATCGTCTCGATCGAGTGGCGATCGAACGGACGGTCGGCCTTCTCACGGAGATAGCGAACGTAGACGTCGATCAGGTTCGAGCGGCTCTCGAAAGCCATGTCCCAAGCGGACTCGAGCAGCTGCACACGCGACAGCGCTTCCCCGGGTCGGCGCATGAAGACCTCGAGCAGCGCGAACTCCTTGCCGGACAGGTTGAGCGGCGTCTCGCCGCGCCAGGCGCGCCGCGCCGCAGGATCGAGCGAGAGATCGCCTACTTCGAGCAGCGTCGGACGCTCGCCGGGCGCGCGGCGCACGAGCGCCCGCAGTCGCGCGAGCAGCTCGGCGAAGGAGAATGGCTTCAGCAGGTAGTCGTCGGCTCCCGCGTCGAGCCCCTCGACGCGATCCGCCACGGCGTCGCGGGCGGTCAGCATCAGCACCGGCGCCCAGACTCCGTCCTCGCGTAGCCGCCGGCAGGTCGCGAAGCCGTCGAGCCCGGGCAGCATCACGTCGAGCACGATCGCGTCGTAGGACGTGCCAACCGCCATCCACAGCGCCTCCTCGCCGCGCACTGCGACGTCGGTCGCGTGGCCCTCCTCACGCAACCCACGCGCGAGGAGCGCAGCCATCTTCGGCTCGTCCTCTACCAGCAGCACCCTCACGAGACCATTGTGGCGCTGCGGGCATGAGAGGAGGGTGAAGAGCCTTCATCGTCGTCTCATTCCGGATTGCTGCAATCCGGGTCATGCGACGCCTGGGTGGAGCCGACGGGAACGAGCGGCTGACCGCAGCCACGGGACTCGTGCTACTCGTCCTGCTCGCGATCGAAGGAGCGACCCTGCTCTCCCTGCAGTCGTTCCTCTCCGTGCACGTCTTCGTGGGGATGCTGCTGATCCCGGTGATCGTGCTGAAGCTCGTCACCGTCGGCTACCGCTTCGCGCGCTACTACAGCGGCGCCCGGCCGTACCGGGTCAAGGGCCCGCCGAACCTCCTGCTGCGCGTCGTTGTCGCGCCGGTACTCGTCTTCGCCACCGTCGGCCTGTTCGCGACCGGTGTCGCGCTGATCCTCGCCGGCCCGCACCGCGGCATCGTGCTCGGGCTGCACAAGGCGAGCTTCGTGGTGTGGGTCGCCGCCATGACGGTGCACGTGCTCGCCTACGTCTTCCGCCTGCCCGCCCTCGTCGGCGCGGACTGGCGAGGCCGCGGCGGACAGGGGCGCTCGCTGCGAAGCGCCGCGGTCGCCGCATCGGTGGTGGCGGGCGTGACGCTGGCGCTCTTCACCGTTCAGTACGCCGGCCCGTGGATGCACTTCCACGGCGACCACTAGGAGTGTGGATAGCCGCACCCAAAGACGCCCGTAGGCCGCGTTCTCGGACAGACGCCCCGCAGGGAGGCTGCAGAGGTACTGCAAAGCCACCCGAAGGAGCGTCATGTCACCGTTCGTCAAGTCCAACAATCTTGCGGCCAGGATGGGCCGCTGGAGCGCGGGCCACCGCAAGACCGCGATCTTCGGCTGGCTCGCGTTCGTCGTCCTCGCGGTCGTGCTCGGCGGGCAGATCGGCACCAAGCACATCAACAGTGCCGACAACAACACCGGCCAGGCACGCAAGGCCGACCACATCCTCAGGGGCGCCGGCTTCGACAACGCGAAGCGGTACGAGGAGTACATCCTCGTCCAGTCGAAGACGCACACGGTCTCCGACCCGGCCTTCAAGGCGGCCGTCCGCGACGCGATCGCGGCGACCGGGGCCACCGCGGCCGCGGATCACGTCCGCTCGCCGTACGCACCGACCAACGCGAAGCAGATCACGAAGGACGGCCACGCGGCCTACGTCGCGTTCTATCTCGAGGGCGACCAGGTCGCCGCCTACAAGGACGTGGACGAGGTCCTCGCCGGCGTCGCCAGGGCACAGAAGGCCAACCCCGGCTTCTCGATCCGCGAGACCGGCGACGCAAGCGCGGGCAAGGCCCTCGACGCCCTCTTCAACAAGCAGCTGGCACAGGCGGGCGAGCTCTCACTGCCGCTGACGCTGATCATCCTGCTCGTCGTGTTCGGCGCTGCCGTCGCGGCGGGGATCCCGCTGCTCCTGGCGATCTCCGCCGTGCTGGCGACGCTCGGGCTGCTCGCAATCCCGAGCCACCTGATTCCGATGGACCAGTCCGTTTCGGCGGTCGTCCTGCTCGTCGGGCTCGCGGTGGGCGTCGACTACTCGCTCTTCTATCTCAAGCGCGAGCGTGAGGAGCGTGCGAACGGCCGGTCGCCGGAGGCGGCTCTCGAGATCGCCGCAGCCACGTCCGGACGGTCCGTGCTGATCTCCGGCTTCACGGTGATCATCGCGATGGCCGGGATGTTCTTCTCGGGCGACAAGACGTTCATGTCGTTCGCGGTCGGCACGATGCTCGTCGTCGCCGTCGCAATGCTCGGCTCGTTGACCGTGCTGCCGGCGCTGCTCTCGGCGCTCGGCGACAAGGTCGAGAAGGGCCGCATCCCGGGCCTTCGTCGCCTCCGCCGCGGTGACGAGCCGCGCGCCTGGAAGGCGATCCTGAAGCCGGTGCTCGCGCATCCGGTGTGGGCTGCCGCCGCTTCGGCAGGCGTCCTGCTCGCACTCGCGATTCCGGCGCTCAGCCTGCACACCTCGATCAGCGGCGTCGATGCCCTGCCGAGGAGCGTCCCCGAGGTCAAGGTGCTCGACGACTTCCAGCGTCTGTACCCGGGCGGCGCACAGCCCGCGATCGTCGCCGTCAAGGCGAAGAGCGTGGACGCACCCGCCGTCCGCCGCGGGATCCAGCAGCTGCTCGCGAAGGCCAACGCCTCGCCGCAGATGCACAACGCTCAGGTGGTCGAGGTCAGCCCCGACCGCACCGTGGCCGAGATCGCCGTCGCGCTCGCCGGCAGCGGCACCAACTCGGCGTCGACGTCGGCACTCGGCACGCTGCGCAACGAGGTCATCCCCTCGACGATCGGCGCCGTGCCGGGGACCGACGTGGCCGTCACGGGCGAGACCGCGGCGACCGTCGACTTCAACAGCCTGATGAAGTCACACGCGCCGCTGGTGTTCGGGTTCGTGCTCCTGTTCGCGTTCCTGCTGATGCTGGCCTCGTTCCGGTCGATCGTGATCGCGACCAAGGCGATCCTGCTGAACCTGCTCTCGGTGGGCGCGGCCTACGGCGTGCTCGTGATGATGTTCCAGTGGGGTTGGGGCGAGAACATCCTCAACTTCAAGTCGAACGGCGGGATCACGTCGTGGCTCCCGATCTTCCTCTTCGTGATCCTGTTCGGGCTCTCGATGGACTACCACGTCTTCATCCTGAGCCGGATCCGTGAGGCCTACGATCGCGGGCTCAGCACCGAGCAGGCGATCGAGCACGGGATCACGACCACGGCGGGTGTCGTCACCAGCGCGGCCGTCGTGATGGTCGGAGCGTTCCTCGTCTTCGTGACGCTGCCGATCATCGACATGAAGGAGATGGGCATCGGCCTCGCGGCCGCCGTCCTGATCGACGCAACGCTCGTCCGGGCCGTGCTGCTGCCCGCGACGATGAAGCTGCTCGGCGACTGGAACTGGTTCCTGCCGAACTGGCTGCGCTGGCTCCCGCGGCTCGAAGCGGGTCGGGCTAGCGCTTCGGCAGCGTGAAGGTCGCGAAGCCCTGAGGCACGCGCGGGAGGAGGGCGGTCGGCCAGTTCGTGAGGTCGACCGCCCCGCCCGGCGTCGCGGGGAAGGTCTGGAACAGCTGGCGGTAGCTCTCCCAGAAGCGCACCGTCTTGCCCCGCACCGAGGCGGGTAGGACGAGCGAGAAGTTGCCGTTCGCATCGGGCCAGTGCGCCGAGACCGGCCTGACGACGCCGTTCGGCCCCGAGACTCCGACGAGCATGCCCTCGTAGACCGCGCCCGCATACGAGGTCGACTTCGGCGTCGGCAGCCCGGTGCCCGAGGCGGGGAGCTGCGCATCCATCGTCGCGCTCTTCAGCGCGGCGAAGGAGACGTTGACCCCGGTCGGGAGCCCGTAGATGTTGTCGCCGTTGGCGATCTGCACCGCCAGCGTCACCGGGTTCGCACCGGTCTCGTCGGACGCGGCGAAGAACGACGTGTACCGGCCCTGCGCGTCACTCGGCGTCGAGTAGGTCCAGAAGTCGCGATCCTGGGTGCGCGTGACGACGACCGCGCCCTGCACCGGCTTGCCTGCGCTGTCGGTGATCGTGCCGGTGAGGCGGTAGGTGTAGAGCGAGACCTTCGGCGGCGCGACTCCCTCGGCCGAGGCGATGTGCCCCTGGACGAGCACGGTGCCGTTCTTCAGCACCGAGGAATGCAGGCTGCCGACCGCGTAGTAAACGTTGAAGCCGGCCTGCATCCCGACGAGCGCTGCGCTCTTGGCCTTGCCGAGCGGCCGGCCGTTGGCGCTGGCACCGGTGGCCGAGACGATGGTGACGACGTGGCGCCGGGCCACGGTGATGTCGGCCGGATAGACGAAGCTGCCGTCCTTCGCGGTCTTCGCGGGCAGGAGGTAGCCGTCGACGCTGATCTGCACGCCGGCGACCGGCGCCGGGCCGATCAGGACGCGTCCGGTTGCGCTCTGCGTGTTCGACGAGTTCGCGCCCCAGCCTCGGACGACGAGGCCCGACTGCGTCTGGATGTGAGCGTCCGTCGCGCGCACGACGACCCGAACGTGGGTGCGCGAGGGATGCGCCGCGGGCGCGATGAGCGGCGCGACGGTCGGGGTCGCCGCCGGCAGGCGCCGGCCGTTCGGGAGCACCGGCGGCGTCGACTGCTTCGTCGAGGCGCCGAGTGCGTAGACCTGGAGCTCGGTCGCGGTGCCGCCGCCCGACGACGTCGGCGTGCCGCCGACCGTGATCGCGAGGTACTCCTTGCCGGCGACCGAGTAGAGCGAGGGGCCGGATGCGATCTGGTGGCCGGTCTGGAACGTCCACAGCACCTTGCCGGTCTTCGCGTCGAACGCGCGCAGGTTGCCGTCGCCGCCGCCGGCGAAGCCGAGCCCGCTCGCAGTCGTGGTCACACCGCCACGCTCGGGCTCCGGCGTCGTGAACTTCCACACGCGCTTGCCGGAGTTGACGTCGATCGCGCTGATCGATCCATGGTCGTGCCACCCGGGCAGCAGCGTGCCGAAGTTGCCGTTCTCGAGCCCGAGGAAGACGCTCCCCTGGACGAGCTTCTGCTTCTTCTCGGTGGGCGTCAGCTTCGCCTGCTCGAGCACCGATGCCGTCTCCGCCGCCGCGTTGAAGATGTAGTTCGTCTTCGGGTCGTACGAGGCCGGCGAGAAGTTGAGGCCGCCGAGCGAGGACGGATAGACCGTGACGGGCTTGCCGGGCTGCAGCGGCGGATGCTCGGTGCGGTCGATCACCTTGATCCGCTGGTAGATCGGCGCGCCGGTCGTCGCGTCGTACGCGAACCAGACGCCTTCCATCGTCGCCACCGAGACGACGCGGCGCGTCTTGCCGCCCACCTTGCCCGTGTAGACGAGCGGCGGCTGCGCGGTGTCATAGGCCCACTGGTTCGAGGCCATCTGCTGCTGCCACCACTTCATCTGCCCCGTCTTCAGGTCGACGGCGATCAGCGAGTCGGTGCGCGGGTTCTGCCCGGGCCGAAACTGCGGGAAGTAGAGCGGCGTCGCCGAGCCGGTGCCGAAGTAGAGCGTGTTCGTCGTCGGGTCGATCGTCTGCGGCGTCCACACCACACCGCCGCCGACGATCCGCGACAGCTTCCGCCAGCTCGTCCCCTCCGGCGGGATCGTCCAGAACGGGTTCGGCCAGGCAGGCGTGAGGTTCGTGTTGTACGCCATCACGAAGCCGCGCACGCCGTACTCCGAACCGGCGGCGCCGATCACGACCTTGCCGTTGGCGCAAATCGGTGCGCTCGTCTCGGAGTAGCCGAAGTTCGAGGCCGCGCCGGGCACCGCCGAGGCGATCGCGATCCGCTTGATCAGCTTCCCCGTCCGCACGTCGAGCGAGACGAGGTGCATGTCGAGCGTGGTGATGAAGAGCTTGCCGTCGCAGTAGGCGACGCCGCGGTTGGCGACGATGCCGAAGTTGCGGAAGACGGCGACGTTGTCCGGCTTCCAGCGCCAGATGATCGCGCCGGTGACGCCGTCGACGGCGAAGACGTTGTCGTCGCCCGTCGTCACGTAGAGGCGCCCGTCGATCGCGAGCGGATACGACTGCTCGCCGCGCTTGATCGCCGTGTCGACCTTGCGGAAGTCGACGGTGAAGACGCGACCGAGCTGGGCCACGTTGTCGGGCGTGATCGCCGTCAGCGGCGAGTGCCGGTTCTGGTCGGGCGTGTTGCCCCAGCCACTCCAGTTGTTGGGTGACAACGACGCTCCGGAACCCGCGCCGGCAGCCGTCAGAGCCACACCCAGCACGCCGACGAGGCAGGCGCGCTTTACCCAAGGCGAAAGCATTGAGCCGTCAACCATACGCCTCCGCCGGCGCTTCACCAAGTCCGAGCCCACGCGGATAGAGACGTCGCAGCGCCGCTACGGATAGTGAGCACGCAACTACCATGTCCGCCGTGGCGACGCGGAAAGAGTTCCTCCAGAAGAGCGCCGCGGCCGCTCTCGCGGTCGGCGGCGTGTACGAGCTGGTCGACACGCTGGCGCCCTCGCCGGCACGCGCTGCGACCCACGCTGCGGGGGCGCTCCCGCGCGAGCAGCACCTCCTCCGCGACGTCCGCGTCGTGCGCGAGAGCGGGATCGAGGTCGTCCTGCCGCCGCGCCACCACCAGCTCGTGACCGCGAGGCTTGCGACCGGCCGGACGCCCACTTCGCTGCGCGAGGCGCAGCACACGCTCGAGCAGGCCTTCGCCGAGATCGATCGGGAGTTCGCGCCGACACCGTCGGGCCTGGGCCTGACCGTCGGCTGGGGCCTGCCGTACTTCCGCCGCTACGTCCCCGCGCAGTGGAAGCGCCACGCACCGCGCAACCTCGCGACGAAGGGCGATGCCGTGCTCGACGCGAGGCGCTTCCCGAGCGATCCCGCCTACACGATCCTCGAGGCGAACGACGTGATCCTCCAGTTCCGCAGCGACAGCCTCGACCACATCGCGGCCGCCTCGAAGCTGATCCTCGACCGGGCGCACGGCGTCCTCGAGCTCACGAGCATCCGCAGGGGCTTCGTCGGCGGACCGCTGCTGCACGGCGGCGTGGGCCTGCCGAAGCAGATGGCGCTGAAGGCCGGGATCCCGGCGGCTCACCACATCCCCGACACCTCGCCGCTCTTCCTCGGCTTCACGTCGAGCCAGCGCGCGGCCCTCGGCCCCGATCTGATCGCGAACCTCGAGACCCTGCCCGGCCTCACCGATCAGTGGCCCGGCGGCTACTTCCGCGAGGGCACGACGATGCACGTCTCGCACATGTACCTCGACCTCGCGAACTGGTACGACAACTTCAGCTTCACCGATCGCGTCTGGGCGACCTTCACTCCCGACCTCGACGCCCCTGCCGGGACGATGACGGTGCCCGAGGGCTCGGATCAGGTCGCCAACTTCACGCGGATCAACGATGACGTCGAGCTCCACGGGTTCACGGGCCACTCGGCTTCGATGCAACCGGCCACCCGCCTCCAGGCCAACGTCCGGAGCAACTACGGCACCGTCTACGCGAAGGGCACGGCGCTGCTCCAGCGCCCCGACTTCGACACGCTCGACAGCCCGTTCGCCTGGACGTCGAATCCGTTTCGCGACCGCTGGTCGAGCTACCCGTCCGCCGGCGTCCATTTCGTCGCGTACGCGCCGACGACGGACACCTTCAACCAGGCGCGCCTCGCGATGGACGGCCGCTACACGAACGGCACCGTCCTCACGCCCGACCCGACGCAGCCGAGCCGCCAGTTCAACTCCGTGCTCGAGGTCACGCACCGCCAGAACTTCCTCGTGCCGCCCCGCCGGCACCGCTCGCTTCCGCTTGCCGAGCTCTAGAAGTTCCGCCGCCAGAGTACGAAGCCGAGCGGCAGGAGCGCGAGCAGGCCGGCGAACCGCCCCAGCGGCCGCGTGTGGGGCTCGAGGCCGAGGCGTTCGGTCGGGCCCGAACCAAGCGCCTGTCGCACCGCCTTGGCCGCCGCGCCGGCCTGTCCCTCGCCGAAGACCGAGCCGCCGGTCGCGTTGGCGAGCGAGGTCAGCGCGGCACCGCTCGCAGGATTGGGGCGGTAGGCGCCCTCCGGGGTCCCGTCCGGCTTGAACACGGCCTCGCGAGACCCCCAGACATGGACGAGCACGAGCTTCGTCGAACCGAGCGACGCGGCGACTGAGGCGGGATCGAACGGCCGGCTCTCTCCGTCGGTGAGGACGACAACGGCGCGCCGGTGGGCCGAGGGCGAGAACGTCCCGCCACCCGCGATCGTCGAGAGCGCGTCGAGCGTCGACGCCGTCACCTCGGCGTTCGCCGGCGGCGGCTGCTCGATCCCGATCGCCTGCCGCACCGTGGCCGCAAACGACCGCACGTTCGGGCTCGGCAACAGGTTCGGGAGGACGCGATCGGTCATCGTCCCCACGCCGACCGCCACGTCGGGAAGCGCGTCGCGGATCGCAATCGCGTCGGCCTTGGCGCGAGCGAGCCGCGTCGGCGACCCGGGTCGCGCAGAGGCGAGCATCGAGCGCGAGGTGTCGATCACGACGTAGGCCTGGGCGTCCGAACGGACGCGGTGCGCATGGCTCGTCCGCCACGCAGGCTGCATCGCGACGAGCGCGAGCAGCAGCGGCACCGCGGCGAGCGCTGCGACGAACACCCACTCGTGGGCGCGCGAAGGCCGCTCGAGGCCGAGTGCCGAGCGGACGCGACCGACCCGGCGCGAGCCGAACGCGTAGGCCAGGAGCGGGAGTATGACCGCGAGCACGGCGAGCCCGCCGAGCGGCGTGAGGAACGTGATCATCAGTAGCCGCTCCCCGGAATCCCGGTGCCTGCCCCGTGCCGGCCCTGGCCGTGCTCGCCGGCTCCGGTGGTGGCGCCGGTGCGAACCCCGGTCGCGCGGAACAGGCGCAGCACGAGCTCGAGATTCGCCTTCGCCGCCGCGTCGTTCGGATCGAGCCGCACCGCGTTGACGAAGGCGGACACGGCCCGATCCGCCTGATCCGGATTCGCGCCGCCTCCCGAGGACAGGTCGCCGAAGGCCAGCACGCCGAGCAGGTCGCTCGCCTGCGCCGCACGAAGCGGGTCGCTGCTCCGAGCGAGGTTCGCGAGCGCGAGCTCGGCCTGCGCGCGAACGCCCTGCGTCTGGAGCTCGGTGTCGAGGCTCCCACGCGTGCCGTAGGTGAGACGGAAGAGCCGCACCGCCCGCCGCACCGCGACGTCGTCGCCGACTCCGAGCAGCGAGCCGACGCCCGGCAATACCGTCGAGGCGTGCCAGCGCGCCGCCGCGGGCGAGACGGCGTAGCGCGCGTCGCCCGACCGCAACGCGCGAGGCCAGGCCCGGAGATCGGACGCGAGCACCGCAGCGAGCACCGCGAGCACGACGAGAACCACCACAAGCGCGATGCGGCCGGCCCTCACCGCTCACCCCAGTCGAGCCGGGCGAGCAGGAGCTCGTTCACCGCAAGAGCGGCGGCGACGGCAAGCGCGAGCGCCGCGAGCAGCCACGGGAAGCCGCCGCGCCCCGACACCGCCGAGGCCTCGGCCGGCAGCCGCGCCGCGGTGATCGCACCCTGCTTGCCGAGCAGGCGCTGGAAGAACTGCTGATCCTCCGACGACGGGTTGAGCCCGACGATCCGCAGCGGGATCCGGTCGCGCCGGAACGCGAGCACGGCCAGCGCCGTCCGCTGGAGGTCGCCCGGGTCGTCATCGAGGTCGGAGACGAGCACCACCGCCGGCCGCGCGAGCCCCTGCGTCGCGAGCGTGTGCGCGAGCTCGAGCCCGGACGAGATCCGCGTGCCGGCGCTGAAGGTGTCCGACCACGGGTTCGGCGGGAAGGTCGGCAGGAAGCCGGGCGTCTTCTGCGGCGGCAGCGTGAAGTAGCGAACGAGCGGCTTCAGGTCCGCAGCCGGCGTCCCCGGTGGCAGGGCCTGGTACGCCGTGCCGGAGAAGACGACGAGGCCGTAGCGGCCCTTGCTCGCAGCGAGGTCGGAGAGGGTCGCGCCGATCCGCGCGTAGGTGTCCTCGGAGATGCTCGCCGAGAGGTCGAGTACGACGATCCCGTTCGTCCCGGCCGGCAGCACGTGCAGCGCCGGCACGCGCGGATGGGCTGCGAGGAGCGCAATCGCGACGACGAGCCCGAGCAGGATCGCGGCAAGCGCGATGCGGATAGCGTCGGTGCGACGGGCGGCGCCGCGCAGCGCGGGCGCATCGCCGAGTGGGATCGCGCTCATCTCTGCCCCACGTCGCGCTCGACGTCGCCGACGAGCGACTCGACCTGCTCGGGCGACGGCTTCTCGGGAGCCCACGCGAGCTCCGAGGCGGCTCCGGAGAGACTCTCGTCGCGGCTGCCGAGCACGCGCGCGAGCAGCCCGAGCGCCTTGCGCCGCTCGACCGGGCCTCGGCCCTCGGCCTCGCGCGCGTAGAGGAGCGCCCGCTCGAGCGGAGACAGCGCGGCGAGCCGCGCCTCCCCCCGGCGCCGGCGGCGTCGCGCGAGCTCACGGACGACTAGCAAGGCCGCGCCGAGGACGAGCGCGACCGCAACGAAGTCGAGCACGAGCGCCAGCCTTCCCGGCGCGATCCGGTAGGTCGCCCGTGGCAGCTGTGTCTCGAGTCGAAACGGCGGGCTGGCCTTCGCCGCGTCCGCCGGGGAGACGCGGCTCGAGATCGTCAGCACCGGCCAGAGCACCGAGACTCCGCCGGAGAGGCGCACCGGCGGCAGCACGACCTGCCGCGGCGACGCGCCCGGAACGCAGTCCTCGCTGAGGCACGCGACCGTCCACGTGTACCCGGTCTTCGTGCGAGTCGGACCCGAAAGCACATCGAGCGGCCCGAAGTCGGCGACTGCGCGCTCCCCTGCCGAAGCCGTGACCGTCGCAGTGATCGTGTCGCCGAAGAGCGCCCGGCTCGGGCTCAGAGATGTCGCCGCCGTCGCCGGCCCGGCCAGCGCGAGCGCGCCGCCGACCACCGCCAGGAGCCTCAGCGCCGCCACCGCGTCCTCCTCCCGCGCAGCTCGGCCCAGTCGAGGAACGCCTGGTCGATCGCAGCCGGGTCGTCGGTGCCGAGCAGGAGTGGGTCGAAGCCGAGCGCGGCGAACTCGTCGAGCAGCCGGGCGAGCCGCGCCTCGTTCGCCTCGCGCCGCTCCCGCGCCTCGCGCGCGCTCAGCCGCACCGGCCGCACGCCGCCGCGCGCCGGATCGATGACCGGGACCACGACCGAGCCGACGTCCGGAAAGCTCTGCTCCCACACCGGATCCTGGATCACGACAGGTACGACGTCCCAGCGGCGAAAACCGACGTCGAGCCAGGCCGCGAGCGGCGGCGGGTCGAGGAAGTCCGAGACGATGAAGACGAAGCTCCCGGGCGGGATCCCCGAGCGCATCCGGCCGAGGTAGGCGATCGCCTGCTCGAGGTTGTCGTCGGGCGCGTCGAACCCCGTCTCCGGCGCCTGGCGCTGCTCGATCAGCCACATCGTCCCGCGCCCGCCCGGCGGCAGCCAGTAGGGATCTCCGTGGCGGCCGGCGGCGCCCGCGTAGTCGAGCGCACCGACGTCGCCGCGCGCGGCGATTGCGCTGAGCACGATCAGCTCGGCCGCCGCCTGCAGCGCCTGGGGCTTCGAGAGCCACGGAAACGGGGCGCCGAACACGCTCATCGCGGGCCGGCGGTCGCAGACGAGCACCACCCGCGGCGCCTCGTCGGCCTGGTGGGAACGGACGACGAACTCGTCGGAATCGCTCACGGCGGAGAGCTTCGCCGAGGCGTACCAGTCCATCGAGCCGAGCGGGTCGCCCGGCTGGTAGGGCCGCGAGCCCACCACGTCGGAGCCCGGGCCGCGGCGGGCGCTCCGCCGCTCGCCGAACGGCAGCCCGAGCAGCCGCCGGTGCGGGACGAGCGGAAAGAGCTGCCGCTCGCCGCCGGGCACTAGCCGGTCTTCGTGACGGGGCGGCCCTCGTGCCAGTCCGGCTCGGGGCGCGGCGCCAGCTCGAAGGCCCGCTCGCGGATCCGCTCGAGCGCCGCCTCGCGCCCCAGCCCGCGCGTCTCGGCGAGGAACGCCGTCGTGACGAGGATCCGGTGGCCGAGCACGGGCAGGAAGAGCGTCTCGACGTCCTCGGGCACGACATAAGCGCGCCCGTGCAGGAGCGCCCAGGCCCGCGCCGTGCGCTCGAGCGAGAGGCTGCCGCGCACCGAGGCGCCCGTCGCGACACCCTCCACCTCGCGCGTCGCCCGGACGAGATCGACGATCCACTCGAGCAGCAGATCGTCGACGTAGACCTCCTCGACCGCCTGCTGGAGCGCGCGCACGTCGTCCGCGCTCACCGCCGCCTCGAGCCTCGTGAGCGGATGCCCATGACGCTGCTCGCGCACGATCGCCATCTCCTCCTCCGCCGCGGGATAACCGAGAGTCGCGCGGATGCCGAAGCGGTCGAGCTGCGCCTCGGGGAGCGGAAACGTGCCCTCCTGCTCGATCGGATTCTCGGTGGCGATCACGAAGAACGGGTGCGGCAACGGCCTAGTGACGCCGTCGACCGTGACCTGGCGCTCGGCCATCGCCTCGAGCAGTGCCGACTGCGTCTTCGGCATCGCGCGGTTGATCTCGTCGACGAGCAGGACGTTCGCGAAGACCGGTCCGGGGCGGAACTCGAAGTCGCGCGTCTGCTGGTTGTAGATCGAGAGCCCGGTGACGTCGGTTGGCTGGAGGTCGGGCGTGCACTGGATCCGCGCGACGGTCGCGCCCTCGATCGTCTGGGCTATCGAGCGCGCCAGGATCGTCTTCGCGGTGCCGGGCACGTCCTCCAGCAGGACGTGTCCCTCGGAGGCGAGCGAGGCGAGCACGAGCGAGATCTCGTCGTGCTTGCCGTAGACGACGGTCTCGATGTTGGCGAGCATGCGGCTGGCGATTGCGGTTCCGGCTTCAACGGTCACGGCTGCGAATCCTACGCTCGACCCGGATTGACGCACGGCGTACACTTTCGCTTGCCCAGTCAACCGACTCCCAGGAGTGCCGCATGTTCAGGAAGGTCTCGCCCGTTCTCGTCGTTCTCGCCCTCGTCGCTCTCGGGCTCACGGCCGGCGCGTCCGCGCGGCCTCAGACCACCGGTCCCGAGCACGTCGACAACGTGAAGGTAACGATGCGCGACAGCGGCATCGCGCTCAGCAAGGCGACGTTCCTCCGTGGCGATAACGCCCGATTCATCGCCGTCAACAAGGGCAGCAAGCCGTACCGCCTCAAGATCGGCGTCGTGCAGACCAAGCTGCTGGCGCCCGGCAAGACCGGGATCATCCTGGCCGAGCTCGACTTCCGCGGGAAGTTCCCGCTCAAGCAACTGAGCGCCGCCGGAACGCAGCTCGACTCGGTCAAGATCAAGGTCACCTAGGGATTCGATGCTGAAGCCCTTCGCACTCGGACTTGCGGTAGCGGCACTGGCTCTGGGCTCCGCTACGGCCTCGGCACGCTCGACCGCGGCGCCGACGATCAAGATCACCTACCCGTCGCACTGTGCGTGCGGGATCGCGGCACCGCAGACCTCGACGGTGTTGATCGTCGCCACAGTGACGGGCTTCAAGCTGGCCCCGGCCGCGTTCGGCAAGCCGGCGGTCGCAGGCGAAGGGCACCTCTGCTTCTCGCTCGACAAGGGGAAGTTCGACCATCCCGCCTACTCCGGCGCGAACGGCAAGCTCGCAGTCAAGGCCGGCTCCGAGGGCAAGTGCTCGCCCTCCGTCACCACCAAGATCACGTACAAGAACCTCCCCTCGGGCCCGCACACGGTCGTGGCCTACCTCGTCTCGAACATGAACAAGAAGCTCGGGCCGAGCGACAAGGAGACGTTCACCGTTCAGTAACCGGCCTGACCCTTCCCAAACACGTCCTTGACAGAATTTTTGGGCGAGGAGTAAAGTCGCGGGAGGTCCTTAGTTTTCCACGCAACAATCTTGTTGCCGTTATTCGCCGCAACCGAAAAGGGGATACGCGCATGCGTTCAGCAGTCGTATTTGCTGTAACCGTTATGGCTTTCTTCGCAGTAGCCGCCGGGTCAGCGGGTGCTGCAATCACGAAGGCTCCCGCCTTCACGACCGATCAGTTGTCCGCGTTCCCGAGCACCGACTGGATCACCCCAGGCGGTAACAGCCAGAACGAGCGGTACTCGACGCTCAACCAGGTCACGACGGGGAACGTCGCCAGCCTCAAGCAGGTCTGGTCGACGCACCTCGACGGGTCCGGCATGGCCGGCAAGTACTCGGCCGAGGGAACGCCGCTCGTCTACAACGGGACGATGTTCATCGTCACCGGTAACGACGACATCTTCGCCCTCGACGCGACGACCGGGACCCATCTCTGGACGTATCTGTCCGGGATCCCGCAGAACATCGACACGATCTGCTGCGGCTGGGATGCCCGCGGAGTAGCGCTCGGCGACGGCAAGATCTTCGTCGCGCAGCTCGACGGCAACCTCGTCGCGGTTGATCAGATGACCGGCGGCGTCGTCTGGTCGCGGCCGAACGTCAACTGGCAGGAGGGTTACAGCCAGACTGCGTCGGCGGCGTACTTCGACGGCAAGGTCTACACGGGCATGACGGGCGGCGAGTTCGGCGCCCGCGGCTCCGAGACCGCATACGACGCGACGACGGGCAACCAGGTGTGGCGCTTCTACACCTGTCCGCAGCCCGGCGACTTCGGCGGCGCCACCTGGGCGACCGGCGAGTGGCAGACCTGCGGTGCCTCGATCTGGAACAACCCGACGTTCGATGCCCGCAACGGGATGATGTACTTCACGACGTCGAACGCCGATCCGTGGCAGGGTCGCGGTCCGGGGACGAACCTGTTCACGTCCTCGTTCGTCGCGCTCGACTACAGGACGGGCCAGTTCCGCTGGTACTACCAGGCCGTGCACCACGACCTGTGGGACTACGACTGCCCGAGCCCGACCTTGCTGGCCGACGTCACCACGCCTGACGCGGTGATCCATCACACGATCACCGAGGCGTGCAAGACGGGCTTCCTCTACATCCTCGATCGGGACACCGGCAAGCCGATTTCCACGATCGATCCGATGCCTGAGAAGAAGGTGCCCCAGAACAAGTTCAACAACACGTGGGCGACGCAGCCGACGCCACACGGCGTCTTCGCTGCCCAGTGCCCGGTGGCCAAGGACTGGAAGGGCAAGAAGGGCCCGGATGGCAAGCCGTACACGATCGGCTGCATCTGGACCCCGTCGAACCCGAACAACTTCACCGTCAGCTCACCGAGCGCCGGCGGCGGAGACAACTGGCCTCCGATCAGCTACAACCCGCAGACGCAGTTCACCTACATCTGCAGTCAGGACACGGCCGACGCCCTCAAGACGGTGAAGAACCCGTTCGCCGGTTACGAAGGCGGCAAGACGTTCATCGGCGTGCAGTTCGGTGCCTTCGCCACCACGGGCGGCACCTTCACGGCGATGAACATGACCAACAACTCGGTCGCCTGGCAGAAGAAGTACACGGACGGCTGCTACAGCGGGTCGCTCTCGACCGCCGGCGGTCTCGTGTTCATGGGCCAGGGTGGTGCCAGCTTCGAGAAGGGTCTTGGCAAGAACGCCACGACCGGTGGCACCGGCCAGGTTGTCGCGTACAACGCGGCGACCGGTGACCAGCTCGCCGCGCTGCCGACGGCAGCCGGTGCGAACGCCCCGCCGATCACCTACTCGGTGAACGGGAAGCAGTATGTCGCGGTGTACGCCGGCGGCAGCAGCTTCAACTCGACGAAGTCGCACGGTGACCTCGTCTACGCGTGGGCGCTCGGCTAACCCAGCACTGATGACGGTACGGCGACGGCCCCCTCGTGGGGCCGTCGCCGTATCTGGCACACTGCCGCAGCATCAACCCGGCCACGGGTATCCTTGAGGTGTCAACTGTCCCCCGCAAATTGAACCGTCCGAGGAGGTCATAAGCTTTGCCTCGTTTCCGTTTTCTCGCACCCCTGTTCGCGCTCGGCGCGATCGTCGCGGTCGCCGTCGCGGTCAACGCCGCGGCTGCAGCGCCGCAGGCCAAGCCGGTCGTCAAGAAGCCGGTCGTAACGAAGATCACCGTGATCATGAAGGAGTTCCAGTTCATCCTGAACCGCAAGACCGCTCCGGTGGGCACCGTGATCTTCACCGTGACCAACAAGGGCGCCGAGTCCCATGACTTCGTGCTCGCGACGCAGAACAAGCAGACGCCCGTGATCGATTCCGGCGTCACCACAAAGCTCACGGTCAAGTTCACCAAGCCGGGCAAGTTCCTGTATCTCTGCTCGGTGGGCGAGCACTTCCTGCACGGCATGAAGGGCTATCTCACGATCACGAAGTAAGGAGTCGTCGATGGCTGCCGAAGGCAAGAGCTACACGGTCAAGCACCGAGACGAGTTCGACCGCGCGTGGGACCGTTGGCTCCTCGTGCGGCGTGGGCTAGGGGTCTCGTCGTTCGGTGTGAACATCGTGGAAGTCGAGCCCGGAGGCAGCCTCACCGAGCACGACGAGGTCGAGCGGGACCAGGAAGAGGTATTCGTCTTCCTGTCCGGCTCGGCCACAATGGTGATCGACGGGCAAGACATCCCGGCTCCCGCGGGTACCTACATCCGCGTCGCCCCCGAGGCGCAGCGGAGTGCCCGCAACGAGGGCGACACGGTCGCCGAGGTGCTGATCGTCTCGGCGCCGGCCACGAGCGGCTTCGAGCCGCTGGACTGGTGCTAGGACTCAGGGCAGGCCGTAGGCGACGAGCTCGGGTAGCTCGCCGCCCGGCCGCCTGACTCCGGCGCCGACCACGAGCAGGCCGCCGACGACCGCGGGACAGGCGTTGACGCCGGCCCGCATCCGCGTCTGCCAGAGGACGGCGCCGTCCTTCGTCGACAGCGCGTAGACCGTGCCGTCGTAGGTCGAGGTGAAGACGACGTCGTGTGAGACCGCCGCGCAGCCGAAGTCGGGTGACGGAAGGCGGCGCTCCCAGGCGACGTGGCCCGTCGAGGCGTCGAGGGCGACGAGCCGGCCGCGGCCCTTCGAGGGGTCGAGCGTGGTCACGTCCTGGGACGCCGTCGCCTTGCCCCAGCCGCAGAGATCGACGACCGGGACGAACAGGCGGCCGCCCGCGAAAGCCATCGGCGTCTCGACCCCGCCGAGCAGGCTCGGGCAGACGGTGACGCGGCGTTGAGGCAGCAGCCCGAGATCGTGCAGGTGCAGTCCCACGGCAGTCGCCCAGAGCCGCTGCTGCGTCCGGCGGTCCCAGGCGATCACGCGGCCCGCCTTGCCCGCGCCGAACACGACGTCCCTGCCGTCCTGCCTGGCCAGAATCGGCGTCGCCTCGAAGTCGTAGTCGCGCACGTCGTGCGGCGTGACCTGGTCGTACCAGAGCAGGTGGCCGCTCCGTGCATCGAGCACGACGAGCGAATCGGTGTAGAGCACCGGGCCGGGGAACGCGGCGCCGTTCGGGAGGGCCGGCGTGCCGCCCCACGGCGTCGGATTCGCGATCCCGGCGTAGAGACGTCCGCGCGAGTCGATCGAGACCGGGTACCAGATCCCGCCGCCGCCGGCCTGCAGCGGATGAAGCCACGGGTTCTTGACCGTGACGAACTTCCAGCGCACCTTTCCGGTGTCCGCATCGAGCGCGTAGATCGCGCCGCGCCCGAACGGGTCGTACCCGATCGTGCCCAGGAACACGAGCCCTCTCCAGACGACCGGAGCGACGTTCACGAACTGCTCGGTGCGACCGGTCAGGTGCCGGCGCCACAGCTCGTGACCGGTCGAGGCGTCGAGGGCGAACGCGTCGGAGTCCGTCGCCCCGTAGATGCGGCCGTCGGCAAGCGCGAGCCCGTTCGGTCCGTCGTTTCGCGCGTCGTAGCGCCTGCTCCAGCGCAGCGCTCCGGTCGAGCGATCGAGCGCGAAGACGTTGCTGCGGAGATCCTGCACGTAGACCGTGGTGCGGTCGGCCACCGGCGTCGAGGCGAAGATGCCCGAATAGCTCGGCGCCGCCCGCAGCGGGAACCGCCAGCGCGGCGTGAGCTTGCCGACGTTGTGCGAGTCGATTGCACCGTCTGCGGCGCGGGTGCCGGAGAGATCGGCTGCGGGAAGAGGCCACGCGTGGCGCGCATGCCCGCCGCAGCCGGAGAGGATGCCCACCGCCACGGCCACCGCGGCGAGCCGGGACTTCACGAACGCACGCGACTCCGGCACGGCACGACGGGGGCCAGCGCGTCGAGGAACGATTCCTCGGCAGGCTCCGCCGGCGCAGGCGCGCGCTCGAGGCGGACGGCCCATTCGACGGCGCAGATGACGAGCCACGCCGCGGCCAGGGAGAGAACGACGGCGAACGCGCCGAAGCCGGCGACGCCGACGAAGACCGCGACCGCGATCAGGAACGCCGCTTCGGCGGCAATTCGCGGCAGCGCCGCCGAAACAGCGGGGCGCGGGGCCCAGCGGCGGCTCCAAGCGGGCGCGATCCGGCCCGCGGCCCTCAGACGGCGCAGCTCGGCCCGCAATTCGGCCGCGTCACGCTCGAATGTGTCTGCCAGGGCGAAGGCTCGGGCGGCGGTTTCGAAGTCGTCGCTCATGGCCCCTGCATCGTAGCCCCGATTTGACGCAGCTGCACCGTTTCCGGTAATTGTCTACCCAACCGCTCGACAAACTTGATTGATTAGGAGATCACATGCGTCGTATTTTGCTTTTGGTAGCTGCACTCGGACTAGCCGCGACTCTCGCAGGACTCGCCGGCGCCGCCGGACGGGACACGAAGATCGCGCTCGTCGCGTACTCGACGCCAAAAGAGGCGTTCTCACATTTGATCCCGGCCTTCCAGGCCACGCCCGCCGGCCGGGGCGTCTCGTTCACGCAGTCGTACGGCGCCTCGGGCGACCAGACCCGCGCGGTCGTGGCCGGCCTCCCCGCCGACGTCGTCGACCTCTCGCTCTCGCCGGATGTCGACACACTCGTGCAGGCCGGCCTTGTCGACAAGAACTGGAGCAAGGCTCCCTACAACGGAATCGTCAGCGACTCGGTGATCGTGTTCGTGCTACGGAACGGAAACCCGAAGCACATCAAGACCTGGGACGACCTGATCAAGCCGGGCGTGCAGGTGGTGACGCCGAACCCGTTCACCTCGGGTGGTGCCCGCTGGAACGTAATGGCCGCCTACGGCGCGCAGCTGCGTGAAGGCAAGACGCCGACGCAGGCGAACCAGTACCTCAACAAGCTGTTCCACAACGTCGTCTCGCAGGATACGAGCGCCAGGACCGCGCTCCAGACCTTCCTCGCGGGCAAGGGCGACGTCCTGCTCGACTACGAGAACGAGGCAATCCTTGCCCAGCGGGCCAATCAGCCTGTCTACTACCTGATCCCCAAGGCAACGATCCTCGTCGAGAACCCGGGTGCCGTGACGAAGACCGCCCCGCCCGCTGCGAAAGCGTTCCTGTCCTACCTGCGGACGTCTGCCGCGCAGCTCCTGTTCGGCCAGTCGGGCTACCGGCCGGTCGACCCGAAGGTGCGCAAGCAGTTCACCTATCCCCCGCGGCCGCAGCTCTTCACGATCAAGTACGTCGGCGGCTGGGACAAGGTGACGAAGCAGTTCTTCGACCCGAAGAAGGGCATCGTGGCGAAGATCGAACAGGGACTGGGGGTCTCCACTGGCGGCTAGCACGCCGGTCTCCGCCGCGCCGCAGCTCCGCACAGGACGTGCGGTTCCGATCGGGGTCGGCGTCGCCACCGCGTATCTGAGCATCATCGTCCTGCTCCCGCTCGCCGCCATCGTGTGGCGGGCGGGGCAGGGCGGCTGGTCGTCGTTCTGGGACGCGATCTCGAGCCCGGAGGCGGTCGCCGCGCTGAAGCTCTCGCTCGCCCTCGCCGTGATCGTGGCGCTGATCAACGCCGTGACGGGGACCGCGATCGCGTGGGTGCTCGTGCGCGACAAGTTCCTGGGCCAGAGCCTCGTCAACTCGGTGATCGACCTGCCCTTCGCGCTGCCGACGATCGTCGCCGGGCTGACGCTGCTCACGCTCTACGGCCCGCACTCGCCCGTCGGGATCGATGTCGCGTTCACGCGCACCGCGATCCTGATGGCGCTGCTCTTCGTGACGCTGCCGTTCGTCGTGCGCACCGTGCAGCCCGTCCTGCTCGAGCTCGACAAGGAGATGGAGGAGGCCGCCGCCTCGCTCGGCGCCGGCAACCTGACGATCTTCCGGCGGATCGTCTTCCCGAACCTGCTGCCGGCGATCCTCTCCGGCGTGGCGCTTGCGTTCGCCCGCGCGGTCGGCGAGATCGGCGCCGTCGTTCTGATCTCGGGCAACCTGCCGTTCAAGACGGAGGTCGCCTCGGTCTTCATCTTCGGTCGGATCGAGTCGAACGACTCGGTTTCGGCGGCGGCAGTCTCGGTCGTGTTGCTCGTGATCTCGCTCGCCGTGCTGCTCGCGATCGGGGGCATCCGTCACTACGCGACGAGGTACGACCATGCGTAAGGTCGGGCTCCGCACCTTCGCGCTCGGCTACCTGACGATCATCCTGCTCGCGCCCGTCGCGGTGATCTTCTATCGCGCGTTCGAGCACGGCTTCTGGCCGGCCTGGCACGCCGTCACCCAGCCGGACGCCAAGCACGCGTTCATCCTCACGATCGAGCTCGCGGCGATCGCGGTGCCGCTGAACACCATCTTCGGCGTGATCATGGCGCTCCTGATCGTGCGCCACCGCTTCCGCGGCGTCGGCTTCGTCAACGCGGTGGTCGACCTGCCGCTCGCGCTCTCGCCCGTGGTGATCGGGCTCTCGCTGCTGCTCCTCTACGGCCGCCAGGGCTGGTTCGGCCACTGGCTGATCAGGCACGGCTATCAGGTGCTGTTCGCGATGCCCGGGATGGTGCTCGCGACGATCTTCGTCTCGCTGCCGTTCGTCGTCCGCGAGGTAGTGCCCGTGCTGCGCGAGATCGGAAGCGAACAGGAGGCCGCTGCGTCGACCCTCGGCGCCTCGGGCTGGCAGACCTTCCGCCGGATCACCTTCCCGGCGATCCGCTGGGCGGTCGCCTACGGCGTCGTCCTGACCACGGCCCGCGCGCTCGGCGAGTTCGGCGCGGTCAGCGTCGTCTCGGGCCGGATCATCGGGCAGACCGAGACGCTGACGATCCACGTCCAGGCCGCCTACGAGAACTTCGACCTCGTCGGCGCCTATGCGGCGTCGGTGGTGCTCGCGCTTCTCGCGATCGCAACGCTCGTCCTGATGACTACGCTCAAGCCGAAAGAGGAGACCCGCTGATGGGCATCACCGCACTGAACGTGACCAAGCGCTTCGGCGACTTCGTGGCCCTCGGCGGCGTCTCGGTCGAGGTCGAGACCGGCTCGCTGACCGCTCTGCTCGGTCCGAGCGGTAGCGGCAAGTCGACGCTGCTCCGCGTGATCGCAGGGCTCGAGCAACCGGACTCCGGCACGGTGCTGCTCGACGGGCGCGACGTGACCGCGCTCCCGCCGCAGGAGCGCGGGATCGGCTTCGTCTTCCAGCACTACGCGGCCTTCAAGCACATGACCGTCGCCGACAACGTCGCCTTCGGGATGAAGATCCGCAAGCGGCCGAAGCGCGAGATCAAAGCGCGCGTCGCCGAGCTGCTCACGCTCGTCCAGCTGAGCCCGTTCGGCGACCGCTACCCGGCGCAGCTCTCCGGCGGCCAGCGCCAGCGGATGGCGCTCGCCCGCGCGCTCGCCGTCGAGCCGAGCGTCCTCCTCCTCGACGAGCCCTTCGGCGCGCTCGACGCACGCGTGCGCAAGGAGCTACGCGTCTGGCTGCGCCGTCTGCACGACGAGTCGCACGTGACCACCGTGATCGTGACCCACGACCAGGAGGAGGCGATGGAGGTCGCCGAGCGGATCGTGGTGATGAACGAGGGTCACATCGAGCAGGAGGGCGGGCCGCGCGAGCTGTACGAGGCGCCGGCCAACGAGTTCGTGATGGGCTTCGTCGGCCCGGTCAACCGGCTCGACGGCGGCCTCGTCCGGCCGCACGACGTCGAGCTCGAGCTGGAGCCGAACGGGGCGACGGAGGCGGCGACGGTCGAGCGCGTCGTCCATCTCGGCTTCGAGGTGCGGGTCGAGCTCGTCCGCGCCGACGGCGCGCCGTTCTGGGCGCAGCTGACGCGCGAGCAGGAGCAGGCGCTCTCGCTCGTCGAGGGCCGGACGGTCTACGTCAAGCCGGGCCAGACGCGGGTGTTCGACTAGCGCGGCTCGCGCACAATGATGCTTCGTCGAGCGGGTGCGATGGGCGGTCCGAGCCAAGGACGCAGGGAGCGCTGATAGCAGCGCTATCAGGGCGACTGAGGACGCTGGATCGGGCCGACCAGCGCGGCCGCTCGACTCAAGGCTTCGTTGTGCGCGAGCCGCCAGCAAGATCGGCCAGCGTGGCGTGCTCGAGGACGCCGCGCAGCGCCTCGCGCAGATCGAGCCAGACCTCCTTGAGCGGCTCGGCCGTGCCGGAGTACTCGAGCTCCTCGGGCCGCATGCCGCGCACGCTCGCGATCGGCCCGTCGACCGCGCGGATCACATCCGCCACGGTGATCTCCTCCGGCGGCAGCGCAAGCCAGTAGCCGCCCTCGCTGCCGCGCTGGCTCGCGACGAGCCCCGCGTGGCGGAGGTCGACGAGGATCGACTCGAGGAACTTCGACGGGATGCCCTGCGCCGAGGCGATCCGCTCGCCCTTGACCGGCCCCCCGCCCGCTGCGTGCGCGAGCTCGATCGCCGCGCGAACCGCATAGTCCGATTTGGCCGAGACGCGCATCAGCTCTCCTGGATCCTCGGCGCGGCATGCGCAACGAGATGTCGTCCGTCACGCGAGTAGACGAAATCGACCTGATCGTCCTTCCGATAGGTGCCCGCGATCCCGAGCAGCATCGAGAGCCAGCGCATCGGGCCGAGCTTCCCCTCGCGCGCGAGCGCGCGCGTGAAGACGAGCGAGGGACCGACCTGCTCGAAGTCGAGGCCCTCCTGCTGGGGCACGCCGTTCACGTACACCTCGAACGGCGCCACCACTCCGGGCGGAATGTCCACCTGTGATCCGACTCCCATTCCTCATAGAATCGCAGCAATGGCGGTTAGAGCCGAGACAGCACCGCGCCCCGACTGGATGCGCGGCAAGGTCACGACCTGGCTCACGACCGTCGACCACAAGCGCGTCGGCGCGCTGTACATCGGTACGAGCCTCGTCTTCCTGCTCCTCGGCGGCGTGCTCGCGCTGTTCCTGCGCGCGCAGCTGACGACGCCGAACGAGGACTTTCTCGGCTCGAAATCGTACAGCCAGGTGCTGACGCTGCATGCGACGACGATGATCTACCTGTTCGCGCTGCCGATCTTCGCGGGGCTCGGCAGCCACCTCGCGCCGCTGATGATCGGTGCTCGCACCGTCGCCTTCCCGCGCCTGAACGCGCTCTCGTACTGGCTGTTCCTCCTCGGCGGAATCGTGCTGTTCGCGAGCTTCACGGCCAACGGCGGGCCTGCCGGCGACCTCTCTCCGACGGCTCCGGGGAACGGCCTCAACATCCTGATCCTCTCGCTGCTGATCCTCTCGCTCTCGACGATCCTCGCCTCGATCAACCTCGTGGTGACGGTCAAGCACCTGCGCGCCACGGGCATGACCTGGATGCGCACGCCGCTCTTCGTCTGGTCGATGTTCGTCTACTCCGCGCTGCTGCTCCTGATCGTGCCGGTGTTCGCGGCGACGCTGACGATGCTGCTGCTCGACCGCGAGGCCGGGACGCACTTCTTCACGCACGGCGGCGGCCCGGCGCTCTACCGGCACGCGTTCTGGTTTCTCGGCCGGCCGGAGATCTACATCCTGCTGCTGCCCGCGATCGGGATCGTCTCGGAGGTGGTGCCCGTGTTCTCGGGGCGGCCGATCTACCGCTTCGGGTGGGTCGCCAGGTCGCTCGTTGCGCTCGGCTGCCTCTTCCTGCTCGTCTGGGCCCATCGCACCTTCGTGATCGGGATCCATGGTTACGTGCACGTCGTGCTGATCATCGCCGCGGTCGTAGTCGCCGCCGTCCTCGCGCTCCTGGTGGCGGACTGGCTCGCGACGATCTGGCACGACGGCGTGAGGTTCGCCTCGCCGCTCCTGTTTGCCCTGGGCTTCGTCTTTCTGCTCGCAGTCGGCGGGCTCACGCGGCTGGCCGTGGCGATCTTCGGTCAGCACGGCTCGGCCGAGGTCACCGCGCATCTCCACTACACGGTCTACGGGAGCGCCCTCTTTGCGATCCTCGCGGGACTGCACTACTGGTGGCCGAAGGTCTACGGACGGTTGCTGAACGAGACGCTGGCCAAGGCGTCGTTCTGGCTCCTCTTCGCCGGCTTCAACATCGCGTTCCTGTTCGAGTTCCTGCTCGGCCGGCTCGGGCTGGGCAGCGGTGTCTCGAGCTACTCCGGAGGCGGGCACCTGAAGTCCTACAATGTCGTCTCGACCGCGGGCTCCGGAGTGATGGCGGTCGGGATCCTCGTGCTTGCCGTGAATGTCTTCCGCACCCAGCGAAGTGGCCGCCGCGCCGGCAACGACCCGTGGCGGGGCGACACGCTCGAGTGGTACACGAGCTCCCCGCCGCCCGAGGACAACTTCGACTCGGTGCCCGCAGTCCGTAGCGCGCGCCCGCTTGCAGATGTCCGCCAGCACCTCGAGGAGCCCGTTGCACGCTGAGCCCGCACCCGGCCCCTGGCTGCGACTGACGGCGCTCGGCGCGTCGGCGGCGGTGCTCGTCGCGGTCGTCTCGGGAGCCTCCGGCATCGGGACCGCGCACCGCGTGCTCGCTGCGCTCGCGCTGCCGCCGCTGATCGCGGTCGCCGCCGCGGCCGTGCTCGAGTACCGGCGCCTGATCGTGCCGGCCTTCCTCTCGCTCGCTCTGTTCGGGCTCGCCGCGCTCGTCACCGCGCCCGGCCTACACCTCGCCGCGGCTGCCGCCGCGCTCGCCGCGACAGTCGTCACCGCCGCGCTCACGTTCCGCGGCGAGCCGGTGCCGAACGGGCCGTGGCGCGACTACATCACGCTGACCAAGCCGCGGATCATGACGCTGCTCCTGCTCACGGGCGCCTGCGGGATGTTTGTCGGCGCCGAGGGCTGGCCGCCACTCGGGCTCTTCGTCGCGACGATGGCCGGCCTCGCACTCGCCTGCGGCGGCGCGAGCGCGCTGAACCACATGCTCGACCGCGACATCGACGTGCTGATGGGCAAGCGCACCGACAAGCGCCCCGTCGCCGCCGGACGCATCTCCGCGCCACATGCGCTCGAGTTCGGGCTCGCGCTGATGGCGCTCTCGTTCGTCCTGCTCGCGGGGACCGTGAACGTCCTGACCGCGACGCTCGCGCTCGTCGGCGGCCTCTTTTACGTGATCGTCTACACGCGCTTCCTGAAGAGAAACACTGCGCAGAACATCGTGATCGGCGGCGCCGCAGGAGCCGTGCCGCCGCTCGTCGGCTATGCCGCCGCGACCGGCGACCTCACGCTGACGGCGATCTGGCTGTTCCTGATCGTGTTCTTCTGGACACCGCCGCACTTCTGGGCGCTCGCCCTGCTGCTCAAGGACGAGTACGCGGCGGCCAAGGTGCCGATGCTCCCGGTCGTGCGCGGCGAGCGGGCGACGGTGCGCCAGATCCTCGTCTACTCATACGTGCTGATCGCGATCACGCTCGTCCCGTACCTGATGGGCTGGATGGGCCTCGCGTACCTCGTGGCGGCGATCGGGCTCGGCGGCGGCCTCGTCGCGCTCGCCTGGCACCTCGCCCGCCACGTGACGCCTAAGCGCGCCGCGCTGCTCTTCCACTACTCGTTGCTCTACCTCGCCCTGCTCTTCGTGGCCATGGCCGTAGATTCGGTGATCGGCTAGTGGACGTCGAGCTCGCCCGCAGCAACGTGCGTTTCGGGCTCTGGCTGTTCGCGCTCTGCTGCCTGCTCTTCGCGCTCACGTTCGCCCTTGCTGCGCTCTATCTCTCGCAGCACTGACGGCCTGAACTAAAGCTTTCCCCCCATCCCGCCGATGCCCTTGCTGGCATGGTTCGCCCCCGTTTGTCTGCTGCGGTCGTCATCTCTGGCGCCCTGATCGCCTTCGCCCTAGCGGTGGCGGTGCCGCGCGCCTCGGCGGTCGAGCCGTTTCCGATCGCGGAGACGACGATGCTGACGGATCACTTCGCGGTGCACTACTACACGAACCCCGACGCGTCGGCCGACCCCGCGTACATCACCCAGCAGCAGGCGACCGACCTCGCCGGCTGGGCAGAGCGGGCGTACGCGCTGTACACGAGCTGGGGCTACGCGGCGCCGCCGACGGGCCCGAGCGGCAAGATCGACATCGACGTCCAGCATTTCGACGCGTCCGGCGCACCGTGGACCTTCTTCGACGCGGCGGCAGAACCGTGCCAGATCGCGCTCGTGGCCCCCGCTCCCACTGCGTGCGGTGCCATCGGGAACCCGCCGCCCGGAAGCGGCGCGGGCGTTGTGGGAACGATCGAGGTCGACAACACCCGCGGCTTGAGCGTCCACGAGGTGGCGCACGTCCTCTTCAACATCTTCGAGTTCGGGATCTGGAACGAAGGCGCGCCTCACGTCGAGAACAACTACTACTGGCTCCAGCAGTCGGCGGCGGAGTGGGCCGCCTACCGCGTCGAGAACTTCCTCACCGCGACGCAGTCCTCGCTCGGCGTCACCGACAGCACCGGCGACTGCGTCGGCGGCCAGTGCGGCAACAACAACCTCAGCGATGCGGCGGGCGATCCCGGCTGGACGTTCATGGAGTACCTCAACGAGCGGTACGGCGCCGATGTCGTGAAGGCGTTCTTCACCGACGCGGCTGCAGTCAACGACGTGACGCAGCCCGCGACGCAGTACGTCTCGGACGTGCTCGCGGCCAAGGGCGTGACCTTCGAGAGCGTGTTCACGGACTACACCGTCGCCCGGCTGAGCGGCAACTTCTCGATCGTCACGATCAAGGGCCTGCTGCCCGTGCCGACGGTCACTCCCACGCTCGGCTCCGTCACGGGCGCGATTCCGACCAACCACGTGTCGGTCAGCCACTTCGCCGCCCGGTACATCGCGTTGAGGCACGGCGACGTGTCGGGGAACGCGGGCGGCGTCTGCTACGCGGCATCGCTGGCGCTCACCGTCACGATCCCGTCCGGGATCAACGCCAAGCCCTACTACTACGCGAACACCGCCGGCGCGACACCTCAGGCACTCTCCGTCTCCGGAAGCACCGCTTCGATCACGGTTCCCTGGAACACGTGCGTGGGCAGCCCCGACGCGTACCTGTCGTTGCCGAACCCGAGCACCGACCCAGCCGCGAACGGCAAGGAGTTCGCGATCGGCGGCACGATGACCGTGGACATGAGCACGCCGACAGCCGCCACGCTGCCGCCGACGCCTGCCTACACAGGGCCGACCGTTGCCGCTCCGACGACCGATGCGGTGCCGTCGATCGCTGTCTACGGAACGCAGATCGTCCGTGTCTCGACAGTCGACCGCATGGTGCGGCTGATCGTGTTCTCGAGTGGAGACGGACAGCTACAGGCCTCGGCCGGATCGACGAACCTCGGCACCTACATGCTCCGTGCGGGCAACAACGACGTCCGCTTCAAGCTGCCGCAGTCGCTCGTCAATGCGCTTCGCAAGCCCGCCGGACTGCAGGCGAGCGCATCTCTGCTGACGCTCAAGTTCCTCTCTCCGGCCGGCGTTGCCGGGGTGACCGTCTCCCGCAAGCTCACGCTCGTGAAGCCCGCCAAGCACGTCAAGCCCAAGAAAAAGAAGAAGGACTAGGAGCTCGATGACCGCTCGCGCCGCCCTCATTCTCTCCGTGCTCGCCGCGCTGCTCGCGCTCGTGTCGCCTGCCTTCGCCACGACGCACGCCGTCGTAGCCGCGCCGACCGGGCTGCACGCGTTCCTGCTGCGCGCCGACGAGCCGCAGACCCAGGTCTTCGCGCGGACGCCGTCCTTCGCCTGGAATCCCGTTCCGGGCGCGGTCCACTACGAGTTCCAGCTCTCGACGAGCGGCTCGTTCCAGGACAGCGGAATCGTCTACGACGACACGACTCTGACGAGCCCGGTCGCGGCGCCGGCGCTGACGCTGCCCTGGATCACGGGCACGCCACACGCGCTCTACGCCCGCGTCCGCGCGGTGCTCGACAACTCGAGTACCGACTGGAGCAACCCCTTCGGCTTCGACATGCAGCCGCCGCCGCCGCCCACGCCGCTCCCGAGCTATCCGGGCCTGCTGCGCTGGACGCCCGTCGACGGCGCGATCGGCTACGACGTCTGGTTCGTCGACATCCCGAAGGTGATCCAGGTGACGACGAACGTCGCGGACGAGCGCGAGTTCTACACCTTCCACCAGGCCGCGTCCTGGCTCGGCCAGGTGCGCTGGCGGATCCGTGCCATCCGCGACGATTTCAACAAGCGGCTGAACGGCCTGCCGATCGTGCAGCACGGCGCCTGGAGCCCTGTCTACAGCTCCGTGAACCCGCCGTTCGCCGTCGGCCCGCTCAAGCCCCTCGCCACGGTGTCCGACGTCGTCTCGACGGGAGCCGCCTCGTCGCCCGCGCAGCGCCTGATGCCCGCCTTCGTCTACGGCGGCAACCAGACGTTCCTCGCGGCGACCAGCGAGCTGTACCGAATCTCCGTCTACACCGACCGCGGCTGCCTGAACCGCGTCTTCACGGGGGCCATCGTCGGCAGCCCGGCCTATGCGCCCCGCTACAGCGGGCCACTGGCGCTACCGCAGACGCCGGGTACGCTCACCGCCGCGCGAAGCGCCTACCTCCCCGACGGCGTCGACGGCGACAGCTACACCTGGGACGGCGAGAAGGTGCAGGCGAACGAGGCCCAGCCGCCCGTGACCGCCACACTCGGGCTGCCCGGCGGGACCACGACGGCCACTCCGACCACGCCCACGACACCGACCACCCCCATGACGCCCACGACACCAACCACGCCCACCACGCCCACTGCACCGGGAGGCGTGGGGACGCCGGCCGCAACGATCCCGCTGATCAACCTGACTGGCACGATGGGCCCGCCGATCGACCTGTGGGACACCGACTGGTCGCACGGCGGCGGCTACTACTGGACGGTCGTCGGCGTGAACGCGACGATTCCCGGCTCGCTCGTGACGTCGATCGCAGGGCCGCTGAACGGAACATCGATGCCGGTCGCAAACCCGGCCGGGTTCGAGACCGGCGACGTCCTGCTGGTCGGCGGCGCGGGCAACAGCGAGCCCGAGGTGGTCGCCGGAGTCGTCGGTGACACGATCACCCTCAGCTCCGTCCCGAAGCTCTTCCACTTCGTCGGCGAGCCGGTCACGCGCACCGGAGGAACGATCCGCTACAACGACGCCGAGCTGGCGCAGGACGTCTGTGCGGCCGGCCGGGTCATGCGCTTCGGCAAGGAGAGCGAGCCGACGCTCACCGCGAGCGGCGACCTCTTCGCGAGCGGGCTCTCGCCCCAGGGCAAGCTCTCGTCCGCCGGCGACTCGCACTCGTTCTACGGCGCGCCGCTCGTCGCCTGGACGAGCGCGCTCGGGGCGGACGTCTACGAGGTGCAGTGGAGCAAGACGAAGGTGCCGTTCACGCCGGAGACGGACCCGGCGACGAACGCCCTCGGAATGATGACGCTCAACAACTCCGAGGTGCTCCCCCTCACGTCCGGCACCTGGTACTACCGCGTCCGCGGCTTCGACTTCTCGCTGCCGACCGGAGCGCAGGCGATGTCGTGGTCCGACCCGCAGCAGATCGTCGTCACCAGGCCGACGTTCTCGATCGTGGGCGGCACCGCGCCGATCGGAACCACGTCCTACCGTGTCCCCGCCGGCGCCTTCTCGGTCAGCGTCCCGTCGACCTGGTCGGGCGTCGACCGCAGCACGGCAGCCTCCGCGGCCCGGACGAAGCCCAGGCTCGTCGCATACCTCGGCCCGAAGCTCAAGAGCCTCGCATCTCAGGGCTCGACGCTGAAGTTCGTGGCCTACGACCCGGCCGGCTCCACCGTCTCGACCGCCCTCGTCGTGCAGACGTTCGCGAATCGCCCCGGCTACACCCACACCGCCTGGGTCAAGACCGTGACTGCTCAGACCAGGCAGCTCGGAAGCTCGGTGCAGTGCGCTCAGGTGTCGCTCCCCGCAGGCCCCGCCGTGCGGTGCACGTACGTCGGCAAGGTGCACGGCCACTCGGAGAGCGCCGTCGTCTACTACCTCGATCACCGTGGCGGCACGTACTCGCTGACGTTCACAAGCTCGCCGGGCGCCGCTCACGCGAAGGCTTCGATCTTCGCCGCCGCCGCTCGCTCGTTCCGCTTCCTGACCTAACGGCGCCTAGCGGCTAGGCTCGAGGCGTGGCCTCCGACCTCGACCTCGCACTAGCTCTCGCGGACGCGGCCGATGCGCTGACGCTTGCGCGGTTCCGTGCGCCCGATCTGCGCGTCGAGACGAAGCCCGACCTCACACCGGTGTCGGAGGCGGACAAGGCCGTCGAGGAGGCGATCCGCACGGTACTCGCTCGCGAGCGGCCCGACGACGTCGTGGTCGGCGAGGAGTACGGCCATGACACGGGCGATGGGCGGCGCTGGATCGTCGACCCGATCGACGCCACGAAGAACTACGTGCGCGGGATCCCGCTCTTCGCGACGCTGATCGCGCTCGAGGACGAGGTCGCCGTCGTCTCCGCGCCCGCACTCGCGAAGCGCTGGTGGGCGACCCGCGGCGGCGGCGCGTTTGCGAACGGTGAGCCGATCGCGGTGTCGAAGATCGCGCGTCTCGAGGACGCCGTCCTCACCTTCACGAGCCTGCGGGGATTCGAGGAGCCGTTCTTCGCGCTCGCCCGGCGCGTCTGGGCGCCGCGCGGGTTCGGCGACTTCTGGCAGTACATGCTGCTCGCGGAGGGCTGCGTCGACGTCTCGGTCGAGCCCTCGGCGAACCTCTGGGATCTCGCCGCGCCGAAGCTGATCGTCGAGGAGGCCGGCGGCCGCTTCACGGACATGGCCGGAAACGACACGGCCGACGGGGGCAGCGCGCTGGCCTCGAACGGCCTCCTGCACGAGGCGACGCTCGCCGCGCTCAGAACGACTTGAGCGCCTGCTCGTAGATCGGGTCGTGGCCGAATCGGTCGAGCTCGTTCGAGAGCAGGTCGCTCGGGCTGAGCGGATCGAGATCGGTCGGCACGACTTCCTGACGATCCACCGAGACGAGCTCCAGTGCGGGCGCCTCGTCGTGCTCGAGCAGGAGGTCGCCGCGCCCGAGGCGCGTCTGCAGCCACGCCGCCAGGAGCAGCGCCTCCGCCTTCGGCCCGGCAACGTGGAGCGTCGAGGCATCCGCGATCCCGGGCCAGAGCTTCGACAGTGCGGCGCGCCACGGCAACAGCCGCTGCCACGCGATGTCCGAGATCGCCGTCCGGCCGATCTCGCCCGCGAGCTTCTTGTACGCGAAGGGCAGATCGTCCCACTCCTCCGAGTCGACGACGAGCCGGTCGACGACGTCCAGGAGCTGCTCGAACTCGCTGAGGCCAAACGGCGGCTCGCCGCGCCAGCGGCAGAAGACGGGCAGATCGGAGACGAGGAGCGGCGTGACGATGCTCGCCGGCGCGTGCGCCCGCGCGCCGCGCAGCCGCAGGAGCACGGTCTCGGTGCAGATGCTGCGCCCGCTCTCGCCGAGCGGGAAGAGCGAGAGCTCGAGCTCCGCATCGATCGCCGCCTCGCCGGCATCCGGCTCCGGCACGAGCACGATCGTGCGCGACGGATGCTCTTCGGCGAGTCCGCGCAACACCTCGAGCGCCGCGGGAAGCCAGGGCTCGGGCACCCACGCGATGTGCGTCATCACGCTCGTCCGCTGTGTCGTGCCACCCTCCTCCGCGTCCATCCGCAGCCGCGTGAGCCGCTGCTCGACCTCCGTGACGGACACGTTCGCGCCCGCCCACTCCATCGCGTCGAGCACGTTCAGTGCCGCCGCCAGGAGCGCTGGTCTCGATGGACGAGGTCATCGGCGGCCGGCGGGCCCCAGCTCCCGGCCGCGTAGTTCGGAAAGCCCGGCCGATCGCGCGTCCAGCCCGAGATGATCGAGTCGACGAGCGACCACTGCTCCTCGACCTCGTCGATGCGCGTGAAGAGCGTCGCATCACCGAGCATGGCGTCGAGAATCAGCCGCTCGTACGCCTCGGGCAGGCCGGTGCGAAACGCGCCGCCGTAGAGGAAGTCCATGTGCACCGAACGGATCGACATGCCCTGACCGGGCACCTTCGCACCGATCGCGAGCGAGATCCCCTCGTCCGGCTGGACATGGATCAGAAGGACATTCGGACGCAGGCCCTCCGAGCCGAAGAGCGGATGCGGCGCGCGCTTGAACTGGATCGCGATGGTCGTCTCACGGCGCGACAGGCGCTTGCCCGCACGGACGTAGAACGGCGTGTCGGCCCAGCGCCAGTTGTCGATCGCGAGCTTTGCGGCGACGAAGGTCTCCGTGCTCGAATCCGACGCAACCCCCGGCTCCTCGCGATAGCCCGGCACCTCGACGCCCTCGACGAAGCCCGGCCCGTACTGCCCACGGACGATCTCGCGCGGCCCGGGCGTCCTGAGCCCGCGCAGCACCTTGACCTTCTCGTTGCGCACCGAGTCGGCGGTGAAGTCGATCGGCGGCTCCATCGCCGTCAGCGCGACGAGCTGGAGCAGGTGGTTCTGGAAGATGTCGCGGATCGCGCCGGCCGACTCGTAGAACGAGGCGCGGCTCTCGATCCCGAGCGTCTCGGCCACGGTGATCTGCACGTGATCGATGAACTGGCGGTTCCAGATCGGCTCGAAGATCCCGTTCGCGAAGCGGAGCGCCAGCATGTTCTGGACGGTCTCCTTGCCGAGGTAGTGGTCGATCCGAAAGACCTCCGACTCGGCGAAGTGCTGCTCGATCATCGTGTTCAGCTCGCGCGCCGAGGCGAGGTCGTGGCCGAACGGCTTCTCGACCACGAGCCGCGTCCAGCCGGTATTCGTCCGCCGCGCGCCCATCGCCTCGACCACGTCGGCGATCCCGTTCGGAGGGATCGCGAGGTAGTACATGCGGTTCCCCGCGGTGCCGCGTTCGGCGTCCAGCTCCTCCAGCGCGGCGATGATCGGATCGGCGGCCTCCGGAGTCGAGAGGTCGGCGGCCACGTAGCGCATCCCCGCGGCGAGACCTGCCCACACGTCCTCGCGGAACTCGTCCCGCGCGTGCTCGCGTACGGCCTCGCCCATCCGCGTCACGTACTCCTCGGTCGATTCCTCGCTGCGCGCGACGCCGACGACGCCGAAGTGCTCGGGAAGCAGCCGTCGGATGGCGAGCGCGTAGAGCGCGGGGATCAGCTTGCGCTGGGCGAGGTCGCCCGACGCGCCGAAGATCACCATCGCGCACGGATCCGAGCGACGGCGGAGCTCGAGGCCCTCGGCGAGCGGATTCTCGGCGAGCTCGGTCACGCGGCGACTGCGGAGTGCTTCTCGCCGACCTCCGCGAGCAGCGCTGCGAACGAGTCGGCGAACTTCTGCACGCCCTCGGCCTCGAGCGTCTCGGTGACGTCGTCGACGTCGACGCCGACCTCGGCCAGGTCGTCGAAGGTCGCACGCGCCTTCTTCAGCCCCTTCGTCAGGCGCGCCTCGTACTCGCCGTGATCCTGGAACGCCTCGATCGTCTCGGGCGGCATCGTGTTCACCGTGTCCGGGCCGATCAGCTCCTCGACGTAGACCACGTCGCGATACGCGGGGTTCTTCGCCGAGGTCGAGGCCCACAGGCAGCGCTGCGGACGCGCGCCCTTGCCCGCGAGGAAGTCCCAGCGCTCGCCCGAGAACGCCTCGAGGTAGTGCTGGTAGGCCAGCTTGGCGTTGGCGACGGCGAGCTGGCCGCGCAGCGCAAGCGCCTTCTTGGAGCCGATCTCCTCGAGGCGCCGGTCTGCCTCGGTGTCGACGCGCGACACGAAGAAGCTCGCCACGGACGCAACCTTCCTGGGATCGCCGCCGCCGGCGACGAGCCGCTCGAGGCCGCGGAGGTAGGCCTCGACGACCTCCGCGTAGCGCTGCAGCGAGAAGATCAGCGTGACGTTGATGTTCTTCTCCGCGGCGATCATGTCCTCGATCGCGCCGAGCCCGGGCTTCGTGGCCGGGATCTTGACGTGGAGATTCGGCTTGTCGATCCACTTGTGCAGCCGCTGCGCCTCCGCGTAGGTGCGCTCGCGGTCGTAGGCGAAGGTCGGGTCGACCTCCCACGAGACGTAGCCGTCGACGCCGCCCGTCGCGTCGTAGACCGGGCGCAGCAGGTCGCATGCGTCGGCCACGTCACGCGCGGACAGCTCGAGGAAGAGCTCCTTCGGGTCCTCGACCTTCGCGCCGAGCTCCTGGAGCTGCGCGTCGTAGTCGTTCCCCTGGCCGATCGCCTTCTGGAAGATGGTCGGATTGGACGTGACTCCGACGACGGCGTCGTCCTTCATCATCGCCGCGAGCCCGCCGTTCCCGACGAGGTCCCGCGAGAGAAAGTCGATCCAAACGCTCTGTCCCTGTTCGGACAGCTTCTGCAGCCTGTTCATCGTGGTTCCCTTCTTCGTCATGGGAGCAGTGCGGCGGCCCGCGCGACGACGTTGTCGACGGTGAAGCCGAGGTGCTCGAAGATCTCCGGAGCAGGGGCCGAGGCGCCGAAGCGGTCGACGGCGACCGAGTCGCCTTCGAGGCCCACCCAGCGCTCCCAGCCGAACGAGACGCCGGCCTCGACGGAGAGCCGCGCTTTCACCGCGGGCGGCAGCACCTTGTCGCGATAGCTCTGCGGCTGAGCGTCGAAGAGCTCCCAGCACGGCATCGAGACGACGCGCACCGCGGCGTCCCTGTCCGCGGCGAGCTTCTTGCCCGCCTCGAGCGCGAGCGAGACCTCGGACCCGGAGGCGATCAGGATCACGTCGGGCTGCTTGCCGCTCTCCCAGAGCGTGTAGGCGCCCTTCTCGAGGCCCGCCGCGGCGGCGACCTCGGTGCGATCGAGGGTCGGCAGCTTTTGGCGTGAGAGCGCGAGCGCGACCGGGCCGCCCTCCCGCTCGACGGCGACCTTCCAGGCGGCGGCGGTCTCGTTGGCGTCGGCGGGCCGGATCACCCAGAGGTTCGGCATCGCCCGCAGCGACATGAGGTGCTCGACCGGCTGGTGCGTCGGCCCGTCCTCGCCGACCCCGATCGAGTCGTGCGTCCAGGCCCAGATCACCGGAAAGTGGCCCAGTGCCGAGAGCCGCACCGCGGGGCGCATGTAGTCGGAGAAGACGAAGAACGTGGCGCCGTAGGGCTTGAGCATCCCGTTGTGGAGCGAGATCCCGTTCACGATCGAGCCCATCGCGTTCTCGCGGATCCCGAACGCGATGTTGCGACCGGCGTGCGTGGACGAGAAGAGGCCGCCGCCGACGAACTCGGTCTTGTTCGACTCGACGAGGTCGGCCGAGCCGCCGATCATCGTCGGGGTGAACGGCACGAGCGCCTGCATCACGGTGCGGCCCGCGTCTCGTGTGGCCACGTCCTCGCCGGCCGGGAACTCGGGCAGCGCCTCGACCCAGCCGTCGCGCGGCTTGCCGCTCTGCACCTGATCCCAGTCGGCTCGTGCGTCGGGGAAGGCGGCGCTCCAGCCGTCCAGCCGGTCGCGCCATTCGCGCTGCAGCGCCGAGCCTCGCTTGACCTGGCTCATGTGCGCGTAGACCGCGTCGGAGACGGCGAAACGCTGCTCCGGATCGAGTCCCATCGCGACCTTCGTGGCGGCGACCTCGGCCGCGCCGAGCGGAGCGCCGTGCGCCTTCGCCGTGTCCACCGCGTGCGGCGCCGGATAGGCGATGTGGCTGCGGACGACGATCATCGACGGTCGGGCAGTCTCCGCCTTCGCCGCCTCGATCGCCGCGTCCAGCTTGGCCAGGTCGTTGGCGTCGTCGACGTGCTGCACGTGCCAGCCCTGCGCCGCGAGGCGGGCGCCGCGATCCTCCGCTGTGAACGACAGCGAGGTCGTGCCGTCGATCGTGATCCGGTTGTCGTCGTAGAAGTAGACGAGCTTGCCGAGCCCGTTCTGCGCCGCGATCGAGGCCGCTTCGTTCGAGACGCCCTCCATCATGTCGCCGTCCCCGCAGACCGCGTAGACGCAGTGGTCGACGACGGCGTGATGCGGGCGGTTGTAGCGCTCGGCGAGGAAGCGCTCGGCGAACGCGAAGCCGACGCCGTTCGCGAAGCCCTGGCCGAGCGGGCCGGTGGTCGTCTCGATCCCCACCGTGAGCCCGTGCTCAGGGTGGCCGGGGGTGAGCGAGCCCCACTGGCGGAAGCGCTCGAGCTGGGCCAGCGGCAAGTCGTAGCCGGTGAGGTGCAGCGCCGCGTACTGGAGGATGCAGGCATGCCCCGCTGACAGGACGAAGCGGTCACGATCGGGCCAGTGCGGATCCTCCGGATTGTGGCGCAGGTGCTTCGTGTAGAGCAGGTAGGCAAGCGGCGCGAGCGCCATAGCCGTGCCCGGATGGCCGGCGTTCGCCTGCTGCACCGCGTCCATCGCGAGCGTGCGGATGGTGTCGATCGACTGCTGTTGGATGTCCGGCTTCGCCACGTCGGTCCTAACGATATTCGCGCGCCACTACCCTGTGTGCGTGGCACTCCTGATTGCAACAAGTCTCCGCAAGGAGTTCGGCGCGAACGTGCTGTTCGACAACGTCGCGCTCAAGGTCGAGCGGCGCGATCGCGTGGCGCTCTCCGGGCCGAACGGCGCCGGCAAGACGACGCTGCTGCGGGCGATCGCGGGCGAAACCGCGCTTCAGGCGGGCGAGCTCGTGTTCGAGAAGGGCGCGCGCGTTGCGCTTCACGACCAGCGCCCGCCGCTCGACCAGGGGCTGACCCTGCGCGAATACGTCCTCTCGGGTGCCGCCGACCTCGTCGCGCTCGAGGAGGAGCTGCGCCGGCTCGAAGGGCTGATGGCCGCCGGCGACCACGATGCGGCGATGCTGCGCCGCTACTCGGAGGCTCAGGCGCGCCTCGAGCACGCCGGCGGCTACGGCTGGCGCGACCGCGCCGGTGCCGTCGTGCGCGGGCTCGGCTTCGCGGAGGCCGATCTCGACCGGCCGCTGCAGACGTTCTCCGGCGGCGAGCTCACGCGCGGCTCGCTCGCGCGCGCGATGTCCGGCGATCCCGACCTGCTGCTCCTCGACGAGCCGACGAACCACCTCGACGTCGAGAGCCTCGAATGGCTCGAGCGGGAGCTCTCGTCCCTCGACGCGGGCGTGATCCTGGTCGCGCATGACCGCTGGTTCCTCGAGTCGGTCACGAACGCGGTGCTCGAGCTCAACGGGTCGAAGTCGATCTACTTCCCGGGCCCGTGGCACAACTGGCGGCTGGAGAAGGCGGCGCGCGCACTCGACGCGGCCAAGGAGGTCGACCGCTACGAGACCGACATCGCGCGGCTCGAGCGCTTCGTCGAGCGCTTCCGGGCGAAGAAGTCGAAGGCGAAGCAGGCCCAGGCGAAGGTGACGCAGATCAAGCGGCTCGAGAAGGGCCGCTCCGAGGCGGCGAGCGACCTCGACAGGCTGAGCTCGAAGCGGCGCACGCTCGGGTTCGAGTTCCTGAACCCGCCGCGCAGCGGACGCACGGTGGTCGAGGCGAGCGGTCTCGCGATCGCCGCCGGCGACAAGCAACTGCTCCACGACGTCTCGTTCGCGATCGAGCGCGGCGAGCACGTGGCGCTGATCGGCCCCAACGGCTCCGGAAAGACGACGCTGCTCGAGACGATCCTCGACATGCATCCGGCGCAGGCCGGCTCGGTGCGGCTCGGCCACGGCGTGATTCCGGCGTACTTCTCGCAGCACGAGGTCGAGCTCGACGAGCGCGGCAGCGTGCTCGAGTGCGCGCAGAGCGCGACCGGGCTCACGCGCCCGCAGACGCAGCAGCTGCTCGGCCGCTTCCTCTTCTCCGGGTGGGGCGAGCACGACAAGCCGGTGCGCCTGCTGTCGGGGGGTGAGCGGCGGCGGCTTGCGCTGGCGCTCGTCGTCGCCTCGGGCGCCAACTTCCTCGTCCTCGACGAGCCGACGAACCACCTCGACCTCGAGAGCCGCGAGGCGCTCGAACAGGCGCTCGAGGCGTTCCCGGGGACGGTGCTGCTCGTCTCGCACGACCGCGCCGTGCTCGATGCGGTGGCGCATCGGACGATCGCCGTCGAGGATCATGGTCTTCGGTCCACCGAGGGCGGCTGGGCCGACTACGTCGCCGCGAGCGAGGCGGCCGCCGCGCCGCCGCCACCGTCCGAGCCGAAGCCGCGCAAGGAGAAGCCGGCGGCGGCTACGAAGGCACGTCCGACCGACCTCCAGCGGCTCGAGGCGCAGATCGCCGCGCAGGAGGAGTCTGTCGGCGAGCTCGAGCGTCAGCTGGCCGACGACTGGGGCGACGTCGACAAGCTCGCGGCGCACCGGCGCGCGCGCGACGAGCTCCAGGCGCTGCTCGCGCGCTGGGAAGAGCTGTTCGAGCGCTCGCAGGTCTAGGCCCAGAAGGCTTCGAACACGGCCTGGTCGGTCGGCACCGCGGTGACCTCGACGAGCTGTCCGTCCTCGACGCGGCAGAGCAGGATCTGGTCGAGGTCGATCGTGCGCCCGTCCGGCCGCCGCCCCGTCGCGCGATAGACGGCGACCGCGCGGCCGTCACCGCCGAGCGCGTACCGGAGCTCGCTGCGATACGTGCCGCCGGTGAGCCGCGCCGTCTGTCCCAGGAACCGCACCACGGGTCGGCGCCCGCGATGCTCTCCCGCGACGGGAACGTCACCGGGCACCGTCCAGACCACGTCCTCGCCGAGCAGCTCCCCGACGACCGCCACGTCGCGGCGGGCAAAGGCGTCGAACAACCGCTCGAGGAGCGAGGCGTTCGGATGCATCAGCTGTCGTCGAAGGTCGCGAGCAGCGCCTCTGCGACGACCCGAAGCGGCCGGCCCGAGACCTGGCTCGCGCGGCGCAGTCGCGCGAACGCGTCCGCCTCGGTGAGGCCCTCCTTCGCCATCAGGATCCCCTTGGCGCGCTCGATCGCCTTGCGCGCGGCCAGGGCTTCCGCCAGCGACTCGGCCTCCTCCCGCACCGCGGAGAGCTCCTCGTGCCGGGCCCGGGCCGTCGCGATCGCGGGCAGGAGATCGCTCTCGCGAAACGGCTTCACGAGATAGCCGAACACCCCCGCCTCCACGGCACGCGAGACGAGCTCCTCCTGGCCGTACGCGGTGAGCATCACGATCGGGATCGGGCGCTCCTCGAGGATCGCCCGCGCCGCCTCGATCCCGTCGAGCTTCGGCATCTTCACGTCCATGATCGCAATGTCCGGAAGGGTCGCGCGCGCCAGTGTGACCGCCTCGTCGCCGTCCTTCGCCTCCGCGCAGATGTCGAAGCCCGCCTTCTCGAGCATGTCCCGGAGGTCGAGCCGGATGATGGTCTCGTCCTCGGCGATCAGGATTCTCATGAGGGGAACACGACCTCGGCGCGCGTGCCGGCGGCGTCGCCGCGCAGCTCCAGGGTGCCGCCGAGCTCGTCGCGCACGAGCGCGCGGACGATCGAGAGCCCGGTGCCCGTCGCGTCCTCGGCGATCCCCGGGCCGTCGTCTGCGATCGACAGCAGCACGTCGCCGTTGCGGCGCGTCAGCTCGACCGAGACCGCGCTGCCGCCGTGCTCCAGCGCGTTCTGGAAGAGCTCGCTGAAGACCAGCGCCACGGCGGTCGCCTGATGGCCGGGCAGCTCGACCGGCTCGTCGAGCGCAGCGTCGACCGTCTTGCCCGAGACGAGCCCCTGGACGAGCATCGCCCGAAGCCGCGCGAGCAGCTCACCGAGGTCGACGTCGTCGTCATGGCGCTCGGTCAGCACCTCGTGCACCGCGGCGATCGCGAGGATCCTGTTTACGGAGTCGTCTAGAGCCTTCTGCGGGTCGATCTCACCGGTCGCGCGCGCCTGGAGGCGCAGCAGCGAGGCGACGGTCTGCAGGTTGTTCTTGACCCGATGATGGATCTCCTGGGCGAGCACGCCGCGCATCACCGCGCGGCCGTGCTCGAGCGCGACCGCCGCGTGATGGGCGATCGAGGCGAGCAACGCGCGCTCCTCGTCGGTGAACGGGGTGTCCCGGTCGGCCACGAGCTCACCGATCTGGCGCCGCTTCCAGCGCAGCGGAGTGCGCACCGCATAGCCACCCGCGCGCCCCTCGGGCCACGCGATGCTGCCGTCCTCGAGCACGAGCGCCGCACCGGTCGCGTTCACGGCGTCCATCGTCGCCTTCACGATCGCCTCGATCGACTCCTCGAGGTAGAGCGACTCCGAGACCGCCTCGGAGATCCGCGCGAGCGCCTCGAGCTCGTCGACGCGAGCCTGCGCGTGCGCATAGAGCTTCGCGTGCTCGATCGTCTGCGCGACCTGGGCCGCGATCGCCACGAGCAGCTCGATCTCGTCGTCGTCGAAAACGCGAGGATTCCGCGTGCGGACGTTCAGCGCGCCGGCGAGCCGCTCCCGCGCGAGGATCGGCACCGCGAGGATCGACTCGTAGACCTCCTCGTGCAGGTTCGCGAAGGCCTTGAAGCGGTAGTCGAGATGCGCCTCGGCCGGGATCATGATCGGCGCGCGCTCGAGCGCCGCGGAACCGGTGATCCCCTCGCCCGGGCGCATGCGCGGCCGGCGGGTCAACTCCTCGACGCTCGTCCCGTGTGTGGCACGCAACACCAGCTCGTCGGCGCGCTCGTCGTAGAGGTAGACGAAGCAGGCGTCGGCTTCGAGCGCTGCGGCGACCTTGCTCGCGACGAGGCCGAGCACCTCCTCGAGATCGAGCGTCGAGTTGACCGCGTCGATCGTCTCGATGAGCAGATTGAAGTGTCGCTCGCGGGCGTCCATCAGCTCATCTTAGGGGCAGGAGGGATCGACTCCGGGACGGCGAATTCGCTTCGGTTCCGCGATGTGACAGGGCGGTTAACAAAGTCCTTACGTCCTGCGCGGGTTCTCTTCACAAGGCGCCGATAGCCTCGGGCTTGTGAATGCCGTTGCTGTCGACCTGAGCCGCACGACTGGCTTCCTCGTGGCAGATCGACGTGGCCGGGTGATCGGCCGGGTCGAGTGCCCGATGTACGGTACGACGCCCGACGTTCCCGACGCATTGTCCGTGAAAGCCGGCCTGTTCAAGCGGCGGCGGCGGCTCGTGCCCGCGGACACGATCGACCAGATCGACGGCTCCAGCGGAGTGATCGGCCTCCGCGTCGAGCGCGAGTCGATCCGCCGCTTCCTCTAGGCGTCCCGTTCTTCCCCTGAACGACCGCAGGCTCCCACCGGGAGCCCACAGTCGGCCGTCAATCGACCCCGCCCTCCGCAGTGGGCGGGGTCGCTGAAGACAATACGACCCGTCTAGAGGGCTGACAAGTACCGATCCATCTCCCACTGCGAGAGCTGGACGCGATACTCATCCCACTCGCGCCGCTTGATCTCGACGTACCGCGGGAAGATGTGATCGCCGAGCGCCTTCTTCATCAGCGCGGACTCCGAAAGCGCGTCGACCGCCTCGCCGAGCGTCTGCGGCAGCGCCTCGATTCCCAGCTCTTTCCGCTCCTCGGTCGTGAGGTGGTAGAGGTTCTGGTCCATCGCCGGCTCGAGCTTGTACTTCTTCTCGATTCCCTCGAGCCCCGCGTGCAGCAGCGCCGCGAACGTGAGGTACGGGTTGCAGGCCGGGTCCGGACAGCGGAGCTCGGCACGGGTCGCCTGCTCGGAGCCCGGCTTGTAGAGCGGGATCCGCACGAGAGCCGAGCGGTTGCGCTGCGACCAGGCGACGTAGACCGGCGCCTCGTAGCCCGGCACGAGCCGCTTGTAGGAGTTGACCCACTGGGCGAAGATCGCCGACATCTCACGCGCGTGCGCGAGGAGCCCGGCGATGAAGGCCTTGGCCACCGGCGACAGGTGATTCGGGTCCTTCGCATCGAAGAACTGGTTGCGTCCACCTTTGAACAGCGACATGTGGGTGTGCATCCCCGAGCCGTTCTCGCCGAACAGCGGCTTCGGCATGAACGTCGCATAGACGCCGCTCTTGGCTGCGATCTCCTTCACGATCAGCCGGTAGGTGATCGTGCGGTCGGCCATGTCGAGCGCGGACGCGTACCTCATGTCGATCTCGTGCTGGGAGGGGCCGACCTCGTGATGGTGGTACTCGATCGGGATCCCGACCGACTCGAGCGCGGCGATCGTATCGTCGCGGAGCTCGGTCGCGGCGTCCTGCGTCGTCATCGCGAAGTAGCCGCCCTCGTCGAGCGTCTCGGTGCCCGTCGAGTCCTTGAACAGGAAGTACTCGAGCTCGGGACCGACATTGAACGTGTCGAAGCCGAGCTTCTTCATCCGCTCGAGAGCGCGCCGCAAGACGTAACGCGGGTCGCCGTCGTATGGCTCGCCGTTCGGAGTCACGACATCGCAGATCATCCGGCCGACCTTGCGCTCGCCGGGCTGCCAGGGCATCAGCTGGAACGTGGTCGGATCCGGAATCGCGACCATGTCCGACTCCTCGATCCGATTGAAGCCGGTGATCGACGAGCCGTCGAAGCCCATCCCGTCGTTCAGCGCCTCGCCGATCTCGGCGGGCGTGATCGCAAAGCTCTTCAGGTGACCCTCGAGGTCGGTGAACCAGAACAGGACGGACTCGATCTTCTCGTCCTTGATCCGCTTCAGCACCGCCCGCCGGTCGACCAGGCTCGACGTCGCGCGGTCCTTGCTCTTGACCGTCCGCGATACCGGAGCCTTCCGCGGTGTAGTTGCAGCCATGTTTTCCTCCCTGTAAACGAAAAAAGCCCCGAGCGCGACTTCGCGCCCGAGGCAACGTCGCCTTCAAGACGTGCGGAGTCTACACCATCACCCGATCAAAGCATCATCCCGACCGCTTAAGCTTGCCGTGCTTCTTCGCGTACCGCTCACCGCGGCCGAAGACCCAGAGCCCGAGCGGGATCGAGACGATCCCGATCAGGATCAGCGGCCAGATGTCGCCCCACAGCGCCTGGACACCGGCGCCTTCGAGGATCGCGGCCCGGATCCCACGCAGCGCGTAGGTCGCCGGCGAGATCGTCGAGAGCCACTGCATCCACTGCGGCAGCACGCTCGTCGGGTAGTAGACGCCCGAAACGACCAGCAGCAGCCCCTGCGCGACGAAGCCGAGCTGCGAGCCCTTCTCCGGCGAGATCAGCGGCAGCACCGCGGTCATCATCCCGATCCCGATGAACGAGACCGACGCGATGGCGAGGATCAGCAGCGCCGAGGCGAAGTTCGCGTCCGGCATCGAGAGGCTGAAGAACGCCGCGACCACGGCGAAGAGCAGCGCCGCGCGAACGACGCCGTAGGCCACTGCGAACACGCCCATTCCGATCAGGTGCACCGGGCGCGAGAGTGGCGCCATGAACGTGTACTCGATTGTCCCCTCCCAGCGCTCCCAGGCAACGGTCTCGGTGAGGATCTCGAAGATGATCCCGAGGTAGGCCCAGATCACCGCGCCGATCAGCAGCACGGTCGTCAGCTCGTTCACGTTCACCGTGCCCCCGGCGGCCTTGACCCCGTCGGCGATGAAGACGATCGAGAGCGTGTTCGCGACGGTCCAGAAGAAGAATGCGAGCTCCCACCACGCGTAGCGCTTCACCAGGTACCAGTTGCGCTCGACGATCCCGCCGAGCCCGACCAGCTCGTGGCGGAACGAGAACGTCCTGTCACCGATCATGCGAACACCTCCCTGTCCTCGTCGTCCTCGTGCTCGAACGCGCGCCCGGTGGCGGCGAAGAACGCGTCCTCGAGCGTCTCGGCGGCGAACCGCGCGAGCAGCTCGTCGACGGGCTCGAGGCACAGCAGCTCGCCGCGGTCGAGGATCCCGATGCGCTCTGCCAGTGCCTCCGCCTCGGCGAGGTCGTGCGTGCAGAGCAGGATCGTTGCGTCGTGCTCGGCCCGCACCTCGCGGATGAAGTCCTGCACCTCGAGCTTGGAGCGCGGGTCGAGCCCGGTCGTCGGCTCGTCGAGCAGCAGCAGCACCGGCGAGGTGAGCAGCGCCCGGGCGAGCGCGACCTTCTGCTGCATCCCGCGTGAGAGGTGCTCCATCGGCTCGCTGCGCCGCTCGGACGGGAACCCGACCCGCTCCAGGATCTGGGGGATCCGGTCGCGCGTCTCCGACGGAGGCATCCCGTAGAAACGGGCCGCGTAGCCGAGATTCTCGGCGGCGGACATCTTCTTGAAGAACGAGGCCTCGACGGACACGCGGTTGACGAGCCGGCGCACCGCGCGCTCACCCGCGACGACGTCGTGGCCGAAGACCCTGGCCGAGCCGCCGTCGGGGAGGAGCAGCGTCGAGAGGACACGGACGAGCGTCGACTTCCCCGAGCCGTTCTGGCCGAGGATCGCCACGCACTCGCCGCGCTCGATCTCGAGGCTGACGTCCTTGATCGCGGGGACCGCCCGCTTGGGTGCGAACCGGCCCGCGCGCCGGTCGCGGCGGAGAAACTCCTTGCGTAAATTCACTACTTCGACAGCGAGCATGCGTGCAACTCCTTCGGGCAAGAACGGACACGGAAGCAGGGCGCCTGCCGAAAACGGCGGCGCGCGCGAGGACCTGTGTCAGCCGAAGAAACGCATTACGCGCGGGAGAGTACTACGCGAGGAGCGCTTGCGCCAGGGTGATCTTCCCGAGCCAGAGCGCGCTCCCGAGCACTGCGCCCTCGCAGCCGAGCTCCCGGAGACGGCGGAGATCCCCGACTCCGGAGATCCCGCCGGCGGCGAGCACGGGCAGCTCGGAGGCGGAGAGCACCTCCTGGAGCAGCTCGAGGTCGGGGCCCTCTAGCGAGCCGTCGCGGCGGACGTTCGTGACGAGCAGGCGCGCGACGCCCGCCTCGGCGCAGCGCCGGACGAGCTCGGTCGCGGTGAGCTCGGTGGCCTCCGTCCAGCCGTCGAGCGCGACGTGCCCGTCGCGGACATCGACTGCGACGACGAGCCCTTCGGCAAAGCGGGCCGCCGCCTCGTTCAGGAAGTCGGGGCTCGCCGCGGCCGTGCCCACGAGCACGCGCGAGGCGCCGGCCGCGAGCGCGGCGTCGATCGCATCGAGGTTGCGGTACCCACCGCCGACCTGCACCGGCACGCCTCCCGCCGCCGCCACGATGCGCGCGAGCAGCCCCTGCGAAGGAGCGCCGGAAAAGGCGCCGTCGAGGTCGACGAGGTGAAGAAGCTGCGCGCCCTCGGCCACGAACCGCTCCGTCGCCTCGACCGGGTCGCCACCCTCGACGATCACGCGCTCGCGCTCGCCCTGCGCGAGCCGGACACAGCGCCCCTCGAGCACATCGAGGGCGGGGGCGATGAGGAAACTCTTGCGACTCTGATTTATCATGCTAACATGGTAACATGATGATACAGAATGGCCAGTAAGAAGCGTCAGACCCCCGCGCCGGAGTTGCCCTCACATGCGCTCGACGAAGTACCCGCAACCCTCGGCAGCCTCGCCGACGCGATGCTCACCCTCCGCAGCCGCGAGGAGCTCCTCCGCTTCCTCCGCGACCTCTGCACCGCCCCCGAGCTCGAGGCGCTCACCCATCGCTGGGAGATCGTCAACCTGCTCGAGCAGCGCGTGCCCTACCTCGAGATCGCGAGTCGCGTGGGTACCTCGACGACGACCGTCACCCGCGTTGCGCAATGGTTTCGCAACGGCACCGGCGGCTACCGGCTCGCTCTCGACCGTGTCGCCAAGAAGCGCTAGGAGGACACCGTGAGCTCCGATTTCCCGCGCGCCGGCGAGGACGGTCGCCTGTCGCTTGCCGTCCCGTCCAAAGGACGCATGGCCGCGCCCGCGCTCGAACTCTGCGCCGCCGCCGGCCTCAGCTTCGAGGCGGGCGAGCGCTCGCTGTTGATCCCGTGTCGCAACGCGCCCGTCGACCTGCTCCTCGTGCGCGCGCACGACATTCCCGAGTACGTGCAGGACGGCGTGGTGCACGCCGGGATCACCGGCGCGAACCTCGTCGCCGAAGCCGAGTCCGACGTCGTGATGGTCTGCGAGCTCGGCTTCGCCCGCTGCACGCTCGAGGCCGCCGTGCCGATGGACGCGCCGCAGCAACAGCTCGCAGATCTCGGTGGCCTCCGCATCGCCACCGCCTACCCGCGCACGACGCGCGCCGCCTTCGCACGCCTGCGGATCGACGCCGAACTCGTCACCGTCTCCGGCTCCGTCGAGGCATCGCCTCGGCTCGGCCTCTCCGACGCCGTGGTCGACCTCGTCTCGACCGGCTCGACGGCGACCGCAAACGGCCTGCGCCGCATCGGCAAGCTGCTCGACTCGCAGGCCGTCCTGATCGCCGGCGGCGCCGTCCTCGACGGCAACGGCGCGCTACTCGAGCGGCTGCGGCTGATGCTCGAGGGCGTGGTCGCGGCACGGCGCCGGCGCTACGTGATGATGAACGCGCCGGAAGCCTCGCTCGAGCAGATCCGCGGCCTGCTGCCGAGCATGGGCGCGCCGTCGGTGCTCCCGCTTGCCGAGCCCGGCCAGATCGCGATCCACGCTGCAGTCGACGTCGACGACGTCTGGAACCTGCTCCAGCCGCTCAAGGCCGCGGGCGCCACGTCGATCCTCGTGATTCCAGTCGAACGCCTGATCCCATGAGGACGCAGGGCTACGACGACATCTGGCCGAGAGTCGCCGAGATCGTCGGCGACGTGCGCGCCCGGGGAGACAAGGCGCTGCTCGAGTGGACGGAGACGCTCGACGGCACGCGGCTCGATTCGCCGCGCGTCTCGGCCGCCGACCTCGCGGCGGCGACGCTCGGGCCGGAGGCGCTCGACGCACTGCTGCGTCTCGCGACGGCGGTCGAGCTCTTCCACGCGCCGCAACGGCCGCCCGACGTCCGCGTCAGCCCCATCTACGGCGTCGAGGCCGAGCGGCGCTGGGTACCACTCGAGTCGGTCGGCGTCTATGCGCCCGGCGGGCTCGCCGCCTATCCGTCCACGCTCGCGATGACCGTCGTGCCGGCCCACGTGGCAGGTGTGAAGCGGATCGCGGTCGCGACGCCGCGGCCGTCCTCGGGGATGCTCGCAGCCGCCCGCGAGCTCGGCGTCGACGAGATCTACGCGATCGGCGGTGCGCAGGCGATCGCTGCGCTCGCATTCGGCACCGAGACGGTGCAGCCGGTGGACAAGATCGTCGGGCCGGGAAACCGTTGGGTCACGGCCGCGAAGCTGCTCGTCTCCGCACACGTCGGGATCGACCTGCCCGCGGGGCCGACCGAAGTCGTGATCGTCGCCGACGAGACGGCCGACCCCGAGCTCGCCGCCGCCGATATGCGCGCCCAGCTCGAGCACGGCCCGGACGGCGCGGCACTGCTGATCACGACGAGCGCCACGCTCGCCGGAAAGGTCGGCGCGCTCGTCCCGGAGGCCGAGACACGGGTTGTCGCGAGCCTCGAGGAGGCTATCGCGGCGGCGAACGCCTTCGCGCCCGAGCACCTCCAGCTGCACGTCGCGGATCCCGAGGCGCTGGCAGAGCTCGTCACGAGCGCGGGCGCGGTGTTCCTCGGCGAGCAAACCTCGTCGGTGCTCGGCGACTACGCGGTCGGCACGAACCACGTCCTGCCGACCGGAGGCCTGGCCCGCGCCGCCGGTGGGCTCGGGCTGGAGGCGTTCCTGAAGCCGATCCAGCTCGTCCGGGCGACACCGGAGGGCGTCGCGGCGGCTGCCGCGATCGTCGGCCCGCTCGCCCGCACCGAGGGCCTGCCGCTGCACGCCGCCGCCGTGGAGGCGCGCCTGTGACTCCCACCGCGATCACGCTTCCGGCCGACTTCAAGCCGTACGAGTGGACACCGGCCTATCCGCCGGAGATCCTCCGCTTCGACCAGAACGTGCCGCCGCTTCCCGGCGTGCCGCAGGTGCCGATCGCCGAGAGCTTCGCGCGCCTGAACGACTATCCGGACGGAAGCTACGCGGCGCTGCGGGAGGCGGCGGCCGGTTACGCGGGTGTCCTCCCGGAGCAGATCGTCGTCGGCGCCGGCGCGGACGACATCATCCTGCTGATCGCACGCAGCTTCCTAGGGCCTGGCCGGCTCGCGGTCGTGCACGAGCCGACCTACTCGCTCTACGCCATCGCGACGCGGCTCGCGGGGGCGGAGGTGAGCGACGACGCGGGTGAGGTCGTCTGGCTTTGCAATCCGAACAACCCGACCGGCGAGCTGACGGCGCCCGAGGAGGTCGTCGCGTTCGCGCGGAGCCGCCCGGACGCGCTCGTCGTCGTGGACGAGGCCTACATCGAGTTTGCGCCCGGGGCGAGCGTCGTGCCGCTGCTCGAGCCGAACATGGTCGTAGTCCGGACTCTTTCAAAGGCGTTCGGGCTCGCCTCGCTGCGGGTCGGCTATGCGGTCGCTCCGCTCGAGATCGCGGCGGTGCTCGAGGCACGCCGCCCGCCTGCGCCGATCTCCGGCCCGTCGACTCGGATCGCGACGGCCGCGCTACGCGAGCCGCGTCTCGACGTCGACCAGACGATCGCCGAGCGCGAGCGCGTGCGTGCCGCCTTCCTCGCTGCGGGCTTCGACTGCCCGGAGTCGCACGGCAACTTCGTCTTCGTCCGGGCCTCGTTCGAAGCGGACGACATCGTCGTGCGCCAGTTCGGCGACGCCTTCCGGATGACGATTCGGCTACCAGCCGAGAACGACCGCCTGCTCGCCTCGCTCGGAATCGCGACGGAAGCGTCGCCGCGCCGCACCGCGCTCATCGTCCGCACGACGACCGAGACGAGCATGCGGATCTCGCTCGACCTCGACGGCCAGGGCCGCGCCCGCGTCGCCACGGGAATCGGCCTGCTCGACCACCTGCTCGGCGCGTTCGCCTTCCACGGCGGGCTCGACCTCGACCTGCTCGCCTCGGGCGACCTCGAGGTCGATGAGCACCACACGACCGAGGACATCCTCGCCGCGCTCGGCGACGCGCTCGCCCAGGCACTCGGCGACCGCGCGGGAATCACGCGCTACGGCTCGGCCGACGTGCCGATGGACGAAGCGCTCGCACGCGCGACGATCGATCTCGTGCAACGGCCGCACGCGGAGGTCTCGCTCACGCCCGCGGGCACGATCCTCTCGCACGCGTTCGAGCGCTTCGCGATGCAGGCGAGGGTCACGCTCCATCTCGAAGCGTCGGGCGTCGACGAGCACCACGTCGCCGAGGCCGCGTTCAAGGCGCTCGGCCGTGCGCTGCGCGTCGCCGTCGCGCCGGGCGACTCCGGCTCGACGAAGGGCGCGATGTGAAGGTTGCAATCGCCGACTACGGCGCGGGGAACCTGCGCTCGGTGTGCGCGGCGTTCGAGCGCGCCGGCGCGGAGCCGATCGTGACCACCGATTTCAAGCTCGTGCGCGAGGCGCCGCTCACGGTCGTCGCCGGCGTTGGCCACACGGAGAGCGCGGCGCGAGGGCTCGAGGAGCGCGGGCTCGCCGAGGCGCTGCGCGAGCGCGTCGCCGCCGGCCGCCCGCTGCTCGGGATCTGCGTCGGCATGCAGCTGCTGTTCGGCGAGAGCGAGGAGGGCGGCCGCGGGCTCGGACTGCTCGACGGCCCGGTGCGCCAGCTCAAGGCTCACCGTGTCCCGCACATGGGCTGGAACACGCTCGAAGTCACGGGCGGCGAGCTGCTCGCGGGGCTCGACGGCGCAGACGTCTACTTCGCGCACAGCTACGCAGTGGAGCCTGCCAACGCGGTCACCGTCGCCACCGTCGACCACGACGGCCCGGTCGTCGCGGCGGTCGAGCGAGGCTCACTCGCGGGCGTCCAGTTCCATCCCGAGCGCAGCGACCGGCCCGGCGCACGCCTGCTGACGAATGCGATCGCATGGTCAAGAAGCGCCTGATCCCCTGCCTCGACGTGGCCGGCGGGCGCGTGGTCAAGGGCGTCCGCTTCCAGGATCTCCGCGACATCGGCGATCCCGTCGAGCTGGCCGAGCGCTACTCGGCGCTCGGGGCCGACGAGATCGTCTTCCTCGACGTGACCGCGACGATCGAGGATCGCCGCCCGCCGCTCGAGCTCGTCGAGCGCGCGGCCGCCTCGCTCGAGGTGCCGTTCACCGTCGGCGGCGGTATCGCCGAGCTCGAGGACGCGCGCTCGCTCCTGCGCGCAGGCGCCGACAAGGTCGCCGTGAACCGCGCCGCGCTGGAGCGCCCGGAGCTCCTCACCGAGCTCGCCGAGGAGTTCGGCGCCCAGGCCGTCGTCTGCGCGATCGACGCGAAGGGCGGCGAGGTCTACACCCACGGCGCCCGTCAGGCGCGCGGGGTGAGCGCTGTGAAGTGGGCGATCAAGGCAGCTCGCTTCGGCGCCGGCGAGATCCTGCTCACCTCGATCGACACCGACGGGACGCGCGAGGGTTACGACCTGCCGCTCACACGCGCGGTCGCAGAGGCCGTGTCAGTACCGGTCATTGCCTCCGGCGGCGCCGGCAACGCGGGTCACCTCTCCGACGCGTTCGACGCGGGCGCCGACGCCGCGCTCGTCGCCTCGATCGTCCACGAGCGGCCGGAGCTCTTGCCGGCGCTGAAGATCGCACTGAAGGAGCGCGGATGGCCGATCCGCAGCTGACACCGGCGATCGTCCAGGACGCCGAGACCGGCCGCATGCTGATGCTCGCGTGGATGGACGGCGAGGCGCTGCGCCGGACGCGCGAAAGCGGCGAGGCGTGGTTCTGGAGCCGTTCGCGGCAGGAGTACTGGCACAAGGGCGAGACCTCCGGGAACACGATGGCCGTCGAGGAGATCCGCGACGACTGCGACGGCGACGCGATCCTGCTCCGCGTCCGGCCCGCCGGCCCCGCGTGTCACACGGGCGCGGAGAGCTGCTTCGCACCGTGGCTCTGGCGCCGGATCATGGAGCGCAAGCAGGAGCGGCCCGAGGGCTCGTACGTCGTCTCGCTGCTCGACGATCCGGCTCAGGCCGCGCGAAAGGTCGGGGAGGAGGGGCTCGAGGTGGCGCTGGCAGGCGTGTCCGAAAGCGACCAGCGGCTCGTCTCCGAGGTCGCCGACGTGATCTTCCACAGCTACGTCCTCCTCGCCGCGCGCGGGATTGATCTCGCCGCGGTCGAGGCCGAGCTGGCTAGGAGATCGCGTACGTGACCGTGACCGTCGCCTCGATCTGCGTCGTCCCGGGCGAGATCGGCGTGGCCTTTGCCGTGTCGGCTCCCGGAAGCGGCGTGGCACCGCCGCCCTCGACGACGGTCGTCACCTTGCCGAGCGAGACTTTGCCGCCGTCGGCGATCGCCTGAGCCTTCGCCTTGGCGTCGGCCATCGCGAGCTTCAACGCCTGGAGATAGACCGTCTTCTGGTCGGAGCTCGAGAGGTTCGGGCCTGAGACCTCGTTGGCGCCCGCCGCCACCGCCGCATCGACGACCGCGCCCGCCGTGCCGAGATCCTTGACAGTGACGGTGACGGTGTCGTCGGCCGCATAGCCGGTGACGCGCCTCCCGTCGGCCGAGGTCTGCGGCGAGAGCGAGACCTGCGAGGTCTGAATGTCGCCCTTGCCGACGCCCGCCCCCTGGATCGCAACGAGCACCTTCGTCATCAGCGCGCCGTTCGCGCCGAGCGCCGCGGCGGCCGTCGCGCTCTCGGTGTGGACGCCGAAGGTGAACTCCGCGCGATCCGGGACGACGTTCACCGTGCCGTCGCCGGAGACGGTGATTCCGCCGCTCGCGGCGGTCGTAGTCGTGGTGTCCGCACAGCCCGAGGCGCCGACGGCGAGCACGACGACGAGCCCGGCGATCCAGGCCCAGCGCCTCATGTCAGGCCGTCGACGTCGAGAGGCCGGCGAGGTACGGCTGCCAGCTCGACGGGATCTTCGGCGCCGCGAGCCTGATGAAGAGCACCGGCGCAGGCGGGCCCGGCGGCTTGGGCAGCTCCATGGAGACCTCGGCCAGCGAGCGATCGCCCTTGCGCAGGTTGCACGGCGAGCAGGCGGTGACCACGTTGTCCCACACCGACTCACCGCCGCGCGACCGTGGCACGACGTGGTCGAGCGTGAGCCGCCCGCCGCTCGTGCCGCAGTAGACGCAGCGCCAGCCGTCGCGGGCGAAGAGCGCACGGCGGGAGATCTTCCGCTGGAACCCGCGCGGAACGCGCACGTAGGCGACGAGCCGGATCACGTGCGGCCACGGATAGGTCGAGCTCGCACTGCGCAGCGGCTGCCCCAACTCCTCGAGCACCTCGGCCTTGCCCTTGAAGACGAGGACGTGCGCACGTCTTACAGAGCAGACGTTCAGAGGCTCGTAGCTCGCGTTGAGGACGAGGACCTGCTGCATTTCAGGCCGAAGCGTACCTTTCAGGGCAGTTGGTCAATCAGGGCCTGCGCCTTACGGGACTCGGCCAGCGCCTTCGCGGGTTGCGACGTCTTCGCGAATGCGAGCGCCTGGCGCAGGTGCGCGGCCGCCCTTGCCGCAGCCGGAATACCGAGCGTGCTTAGATCGGTCAAAGCCTTCCGAAGCGCGCTTGCCGTTGCCACCGGATGACCGCCGGTGAGAGCGGGCCTGAGGTCGCGCGCCGCGTCGGCGTGCTGAATCGTGATGCAGACGGCGTTGTCGCCGAAGCCGCTGAACGTCCCGAGATAGCTCGCCGTGCACTCGTACGCCGCGTCGCGGACGACGGCCCTGACGATGCCCAGGTGGCCGGCCCGGGGAAAGTTCACGTGATCGCAGTCGCCGTGATTCCACACGGCGATCCTGGGGCCGGCGCTGAAGTCGTGGCAGGCCTTGTCGTTCGGCGGGGGCAGCAACGACCAGCGGATCGATACCGCTCCCGGCTTCGCGCCCTTCGGCTCCGTCACGTCGATCGCGTAGTAGGTCGCCTCGGCGGTCGGGCTGAAGTTCGCGATCACCGCCCCCACCTCCGGCTTCGGGGCGAGCTTGTCGCGGGCAGCCTGTGCTCCCGTCGCGAGCGTCAGAAGCACGATCGCGACAGCCACCGAAAGCCTCCCCACGGCTCGGATCATAGCCACGGCTAACAGCTCCGAAGGAGCGTCTCCTCGTAGATCAGCTTCGGCCACTCCTGGAGCGAGCCGACCACGTAGTTCGTAAGCGACGGCCATGAGCCGACGACCGCGAGGTGGCCCTTGAAGCAGCGCTTGAAGAGGATGCGCGCTCGGAAGACGTGGTAGCGCGAGGTGACGACGACGATCGAGCGCCAGTGGTGCTGCTTGGCCAGCCGGGCCACGCCTTCCGCCTCACCGCGCGTCGAGTACGGGTCGGGCTTGAAGCAGATCACCTTGAACGGCTGCTTGTTCCGGCAGAGCGCGTTTGCCTGCGTGTAGTCCTTGGCGAGCCCGTCCGAGATCACAAGCGTCGGCGCGACACCCTGCTGCACCAACCCGAGCCCCTTCGGCAGCCGGTCGGTCTTTCCGCCGGAGAGGACGACGACGGCGTCGGCGCGCGTGACCTTGTCCAGGTGCGGGAGAACGAAGAAGTGGACGGTCGCGGCGACGAAGGCGAAGAAGAGGACGGCGAACAGGACGAGCCGGACGGCCCAGCGGATCAGAAACAACAGTGCCCCTGCAGGTGATGTTGCCGCGCTTCTGGTTCGCGAGCACCAAGCGAGGCAAGGACGCAGGTTGCGTTCATAGCCAGAGGCTATGGGCGCGACCGAGGACGCCGCATCGCGCCGTGTGATCGCGGGCCAGAAGTCCGGAGGACATCGCCTGGAGGGGCACTTAGTGGGCCATCGCGCGTTCGACGGCCTCCAGCTCCTCGGGCGAGAGCGCCACCGCCGCCCGGCCCCGGTCGAGCTCCTTCATGTAGATCCGCGCATAGTCGCGCCCCTGGATCGCCGAGATCACGAGCCCGCTGCGATTCGCGTCGAGGAGCGCGATCGAAGCGGACTGATGCCCGCCGGTGCCCTCGTAGGCGTCGTAACGGACGATCGAGGTCTTCGCGAGCGCCTCGTCGAAGCGACGGTCGACGCGGACGAGCGCCGCCGAGACCTCGTCCACGGCGCGATGCAGGTCGTCGATGCGCGACTGGAGCGAGACGGCGAAGTCGACGAGATCGCCCTTCCCGCCGCCGAGCAGCACCTCCTGTCCGGCGCGCACCGCCCGGAGCGAGCGCCACGCAAGCGCGGCGAACACGAGCGCAACCAGCGCGCCGACTGCGGCGCCGATCGCGATCCAGGCGGCGGCGGAACTGGACAGGCTCATCGGAGGCTACCCCCCGAGCGAGAAGATGACCGGATACTCCGCCGAGTTGTTCGCGGTGCTCTTCTCGCCGGGCACCGGCTGCACGTCGACCTTCACGGTCGTCTTGACGCCGAACGGCGGCTGGCCGAGATCGCGGAAGACGACCGACGCAGTGTCGCCGGGGTTGATCAGCGCGATCGTCGCGTGCTTGACGATCGGCGTCGGGCTCTTCTGGATCGTCAGCGTCACCTGGATCGAGACCTCCTGCGAGTCGCCCGTGTCCTTCACGTTGACCTGGAAGGCGAGATCCGCCGAGGCGACGACGGTGTTCTCGGCGGTCGTCGAGAGGGTCTGGTTCTTCGGCAGCGCAACGGTCGAGACGATTCCGGTCCCGTGCAGGCCACCGGGCGTACCGCCGGTCGAGGCGCCGTGGATCCGGAGGAAGACCTGCGTGTCGAAGCCGGTGCTCGCGACGTCGGTGTCGAGGACGAAGTTGGATTCGGGCACGACGACGCCGCCGATTCCCTCCTGCTTGAGCACGGCGACCGAGGGACTGTGGAAGAAGTCGGCCCAGACGACGTCACTGGCCGTGAGCCGCTGCGCCTGGGCGGAAAGCAGCGCGCCGGCCTGGGCTGCCTGGTCGACCTTGTAGCCGGAGGTCTGGCGGAAGGCGTCGGCGAGGCCACGGAGGCCGTAGACCGTGAGCTGGAGCGCCTGCACCATGCTCGTGTTCTCCGCGCGCAGGGTTCCGGGCGGGTTGAGCTGCTCGGCGCGCGCGACGTTCTGCTGCTGGAGCTGGGCGAGGCCGTTCAGCCCGGCGATGATGGCGGCGAGCTTCGTGCCCGGCGTCGTCATCAGCGTGGCGAACTTGCGGCCGTTCTGATCCGAGTCGTGCGCGATCGTGCTGACGCTGCCCATGTAGTTCGAGTAGCGGCTGTGCTTCTGCGCGCCCTGGCAGCTCTGCACCCAGAGCACGAGCAGGACGACGATCAGGATCGCGAACGCGATCAGGCCGACGAGGCGCAGGAGCGGGGTGAAACCGTGGGGCGGGCGGGCCGGCGAGCGTGGACCGCCTCCGCCGCCGCTCGGCTTTTTCTGCGGGCGCGGGCTACCGGCATCCTCGCGAGTCTCGGGCTCGTCGAAGAAGTCGAATTCGATGTCGTCGCCGCGGTCGGTCACGTGGCAGTCAACTCTAACTACCTCTCAACCTAAAAGGAGTTCTCGGCGCCACGGCCAACCCCTTGTTGGGTGTCCACCAGCGCTCTAGCTCTCTCTGCCCCGGAACTCGTCCTCGGTCGCTACCGGCCGCTTCGCATGCTCGGCAGCGGCGGCACGGGGTCGGTGTGGCTCGCGCGCGACGAGACGAACGGGCTCGACGTGGCGCTGAAGATCGTCCCGCGCGAGGGGAAAGCCGCGTCACGCGCCGAGCGCGAGGCCGAAGCGGCGTCGCGCCTGCGCCACCCGCGCTGCGTCCGCGCCTACGACTTCGCGAGCGACGAGCGGAACGTCTACATCGCCTACGAGTACGTGGCCGGGCGCACGCTGCGCGAGGCGATCCGCGCCGGCGATGTCGACGACTCCGTCGCGGTCGAGACCGCATCCCAGATCCTCGAGGGGCTTGCGCACGCGCATGCGCAGGGAATCGTCCACCGCGACGTGAAGCCGTCGAACGTGCTCCTCGCCGACGGGCCGGAGGTCTCGGTGCGCCTGCTCGACTTCGGGCTCGCGCGGATCAAGGAGGCCGAGACCCTGACTGCCGCCGGTGATGTCCCCGGCACGCTGGCCTACATCTCGCCCGAGCGGCTGAAGGGCGAGGCCGGCTCGCCCGCGGCCGACATCTGGGGCGTCGGGGTCGTGCTCTGGGAGACGCTCGCCGGCTACCACCCGTTCTGGACGTCGTCGCTCGTCGAGACCGCGAAGGCGATCGACGAGGGCGCGCCGCCGCTCCACACGGTGCGGCCCGACCTGCCCAAGGCGCTGCAGGCCTTCGTCGACCGCGCACTCTCGGTGAACCCGGCGCGTCGCCCGAGCGCCCGCGAGCTCGCCGAGGCGCTGCGCCACGCGCACACGCGGCGCAAGCCGACTTCCGGCTCCTCGCCGCACCGCTCGACGCAGGTTCGCCTCAAGATGCCCCCGCTCGCCCCTCGGATCGCGGCCTCCGCGCTCGCGGCGGTCACCGCAGCGGCTGGAGCGACGCTGCTGCCGTTCTACCCGGCGAACTTCGCCGCAGGACTGGCTGCACTCGCCGCCGCGCTCGCTTTCGCACGCCCCCGGCTCGGGCTGATCGCCGCTCTCGCGGTGCCGATCTTCCCACTCGGAAACGTCTCGCTCGGCCTCGCGCTGCTCTACGCCGCGCTCGCCACGCTGTGGGTCGTCCTGATGTGGAAGGAACCGCTCGGCGGCCTGCTCTTCGCGCTCGGCCCGCTGCTCGCGCCGATCGGCGCGCTCGGACTGCTGCCCCTCGCCGCGCAGACCCTGAAGACGCCGTGGCGCCGCGCATTGCAAACCGCCGCCGGAGTGATCGTCGCCGCGGTCGTCGCGGGCCTGCGACAGACGCCGCTGCCGTTCACCGGCGCCGCGCCGCCGCTCGGGCTCGGAATCGCCGAGAGCAACCGGCCGACGGTCGTCGCCGGCGCGCTGTGGCGCGCGCTCCAGGCGAATCCCGCGGTCGGGATCGAAGCCCTCGCGCTCGCCGCAGTCGCGCTCGCGATCCCGTATGCCCGCGCACGCGGCCGCTGGGGGATCGCCGTCCTCGGTGCGGCGATGATCTCGTTGACGCTCCTGCCCGCGCCGACGGCCGCCGCGCTCCCGCTCGTGCTGGCCGCGTGGGTCACTTGTGCGGCGCTTGTTCTGGACCCCTCTAGCTAAGCTCCCGCGAGGGATTTCACCCCGGCCGATGGTGCTCCGCTCACTCGAACAGAAGCTCGAGTCCCTTCTCGAAGGGATGTTCGGTCGCGCCTTCAAGACGAACGTGCAGCCGGTCGAGCTCGCCCGCAAGCTCGCGAAGGAGATGGACGAGCACCGCACGATCTCGGTGTCACGCGTCTACGTCCCGAACGAATACGTGCTCTACCTCTCGACCGGCGACCGCGAGACGTTCTCCGGGTACGAGGCCTCGCTGCTCGGCGAGCTGCAGGAGTACCTGATCGAGCACGCGCGCCGTGAGGGCTATGCGCTGCTCACCCAGCCGCGCGTCCTGATCGAGGCGGACTCGGACCTCTCGGTCGGCGAGTTCGGGATCGCAACGAGGATGGCGCAGCCGAAGGGCGCCGAGCTCGTTCCCGACGCGCCCGAGGTCGAGGCCGGCGCGACGATGATCTACAAGGCGCGGACGCCGGAGACCGAGTCGGCCGCCGAGCCTGTGCCGCCCGCGGAGCGCGAGGTCGTGACGCTCGTCGTGGACGGAGCACCGTTCGAGGTGACGAAGCGCCGCATCACGATCGGCCGCTCGCGCGAGTGCGACATCCGGCTCGGCGACCCGAACGCGTCGCGCCAGCACGCGGAGCTGCGACAGGACGGCGCCACGTACTGGATGGTCGACCTCGACTCGACGAACGGCGTCGAGGTCAACGGCACCCGGACGAAGCGGGCCAAGCTCGAGCCCGGCGACGTGATCACGATCGGCTCGACGAGGCTGGAGTTCCGCCGGGAGCTCCCGTGATCCTTGGCTCGGCCGCGGTCGAGGAAGTTCTCTTTGCCCTCAAGCTCGCCTTCCTCATCCTCCTCTACCTCTTCATCTGGCGGATCGTCCGCACCGCGAGCCGCGACATCCGCACGCCGGAGGAGGGCGTCGCCGCCGCCCCGGAGACGGCCGCGACGCGACAGCAGGCGACTCCGGCGCCGCCGCAGGGACGCCTCGTCGTCGTCCACAGCGCGGCGCTGCCGATCGCGCAGGAGTTTCGCGTCAACGCGGCGCCGCTCACCTTCGGCCGCGGCGGCCAGAACGACGTCCCGCTCGACGGCGACGAGTTCGTCTCCGCCCGCCACGCGCGCTTCCAGGCGCGCCGCGACGGCGCGTGGGTCGAAGACGTCGGCTCGACGAACGGCACCTTCGTGAACGGCGAGCGCCTCACCCGGCCACGGCTGCTCTCGCCGGGTGACACGATCACGGTCGGCGAGACGGAGCTCCGCTACCAGCCATGACGATTCGCGACTCAGCGGGCGCGACGGACACCGGCCACAAGCGCCGGCGCAACGAGGACGCCTACGTGCTCGAGCCGCCGCTCTTCGCCGTCGCCGACGGGATGGGCGGCCACCAGGCGGGCGAGGTCGCCTCGCGGCTCGCCGCGACGGCGCTCCGCGACGAGGTCGAGCCCGAAGGCGGCGAGGAGCGCGTCGAGGCGCTGATCCGCGAGGCGAACCGCCGCATCTGGCAGCACTCGACCGAGGACGTGAACGCCTCGGGGATGGGCACCACGGTCACCGTCGCGCTCGTCGAGGACGACCGGATCGCCGTGGGCCACGTCGGCGACTCGCGTGCCTACCGCATCCGCGACGGGCGGATCGAGCAGCTCACCGACGACCACTCGCTCGCCGGCGAGCTCGAGCGCTCCGGGAAGCTGTCGGCCGAGGAGGCGCGTGCCCACCCGCAGCGATCGGTGATCACACGCGCGCTCGGCACCGAGCCCGATGTCGAGATCGACACGTTCACCGTCGAGGGGCGGCCCGGCGACGTGTACCTGCTCTGCTCCGACGGGCTCACCTCGATGGTCGACGACGCGGCGATCCTCGCGGTGCTCGAGGCCAAGCGCGGCGACCTCGAGGTTGCGGCGCGCGAGCTCGTCCGGGCCGCAAACCGCAGCGGCGGCGAGGACAACATCACCGTCGTCTGCTTCGAGCTCGGCCTCGAGGGCGAGGAGCCGCCAGCGCGCGCGGCCGTGGCCGACGAGGACACCCTGGACGAACTAGAGCCGATCACCTTCGCGGCCCCCGCGCCGACGAAGCACCCCGCACCGCGCTGGCTGATCGCGCTGCCCTTCCTGCTCGCCGCCGCCGGCCTGATCCTGTGGGCGGTCTCTCGATGAGCCTGCGGAACCGAGAGCTCGCCAATCTGCTCGTCGTCGGCGTCCTGACCGGGATCGGTTTCGCGAGCGTCTACATCGCGCGCCAGTCCGAGGTCTCGACGGCGTCGCTCTCCTACGCGCTCTTCTTCCTCGCGCTGTACCTCACCGCACACGTCGCCGCGCGCTACGCCGTGCCGTACGCCGACCCGTATCTGCTCCCGATCGCCGCCCTGCTGACCGCGATCGGGCTGACGATGATCTACCGCCTCAACCCGACCGACGCCTTCCGCCAGGGCCTCTGGATCGTGATCGGCGTCGCGGTCTTCGCGGCCACGCTGCTCGTTCTCCGTGAGGACTACCGCGCGATCGAGCGCTACAAGTACGTGCTCGGCGTCGGCGCGGTCGTGCTTCTGTTCCTCCCTGCGATGCCGGTGTTCGGCCAGACCGTGAACGGCGCGCGCCTGTGGATCCACGTCGGCCCGCTCGAGTTCCAGCCCGGCGAGCTGTCGAAGATCATGCTGATCGCGTTCCTCGCCGGCTACCTGCGCGAAAAGCGCGAGGTGCTCGCGATGGGCAGCGCCAAGGCGGTCGGGCCGCTGCTCGTCGTCTGGGGCGCGGCGATGCTCGTCCTTGTCGTCTCGAACGACCTCGGCTCGGCGCTCCTCTACTTCGGGATCTTCCTGGCGATGCTCTACGTGGCGACTGCGCGGCTCACCTACGTGATCGCCGGGATGGCGTTGTTCCTGATCGGCTCCGCGGGCGCCTACGAGGTGGTCGGCCACGTGCGCGAGCGCGTTTCGATCTGGCTCAACCCGTGGCGGACGGAGCACACGACCGGCTACCAGCTCGTCCAGTCGACGTTCTCGATCGGCAACGGGCACTTCGGCGGCACCGGCCTCGGCAAGGGTACCTTCACGACGACGAGCGGGCACCAGCTGATCCCGTTCCTGAACACCGACTTCATCTACTCGGCGCTGGCGCAGGAGCTCGGGCTCGTCGGGTGCGCGGCCGTCGTGCTCCTCTACATGGTCTTCTGCCTGCGCGGCTTTCGCGCCTCGCTGATGGCCGAGGACGGCTTTTCGAAGCTGCTCGCCCTCGGGCTCACCTTCGGCTTCGCGCTGCAGACGTTCATCATCGTCGGCGGGATCCTGCGCGTGATTCCGCTGACGGGGATCACGCTGCCGTTCATCTCCTACGGCGGCTCGAGCATCGTGGCGAACTTCGTCCTGCTGGCGCTGCTTCTGCTCGTCTCCAACCACGCGCAGGAGCCCAAGTGAACCGCCGGATCACCCGCGTCGCCGTCGCCGCCGTCGTGATGCTCGGCGCGCTGATCGTCGGCACGACCTACTGGCAGACATGGGCCTCGGCGGGGCTCGCGGCGCGCAAGGACAACGAGATCCAGCGCGTTCAGCAGTTCACGATCCGGCGCGGCACGATCTACGCCAACGACGGGACGACCGTGCTGGCGAAGAACCGGGCCGTGAAGGTCGGCGGCAAGACGCTCTACTACCGCACCTATCCGCAACGCGGGCTGACCTCGCACGTCGTCGGCTACTCGACGGTCCAGCGCTCGCAGGCGGGGCTCGAAAGCTCCTTCAACGACTACCTCACCGGCGCAAACGGGAACCTGAGCTCGGTGTTCCGTTCGACCCTCAACAGCTGGCGCGGGATCACCGTCACCGGCAACGACGTCTACACGACGCTGAACGCGAAGGCGCAGCGGGTCGCGCTCGACGCTCTGAAAGGCCAGTGCGGGGCCGCGGTCGCGATCAACCCGCGCACGGGCGCCACGCTCGTGATGGCGTCGAGCCCGACCTACGACCCGAACCTCGTGGAGAAGGATTTCGTCAAGATCGGCCTCACCAAGGCCCCGTGCAGCGGCGCCGCGCCGCTCCTCAACCGCGCCACGCAGGGCCTGTTCACGCCGGGCTCGACGTTCAAGATCATCACCGCGGCGGCCGCGCTCGACACCGGCGCGTTCACGCCCGACTCGGAGTTCGAGGACCCGGGCTACTGCACCGAGTACGGAAAGCCGGTCTACAACGCGGGGAACCCCGACCAGAACGGGCCCGAGGCGTTCGGCCGGCTGAATCTCCAGAAGGGCTTCCAGCACTCGGTCAACTCGGTCTTCTGCAACATCGGCAAGAAGATCGGCGCCTCGACGATCCTCCGCTACGCGAAGCGCTTCGGCTTCTACTCGGTGCCGCCGTTCGACACGCCGCTCAACGAGCGTGCGCCGAGCGGCCTCTATCAGGGCTCGCGGCTCTTCGACCCGCGCAACGCGAACACCGCCGTCGATCCGGGCCGCCTCGCGTTCGGCCAGGAGCGGATGCTCGCGACGCCGCTGCAGATGGCGATGGTCGCGGGGACGGTCGCGACCGGCGGGATCGTGATGCGGCCGTTCGTGGTGAACGAGATCGTCGCCCCGAACGGCTCAGTGGTCTTCAAGGCCAAGCCCGATCCGCTGGGGCGGGCGATCAAGCCGAAGACGGCCGCAGCGCTCAACGAGATGATGCAGCTCGTCGTCACGGGCGGCACCGGCACCGCGGCTCAGATCCCCGGGATCAAGGTCGCCGGCAAGACGGGAACCGCCGAGACCAACGTGCTCGGACGCAACACGACGTGGTTCGTCGGCTTCGCGCCCGCCGACAAGCCCCGCGTCGCGTTCGCGGTCGTGCTCGAGAACCAGACCGGCTACGGCGGCACCACCGCCGCGCCGATCGCGAAGCTGATCCTGCAGGCCCTCCTACCCTCCGCCTCGAAACCGTAACCTCCACACGATGGTCGTCTCCGATCCCCTACTGAATTCCGTCTTCGACGGTCGCTACCTGATCATCCGCAAGCTCGGCACCGGCGGAATGGCGAACGTGTACCTCGCCGAGGACCAGGAGCTCGGGCGGCGGGTCGCGATCAAGATCCTCGACGACCGCCATGCGCAGGACGTCCAGTTCGTCGAGCGCTTCCGCCGCGAGGCGACGAACGCCGCCGGGCTCTCGCATCCGAACATCGTCTCGATCTACGACCGTGGCGAGGCGGAGGGCACCTACTACATCGCGATGGAGTACCTCGAGGGCCGCACGCTGAAGGAGCTGATCCTGCGCCGCGGCCCGGCGCCGGTGAAGACGGCGATCGACTACACGCGCCAGATCCTCGCCGCGCTGCGCTTCGCTCACAAGAACGGGATCGTCCATCGCGACATCAAGCCGCACAACGTGCTCGTCGACTCCGAGGGGCGGCTCAAGGTCACCGACTTCGGGATCGCGCGCGCGGGCGCGAGCCAGATGACCGAGGCCGGCTCGATCATCGGCACCGCGCAGTACCTCTCGCCGGAACAGGCGAAGGGCGCGCCGGTCGACCAGACCTCCGACATCTACTCGACGGGCATCGTGCTCTACGAGCTCCTCACCGGCACGGTGCCGTACACCGGCGATACGCCGGTGGAGATCGCGATGAAGCACCTCTCGCAGGTGCCCGAGCCGCCCTCGACGCTGCAGCCGCAGATCCCGCACGAGATCGACTCGATCGTGCTGCGGGCGCTCGCCAAGGATCCCGCCGACCGCTACCAGTCGGCCGACGAGATGGATGCAGACCTCGAGCGCGCCGCGAACGGCCTGCCGGTCTCGCCCGCGACCGAAGAGGCCGCGACGATGGTCCTCTCCGCCACGGATACGGCAGCGATGGCCGCGATCCAGGCCGGCCGCGGCGGGCCCTCGCGGCTCTACGACGATCCGCCGCGCCGCAAGCGCTCGATCTGGCCGTGGATCGCCGCGGCCGCCGTGATCGCCGCTGCAGCGATCGGCGGCTGGTACGTCTACATGCAGATCCAGAGCCAGCTCAAGTCGAACCAGCCGATCGCGGTCGAGAACTACGTGGGCCTGCACGAGTCGGACGCGGTCTTCAAGATCAACCAGCGCGGGCTCTCGCCGCAGGTGGTGCGGCGGCCGGACGACACGCAGCCCGCAACGATCGTCTACCAGCAGACCCCGCCGCCGGGAAATCGGATCGACAAGGGCAACACGGTCACGATCTACGTCTCGACCGGGCCGCCCAAGGTGCCGGTGCCGGACGTCCGGGGCAAGAGCTCTGTCGACGCGGTGCAGGTGCTCGCCGACGCGGGGATGAAGTCGAAGCTGATGACCGTCCCGTCCGACCAGCCCGCGGGGACGGTGACTGCCCAGAGCCCGGCCCCCGGGAAGATGGTCGTCGCGGGAACGCTCGTGCACATCAACGTTGCGAAGGGGCCGACGCAGGTCGGCGTACCGCTCGTCGTCGGCGAGATGTTCGACCAGGCGGCGAGCCAACTCAATTCGCAGGGCTTTGCAGTCGCGCGCAAGAACGTCGCCTCGTCGCAGCCCACGGGCACCGTGATCTCACAGAGCCCGGCCGGAGGCGTCGCCGCCCCGGCCGGCGCCACGGTGACGCTCTCGGTTTCGCTCGGGCCGCCGGCGACGCCGGTTCCCGACGTGACGAGCCTCGACGTCTCGACGGCGACGGCCAACCTCCAGGCCGCCGGCTTCGTCGCGACCGTCGTCAAGCAGACGACCACGGATCCGGGCCAGGACGGGATCGTGCTCACCCAGACGCCGGTCGGCGGCACGAGCGCGAAAGCCGGCGCGACCGTGACGATCACCGTCGGTCAGCTCGGCCCGTGACGAGACTCAGGGTCGCGATCCTCGCGGGCGGGCGCTCGAGCGAGCACGAGGTCTCGCTCGCCTCGGCGCGCGCGGTGCTCGGCGGGCTCGACCCCGAGCGCTATGACGTAGAGACGATCGCGATCGGCCGCGACGGCCGGTGGGAGCTCGGCAGCGGCGCAGATGCGGAGACGATCGCCGACACGCTGCCGGTGCTCGCCGACCGCTCGCCGGCCTCGCTCGGCGCCGTCGATGTCGTCCTCCCGATCCTGCACGGGCCTTTCGGCGAGGACGGCACCGTCCAGGGGCTACTCGAGCTCGCCGGGCTCCCGTACGTCGGCGCTGGCGTCGCTGCCTCGGCCCTGTGCATGGACAAGGATCTTTTCAAGGCCGTGATGCGCGACCGCGGGATTCCGGTGCCGCGCAACATCACGCTGCGCTCGGGCGATCCGATCGAGTGCCCGTTCGAGTTCCCCGTCTTCGTGAAGCCCGCGCGGCTCGGCTCGTCGGTCGGGATCTCGAAGGCGCACGACGAGGCGGAGCTCGAGGCAGCGGTGGCGCTCGCCCGCCGTCACGACGACAAGGTGCTGGTCGAGGAGTTCGTCGAGGGCAAGGAGGTCGAGGTCGGCGTGCTGGGGAACCGCGAGCCGATCGCCTCGGTCCCCGGCGAGATCGTTCCGCACGCGGAGTGGTACGACTACTCGGCCAAGTACGACGCCGGCGGCTCGGACGTGATCGTCCCGGCGCGGATCAGCGAGGAGCAGACGGCGCGGATCCAGGAGCTCGCCGTCGAAGCCTTCATCGCCACCGACTGCGAGGGGATGGCGCGCGTCGACTTCTTCGTCCGCACGAGCGGCGAGGTCGTCGTCTCCGAGCTGAACACGATCCCCGGCTTCACCGACACGAGCGTCTACGCGCGGCTGTTCGAGGCCTCCGGGATCCCGTATGGCGAGCTGCTCGACCGGCTGATCGCGCTCGCGCTCGAGCGCCACGAGCGCCGGCGAGGTCTGGAGTACTAGAGCGCGTCGGCGGCGAGGCGGTCGGCGAGCGCCTCGAGCACCTTGGTCTGGATCGAGGGCACGCGCTCGATCAGGGCGCGAAACTCCTGGTCGCGGATCACGAGCGCCCGCACGGGTGTCGCGGTCGTGACGGTCGCCGTGCGGGGGCTGCGTGAGACGAGCGCGATCTCGCCGAGGAAGTCGCCGCCCTCGAGGATGTCGCGCTTCCGTCCGCGCTGGGTCACCTCGACCTTGCCGTCGAGCAGGACGAAGAACTCGCGTCCCGTCTCGCCTTCCCGGGTCAGCACCTTGCCGGCCTTGAGGTCGATCTCGTCTGCGATCCCTGCGATCAGCCCGAGCTCGCGCTTCGAGCACCGGCCGAACAGCGGTACCCGCGCGATCTCCTTGGTCTTTGCGTCCCGGCCGAGCCCCACAGGGCGACTATAACGCGGAGCAGGCCGCGTCGAGCGCCTGTTCCCAGGCTTCGAGCGCCTCGGCGAGCTCCGCGTCGGTGATCGTGAGCGGCGAGAGCACGCGGATGCAGTTGCCGCCGACGCCGGCCTTGAGCAGGAGCAGCCCTCGGGCGAGCGCCTCGGCGACGACCGCGTCAGCGAGGTCGGGCGCCGGCTCCTTCGTGACGCGGTCGCGGACGAGCTCGATCGCGAGCATCGCACCGAGCCCACGCACATCGCCGATCGGCTCGAACCGTGCCTGCCACTCGAGCATCCGCGCGCGCATCGTGTCGCCGAGCTCGACGGCGCGCTCGACCAGGTTCTCCTCTTCGAACACGTCCAGAACGGCCAGGCCCGCCGCGAGCGCGACCGGATTGCCGACGTAGGTGCCGCCGACGGCCGCCTCGGCGGGCGCGTCCATGATCTCCGCCTTCCCGATCACGCCCGAGAGCGGCAGCCCGGCGGCGATCGACTTGGCGACGGTCATCAGATCCGGCTCGATCCCGTAGTGCTCGACGGCCCACATCTTGCCGGTGCGCCCGAAGCCGGTCTGCACCTCGTCGGCGACGAGCACGATCCCGTGGCGGTCGCAGAACGCGCGGAGCCCGTCCATGTACTCCTGACCAGCCGGGATGAACCCGCCCTCGCCCTGCTGCGGCTCGATCACGACGCAGGCGATGTGCTCGACCGGGACGAGGGTCGAGAGCGCGCGCTCGAGCGCGTCGAGCGCCTCGCGCGCGCTCGGGCCGCGGTAGGCGTTGGGATACGGGATCCGGTAGACCTCCGGCGCGAACGGGCCGAGCCCGGCCTTGTACGGGTGCGTCTTCGAGGTCATCGTCAGCGAGAGCATCGTCCGCCCGTGGAAGCCGCCCTCGTAACAGAGCACTGCGCTGCGGCCCGTGTAGGCGCGCGCGAACTTGACCGCGTTCTCGACCGCCTCGGTGCCAGCGTTGAAGAAGGCCGCCTTCGCGGGGCCACGGAACGGCGAGATGGCGACGAGGCGCTCGGCGAGCTCGACGTACACCTCGTAGGGAATCACGGTGAAATCGGTGTGGAGGAACCGCGCCGCCTGCTCCTGCACGGCCTGCACGACGTGCGGATGCGCGTGGCCGACGTTGAGGACGCCGACGCCGCCCGTGAAGTCGATGAACGTGTTGCCGTCGACATCGGTGATCGTCGAGCCGCTCGTGTCGGCGGCGACGATCGGCAGGTGCGGCACGAGCGGGCCTGCGACCACGCGCTCCTTGCGCTCGAGGATCGCCCGCGAGCGCGGCCCCGGAATCTCGGTCTTCAGCGTGATCGCGCGCGTGACGGCCATGGCGTCAGGGTAGCCGAGGCTAGTGCTGGCGGCCGTAGAAGTCGCGCCGGCGGATCAGCAAGAAGCTCGAGACGGCACCGACCGCAGCGATTGCCGCCGAGATCAGGAACAGCTCGTTCATCCCGCTGACGAACGCGGCTGTCGCCTGCTCGCGGAGCTGGGGCGGGACGACACCGGAGGCGACGCCGTGGCCCGCCGCGCCAAGCGTCGAGGTGAGGTGGTGCTCGAACGCGGCGCCGAGCGCGGCGATCCCCGTCGCGATCCCGACCTGCCTGAAGGTGCTGTTCGCGCCCGAGCCCATGCCGGTGCTCTGTGGCGGCACGACGCCGACAGCGGTCGAGGCGAGCGGCGGGTTGACGAGACCGACGCCCGCGCCGAGGAGGATGAAACCGGGCAGAAGCGCCGTCCACCCCGATGACGCGGTGAGCCCGTGCATCAGCAGGAAGGCAAGGGTGATCACCGACAGCCCGGCGCCCATCAGGAGGCGCACCGGCTTCTGCGCCGAGAGCTTGCCGGAGATCGGTGCGACCACGAACGAGAGCAGGGTGATCGGCAGGAACCGCAACCCGGCCTGGAGCGGCGAATAGCCGAGCACATTCTGGAGGTACAGCGTGAAGTAGAGGAACATCGAGAACGCCGAAGCCGACAGCGTGAAGGCCGCGACCTGTGCGCCGACGAACGCGGGGTTGCGAAAGAAGCGCAGGTCGAGCATCGGATGCTTGCTGCGCAGCTCGACGACCACGAACGCGATCAGCAGCACCGCCGCGCCGATCAGGAAGCTGACGATCTGCACGCTTCCCCAGCCCTCGCTGTTGCCGCGCACGAGAGCGAAGACGAGCAGAAAGAGCCCGCCGGAGAACGTGAGCACGCCCGCCAGGTCGACGCCGACGCGCTGCGGATCGCGCGACTCGCCCACCTTCATCAGGGTGATCGCGAGACACGCGATCCCGATCGGGACGTTGACGAGGAAGATCCAGCGCCAGCCCAGCGACTCGGTGATCAGGCCGCCGACGAGCGGGCCGATCGCAACCGCGCCGCCGGTCGTCGCACCCCAGATCCCGAACGCGGTGCCGCGCTCCTTGCCGTGGAACTCGTTGGCGAGCAGCGCGAGCGAGACGGCGAACATCGTCGCGCCGCCGACGCCCTGCAGCCCGCGCGCGAGGATCAGGAAGTTGGCGCTCGGGGCAACGCCGCAGAGCAGCGAGCCGCCGGTGAAGATCACGACGCCGAGCGCGAAGATCCGCTTGCGTCCGAGCAGGTCGGCAAGTGAGCCGGCGGTGAGCGTCAGCGCGGCGAGCGAGAGCGCGTAGGCGTCGATCACCCACTGCAGCTGCGAGAACGAGGCGTGGAGATCCTTCTGGATGTCCGGCAGCGCCACGTTCACCACCGTCACGTCGAGCAGCAGCATGAAGATGCCGGCGCAGACGACGACCAGTGTCCACCACTTCCGCTCCATGGCGCGAGCCTACCGTCCCGACGCGTTACCGTTCTCTCGTGAGCAGCGTCGAGCATCGCCACGGACGCCATGTCCACGGCCATCCGTACGATCGGGCGCACCGGCACCTCCTGCTCGTGCGCCGCTCGCTACCCGTTTCGGAGCATGGGCATCCGGACGAGCACGGCCATTCGCACGGGCTCGTAGACCCGTCGATCATCCGGTCACGACACGGCGTCAGGGCCGTCTCGATCTCGCTTGCCGTCCTGCTCGTGACGGCGCTCGCCCAGACGGCGATCTTCCTCGCCTCCGGCAGCGTCGCGCTGCTCGCCGACCTGATCCACAACTTCGGTGACGCCCTCACCGCGGTGCCGCTCGGGATCGCGTTCTTCCTCCGCTCGGCCCGCGGCGAGAGGCGCGCGGGTCTTGCGGTCGTGGCAGCGATCTTCATCAGCGCGATGGTTGCTCTCTACGAGTCGATCCAGCGGCTGATCCACCCGCAGCAGCTCACACACCTGTGGATCTTGGCCGCGGCGGGCGTGATCGGCTTCGTCGGCAACGAGATCGCCGCCCAGGTGCGACTGCGCGCAGGGAGGAAGCTCACGAGCCCGGCGCTGGTCGCAGACGGAAATCACGCGCGCGCGGACGGGTTCGTCTCACTGGGCGTGATCGTGAGCGCCGTCGTCGTCGCGCTCGGGCTCCCGCGGGCCGATCCCGTCGTCGGGCTCGTGATCAGCCTCGTGATCCTCAAGCTCACCTGGAACTCGTGGCAGACCATCTACGGCCACAACGAGCACTGAAGCTCCTCGAGAACCGCGACTTCCGCAGCCTCTGGGCCGGCGAGACCGTCTCGGTGTTCGGCTCGCAGATCACGCTGCTCGCGCTGCCGCTCGCCGCCGTGCTCACGCTGCATGCGGGCTCGTTCCGAATGGGTGTGCTGTCGGCGGCGGGAATGCTGCCCTGGCTCTGCTTCGCGCTCCCCGCCGGCGTCTGGACCGATCGCCGCCCGCGGCGCCGCCGGATCCTGATCGCGACCGACCTCGGCCGCGCCGTGATCCTGCTCACGGTGCCGGTCGCCTCGGCGCTCGACGTGCTCGCGTTCTGGCAGCTCGTCGTGGTCGCCTTCTGCGCAGGCACGCTGACGCTCTTCTTCAACCTCGCCTGGGTCTCGTACCTGCCGACCATCGTCCCGCGCGAGCAGCTCGTCGACGCGAACAGCAAGCTGATGACGAGCACCTCCGCCGCGCAGATCGCGGGGCCGAGCTTCGCGGGTGCGCTCGTCGGCATCGCGACGGCGCCGTTCGCGATCCTCGTCGACGCAGTCTCGTTCCTCGTCTCGGCGGTGTTCCTCGCGCGGATCCGTGCGCCCGAGGAGGAGCGGCCGGTCGAGTCGTCCGGGCCGTGGCGCCACGATCTCGCGCTCGGCCTGCGCTTCGTCGCGGGCGACGGCCTGCAGCGAGCGATCGCGGGCAGCGCGGCGACCCTGAACTTCTTCGGGACGGCACAGCTCGCGATCGTCGTGCTCTACGCGTCGACTCAACTCGGGTTGAGCCCGGGGTTGATCGGGCTCGCGTTCGCCGCCGGTGCGGTCGGCGCGCTGATCGGAGCGGTGGTCGCACCGCGGGTCAGCACCAGGCTCGGCGTCGGGCCGGCGATCCTCTGGGCGACCGTCTTCTTCCCGGTCGCGCTCGCGATCCTGCCGCTCGCCTCGCCCGGCCAGCCGCGCCTCGTGTCGGCCGCGATCGTCGCGACAGCGGAGTTCGTGGGCGGGATCGGCGTGATGGTCTTCGACGTCAACGCGAACGGCATTCGCCAGGCGCTGACACCGCCGGAGCTGATGGGCCGCACGTCCGGCGCGATGAGCTTCCTCACGCAGAGCGCGAAGCCGCTCGGCTCGCTGTTCGGCGGTGCCCTCGGCGCGGGGATCGGCCTCCACACGACGCTGTGGGTCGCGGCCGCCGGCGGACTGCTCGTGATCCCGTGGACGGTCTTCTCGCCGCTGCGCCGCGACGCATAAGATCGCCGCATGGTCCTCGCCGACGCCTCGATCCGCCGCCTCATCGCCGAGGGCGCGATCGGGATCGACCCGTACGACGAGACGCTGCTCCAGCCGTCGAGCGTCGACGTTCGCGTCGACCGCTATTTCCGCGTCTTCCGCAACAACCGCTACCCGTTCATCGATGTCAAGGAGCCGCAGGAGGAGCTGACCGAGCTGCTCGAGATCGAGCCCGAGACGCCGTTCATACTGCATCCCGGCGAGTTCGTGCTCGGCTCGACGCTCGAGCGCGTGCGACTGCCCGACGACCTCGTCGCAAGGCTCGAAGGGAAGTCGTCGCTTGGCAGGCTCGGGCTGCTGATTCATTCCACCGCCGGCTTCATCGACCCGGGCTGGGACGGTCACGTCACCCTCGAGCTGTCGAACGTCGCCAACCTGCCGATTACGATCTACTTCGGGATGAAGATCGGGCAGCTCTCGTTCATGCAGCTCAGCGAGGCCTCTGACCGCCCCTACGGCAGCGGCGGGCTCGGCTCGAAGTACCAGGGCCAGAAGGGCCCGACGGCGAGCCGCTACTGGCAGAACTTCACGCCGTGATCCTGGTCACCGGCGCCACGGGGTTCATCGGGACGCGCGTCGTCCACGAGCTCCGGGCGCGCGACCTGCCGGTGCGTGCACTCGTCCACTCGCCCGCGCGGGCGAGCTCGCTCGGAAATTGGGACGTCGAGCTCGCGACGGGCGACGTGACCGATCCGGACAGCGTGCGCGCCGCCGCCGAGGGCTGCGACCAGGTCGTCCACCTCGTCTCGATCCTCACCGGCAGCAAGGCCGACTTCGAGCGCGTGATGGTCGAGGGGACGCGCAACGTCGTCGAGACGGCCACCCCGCAGCGACTCGTGCTGCTGAGCGCCAACGGCGTCGACAGCCCGCTCGCCGACGGGATCCCCTACTTCGAAGCCAAGCGCGAGATGGAGCGCGCGGTGCGCGAGTCGGGATTCGAGTTCGTGATCCTGCGGCCGAGCTTCGTGTTCGGCGACGGCGGCGCCCTGAAGACTTTCCTCCGGCTCGCGCGGCGCTCGCCCGTGACGCCGATCATCGGCGACGGCACTCCGCGGATCCAGCCGGTATGGGTCGACGACGTCGCCCGCGCGGTGGCCGAGTCGCTCGAGCAACCCGGTGCCGCGGGCCGAACACTCGAGCTGGGCGGCCCGGACATCGTGACGTGGAACGACTTCTGGGCTCGGCTGAAGAAGTCGGCAAACGTGCGCCGGCCCTCCGTCCACGTGCCGCTCTCCGTGATGCGGGTGCAGGCGACGCTGCTCGAGAAGCTGCCGAATCCGCCGATCACGCGCGACCAGCTGAAGATGCTCGAGGCCGGCGACAACGTCGTCACCGGCGACGACGCGGCCGCCGTGCTCGGCCTCGAGCTCGTGTCGCTGGACGAGCAGCTGCGCCGCGCAGTGTGAAGTTGGGGAATACGGTTGCGGGCGCAATCGTATTAGCTATTGCCTCACTTCATTTTCTAAACTTTTGGAGGAATAGCCATGTCCGTAGCAGAGCAGACCGAACAGCAGATCGCGACCGGCACGTGGAAGTCCGATTCGGTGCATTCGACCGTCGGCTTTTCGCTCAAGCACCACGTCGTCGCAACGTTCCGCGGCAAGTTCACCGACTACGAGGCCACCCTGACCGGCGGCGACGAGCCGAAGCTCAGCGGCGTCGTCAAGGTCGCGAGCGTCAAGACCGAGGACGAGAACCAGCAGAACCATCTGCTGTCGCCCGACTTCTTCGACGCCGAGCGCTACCCGGAGTTCACGTTCGAGTCGACGCGCATCAGCAAGAACGGCGAGAACTTCACCGCCGACGCCGAGCTGGCCCTCAAGGGCGTGACCAAGCCCGTCACCGTGACCGGCACGATCGCCGGCCCCGTGACCGACCCCTACGGCGGCGAGCGGCTCGGGCTCACGCTCGAGACGACGATCGACCGCACCGCCTTCGGGATCGACTTCAACGCGCCGCTTCCCGGCGGCGGGTTCGCCATCTCGAACGAGGTCAAGCTGATCGCCGAGCTCGAGCTCACCAAGGAGCAATAGGAATGAGGATCCTCGCCATCTCCGGCAGCCTGCGTCGCGACTCGTTCAACACCTGGTTTGTCCAGGCGGCGGCCGAGCTCGCGCCGGCGGGGATCGAAGTCGAGCTCTACGACGGCCTCGCCGCATTGCCGCCGTACAACGTCGACGAAGACATCGAGCCGGCACACGCGGTCGTGCAGGACCTGCGCGACCGGATCGCCGCCGCAGACGCGGTGCTCATCTCGACACCGGAGTACAACGGCTCGATGCCGGGGCACCTCAAGACCGCGATCGACTGGGCCTCGAGGCCCTACCCGGAGAGCTCACTGCGCAACAAGGTCGCGGCGATCGCGGGAGTCACGGTCACGGCGTACGGCGCGACGTGGGCGCAGACCGAACTGCGACGGGTGCTCGGTCTCGCCGGGGCCAGGGTCGTCGGCGAGGAGCTCCCCGTCTCGGAGGCTCCGGGGCACTTCGACGAGCAGGGCCAGCTCATTGATCCCGAGCTGCGCGTCCGCCTGGCCGAGCACCTCGAGCTGCTCGCAGCCGAGGCTCGCCCGGTCGTCACGACCTGACCGAAAAACGGAAGAGGGCCGGTTTCCCGGCCCTCTTCCTCGGTCACTAGCCCTGGATTAGTAGGGGCGCTTCCTGCCGGCTGATCGAGCCGGCGGCGCTGCGCGCGTAGTCCCCCACGCTGGCTAGGCGGTTCCCTATGGTCTCGGGGACACGCCCCTACCGACTAGGACCTCCGCTGCCCGTACATGAGTCTGTCAAGCCGGACCACCTCCTTTCCGCGTTGCAAGCACTGTAGCGAAGCTACCGGAGGAGAGTCGAAACTTCGAGCCCGCGGTCGAGCGGGACCGTCACGCTGACGAGATCCGGGTCGGCCTGGCGCGCGGCCGAGTAGGCACCGAGGGTGTCGACGTGCGAGAGGACGTTGTCGGCGACGATCAGCCCGCCCGGCTCGAGCCGCGGGCGCGCAAGCTCGAACAGGCGCTCGTAGTCGTCCTTCTCGGCGTCGATGAAGACGACGTCGAAGGTGTCCTCGAGGGCGGCGAGCGTCTCGAGCGCATCGCCCGGCACGAGCTCGGCCACCTCCTCGAGCCCCGCCTCGGCGATGTTGGTGCGCCAGGCATCGATCTTGCGCGGGTCGATCTCGGTCGAAAGCACGCTGCCGCCGAGGATGCGCACAGCCGAGGCGAACCAGAGCGACGAATAGCCACGCGAGCTGCCGAGCTCGAGCACGGCACAGCCGGCCTGGCCGGCAACGAGCGAGAACAGGAAGCGGCCGGTGGTCGGCGAGATCTGGCGCGCGCGCAACTCGCTCGGGACACCGGCCACGCGCTCCGCTGCGTCCTCCGCCTCGAGCCGCGCCATCACCGCGAGGACGCGCTCGTCCAACATCAGACGTCCACCTTGACGACGCCGTCCACGACGCGGACGGGATACGTCTCGACGGGAAGATACGCGGGCAGCGTCAGCGCCTGGCCGGTGCGGATGTCGAAGCGGGCACCGTGGCGCGGGCAGATCGCGATGCACGTGTCGATCTCCCACTCGCCCTCGCAGAGCGGCCCGTCGTCGTGCGAGCAGCGGTCCTCGATCGCGAAGAGCTCGCCGTCGCAGTTGTAGACGCCGACGTCGACCGAGCCCGCGTGCACGACCTTCACCTCGCCGGGAGGGAGCTCATCCGCCCGACACACGACGACTTCGGCTACTTGAGCTCCAACTCATTGGCGAAGCCGGCCCACTCCTCGGGGAGCGGCGTGCCCTTGGCCTTGTGCAGCGCGACCTTCAGCGTGCCGAGGCCGAGAATCGCGCACTTGAGCCGCACCGGGCTGAGCGGGATGCCGATCTCGTCGAGCAGCTCCTCCTTCGGCAGCGTCGCCACCTCGGAGGCCTTCCGGCCCTTGACCATCTCCATCAGCATCGAGGTCGCCGCCTGGCTGATCGCGCAGCCGCGGCCCGAGAACTTGACCTCGTCGATCGTCTCGCCGTCGGGGCCGAACGCGACGTATATCGAGATCTCGTCGCCGCAGAGCGGGTTCTGGCCCTCGGCGTGCGCGTCGGCGTGCTCGAGCTCGCCGTGCCCGCGCGGGTTCTTGTAGTGATCCAGGATCACCTCGCGATACATCTGGTCGAACTCGCCGCTCATCCGAGCACCTTCCTCACCTTGTGGAGCCCGTCGATCAGGCGGTCGATCTCCTCGGGCAGCGAGTAGAGGTAGAAGCTCGCGCGCGTGGTCGCGACAACGCCTAGGCGCGTCATCAGCGGCTGGGTGCAGTGGTGTCCCGCGCGGACGGCGATCCCCTCGAAGTCGAGCACCTGGGCGACGTCGTGGGGATGGATCCCCTCGAGGTCGAACGAGACGATCCCGGTGCGACGGTCGGCGGGCGGGCCGAAGACGCGCAGGCCCGGGATCTCCTGGAGCCGGTCCATCGCATAGGAGACGAGCTCGTGCTCGTGCTGGGCGATCGCGTCCGGGCCGATCGCGTTGATGTAGTCGATCGCGGCGCCGAAGCCCACCGCCTCGGCGATCGCAGGCGTGCCCGCCTCGAACTTGTACGGCAGCTCGTTCCAGGTCGTCTTCTCGAGCGAGACCGAGCGGATCATCTCGCCGCCAAGATTAAAGGGGCTCATCGCCTCGAGCAGCTCGGCCCGGCCCCAGAGCGCGCCGACACCGGTCGGCCCGCAGAGCTTGTGCGACGAGAACGCGAGGAAGTCGCAGCCGAGCGCCTGCACGTCGACGGCACGATGCGGCGCAGCCTGCGCAGCGTCCACGACCATGATCGCGCCCTGCTCGTGCGCCCACGCGGCCAGTTTCTCGACCGGGTTGATCGTGCCGAGCGTGTTGGAGACGAGGTTGTTCGCGACGACCTTCACCCGGCCGGACGCCGCGATCTCGTCGAGCGCGTCGAGCTGGAGCTCGCCGAGGTCGTCGATCGGGATGTGCCGGAACGAGGCGCCGGTCCGCTGCGCGACGAACTGCCAGGGGACGAAGTTCGCGTGGTGCTCGAGCTCGGTGATCACGACCACGTCGCCGGGGCCGAGGTTGTCGAAGCCCCAGGCGTAGGCGACGAGATTCAGCGCCTCGGTGGTCGAGCGGGTGAAGATCATCTCGCGCGCGGAGGGCGCGTTCACGTACGCGCGGGCCTTCTCGCGGGCGCCCTCGTACGCGGCGGTCGCGCGCTCGGCGAGGTCGTAGACGCCACGGTGCACGTTGGCGTACGAGGTCTCGTAGAACGTGCGCAGCTCGTCGAGCACCTGGCGCGGCTTCTGCGTGGACGAGGCCGAGTCGAGGTACGCGAGCTGCTTCCCGCGCACCGGGAGGTCGAACACGGGAAAGTCGGCGCGAAGAACGCGCGCGTCGAGAGGCTTCGTAGTCGTCACGGCCATGCCTCTAGCCTAGCGGCCTCAGGGCACTCTGAAGCTCGTCGGGGCATAGCCGCCGGCGCTCACGGACATCTGCGCGCGCGCCTTGATCCCGACCAGGCTCACGGTTCCGGCCGCGTTCGTCTTCAGCGTCCTGCCGCCGCCCTTCACCGTGGCGCCCTTGACCGCGAAGCCGTCGTCGAGGATGCGCGCCGCCGTCTTCGTCGCCTTGACGGTCAGTCCGGGGAGCAGCACCTGATGCTGGAGGTTCGAGCCGGTGTTGACCACCGCGTCAACGTCACCGTTATGCAGAGCGCCGGCCTCGAGCTGGTAGACGGAGCCCGGAGCCATCGCGTGCACCGCCGCGCCGAAGTTGACCCCGGCCGTGCGCGAGCGCGCTGCCCACACCGCGCCGTCCTGTGTCCACACCGCCCAGAGCCGGTTCGCGCCATCGACCGCCAGGGCCATGTGCGGATCGGGTTGCTTGAACGCGTGGGCGAACTTCACCGAGTGGGTCAGCGTCCCGCCGCGGTAGGTGTTGACGATGTAGGCGTTCGCGTCCGGGTAGCCGGTCTGCCAGCCGAGGAACGTGTTGCCGAAGCCGTCGGCGACGAGCGGCACGCGCTCGTCGTTCGCGAGCGACTGGGCACTGCCGGTGAGGTTCACATATGGCCCGCCGATCAGGCCGAAGAGGTAGCCGCTGTTGCCGGTCGCGTTCGACCAGAACGCCATCTGGGCGCGCCCGTTCGAGTCGACCGCCATCGACTCGGCGTAGCCGCAGCAAAACGGGAACGCGTTCAACACGAGCTCACCGGTGACGCCGTAGACATTGATGAAGCCCGTGCCGTCCTGCGAGAAGATCGGGCCGATGGTCGCGGCCGCCGCGGACTGCACATCGCCGGTGTTCGTGCCCGCGTAGGGCTTGCTGGCGTCCCAGGTGGCGCCGTCGTCGTTCGAGACATAGGGGACGACGCCGGTGCCTTCGCCGGCGAAGATCAGCAGCGACTCACCGACGGTCGTGAACACGGCGTCGCCGACGAACGGGAGCCCGGAGGCAAGGGTCGTCGTGTTGTTGCCGCGCATCACCTTGAGGTTCCCGGCCTGCGGCTCGCGGTAGACGATCAGCTCGGTTCCGACCGACGTCACGTCCACCGACGGGTCGACGATGTTCTGGAGCGTGTCGCCCGTCAGCTTCGTCCAGGCACCCGCGGCCGGCGCGGCGACGAGAGCGAGGAGCACGGCACCGGCGGCGAGAAGTCTGCGCATGGATTAGCCCTGCGGGATCCGTGCTTCGAGCGCCTCGCCCAGGGCGGCGCGTACGGGCTCGAGCTCGATCCGGTCGAGCACGTCCTGGAAGAAGCCGCGCACGATCAGCCGCTCGGCATCGGCACGGGTCAGGCCGCGAGCCATCAGGTAGAAGAGCTGCTCGCGATCGACCTGGCCCGTGGTGGAGCCGTGCGTGCAGCGCACGTCGTTGGCGAGGATCTCGAGCCCGGGAATCGAGTCGGCGTGCGCGTCGGGCGAGAGCATCAGGTTGCGGTTCTCCTGGTAGGCATTCGTCTTCTGGGCGTCGGGCTCGACGCGGATCATGCCGCGCCAGACCGCCGTCGCCTCGTCGCGCAGCGCGCCCTTGAACGCGAAGTCGGAAGTCGTGTTCGGCGCGATGTGCTCCTGGAAAGTGTCGTAGTCGAGATGCTGGACGCCGTCGGAGAAGTAGGCGCCGGTGACGCGCGAGGTCGCGCCCGGGCCGGCGAGGTCGTTCTGAATCCGAACCTTGCCCTTCTTCGAGCCGAAGCCGCCGGCAACCCAGTCGAGCTCGGCGTCGCGCTCGACGCGCGCGTGGTGCGCTGCAAAGTGCCAGGTCTCACGCGAGAGGTTCTGGATCGAGACGTACTCGAGCTTCGCGCCCGCGCCGACGAAGAGCTCGACGGCAGCGTTCGAGTAGGACGAGAGCTCGGGCGAGGCCGAGGCGTACTCCTCGATCACCGTGGCGCGCGCGCCCTCCTCGAGGACGACGAGCAGGCGCCAGAAGAGCGAGCCGCCCTCGACGGTGTTCTCGACCTTCACGTAGAGCGGCTGCTCGAGCACGACGCCCTTCGGGACGACGACGAGCAGGCCGTGCTCCCACGCAGCGAGGTTGTGCGTGCTGAACTTGTCGTCGGCGCCGACGAGCGTGCCGAGCAGCTCGTGCTCGGCGAGCGCCTCGAAGCGGACGCCCTCGGGCGCGCGCTCGATCAGGATCCCGCCCTCGGACACGCGCGCAACGCCCGCGACGGCGATGTCCAGAAGAGTCGTGTCGCCGGCAGTCGGCGTCGCGGCGCCGTTCGCCGAGAACGTGTCCGGGTCGAAGCCGGCCAGATCCGTGAACATCCACGGCTCCTCCGTCTTGTCCGGCACCGGCAGCGCCGCGTAGCGCTCGCGCGCCTCGGCCCTGGTCATGGCGCGTAGCGGCGGTGCAGCATCAGCACGTTGCCGTCAGGGTCGCGGAAGTGGGCCATGTGGCAGACGGTCGAGTCGAACGTGTCTCCGTCGAACTCGATCCCCTTCGCCTCGAGCTCGAGGCGCGCGGCCGCGACGTCAGGGACGCGCAGCGCGATCGACGCGATGTGCGGCCCCGTGTACTCGCGACCGATCTTCGTCGGGTCGAGGAGGTACAGGCTCAGGTTCTCGCCGAGCTGGTACTCGGGGAAGCCACCGCCGTCGCCGACCAGCTCCAGCCCGAGCGTCTCGCCGTAGAACCGTTTCGACCGCTCCATGTCGGTGACGGGCACCGAGATGAAGTCGACCCGCTCGACGATCAACCGACCGATCCCTCCATCTGGAGCTGGATCAGCCGGTTCATCTCGACCGCATACTCGAGCGGCAGCTCCTTCGTGATCGGCTCGACGAAGCCCGACACGATCAGCGCGCTCGCCTCCGACTCCGAGACGCCGCGGCTCATCAGGTAGAAGAGCTGCTCCTCGCCGATCTTCGAGACCGTCGCCTCGTGCCCGATGTCCACGTCCGACTCGTCGATGCGAATCGTCGGGTAGGTGTCGGAGCGCGAGTCCTCGTCGAGGATCAGCGCGTCGCAGACGACCTTCGACTTCGAGCCGTGCGCACCCTTCGCGACCTCGACGAGGCCGCGATAGCCGGCGCGGCCGCCGCCCTTCGAGATCGACTTCGAGGTGATCACCGACGACGTGTTCGGCGCGACGTGGACGCACTTGCCGCCCGCGTCCTGATGCTGGCCGGCCCCGGCAAACGCGATCGAGAGCACCTCGCCATGGGCTCCGTCGCCCATCAGCCAGATCGCGGGGTACTTCATCGTCAGCTTCGAGCCGAGGTTCCCGTCGACCCACTCCATCGTCGCCTTCTCATAGGCGACCGCGCGCTTCGTAACAAGGTTGTAGACGTTGTTCGACCAGTTCTGGATCGTCGTGTAGCGGCAGCGGCCACGCGGCTTGACGATGATCTCGACGACCGCGGAGTGCAGCGAGTCGGACGAGTAGATCGGCGCGGTGCAGCCCTCGACGTAGTGCACGTAGGCGTCCTCGTCGACGATGATCATCGTGCGCTCGAACTGGCCCATGTTCTCTGCGTTGATGCGGAAGTAGGCCTGGAGCGGCAGCTCGATCCGGACGCCCGGCGGCACGTAGATGAACGAGCCGCCCGACCAGACCGCGGAGTTCAGCGCCGCGAACTTGTTGTCGTTGGCCGGGATCACGGTGCCGAAGTACTGCTTGACGAGCTCCTCGTGGTCGCGGAGCCCCGAATCCATGTCGAGGAAGAGCACGCCCTGCTTCTCGAGGCTCTCCTGGAGGTTGTGGTAGACGACCTCCGACTCGTACTGGGCGCCGACGCCGGCGAGGTACTTCTTCTCGGCCTCCGGGATGCCCAGCTTCTCCCAGGTGTCGAGGATGTCGGCGGGGAGGTCCTCCCATTTGTCGACCTGATTCTCGGTCGGCTTGATGTAGTAGAAGATGCTGTCGAAGTCGATCTCGGCCACGTTGCCGCCCCAGGCCGGAAGCGGCCGGGCGAGGAAGTAGTCGAGCGACTTGTGGCGGAACTTCCGCATCCAGTCCGGCTCGTTCTTGTGCTCGGAGATCGCCTCGACGAGCTCGTGCGAGAGGCCGCGGCCGGACTTGAAGAAGTAGTTCGCCGCCTCGTCGCTGTTCGAGAAGCCGTACTTGTAGTCGCTGCGGATGTCGTTGACGACGTCGCTCTCGTGAGTGGACATCTAGCTCTCCCCTCCTACGGGCTCGGGCGTGAACGCCTCGTAGCCCTCGGCCTCGAGCCGGTGTGCGAGCTCCGGGCCACCCTCCTCGACAATCATTCCGTCCACGAAGACGTGAACGTAGTCGGGGACGATGTATTCCAGGATCCGCTGGTAATGCGTGATCACGAGCGCGCCGAGGTCGGGCCCGACGAGGTCCTTCACGCCGCCGGCGACGATCTTCAGCGCGTCGATGTCGAGACCCGAATCGGTCTCGTCGAGCACTGCGATCCGCGGCTTCAGCATCGCCATCTGCAGGATCTCGACGCGCTTCTTCTCGCCGCCCGAGAAGCCGTCGTTCAGGTAGCGCGACGCGAGCTCGCGGCTGACCTTGAGCTTCTCCATCTGCGCGAAGAGCTCGGTGCGGAACTCGGGAATCGGGATCGGATTGTCCACGCCGCCGTTCTTCGCCTTGCGCGTCGCGTTTATCGCGCTGCGCAGGAAGCTCGTGACGGTGACGCCGGCGATCGCCTGCGGATACTGGAACGCGAGGAAGAGGCCGCGCTGCGCACGCTCATCGGGCCCGAGCTCGGTGATGTCCTCGCCGTCGAGCAGGAGCTGGCCCTCGGTGATCTGATAGGCCGGGTGGCCCATGATCGCGTAGGACAGCGTCGACTTGCCCGACCCGTTCGGGCCCATGACGGCGTGAATCTCGCCCTGCGCGACCTTGAGGTCGACGCCCTTGACGATCGGGGTGCCGTCCTCGAGCGCGACATGGAGGTTCCTCAGCTCCAGTACTGCCATTTCCTGCGATCTCCGTTCCTCGTAGGTGCGAGCGACTTCGCTCACCGAGACAGTTCCAGTCTAGCGGTCCCCCCTGGAACAGCTACGATCCCCGCATGCCAAACGTAGGACCACTCGAGATCGCTGGCCTGCTGCTGCTGGCCCTGTTGCTCTTCGGGGCAAAGCGTCTGCCGGAGATCGGTCGGTCGCTCGGTTCAGGGATGAGGGAGTTCAAGGATTCGATCGGGGGCAAGACCCACCACGAAGAGTCCCACGACGAGCCGGTCGAGCTCGCCGCCGTCCCTGTCACCCCGCCCGAGCCCGCCGTGACCGCCGCCGCGCCGCGCGATCACGACTCCACTCCGTAAGCCGATGCGGCCGGTTCCGCGCCGCCTCGATCACGGCGAGGAGGCGACGCTCGTCGAGCATCTCGACGAGCTCCGTCACCGCCTCTTCATCATGCTTGGCGCGATCCTCGTCGGCTGCATCGTCGCCTTCGCGTTCCACGGTCACATCCTGCACTGGCTGAACGCGCCGCTTCCGTCCTGGATCGACAAGCCGATCACGCTGAGCGTGTCGGAGCCGTTCATGACCTCGCTGTGGGTGAGCCTGTATGCGGGCGTCCTGCTCGCGATGCCGGTGATCCTCTGGCAGATCTGGGGCTTCTTCGTGCCGGCCTTCGAGCGGCAGCATGCGCGCGCGCTCGCCTGGTACACGCTGCTCGCGACGATCCTGCTCGTGATGGGGATCTTCTTCGGCTACTACGTGGCCCTGCCCGCCGCCGTCAGCTTCCTCACGAACTACGACCACACCTACTTCGACGTGCAGCTGCGTGCCAAGGACTACTACTCGTTCGCGACAATGGTGATGGTCGCGATGGCGATCGTCTTCGAGCTGCCGATCTTCGTGCTCGCGGCGGTGCGGATGGGGATCATCTCGACGCACACGCTGCGCCACAACCGAAAGATGGGCTATTTCATCGTCGCGATCATCGGCGTGCTCCTGCCGGGCGTCGACCCGATCACGACGACGATCGAGACGATCCCGCTGATCATCCTGTACGAGCTCACGATCTGGCTCTGCGTCCTCACGGATCGCCGGGCAGCGCGGCACGCCGAGGTCGCTAGCATCGGCGAGTCGTGAGCCGGGTCATCTCCGCAGACTGGGTGCTCCCGGTCGAGGGAGCGCCGATCGAGCGAGGCGCGGTGGCGATCGAGGACGGCCGGATCGCCGCGGTGGGGACGATCGGCGAGCTCGGCGCCGGCGAGCACCACGCGGGGGCGGTAATCGTCCCCGGCTTCGTCAACGCTCACTCGCACCTCGAGTACGCGGTCTACGCAGGGTTCGGCGACGGGCTCGAGTTCGCGCCCTGGCTCCAGCTGCACATGGCTCGCAAGCGGCTGCTCGAGCGGGACGACATGGTCGCGATCGCCCGCCTCGGTGCGGCGCAATGCCTCGCCTCGGGGATCAGCACCACGGGCGATGCGAGCTTCAGCGGCGCGGCCGCCACGGCGATGGACGAGCTCGGCCTACGCGGGATCGTCTACCTCGAGGCGTTCGGCGACGAGCTCCGCGACAACGTTGCGTTCACGTCCGACCGTGTCCGAGCCGGGCTGTCTCCGCACGCGCCCTACAGCGCGACGCCGGCTCTCTATCGCGAGTGCCTCGAGACCGGGCTTCCGGTCGCGACGCATTTTGCGGAGAGCCCCGCGGAGGAGGAGTGGCTCGTCCACGGCACCGGCCCGATGGCGAGCTGCTCGGACTTCTTCCCGGCGCCGCTCGGCGAGACCGGCATCCGGGCAGTGGCGCGGGCCGGAGGGCTCGGCCCGCAGGTCGTTGCGGCGCATTGCGTCACCGTCGATACCGAGGAGATCGCGCTACTCGCCGAGCACGACGTCGCCATTGCGCACTGCCCTCGCTCAAATGCACTGCTCGGCTGCGGCGTCGCGCCGCTCGCCGAGCTCCGCGCCGCGGGGCTCCGGATCGGGCTCGGCACCGACAGCCCCGCCTCGGCTCCGTCCTTCGACATGTTCGCCGAGCTCCGCGCCGCCGTGTACGCCGCGCGGGCGCGAGAGAAGCGTCCCGACGCGCTCTCCGCGAGCGATGCGCTGGAGCTCGCGACGCTCGGCTCGGCACGCGCGCTCGGCCTCGACGAGGAGGTCGGCTCGCTGGTTCCCGGCAAACACGCCGACCTCGCCGTCGTCTCACTCGATGCGTCCCCGTACTTCCCGTGGGAAGATCCGGCGGCAGCAGTCGTCTTCGGCGGCTCCCCAGAGTGCATACTCACGACCCTCGTCGACGGCGAGGCGCGATACGAGAAAGGAGGGTTCCAATGGCAAGAACTGAGGCGCAGCGCAACAAGCGCGCGAAGTCGAATGCTCGCAAGGGCAAGCGACCCGGTAGCGGCGTCACCCAGATAAACCAGAACGACACCCTCTTTTTCCCGCGCCTGCGCACGCACGCTAAGTGGATGTTCGTGGCGCTCGCGATCGTGTTCTCGATCAGCTTCGTCGCGTTCGGGGTCGGCTCCGGCTCGACCGGGCTCAGCGACGTCCTGAACAACGGCCTCTCGATCTTCGGGATCGGCAGCGGCACGAGCACCGGCACCTCCGTCTCGAAGGCGCAGCACCTCGCGGCGAAGCATCCGAACTCGCCGGCGGCATTCCGCGCGCTCGCGACCGCGCTCGAGACCAAGAACAGGAACGACGAGGCGATCGTCGCGCTCGAGCGCTACACGAAGCTGAACCCGAAGGACACTGCGGCGCTCTCCGAGCTCGCCGGGCTCTATCTCAAGCAGGCCTCCAACGCGCAGGCGATCGCGCAGGCTGCGCAGGTCGCCGCCGCGCCGGTCACCGGCGGCGGGCTCTTCGGGCCCGACTCGACGAGCAAGCTCGGGCAGGCGTTCGCGACGAACCCGATCGTCCAGGCGGTCGGCGGGAAGGCGAGTAGCGTCGTCTCGGCCCAGTACTCGATCGCGCAGACGGCCGGCGCCAACGCAATCGCCACCTACAAGCGTCTCGCGAAGGCGTCGCCCGGCGATTCCTCGATCCAGCTCGAGCTCGCGCAGGCGGCCGAGGGGATGGGCAATGCGGCCGTCGCGATCGCCGCGTACAAGCAGTTCCTGAAGCTGTCGCCGAACGATCCCGAGGTCGCCGCGGTCAGGGCGCGGATCAAGCAGCTCCAGCCGCCGAAGAAGTAGCCGAAGCTACTTGGCCGGGACGACGCCGGCGACGGACGCGACGTAAGCCGCGACGTTCTCGGCGTCCTGCCCGGTCACGAGGTTCGCCGGCATGGGCAGCTCGGCGATGCGGATCTGCTCGAGTACGACATTCTGGATCGAGCTCTCCGCGAAGCCCTGCTTGCGGTCGTACATGAACGCCTCGTCGAGGTCGGGGCCGACCTTGCCCGTCGTCCCGGCGTCGGCGAGCGTGTGGCAGCTGCCGCATTTCTGGACGAAGAGCGTCTTGCCGGCGGCCAGGTCGTTGCCGCTCTTCTTCGCGATCCCACCGGTGCCGCAACCGGCGACGGTGAGCGCCAGCGCAAGGACGGGCAGGGCCATGAGCCGCCTCATGCAATGACCTCCTGGGCAACGACGTGGGTGATCGGCAGGTCGAAGCGCTCGCGCGCCTTCTCGACCACGCCGCGCTCGAGCCAGGTCGAGGTCTCGGGCGGCTTGGTCGAGATGATCGCCTCGTCGGGGCCGAACGTCCGGTAGGCGTCGCCGAACGCGCTGAGCGGGTCCTCGTCGCCGACCTCGCCGGCCGCGTCGATCCCCTCCGCGAAGAGGTTGGCGAGGCTGGCGTCGAGCCGGGCCTGCGCCTCGGCGCGCGCCGGATCGACATCGGAGGTCAGCAGGTGCGTTCGGTCGACCAGCGCGGGCGCGACGACGAGCACCTTCGCCTTGCGGCCGCGCGTCAGCCGGACGATCTCGTCGAGCAGCGCTTTGCCGCCGACCGTCTCGTTGGCGACCACGAGCAGGCGATACTCGTCGGGCGCGTGCTCCGCCGGCGTCTCCTTCACGTGCCCCTCGCCCGGCTGGCGCCAGTACATCGCGATCACGATCCCCGTCGCGATCAGGAATACGACCACGCCGGCGATCCAGCCCCAAAGCGCTGTCGCCGCCGCGATCGCGACGAAGTAGATGATCGTGACGATCACGAACCGAAAGGCCTCGGCCTCGCTGCGAAGCGGATTGCGCACTAGAGAATGTAGATCGTGGTGTAGACGATGATCCACATCACGTCGACGAAGTGCCAGTAGATCCCGGCGATCTCGACGCCGTCGTGGTGCTCGGGCGAGAAGTGGCCGCGGAAGGCGCGGATCGTCATGCACGTGAGAATCGTGAGGCCGACGAGGACGTGGGCGCCGTGGAGGCCCGTGAGGCTGTAGAAGACGGAGCCGAACGCGCCGTTCGACGGCGCGAAGCCGATGCGCGAGTACTCCATCAGCTGCGTGATGAGGAAGGTCAGGCCCATCAGCACGGTGAGCACCAGCCCGGCCTGCATCCCGAAGCGGTTGCCCTTCTTGATCGACGTGAGCGCCCAGTGCATCGTGAAGCTCGAGGTGACGAGAATCAGCGTGTTGACCCCGGCGACGTACACCGGCAGGTGGAACGGCGGCGTCGGCCACGGCACCTGATTCACGACGCGAATGAAGAAGTACATCGCGAAGAACGCGCCGAAGACCATGATCTCGGACGCGATGAACAGGAACATGCCGAGCACCTCGCGGTTGACCTTCGAGCTCGCGTGGGCGACCGGCGGGCCGTGGTGATGGGCTGCGTGCGCCTCCATCAGTGGCTCGGGACTCCTTCGGGCACGGTCTCGTGCGACGGCGCCATGATCGCGTGGCGCGCACCCGGGACGCCGTACTCGTACGGGCCGCCGACGACCTGCGGGATCTCGTCGAAGTTGAAGATCGGCGGCGGCGAGGAGACGAGCCACTCGATCGTGAGCGCGTTCCACGGGTTCGCGGGGGCCTTCTCGCCGAAGCGCCAGCTGTAGACGACGTTGTAGAGGAACACGATCGTCGAGGCGCCGAGCGCGAAGGACGAGATCGAGATGAACATGTTCCAGTCGGCGAACTGCGGCGCGTAGTCGGCGACGCGGCGCGGCATCCCCTGCAGGCCGATCAGGTGCATCGGCAGGAAGGTGCAGTTGAAGCCGATGAACGTCAGCCAGAAATGGAGCTTGCCGAGCTTCTCGTTGTACATCCGCCCGGTCATCTTCGGGAACCAGTGATAGACGCCGGCAAAGATCGTGAAGAGCGCCCCTCCGAACAGCACGTAGTGGATGTGGGCGACGACGAAGTACGTGTCAGAGGCGTGGATGTCGACCGGCACCGAGCCGAGGTAGATCCCGGAGAGCCCGCCGAGCAGAAACATCGAGATGAAGCCGAGCACGAAGAGCATCGGGGTCGTGAAGTGCAGCTTCCCTTCCCACATGGTCGCTAACCAGCTGAACACCTTGATTCCCGTCGGGATCGCGATCAGCAGGGTCGTGATCATCATCGGCACGCGCAGCCAGGGCGCCATGCCGGCGACGAACATGTGGTGCGCCCACACCGAGAAGCCCAGGACGAGGATCGCGAGCAGAGACATCGCCATCAGCCGGTAGCCGAAGATCGGCTTCCTGGAGTGGATCGAGATCACCTCCGAGATGATCCCGAAGCCCGGTAACACCATGATGTAGACGGCCGGATGCGAGTAGAACCAGAAGATGTGCTGGTAGGCCAGCGTGTAGCCGCCCTGCGAGACGTTGAAGAAGTTCGTGTGCATCACGCGGTCGAACATCACGAAGAACTGCGAGCCCGCGATGAACGGCGTCGCGAGCACTACGAGCAGCGAGGTCGTGAAGTTCGCCCACACGAGCAGCGGCATCCGCCAGAAGGTCATCCCCGGCGCGCGCATGGTGATGATCGTGACCAGGAAGTTGAGCGCCGTCATGATCGACGAGGCGCCGGCCCACTGGACGCCCATGTTGAAGAAGACCTGGCCGAGCGGCTGGTGCACGGCAAGCGGCGCGTAGCCCGTCCAGCCGGTCGCGAACGGGCCGCCCGGCACGAAGAGGCTCGAGAGCATGATCACGCCGGCCATCGGCAGCAGCCAGAACGAGAGCGCGTTCAGCCGCGGGAAGGCCATGTCGGGCGCGCCGATCATCAGCGGCAGCACGTAGTTCGCGAGCCCGGCGAACGCGGGCACGATCACGAGGAAGATCAGCAGCGCGGCGTGGACGGAGAAGAGCCCGTTGAACGTCTGCGGGTCGACGATCTGCATCCCCGGCCGCGCGAGCTCGGCGCGCATGATCAGCGCGAGCATCCCGCCGGCGAGCAGGAAGAAGAGGTTGGTGCCGAGGTACTGGACGCCGATCACCTTGTGGTCGGTGTTGACCTTGAAGTAGTCCTTCCAGCTGTGCGCGCCGTGGCTGGAGTGGTCGTCCTCCTCCGTCGGCCGTCCGAGGAAGTAGTGCACCCAGTAGTCGAAGACGCCGATCCCCGAGAGGAACCCGAGCGGGACCGTGGTGAGGCTGATCGTCGTGATGACGTCGCCCTTCCACAGCGGGTACCACCCCTCGAGGTAGCGGACGATCACCATGATCGCCGCGCCGATCCCGAAGGCGAGCAGCATCATCCAGGCCGCGCGCAGGAAGCCCGGGCGCATCAGGAAGTTGCGCTTCTTGGGTGTGGTGTGGTGTTCGCCGCTGGAGATGATCTCGGTCGTCACGGGCTTACCGTCTTCGTCGAGGTGGGCACCAGGTAGTTAACCAGTGCGTCGAGCTGGTCCTTCGGCAAGGAGCCGAAGTTTCCGGGCATCACGTTCTTCGGGAAGCCGGGAGCAATGTAGGCGTTCGGGTCGGTGATCGACTGGCGGATGAAGTCCGGCACCGAGAGCCCTGCCAGCTGCGCATCCTTGGCGAGGTTGTCGAGGTCGGGGCCGACCTTGCCCGTTGCCCCTGCCGGCGTGAAGGTGTGACAGGCGGCGCAGCCCTGGTTGACGAAGACCGCCTTGCCCGCGGCGGGGCCGCCGCCCGAGACCGCCGCAGCGGTGTTCTTTGTCCACGCCTCGAAGTCGGCCGCCGTCATCACGATCGCCTCGGAGCGCATCAGCGCGTGACCGAGCCCGCAGAGCTCGGTACAGATCAGCGGATAGGTGCCGAGCTTGTCCGGGGTGATCACGAGCGTCGTCGTGATCCCCGGCACCACGTCCTGCTTCTGCGCGAACTCCGGCACCCAGAACGAGTGGATCACGTCCCTCGAGTTCATCTCGAGCTTCACCGGCCGGTTGATCGGCAGCCGCAGCGCGCCGGCGCTCACGTTGCCGTTGTGCGGATAGGCGAACTGCCACGCAAACTGCTCTGCGGTCACCTTCACAATCAGCGGATTCGTGCCCGCGTCGGAGTTCTTGGAGAGCACGATCGCGCTCACGATCCCGATCACGATCACGAGGATCGTCGGCACGACCGTCCACGCGATCTCGAGCCGCGTGTTGCCGTGGATCGGCGGGCCGTCGCTGTGATCGTCCGGCGCCGCGCGGAAGTGGATGATCGAGTACGCGAGGACGGCGACGACGACCGAAAAGACGAAGATCGAGATTCCCGTCGCGAGCCAGTAGAGGAAGAAGATCCGACCCGCCTGGCGCGACGCGGCTTCCGGAAGCCAGTTGAAGCCGAGGGCGACAGCCGTCGCGAAACCCGCCGCGACGAGGCTGTACAAAACGAGCTCGAAAATGGCCCCCCTGCGCACGCCGGGTGAGCCTACTGGACCAGGCGGCGGGACCGCAAAAGAACCTCGTCAGGTATACCTAGCGAGGATGATCCGGGTCCTGGCAGCCGCCGCCGCCATGGTCGTTCTCGTCGCCTCCCCCTCAGCATCCGGAGGCCGGAGCACCTCGCTGACCGTTGCCGCGACTTCGGTGCAGCCGCGGTCGTCGTCGGCCGCGATCGGCTGGCAAGCGAGTGCCGCCGCGAAGGTCGTCGTCTCCTACGGGCTCACGGGCGACTACGGCGTCTGGACGAAGGCACAACTCGGCCGCTCGGGCCAGGCATTGCTCGCCGGGCTCGAGCCGAACACGACGTACGTCTTCCGGCTGATCGCGACCACCGGCTCGTCGCGGGCGGAGTCGCGCGGGACGTTCACGACCGGCCCGATCGCCGCCTGGACGACCGCGACGACGACGCGCAACGCGCTCTTCCTCGACTGGCAGGCGTTCTTCCCGCGCATGGTGTGGCGGGAGTGCGCGTCGGACTTCCCGGCGAGCATCGCGGCAGGGATCAACGTCTTCATGGGCAGCTGCGGCAGCGGCCCGGCCCAGCTCGCAGCGCTTTCGGGCAAGGCCTACTCGGTGCTCGATGCACGCGAGAGCACGGGCGTGGACGGACGGGGCCTGATCGGCTGGTACCAGCCCGACGAGGCGGACGACTCGGGCAAGCCGCTCGCGTCGCTGCCGCCCGCGAAGCAGACGCACCGCGTCAGCTTCATCACGCTCTCGAACCATTTCTTCAGCGGAGCCAATCCCCTGCCCCAGGGGAACCCGTCGTACCCGAAGCTGATCGCGCCGGTCGACTCGGTCGGCTTCGACCTCTACCCGCTCCAGATCTGGTGCAGGACTGACGCATTCCAGGCGGTCTTCCAGGCTCAGCACGAGCTCACCACGCTCGCAGCAGGCAAGCCGACCTTCCAGTGGATCGAGGCGGCGACCTGGAACGGCTGCGCGGGCAAGCCGCGCTCGCCGACGCCGCAGACCGTCCGCGCCGAGACGTGGCTCGCGATCGCCGGCGGCGCACGCGGAATCGGCTACTTCCCGTACTACTGGCCTGCGGCGATCGGCAAGGAGATCGCGAGTGTCAACCGCGACATCACGGCGCTCGCTCCGGCGCTGCTCGGCCCCGAGGCAGCTGTGACGACCTCGCAGGGCACTGTCTACGCGGGTGCGCGCAGCTTCGACGGCGCCCGCTACGTGATCGCGGTGAACGCGTCGCTGAAGACGACGAAGGCGACCTTCGCGCTGCCCGGCCTCGTCACGACGGTCGGGTGGGTCTACGGTGAAGGTCGCTCGGTGCCGGTCACGAAGGGGACGTTCAGCGACTCATTCGCGCCGCTCGCGGTGCACATCTACATCGTCGCACCGCCCGGCTGGTAGCCGATGACGCGCACCCAGAGGATCACGCTCGGTGCGGCGATCCTCGGCTCTGCGGTTGCGACCCTCGACGGCACGATCGTCAACGTCGCGCTGCCGGCGATCGAGAAGGACCTCGGCGGCGGGCTGCCCTCGCAGCAGTGGGTCTCGAACGCGTACCTGCTCGCGCTCGGGTCGCTGATCCTGATCGGCGGCTCGCTCGGCGACATCTACGGGCAGCGGCGCGTCTTCGCGATCGGGGTGACGGCGTTCGGCGTGCTCTCGCTGGCGTGCGCGGCGGCGCCGACGATCCAGGTGTTGATCGTGGCTCGCGCGCTGCAGGGTGCCGCCGGCGCGCTGCTGGTGCCGAGCTCGCTGGCGATCATCGTCGCCACGTTCTCCGATCATGAGCGAGGCGCGGCGATCGGCTCCTGGACGGCGTGGGGCGGGATCGCGGCGATCGTCGGCCCGCTCGCCGGGGGTGTGATCGTCGACCAGACCTCGTGGCGCTGGATCTTCGCGATCAACGTGCCGCTCGTCGCGGCGACGCTCGTGCTGATCTTCCTCGGCGTTCCGAAGGCCCAGCATCTCGTCGAGCGGAAGGTCGACTTCCTCGGCGCGGGGCTCTGCGCGCTCGGGCTCGGCGGCGTCGTGTTCGCGCTGATCGAACAGCCGCGCTACGGCTGGTCGAGCCCGGTGATCTGGGTGCCGCTCGTCGGGGGCGCAGTCACATTCGCCTCGTTCCTCTTCTACGAGAGCCGCACCGCGCAGCCGATGCTGAAGCTCGACCTGTTCCGGCGGCGGAACTTCTCCGTGGCGAACGCCGAGACGCTGGCGATGTACGGCGGGCTCTCGATCCTCTTCTTCTTCCTCGTGATCTTCCTGCAGCAGGTCGCCGGTTACACGGCGCTCCAGGCGGGGCTCGCGACCGTGCCGGTGACGCTGATCATGTTCGCGCTGTCGCGGCGCTTCGGCGCGCTCGCCGACCGCTACGGCTCGCGGCTGTTCATGGGCGCCGGGCCGCTGATCGCCGCTGCCGGGATCCTGCTCTTCCTTCGCACCGGCATGCACACCTCGTACCTCACCGACCTGCTGCCTGCGTTGCTGATCTTCGCCGTCGGGCTGTCGATGACTGTGGCGCCGCTCACGGCGACGGTGCTCGCCGACGCCGATCAGACCGACGCCGGGATCGCCTCGGCGATCAACAACGCGATCGCGCGGGTCGCAGGGCTCGTCGGAATCTCGGTGATGGGCGTCGTCGTGGCGAGCTCGCTCCCCGGCGACACGTTCGGACGCGACCCCGGGTCGGTGCGGGCGTTCCACGAGGCGGTCGTGATCTGCGCGCTCCTCGTCGCGTCGGGCGGCGTGGCGGGCGCGATCGGGATCGTCAACCCGCGGCGACGCGTCAGCGCGGAGCACTGTTCAGGCGGCCAGCTCGCGGGTGTTCCCGAGCCCGCGGCGGAGCTAGACTGACCGCGATGTCGGACTTCATCTCCCGCGGCTTTCACGGACGCCGGCGCGAGCCGGAGGGCGAGGCGGGCCGCATCCCGCCGGGCCAGTACGAGACCCACGACTTCCCGGTTCTCTCCGCCGGCCCGACGCCGCACACGCGGCTCGAGGACTGGACGTTCTCGGTCGGCGCCGGCGACGAGAAGAAGACCTGGACCTGGGAGGAGCTGCAGGCGCTCCCGCACGAGACGCCGACGGTCGACATCCACTGCGTCACCCGCTGGTCGAAGCTGGACACGTCCTGGGAAGGCGTGTCGATCGACACGCTGCTCGCGGAGGCCGGCTACGTCGACACCCATCCATACGCGCTCGTCTTCGCGGACGGCGGCTACACCACCAACGTGCCGATCGAGGATCTCACCGGCGGCAAGGCGTGGGTCGCGTTCGGCTACGACGGCGAGCCGCTCGAGCCCGAGCACGGCGGCCCGGCGCGTCTGCTCGTCCCTCACCTCTACTTCTGGAAGAGCGCGAAGTGGGTGCGCGGGCTGGCGCTGCGCGACGAGGACGAGCCCGGCTTCTGGGAGCAGAACGGGTACCACATCTACGGCGACCCGTGGCTCGAGCAGCGGTACTCGGGCGACTGAGCTGGCAGGTCGCGACCGTCGAGGCGGTCGTCGACGAGACGCCTCGCGTTCGGACACTTGTCCTCGACATTCCCGAGTGGGCCGGCCATCGCGCGGGGCAGCACCTCGACGTGCGGCTGACCGCGCCGGACGGCTATCGCGCCGAGCGCTCCTACTCGCTCGCCTCGCCTCCGGGCGCGCCGGTCGCGATCACCGTCGAGCGGCTCGACGACGGCGAGGTCTCGCCGTATCTCGCCGGGGAGCTGCGGGCAGGCGACTCGCTCGAGCTGCGCGGGCCGATCGGGGGCTACTTCGTCTGGGGCCCTGACGACGGCGGGCCGCTGCTGCTCGTCGGGGGCGGCTCCGGGATCGTGCCGCTGATGGCGATGCTGCGCCACCGCCGCGACGGGGGCAGCGATGTGACGGCGCGGCTCTTGTACTCGTCGCGAACGCTCGAGGACGTGATCTACAGCGAGGAGCTCGCGGGGATCGGCGCCGAGGTGATCCAGACGCTGACGCGGGCGCAGCCGCCGGGCTGGACCGGGTACTCGCGCCGCGTCGATGCAGCGATGCTCGGGGAGGTCGCCTGGCCCGCCGCGGACGACCCGCGCGTCTTCGTCTGTGGCCCGACGCCGTTCGTAGAGACCGTGGCGAGCGGGCTCGTCGAGCTCGGCTACCCGCCGCAGCGCGTGAAGACCGAGCGGTTCGGGGGCGCGTGATGCAGGCCCTCGACGGCAACGCGATCGGCGGCCTGCTGTGGGAGGTGTTCCGCGAGGACCTGACCGCCGCGACGAAGGTCTGCGGGGGGTGCGGCGATCGTGGCCCGCTCGCCGAGGTCGTCGTCTACCTGCGAGCGCCCGGGACGGTCGCGCGGTGCCGGGCGTGCGGAAACGTGCTGATGGTCCTCGTCTCGGTGCGCGGCGTATGGTCGGTAGACCTGCGCGGCCTGGCGGACCTCGCCGTCACACTCTCGTAACCATCATGTCCCGAAGGAGCGTGACTTTCCGCCTCCGGCCGTGAGGCCGAATCCCAGTCGCAGACTCACGCCTTGTCCAAACGAAACAGGTCCCAGTGCCTGACCCCACGGTGGTTCGTTTCGCCGTCTGTTCAGGACACGAGTGCGCGACGGCCGGCCTCGCAGGCTTGCTCCAGGGCTGCCTGCAGGTCGGTGCCCTTCGCAAGTGAGACCAGAAGGACGCCCGCGAACGCATCGCCGGCGCCTGAGCGCGCGGATCGAACGGGCTCGCTCGGTCCCGCGACGACCATCTTGCCGCCGCGCACTGCCACGGCGCCGTCTGCCCCCGCGGTGACCACGGCGAGCTCATAGAGCTCGGCCAGTGCGAGCGCGGCCTCCTCCCGCTCGAGCCCCGTCAGCGCCCACGCCTCCGCCTCGTTCGCAAACAGGACGTTCGCGCCCTTCGCCCGCTCGTGGAAATCGTGCCCGCTCGGCCCGGCCGCGACCACCGCGATCAGAGGCGACGCCGCCGCCTTCAACGCCGCCCGGGCCGCCGGAGCCGTGTCGTCGTGGAGCAGCGTGTGACCCGAGACGAGAATCGCCCGGGCCGCCAGCGCAGGGATGTCCGCCGCGACCAGGCGCGCACTCGCACCGCGATCCGCCGACGTCGCCTTGTCCTCGCCGCTTCCGCTCTCGACGTAGGTGCCGGTCGCGACGTCGTCGTCGACCGCGAGGATCGCCTCCACCCCCGCCCACTCGAGCTCGGCACGGATCGCGACGGCCGCGGAGTCGCCGCCGACGCGCCCCACGACCGCGCACCGCGCTCCCGCTGCAGCAGCGGCGAGCGCCGCGTTCACGGGCACTCCGCCCGCGCGCACCGACGCGGGCGCGTGCAAGACCTTGCCGGGCACGAGCTCGGCGACGGTCACGTCGAGGAGCACCTCCCCGACTGCGATCAGATCGAGCTCGATGTAGCGGATTATGATTGACGCCACTTCGGCGATCGAGAAAGGGGCCTTCCGGTGACCAAGACCTTCCGCATCCCGTACGAGTCGCTGGATCCGCTCACGATCGGCGCGGCGGACGACGAGTCGAAGGTCTACCGCGACGAGCTCGAGCTCGAGATCCCTGAGGCGAACCTGCTCGCGGCGATCTACCCGAGCGAGCCGGAGCCCGTCCCGAACGCGACCGAAGCCGCGCGCCGGGCGCTCGAGAATCCCGTCGAGGGCCCATCGTTCGCACAGCTGATCGCCGGCGGCAAGTCGGTCGCGATCGTCATCGACAACCAGTTCCGGCCCACGCCACAGTCGAAACTGCTGCCCGCGGTGTTCGACGCGCTCGAGGCGGCGGGAACGACGAACGCCTGCGTGATCTGCGCCAACGGCAAAGTCTTTCCCATGTCCGAATCGGACATCGAGATGAAGATCGGGCGCGAGAACCTCGACCGGATGGCGAAGCTCGGCATCCCGTTCTTCCAGAACGAGCCCAGGAACGCCGAGTCCTACACGTACATCGGCGTCTCCACGCGCGGTACGCCGGTGTGGCTCCACAAGGAGGTCGCCGAACGCGACGTGAAGATCACGATCGGCCAGACGCAGTCGAATCACTGGGGCGCGGGCGGCGGCGGCAAGTTGATCCTGCCGGGCGTCGTCTCCGACGAGACGATCGAGTCGAACCACTGCAACTTCGTGCCCTCGCCCGAGACGCACTACGGCGCGGTGGCCGGGCCGATGCGCTCCGACATCGACGACGTCGCGACGATGTGCAGGCTCGACGCGACGTTGAACGTCGTGCTCGACACGCGCGGCCGTGTGATCTTCGTGAACTTCGGCGCGCATCCCACCTCGCACCGGCAGGCGATCGAGTACTTCCATTCGCTCTACGCATACGAGAGCCCGGTGCCGGAGAAAGGTCAGGCGGACATCGCGATCTGCGGCGTCTTCGCCCCGACCGACCACCTGTTCTTCCACACGGGCTGGGGCTGCATGTCCTCGGATCTCGTCGTCAAGGACGGCGGGACGATCATCTACTGCTCGCCCTCGCCGGGCGTCCACACGGAGCTCGGCGACTTCCCGGGCCTCGCCCTGATGGACCTGATGAAGCCGTACATGCCTCCCAGTGCGGCGAGCTACGAGCAGATCCTCCGCGACATCCACGCGCGCCAGATCCAGATGTGGGCCGGCTGCATCTGGGTGCCGATCTACGAGGTGATGACGCGCAAGCACCTGACGATGGTCACGCTCGAGGAGAACCTCGAGATGGCCACCGACATCGGCATCGACGCGACCACCTCGCTTGACGCAGCGTGGGCGGCGGCACTGGAGCGCCATGGGCCCGACGCGAAGGCGATCGTGCTCCCGTACGCGCGGTACCAGCTGCCGAGCAACGCGATCCGGATGCACGCCGAGCCGATGCACGTCCCGGGGATCGCGCACGCCTGATCCTGAGTCGATCCGCGGTTCGACGACGATCGTCGAGCTCCTGCGGCTCTTCCCCGAGGGAGCGGCGGCGCAACTCATGACCCGTCTCGCGTGGCCTTGCGCCCACTGTGGCGGCGCCTTCCACGAGCCGCTGACGATGGCAGCCAAGCGGCACGCCCGCGATCCGCGCGCGGTACTGACGGCGTTCCGCGCGCTTGCCTCGGGCGAGCTCACCGAGGAGCAGGTCGCGGCTGCGGCGAAGAAGGTCTCGTGACCTGGGTCGGCCGGCCGCTCGAGCGGTTCGAGGACGAGGCGTTGCTGCGCGGCCGCGGGCGCTTCATGGACGACCTCGAGCCCGTCGCGAACGCCAAGCACGCGGCGATCGTCCGCTCGCCCTTCGCGCACGCGCGGATCGCGAGCATCGACGTCTCGGCGGCGCTCGCCGCGCCGGGAGTCGTAGGTGTGCTGACCGGAGCCGAGGTCGCCGCGCTCTCGCGGCCGTTCCCTGCGGGTGCCGACAGTCCCGTCCCGTTCTACGCGGCTGCGGGCGAGGTCGCCCGCTACGCAGGAGAGCCCGTCGCGGTGGTCGTCGCCGACGATCGCTATCTCGCCGAGGACGCCGCCGAGCTCGTCGCGATCGACTACGAGCCGCTCGAGCCGGAGGAGCTGGAAGTGCACGACCGCTCGTTCTCCTACGGCGCCGTAGACGAAGCGTTCGCCGGAGCGGCACTTGTCGTCTCGCAGCGCTACTCCGTCCCGCGCTGGTCGTGCACCCCCGTCGAGGGCTACGGCGTGATCGCCGACTGGCAGGACGACTCGCTCACCGCGTGGTCGAACTTCCAGGGGCCGTTCTCGCTGCACGGCGTCGCAGCCTCGGCGCTCGGCCTCAGCGGCTCGAAGCTGCGGCTGATCACGCCGCCCGACTCCGGCGGCTCGTTCGGGATCAAAGCCGCGATCTACGTCTACGTCGTGCTGCTCGGGCTCGCGTCGCGGAAGCTCGGCGTGCCCGTGCGCTGGACGGAGGACCGGCTCGAGCATCTCGCCGCAAGCGCCCATGCGACCGGGCGCGTCACCCAGGTCGAGGCCGCGTTCGCCGCCGACGGCGAGCTGCTAGGCCTCCGCTACGACGCGGTCGAGGACGTCGGCGCGTACATCCGCGCGCCCGAGCCGGCCACGCTGTACCGGATGCACGGCTCGCTCTCGGGCGCCTACCAGGTCCAGAACGTGGCCGCGCGGAACCGCGTGGTGTTGACGAACCGCTGCCCGACGGGACTGAACCGCGGCTTCGGTGGACCGCAGCTCTACTTCGGGCTCGAGCGGACGATGGCGATTGCGGCAAGGCGGCTAGGGCTCGATCCGGCGGAGCTCGCGCGCCGCAACCTCGTCTCGGAGTTCCCGTACCGAACGCCGAGCGGCGGGCTCTACGGCACCGGCGACTACGAGGCGTGCCTCGACGCGGCGCTCGAGCTCGTCGGTTATGCGGAACGCCGCGCCGAGCAGGCGGCCGGACACGCGCTGGGGATCGGCCTCGCGTGCATCGTTGAGCCGTCGATCTCGAACATGGGTTACATCACGCTGGCCCAGACCGCGGAGGAGCGCGCGGCCGGCCTGCCGAAGTCCGGCAACGCCGAGGGCTGCACGATCTCGATCTCGCCGGCCGGCGGGATCACGGTTCGGCTGTCCACGACACCGCAGGGCCAGGGGCACCGCACCGTCGCAGCGCAGATCGTCGCAGACCGTCTCAACGTAGAGCCCGGGCAGATCGACGTGCTGTCCGAGCTCGACACGTCCACGAGCGCCTGGACGGTCGCCTCCGGCAACTACTCGTCGCGCTTCGCCGGCGTCGGCGCCGGCTCGGTCGCCGCCGCAGCGGACAAACTCGCGGCAAAGATCGCCGAGATCCGTGCGCACCTCGGCGGCGAGCTCTCGCTGCGCCGCGTCGCGGGAACCGCGCACTGGAACCCGGAGTCGCTGCCGCCCGGGATGGAGCCCGGCCTCCACGCGACCGCCTACTACGCGGCGCCGAACCTCGACCCGCCCGACGGCGAGGATCGCATCGTCTCCTCGGCGACGCATGGCTTCCTCGTCGACGTGGCGGTGATCGAGATCGACCCGGACACGGGCCAGGTACGAATCCTCGACTACGTCACCGTCCACGACGCGGGCAAGCTCCTGAACCCCCTGATCGTCGACGGCCAGATCCGCGGCGGCTTCGCCCACGGCGCCGGTGCGGCGCTCTACGAGCGGATCGCCTACGACGAAGACGGCGTGCTGCTGACGGGCACGTTCATGGACTACGTGTGCCCGACCGCGCCCGACCTGCCTGCGGTGCGGATCGCGCACCGCGAGACGACTTCGCCGTACACCTCGCTCGGCGCAAAGGGGCTCGGCGAGGGGAACACGATGTCCGCACCCGTCGTGATCGCCAACGCGGTGGCCGACGCGCTCGGCCTCGACGACGTCGAGCTGCCGCTCACGCCCGCGCGCGTGTGGGAGCTACTGCGCGCGTGAAGCCGGCGGCGTTCCTGTACGAGCGGCCCGAGACGGCGGAGGAAGCGGCGGCGCTGCTGGCCGAGCACGGCGGCGAGGCGAAGGTGCTGGCCGGGGGCCAGAGCCTCGTCCCACTCCTGAACTTCCGGCTCGTGCGGCCGGCAGTGCTCGTCGACGTGAACCGCGTCGCCGGGCTCGACCGGATCGAGGGCGCGCGAGTCGGAGCGACGGTGCGCCAGAACGACCTCGCCGGCGTGCCGCTCGCCGCCGAGGCGCTACCGGTCATAGGGCATTTCGTGACGCGCAACCGCGGCACCGTCGGCGGCTCGATCGCGCACGCTGACCCGTCGGCCGAGCTGCCGCTCTGCCTGCTCGTGCTCGGCGGCTCGGTCGTGACCTCGAAGCGAGAGATCTCGGCCGACGATTTCTTCCGTTCGTACTTCACGACCGCACTCGAGCCGGACGAGCTCCTCGTCGCGACGGTCTGGCCCGATGGAGGCGCAGTCGCGTTCGAGGAGATCGCCCAGCGGCACGGCGACTTCGCGCTCTCGCTAGCGGCCTGCTCGGTGCGCATCGACAACGGCGTGGTGACAGAAGCACGAGTCGGCGTCGGCGCGGTGACCGACCGGCCGATGTTGCTCGAGCTCGAGCTGGAGGACGCGCCTGCAACGGCGGAAACCGCGCGCGAAGCCGGAGCCAGGGCGGCCGCGGCCGTCGACCCTCCCGGCAACCTCCACGCCTCGCCCGCCTACCTGAAGCACCTCACGGGCGTGCTCGTGGAACGCGTCCTCACGAAAGCCTTCGCATGATCGAGGTGACCGTCAACGGCACCCTCCGTCGCGCCGAGGCCGAGCCGCGGCTCCTACTGAGCGACTTCCTGCGCCATACGCTCGGGCTCACCGGCACGCACGTCGGCTGTGAGCACGGCGTCTGCGGCGCCTGCACGGTGCGCCTCGAAGGCAGAGCCGTCCGTAGCTGCCTGCTCTTCGCGGTGCAGGCGGACGGGCTCGAGGTCGAGACGGTCGAGGGCCTCGAGTGGGGCCCGCTGCAGGAAGCGTTCCGCCGCCATCACGCGCTCCAGTGCGGCTTCTGCACCGCCGGGATCCTGATGACCGCGACCGACCTGCTAGCGCGCGGCGCGCCGAGTCGCGGAGAGATCGAGGAGGCGCTCTCCGGCAACCTCTGCCGTTGCACGGGCTATACGCCGATCGTCGATGCGATCGCCGAGGTCGCCGGCTCGTGAACCTCGCGCTCTCGCTCCTCGCCGCTGCCGAGCGGCATCCCGACGCCGAGGCGCTGCCCGGCTACACCTACGCGGAGCTGCGCGAGCGGGCAGCGCGGGTCGCGAGCGGGCTCAAGCCCGGCGAGCGCGTGGCGGCCGTGCTCGACAACCGCGTCGAAACCGCACTCTTGTACTGGGCCGCGCAGTGGGTGGGAGCGACGTTCGTACCGCTCTCGTGGCGCCTCTCCGAGCCCGAGCTCGAGTACTGCATCGCCGACTGCGGCGCGACGCTCGTCCTCCGCGACGGCGACCCGCTCCCGAACGGCGAGCCGCATCCGGGCGCGCTCGACCTCGACGAACGCGAGCCGAGCCTGATGCTCTACACCTCGGGCACGACGGGTAAGCCAAAGGGCGTACCGCGCTCGCATCGCGCCGATCGCGCCGGCGGGCTCTCGCAGGCGCTCCAGCACGGCTACCGGCCGGGCGAGCGGACGCTCGGCGTGATGCCGCTCTACCACACGATGGGTCTCCATTCGCTGCTCGCGATGCACCTCGTCGGCGGCTACTACGCGTCGCTCGCGCGCTGGGACGCCGGTGAGGCGCTCGCCCTGATCGAGCGGGAGCGGCTCACCTCGCTCTACCTCGCCCCAACGCTGTTCCACGACCTCGTCCACCACCCTCGTGTTGCAGATCACGATCTCTCATCGATACGCCTGTTGGCGTACGCCGGCGCGGCGATGACCTCGGCGCTCGTCGAGCGCTGCGTCGCGGTCTTCGACCCAGAGGTGTTCGTCAACCACTATGGCTCGACCGAGATCTACACGTTCTCGATCGGCGCCGACCAGCGGCGCAAGCCCGGCTGCGCGGGCCGGCCGGCGCTGAACGCGCGGCTCGAGCTGAAGGACGGCGAGATCTGTTGCGCAATGAGCTCCGACGAGGCCTTCGCGGGCTACTGGAACCGGCCCGACGCCGACGAGAAGGCGATCCGCGGCGGCTGGTACCACACCGGCGACATGGGTCGGCTCGACGAGGACGGCGACCTCTGGATCGTGGGCCGCACCGACGACATGATCGTGAGCGGCGGCGAGAACATCCATCCGCTCGAGATCGAGGACGTGCTCGCGCGCCATCCGGCTGTGCATGAGGTGGCGGTGATCGGCGCGGCGGACGAGCGTCTCGGCTCGCGGGTGGTCGCCGTGATCGTCGGCGACGCGACGGCCGCGGAGCTCGACGCACACTGCCTGGCCTCCGAGCTGGCGCGCTTCAAGCGGCCTCGCGAATATCGGTTTGCGGAAGCGCTGCCGAAGAGCCCGTCCGGCAAGATCCTGCGCCGGATGCTCCGCGATGAGAAGGTCTCCGCATGAGCTACGACGGCTTCCGGGTGGAACGCGAAGGTGCGGTCGCGACGATCACGCTCGACGTGCCGGACAAGTTGAACCGCATCTCGATCGCGGCGCGCGATCAACTGGCCGCCGTGTTCGAAGAGCTCGGCGCCGATCCGACCGTCGGCGTCGTCGTACTGCGCGGATCCGGCCCCGCGTTCACGGCGGGTGGAGATGTCGCCGGCTTTCTCGAGGCCTCGCCGATCGTGCTCTCGCGCCTCCACGAGAACGTCGCCGCGCCGGAACGCTGCCCGAAACCGGTGATCGCCCGGCTCCACGGCTACGTCTTCGGCGTCGGCCTCGAGCTCGCGCTCGCGTGCGACTTCCGCCTCGCGGCGGAGAGCACGGAGCTCGCGCTGCCGGAGGTGAAGCTCGGCATGATCCCCGGCTCCGGCGGCACCCAGCGGCTTGTTCGCCTGATCGGCCTCGGCCGAGCGAAGGACGTGATCATGCGAGGCCGCCGGATCGGAGCCGACGAAGCTCTGGCGCTCGGCCTGGTCACAGAGGTCGTCTCGGAGGCTGAGCTCGACGGCGCCGTCACGCGGCTGGTCGAGGAGCTCGCCGCCCTCTCACCCCTGGCGCTCGCCACCGCGAAGCGAGTCCTGAACAGCGCCTACGACCTCCCGCTGCAAGCCGGGCTCGAGCTCGAGGGCCTGAACTACGGGATCCTGCGCACCTCGCGCGACTTCCGCGAGGGCGTCGAAGCGTTCGTCGAGAAGCGGAAGCCCAACTTCGAGGGCAGGTAGATGAGAGAGCCGCTGTTCACCGAGACGAAGCAGATCGCGATCGTCGTCCGCGACCTCGAGGCGACGATGCGCACCTATGTCCACGAGTACGGGATCGGCCCGTGGGAGATCTACGAGTTCAACCCGGACACGGTGAGCGAGATGGCGCCGACCGAGTCCGCATGGCGCATCGCCGTGACGATGGTCGGCAGCGTGCAGTGGGAGCTGATCCAGCCGCTCGACGACAAGAGCATCTACGCCGAGCACCTGGCGAGACACGGCGAGGGGTTACACCACGTCGCCGTCGGCGGAGCGGGCTATGACGAAACCCTGGCCGAAGCGACATTAAAAGGCCGCCGGGTCATCCAGAGCGGCCACTACAACGGCGTCACCTTCGCGTACCTGTCGACGGACGAAGACCTCGGCGCGATCACGGAGATCTTCGACTGGCCGCCAGACCTGCCGCCCCAGGAGCCGGACGCGCGGTACCCCTAGCCGAGAGCCTCGCGTAGCGCGCTCAGCGCCACGACCTCGATCTGGCGCGCACGCTCTGCCGTCAGGCCGAGCCCCGCGCCGATCTGGTCGAGGGTTTGAGCCGGCTCCCCGAGCCCGTAATGGGCGCGGATCACCGCGCGCTGGCGCTCGGCCAGATGGTCGGCGAGGTCACGCACCTCTCCGATCTCGATCTCGTCGAGCACCCGCTCGTACGCCTGCTCGGCCAGAGGATCCACGATGGTGTCCCCGACCGTGGCCGTGGTTGCGCCGAGCCGCTCCTCGATGCCGCGCGGCGTGCGCTCGGTCGCCTGCAGCCGTTCGACGTGCGAGGGCGTGAGCCCCGTCGAGCGGCTCAGCTGGTCGAGCGTGGGCTCGGTGCCGTGGCTCTGCAGGTGCTCACGGCGTGCGGCCCTGATCCGGGCGAGCTCCCGCACCGCCCGGTCCGACAGCGCCACGGGTCGCGCCAACTCCGCGACGAGCTCTTGCATGGCCTTGCGCACCCAGAACGAGGCGTACGCCCAGAACGGCGTGCCCAGCCCCGGGTCGTAGCGGTGCGCGGCGCGCAGCAGGCCGACCACTCCTTCCTGAACGAGCTCCTGGCGCTCCACTCCGGTGCCCTTGTCGCCGCCACGGGCGAACGCCGCAATCGCCGGCAAGAACGCCCAGACCAGGTTCCGGCGCGCCTCCGCGTCACCACCCTGGGCCGCGACCACCAGGTCGCGCTCCTCTCCCGCGGTCAGTTGTCGAGCCACCATCGTCCCCCGGATCGCTGTGTCGATTATGGCACCCGTCGTGCAAAAAAGTGGACACGGTCTTGGGTTGGAGCGGTGTCGGCTTATTGACGTCGTAGCCCAACAACGCCGTCATCGGAGGTCGTCATGGCAAGTACCCAGCAGGCAACCGAGATCCGCTCCTTCCAGGTCGACATTCCCGAAGAGGAACTGGACGACCTTCGCCGTCGAATCGCCGCGACGCGGTGGCCCGAAAGAGAGACCGTCGCCGACGAGACGCAGGGCGTGCGGCTCGAGACGATGCAGGCGCTCATCCGCTACTGGGGCGAGGAGTACGACTTCGGAAGGCTCGAGGCGAGGCTGAACGCGGTGCCCCAGTTCATCACGGAGATCGACGGCCTCGACATCCACTTCATCCACATCAGGTCGCCGCACGAGAACGCGCTGCCGCTGATCATCACGCACGGCTGGCCTGGGTCGATCGTCGAGATGCTGAACGTGATTGGCCCGCTCAGCGACCCGCCGGACGCGGCGGACGCGTTCGATGTGGTGGTCCCGTCGATTCCCGGCTACGGGTTCTCGGGGAAGCCGGCAGCGACCGGCTGGGACCCGCTCCACATCGCGGATGCCTGGATCGAGCTGATGAGGCGGCTCGGCTACACCCGCTTCGTCGCGCAGGGCGGCGACTGGGGCGCGCAGATCACAGACGTGATCGGCTCGAAGGCACCGCCGGAGCTGCTTGGCATCCACTCCAACATGCCCGGCACGGTTCCGCCCGAGGTCGCGAAGACGCTCGGCTCCGCCGGCCCCGCGCCGACCGGCCTGTCGCCCGAGGAGACCGAGGCGTGGGAGCAGCTGAACTTCCTCTACACGAAGGGAATCGGCTACGCGACCGAGATGAACCTGCGCCCGCAGACGCTGTACGGGCTGGCCGATTCACCCGCGGCCCTAGCAGCCTGGATGCTCGACCACGACGCGGCGAGCTACGCGGACATCGCACAGGGCTTCGCGGGCAACCCCGTCGGCAACCTCACGCCGGACGAAGTGCTCGACAACATCACGCTCACGTGGGTCACGAACACGGGCGTCTCCTCGGGGCGGCTCTACTGGGAGAACAAGCTCGGCTTCTTCGACATCAAGGGCGTCACGGTGCCGGCTGCCGTGACCGTCTTCCCGCACGAGCTCTACCGGACGCCGCGGAGCTGGGCCGAGCAGGCCTACCCCAACCTCATCTACTTCAACGAAGTCGACCGGGGCAACCACTTCGCAGCCTGGCAGGAGCCGGAGCTGTTCACGACGGAGGTTCGTGCCGCCTTCAGGTCGCTGCGTTGATCGTGAAGCAGATCGAAGCCGGCCTCCTCGACGTCGGATACGCGGAGGCCGGCCCCGTCGACGGGCCGGCCGTGCTTCTCCTCCACGGCTGGCCCTACGACATCCACAGCTTCGCGGAGGTCGCGCCGCTGCTGGCGGCGGCCGGCCACCGCGTGATCGCGCCGTACCTGCGCGGGTATGGGACGACGCGCTTCCTCGAGGACGAGACGCTTCGCAACGGGCAGCAGTCGGCCCTCGCCGTCGACGCGATCGCGTTGCTGGACGCGCTCGAGATCGACCGGGCGGTCGTCGCGGGCTTCGACTGGGGCGCGCGGACGGCCGACATCGTCGCGGCGCTCTGGCCTGAGCGGTGCAACGGTCTCGTGTCGGTGAGCGGCTATCTGATCGGCAATCAGGAAGCGGGCAGGCAGCCGTTGCCGCCGGAGGCCGAGCTCCAGTGGTGGTACCAGTACTACTTCGCGACCGAGCGCGGCCGGGCGGGGTACGACAAGTACCGGCGCGACTTCGCGAAGCTCATCTGGGGGACCGCGTCGCCGAAGTGGAGTTTCGACGACGCCACCTTCGATCGCAGCGCGGCGTCCCTCGACAACCCGGACCATGTCGCGATCGTGATTCACAACTATCGCTGGCGGCTGGGGCTGGCCGAGGGCGAGCCGCAGTACGCCGAGCTGGAGGAGAGACTCGCCGGAGCCCCCGCGATCACCGTGCCCACGATCACGCTCGAGGGTGACGCGAACGGAGCGCCGCACCCCGACCCGAGCGCTTACGCAGGCAAGTTCGTGGGCACGTATTCGCACCGGACAGTCGAGGGCGGGATCGGGCACAACCTGCCCCAGGAGGCCCCGGGGGCCTTCGTGGAGGCGATCGTCGACGTCAGCGCCTAGCAACCAAGGAGACATCACATGTCGGATAACGCACCGCTCACCGTCGTTCTCGTCCACGGCGCCTTCGCCGACGCTTCGAGCTGGAACGGCGTCGTGGAGCGCCTCCAGGCGACGGGGATGCAGGTCACCGCCCCGGCGAACCCGCTGCGCGGCATCTCGTACGACTCGGCCTACATCGCGTCCTTTCTCGAGCAGATTCCCGGGCCAGTCCTCGCGGTCGGCCACTCGTACGGGGGTGCGGTGATCTCGAACGCCGCGACCGGCGCAGAGAACGTCGTCGGCCTTGTCTTCGTCGCCGCTTTCGCCCCGGACGAGGGCGAGCGGCTCGGCCAGGTCGAGGCCACCTCGAAGGACAGCGTCCTGTCGACCGCGCTCGTGCCGCTCCAGTTTCCGGCGGGAGACGGCGCAGCGACGGCCACGGAGTTCGCGATCGATCCCGCGAAGTTTCGGGACGCGTTCGCCGCGGACCTCCCGGCCGAGCAGACCGCATTGATGGCCGCGACCCAGCGCCCAGCCGCGGAGGCGGCGTTCTCGGAGGCGTCCGGTCCGCCCGCGTGGAAGTCGCGCCCTGTCTGGAGCGTGGTCGCGACCGGCGACAAAGCAGCGGGCGCGGACGTGATCCGCTCCATGGCCCAGCGCGCCGGAGCCACGATCACCGAGGTCGAGGGCTCACACGTGATCATGATTTCCCAGCCGGCGGCGGTCGCCGACGTGATCCTGGCCGCGGCAGCAGCCGCCGGCGGCTCCGCATGAGCCTCCGCGACGTCTTCCACACCCCGGCCGCGCCGCCGCTGGGCATCGAGGGCCGGCTGCCGTCGCTCGACGGCGCGACCGCATGGCTCAATTCCGAGCCCTTGACCATGGAGGGCCTCCTCGGCAGCGTCGTCGTCGTCCAGTTCTGGACGTACACCTGCATCAACTGGCTGCGCACGCTGCCCTACGTCCGCGCCTGGGCCGAGCGCTATCCCGACCTCGTCGTGATCGGCGTCCACACGCCCGAGTTCCCGTTCGAGCACGACCTCGAGAACGTGCGCCGGGAAGTGAAAGAGATGGGCGTCGAGTATCCGGTCGCGGTGGACAACAACTATGCGATCTGGCAGGCGTTCAACAACCGCTACTGGCCGGCCCTCTATTTCGTCGACGCGGAAGGACAGATCCGCCACCACCGGTTCGGCGAGGGCGAGTACGAGAAGTCGGAGGCGGTGATCCGGCAGCTGCTCGGGGAGAGCGCCGGTGAGCCGGTCTCGATCGCTCCCGAAGGCATCGAGGCCGCCGCCGACTGGGAGACGTTGGAATCGCCCGAGAACTACCTCGGCACCGACCGCACCGAGCACCTCGAGGATTCGGAAGCCCCGCTGAGCCTCAACCACTGGTCCCTGGCGGGCGACTGGACAGTCGAGCGAGGATTCAGCGTGCTGAATGAGGCGGGCGGGCGGATCGCATACCGCTTCCACGCCCGCGACCTCCATCTCGTGATGGGCCCGGCGACGCGAGGAGACTCGGTGCGATTCCGCGTGACCCTGGATGATCAAGAACCCGGCGCCGCCCACGGAGCCGACGTCGACGAGCAGGGCAACGGCACGGTCGACGAGCAGCGGCTGTACCAGCTGATCCGCCAGCCCGGCCGAGTGACGGACGTGACATTCGAGATCGAGTTCCTCGATCCGGGTGTCGAGGCCTACGCGTTCACGTTCGGCTAAAGGCGTCGCCGCGACCGACACGCGCGGGCGCGGCTAAGCGACGGCCGCGGGAGACCACCCATCGAATCGCAGGCCGCCGGAAAGTCGTCATGGTCGCGGCGGAGCAGCGGCCGGACTTTCCGGCGAGATGGGCCGTGGAGGGATCGAACCTCCGACCTTGGGATTAAGAGTCCCCTGCTCTACCAGCTGAGCTAACGGCCCGAGCCGGTCAAGGCTAGCAGCGCGCCCCTTCCGGCGGTTCGCCTACCCTGGCCCGCATGAAAGTCCTCACGGTCGTGGGAAACAGGCCGCAGTTCATCAAGTCGGCGCCGCTCTCGCTCGCGCTTCGCGCCGCGGGAATCGAGGAGGTCGTGCTGCACACCGGCCAGCACTACGACCGGGAGCTCTCGCAGGTCTTCTTCGACGAGCTCGGGCTCGACGAGCCCCGGCACCGGCTTGCGACGCAGTCGGCCGACCCGGCCCTGATGCTGCCAGGGATCGCCGTGAGCATCCAGGTGGAGCGGCCGGACTGGGTGCTCGTCTTCGGCGACACGAACTCGACCCTCGCCGGCGCCCAGGCGGGCGTCGACACGGGTACGCCCGTCGCGCACGTCGAGGCGGGGCTCCGCTCGGGCGACTGGACGATGCCCGAGGAGCGGAACCGGGTCGAGGTCGACGGGCTCGCGGCGCTGCTGCTCTGCCCGGACGAGCGCTCACGCGCGCAGCTCGAGCTCGAGGGAGTCCAGGGCCGCGCCGAGGTCGTCGGCGACGTCATGGCCGACGCAACGCGCCTCTTCGCGCCGCTCGCTCGGGACCGCGTCCCGCTCGACGGCCTCGAGCCCAGCCGCTACGCCGTCGCCACCGTCCACCGGCTCGCCAACGTCTCGCAGCCGCGCCTCGGGCGGATCGTCGAGGGGCTCGGTCGCCTCGAGGAGCCCGTCGTCTTTCCCGCGCACCCGCGCACGCGTGAGGCGCTCGTCACGGCCGGAATCCCACTCGGGCCCAACATCCGGCTCACCGAGCCGCTCGGCTACCTCGAGCTCGCGGCGCTCGCCTCGCAGGCGCGCGTGATCCTCACCGACTCCGGCGGGCTCCAGAAGGAGGCCTACTGGTACGGCGTCCCCTGCGTGACGATGCGGCCCTCGACGGAGTGGATCGACACGGTCGAGGCCGGCGCCAACGTGCTCGTGGACGACGATCCCGACCGGATCGCGGCCGCCGCGGCCGAGGCTCGCATGCCCGCCGACAGGCCCGAGCTCTACGGCGACGGGTACGCGTCCGAGCGAATCGCCACGATCCTTACGGCGCAATGACCGCCTTCCTCGTGATCGTCACGCAGTCCGGCCCGGAGTTCGACCGCTCGCGGCCGCTCGAGGCGCAGTCCGCCTGGGACGAGCACGCCGAGTTCATGGACAACCTCGTGTCCGAGGGCTTCATCGTCCTCGGCGGCCCGCTCGACGGCGGGCCGCGAGTCGCCCACGTGGTCGAGGCCGAGTCGGAAGACGCAGTCCGCGCTGCGCTCGCGCGCGATCCGTGGAGCGAGTCGCATCTCCGCATCGCCTCGGTCGAGCCGTGGCAGATCCGCCTGCGCGCCCCTTCTTAGTAGCCTGTCGACGCCATGAAGCCGCAGATCGCGATCATCGGCGCCGGCTACGTCGGCGTCCCGCACGCACAGGTCTTCGCCGACGCCGGCCACCGCGTCGTCCTCGTCGACCTCAACGAGGCGCGCGTGGCGATGATCAATCGCGGCGAGAGCTACATCGAAGACGTGCCCTCGGCCAAGCTCAAGGAGCTGGTCGACGCGGGGCTGACGGCGACGACCGACTACGACATTCTCCGCGAGGTCGAGACGGTGATCATTGCGCTGCCGACGCCGCTCTCGAAACAGCGCGAGCCGGACCTGCGAATCGTGCTCGGCGCGACGAGCGAGATCGCCGCGCGCCTCCAGCCCGGCCAGCTGATCGTGCTCGAATCGACCACCTACCCCGGCACCACCCGCGAATCACTCTTGCCGATCCTCGAGTCGACGGGGATGAAGGTCGGCGAGGACTTCTTCCTCGCATTCGCGCCGGAGCGCGTCGACCCGGGCCGCACCGACTTCACGACCCGCAACGTGCCGAAGGTCGTCGGCGGGATCACGCCCGCCTGCATCGAGCGCGCCGCGGACCTCTACCGCACCGCGATCGACTCCGTGCACACGGTCAGCTCGCCCGAGGCCGCGGAGCTCACAAAGCTGCTCGAAAACATCTTCCGCTCGGTCAACATCGCCCTCGTCAACGAGCTCGCGCAGCTCTGCGACCGGATGGGAATCGACGTCTGGGAGGTGATCGACGCCGCCGCGACCAAGCCGTTCGGCTTCATGCGCTTCAACCCGGGCCCCGGCCTGGGCGGCCACTGCATCCCGATCGATCCGTTCTACCTCACGTGGAAGGCGCGCGAGTTCGGCTTCACCACGGAGTTCATCGAGCTCGCCGGCAAGGTCAACGAGAACATGCCGTACTACTGCCGCTCGGTCGTCTCGCAGGCGCTGAACCACGGCGCGGGCAAGGCGCTCTCGACCTCGCAGATCCTGATCCTCGGCGTGGCCTACAAGCCGGACATCGGCGACATGCGGGAGTCGCCCGCGCTGAAGGTGATCGAGCTCCTGCGCGGCGCGGGCGCGACGATCAGCTACCACGATCCGCACGTGCCCGAGCTGCGCGAGCAGGGGCTCAGCTCCGTCGCGCTCGAGCCGGCGTCGTACGACGCGGTCGTGATCGTCACCGACCACTCCGGGATCGACTACGTGCAGGTCGTCGAGGAGGCCGGCGTCGTCGTCGACTTCCGCAATGCGACGAAGGGGATCGACTCGGACAAGGTCTGGAAGCTGTGACGAAGGTCGCGATCGCCGGGCTCGGCTACTGGGGCCCGAACCTCGCGCGGAACTTCGACGAGCTGGCCGAGCTCGCCTGGATCTGCGACCTCGACGCGGAGGCCCTCGCACGCTTCGGCGGCCGGTATCCGCATGCGCGCATCACCTCGAGCTTCGGCGAGGTGCTCGCCGATCCCGAGCTCGACGCCGTCGTGATCGCGACGCCGGTGCCCACCCACTACGCGCTCGCGAAACAGGCGCTCGAGGCCGGCAAGCACGTGCTCGTCGAAAAGCCGCCCGCGATGCGCGCCGCGGAGATGGACGAGCTCGTTGCGCTCGCGGCCGAGCGCGACCTCGTACTGATGCCCGGCCACCTGCTCCTCTATCACCCGGGCGTCCTCAAGCTGAAGGAGCTGATCGACTCCGACGAGCTCGGCGATGTGTGGTGCATCTACGGCAACCGCCAGAACCTCGGCATCGCTCGCACCAACGAGAACGCGCTCTGGTCGCTCGGCGTCCACGACCTCTCGGTGATCCTGTACCTCGTCGGCGAGGAGCCGGACGAGGCGGTGGCGAACGGCAACTCGTTCGTCACGCAGGGCGTCGAGGACGTCGTCTTCTGCTACCTCCGCTTCCCCTCGGGCAAGATCGCGCACATGCATCTCTCCTGGCTCGATCCGCACCGGATGCGTCGGCTCACGGTCGTCGGCAAGGAGAAGATGGCCGTGTTCGACGACGTGGCGCCCGAGGGCAAGGTGACGGTCTACGAGAAGACGATCGACCCGACGGGACACGCGCAGACCGGCGACATCTTCAGCCCGAAGATCGCGGGCGTCGAGCCGCTGCGGCTCGAGTGCCAGTACTTCCTCAAGCTGATCGCCGGCGAGGGCGATCGCGCCGCGGTCGCGCAGGACGGTGCGATGGTCGTGCGCGCGCTCGAGCGTCTCACGGAATCGCTTGGCTGAGATTCACCCCTCGGCGATCGTCTACCCGGGCACGGTGCTCGGCGAGGGCGTGAAGGTGCTCGAGAACGCGGTGGTCGGGAAGCAGCCCACGCTCTCGCCGCGCTCGACCGCGAAGCGCGAACCGCTGCCGCCTGCGGTGCTCGGCGAGGGCACGATCGTCTCGACCGGCGCGATCGTCTTCGCCGGGACGACCGTCGGCGCGCGCGTGATCCTCGGCGACCAGTCGTGCGTGCGCGAGCGCGTGACGATCGGCGACGACGTCGTGCTCGGTCGCGGCGCGCTCGTCGAGAACGACACCACGATCGGCGCACTCACCAAGATCCAGGCCGAGGCGTACATCACCGCCTACTCGACCCTCGAGGACAACGTCTTCATCGCGCCCTGCGTCGTCACCACGAACGACAACTTCATGGGCCGCACCGAGGCGCGCCACGCGCTGATGAAAGGCCCGACGATCCGCCGCGGCGCGCGGGTCGGCGGCGGCGCGATCCTCTGCCCGGGCGTCGAGATCGGCGCGGAGGCTTTTGTCGGCGCGGGCGCGGTCGTGACGAAGGACGTCCCGCCGCGCAAGGTCGTCGTCGGCAGCCCGGCGCGCGTCCTGCGCGACGTGCCGGACGACGAGCTGCTCTAGCTCTTGGCGACGCTGAGCGTGTACGCGCCGGAGGCCGTCCGCCGCGCCGAGACCTCGAGGTAGTACCAGCCCGCCGCGGTCGAGCGGAACGCGAGCGTCCCCGCCGGGCCTGCAACAGCGGCCCGCAGCGCAAGCACGCGCTTCGAGGTGCCGATTACGTCCACGGTTCCCGGCCGCCAGAGCACGAGGCTCGCGCCGGGCGCCGGCGGCCCGACCACCGACGCGTCGAGCCGCTGGCCCTTGCGCACGTAGATCCGGTAGACGTCGACGCGGTCATCCCACCAGTCGGTCGTCGCGTCGATCGTGGCGCTCGCGCCCCAGACCGTGTTGGCGAGAGCGCCCGGGCCGTCGTTCGGTTCGCGCGCGTCCGCCGACGGGAGCGGGCCCGTGAGCGCCGCGAGCGCAGCCGTGATGTCGAGCCGGCCCCAGCCGGTGAGCGCGTCGCGGCCGGTCGCGCACGTGCGGCAGCCGGTCAGCAGGTTCATGTCCACCGCACTTCGCTCCAACAGGGTCGCGACCTGGCCGGGCGTCAGCGCGGGATCGGTCGCGAGCATCAGTGCCGCCGCCGCCGTGACCTGTGGCGCGGCGAACGAGGTGCCCTCGCCGCCCGAGTACCCATCGCCTGCGCAGTCCGAATAGCCCTGGTCGAGACACTCGGGCCGCGCCGCCGTGAGCGAGCGCGGGAAGGTCGAGAAGATCCCCTGGCCGGGCGCGGCGAGATCGACGTAGGTCGGGTCCCGGTCGGAGAAGGCAGGCACCGAACCGTCCTGGGCAAGCGCGGCGACGCCGATCACGTGCGGCAGCGCCGCCGGATAGCTCGCGTAGTTCCACGGCGTCGTCGGCGCGTCGTCGGAGTTTCCGACCGCGGCGACGACGACAACGCCCTTCGAGACGGCGTACGCGACAGCCGCGGCTTCGAGCGGCGAGTAGGTGTCCTCGCTCGGCTCGCCCGGGTCGCGCAGGCCGCCGAGGCTGAGGTTGATGACGCGTGCTCCGTGGTCGACGGCCCAGTGGATCGCCGCCGACTCGTGCTCGAGCGTGATCGTCCCGTCGGTATCCACCACCTTCGCGATCAGGAGCTGGGCCGGGAAGGCGATCCCCGCGATCCCGACGCCGTTGTTCAGCGCCGCGCCGATCTCGCCGGCGACGAACGTGCCGTGACCCTGCTCGTCGGTGAGGGCGCTGCCGCCCACGAAGCTCTTGGCGAGCAGGATCCGGCCGTCGAACTCGGGATGGCTGCCGTCGATCCCCGAGTCGATCACCGCGACTTTCACGGGCGCGAGGATGGGCGGCTGGAGCCACGTGTCGAAGGCCCTGTCCTGCACGAGGTACCACTGCTGGGAGGCGAGCGGGTCGTTCGTCGTGAACGCCGCCGCGACCGCGGGCACGGCGAGAGCCGCGACGGCGAGCACCAGCAGGACGCGTTTCACTGAGCGCTCAACGGATCGGTGACGCCGACCGCGAAGCCCTGGCCCGGCGCCACCCTGGCGCGATAGACGATGCCCACCTGAAGCGGATAGATCGCCTGGAAGTTGCCCGAGTCGTCGACCGTCGCGGTCGTCACCGTCGTCCACGCGGTGCCGACCTGCTGCTGGAGCCCGACCGTCGCCCCCGGCAGCAGCGGCTGCACGGTGCCGCTCACCCCCGCATTGCCCGGCAGCGCCTCGATCGTGACGAGCGGCGCGACGCCGACGTGCAGCGGCGTGCCTGTCGCCTTGCCCGCGACGATCCGGTAGTCGGTGCTCGTCTCGGGCGTCTCGGCGACCTGGAACGCGCCCGTTGCGTCAGGGGCGACCGGACCGATCGTCAGCCAGGTTCCGCCCGCGGTACGCGACTGCAGCGTCGGCGCCGTGACCCGTCGTGCGACTCCGGTGAGATCGACCGTCGAGCCATAGTCGACCGGCGCGAACGACGCGGTGAGAGAGAGGACTCCAACCGAGAACCAGGTCGAGCGCAGCCCGAGCAAAGTGCGCAGCGTCTCGGCGGGCACGGTCACCGCGTCGCCGAGCGTGTCGGTGACGACAACCGAGGCGACCCGTCCGGCGGCGCCGGGCGTCACCGTCATGTCCACGACGGGCCCGGCCAGCTTGAGCGCCTTCCTGAGCGAAGCGCCGTCCACGAGCACCGGGCCCCAGTTGTGCCACGGCGAGATCGTGTCGTAGGGATCGCTCACCGAGACGAGGTACGGAACGGGCGCAGACCTGGCCCACGCGTCCTGGATCGCAGCGGTACGCCCGCCGGAGGTCGAGAAGAAGAACGTCGTCGCGACCTTGCCGTTGTAGAGCAGCACCTGGCGTCGCGTCTTGTCGACAGCCGCGTTGGACTCGAAGTGCTCCGCGGCGATGCCGCCGTAGACCTGACTGCGCACATCTCCATAGACGTCGAAGTCGCCGGTTTGCTTGCGGGTGGCGAGCGCGTAGGAGCGCGCGACGACCGCCTGGGCCTCGAGCGCGTCGACCGACCAGATGTACGGCATCTCAGACGGGACGACGCCGTAGAGGTAGCTCTCGAGCGAGACGACGTTCACCGCCTCGAGCGTCTTGCCGGTCGCGATCGCGCGCAACTGACCTCGGTAGGGCTTGCCGCCGAGTGCGAGCGGCGCCGCTCCCGGCAGGAAGGTGAGCGGCCCGGTGAGCGTGACGCCGGCCGAGCCTTCGATCGCCGGGACGGGCTGAAGGACGAGGCTCGCGCCGAACGCGTAGGCGCCTGCAGCGAGGGAATGCGTCGCGCCGGCGCCGTCACGCACGGTGAACGGCGCGGACGAGGCGACTGTCAGCGACTTCTTCGCCTCGGCGAGCAGCACCCGCAACGTCATCCCCGGCGCAGAGCTCAGCGTCGTCCCCGGGAAGTAGTGCGCGAGGATCTGCGGATACGTGAAGCCGTGCTGCGCGTAGCCGAGCGCGCCGTACTGGCTCATCCCGATCCCGTGCCCGTAGCCGTGGCCCGTGAAGACGAAGCTCGTGACCGGCGCTGGCACCGCGGCGACCCGGGCGCCCGCCGAGCCGCCGAGAAGGGCGAGCACGCAGAAGCCGAGGACTGTAAAACGTCGCACCCGACTCCCTTCGCGGTTCGCCCAGCGATCCCTCGTCGCTAGGAGAGACGCTCCGCGTACTGCCGCTCGTAGTAGGCGCGGTACTCGCCGGACTTGATCGGCTCCCACCAGGCGCGGCTCGACCGGTACCACTCCACCGTCTCGGGCAGGCCTTCGGCGAGCGAGTGCGTCGGCTTCCACCCGAGCGCGTTCAGCTTCGCGGAGTCGAGCGAGTAGCGGCGGTCGTGGCCGGGGCGGTCGCTGACACTCCGGAGCAGCGCTGGGTCGGCGCCCGTGAGCTCGACGATCCGCGCCGCGATCTCGCGATTCTCGACCTCCTCGCCGCCGCCGACGTTGTAGATCTCGCCCGGGCCGCCCTCGCGCAGGACGAGCTCGATCCCCGCGCAGTGATCCTCGACGTGGAGCCAGTCGCGCACCTGGGTGCCGTCGCCGTAGAGCGGCAGCGGCTCACCGTCGAGCGCGTTCGTCGTGAAGAGCGGGACGAGCTTCTCCGGGTACTGGTTCGGGCCGTAGGTGTTCGAGCCGCGCGTGATCGACGCGTTGACGCCGAAGGTGCGCGCGTAGGCCGGCACATGGAGGTCGCCCGCGCCCTTGGCGACGCTGTAGGGGCTCGACGGCCGCACCGGATCGTCCTCGCGCGCCGAGCCGCCGTGCTCGAGGTCGCCATACACCTCGTCGGTCGAGACCTGGACATAGCGGCCGCCTGCGGCGCGAACGTGCTCGAGCAGTACCTGTGTGCCGAAGAACTCGGTGCGGCCGAAGTCGGTGGCGCCGAGGATCGAGCGGTCGACGTGCGTCTCCGCAGCGAAGTTCACGATTGCGTCGCAGCCGAGCGCAGCCGAGGCGACCGCGCCCGGATCGACGATGTCACCCTCGTGGAACTCGTGCTCCACGCCCTCGAGATTGGCGCGGTTGCCCGAGTAGGTGAGCTTGTCGAGCACGACGACCTCCTCGCCGGCCGCGGCGAGGCGCTTGACGAAGTGGGAGCCGATGAAGCCGGCGCCGCCGGTGACGAGAACCCGCATGGCCCTGAAGGGTAGATGGTTCAATGAGCGCCTGATGCGCTGGATCAGACGACACCCGACCTGGACGACGATCGTTATCGTCGTAGTCGTCGTGCTGGCGGTCGCGGGTGGCTGGACCGGCTCGCGCCTCGGCGTCTTCGACGCGTCCACCTCCTCGAACCTGAAGAAGGTCGAGCACGCGACCGGATCCCCCGCCTGGTGGGTCGGCCAGTCGTTCGCCGGGCTGAAGCTGACCCGCGTCTCGCCGGCGAGCGGCGACCGCGTGGCCGAGTTCGGCTACGGCAGCTGCCACCGCCACGGGAGCCGGCTCGATCCGTTCAACGCGCCCCGCTGCGGCTATCCGCTGTGGATCGCCGTGACGAACCGCCAGTACTCGCTCTCGTCGGACGACGTGCCGAAGCTGCTCGACGGCAGCTGCGCACGGATCCGCGTACGCGGGGTGCCGGCGGCGCTCGGCACGGACGGCGTCGTCCTCTACAGCGGCGGCGAGACCATCGCGGTGCTCGGGCCGCCGGATCTCGTGGGCCGCGCGCTCGCCGCTCTGCGTCCGGTGCAGCCCGGCGCCGCGCTCGGCAAGCCGACCCTCGACGTCACGCCGCTCACCGACTGCAGCGCCGTGAAGACGCCGTTCGAGTCGGTCGGGTCACGGCTCTCGCGGCTGAGCTCGAAGCTGCACTTGCCGGTGGTCACCGCGGGCCCCTGGTTCAGCGACGGGCAGCGCATCAACGCCGAGGCCGCCGGCTCGGCCCTCGTGCTCGAGTACTCGAGCTGCGGCACCGGCACGTCGAACGGCAACTGCGGCGAGGTGCTCTCGATCTCGAGCGAGCCTTACGACGCGAATTCGATCGGCGACAACCTCGCGGGAGCCGACTGCCAGCAGACGACCGTCGCCGGAGTGCCCGCAGTGATCTGGAACGCAAACTCGCGCGGGGCGAGCGCCGCGGGCGTGATGGTGTTCACCGATCACGCCACGATCTCGCTCGCGAACCAGCTCAACCTCTATCCGGTGTCGTCGAAGAGCCTGCGCCAGGTCACGCAGTCGCTACGCGCGGTCGCGCCTGCGACCAGGCTGCCGGCGCCGACCTACGACGTCCAGGCGCTGCTCCGCCACTGCGCGAAGCTGACGTGAGGCCGGAGCTCGAGCGCGCTGCGAACGCGTTCGCCGTCCGACGGCTCGAGCTGATCCCCGGGGTTCGCCTCCAGCGGAGCGGCGGCGTGGTGGCCGCACTGTGCCCCGGCTCGCCGGAGCTGGACTTCGTGAACCGGATCTACGGGGCCGCACACGCGGCCGAGCTCGAGCAGTTCGAGGTGCTCTACGCCGAGGCGGGACTGCGGCCGTGGGTCGAGCTGCCGGAAGGCGAGGAGCCGCAGGGGTGGGACCGCCTCGAGCCGCTCTGGGTGCTCGCCGGGCCGGCGGTGTCGCTCCCCTCCGACGGCGTACGGGAGCTCTCGCCGGACGAGGCCGAACTCTTCGCAGCGACGCTTAGCGACGGCCACGGCGCGCCGCCGTCCGCGCGACCCGCCGTTGCGCGCTGGGCCGACGAGCCGGACTGGCGGCTCTACATCATGGAGCTGGACGCGACGCCTGCGGCTGCGGCGGCCCTCGTGATCGCCGCCGGGCGCGGCTATCTCGCCGCCGCCTCGACGTTGCCGGCGTTTCGCAGGCGCGGCTGCCAGGCGGCGCTGATCCGCCGCCGGATCTCCGACGCCGCCGAGGCCGCCTGCACCGAGGTCTGCGCGCTCACCGCGAACCCCGAGAGCCGGCGCAACCTCGAGCGCTGCGGGCTCGAGCTCGCCTACACGAAGACGGCCTGGCGCAAGCGCTAGAGCCGCTCGAGGCAGGCGCGGAGGCCTTCGCGCCAGTGCGGCAGCACCGGCGCGCCGGGCTTCTCGCTTCGGAGCACCGAATTGGCGGGACGCGCCGCGGGAGCGCCGTACTCCTCCGCCGTGATCCGCCGGACGCGGCACGGGAGCCCCGCCTCCTCGAAGATCGCCTCGGCGAGCTCGGCCCAGCTCGCATCCCCGCCGCCGGCGATGTGCCAGACCCCGTAGGGCAACGCGTCGAGCTCGCGCACGGCCGCGGCGAGGTGCCCCGCGTAGGTCGGCGAGCCGCGCTGGTCGTCCACCACCGCCACCTCGTCGCGCTCGGCGCCGAGCCGGAGCATCGTGCGCACGAAGTTGTCGCCCCTCTCCGCGAAGAGCCATGACGTGCGGACGATCCAGGCCTGCGCGCCGGCCGCCGCCTCGCCGTGGAGCTTCGAGCGCCCGTACGCCGAGAGCGGGTTCGGCGAGTCCGACTCGACGTACGGCTCCGCCTTGCGCCCGTCGAAGACGTAGTCCGTCGAGAAGTAGACGAGCGGCGCGCCGAGCTCGACCGCGTGCTGCGTGCCGCCGACGTTGACGGCCGCCGCCTCCTGCGGATCGTCCTCGGCGCCGTCGACGTCGGTCCAGGCGGCGGCGTGCAACACCAGGTCGGGCGGAGGCGTGATCGGCGGGGCCGGATGGGTCACGTCCCAGTCGGCCCGCGAGAGCGCGATCACGTCGTCGCCCACGAAGGCGTCCCGGAGCGCATGGCCGAGCTGGCCGCGGGCGCCGGTGATCAGGACGCGGCGGCGGTGTCCCGTGGCGAGAGAATCGGCGATTGCTGGCTCCACAGGTCGGCGACGCGCGGGTCGTCCCACGCGAGGCCGTGCTCGTCCGGATCGGACGGGTTGTACTCCTCGGTGACGTGGTAGACGAAGAGCAGATCGGTGAGCGCCTCGAACCCGTGGGCGTGACGGCCGGGGATGTAGAGCGCGACCGGGTTCTGGTCGCCGATGTCCTCGCAGTGGGTCTCGCCGCTCGAGCGATCGAGCACCACGACGCGCGCCGTCCCCTGGAGACAGGCGAAGAGGTCGTCCTGGCCGCGCTCGTGGTAGTGAAGGCCCCGGATCACGCCCTTGCGCGAGAACGAGACGTTGGTCTGCTGCGTGGCGCGCGGCAGCAGGCTCTCGCGGCGTAGCTCGAGGAACCAGCCGCGCTCGTCCTCGAAGCGCTTGAGCGGGATGCGCTGGAGGCCGGGAATCACTTGTTCACGCCCGTCTCGTCGATCCGCCGGCCGATGTCGGCGAGGTGCTGCCAGTGCTTGCCCGCGTCCTCCCACCAGCCCTCGACCTCGCGGACGACGAGCTCGTCGCGCTGCGCGTAGGCGCGGTTGACGTCGGTGATCTCGAGCTCGCCGCGCGACGACGTCGCCAGCCCGTCGATGATCTCGAACACGTCCGGCGGGTAGCAGTAGAGGCCGACCACTGCGTCGCTCGACGGCGGCGAGGGGTAGCGAAGGTCGACGACGCCCGCCTTCTCGACGATGTCGGTCACGCGCCCGCCCTCGCCGTAGACCACGACGCCGAAGTTCTCGGGGTCCGGCACCTGCTTCACGAAGATCTGGGCGCCCGTGTCCCAGGCGCGAATCGCGTCGCCCTGCGCGAACTCGAAGATGTTGTCGCCGAGACAGACGACGAGCTGCTCGCCCGCCGCGAAGTCGCGCGCCATCCCGACCACCTGCGCGATCCCGCCGGGCTCGGTCTGCACCTTGTAGGTCAGCTCGACGTCGAGCAGCGGCTCGTCCGTGCCGCGAACCGTGAGCCGCCCGTCGCCGAGCAGATCGATCATCTGGCCCGCGTGCCCCTTGCCCGTGACGACCAGGATCTCGTGGACGCCCGCGAGCTGGAGCAGCTGCAGCGGGTAGTAGATCATCGGCCAGCGGCCGACCGGCAGCAGATGCTTGTTCGAGACGCGCGTCAGCTCGCCGAGCCGCGTTGCCTCTCCTCCTGCGCAGACGAGTCCTTTCATCGCACGGGGATGCTACTCGGGGTCGCGTAGAGTTCGCCTCGCATGGAGCTCGAGGTTCAGGACGCCCTCGCACAGCACCTCGGCCTGCGCTTCTGGGCCGTAGGCGACGGCGCCGTGGACGCGGCCTTCGACGTCAAGCCCGAGTTGCTCGCGCCGAACGGCTTCCTGCACGCGGGCGTGATCATCTCGGCGGCGGACATGGCTTGCGGCTTCGGGAGCTTCACGAACCTGCCGCCCGACGCCTACGCGTTCACGACGATCGAGCTCAAGACGAACTTCCTCGGCACCGCGCGTGAGGGAACCATCACCTGCGAGGCGCGGCTCCAGCACGGCGGCCGCACGACGCAGGTCTGGGACACGACCGTCCGCGCAGGCGAGAAGACGATCGCCCTGTTCCGCTGCACGCAGCTGATGCTGTACCGCCAATGAAGATCGCGGTCGTCCTCTTCGACGGGGCGGAGGAGCTCGACTGGGCGGGCCCCTGGGAGGTGCTCGCCGCATGGTCGCGCCAGTGGCCCGACGACGGCGTCGAGATCTACACCGTCGCCGAGAGCCTCGAGCCCGTGACCTGCGCGAAGGGCCTGCGCGTCCTCGCCGACTACACGTGGAGCGAGGCGCCTGCGCCGGATGTCGTCGTCTGGCCCGGCGGGATGGGAACGCGCGCCCAACTCGGCGACCTCGCGATCCGCGAGCGCGTGCGCGGGCTCGCGGCGGGCGGCGCGCTGATGACGAGCGTCTGCACGGGCTCGCTCGTCTACGCCGACGCAGGCTTGCTCGACGGCCGGCGCGCGACGACGCACTGGGGCTCGCTCGAGCGCCTGGGCGAGCTCGGCGAGGCGATTCGCGTCGACGATGCGGCGCGGTTCGTCGACGAGGGCGACGTGATCACCGCTGCCGGCGTCTCGGCCGGAATCGACATGGCCCTGTACCTCGTCTCACGCCTGCACTCACCGGAGCGGGCGCGCGAGGTGCGCCGCTACATCCAGTACGACCCGGAACCGCCGGTCTAATCGGCGAGGCGCTCGACGGGCGGGTGTAGCGGCGACGGCTTGACACGGAAGAACTTCGCAAGGCCGTTCGGCAGCCACCAGTTGTAGCGGCCGAGCAGCGCCATCAGCGACGGCACGAGCACCATCCGCACGAGCGTCACGTCGAGCAGGATCGCGACCGCGAGCCCGAGCCCGAACTCCTGGAGCCCGACGATGCTCCCGACCATGAAGCCCGAGAACGCGGCGACCATGATGATCGCGGCCGCCGTCACGATGCGACCCGTCTTCTCGAGCCCGTGCGCGACCGCGCGGCCGTTGTCGTGCACATGGTCCCACGACTCGCGCATCCGCGACACGAGAAACACCTCGTAGTCCATCGAGAGGCCGAAGAGCATCGCGAACAGGAAGATCGGGATCCAGCCCTCGACCTGCTTGATCCGGTACAGCCCGAGCAGATCGTGCCCGGCACCGAAGCGGAACATCACGACGAGCACGCCATAGGCCGCCGCGACCGAGAGGAGATTCAGCAGCACCGCCTTCAGCGGCAGCAGCCACGAGCGGAACGCGCGCAGGAGGAGCAGGTAGGTGAGCACGAGCACGACGAGCACCACCCACGGGAAGACGCCGTAGGCTTTGTCGAGGAAGTCGACGCCCTGCGGCGGGCCGCCGCCTGCGATTACGTTCACGCCCTCGGGGAAGCCGGCCCCCGGGATGATGTCGCTGCGTAAGCGGTGGACGAACGCCTGCGCCTGCGGGGTGCCGTACTCGTGCTTGCCGGCGACGATCACCACCGCGTACCGGCCGCTCGGGTCGTTGAACCGGGTGTTGAGGCTCGGCTCGTACAGAACGGACCCGACCTCCGGGTCGGCCTGAAGCAGGGTCTTCAGCTCGTGGATCGCCTGCTGCGTCTTCGCCCCGAGCACGTTTCCGCCGGGACCCGTGTCGACCACGATTTGCGAGGGCGAGAGCGCTCCGGCGCCCACGGCCTTCGTGAGCAGGTCGAAGCCCTGCACCGACTGCGGGGTGCGCGGGATCCCCTCGGCCGAGCCCGGAGTGACCGCGAGCCAGATCGCCGGCACCGCAAGGACGACCATGATCGTCACCCCGAGCGCGAAGAACATCGCCGGACGGGCCATGATCGCGCGGGCCAGCCGCGCCCAGAAGGTCTGCTCCTCGTCGACGGTGCCCGGGAGCCGCGGCAGCGGCACGTGGAGCCGCTCGCGGAAGAACGTGGCGGCGGGCCAGCGCGCCGTGCCGCGGCGTCCGAAGACCGAGAGCAGCGCCGGCTGGAGCGTCACGGCGGCGATGATCGAGACGATCGGGATCAGGAAGCCGCCCACGCCCATCGAGCGCATGAACGGCAGCGGCATGAAGAGCAGCACCGCGAGGCCGAGCGCCACCGCGGCGCCGGAGAAGACGACCGCGCGGCCCGCCGTCTCCATCGTCCGCACGATCGCGTCGTCCTTGGACAGGCCGTTTCCGAGCTCCTCACGGAACCGGTAGACGATCAGCAGCGAGTAGTCGATCGCGATCCCGAGCCCGATCAGCTGCACGAGGTTCGTCACGTACGTCGCCATCGAGAGGTGCTGCGCCGCGATGTAGACCAGCCCGAGCGTGCCCATGATCGTGCAGGCCGCGAAGATGAACGGCATCAGGACGGCAAACGAGATCCCGAACACCGCGATCAGGACGATCAGTGCGATCGGGAGCGCAATCGACTCACCCTTCGCGAGATCGTGCGCGAAGATCGGGTCGAGGTCGTGCTGGATCGCCGCCTGACCCGTCACGTACACCGTTGCGCCGGGCGTCTCGCGTAACTGCGTGAGCAGGGGCTTCGTGTAGCCCTTCGCCTTGGCGATCGTCAGCTGCGAGAGGATGCTGCCGTAGAGGATGTGGTCACCGGCGGGAACGACCTGCGTCGCGGTGCCGCCGGGGACGAGTGTGGCTGCCTTGGCGAGCGCGGTCTCGAGCCTGGCTGCCGCCGTCGGATCCGCCGAGCTCGGCACCTTGAAGACGACGAGGAACTCGCCGTCGGAGCGGTCGCCGAAGTGGTGCTGGAGGATCGTCCGCGCGCGCTCCGAGTCGGTCCCCGGAACCGAGAACGTGTTCGAGAGGAGCGCGCTCAGCCGGGACGATGAGTAGCCGCCCGCGAGCAGCACGACGAGCCACACTCCCAACACGACCCAGCGGAACCGCACCATGGCCCGCGCCAGTCGCGTCATCTGCGGCGGAGTGCCTTCCGGCGACGGACCTCCGGAGCGTTGCGCACGGCCGCGAACCAGAGGTAGACCGCGAGGGCCATTAGCGCCCCGAGCGCAGCGACGACTCGGCGGATCAGCTGCAGCATCGCCCGCGAACTCTATCCACCGTGGAAGGAGCTCTGGAGCAGCGCGCAGGCGGGCTCCGTCTTGCCCTGCTTGAACCGGCAGAGGAGCTCGTACTCGCGCCGCCCGCGCAGCACGAACGTGATCCGCTCGACGAGCTTCTGGCCGTTTCGCGTGAACGCGATGTCGTACTGGCGGGCCTTGGAGGGGCCGACCCGCACGGTGCGGCTCGCGATCGGGCTCCCGTGGAGCTGCACGGCGACCGTGGTCGCGACTCCGTCGAGCTCCTTGATCGCCTTCGCCCACAACGCCGGCGTGTAGGGCTTGATCAGCCGGTAGGTCGTCACGAAGACACTCGTCTGGCCGTGCGAGGCCTGGACGGTCTGTCCCGTCCGGGTCACCTTCCAGCCGCCCGGAGCGGTGAAGCCGAAGCCGTCGCCGCTGACCGTCTGCGGCGGCTTTGCGCTCCCTCCGCAGCCCGCGAGCGCGAGCGCCGCGAGCAGGCAAGCCGCCCCGAGGCCGGCCGAACGCGGTACAACTTGGGCTACCGACAAGCGAAAGGAAGGGCCGAACATGGCCGCTACAAAGGTCTTCGACTCAGCAGAGCAAGTCAAGCCATACGTGCAGCGAGCGCTCCAGGACGAGGAGGTTCGCGCGCACCTCCTGAGCGCGCTCGGAGCCGCACGCGCAGCCGCCTCGAAGTTCAGCGACAAGAGCGACCGCGGGTACGTCGCCGCCGCGACGCGCGTTGCGGTCGAGCCCGACATCCTCAACAACCTCCGCAAGGCGACCGTCGAGCTGCGCAGCGCGGTCGACCGCGTCCAGCGCCCGATCGATGCGAAGAGCCATTCGGGCCGGAACTTCTTCCTGCTCGTCGTGGGCGTCGTGCTCGGCATCCTCTACAACCCGGTCACGGGCCCGGAGACGCGCAAGTGGGTCTCGGACTCGCTGTTCGGGGGCGGGGACGACTTCACGTACCAGGCAAGCAGCGAGGCGAACGGCACCACCTAGGGCTCAGTCGCGCCCGCCGGCGGCTCCGGTCGTCGGCGGGGGCGGCTTCGACCCGGGCGCGACCGGAAGCTTCGCACCCGCGAGCAGCGCGACCGCGCCGGCCCTCGAGAGTGGGGCGAACGCGCGGGCGAGCGAGGCTGGATCGAGCCCGTTGGCGCTCGAGATATCGGTGGCCCTGAGCAGCACGGCGCCCGGTTCGGGCGCAGCCGCGGAGGACAGCGCGAGCGGCGCGTACGCCGAGCCGGCGAAGGCGCTCAGGTCGTTGAGGTGCTTCCACGTCTTGAGATAGCTCGTCGGGTCGACGGCGCCGTCGTAGCCGAGCGAAAGCAGGCCCTTGGGGTGGATCTCGAAGTGGAGGTGGAACGGGGTCCCGCGCGCGTCGCCGGTGTTGCCGACGAAGCCGAGCACGGTGCCGGCGCGTACCTCTGCGCCGTCGACGGCGAGCGGCGAATAGGCGGAGAAATGCGCGTAGTAGAACTCGTTGCCCTTGGCGTCGACGAGCCAGAGCCGGTTGCCGCCGACCTTGTTCCAGCCCACGGAGAAGACGATTCCGTCGGCGACCGCGAGTGCCGGCGCGCCGTACGGCGCGAAGATGTCGTCGCCGTGGTGCCACGTCAGCGTGCGCACCGCGCCGAAGGTGTCGCTGAAGCCCGCCGGGCCCCAGATCGGGAAGATGTAGCCGCTCTCGCCCAACGGCGGCGTGATCGTCGGGATCGTGCGGTAGGCGGGCGGGATCAGCGGCAGCTCGTCGGGCGCTTTCTTCGGTGTGCCGCGCGGACGAGGCTTCGGCGGAGGCGTCGGAGCCGCGATCTGTGCGGTCGCCTCGGCCCGGCCGACGAGGATCTCGCTGCCCGCCGGTAGCCCGCCGTGGTCGCGCGTCAGGTGCACGTCGAGCGCGGTGACGAAGCCGCTGTAGCCGGTCCCCGTCGTCGGCGTGCCGCCCTGCTCGAGGAGGATCGCGTAGCCCCAGTCCGCGAGGGCCAGGCGCTGGTTCGGGGCCGGCGTCTGGACGGGCGCGCCCAGCACGACGAGCCCGGTGAAGCCGCTGCCCACCGTGTTGCCCGCGGTGGCCGACGCGTGGGCCTTCGCCGTGACCGACTGCGCAACGATCTCGCCGCCGAAGAGCGAAAGAGTCGCCAGGTCGGCCGCGGCCGCCGCAGACGGGGCCGAGCCGGCTGTCGCGGAGGTGCTCGTGCTGAGTGAGCCGGTCGAGACAGTCGCGTCCTGGAAGGACGACGTGGAGAAGATGCCCCGCGGTGGAGCCGACACCGCGCCGACGGTGACGTCGGCCTGACCCGGAACCGACACCTGCACCGCGAACGCGCTTGCGGCTCCCCCGCCTGCCGGCGCGGCCGGGGACGCGGCGCCCGCGACGAGGAGCAGAGCAAGGACGGCGAGGACGGCGATTCGCATCAGCCGCGCCTCGCCCGCCAGGCGAGCTGTGCCGCAACCGCGAGCAGCAGCACCGCGAACAGCTGACGCAACAGGTGCGCGTTGAGCGAGGTCGCAACCCGGATCCCGCCTACGACGCCCACGACCGACGCGAGCCCGAGCACGAGCGAGGTGCGCCAGCGCACGTTGCCATAGCGCTGCTGGCGCCAGAGCCCGGCGGCGACGGTGGGCAGGATCGCGAGCAGCGAGGTCGCTTCGGCGTCGATCTGCTTCAGGCCGAGCGCGAGCAGGATCGGTACGAACAGGATTCCTCCGCCGACTCCGAACATCCCCGAGAGAATGCCCGCAGCGATGCCGAGCCCAACGGCTGCGAAGAAGACGGTCACGTGACGAGCAACCTCACGGCGATCGCGACGAGCAGCACCGAGAAGAGGTACGAGAGCGTGCGCGCGTTGACCCGCTGCTGGATCGACGCGCCGCCGATCGCGCCGAACGCGGCCGGGATGCCGACGAGAGCTGCGTAGCCGACCTCGACGTGACCGCCGATCGCATAGCCGATCGTGCCTGCGAGGGCGGTGATCCCGATCATCCCGAGCGACGTCGCGGTGGCGGGGCGGGGCGCGAGCCCGGCGACGAGGATCAGCAGTGGCACCGCGACGATGCCGCCGCCGACTCCGAAGAGCGCGCTGAACAGGCCGGCGAGCAGGCCGATCGCGACGAGGCGCACCCTCGTATCCTACGACGATGGACGGTCACGCTCTGCTGGAGCGGCTCGCCGCGGAGCCTCGCCTCGCCGCGCTGCTGCTCGACCTCGACGGCGTGCTCGCGCCGATCGTGCCGCGCCCCGAGGACGGCGAGGTGCCGCCGAAGACGCGTGCCGAGCTAGAGCGCCTCAACGCCAGGTACGCGCTCGTCGCGGTGATCACCGGCCGCGACGGCGAGGATGCGAGGGCGCGGGCGGGCGTCGACGGCCTCGTCTACGTCGGCTCGCACGGGCTCGAGCTCGAGCCCGGCGCGGAGGAGTGGGCGGAGCGGTTGCACGTTTTCGGCGACACGGTGGACTGGCCGATCGAGCGCAAGCGGCTCACGATCGCCTTCCACTACCGGCTGGCCGAGGACGAGAACGAGGCTCGCCTGACGCTCGAAGGCGTCGCCGAGCGCGCGCGGGCGGAGGGCTTCGTCGCGCGCTTCGGACGCAAGGTGCTCGAGATCCTGCCGCCGCTCGAGGCGAACAAGGGCACCGCGGTCACACACCTGCTGGCCGAGCGCGGGCTCCGGCGCGCGCTCTATGCGGGCGACGACACGACGGATCTCGACGGCTTCCGCGCGCTCGGCGGCCTCGAGCTCGCCGTGCGCGTCGCAGTCACCTCGCCGGAGAGCCCTGCGGAGCTGCGAGCAGCCGCCGACCTCGTCGTCGAGGGTCCCGCCGCGTTCCTCGACGTGCTGCGCGCGCTCTAGAGCTTCCGCACCCGCGCCGCGGTGCCGTACGCGCAGATCTCCGTCCAGTTGCCGCCCATCTCGGACGTGTCGAAGCGCATCGCCAGCACCGCGTTGCCGCCCTTCGCCTCCGCCTCGTCGACCATCCGCTGGATCACCTGCTCACGGCTGTCGGCGAGCGCTTTCGTCATCCCCTTCAGCTCGCCGCCGAACATCGACTTGAGCCCGGCTCCGAACTGCGAGCCGAGGTTGCGCGAGCGCACCGTGAGCCCGAACACCTCGCCGAGCACCTCCTGAATCTCGTAGCCCGGCAGGTCGGGGGTCGTCGTGATCAGCATCACCGTTCTCCTTCGCGTCGGATGACGTCCCAGGCCCGCCGCACGTCGTCCTCGGTGGTGCTGAGGTTGCCGATCGCGAGCCGCAGCACATAACGGCCGTTCAGCTTCGTGTGCGAGATGAAGAGCTCGCCGGATGCGTTGACCCGCTCGAGCAGCGCCTCGTTCTCCTCGTTCGAGCCGTCGCGGCGGAAGCAGACGAGCGAGAAGTGGCGCGGCGCGGCGAGCTCCCAGCCGGGCTCCGCGACGACCCACTCCTCGAACAACGCGGCGAGGCGGATGTGCTCGCGGATCACGGCCTGCAGGCCCTCGCGTCCGAAGCAGCGCAGCACGGCCCAGAGCTTCAGCGAGCGGAAGCGGCGGCCGAGCGCGGGACCGTACTCGGACAGGCTCTGCACGTCCTCGCTCGTGCGCAGGAACTCGGGAACGAGGCTGAACGCAGCGCGGAACTCGTCGGGCCGGCTCGTCCACAGGCACGAGCAGTCCATCGACGTGAGCAGCCACTTGTGCGCGTTGACGACGAGCGAATCGGCGCGCTCGACGCCTGCCTGCGTCCAGCGCAGCTCGGGCAGGACCCAGGACGAGCCCGCGTAGGCCGCGTCGACGTGGAGCCAGGTGCCCGCGGCCTCGCACGCGTCGGCGATCGCCGGAATCGGGTCGACCGAGGCGATCGAGGTCGTGCCGACGGTCGCGACGACCACCGCGACGTCGGCGAGCTCGAGCAGCTCGGGCTTAAGACGGAACTCGTCGTCGGTGGGCACCTTGCGCAGCTCCATTCCGAGCATCCGTGCGTCCTTGTCGGCGGCCGAGTGCGCGTGCTCGGAGCAGACGACGACGTTGCGACCGGTCGACTCGCGTGCCGCGATCAGCGCGGCGAGAGTCGAGGTCGAGGCGGTGTCCTCGATGTGCCCGTGCCAGCCGGACGGCAGGCCGAGCAGCTGCGCGAGCCAGTCCATCGTCAAGAGCTCGAGCTCCGTCGACGCGGGCGAGGTGCGCCAGAGGAACGCGACCTGGTTGAGCGTCGCCGCGAGCAGCTCGGCAAGGATCGCCGGCTCCGACGCACTTGTCGCGAAGTAGGCGAAGAAGCGGGGAGACTGCCAGTGCGTGATCCCGGGCATCAGCACCTCGTCGAGGTCGCGCAGCACGTTGGCGAACGGCTCCGCGCGCTCCGGCGGCGACGCGGGCAGCGCGGCGCGGATGTCGCCCGGCTCGACCTGCGCCAGCACCGGCAGCTCGCCGACGCCCTCCAGGTAGCGGGCCGCCCAGTCGACCGCCGCGTAGCCGTCTTCGCGGAAGCTCATCGCTTCATCATCTTCCGAATCTGGGGCCACGTGCGCGTGTTGACGACCTGCGCCCTGGTCAGCCACGCGCGACGCGCCTGCGAGAGCGCGAAGTCGAGATAGCCCAGCTCGTCCGGCCGGTGCGCGTCGGAGCTGACGAGAATCGGCACTCCCGCCTCGCCCGCGGCGCGCGCGTTCGCGTCGCGGAGGTCGAGCCGGTCGGGCTGGCCGTTGATCTCGAGGAAGGTGCCCGTTTCCAGCGCTTTCACGAAGACGCGGCCGAGGTCGAGATCGGCGGGCGGGCGTCGGTTGATCTTGCGCGCGGTGAGGTGGCCGATGCAGTCGACGTGCGGGTTCTCCATCGCGGCCATGACCCGTTCGGTCGGCTCCTTGTCGAAGGACGTGTGCAAGGAGGCGACCACCCAGTCGCGCGAAGCCAGGTCCTCGTCGGACATGTCCAAACCGCCGTCGGCCCGGATGTTCACCTCGGTGCCGCGCAGGATCGTGAAGGGCGCAAGCGACTCGTTCAGCCGCGCCACCTCCACGTCGTAGTCGGCGAGCCGCCCGTCTCGGAGCCGCTGCGAGTGGTCGGTGATCGCCATGTAGTCGTAGCCGCGCGCGATCGCCGCGAGCGCCATCTCCTCGATCGTCGCGCGCCCGTCCGACCAGTCGGAGTGGAGATGGAGGTCGCCCTTCACCTCGCGCTGCTCGACGAGCACCGGCAGCTCGCTGCGCCGCGCGGCCTCGAGCTCGCCCGTGTTCTCGCGCAGCTCGGGCGGGATCCACGCGTAGCCAAGCCGCTCGTAGACCTCCTCCTCGCTGCCGTAGCGCAGCTCCTCGCCGGTCTCGACGACCGTGATCGAGTACTCCGAGACCGAGAGCCCGTCCTTCACCGCGCGCTCGCGCAGCGCCACGTTGTGATCCTTCGAGCCGGTGAAGTGCTGGAGCAGGTTGCCGTACGACTCGGGCGGGACGACGCGGAGGTCGAAGCGGAAGCCCTCGTTCGAGAGCACCGTCGCCTTGGTGTCGCCGTGCGCGACGACCTCGACCACGAACGGCAGCGAGACGAAGTGCGCGGTGAGGGCAGCCGGATCCGAGGAGGTCGCAATGATGTCGAGATCGCGGAACGTCTCGCGGCGGCGCCGCACGCTGCCCGCCTCCGAGACCTGGTCGACAAGCGGGCTCGCGCGCAGCTCCTCGACGACCGCGAGCACGGCGGGCAGCCCCTTCCCGAGCAGCGGGCGCACCTCGACGGGCGCGCGATCCTCGGCGAGCGCCTTGAGGATCCGCTCCTCGGTGCGCGCCCCGAATCCCGGCAGCGAGCGGAGCCTCTCCTGCTCCGCGGCGACCTTCAGCTCGGCGAGCGTCGTCAGCCCGAGCTCCTGCCAGAGGCGCGCCGCGGTCTTCGGGCCGAGCCCCGGCAGATGCATGAACTGCACGACCTCGGGCGGCACCTGCGCCTTGCGCTTGGTCAGCGCCTCGATCTCGCCCTTGTCGACGATCTGGACGATCTTCTCCTCGATCGTCTTGCCGATCCCGGGCAGCTCCTTCGCGCGCCCGTCGAGCGCGAGCTGCGCGATCGAGCCTGCGTTCTCCTTCACGCGCTGCGCGGCCCGGCGGTACGCGATTACGCGGAACGACGCCTCGCCCGTCAGCTCGAGCATGTCGGCGAGCAGCTCGAGCTGCTCGGCCACTTCACTGTTCCGCGGCAGGGTCTGGGCCACGCAGCGATCATAGAGTCGTGAAGGCGACCATCTGCCTGCCGACCTACAACGAGGTCGAGAACCTCGAGCGGATGCTGCGCGCGCTCGAGCCCACCGGCGCGCGCGTGCTCGTGATCGACGACAACTCGCCCGACGGCACGGGCGAGCTTGCAGATCGGCTCGCCGCCGAGCTTTCCCACGTCGACGTCCTCCACCGGCCGCAGAAGCAGGGGCTCGGGCCGGCGTACGTCGCGGGGTTCCGCCGCGCGCTCGCCGACGGCGCGGAGCTCGTGCTCGAGATGGACTGCGACTTCTCGCACGACCCGAACGACGTGCCCCGCCTGATCGCGGCGACCCAGGACGGCGCCGACCTCGCGCTCGGCTCCCGCTACGTCGAGGGCGGCAAGATCGGTGACTGGGGCCGGGTGCGACGGCTCGTCTCGGCCGGCGGCTCCTGGTATGCGCGGGCCTGGCTCGGCGTGCCGGTGCGCGACCTCACCGGCGGCTTCAAGTGCTACCGCCGCGCCGTGCTCGAGGCGATCCCCCTCGACGAGATCGACGCGCACGGCTACGCCTTCCAGATCGAGACGACCTACCGCGCCCTCCGCCGGGGCCTTCGCGTCGTGGAGGTGCCGATCACGTTCGTCGACCGCACGGCCGGCGGCTCGAAGATGAGCAAGAGCATCGTGCTCGAGGCGATCTGGAAGGTGCCGGTGCTCCGCTTCCGCGCCCTCACGGGCCGTCTGTAGCATCGGCGGCATGCGCGCGATCACCGACGCGAGCTTCGAGCAGGACGTCCTCCGGAGCGAGGGCGCGGTCGTCGTCGACTTCTGGGCGCCGTGGTGCGGGCCGTGCCGCGCGGTCGAGCCGATCTTCGAGCAGCTCGCGGCCGAGCACGAAAGCGTCGAGTTCGTGAAGCTCGACATCGACGAGAACTACGTCACGGCGGGCCGGCTCGGCGTGCTCTCTATCCCGACCGCGATCCTGTTCGCAGGCGGCGAGGCCCGCTCCACGGTGATCGGCGCGTACCCTCGCGGTCACTACGAGCGCGCCTGGGCCGACTGGCTCGCCTAGAGCGCGGCTGGGTCAGGCGCACGCGTGGGTCGAGCGCCGCGTACGCGAGGTCGACGACGAGGTTGAACGCCAGGACGAGCACCGTCACGAACACGGTGACGCCGACGAGCACCGGCAGGTCGAGCCGGATCGTGGCGTTGACGAGCAGCGTGCCGATCCCCGGCAGCCCGAAGACCGTCTCGATGAACACGGCGCTCGTGAGGAACAGGCCGAGATCCATCCCGAGCATCGTCACGACGGGCAGCGCGACGTTGCGCAGGACGTGGCGGCGGACAACGTGGAACTCCGACGCGCCCTTCGCGCGCGCGGTCGTCACGTAGTCCTCGCGCAGCGCATCGATCGTGAACGAGCGGATCATCCGCGTGTAGAGCGCCGCGAACAGGAGCCCGTACGCGATCCAGGGCAGGACGAGATGCGTCGCCCACTGGCGCGGGCCGTAGCATCCGCCCGCGGCCTGGAACATCGAGCAATAGCCGCCGTGGGGCAGCCAGCCGAGCCGGAACGAGAACAGGTAGAGGAGGATCGAGCCGATCCAGATCGGGTGGCACGAGACCCCGATCAGCACGAAAACCATCCCGCCCCGGTCGAGAAGCGAGCGCGGCCGCAGCGCGGAGAGGATGCCGATCGGGATCGCGATCATCATCCAGAACAGCATCCCGCCGAGCACGAGCGCGGCGGTGACCTGCGCCGAGGTGAAGACGAGGTCGTTCACCGGGCGGCGGTTGAAGTACGAGTTGCCGAGCGAGCCGTGGGTGACGACGGTCTTCACGAAGCCCGCGTACTGCTCGGCGACCGAGCCCTGAAGCTTCACCTGGTCGCGGAGGCGTAGCTCGCTGCCTCGCCGCAGCGTCTCGACGCGGGTGCCGGCGCCGGGCACGACGAAGAAGATGACGTACGTGAACGCCGTCAACACGAGGAACAGCACGCCTGCCCAGGCTGTGCGTCGGACTGCGTAACCGAGCACCTGCGCGCAGTTTTAGCGGAAGTGCTCCCAGCTGCCCAGCTCGTGAGCCTCTCCGTCGAGGAGGAGCTCGACGCCCCTGCCCTCTTCGCAGCGGCCGATCACCGTGAAGCCGAGCGGGTCGGGCGTGGCGGCGAGGAGCTCGTAGTCCTCGCCGAAGCCGAGGTCGGCGAGGTCGCCCGCGCGGGGGATCCGGTCGAGGTCGATCACGAGACGGCAGCCCGAGCGCCCGGCGATGTGGCTCGCGTCCTGGGCGATCCCGTCGGAGAGATCGATCATCGCGTGGGCGACGGCACCGAGGCGGAGCCCTTCCTCGACGCGGAGCGGTGGCCGGAGGTGCGCTGCAACGTGCTGGCTCTCCTCGCCGTTGCGCAGCGCTCGGAAGCCGGCGCCCGAGCCGCCGAGCGGGCCCGTGACGACGAGCAGGTCGCCGGGAATGGCGCCGGCCCGCCCGGGCACGCGAGCCGAGCGGCCGAGCGCGGTCACGCTCAGATAGAGCTGCCCCGCGCGTGTGGTGTCGCCGCCGACGATCTCGACTCCGGCCTCGCTCAGGCCCTCGTACAGCTCGAGCACGTCCTCGACCGCGGTGTCCGGCGGCGCGCCCAGCGAGACGACGAGGGCGAACGGCCGCGCGCCGGAGGCCGAGAGGTCGCTGATGTTGACCGCGGCCGCCTTGTAGCCGAGGTCGCGCCATGAGGTCCAGTCGAGGCGGAAGTGGACGTCCTCGACGAGCGCGTCCTGGGTGACGACGAGGCCGTCGGTAAGCTGCGCCGCGTCGTCGCCGATTCGCGCGGCGAGGCCGCGCTGCTCGAGCGCCTCGATCAGGCCGAGCTCGCCGAGCTCAGAGAGCCGCATCGACCGCCGCGCGCAGCTCGGGGTCGGTCGCCGCCCGGATCGCGGCGACGCCCGTGGCGCCGGCGCGGATGCAGGCCGCCGCGTTCGAGGCGTCGATGCCGCCGATCGCGACCACCGGCACGGTCACCGACATGCAGATCTCCTGGAGGCCGTCGAGCCCGATCGGCGGGTCGGCATCCGTCTTCGACGGCGTGGGCCAGATCGGCCCCGCGCCGATGTAGGTGGCGCCCGCGAACTCGGCCACGGCAGCCTCGCGCCGCGACGAGGCCGAGAGACCGAGCAGCAGCCCTGCGGCGAGCGCCCGTTCTGCGCCCTCGTCGCCGCGGCCGAGATGGACGCCGTCCGCGCCGAGCTCGAGCGCCGCGTCGACGTCGTCGTTGACGATGAAGGTGGCGTCGAGCTCGCGAAACGGCCGTCCGATCGCGACCAGCTCTTCGGTCGTCACGTCCTTCACCCGGAGCTGGACGACCGTCGCGCCCAGGCCGACGGCGACCTGCGCGGTCGCGAGGTGCTCGACGATCGCGTGGACTCTCACCGGATCCGCGCGTCCAGTGTGTCCGGGTCGAGCGCGGCGAGCGCGTCGTAGAGCGCGACGTGGAACGAGCCGGGGCCCCTGGCCACGGCAGCCGCGTCTTCTCCGGCCACCCCGAACGCGGTCAGCGCCTCCGCGGCCGCCTCGAGCGGCGACTCGGCCTTCGCGGCGAGGAAGCACCCCGTCAGCGCGCTCGACATGCAGCCGGTTCCGGTGACGGCGGCGAGCAGCGGGTCGCCGTTGGCCACAGCGATCACCGTCTCGCCGTCCGAGACGTGGTCGACGGGACCGGTGACCGACGCGACGAGCCCGAGCGAGCGCCCCGCTTCCAGCGCGAGCTCCGCAGGCTCGGCGCCCGCGCCGATCGACTCGACGCCGCGAACCTCTGCGCCGATCCCGACGAGCGTCGCCACCTCGCCCGCGTTGCCGCGCAGGACCGCGACGTTGACCTCGTCGAGGATCAGGGCCGCGGTCTCTGTGCGAAAGCGCGTCGCCCCCGCGCCGACCGGATCGAGCACGACCGGGATCCCGCGCGCGTTCGCGGCCTTGCCCGCGAGCAGCATCGCCTCGACCCAGTGCTCCGAGAGCGTGCCGATGTTGAGCACGAGCGCGCCGGCGAAGCCGACCATCTCCTCGACCTCTTCGGGCGCATGCGCCATCACGGGCAGCGCGCCGAGCGCGAGCGTCGCGTTCGCGGTCTCGTTCATCACCACGTAATTCGTGATCTGGTGGACGAGCGGGCGGCGCTCGCGGATGAGGCGCAGCGTGGCGCCGGGACTGATGGTCATCGGGCTCCTTTTGCTCTTAGATCCAGGACATCCACGGGCCCCTCGCCTGCGCCGAGCTCGACGAGCCCGCGCGCAACGGCGGCGGACGCAGCGGCTGCGGCGCCACGGGCCGCGTCGGACAGCGACTCGCCCCGGGCGAGCAGCGCGGCAAGGGTGGCGGAGTGCGTGCAGCCGGCTCCATGGGTCGCGGCGACATCGTGGCGCGCGACGGGAATCTCGAGATGCTCGCTGCCGTCGAAGAGATGGTCGACCGCATCTGCGCCGTGGCCGCCGGTGACGATCACCGTGGCCGCGCCGAGCGCGTGGATCCGCTCGGCGAGCTCCGCGCGAGGCGCGTCGACTCCCGCAAGGACGACCGCCTCGTGCAGGTTCGGCGTGACCACCGTCGCGAGCGGGAAGAGTCGTCCGACGAGCGTCGACACCGCATCGTCCTGCAGGAGCTTCGCGCCGGAGCTCGCCACCATCACCGGATCGACGACGAGCGGCACGGCTCGCCCCTCGAGGTAGTCCGCGACGGTCTCGATCAGCTCGCGCGAGAACAGCATCCCCGTCTTCGCGGCATCGACGCCGATGTCCCCGAACACCGCGTCGAGCTGCGCGACCACGAAGGAAGGCGGAAGCTCGAACACCTCCGTGACCGCGACCGTGCTCTGAGCGGTCAGCGCGACGATCGCGCTCGTCCCATGACAACCCGCGGCGGCGAACGCCTTCAGGTCGGCCTGGATCCCGGCCCCGCCGCCCGAGTCGGACGTCGCGATCGTGAGACATGTCGGAACGCTCAAACGCACACTCCCTACGCCGGCATTACCCGGATCAGGTTCGCGGGTTTGTTCTCAGCCCTGGCGGGCACCCCGGTGGCGAGATGGTACCTTCGACAGGTGGCGACGATCGGCTCCTGGGACGCATTGCTCCAGGGCGAAGAGCTCGCCTACCTCGGCTCGGAGGCCTCGCACCCCGCACGTTTTGCGCCGTTCCCCGACGAGCTCGACCCGCGCGTCGCCGCCGGGCTTGCCGCGTCCGGCATCACCGAGCTCTACGGCCACCAGGCCGAGGCCTGGGCCGCGGCGGCTCGAGGAGACCATGTGCTCATGAGCACCAGCACCGCCTCGGGGAAGACGCTCGCGTTCAACCTGCCCGTGCTCGACGCGCTCGCACGAGAGCCGAAGAAGCGTGCGCTCTACCTGTATCCGACCAAGGCGCTCGCGCAGGACCAGGCTCGCGCGCTCGCGGGCTACGGCGTGCCGAAGCTCCGGCCGGCGATCTACGACGGCGACACGCCCTCCGAGCAGCGCTGGCAGATCCGCAAGTGGGCCAACGTCATCCTGACCAACCCGGACATGCTCCACATCGGCCTGCTGCCGCACCACGACCGCTGGGGCGACGTCCTCCAGAACCTCAGCTACGTCGTGATCGACGAGGCGCACGTCTACCGCGGCGTCTTCGGCTCGCACGTCGCGAACGTGCTGCGGCGGCTGCGGCGGCTCGCACGCGTCTACGGCGCGGAGCCGCAGTTCCTGCTCGCGTCCGCGACGATCTCGAACCCGGGCGAGCTCGCGCGCTCTCTGCTCGGGGTGGACGTCACGGTGATCGGGGACGACGGCGCGCCGCGGGCGGAGCGGACGATCGCGCTGTGGAATCCACCGCTCGTCGACGAGGAGCTCGGCATCCGGGCGAGCGCGCTCGGCGAGGCGTCGAGGCTGCTCGCCGAGCTCGTCGGCCACGGCCAGCGCACGATCTGCTTCGCGAAGAGCCGCAAGGCAGTCGAGCTGATCCACCGCTTCGCCTCGGAGCGCGTCGGCTCCGAGCTCGCCGGGCGCCTCGCCCCGTATCGCGCCGGCTACACGCCCGAGCAGCGGCGCGAGGTCGAGCGGAGACTCGTCGAGGGCGAGCTGCTCGGCGTGACCGCGACCGACGCGCTCGAGCTCGGGATCGACATCGGCCTGCTCGACTGCGCGATCTCGGTCGGGTTCCCGGGCACCGTCGCCTCGCTGCGCCAGCAGTGGGGACGCGCCGGCCGCCGCGAGCACGGGCTCGCCGTGCTCGTCGCGAGCGAGGACGCGCTCGACCAGTACTTCATGCGCGAGCCGGAGACGTTGCTCGGCCGTCGCGTCGAGGCCGCGATCCTCGACCACGCGAAGCCACGCGTCCTCGACGGCCATGTCCTTGCGGCGGCCTTCGAGGCGCCGCTCGACGACGCCGACCGCGCCACCCTCGGCGACGCGTTCCTCGAACGCGCGGCCGTGATCCCCGGACTGAAGCGAACGCCGGCGGGCTGGGCCTACGGCGGCCGCGACTATCCGGCGGCGAAGGTCGGGCTCCGCTCCGCGAGCGCCGAGGCGTTCACCGTTGTCGACGCCGCGGACGGCGCCGTGCTCGGGATCGTCGAGCTCGAACGCGCCTACTCCACGGTGCACGAGGGCGCCGTCTACCTGCACCTCGGCGAGTCGTATCTCGTCATCGCGCTCGACCACACCGCGCGCACCGCGCTCGTCGAGCGGTTCCGCGGCAACTGGTACACGCAGGCCAAGCGCGAGACGACGACCGCGATCGTCGAGCCGCTGCGAGTCGAGCGTCGCTGCGGCCTCGAGCTCAGCTTCGGCGCGGTCTCGGTCACCGAGCAGGTCGTCGCGTTCCAGCGCAAGTCGATCTCCGGCGGCGAGACGATCGAGACCGTGCCGCTCTCACTCCCTGCGACGACCTTCGACACCGAGGCGGTCTGGTACCTCCCCGAGCCCAAGCAGCTCGAGGGGCTGACCGAGATGCCGCGGCTCCTCGGCACGCTGCACGCGGCCGAGCACTCGATGATCGCGCTGCTGCCGCTGTGGGCGATGTGCGACCGCTGGGACATCGGCGGACTCTCGACCAACGTCCACTTCCAGACCGGCCGGCCCACGGTCTTCATCTACGACGGTCACGCAGGCGGCGTCGGGATCGCCGAGCACGGCTTCGACGTCTTCGAGGGTTGGGTCGAGGACACCGCGCGCCTGCTCGCGGGCTGCCCGTGCCACGACGGCTGCCCCTCGTGCGTCCAGTCGCCGAAGTGCGGGAACCTCAACGAGATGCTCGACAAGGCCGGCGCGCTCACGTTCCTGCGCCGCCTCACCGGCGGACGATAGCCCGGCCCGCGCATCGTCCACGCGGGCCGGGCTCGCCGTTTCCTAGCGCGGCGCCTTCGCGGTGAAGACGTTCGAGAAGTCGTTCACTGCCCCGTCCCGCGTCGCGACCGGCGGCAGGTTCCACCGCTGTTCGATCGTGGCGAGGATCGACGTCGTGTCGTACTGCGAGTGGTCGACCACGAAGTCGGACTTCAGGCCGGGAGCGACGATCAGCGACGCGACCCGAGTGCCGGGCCCCCACTGATCGTGCGGGCCTGCCGTCCCACCCTGGCCGGGCGGCGGGACGTGATCCCACTGTCCGCCGAACTCGTCGTAGGTCACGACGATCAGGGTGTTCTTCGCGCACTTCCCGGACTCGATCGACTTGATCAGGTCGACGAGGTGGTCGCTGCCGTTCGACTCGCTCGCGTAGCCCGGGTGCTCGTTCTCCTCACCGACGGGCTTCACGAAGCTGACGGACTTCAGCTTGCACTGGTCGTCCGACGACTGCGCTCGATCGATGAACTCCGCCTCGTCACGCAGATGCTGGGCCCTGTTCCACGTCCCGGGCCTCATGTCGAAGTAGTAGTTGAACGCCTGGTGGTGATACTGGAACAGCTTGTCCGGGCAGTTCGGGTAGACCGCGCCCGAAGCCGTGTTCGGATCCGAGCACGTCGGCCCGTCGCCGTTCGTCCAGCCCGGTCCACCGATCACGCCGTCGGCGTTCGACCAGCCGCCCGAGTACCAGGCCCAGCTGATCTTCTTCGCGTTCAGCTCGTCGCCGATGGTGTTGTTCGTCAGCGGCGGCAGGCGCCGGTTGTCGGCGGTTCCCGGCGAGTACGGCTGGTACCACGGCTGCGTCGTGTTGACCGCGTAGTCGCCGCAGGCGAGCCCCGCAGGAGCGCCGGAGTTGCACTTCACGGTCTCGTTCGAGTCCTTGACCGTGGTGGCCGGATGGTAGAGCGGGTAGCTCGAGTTCGGGAAGCCGTTGGCGTCCACGATCGAGTGGAGGTCGTTCGGGCCGCCGGTGTTGTCGGCTCCCGCCCAGGTCGGCGCGGCCGCCGCGACCAGGAACTGGTGGTTCAGGAACGAGCCGCCGAACGCCCCCTGGAAGAGGTCGTCGAGGATCGCGTAGTCCGGATGGTTGGGACCATGCAGGTACGCGTAGATGGGCAGCCGCTTCGTGTCGTAGTGGCCCATCACGAGGCCTGCAGCGTCGCTGCCGAGGACGTAGCGATCCTGCTTGCCGTTGTCGATCTGGAACTGCTCCTGGTAGAAGCGATGCACGATGTCGCGTGTGCAGCCGCCCGGCAGGCCCGAGCCGTTGAGGACGCCGTTCGGTGCGAAGACGCCCGGTGCCGGACAGGTCGTCGCCGTGGCCGGGATGTCCGCGTCGATCGTGAACGGCGCGTTCGCGAAGTGATCGGTCGCGTCGCAGATCGGCGTGAGCGGCGGCGACGTCAGGTTGACGTCGAGCTGGAGCAAGCAGGCGAACGGAACGCCGAGCTGGCTCACCTGGAGCGTGTTGGCCGGCTTTGCGTTGGCGAGGCCGTTCACACCTTCCCAGCCGCCGTACAGGTTGTCGAAGCTGTGGTTCTCCTCGTAGATCACGACGATGTGATCGATCTTCGAGAGCTTCTGGCTCCCCTTGCTACCCCCACTCCCGCCGCCGCTCGCCGTGGCGGCGACTGCCGTCACAGCGAAGGCCGCGAGCACGAGAAGCGTCAGCGCAAACATGCGACGCGTCATCTTTCTCCCTCCCTGACTCGAACTGCAGGACCGCCGCAGCCTTGCACTCGCAAGAGGGCCGTAATAGGCCGTCACCAGACTCTCACCAGATCTACACGCTGTCTAGACACGGCACTGTCGATTTCGGGCAAGCGTGTTCGTCGTCATGCTGTACACGCCAACCGAGGGAGGGACCTCATGCAGTACATGCTTCTGATCAATAGCTCCGAGGAGAGCTGGAACTCGCTCACCGAGGCTGAGCAGGGTGAGATGTACGCCGCCTACGGCGCGTTCACCCAGGAGATCAAGGCGAAGGGCGCGTTCCTCGCGGGCGACCAGCTCGCGGGAGCCGGCGACGCGACGACCGTGCGTGTCCGCGGCGGCGAGACGCTCGTCACCGACGGCCCGTTCGCCGAGACCAAGGAGCAGCTCGGCGGCTACTACCTGATCGAGGCCGAGTCGATCGACGAGGCGATCGAGTGGGCCGCCAAGATCCCGGGCGCCAGGTACGGCGTGATCGAGGTGCGCCCGGTCGTGCTCCAGTCGGCCGAGGTGGCCGGATAGACGAGCTCGAGCGCGTCTTCCGGGCCGAGCGGGGCCGCGTCCTCGCGTCCTTGATCCGCGTCCTCGGTGACTTCGAGCTCGCCGAGGACGCGGTGCAGGACGCCTTTGCGGCCGCGCTCGAGCGCTGGCCAAAATCTGGAACGCCGTCCAATCCGGGCGCGTGGATCCAGACCGTCGCCCGGAACGCCGCGATCGACCGGATCCGCCGCGCGAAGACGCTCCAGCGCAAGTCCGAGCTGCTCGCGCGGGCCGAGGCCGCCGAGGAGGAGGACGTGGACACGCTGCCCGACGAACGGCTCGCGCTCATCTTCACCTGCTGTCACCCGGCGCTCGCCGTCGACGCGCAGGTGGCGCTGACGCTCCAGGTCGTGGGAGGGCTGACCGCGGCAGAGGTCGCGCGCGCGTTCCTCGTCCCCGAGGCGACGATGGCCCAGCGGCTCGTGCGTGCCAAGCACAAGATCCGCGTCGCGGGGATCCCGTTCCGGGTGCCGCCCGACCACCTGCTCCCCGACCGCACGGCGGCGGCCCTCGCGACGCTCTACCTGATCTTCAACGCGGGCTACGGCCCGCCGGTGCGCGACGCGCTCTGCGACGAGGCCGTGCGGCTCGGGAAGCTGCTCGCCGTGCTGATGCCCGACGAGCCGGAGGCGCTCGGCCTGGCCTCGTTGATGCTCCTGCACGACGCGCGGCGGCGCGCGCGGCACGGCGAGGAGCTCGTGCTGCTCGCCGATCAGGACCGCTCGCTCTGGAATCCGGGCCGCATCGACGAGGGCCGGCGCCTGCTCGACCGGGCGCCGCGCCTGCGGCGGCCCGGTCCGTACCAGCTCCAGGCGGCGATCGCGTCGCTCCATCTCGAGGATGAGACCGACTGGCCGCAGATCGCGGCGCTCTACGGCGAACTGCTCGCGTTCGCGCCGTCCCCGGTCGTCGAGCTGAACCGCGCGGTCGCAGTCGCGATGGCCGACGGCCCCGAGGCGGGGCTGGCGCTGCTCGACCGAATCGACCTCGCCGGCTACTACCTGCTCCACTCCGCGCGGGCCGATCTCCTGCACCGGCTCGGCCGAGACGTCGAGGCGGGCGCGGAGTACGAGCTGGCGCTCGAGCTTGCTCCGACCGACCAGGAGCGCGCCTTTCTCGCCAAGCGCCTACGATCGCTCACATGGCCGTCCAGCACGCACGCGGGGGAACCCTCATCGTCGGCGGCGGGTTCGCCGGAGCCTCGCTCGCGCGACTGATCGGCGGGGCCGGCGCGACGCTCGTCAGCCCCGAGAACTTCATGCTCTTCACGCCGCTCCTGCCGGAGGCCGCGTCGGGGATGCTCGAGCCGCGTCACGTCGTCGTGCCGCTGCGCCAGATGTGCCCTCACTCCGACCTGCTGCTCGGCCGCGCGCACATGCTCGACCGCGAAGCGAAGGCGGTGACCGTGCTCACCGACGAGGGCGAGATCGTCATCACGTACGACCACTGCGTGATCGCGCTCGGCTCCGTCGTGCGCGCGCTGCCGATCCCCGGGCTCGCGGACTTCGGGCTCGGCTTCAAGTCGCTCGCCGACGCGATCAACCTGCGCAACCATGTCCTCCGCCGCCTCGAGGCTGCCGACGCGACGAACGACCCCGAGGCACGCCGGCGCGAGCTCGGCTTCGTCTTCGTCGGCGCGGGCTATGCGGGAGTCGAGGCGCTCGCCGAGCTGTTCGACCTCGTGCAGGACGCGATGCGCTTCTATCCGCGGCTCAAGGACAACGCGCAGCGCTGGGTGCTGGTCGACGCCGCGCCGTCGATCCTCGCTGAGATCCCGAACCGCCTCGGCACGTACGCGGCGACGCAGCTTGCCAAGCGCGGGATCGAGATTCAGGTGGCCACGACGCTCGCCTCGCTCGACGCGGCGGCCGCGACGCTGTCGAACGGCGACCGGATCCCGACCGCGACACTCGTGTGGACCGCGGGTGTGAAGGCGAACCCGCTCCTCGCCGAGCTCGGGCTGCCGCTCGACGAGCGCGGTCGCGTACGCGTCGACGAGATGCTGCGGGTGGAGGGCGACGACTGCGTCTGGGCACTAGGCGACTGCGCGCGCGTCCCGAATCTCGCGTCGTCAGACCCCGATCCGCCGACGTCCCAGCACGCGCTGCGCCAGGCTCGGCGGCTCGCGAAGAATCTCGGCGGCGACCCGCGTCCGTACGACTACCGCATGCTCGGCCAGGTCGCGACGCTGGGCCGGTACAAGGGGATCGCCGACGTGCTGGGCGTGCGGCTGTGGGGTTTCCCCGGCTGGTTCGTCACGCGGAGCTATCACCTCGTGCAGCTCCCGCTCGTCTCGCGGAGGCTCCGCGTGGTCGCCGACTGGACGACGTCGCTGTTCTTCAAGCGCGACATCGCCGAGCTCGGCACCATCGGCCACCCGCAGGGCCTGCGCGATGGCTGAGGCGCTCGCCTTCCTGCACTGGCTGGAGGAGGCGTGTGCCGATCGCGTCGAGCCGTTCGAGTTCGGCCTCGGCTTCTTCAGGGACGACCGGCCCACGATCTGGGACTTCAACTTCCTCCGCATCGAGCGCGGAGAGCCGACCGTCCCCGCCCTCGTCGCGGCAGCGAACGAGCTGATGGGTGGGCTCGACCATCGGCGGGTCGTCGTGGACGACGCCGACCTCGCGGCCCGGCTCGAACCCGCGTTTCCCGAGCACGGATGGACGGTCGGGCGGCACCTCGTGATGGAGCACCGCCGCCCGCCGCAGCCACGAGCCGACCCGGCAGAGGCGCGCGAGATGTCCTCCGCCGAGGCCGCAGAGCTGTGGGCTGAGCTGAGCCGGCGCCGCGGCTTCTCGATCGACAAGCACACCATCCTCGAAGCCGCCGTTTCGACGCGCTACTTCGCCGGCTTCACGGGCGGGGCTCCGGCCTCGTGCTGCGAGCTTTACAGCAGCGGCGGTACCGGTCAGGTCGAGGACGTCGTCACGCTCGAGGAGCACCGCGGGCGCGGGCTCGCCAGCGCCGCGATCCTCGCCGCGCTCGACGCGTCGCTCGCCGACGGGAACACGCTCACCTTCCTCGTGGCCGACGCCGACGACTGGCCCTACCTCCTCTACGAACGGCTCGGGTTCGAAACGACGGGCCGCCGCTGGCAGTTCCAGCGGTTGCCGGCATGAGCATCCAGGCGATCCGCCTGCGGACGGCGCGCCTCGAGCTGCGGCTTGCGTCGCACGATGAGCTCGTGGCGCTCGGAGAGGTCGCCGTGGCCGGGATCCATCCGCCCGAGGAGATGCCGTTCGCCGTCGCGTGGACCGACGACGTCACGGTCGAGAGCTTCGTCGCCCACCACGAGGAGACGTTCCGCGCGTGGCAACCTGACGATTGGAGGCTGAACCTCGTCACCTTCCTCGACGGGGCGCCGATCGGGTCGCAGGCGATGGCCGCGAAGGAGTTCGCGACGACGCGGGAGGTCTCGACGGGCTCCTGGCTGGGCCAGGACTACCAGGGCCAGGGCTACGGCACCGAGCAGCGGGCCGCCGTGCTCGAGTTCGCGTTCCGCGGTCTCTGCGCCCGTGTCGCCCTGAGCGGCGCCCTCGAGGGCAACGCCGCCTCGATGCGCGTCTCGGAGAAGCTCGGCTACCGGGTCACCGGCATGAGCTCGGTCAGCCCGCGCGGCGTCCCGGTCCCGCACACCGACCTCCGCCTCGACGCCGCCGACTGGCCGGGCTATGCGTGCGAACTCGAGGGCATCGACCCGGCCGACTTCGGCGCCTAGTCGAGTGACTTGAGCGCCGCGGCCAGCCGCTGGCGCGTCGTGAGGACGCCGGCGAAGAGGTCGCCGTGCTCGCCGACGCGCCGCAGCACCTCGTCCATCGTGAACGCGGCCGGGTCGAGCGACGCATCGACCTCGTCCCAGGCGAGCGGCGTCGACACCTGCGCTCCGGCGCGCGGGCGCACCGAGTAGACCGTCGCCACCGTCTTCCCTTCGCCGTTCTGATTCGCGTCGATCAGCACGCCGCGGCGCTTCGCCTTCACCCACTGCGTCGTCGCGAGCTTCGGGTGCGCGCGCTCGATCGCGCCCGCGACGATGCCGGCGAAGCGGCGGGTGTCGTCGTAGGTCGAGCGGCGCTCGATCGGCACCAGCACGTGCATCCCACGCGAGCCGCTCGTCTTCGGGAACGAGACGAGCCCGAGCGCATCGAGCGCCTGCTTGACGAGCAGCGCCACCTCGACGGTCTCGGCGAAGCCGACTCCTTCGGACGGGTCGAGATCGAACAGCACCCAGTCGGGACGGTGCGGACTGTCGATCCGCGAGTACCACGTGTTGAGGTCGATGCAGCCCATGTTGACCATCCAGAGCAGCGCGAGCTCGTCGTTGACGATCGGGTAGTCGATCAGCCGCCTCTCGCCGTCGCGTGAGGTCGCCGGATACGGGAAGCGCGGGATCCACTCGGGCATCCCCTTCGGCGCGTCCTTCTGGAAGAAATGCTTGCCCTGCCAGCCGTCGGGAAACCGCTTCATCGTGAACGGACGGTTACGGAGGTGCGGCACGACGACCGGCGCGATCGCACGGTAATAGGCGAGCAGGTCGCCCTTCGCGATGCCCTCCTCGGCCCAGAACGGCTTGTCGAGATTGGACAGCTTGAGCACGCGGGTGCCCTTGCGGAGCTCCGTCGGCAGCGGCTCCTCGGCGCGCACCTCGGCGGCGGCTTTGTCCTCGCGCAGGCCGAGGTAGCGCGGCGCGCGGAGGTGCCGGTCGTGAGTCCACTCGGCGAACTCGACCTGCGCGACCAGCACCGGCTCGACCCAGACGACGCCGCCGCGTTTCACCTTCGGCAGCTTCGGCACCTCCGGAAACGGCGTCGTCTTGCGCTCGAGCGGCCGCAGCAGCCCCATCAGCCGGTCGAGCTCCGCGTCGCTGAAGCCGGTGCCGGCATTACCGACGTACCGGAGCGCGCCGCCCTCGTGGACGCCGAGCACGAGCGCGCCGAGCGAGCCCTCGCGCCTCCCCTGCCCGCGCGTGTAGCCGGCGACGACGAACTCCTGGCTCTGCTCGGTCTTCACCTTCACCCAGTCTCGGCTCCGCCTCTGGGTATAGCGCGAGTCGGCGCGCTTGGCCACGATCCCCTCGAGCCCCTGCTCCTTCGCCGCCGCGAGCAGCGCTGCGCCGTCGTCGAAGGCCGCGGAGAGTCGTATCGTCGCGTTCGCGTCCAGCAGCGCATCGAGCCGCGCGCGACGCTCCGAGAGCGGCAGCCCGACTACCGGCTCGCCTTCGATCTCGAGCACGTCGAAAAGGTAGTAGACGAGCGCGCCGGAGCCCTGCTGCATCGCCGAGAAGCTCGGCCGGCCCTGCTCGTCGAGCGCGCAGACCTCGCCGTCCAGCACGCAGTCCGAGGTGCGCAGCGCCGCCGGCAGCGCCCGCGCGACCGGCTCGAAGCGCTCCGTGAGGTCGTTGCCGTTCCGGCTCGTCAACGACACCTCGCCGGCCCGCACACGCGCAAGCGCGCGGAACCCGTCCCACTTCACCTCGAACAGCCAGCCCTCGCCCGCCGGGGGGTCCTTGGCGAGCGTGGCGAGCATCGGCGTGTAGTCCCGGCGCGCCGCGGGTGGCTCGTCGCCGCCGTGCTTGCGGATCACGAGCCAGTTCTTCGGGTCACCGCCGAGCTTGGCCGGCACGAGCGTCCAGAGGCCCTCGAGCCGCTCGCCGTGGAGGTGGACGGTCAGGCCGCCGTCGCGCTTCTCCTCGACGAGCTCGTAGGTGCCTCGATCCCAGATCTCGACCTTCCCCGCGCCGTACTGGCCGGCCGGGATCTCGCCCTCGAAGGAGCCGTAGTCGAGCGGGTGATCCTCGACGTGCACCGCGAGCACGCGCTGTCCGGGCTCGAGCGGCAGCCCCTTCGGCACCGCCCAGCTCGCGAGCACCCCGTCCCGCTCGAGGCGGAAGTCGTAATGAAGGCTGCGCGCGGCATGGCGCTGGACGACGAACACGAGCGATTTCCCGCTCCCGGCGCCCCCGAACGGCTCCGGCGTCGCCTTCGGGTCGCGCTTGCGCTTGTACTCGCTCAGCTTCGGGGTTACGGACCGGGGCAAATGCGGTGCATTTCTGGGTTACAAAGGTTATTCAGACCCGGGGAAAACCCTGTGGATAGTGTGGAATTCCCTGCAAAACCGTTATGCGAACACGCCGAGCGAGCGGAACTTCTGTCGACGCCTTCGACGCAATTCGTCAGCGGAAAGGCCGTCCAGCTCCTCGAGCGCCTCGCGCAGGGCCTCGCCGAGCAGCCGCGCAGCCTCGTCGTGATCGGTGTGCGCGCCGCCTTCAGGCTCGGTCACGATCCCGTCGATCACGCCGAGCTCCAGGCAGTGCGCGGCGTCCGGCTTGAATGCGGCCGCCGCCTTGCGCGCCTCGCCCGCATCGCGCCACAGGATCGCTGCACAGCCTTCCGGCGAGATCACCGAGTAGATCGAGTTCTCCTGCATCAGCACCCGGTCGGCGACCGCGAGCGCGATCGCGCCGCCGGAGCCGCCCTCGCCGATGATGCAGGTCACGGTCGGGACGTTCAGCCGTGCCATCGCCGCCTGTGAGCGGGCAATCGCGCCGCCCTGGCCGTGCTGCTCGGCCGCGACGCCCGGATACGCGCCCGGCGTGTCGACGAGCGTGACGAGCGGGAAGCCGAAGCGCTCGGCCAGCGTCATCACGCGCATCGCCTTGCGATAACCCTCGGGATAGGCCATGCCGAAATTGCGCTTGGTCCGCTCGCCGATGTCACGCCCCTTCTGGTGGCCCACGAGAGCGAGCGTCCTGCCCCCGAGGCGGCCAAGCCCGGTCACGATCGCCGCGTCGTCGGCGCGGGCGCGGTCGCCGTGCAGCTCGACCCAGTCCTCGAGCAGGCGCTCCACGTAGTCAAGCGTGTACGGGCGCTCCTGGTGGCGCGCGAGCTCGACGGAGTGCCAGATCTCCTCGTCGGTGACCTCCGCGCCGAGGCGGTCGAGCTGGCGCTCGAGCCGGCCGAGGTCGCCGGAGAGCTTGGCGCCGCCGAGTAGCTGCAGATTCTTCAACTTGCTGAGCCGCTCACGCAGCCTGAGCTCGGCCTCACCGGCCATCGAACAGCCTCAGCAGCCGGGACAGGAGCGGCCGCAGCTCGGCGCGCGGCACGACCGCGTCGACGTGGCCGTAACGGAGGTTCGACTCGGCGAGGCCGAAGTCGTCGGGGAGCTTCTCGCGCGTGGTCTGCTGGACGACCCGCGGACCGGCGAACGACATCAGCGCGCCGGGCTCGGCCACGATCACGTCGCCGAGGCTCGCGAAGCTCGCGAGGAGCCCGCCGGTGGTGGGATGCGCAAGGACGCTGAGCAGCGGCTGGCCCGCATCGTGCAGGTCCTCGACCGCGCAGACCGTCTTCGGCAGCTGCATCAGCGCGAGGATCCCTTCCTGCATGCGCGCGCCACCCGAGGCGGAGACCGAGATCAGGGGCACGCCGCGCTCGGCAGCCGAGTCGCAGGCGCGGGAGAACTTCTCGCCGACCACGCTGCCCATCGAGCCGCCCATGAAGGCGAAGTCCATCACCGCGAGCTCGATCGGATGCTCGTCGAGGGTCGCCTGGCCGATCACCATCGCGTCGCCGAGCCCCGTGGCGACCTCCGCCTCGGCCAGCCGCTCGGTGTAGGGGCGGATGTCGAAGAACCCGAGCGGATCCTCGGAGCGCAGCTCGGCCGCCTCCTCCTGGAACGAGCCTGGATCGGCGAGGTGCGCGATCCGCGCAGGCGCCCGCATCGGGAAGTGATGGCCGCAGTGCGGGCAGACCCACAGCGCCGCCTGGAGCTCGTCGTCCCGGTAGTGCGACTGGCACTTCGGGCACGTGTTCGGATGCCGCTTCCCGTCCGATTCGGGGGGCGGCTGCTTGTGCTCGATGGAGACGTCAATACGGCTTGCCATAGGGACCGAGGCCTTGATCTTAGACCGCGCGCGGGCACCTGCCGGTTGCAGTCGGCTACAAGCCGAGCGCCGCGGCGAAGCGCTCGAGCGCGGGAACGTTGCCGGCGTCCGGGACAAGGCCCGTAAAGCCGACACCGAGCACCGGCGCATGCGCGCGCACATCGACGAGCAGACGTTCGACCTCCGCGACCGTCGGACCGTCCGGCTCGGGCATGAAGACGGCGACCTCGCCGGGCAGGAGCACATCGCAGTCGAGCGCCACGTATACGCCCTCGGTGCCCTCGAGCGCCCGCTTCACCGCACCCGGGCCGTGCTGGAGGCCGCTCTCCGCGAGGTACTCGACTTCGGGCGGATCGAGATTCCGGGCGCCGATGTGCGCGACGTCGCCCGGCTCGATGGTGCCGTCCTCGAGCAGGAACCGAAGCGGCATGCCCCATGCGTTGCCGGACGGCGATGAGACCGGCGTGTTGAGGTCGCCGTGCGCGTCGATCCACACCACGGCGAGCCGCTCGTGGCGCGCGGCGAGCCCCTCGATCGCGCCGATGTGCGAGCAGCAGCAGCCGCCCAGGACGAGGGGCAACTCCGGCAATGCGGCGGCGAGCGCGAAGGTCTGCTCGGCGAGCGAGTCCTCCTCGATCACAGCGGTCTCGGGATACGGCAGCGGCAGCGACGCCGCCTCGGCCATCGCCTCGCCGCCGAGCCCCCACGCGCGCGGCACGCGCACGAGCCCTGCGAGGAACTCGCGCCCGCACGAGTGGCACTGGTAATCGGTGCCGAGCGCGACCGCAGTGAACGTGTGGCAGTCGGGGCACTTCGCGCGCAGCCTGCTCATGTGAGCTCCTTCTCGTAGATATCCGCTCGCCATTCGATCCTCATCCCGACGCGTTCGTAGAGGTCGACCGCCCCGGTCTCGCTCCCGGCATCCACGCCGAGTTGGACGCGGCGCTCGCCCCGGCGCCAGAACTCGCCGAATGAGGCGTGGAGAAGGGCGACGCCCAGCCCGCGGCGGCGCCAGTCGCGGCGCACGCCGAGCGTGTTGATCCAGCCCGAGCCGAAGCGCTTGCCCGTCCCGCGCAGGATTCCGGCGACCTCGCCGTCGTCGGCCGCGAGGAGCCAGAGCGCCGGGTCGAAGTCGTCCGCCTCGATCGTGCGGCGGCGCCAGTCCTCGAACGGCTCGGGCTCGTGGTCCCAGTGGTCCATAAACGACTCCTCCAGCGCAGCGTGGAAGCCCTCAGCGTCGGCGGCCTCGAACGGCCGTAGCACGATCCCGGGCGAAACCGTCGGCTCCGGCGGCGCGCTCTCCAGGTCGATCGTCATCCGGTAGAAGCTGCGCACGGGGCGAAAGCCCTCGCTGAGAACCAGCCCGGCGGCGGCCTCGTCGCTGGTGAGGATCCCCGTGCGGACGCGCTCGGCGCGGCCGGCGGCGACCTGCTGACTGAAGCGGACGAGCTCCCGGCCGAGCCCTTGCCCCAGCCAGTCCGGGTGCACGTAGCCGTCGAAGAACGGTGCCGCGCCGCGCATCGTCAACTCGACATAGGCGACGAACCGCTCGTCGCCCGTCTCGATCAGGCGCGAGTCGCGCTCGAGGTCGACGTCCGTCCAGAACGCCCTCACGTCGTCCGCGGAGGTGCCTCCCTCAACGCCCATCGTGACGTCGAATGCGGTGATCAGCTCGGCGATCCCGGCCGCGTCCTCGAGTTGCGCGGCGCGCGCCGTGAGCCCCGCCGGGATCACGACGGGACGAGCTCGTCCAGCGTGGCCGGCAGCGCGGAGAGATCGGGAAGCGTCCTCGTCGCACGCGCGTCCGGCCCCTCCCCGAGCCGGTCGATCCAGACGCACGGGATCCCGAGCGCGGCGCACGGCTCGACATCGTGGAAGAGGCTTGCGCCGACGTGAACGTGGCGCGCCGGATCAGCGCCGGTCTCGGCGAAGAACGCCTCCCAGTGGCCCGGCGCGGGCTTGTACGAGCCGATCGCGGAGGCGACGATCTTCAGCTCGACCGGGACACCGACGTTCGCAAGCGACGCGTCGAGGAAGTCCGGATCCGTGTTCGAGAGCACCGCAATCTGCCAGCCGCGCGCTCGCAGCTCCTCCAGCGAGGCGCGCACCTCGGGGAACGCGGGCCAGACCGGCAGCGAGCGCCACAGCGCGTCGGCCTCGCCGTTCAGCGCGACGCCCTCCTCGGCGGCGAGCGTCTCGAGCGAGCGCGTCAGCACGTCGCGATACGTCGGCGTCGGCGACTCGGCCTGGAGCTCCGGCTCGACCTCGTGGTAGCGGGCGAGCAGCCGCGACGCGGCCTCGGCCCCGAAGAGCCGCTCGAGCTGTGCGCGCACCCCGCCGTCCCAGTCGACCAGCGTCCCGTAGCAGTCGAAGCTCGCCCAGCGCATGGGCGGAGATTAGCTTGGCGCGTAGGCGAGGAGCTCGTGGCCGTGGCGGCGCAGCCAGGCGCGCGGCACCTTGTAGTCCGGTCGCGCCTGCTCGACGAGGCGCCAGAAGCCCGCCCCGTGGTTCGCCTCGCGGAGGTGACAGAGCTCGTGGACGACGACGTAGTCGAGCACGGCGTGCGGCGCGAGCACAAGCCGCCAGTTGAAGGTGAGCGTGCCGCTGGGCGAGCACGAGCCCCAGCGGGTGCGCTGGTCGCGGATCTGAATCGACGCGTAGGTCAGCCCGAGCCGCGCAGCCTCCGACTCGGCAACGTCCGTCACGACCCGCCGCGCCTCGCGCCGCCCCTCCGACTCGCTGATCGACGCGAGTGTCAGCGTGGTAACACGCAGTGATTGGCGGCGCCGGATCCAGTCGGCGTGCCGCTCGACGAGACGCCGGATCTCGCGCTCGCTCGTCCCGCGCGGGACGACGACGAGTGGCGGCCGACCCGGCGGCAGCTCGATCCGCCCACGGCGCGCGCGGGCCGACACGCGCACCTCGTAGGCGAGCTCGGCCGTTACTCGCCGTCCCAGCGGCGCATCACGATGCACGCGTTGTGCCCGCCGAATCCGAACGAGTTCGAGACGGCGATCTTCACCTCGTGGTCGCGCGCCACGTTCGGGATGTAGTCGAGATCGCACGCGGGATCGGGCGTCGTCTGGTTGATCGTCGGCGGCACCTTGCCGTCGCGCGCCGCGAGGATGCAGAAGATCGCCTCGACCGCGCCGGCAGCACCGAGACAGTGGCCCGTGGCGCCCTTGGTCGAGGAGACCGGCGTCGCGTAGGCCTTCTCCTCGCCGAGCGCGAGCTTGAGAACGCGTGTCTCGGCCGAGTCGCCGACCGGCGTCGAGGTGCCGTGCGCGTTGACGTAGTCGATCTCCGACGGATCGATGCCCGCGTCGGCAAACGCCATCCGCATCGCGCGGGCCGGGTTCTCGCCGGTCGGGTCCGGCTCGGTCACGTGGAGCGCATCGGAGGAGACGCCGTAGCCCATCAGCTCGGCGTAGATCTTCGCTCCGCGCGCCTTCGCGTGCTCGAGCTCCTCGAGCACCAGCACCGCGCCGGCCTCGCCCATCACGAAGCCGTCGCGCTCCCCGTCGAACGGACGGCTGCCGCGCTTCGGATCGTCGTTGCGCCGCGAGAGCGCCCGCATCGCCGTGAACCCGGCGATCGCGACGCGGGTCACCGGCGCCTCCGTGCCGCCGCAGAACATCACGTCGGCCCGGCCGAGGCGAATCGAGTCGGCGCCGTCGCCAATCGACATGTTCGACGCGGCGCACGCAGTGCACTGAGACGAGAGCGGCCCCTGCGTTCCCAGCTCCATCGAGACCTGGGCCGCGCCCATGTTGGGGATGATCGCCGGGATCGAGAACGGGCTCACGCGGTCCGGGCCGCGGTCGCGCAGCGTGTCGGTGCACTCCTGGAACGACTTCAGCCCGCCGATCCCGGTCGCGATCGAGGCGCCGACGCGATCGGCCTCCTTCGAGATCACGATCCCGCTGTCGGCCTCGGCCTGCCGCGCCGCCGCGAGTGCCAGCTGCGCGAAGCGATCCATCCGGCGCGCGGTCTTGTGCTCCATGAACTGCGTCGGGTCGAAGTCGCGCACCTCGCAGGCGAAGTGGACCTCGTAGTTCGTATCGTCGAACTGGGTGATCTGGCCCGCGCCGGACTCTCCCGCGATCAGGTTCTGCCAGGTCGTCTCGTAATCGTTTCCGAGGGAAGTGAGCGCACCGAGACCGGTGATCACGACCCTGCGCCTGCCGTTCTGATTCATGCCCTCACATTCCCAGTCCGCCGTCGACGAGCAGCACTTCGCCCGTGACGAACGAGGCCTCGTCCGAGCACAGGAAGCGTACGGCACCGGCGATGTCAGCCGGCTCCCCGAGCCGCCCGAGCGGAGTATTGGTGAGCATCGCCTCGCGCGCCTCGTCGGGCAGCACCTCGGTCAGCGCCGTCTGCACGTAGCCCGGCGCGACGACATTCGCGCGGACGCCGCGGCTGCCCAGCTCGCGCGCCAGCGACTTCGTGAAGCCGACGATCCCAGCCTTCGACGCCGCGTAGTTCGTCTGGCCCCAGTTGCCGTGGACGCCGACGATCGAGGAGACGTTCACGATCGCGCCGGCGCGCTTCTTCATCATCGGGCGCGTCACCGCCCGGCAGGTGTAGAAGACCGAGCTGAGGTTCGTGTCGATCACCGTGCGCCAGTCGTCGTCGGACATCCGCGCCAGCAGCCCGTCGCGCGTGAGCCCCGCGTTGTTGACGAGGATGTCGATGTCGCCGGCCTCCTCGACGAGGCGCGCTGCATCCTCCGCGCTCGAGACGTCAGCCTGGATCGCCCGCCCGCCGATCTCCGCCGCGACCTCCGCAGCCTCGTCGGCGCCGGAGCGATAGCCGACGACTACGGTTGCACCGCCACGCGCCAGCTCGACCGCGATCGCCCGGCCGATTCCGCGAGAGCCTCCCGTGACGAGCGCCGTCTTCCCCTCGAGGGAACAGAACTCAGGCAAGCGACTCCTCGAGCTTTGCCAGCGACGCGAGATTGTTCACCGAGACCGTCTCGACACTCTGGTCGATCCTCTTGATCAGACCCGAGAGAACATTGCCCGGACCGACCTCGACGAAGGTGCGAACGCCGCCGCGGACGAGCTCGGTCGCCGCCTGCGTGAACTTGACCGGAGCGGTCAGCTGGTCGACGAGCAGCGTCGCGAGGCGAGGCGCCGACTCGATCCGCGCAGTCACCGTCGACATGAACGGGTGGATCGGCTCCATGAAGTGGATCGCCTCCACGGCCGGCCTGAGCCGGTCCGCCGCACGAGCGACGAGCGGGCTGTGGAACGCGCCGGAGACCTTCAGCTTCATCGTCCGCCGCGCTCCCGCCGACTCGGCCTCGGAGCAGCACTCGTCCACGGCGATGTGCTCGCCGGAGACGACGATCTGGCCTGGGCAGTTGTAGTTGGCCGGCCACACGCCGAGGATCTTGCGGCACAGCGTCTCGACGATCTCGTCGTCGAGCCCGAGGATCGCCGCCATCGCGCCCGGGTGCCGCCGGGCCGCCTCGGCCATCGCGAGCCCTCGCTCGCGCACGAGCCCGATCGCCGCCGCGGTGCCGATCGCGCGCACCGCGGCCAGCGCCGCGAACTCGCCAACCGAGTGCCCGACCACGAAGTCCGGCTCGATCCCGCGCGCGCGAATCGCCGCGAGGACGGCGAGGCTCGTCGCTACGAGCGCCGGCTGTTGTACGTCCGTCTCGACCATGTCCTCGATGGGGGCCGAGAAGCAGAGCTCCTTGAGATCGAGCCCACACGCTTCGCTGCCCGCGTCGTAGACCGCCATCGCCTCGGGTACCGCCTCCGCGATCTCGCGGCCCATCCCGGACTCGAGCGAGCCCTGCCCGGGGAAGCAGAACGCGATCTTTCCAGTCATGCCGCCATCTCCTTTAGCGTGGGGGAACCCAGGGTTCCCCCACGAGCCCCCTCCTTAGATGCCTCATTGACGCCGACGCGCCGGATCACCCGACTCATGCCGCCATCTCCTTTGTCCACTCCATCAGACTCGAGCCCCAAGTGAGGCCTGCTCCCATCCCGGTCATCAGCACGAGCTGTCCCGGCCTGACACGTCCGTCTGCGGCCGCGTCCTGCAGCGCGAGAGGAATCGACCCCGACGACGTGTTCCCGTAGCGGTCGACGTTCACGACGACCTTTTCGTCGGGAAAGCCCAGTTTCTTCGCAGCATGGTCGATGATGCGCACGTTCGCCTGGTGCGGCACGTATACGTCGACGTCCTCCGCCGTCAGCCCGCACTGCGCGAGCACGGCCTCGGCCGAGCTGACGAGCACGCGCGTGGCGAACTTGAAGACTTCGCGGCCGTTCATCTTGAGAAGGCTGTCAGGGTCGTCGAAGTGCCGCGAGCCGCTGCCCGGCAGCCACAGATTCGCTCCGCCGCCGCCGTCGGCACCCAGCTCGAACGCGAGGAAGCCGCCGGAGTCGACCGCCTCGAGCACGACCGCGCCCGCGCCGTCGCCGAAGAGCACGCAGGTCGAGCGATCGTTCCAGTCCAGCACCTTCGACAGCAGGTCGCCGCCGACGATGAGCGCGCGCTTCGAGAGCCCGCCGGCGAGCATCGCGTAGCCCTGCGCGAGCGCGTACATGAAGCCGGTGCAGCCGGCGGAGAGGTCGTAGGCCGCCGCGTCGGGCGCGCCGAGCTCGTTCGCCAGGATCGCCGCGGTCGAGGGAAAGATCATGTCCGGGGTGACCGTGGCCACGATGATCAGGTCGAGCTCCGCGGGCTCGATGCCGGCCTGGGCCAGCGCGGCGCGACACGCGGGCATCGCGATGTCGGACAGCGCCTCCTCCTGCACCGCGATGCGGCGCTCACGGATGCCGGTACGCGTGCGGATCCACTCGTCCGAGGTGGCGAGCGTCAGCGAGAGGTCGTCGTTCGTGACCACCTTCGCGGGCACGTGGCACCCGAGCCCGGTGATCGAGACGCGCGCGCCGGCCGCGGCGATCAAGGCGCGTCTCCGACGAAGAAGGTGAGCATCCCGGAGCAGGCAAGCTCGCCGCCCACGTGCGCCGTACCTTTGCCCTTGCCGATCGGGCCGCGCCGCTGGACGATCTCGCAGACGAGATCGAGCGTGTCGCCCGGCTCGACGATCCGCTTGAACTTGACGTCGTCGATCCCGGCGAAGAACGCGAGCTTTCCCTGGTTCTCCGGCTCGGCGAGCACGGCGACCGCGCCGCACTGGGCGATCGCCTCAACGGTCAGCACACCCGGCATCACAGGCTTCCCGGGAAAGTGGCCGGGCCACCACCACTCGTCGCCGGTGAGGTGCTTGCGCGCAGCCACGCGTAGCCCGGGCACGAGCTCGACGACCTCGTCGATGAGCAGGAACGGATCGCGGTGGGGGATGATCGACTCGATCTCCGCCCGGCCGAACGGCGCGATGAGCGTCATGCCGCGCCGCGCTCGATCGACTCGCGCAGCCGCAGCCGGCCGCGGTGCGCGTACGACTTGGCGGTGCCGACGGGGAGGTCGGTCGCCGACGAGATCTCCTCGAAGGAGAGATCCATGACGTCCTTGAGCACGACCACCTGCGCCTGGACCGGCGAGATGCCCGCGAGGCACGCGCCCAGCTCGGAGCGGGTCTCGGCGGCGGCGGCGGCGGTGACCGGATCGCCGTCGCGTGCGGCACGCGTGTCCTCGTTCAACGGCTCGCAGGCCCGCGCGCCGCTGCGCGCAGCCGCGTCGCGACAGGTGTTGACGACGAGCCGGTGGAGCCACGTCGAGAACTGCGACTCGCCGCGAAACTGGCGAATCCGGACGCAGAGCTTCGCCAGCGACTCCTGTGCCGCGTCGCGCGCGTCCTCGGGATTGCGCAGCACCTGACGCGCGAGCCGCTCGACTGCCGGCGCATGGCGTTCACACAGGGCCGCGAGGGCCCTTTCGTCTCCGTCTTTTGCGCGTCGCACGAGAATCGGGTCGCTCAGCCTTTCGTAACGCAGCGGCGGGTCCGGCCGAAGCGGTTGTCCGATTGGACGGGAGCGGCGAAGCGGCGGTTGCATCGCCCCAGTCTAAAGAGTGTCCCTTCACGTGGCGTTGCCGCGCTCCTGGGTCGCGAGCACCAAGCGAGGCAAGGACGCAGGGCGCGTTCGTAGCCGGAGGCTACGGGCGCAACCGAGGACGCCGCATCGCGCCGTGTGATCGCGAGCCAGGAGCCCGGCGACGCCGCGTGGAGGGTCACATCACAGGTGGAGAACCGCGGTACTCGTGTTGCCGACCGCGTCCGTCGCCGTCGCGGTGAACCTGGTCGGCTGCGGCGAGGAAACCCAGAACGTGACGAGGCCCGGCTGCTTCACGGTCTTCACGTAGCGCTTCCATGGAGTGCCGCGGACCGTCAGCGTCACGGTGCCGGGCTCCGAAAGCCTGAACTCGAGCGCGTTCGCCGAGACGAGCGTCAGCGTGGGCGCGGTCGAGTCGGCGATGAACGTCGCCGTGTGCGTCGCCGGCCCCGACGGCTCGTCGAGCACCAGAGCAGCTTTGTAGGTGCCGTCTGGCACAGGCGTTCCGTCCGCGAGCGCCCCGTTCCACGTGAGCGTCTCCGGCCCGGCTTCGAGCAGGCCGCTGAACGGCGTCGCGATCACGTTCCCGCCCGCGTCCAGGATCTGGAGGACGCCGTTGGCCGGGTACACGAGCTGGAAGCTGGTGGTGAGGAGCTTCGTCGGCCCGTTCCCGTTCGGCGAGAACGCCGGGGAGACGGCGAAGTTCGCCAGGGTGCGGTCGATCGTGATCGGCTGGCTCAGCGTCACCGGCGCGCCCTCGGCGGCCGTCGCCGTGAGCGCGATCGTGTAGGGGCCGTCCGCGACGCCCGTCCCGTCGAAAGTGAAGCTCTGCTTGCCGGCCGGAAGCAGCTGCGTGAAGAGCGTCGCGGTCGGGACGCCGGCCGCGTTGACGAGCGTGCCGGTGACCGAGGCGGAGACGCCGAGCATGTAGGAGATCGTGGCCGTGTCGTTCACCCCGTCGCTGTTCGGGCTGATCGCGGCCGGGCTCACGGTCAGCGCCGTCAGCAGGAGCGTCGGCGGCGGTACGCCCTTCACGGTGAAGATGCCCGTCGCGGGCCGCACCGAGTCGCCGGCCGCCATCGTCCACGAGTAGCGGCCCGGCGCAGTCTTGCTCGAGTCGTAGCTCCAGGAGATCGCGGTGCCCGTGCCGCCGCCACCCGCCACTTTCGTGCCGCTCTTGTCGGCAATCGTCATCGTCCACGGCAGCGGCTTGGACAGCTTGCCGGTGAAGCGAAGCAGCTCGCCGACCTTGCCCTGCTCGAGCGGCGCGTACAGCTTCGGGCCGCCGGTCGCGGCGACGCTCTGGGCGATCGACGGGAGCTCGTTGTAGAGAGCGGTGCCGGGGCACTCGGTGAAGTAGACGTCGCGGTGGCCGGAGATCGCGCGCAGGTTGACCGGGATCCCCTTCGGGAACTTCGCGTTGCCGCCCGAAAGCACGTTCACGAAGGAGAGCGGGTCGATGTGCGCGACGTCGAGGCGCCAGGCGAGGAGCTTGACGAGCGAGGCACGGGCAGCGGCCGAGATCCCCGTGGAGGTGTAGGTGCCGATCAGCGCGATCCCGACGGAGCCGTTGTTGAAGCCGAGTGCGTGGGCGCCGACGACCGCCTTGTCGATACCGCCGTAGCGGCCCTCGAAGACCTGGCCGTACTTGTCGACGAGAAAGTTGTAGCCGATGTCGTTCCAGCCGTTCCCCTTCACGTGGTAGACGTAGTCGCCACGCACGATCGCCGCGGACTCGGCCGGCGTGTAGTTGTTGGTGTTCACCGTGTGGTGGATCACCGCGAAGCGGAGCTCGGGGGCGTAGACGGGCACCTTGTCGCGCCTGATCGACTCGTCCGCTCCCCACGATTCGCGAGGGATGATCATCGGCGAGCCCGCGATCGTGAGTCGCCGCGCGGCGATCTTCTCGATTGGGCTCCAGAGGAAGTAGGCGCGCAGCCGCACGACGCGGCCGTTGAACCGGTACTGGATCGCGTCGGCCGGGCCTGTCCACTCTGCGGCGCCCTTGCGCCAGCCGCTGCCGTCGCGGCCCCAGTCGTCGTCGGCCGAGAGCCAGGCGCTCCAGCGGCCCGCGAGACTGCGCGTGCGGAACTGCGGCGTGCCGGTGCCCTGCCAGTGCAGGCCGACCATGTCGAATCGGGCCGACGGCGCGACGGCGAGCGAGCGCCCGCCGTGTAAGGGAACGTTCCGCGCGACGATCGTCACGTCGGTGGCATGCGCGGCCCCCGCGAACGCGAGTGCCGAAACGGCGGCTATGAAAAGAGTGCGCACAACTTGACCCTTTTCCAGAGTAGGGGCAACTCCCCTTCCCTGCTACGCTCAAAGAGCTGTGAACGCAGGACTTTTACGCTGGGTCCTCGTCCCGCTCGCCGCGGTCGCGGCACTGCTCGCCCTCGCCGCCCCGAGCCACGCAGCCACGCCACGCGTGCTGGCGATCCATTTCGACACCGAGGTCAACCCGGTCACGCAGAGCTACCTCTCGGATGAGCTGAAGCGCGCCGCGAAGAACGGCTACAGCGCCGCCGTGATCCTGCTCGACACTCCCGGCGGGCTCTCCGACTCGATGCGGAAGATCGTCCAGGACGAGCTCGCGAGCCCGATTCCGGTGATCGTCTACGTCTCCCCGGAGGGCGCACGTGCGGCATCCGCGGGCGTGTGGATCTCGCAGGCCGCCGACCTGCTTGCGATGGCGCCGCAGACGAACATCGGCTCCTCGACGCCGATCGACTCGAGCGGCGCGAACATCAGCAGCGATCTGCGCCGCAAGGTCGTGAACGACGCGGCCGCGTCACTGCGCGCTCTCGCGAAGAGCCATGGCCGAAACGCGGTGTGGGCCGACGCGGCGGTTCGCAAGGCCTCGAACCTCACCGCGTCCGAGGCGCTGCAGATGAACGTGATCGACATGATCGCGCCGACGCTGCCCGCGCTCCTCGCGAAGTCCGACGGCTACAAGACCGTGCCGAAGGGCTACACGCTGCACCTGGCCGGCGCACAGATCGACGAGGTCTCGATGGGCTTCCTCGACCAGGTCCTCAACACGCTCCTGAATCCGAACCTGATCTCGCTGCTGTTCCTCGCCGGGATCGCGGGGATCGGGTTCGAGATCTTCCACCCGGGCGTCGTCTTGCCCGGCGCGCTCGGCGCAGTCGCGCTCGTGATCGCGCTGTTCGGCTTCTCGGTGCTGCCGTTCAGCTGGGGCGGAATCCTGCTGATCCTGCTTGGCGCGTTTCTCTTCGTCGCCGACGCGCACGTCACATCGCCGCACGGCGCGCTCACCGTCGCCGGGCTGGTCAGTCTGATCGCAGGGATGCTGCTCCTCTTCCACAACGCGCCGGCTCCGTACAGGACCTCGTATCCGCTCGTGATCTCGATCGCCGTCGTGCTCGGCCTGTTCTGGGCGTTCCTCATCGGCAAGGCGGTGAAGGCAAAGCGGCTGGCGCCGAGAACGGGCGCGCAGCTGATGATCGGCGAGGTCGGAGAGGTCCGCAACGGGTTCGTGTATCTCGACGGCACGCTCTGGCAGGCCCACGCCGCGGGCGGCGAGCAACTCCGCGACGGCGAGGCGGTTCGCATCGTCTCGCGCGACGGCCTCGTTCTGACGGTCAGCCCGGAGTAGGATCAGGACATGGTCGCCTCGTCAGGAGCACTCGTCGGCATTCTCGTCGCGGCGATCATCATCTTCCTGATCGTCCTGTTCCTGTTTGCGGCGATCAAGGTGGTGCGCGAGTACGAGCGCGGCGTGATCTTCCGGCTCGGCCGCCTGCTCGGCGCGCCCAAGGGCCCGGGCCTGTTCTTCCTGATCCCGATCGTCGACCGGATGGTGCGGATCGACCTGCGGACGATCACGCTCAACGTGCCGCCGCAGGAAGTGATCACCAAGGACAACGTGCCGGCGCGCGTGAACGCGGTCGCCTATTTCCGGATCGTCGATCCATCGATGGCCGTCGTCGCAGTCGAGAACTACCTCTCGGCGACGTCGCAGATCGCGCAGACCACGTTGCGCTCGGTGCTTGGCCAGCACGTACTCGACGAGCTGCTCTCCGAGCGCGAGAAGATCAACACGATCCTGCAGGCGATCATCGACGAGCAGACCGCCCCGTGGGGAATCAAGGTCTCGGTGGTCGAGGTCAAGGACGTCGAGATTCCGAGCGGGATGCAGCGGGCCATGGCGCGTCAGGCAGAGGCCGAGCGCGAGCGGCGCGCAAAGGTGATCGCGGCCGAGGGCGAGTTCCAGGCCGCCGAGCGCCTCAAGGACGCGGCGCTCGTGATCGAGGAGCATCCTGTCGCGCTGCAGCTCCGCTATCTGCAGACGCTGATCGAGGTCAGCTCCGCGGCCGGCTCCTCGACGATCGTCTTCCCGCTGCCGCTCGAGTTCTACAGCGCCTTCATCGCGAAGGGCGACAAGGACAACTGAGCGGAGAGCGTCGCCGCGACCCGCTCTCGGGCCGCGAGGTCATCATCGCACCGGGCCGGGCCGCGCGCCCCGGAGCCGGACGCGCCGCGGTCGAGCCGCCGACGGCCGACGAGCTCGAGCGCTGCCCGTTCTGCGAGGGCCGCGAGGACCGCACCCCGCCCGAGACGTTCGCGATCGGGCCGCCCGGCCGCGAGCCGGATTCGCCGGGCTGGTCGGTCCGCGTCGTCCCGAATCTCTACCCCGCGCTCGAGCGGCAGGAGGTCGTGATCTCCACGCCGCGGCATATCCGCTCGCTCGCGGAGTTGGACGACGCCGAGGTTGCCCTGATCGCCGAGGCCTGGCGCGCACGAGCCGCCGCGGAACCGGGCTACATCCACGCGCTCCTCAACGAGGGCCGCGAGGCGGGAGCGAGCCTGCCGCACTCCCATACGCAACTGGCCTGGACGGGCGAGATCCCGCCGGCGGTCGCCACGGAACACACGGACGACACGAACTGCGCCTTGTGCGACCTCGTCACGAGCAATCAGAACGTCATCACCGAGCGCGACGGGATTGTCGTGATCGCAAATCCCTTTGGCCGCCTGCCGTACGAGCTCCTGATCGCCCCACGCGACCACGACTCCGGCGGTTTTGGAGAGCGGCTCGAGGTCGCACTGGCGCTGCTGGCCGACTCGATTCGCCGGCTTCACGCGGTCGCGGCCGGGCCGGTACCGCTCAACGCGTGGCTCCACAACAGGGGCCACTGGCACTTCGAGCTCCTGCCGCGGCTGACCGTGATGGCCGGCCTCGAGCTCGGCGCCGGGATCTACGTCAACAGCGTTGACCCCGCGGCTGCTGCGGCCGAGCTGCGCGCCGCTCTCTAGATCCGCGCGGCTTCTTCTTCGCGGAACTTGCGCGCCGCGTCGATCGCCGCGCCGAGGTTCAGGCCCTTGTCCTTCCCCTGCTTGATCAGCATCACCGTCTCGAGCGCGTCGACGTCGTAGATCCGTTGCTTCTTGCCCTTCGTCGGGATCTGCGCCTTGTTCGTCCAGTAGTCGAGCTGCATCTTCGAGATGCCCGCGATCTGGCACACCTGGCCCAGGTACAGCTCGAGCTTGTCGAGGTGTGCCGCGAGATCTATCGGTTCGAGCAGTTCCGCCTGTCGTGTGATCGCCATAGCCGCGATCGCAGGTATATCGCCGCGCGGGCGAGATTGGAAGGGGGCTACTCGTCCTCTGCGTCGTCGTCGGAGTCGTCGTCCGCGTCCGGCTCGTCGTCGTCCTCGGGCTCATCCTCGTCCAGCTCCGGGTCGTCGAAGTCCACTTCGGCGACGGGCTCGGTGCCGGGCTCGGCCGTCGCCGCCTCGGGCTCCTCCGCCTCGACCACCGGGGCCAGGCTCGAAACGAGCTCCTCGCCGCGAAGGCGCATCACGATCACGCCCTGCGTCGCCCGGCCCATGCGGCGGATTCCGTCGACCGGCATCTTGATCACGGTGCCGCCGGTCGAGATCAGCATCACCTGATAGCCGTCGCGCACGACCCGGGCGCCGGCGAGCTGGCCACGCGCCTCGGTGAGCTTCACGGTCTTCACGCCGAGCCCGCCGCGACCGGTGAGCCGGTACTCGGAGATCCGGGTGCGCTTGCCGTAGCCGTTCTCGGTCACGACGAGCAGGTCGGCGTCGTCCTCCGCGACGTTCAGCTCGATCACCTCGTCGCCCTCGCGCAGGGTCATGCCCTTGACGCCCTCGGTGGCGCGGCCCATCGCCCGCAGCGCGCTCTCGTGGAATCGCACGGCCTGGCCCTTGCGCGAGACCATCAGCACGTCGTTGTCGCCCGTCGAGTGTCGCACGCCGATCAGCTCATCGCCTTCGCGGAGCTTGATCGCGATGATCCCGTCGGCCTTGAGCGGCGTGTTGTAGTCGAGGAACCGTGACTTCTTCACGACGCCGCGCTTGGTGCCGAAGATCAGGTACTCCGCATCCTTGTAGTCGCGCGTCTGGAGGACGGCGCGGATCTGCTCGTCTTGCCGGAACGGCAGCAGGTTGACGATCGCGCGGCCCTTCGACTGCCGTGAGCCGAGCGGCAGCTCGTGCACCTTGAGGCGGTAGATCTTCCCGACCGAGGTCACGAAGAGCAGGAAGTCGTGCGTCGAGGCGACGAAGAGGTGCTCGATGAAGTCCTCTTCCTTGAGATCCATCCCCATCACACCGACGCCGCCGCGGCGCTGCTCGCGGTAGGCGGTGACCGGGAGCCGCTTGATGTAGCCGGACTTGGTGATCGCGATCACCATGTCCTCCTCCGCGATCATGTCCTCGAGCTCGAGCTCCTCCTCTGCGGCGACAATCTCGGTGCGGCGGTCGTCGGTGCGCGCGTGGGTCTGCTTCAGCTCGAGCAGCTCCTCCTTGATCAGGCCGTCGATGCGTGTCTCGTCGCCGAGGATCGTGCGCAGCTCGGTGATCCGCGCCTCGAGCTCGTCGTGCTCCTCGTCGATCTCCTTGCGCGCGAGCCCGGTCAACCGCGCGAGGCGGAGATCGAGGATCGCCTGGGCCTGCACCTCGGAGAGATCAAACTTGCTCATCAGACCTTCGCGCGCCGCATCGGTGTCGGCGGACTCGCGGATCAGCGCGATCACCGCATCGAGGTTGTCGAGTGCGATCAGGTAGCCGCGGAGGATGTGCGCGCGCTCTTCCGCCTTGCGGAGCTGGTACTGCGAGCGGCGGGTGACGACCTCGCGCTGGTAGTCGAGGTAGTGGCGGACGAGCTCGAGCAGCGACAGCGTGCGCGGGACGCCGTCGACGAGGGCGACCGCGTTGTAGCCGAAGGTCGACTGGAGCCCGGTGTGCTTGAAGAGCTTGTTGAGCGCGACCTGCGGCACCGCATCGCGCTTCAGCTCGACCTGGATCCGCATCCCGGTCTTGTCGGAATGGTCGGCCAGGTCGGAGATCTCGGTGAGCACCTTGTCGTGGACGAGGTCGGCGATCTTCTTGATCACGCCCGCGTCGCCGCCCTTCTTGACGCCGTAGGGCAGCTCGGTGATCACGATCGCGCTTCGCCCGCCGCGCAGCTCCTCGATGTGGGCGCGGGCGCGCATCACGATCCGGCCGCGGCCGGTGCGGTAGGCGTCGCGGATGCCGCTGCGACCGACGATGATCGCGCCCGTCGGGAAGTCGGGGCCCTTGACGTGCTTCATCATGGCCTCGACATCGGTCTCCGGATCGTCGATCAACGCGAGGATCGCGTCGACGACCTCGGAGAGCTTGTGCGGCGGCATGTTCGTCGCCATCCCGACCGCGATGCCGGCGGCGCCGTTGACGAGCAGGTTCGGAAAGCGCGCCGGCAGGACGGTGGGCTGCTTGCGCGACTCGTCGTAGTTCGGCTCGAAGTCGACGGTGTCAGCGTCGATGTCGCGGAGGAGCTCCGTCGCGAGCTTCGTGAGCCGACACTCGGTGTAGCGCATCGCGGCCGGCGGGTCGTCGTCGAGCGAGCCGAAGTTGCCCTGGCCGTCGACGAGCGGGTAGCGCATCGAGAACGGCTGCGCGAGCCGCACGAGCGTGTCGTAGATCGCCGAGTCGCCGTGAGGATGGTAGGCGCCCATCACTGCGCCGACGATCACCGCGCACTTCTTGTACGGCCGGTTCGGCTGCATCCCGTTCTCGTGCATCCCGTAGAGGACGCGCCGGTGGACGGGCTTCAGGCCGTCGCGCACATCCGGGAGCGCGCGCGAGACGATCACCGACATCGCGTAGTCCAGGAAGCTCGTGCGCATCTCCTGCTCGAGCTCGCGGCCCTCGATCCGGCCTGGGTTCAGTGGGCCAGTCTCTACCTCAGACATCGAGGAACTTCACGTCCTTCGCGTTCTCCTCGATGAACTTGCGGCGGGGCTCGACCTGGTCTCCCATCAGCGTCGTGAACACGTGGTCGGCCGCGGAGGCGTCCTCGACGTCGACCCGGATCAGCATCCGCCTCGCCGGATCCATCGTGGTCTCCCACAGCTGCTCGGGGTTCATCTCGCCGAGGCCCTTGAACCGGCTCACGTGCATCCCGTCCTTCGTCAGGTCGAGCGCAACGGTGCGCATGTCGTAGAAGGTGGACGCGGTCTCGGTGCGCTTGCCGTGGCGCAGCGTGAACGGCGGCAGCCCCGTCGACTCGGCGAGCTTCGCGTACGAGCGGCGCAGGTTGTGGTAAATCGGCGAGCCGAGAATGCCGCCGGGCAGCCGGAAAGTGTGGGCCGTCGAGGTCTCGCGCTCGACGACTTTCACGCGCAGGGTCTCGGCGGTCGCCTCGAGCACGACCACGTCGTGGGTCGTGTCCTTGAGGCCCGCGAGCGCACCCTCGACGTCGTTCGGCGCGGCGGCGTCGGTCTCGACGAGCCGCTGCCCGATCACGAAGTCGACCGCCGTCGGCCCGAAGTCGGCGCGCAGGCGGTTCGACCAGCCCTCGAGCTCGTTGAGGCTCGAGCCGAGCTTCTTCCAACGGGCCTCGGTCAGCTTCACGGCCTTGCCTTCGCGATCCTCGATCTCGACCGACTCGATGCGCTCGCGCACGAGCAGCTCCTCGAGCTGCGAATCTTTCTCGAAGTACATCTCCTGGTTGCCGATCTTCACGTGGTAGAGCGGCGGCACCGCGATGTAGATGTGGCCGCGCTCGACGAGCTCGCGGAGCTGGCGGTAGAGGAAGGTGAGGATCAGCGTGCGGATGTGCGAGCCGTCGACGTCGGCGTCGGTCATCACGATCACGCGGTTGTAGCGGAGGTTCGCGATGTCGAACTCGTCGCCGAAGCCGGTGCCGATCGCGGTGATCATCGCCTGGATCTCGTTGTTCGAGAGCACCTTGTTGATCCGGTTCTTCTCGCTGTTGATGATCTTCCCGCGCAGCGGCAGGATCGCCTGGTAGCTGCGGTCGCGCGCCTGCTTGGCCGAGCCGCCGGCGGAGTCGCCCTCGACGATGTAGAGCTCGGCGGAGTCGGGGTCGCGGTTCGAGCAGTCGGCGAGCTTGCCGGGGAGCGACGAGTTCTCGAGCGCGCTCTTGCGCCGCGTCAGCTCGCGCGCCTTGCGGGCGGCCTGGCGGGCGCGCGAGGCGGAGACGGCCTTGGTGATGATCTGACGCGCGTCGCCGGGGTTCTCCTCCATGAACTCCGCGAGCTTCGCGTTGACGGCCTGCTCGACGAGCCCGCGGACGCCCGGGTTGCCGAGCTTCGTCTTGGTCTGCCCTTCGAACTGCGGCTCGCGCAGCTTGACGGAGATCACGGCCGCGAGACCTTCGCGCACGTCCTCGCCCTCGAGGTTGTCCTCCTTGTCCTTCAGGAGCCCCTTGTCGCGCGCGTACTTGTTGAGCGTGCCGGTGAGCGCCGCCTTGAACCCGGAGAGGTGCGAGCCGCCCTCGGTGGTGTTGATGTTGTTCGCGAACGAGTAGACCGACTCGACGTACGAGTTGTTCCACTGCATCGCGATCTCGACCGCGCCCTGATCGGTCTCGGCCTCGAGGTAGATGATGTGGGGGTGGACGGCGTCCTTCGCCTCGTTCACGTAGGCGACGAAGTCCTTGATCCCGCCCTCGTAGTAGAACTCGGTGCGCTCCTCGCCGGTGCGCTCGTCCACGAGCACGATGTGGAAGCTCCTCGTGAGGAACGCCGTCTCGCGGAGGCGCTGCAGGAGGATCTGCGACGACCACTCGAGCTCGTCGAAGATCTCCAGGTCGGGGAGAAAGCGGATCGTCGTGCCGGTCTCGTCGACCGGCGAGTCGCCGACGATCTCCATCTCGGTGGTCGGGACGCCGCGCGCGAACTCCTGGCGGTAGATCTTGCCGTCGCGGTAGACGTCGGCGATGAACCACTCCGAGAGCGCATTGACGACGGAGATGCCGACGCCGTGCAGTCCGCCCGAGACCTTGTAGCCGTCGCCGCCGAACTTGCCGCCGGCGTGGAGCTTCGTCAGCACGACGGTGAGCGCGGGCAGGCCCTGCTCGGGCATCACGTCGACCGGGATCCCGGAGCCCCAGTCGCGGACGGTCACCGAGTTGTCCGGATGGAGGGTGATCTCGACCCGGTCGTTGCGGCCGGCGAGGGCCTCATCGACGGAGTTGTCGACCACCTCGAAGATGAGGTGATGGAGCCCGCGAGAGCCCGTCGAGCCGATGTACATGCCCGGACGTAGCCGGACGGGCTCGAGCCCCTCCAGAACGGTGATGTCTTTTGCGGTGTAGGTGGTTTCAGCCATCAAAAAAGCCCTGCAAAGTGACCCTTTGCGGGCCCGACGTAGTGTATCAGATCGGGTGGTCGTCGCGGGGGGTTGCGAGGCTCGCCGCGGCGGCCCGGCGAACGAGCTCGCGCAGCTCCGGGTCCTCGATCGCAGAAGCGGCCTCCACGGCCTGCGCGAGGTCGTCCGGAGTGGGCTCCGGAGGCGTCCAGGAAGCACCCGCCGGCTCGTCCGAAACCGGTTCTGGGACCGGCCCCGGCGTGAACCTAAGCGCGGCCGGCGCATCGTCTCCGAGCGCCTCCTGGAGGCGGCCGAGGATCTCCGGCGCGTGGGCTCCGAGCTCGAAGGCCCACGACGAGGAGGTGACCGCGACGTGGAGCGTCCCATCGCGACCGAGGCGCGCGGGCCAGGCGTTTCGGGCGATCCCCTCGCCGACCGCGTCCGGCCATGCCGAGAGCACCTCGCCCATCCCGGCCGCCGGGCCGAAGCGGGAGAGCTCGCGCCGCACCTCGTCGCCGAGCAGCTCGCTCACGCCGCGTGCACCTCGCCCGGGGTGACCTCGAGCAGTTGCGTCGGCTCGATGGGGAGGGACGCCGCGTCAGTCGCGGTGACGAGCGTCTGGCCGGTGACGGCGAGCCGCTCGCCGAGGATCCGGCGCCGCGCAGGATCGAGCTCTGAGAGGACGTCGTCGAGAAGCAGGAGCGGCGGCTCGCCGCGCCGGTCGGTGATCGCCTGTGCCTCCGCGAGCAGGAGCGCGAGCACCGCGAGCCGCTGTTCGCCCTGCGAGCCGAAGCTGCGGAGGTCGCGCGCGCCGGAGACGATCGCGACGTCGTCGAGGTGGGGGCCGAGGCCGGTTGCGCCGCGGTCGAGGTCCTTGTCGAGCCGCGCCCCGAGCGCCTCGACGGTCGGCACCTCGCCCGCGTAGACGAGCTTCGCCTCGGGCAGGCCGAGCTCGCCGGCCCGTTCGGCGAAGGCCGGCGCGAGCAGCGCGATCGCCTCGGTGCGAGCCTCGACGAGCGCGATGCCGAGCTCGACGACCTGCTCCGTCCACGGCGTGAGCGCGTCGCGGGACGAAAGGCCGAGTGCGACGCGGCGCAGGCCCGCGTTGCGCTGCCCGACCGCCGAGCCGTACTCGAGCGGCAGCGACGCGCGGGCCGGCGCGAGGCGACCAAGCGTTCTGTCGAAGTACGCGCGTCGCACTGCGGGCCCGCCCTTGACCACGGTGAGCCGGTCGGGCGTGAAGACGAGCGTCGAGACCTCGGAGCGCAGCTGCTCGGCCGCGCGCAGCTTCCCGCCGTTCACGACGGCGCGCTTCCCGTCGCTGCGCGAGAGCGTCACCTCGAGCTGGAGCTTCGACGCGCCCCGGCTCCCGTTGACGACGACACGGGCGGCGGGCGCCCCGAACCGGACGAGCTGCGCGTCGGCCCGCGTTCGCGGCGAGAACCCCTGCGTGCCGACGTGCAGCGACTCGAGCAGGTTCGTCTTTCCGGCTCCGTTCGACCCCGTCACGAGGACGAGCCCCGGTTCGAGGTCGAGGTCGAGCCGCGCGTATGAGCGGAAGTCCCGGAGCGAGACCCGCGCGACGATCAGCCTGCGAGGCGGATCGGCATGATCAGGTACCTGAAGTCGTCGCCGGCCGCCTGGATCAGGCCGGGCCGGAGTGAGCTGATCAGCTTCAGGGTGACCTCGTCCTCGCTCACCGACTCGAGCCCGTCGCGGAGGAACTCGGCGTTGAAGCCGATCTCGAGCGGCTCGCCGGTGTACGCGACCGGCAGGCTCTCGCTGGCCTCGCCGACGTCCTGCGTCCGCGCCGACACCGTGAGCTGGCCCTCGGCGAACTGCAGCCGGAGCGGCGAGTTCCGCTCGACGATCACGGCCACGCGGCGGACGACGTCGAGGAACTCGGTGCGCGAGATCGGCACCTCCGTCTCGAACGTCTCCGGGATCAGCTGCGCGTGATTCGGGAACTGGCCGTCGATGCGGCGGCTCGTGAGCACGACGTCGCCGGCCCTGAAGATGATCTGGTTGTCGTGCACGCCGAGCTCGAGCCCGTCGCCCGGTTCGCCGATGCGCTGCAGCTCCGTCAGGGCGCGCGCCGGGATGATCGCCTCGAGGTCGGGGCCTGCCACTTCGAGCGCGGTCTCCTTCACCGAGAGCCGGTAGGAGTCGGTCGCGACCATCGTCAGCTTCGTCCCCTGGAAGCTCGCGAGGATCCCGGTGAGCACCGGGCGCGACTCGTCGCGTGATGCCGAGCGCTGGACGCGGGCGATCGTGTCGAGCAGCGCCTCCCGGTCGACGGCGAAGAGCTGCGCTGCCTCGACGTCCGGCAGCCGCGGGAAGTCCTCGGCGTTGTAGGTGTTGAGGCGGTAGCTCGCCGACCCGGAGTCGATCAGCATCACGCCCTCTTCGGGCTTGTGCTCGAAGCGGATCTCGCTGTCCGGGAGCAGGCGCGCCAGCTCCACGAGCCGCCGGCCCGGGACGACGGTCTCCCCTTCCGAATCGACCTGGGCGGCGAGTGAGGACCGCAGCGAGAGCTCCATGTCCGTCGCGGCGAGGAGCAGCTCGCCAGCCCCCGCAGAGATCCGGACGCCGGAGAAGACCTGCACGGCGGTGCGCGTCGACACGGCCCGCGCAACCACGCCCAGCTTGGCCACGAGCTCGTCCTTCGAGCAGGTGGCCTTGAGGCCGGCTCCGACGCTGATGTCTGTTTCGATCATTTAGTTAGAAAAGGACAGTGGTAGTAGTAAGGGGTGTTAGCGGGGTGGAAGACCGCGAGATCCCATACTGACAGCGGGATCGGGCGGTGGACGTATTCCGTGGAGAACGGACGGTGTTCAACAGGGCCCGGCCAGCGTAGCGCGTCTCTCCACAGATCAGCGATCCTGCTTGACGCGCGCAGTGAGCTCCTGCACAAGGTTGTACACAGAGCGATCTTCCTTGATCAGGCGCGCGATCTTCGAAGTCGCGTGGATCACGGTCGTGTGGTCGCGCCCGCCGAACTCCTTGCCGATCTTCGGCAGCGACGAGTCGGTTAGCTCGCGCGAGAGGTACATCGCGACCTGGCGCGGATAGACGATGTGCTGCGAGCGCCGGTCGCCGCAGAGCTCCTCGAGCGAAAGCTGGAACCGGTCCGAGACGAGCTCCTGGATCCGGCGGATCGAGATGATCGCCGCCTCGCCCTGCGGGAAGACGTCCTTGAGCACGTCCTCCGAGAGCTCGACCGTCATCGGGCGGCCGGTGAGCGACGAGAACGCGACCACGCGGGTGAGCGCACCCTCGAGCTCGCGGATGTTCGTCGAGATCCGCCCGGCGATGAACGTCAGCACCTGGGGGTCCTCGACCTGGATCCCGTCGGTCATCGCCTTCTTGCGCAGGATCGCGATGCGCGTCTCGAGGTCGGGCGGCTGGATGTCGGTGATCAGGCCCCACTCGAAGCGCGAGCGCAGCCGCTCTTCGAGAGTGGAGATCTCCCGCGGCGGCCGGTCGGACGAGATCACGATCTGGCTGCCGGCCTCGTAGAGGCTGTTGAACGTGTGGAAGAACTCCTCCTGGATCCGCTCCTTGTGCTCGAAGAACTGGATGTCGTCGATCAGAAGCAGGTCGTAGGTGCGGTAGCGCTGCTTGAAGCCCTCGATGCGCTTGTCGCGGAGAGAGTTGATGAAGTCGTTCATGAAGGTCTCGCTCGTCGTGTAGCGCACCGTGAGGTGGCTCGCGTGCTCGCCGACGTACTGGGCGATCGCCTGCATCAGGTGCGTCTTGCCGAGACCGGTCGAGCCGTAGATGAAGAGCGGGTTGTAGGCCTGGGCCGGCGCCTCGGCGACCGCGAGCGCGGCCGCATGGGCGAAGCGGTTGGACGAGCCGATCACGAACAGGTCGAAGGTGTACTTGGGGTTGAGGCCCACCTTCGGCGGCTCGGCGATCTCGCTGCGGCGAACCGCGGCGACGGAGCCGTCGGCGGGCTCGACCGGCGCAGGGCCGGCGAGGTCCTCAGCCTCGGCGACGGCGAGTGCGACGCGCAGCTCCCTGCCGGTCGCATCGCGGACGCCGGCCTTCATCAGGCCGAGGAAATGGCCCTCGATCCATTCACGCGTGAAGTCGTTCGGCACCGACACCGTGAAGGTGTCGTCGGAGACCTCTAGACCCTGGACGTCCGCGAACCACGTCTGGAACGTCGTCTCATTGAGAGCCTCACCGAGCCGACGTGCTACCTCGCTCCACAGGCCTTCCGCAGTCAGCTCGTTTGTTCGTTCCAAGACGCCGGGCCCCACCTCTCCTCTCGTGACCGAGGGGCGAGCATAGCAGCGTCCAGCAGCGCGGACAATGACCCTTTCGGTTGATAAAAGTACCCTATTTGCAGGGAGTTTAGGCGTCCACATTACTCTCCACACCTGTGGAAAGAGCATGACAGAGGGGTGTCGGACCGGGGGCATTTGCGCCCCGGCGCAGCATCTTTGCGCGGCGACCCGTTCTCCACAGAGCCTGTGGAGAACCTCTACCTGCGGACCTCATCTATACTCGTCGGCCGCACCATGAAGCGCACCTACCAGCCCAACGTCCGCCGCCGGAAGCGCAAGCACGGCTTCCGCGCGCGCATGTCGACCCGTGCCGGCCAGGCGATCCTCAAGCGCCGCCGCGCGAAGGGTCGCAAGCGGCTGTCGGCCTGACCGGACGGCTCTGGGCGTGCAGCGCCGGAACCGTCTTTCTCGCTCGCGCGACTTCGATGCCGTGTACCGGCAGGGACGCTCGGTCTCGACGCGCTACCTCGTTCTTTACTCCTTCGCGCGCGAGGACAGCGGCGCGGAGGTTGAGCCGCGGCTCGGCCTCGCGGTTCCCAAGGCGGCCGGCAACGCGGTGACGAGGAACAGGATCAAGCGGCAGCTCCGCGAGCTCTGGCGCGACCGACTCGGCCGGATCGCCCCCGGCCGCGACTACGTGCTGATCGTCCGGCCCGGCCTCCCCGAGGCGACCGAGGCGCAGGGCTCGGAGTGGCTCGGCGAGCGCGTCGACGAGGTCCTCGCGAAGGCGGCCGCGTGAAGTATCTCGGGATCGGCCTCGTCTACGCCTACCGCTACACGTTCGGCGTGCTCGTTCCGCGCGGCACCTGCAAGTACCACCCCTCGTGCTCCCAGTACGCGCTCGACGCGCTGCGTGAGTTCGGGCTGTTCAAAGGCTCGGTGCTCGCCTCGTGGCGCCTGCTGCGCTGCAACCCCTGGAGCCGCGGCGGAGTCGACTACGCGCACGACCAGACGCTCTTCCGGCACGGCCACGGGACGGAGCACGCGTGATCGTCGCCGGCATCACCTCGGTCCTGCATCCGCTCCAGAACCTGCTGGGGCACATCCTCGACTGGCTCCACAACACGATCGGCCTGCCCTGGGCCTGGGCGATCGTTGCGCTCACGATCATGGTGCGGATGGCGCTGGTGCCGCTGACGGTGCGGCAGATCCACTCGATGCAGAACATGCAGCGCCACGCGCCCGAGATGAAGGCGCTGCAGCAGAAGTACAAGGGCGACCGCCAGAAGCAGAACGAGGAATTGATGAAGTTCTACAAGGAGAACAACATCAATCCGGCCGCGTCCTGCCTGCCGATGGTCGCGCAGCTGCCGATCTTCTTCGCGCTCTACCTGCTGCTGAAGAACTTCGCGAAGCACCCGCCGCACGGCGACCTCTCCTGGCTCGGCGTCGTGCCGACGATCGCTGCGCCGACGACCTCGCACTGGTTCGGCTACATCCTGCTCGCGGTCTACGCGGGCAGCCAGATCGCCTCGACGCTCCTGATGTCGACCTCAATGGACAAGATGCAGCGGAACCTGCTGCTCGTCCTGCCGCTCGCGTTCATCTTCATCGTCGCCCGCTTCCCGACCGGCCTCGTCATCTACTGGATGACCACGAACCTCTGGACGGTCGGCCAGGGTCTCGTCACGCGCCGGCTCGTCCCGCGGACGCCCGTCGCTCCCGTGAAGCGGTCCTCGCGCACGCCTGCGAAGGAGCTCGGCCCTGCGACCGCCCAGGCGATCGTCGAGGCGCCCAAGGAGGAGGACGCGCCCGCCCCGGAGCCGGTGGCGCCTCCGGCCGCACCGCGCAAGGTTCGGCGAAAGAAGCGCTCCGGCCGCCGATGAGCGACGAGCTGCGGGTCGAAGCGGAGGGCGAGACCGTCGGCGAGGCCAAGTGGGCCGCGCTGCGCGAGCTCGAGCTGCGCGCGCCCGGGCTCGACCGCGACGCGGTCCGCTTCGAGGTGCTGACCGAGGGCCAGCGCGGCCTCCTCGGCGTCGGCTACGAGCCGGCGCGCGTCGCGGCGAGCCTCGACGCGGATTCGGTTCGGGCCGCTGCTCCGCCCCGCGATGAGACGCCGCTCGCAGAGGTCGTCCGTGAGCTGGTCGAGCGGGTCGCCGCGGCCGCCGGTGTCCCGTGCCGCGTCGACGTCACCGAGGACGACGAGCGGATCACCGCCGTCTGCACCGGTCCCGACCTGGGCTTGCTGATCGGCCGGCACGGCCAGACGATCGATGCGCTCCAGTACCTCGCGGGCGCGATCGTCGCCCGGCGCTCGGACGGGCCGCGGAAGGAGGTCGTCGTCGACGCCGCCGGGTATCGCGACCGCCGGCGCGAGGTGCTGGAGGCGCTGGCCGTCCGCAGTGCCGAGCACGCCGTCTCCTCGAGCGAGCGCGTCGAGCTCGAGCCGATGACCGCGATCGAGCGAAAGGTCGTCCACCTGCGCCTCGAGGACTATCCGGGCGTCGAGACGACGAGCGAGGGCGCCGAGCCGAACCGGTTCGTCGTCGTCCTGCCGGCCTAAGTGCTGCTCGACGCCTGGCTCGCCGCGGTTCTGGTCACACCGGGGCTGACGTCGATCAAGGATCTGGCCGAGGCGCGGCGGGTGCTCCTGGACGATTCGCTCCGCGCGGTGCCGCTCGTCGAGCGCTACGAGGGCCCGGTGATCGACGTTGGCTCCGGCGGCGGTGCGCCCGGGATCCCGCTCGCCGTGTCGTTGCCGGGGCGCGAGGTGACGCTCCTCGAGGCGACGGGGCGCAAGTGCGAGTTCCTGCGCGAGCATGCCCCGGCGAACGCGACGGTGGTGTGGGGACGCGCCGAGGACCAGGAGCACGAGCGGTTCGGCGTGGCGCTCGCGAAGGCGCTCGCCCCGCCTCCGGTCGCCGCGGAGTGGTGCCTGCCGCTCGTCAGGGAAGGCGGCGCGGTGATCCTCTTCGTCGGCCCGAGCGCCGACGCCGAGCAGGTCGGCAGGGCCGCGAAGCTGCTCGCCGCGGAGCTCGTCGAGAGCCCGCCCGGATTCCTCGTGCTCGAGAAGCGCGGGCCGACTCCGCCGGGGTTTCCGCGGCGTCCCGGACTGGCTCGCAAGCGTCCGCTCGGCTGAGTAGCCTGCACCTGTGCCCGGAATCGTCTACGCCCTCGCAAACCAGAAGGGTGGCGTCGGCAAGACGACCACCGCGATCAACCTCGCCGCGTGTCTCGCGGAGGCCGGCCAGCGCTCGCTCGTCGTCGATCTCGACCCGCAGGCGAACGCGACCTCGGGCCTCGGCGAGCGCGCCAACGGGCACTCGACCTACGACCTTCTGGACGGCGCACCGCTCAGCGAGCTCGTCCGGCACACGCGCTTTGCGAACCTCGATCTCGTCCCGTCGAAGCCCGATCTCGCGGGCGCCGCGGTCGAGCTCGCGCGCCTGGAGGACGGCGAGCGCTACCTCGCGGGCCCGCTCGCGAGCGCGCGTGACGACTACCGCTTCGTCTTCCTCGACTGTCCGCCATCGCTCGGCCCCTTGACCGTCAACGCGCTGGCCGCCGCGGACAAGGTGATCGTGCCGGTGCAGGCCGAGTACTACGCGCTCGAGGGGCTGACCCAGCTCGTCGACTCGATCCGCCTGATCAAGGCGCGGCTCAATCCGCGGCTCGAGATCGGCGGCGTGCTGATGACCATGGTGGACGGGCGCACGCGCCTCGCCGCCGACGTGGTCGCCGAGGTTCGTCGCCACTTCGGAGACCTCGTGTTCGAGACCGCCGTGCCTCGCTCCGTGCGCCTCGCCGAGGCGCCGAGTCACGGGCTGCCGGCGATCGCCTACGACCGTCGCTCCGCCGGAGCCGACGCCTACTGGAAGGTGGCGATGGAGCTTGCAGACAGGTCCTGATCCGCAGCCCTCCCGCCGCGGCCTCGGCCGGGGGCTCGAGGTGCTGATGGGCGGCCTCGGCGAGGGCTCGCCCGAGCTCGCGCACCTGCCCGTCGACGAGATCCATCCGAACCCGCGCCAGCCGCGCCGCCGTTTCGAGCCCGAGGCGCATGCGGGGCTCTCGGAGTCGATCCGCGCGCAGGGCGTGGTGCAGCCTCTGCTCGTTCGGCCGCGCCCCACCGGCGGCTTCGAGCTGATCGCCGGCGAGCGCCGCTGGCGCGCCGCACGCGAGGCGGGGCTCACCACCGTGCCCGCCGTCGTCCGTCCCGCAGACGATCGCGAGACGCTGCTGCTCGGCCTGGTCGAAAACGTGGCCCGCGAGAACCTGACCCCGATCGAAGAGGCGCGCGCCTACGCGGTCCTCTCGGACGAGTTCAGCCTCTCGCTCGGCGAGATCGGCGAGAAGGTCGGCCGCTCCAAGCCGTCCGTCTCGAACCGCCTGCGCCTGCTCGAGCTCCCCGACGAAGTGCTCGGGATGCTCGATCGCCAGCTCCTCACCGAAGGCCACGCCCGCGCGGTGCTCGCCGTTCCGGACCACGACGCCCGCAAGAAGCTTGCCCGCCGCATCGTCCGCGAAGGCATGTCCGTGCGAGCCGCCGAGCGAGCCGCCCGCTGGGGCGGCGCCCGCACGAAGGAGCGCAAGCTGGCCGTCTCCGTCGACCCCTCGCTCGCCGCCCGCGCAGCGGCGGCCGCCACGAAACTGACAGGCCGCCCGGCCCGAGTCACCGCGGGCAAGGTCGAACTCCCCTTCGCCGACGAGACGCAGCTCGAAGAGCTGGTGGAAGCACTCGAGCGGGCCGCAGGATCCTGAGAACGTCGCTCGCCCCCGACATGGCGGGCGCGGCCCACGGGCCGTCGCGGAGATCGCCCACCGAGTCGCGCGGACCGCCGGAAAGTCGTCATGGCGCCGAAGGCGCCGGGCTTCCCGGCGAGATGGGCGATCCTGGATTCGAACCAGGGACCTCCGCCTTATCAGAGCGGCGCTCTAACCAACTGAGCTAATCGCCCGCGGCGGCGGATTCTAGCGTTTCACGGCGCACGGCATTCGGGGGAGTCAGTCCGAGGGATCGCGGATACTCGTTCCCGGGACGATGGTCATCCCAGGCGCCTCGCGCCTCTGCGGAATGAATATCGGCGATCAAGTCCTGTACGACGGCAAGCTCTACATCCTCCGGGGCGTGGAGCCCATGAGCGTGGTCGAGCGCAAGGCCGAGCTCGAGGATCCCGGCACGGGCGAGCGCCTGCGGGTGCCGTGCTCCGAGATCGAGGCGGCTCCAGACCTGAGCTAGAATCGGCGTAGCCGATGCAGCGAATGGAGATCTACGGCGTGAGCTTCGACATGGTCGGCAAGTCGCCGATCGTGCTCCTGAAGACGGCCGAGGGGAACAAGTTCCTCCCGATCTGGATCGGCCACGCTGAGGCGGCGGCGATCCTGATGAAGCTCCAGGGCCAGGCGGCGCCCCGGCCGATGACCCACGATCTCGTCACCGACATGTTGGCCCAACTCGACGCCAACGTCTCCCGCGTCACCGTCACCGAGCTCCGCGAGAGCACCTTCTACGCGCTCGTGACCGTCCGCGCCGACGGCCAGGAGATCGAGATCGACTCGCGTCCTTCCGACGCGATCGCGCTCGCTCTCCGTGCCGAGGCGCCGATCTTCGTCGCCGAGCGCGTGCTCGAGGAGTCGGGGATCGAGTTCGACGAGGGCGACGACTCCGGCGACATGACCCCGGAGATCCCCGGCGAGCTCTCCGAGGAGCATCTGGCACTGGTCGAGCGCTGGCGCGAGCAGCTCGACGGAATCTCCTCGGCGGAAGAGTTCACGGAAGCCGCCGCCGAGGACGACGAGGAGCTCTAGGGCCGGCCGAGCCAGATGAAGTGCACGCGCTTCGCGCTCTGGGGGATCGTCGCCAGCGTGTACGGATAGGTCACGCGCGCAACGACGTGGTCGCTGAGCGACGGCGTCGCCTCGCGCACGCGCACCACGATCCGAGAGCGCTGGTCGGAGATCGACTCGATGCGGACCGAGTAGCCGGTGCTCGAGCGAGCGCCGACGGCTGCGAGGAGCACCTCGTCTCGACTGAAATCGACGTGCGGTAGCGCCGCGCCGCCGAGGTAGTTCTCGAGGTAGCGCGCCTTGCGGAAGCGGAGGAAGACCGGCTTCGAGAGTGGCGCGCCAAGTGCGGCCGGCAGGTTCCGCCACGCGACGGGCTTGCTGCCGCCGTGGTTCCAGAGCTCGGAGTACTCGATCCAGCCGCCGGCGACGACGAAAACGACCACCAGGGCGACGACGGCGCGGCGCATCAGCTTCCGCCGAGGGTCACGGCCGCGATCAGGGCGATCGCGTTGAACGTCCCGTGCACGAGCATCCCCGGGTAGACGCTGTTCGTCCGCGAGCGCAGCCACGCGAGCATGCAGCCGAAAAGGACGAGCTCCGGCAGCCCGTCGACGAGACCGTGGGCGAGACCGAAGGCGAGGCCGGTGAGGATGATCGCCGGCCACGTGCCGAAGCGGACGAGCAGCGTGTAGCCGAGCCCGCGGAAGGTCAGCTCCTCGACCACGGGCGCGACCACGCAGACGACCACGAAGTTCGCGGCGAACGCGCCGGCGTGCGCGGCCTGCCAGCCCGTCGGCGTCAGGCCCTGCTCCTTGCCCGGGTGCAGGAACGGATTGAGGATCGCCGAGACGATGTAGATCGCGATCAGGATCGAGAGGCCGAGCCCGAGCGCTGCGGGCCAGGAGCGCGGCCGGCGCAGCGCGAAGGCCTCGCGCTTCGACAGCCCGAGCGCGATCAACAGCATCAGCCCGAGGATCAGCGCGTACTGGATCGCACCCGAGAGCGCGGTCGAGTAGCGGTAGAGGACGTTGCGGTCCGGCGTGCCGGAGCTCGCGCGCGAGCCGTAGTTCAAAGCCGCGAACAGGAGGACGAAGGCGGTCCAGCAGGCGAGGCGGATGTTCACAGCGGCGCCCACCGGAACTGCATTCCCGCCGCCCGGGCGCCGTCCTCGTCGCTCTGCTCGTCGCCGATGTGGAGCGCGCGGGCCGGCGCGACGCCGAGCCGGTCGAGCGCGGCGAGGAAGACGGCCGGGCCGGGCTTCGGCGCGCCCGCTTCCGCCGAGGTGAGCACAACCTCGAACTGCGACGCGAGCGGGCCGAGCTTCTCGCGCAGGCCGACGTCCCAGTTCGAGACGACCGCGAGCGCCAGCCCCTGAGCGCGGAAGCGCGCGACCGCCTCGACCGCGCCTGCGACGGGGCGGAAGACGAGCGCCTCGACGAACGACGGGGCGAACTCCTCCGGGTCGAGCGCCGCCCCGGCCGCGCCGAGGAAGACACCGGTGCACGCGACCCGCAGCGCGGCGAGGCTCTCCGCGTCCCGGCCCTCGACGGTGCGCGGCCGGTAGTAGGCGACCTCCGCCTTGAACGCCGCCTTGACCTGATCGGCGTCGCGCTCGACCCCCCGCTCGGCCAGCGCGGCCTGGAGCGCCGGCACCGGGTCGACGAGCTCGACGAGCGTCCCGTACGCGTCGATCGTGATCGCGTCGATTTCGGTCAGCTCACCCATTGCCAGAGCGCCCACTGGGTGACGGCGACGCCGAGCAGGAGCGCGCTCGACGCGACGATGACGGTGTGCGCCCGCGGTCGCGCCCCGATCAGGGCGAGCGCCATGAACAGCGGGAAGATCACGAGCCCGAAGCGCGGCAGCGAGAGGAGAGGCCAACGCGAGCTCGGCAGGCTCAGCGGGATAGCGAGGCTCAGCGCGGCGAAGAGCCCGTACGCCGCACCGATCCGTCGCCAAGCGACGATCGTCAGCACGACGCAGACGACGAGCGCGACCAGCCCCTCGATGTTCACGGCGGCTGCGTGCATCGGCGCGGCGCCCGACGGCGTCGGCCCCCACAGCGCGTGAATCCCGTCCCACACGCCGCCGAGCGGCCCGGCCCGCGAGAGGTGCCGGTGCCAGAGATCCTGCGCGCCCCAGAACGCCCACGGGTCGCCGACCTGGCGCCACAGGACGAACGGATAGATAGCCGCGATCGGGATCGCGACGGCGAGCTTGACCAGGTCGCGCCGCGCCGGCCACGCAAGCAACGCGAGCGCGGGCAGCAGCGCGACGCCGGTCGCTCGCGTGAGAATCGCCAGCCCGACCACCACTCCCGCCTCGAGAAACCGCCTCCGTTCCGCGAGCGCGAACGCCGCGACGGCGAGCAGCAGGTAGAGCGACTCGCTGTAGACCGCGCCGAGGAACAGCGCCATCGGGCAGATCGCGAGGTACACCACGGTGCGTCGCGCCGAGTCGGCGCCGAGCTTCGCCTCCGCGAGCCGGTACAGCAGCCAGAACGCGCCGAGGCACGCCGCGAGCGAGACGAGCAACCCCGCCAGCACGTACTGGCCCTCGAGCGCCCACCCGACGACGGCGACCACTCCCGGGTAGAGCGGATAGAAGGCCGCCGAGGTGCCGTCGTAGCCGTGCTCGGCGATCCGCAGGAAGAAGGCGCTGTCCCACCGGGCCCACACGTCGACGCCGTACCCGAGCTGATGCAGCAGCGGGCTGTCCCAGCGCCCGGCGAGCGGATGGCGGTTCGGCTCGAACCAGAGGAAGGCGAAGATCGCGGCGAGCCAGATCAGCACCCGGCTCCAGAGGAAGATCCAGGGCGCCGGATTCCGGGTCGCTCGAGCCGCCACCGCGCGTGATCATAGGCGGGTTCCCGCTAAGGAGCCGGAGGTAACTTGTCGAACTAGAACCGGATGTCCGACCAGGTCAAGAACATCGTCGTCGCCCTCGTCGCCATCGTGGCGACGCTGGTGCTCGCCAAGCTGCTCGACCTCTGGCTTTCGCACCGCAAGCTGCCGCCCGAGGCGGCGACCCGTTGGGCGACGCTGCGCAAGGTGCTGCTGGCGACGGTGGTGACGATCGGCGTGTCCGCGGCGCTGTTGACTATCCCCGAGATCCGCGCGTTCTCGGCCACGATCCTCGCTTCGGGCGCCGTGCTCGGCATCATCGTCGGCTTCGCGGCGCAGCCGACCCTCGGCAACGCGATCTCCGGGCTCGTGATCGCGTTCGCCCAGCCGCTGCGCCTCTACGACCACGTCGCGTTCGGCACGGTCGAGGGCGTGGTCGAGGAGATCGGCCTCACCTACACGTTCATCCGCGCCCCTGACGGCGCGCGCATCGTCGTCCCGAACCAGAAGCTGGCCTCGGATACGATCATCAACTCCACGATCCGCGGCAGTGAGGGAACAGTGGTCGAGGTGACCGTGCAGCTTCCGCTCGGCGAGGACGTCGAGCGCGCGATCGGGCTCCTGCGCGAGGAGGTCGCCGGCCTGCCGGGTGCCGAGGTGCACCTGACGAGGCTCGCCGCGGTCGCCACCGTCGCGATCCGTGTCCGGACGGCCGACCAGACGGGCGCGGACGAGCTCCAGCAGGACCTGCGCCTGCGCGCACACACGCGCCTGCGAGCGGCCGGGATCTTCGCGTGACGCCGCCTCCCCCGGATCCCGGCCTCGACGACATCTTCCGCCGCCGCAAGCGGGTCGCGCGCAAGAAGCGGCGCAAGCGCCCGGGCTTTGCGATCCTGATCGGCGTCTTCGTGGTGCTCGCCGTGGTCGTCGGCGTCGGCCTCGGCAGCGCCTACTCGTTCTCGTCGAGCTGCAACCTCTCGTCACTCCAGCCGGTCGGGATCGGGCAGAACTCGTTCGTCTACGCCGCCGACAACTCGCTGCTCGGCTCGATCCCGGCCGAGCGGAACCGCGAGCCCGTCTCGCTGAGCGAGGTCAACCCCTGGGTGGCCAAGTCGACCGTGGCTATCGAGGACAGGCGCTTCTGGAGCCACGGCGGCGTCGATCCGCAGGGAATCGCGCGCGCGGTCTGGGCCGACGTCCGTTCCGGTCATGTCGTGCAGGGCGGCTCGACGATCACGCAGCAGCTCGTCCGCAACCTCTACATCTCGCAGGAGCGGACGCTCAGCCGCAAGCTCAAGGAGGTGTGTCTCGCGATCAAGCTGAGCCACGCCTGGTCGAAGAAGCGGATCCTCGCCGCGTACATGAACCAGGTCTACTACGGCAACCACGCCTACGGGATCGAGGCCGCGGCCGAGACGTACTTCTCGAAGCACGCGAGCAAGCTCTCGCTCGGCCAGGCGGCACTGCTTGCCGGCCTGCCGCAGGCGCCGTCCGCGTTCGATCCGTTCATCGCGCCGCAGAAGGCGCTCGCCCGACGCGACGAGGTGCTCCAGGCGCTGCTCGTCAACGGCGACATCTCCCAGGCGCAGTACGCCGAGACCGTGTCGAACCGCGCGCTCCATCTGAAGCCGGGACGCCTCTACACGCGCATCCGCGAGCCGTACTTCTTCAGTTACGTGCGAGACCAGCTGATCGCGCAGTACGGCGCGAACACGGTGCGCTCCGGGGGTCTCCGCGTCTACACGACGATCGACCCGCGCTTCCAGAATGCGGCGCGGAACGCGATCACGCAGACGCTGAACAGGCCCGACGATCCCGCTGCGGCGGTCGTCTCGATCAACCCGGGCAACGGCGCGATCCGCGCGATGGCGGCCGTGACGCCGGGCGCGACGGGGAACCAGTTCAACCTCGTCGCGCAGGCACGCCGGCAGGCCGGCTCGACGTTCAAGACCTTCGTCCTCACGGCGGCGGTCGAGGAGGGGATGAACCCGAGCTCGACCTACTACACCTCGGCGCCGTTCCACTACCAGCCCGATCCGTACACGCCCGCGTGGAACGTGTCGACCTACGATCACACCTACGCCGGGCCGATCTCGGTGACCAACGCGACGCTCCGCTCGGACAACACGGTCTACGCGCAGCTGACGCTCGACGTCGGCCCCGAGAACGTCGCCGAGATGGCGGCGAAGCTCGGCGTGCAGACGCCGCTCCTACCGGTGCCGTCGATCGGGCTCGGCTCGATCTCGGTGTCGCCGTTGGACATGGCCTCCGCGTATGCGACGCTCGCCGCGGGCGGGATCTACTCGAGGCCGATGGCGATCCGCAAGGTCATCCTCGCGAACGGCAGCGTCGACACGGACGCGGGGTGGGGAGTTCCGCAGCGCGAGCGTGTGATCTCCGACGGCGTCGCCTGGACCGTGACGCAGGTGCTCGAGCAGAACATCAAGTACGGAACCGGCGCCGCGGCGTATTTCGGCCGTCCGTCCGCCGGCAAGACGGGCACCACCGACGAGCACGCCGACGCGTGGTTCTGCGGCTACCTCCCGAACCTCGAGGCGACGGTGTGGGTCGGCTATCCGAAGGGCGAGATCCCGATGCTCGACGTCCACGGGATCGCCGTCGCCGGCGGCACGTTCCCTGCGCAGATCTGGCGTCTCTTCATGCAGTCCGCCGTCGGCGCGCAAAAGCCCCGCGACTTCCCGACTCCGCTCGACTACCCGGTGTTCACGTACTGGCATCGCGGCCAGTACGCGCTTGGCACCTACAACAACAACACCACGAGCACCACGACCGCTGCGACGACGGCCACGACCGCTGCGACGACGGTGCAGAGGGAGCCTGCCCCGCCGCCCACCTCCACCGCCGAGGCGCCGCTGCCGACGCCGATCGCTCCGTCGACGCCGACTCCGACGGTCACCGCGCCGGTGTTGACCACGCCGACGCCGGTCACGCCAGGGCAATAACGTCCTGCCGGTGACCCGCCGGCTGCCAATCGCGCTCGGTCTCGCGGTGCTCGTGCTCGTGGCCGGGTGCGCCGCTGTCGCCTGGCCGTCGGACTCGCCGATCGCCGCTGTGCCGGGCGGCCATCAGGTCGGCAATGTCACCTGGTCGTGGCTCTATCTCGGCTTCGCCGCGGCCGCGTTCGCCCTTTACGTCGTCGCGGTGCTGCTCGTGTCGCGGCGGGGCGCGCGGCTCGTGGCGATCGCCGTCGTCGCCGGCGCGATTCAGCTCGCGCCGCTCGCCGGGCCCCTTCTGCTCTCCACCGACGCCTGGACGTACTGGAGCTACGGCCGCATCGCCGCGGTTCATCACCAGAGCCCGTACACGACGCCGCCGAGCGGGTTCCCCCACGATCCGTCTCTCCCGTACGTGGGCGAGGCCTGGGAGGACACGACCTCGGTGTACGGGCCTGCCTTCACTCTGGCCTCCGAGCCGCTGGCTCTGGCGCAGGGGTCCTCTTCAGACGCGGCGGCCTGGACGTACAAGGTGCTCGGCGCGGCGGCGCTGCTGACGGCGGCGCTCCTCGCGGCGCGGCTCTCGCGGAGGCCGGCCTACGCGCTAGTGCTCGTCGGCTGGAACCCCGCGATGGCGCTCGACTTCGCAGGCGGCGGGCACAACGACGCGTGGATGGCGGCACTCGTCGTCGCGGCGCTCGCGCTCGCCGCGTCCGGCCGGAGGCAACTCGCCGGCGCGGCCTGGGCGACGGCCTGCCTGATCAAGTGGATCCCGATCCTGCTCCTGCCGCTGCGCGCGCTCGAGGCGCGCGCGACCGGGCGGCCGGTGCGACACCTCGGCTTCGCGATCACCGCCGCGGTGATCGTTGTGGTCTCGACGTGGGCCTACGGCTTCAGCTGGCTGCGTGCGACGGTGCCGTTGCTGAAGCACGCGCAGGTTGGGACGAAGTTCTCGTTGACCGATCGGCTCGGGCAGCTCGGCGTTCCGCACGATGTCGCGCTCGGTCTCTGCGCTGCCGCCTTCGTCGCCGGCTACGGCTGGCTCTTGCTCGAGGCCCATCGCGGCCGGGCGCGGCTCGGACTCGCCGCCTGCCTGTTCCTGCTCGTGACGCCGTACCTCATTGCCTGGTACGTCGTCTGGGCTCTCCCGTTGGCCGCCGCCGAGGACGATCCACCGGCGCAATGGATCGCCGTCGCGCTGTCGGCGTACCTGCTCAGGCAGGGCGTCTTTCTGACCTGAACACGAGCACGCCGTCCTGCTCGAACACGAGCCGCCAGCTCGGGTCGCGACGCAGGCGGGCGACGCGCGCCGCCGTAGGCGCGAACTTGAGGCCCTGGTCGAGGTAGCCGGGTTGGGTCTCGTCGACGACGATCCAGGTCGCGTCCTGGATCATCGGGAAGCTGAGGAATCGGCGCCGGGCCGAGAGCTTCGCGCCGAGCGAGTTGGTCGCGCTCACGACGACACCCCCCGGGATCATCTGCACGGCGCGCCGCGCAATCCGGTCGTGCGGCGTGACGCGGGTGGCGAGTGAGCCGTACGTCTCGCCGCCCGGGAAGAAGCGCCAGAGCGGCACCGCACCGAGGACGAAGTTGCTGACGAGCGCAACCCCGACCGCGACCATCGCGACGGGAACGGGACGCCGCATTCTCGCCGCGCCGAGCACGCTCGCGATCAGGAGCGGCGGAATCAATCCCGCGGTGTAGTGGAAGTGGATCGAGGTCTGGGTCGGCGTCTTCGAGAGCAGGTTCAACGCGACGTCAGGCAGCGCCGCGACGAGGACGAACGGCGAGAGGAGGAAGAGCCCCGCGAGCGGAAGCCCGAGATGCAGCAGGTACTGCCAGTGCGTCGCGGCCGTGGTCGCGAGATCCCAGGGGTGCGTGACGGCGGTCTTCAGCACGCCGCCGGGTGAGCCACCGACGTCGCTGTAGCGCTGATTGAAGCTCGACGCTGCGCCGTGGTTGAAGTGCGGCAGGACCACCTCGACGGCGAAGGCCGACCACGCGAGCCCGGCCGCCGCGATCACCCCGCCGGAGAGCCGCCTCCGCCTCGCGAGTGCGTACCAGAGCCCGTAACCGGCGATGACGAGCGCGATCTCCTCCTTGCAGAGCGAGGCCGCGACAGCGAAGGCTGCGAACGGGACGAGGCGATCCTCGTCGAGGTACCAGAACGCGTAGAGAAGGAGCGGCGTCGCGAGGGCAACGGGATGGAACTCGTTCAGCGTCAGCCACTCCACCGCCGGCAGGAGCAGGTAGACGAGCGCGAAGCCGAGCGCCGCCCGCTCCGCGTCGAGGTGCTTGCGCGCGAGCCAGAAGACGGGCAGCGCGCCGAGCGCGATCGCGATCGCCTGGCCCGTAAGCAGCAGCTCGGCGCTCGGCCAGAGCCACCAGAGCGGCGCGAAGACGACGAGGATCGGGTCGACGTGGGCGCCGAGCCGTGAGATCTGCTCTCCCTGGAGGCTCGTGATCTCGAGCGGGTGGCCGTGCGCGGTCGTCCACACGGCCTGAACCATGTTGCCGAGGTCGAAGCGACCCGTCTCGAAAGCGCGGTCGCGCAGGATCGAGAGCGCCGTGAAGCCCGCGGCGTAGGCGGCGATCACGGCCCAGAGGAGGCGCCGCGCGGTCAGAGGACGCTCTCCACGATGCCGCGCCAGCGGGTGCCGAGCACGGCCTCGCTCGCACGCTCGCGATAGTCGGCGAGCCCGCCGGCGGCGAGTCTCGGGCCGAGCCCCGGCTCTGTCGCGAGCCGTTGAAGCGCCGCGGCGAGCGCCTCCGCGTCGCCCGGCGGGACGAGCAAAGCGCTCTCGCCGTCGACGAGCAGCTCGCGCGCGGCGGGCGTGTCGGCGGTCACGAGCGGGGTGCCGCAGGCGAGCGCCTGGAAGGCCTTGTTCGGGATCACACGCGCCGCCTTCGCCGAGGTGCCGAAGATGCCGAGCGCGGCCGAGGCTACGTGCAACTCGCGCGGAAGCTCGTCGTAGGCGACCCAGGGCACCCAATCGACGTTCGCAGAGCGGCGCGCGAGCAGCGGCTCGAGCTGGCCGCTGCCGACGACCCGGAACGGATGGTCGACGAGCGCCGCTGCGGCGAGGATCGTCTCGAGCCCATGCAGAGGGATCAGCTTGCCGACGAACAGGAACGGCCCGCCGCCCGTCCAGCCCGGGCCGAAGATCCGCTCCTCCGCGCCGACGAGGCAGACCTCGACCCGGCGCGCACCGAGCTCGCGGAAGAGCGACGCGTGGGCCTCGGTGTCGGCGGCGACGACGTCCGCCTTCCGGAACGCGGCACGATCGATCCCACGGAGCACGCGCGCCGGGAGCGAGCCCGGCTTGAAGCGCCCGCGGTCGTCGACGAGCGTGTCGGCGAGCGAGACGAGCGGATTCAGGATCACGGGCTTTCCCCGCGCCGCGCGTCGCGCCGCAGTCATGTCGAGGTGACCCGGATAGCCGACGATGATCGCGTCGAACGACGGCTCGGGCCGGCGCGCCCAGAGCTCGGCCTCCGCCACTGCGAGCCGGGCCGCCGAGCCGATCCCTGCCGCGAACTTGTGCTCGCGCCCCTCCCACACCGACACGTGTCGCTCGGCCACGTCCACTCCGGCCCCGCGCAGGCACGCGATCACCTGGGCGTTGCGCGGGTAGTCCCGTTCGTACGTGCCGAAGTAGAGCACCCGCACGGCGCGAGCCGGGCTCAGGAGAGGATCTCGTCGACGAGCCGCTCCGCGCGCTCGCGCTCGGCCCCGCGCTCCTCGTGCTGGCTCGTGATCATCTCGCTGATCAGGCCGAGCGAGAAGAACTGGAGCCCGACGACGACGAGCAGCACGCCGAGCAGGAGCAGCGGTCGTCCGCCGATCGAGTGGCCGAGGATCTTCAGCACGGTGAGGTAGCCGAGGATGACGGTGCCGGCGAGCCCGAGGAACAGCCCGAGCCCGCCGAAGAGGTGCAGCGGCCGGTGCCGGTAGCGGCCGATGAACGAGACGGTGAGCAGGTCGAGGAAGCCGCGCAGGTAGCGCTCGGGCCCGTAGCGCGAGCGCCCGTGCTCGCGGGGGCGGTGGTTGACCGGAAGCTCCGCGATGCGGTAGCCGCGGTGGTAGGCGAGGACCGGGATGTACCGGTGCAGCTCCCCGTACAGGCGCAACCCGTGGATCACCTCGGCGCGATAGGCCTTGAAGCCGCAGTTCATGTCGTGCAGGCGGATCCCCGAGACCCAGCCCGTGACCGTGTTCGCGATCTTCGACATCAGCCGGCGCGTCCACGGGTCGCGGCGGTGCGACTTCCAGCCGGAGACGAGGTCGTAGCCCTCGTCGAGCTTCGCGAGGAAGCGCGGGATCTCGGCCGGATCGTCCTGGAGGTCGCCGTCGATCGTGATCACCGTCTCGCCCTGCGCGCGGTCGAAGCCTGCGGCGAGCGCGGCGGCCTTGCCGAAGTTGCGTCGGAGGCGGATCACCACGACGTTCTCCTGCGCGGCATAGAGGCGGGTCAGCGCGGCGAAGGTGCCGTCGGTCGAGCCGTCGTCGACGAAGATCGCCTCCCAGGGCTGCCCGACCTGCTGGAGCGCCGAGTGCAGCTCGTCGAAGAGCAGCGCGACGCTCCGTTCCTCGTTGTAGACGGGGACGACGACGGAGATCACCCGGGTAGCGTATGCAACCTTCATGGCAAAGCTCCATTCGATCGAGGAAGCGCAGGCGCTCGTGCTCGCCCACGTGAGCGCGCTCCCTGCCGAGCAGGTGGCGATCGAGGACGCCGCCGGCCGGGTGCTCGCCGCAGACGCGCTCGCCGCGGTCGACCTGCCGCCGTTCCCGAGCTCGGCGATGGACGGGTTCGCCGTCCGCTCAGCGGACACGCCGGGGACGCTGCCGGTGGTCGCGCGCTCCGCGGCCGGGCTTCCCGCCGGGCAGCGCCTCGAGGCGGGAGAGGCGATCGGGATCTCGACGGGTGGCGTCGTCCCCGAGGGAGCCGATGCCGTCATCCCGATCGAGTATGTTGTCGAGAATGACAACAGCATCACGACCGAGGGGCACCTCGAGCCCGGCACGAATGTTCGTCCGCGCGGCGGTGACGTTCGCGCGGGCGCTGTGGTTTGCCCTGCAGGCACGCGTCTCTCGCCGGGCCAGCTGGGAGCGCTCGCGGCCGCAGGGCTCGCCGTCGTGTCGTGCGCGCGCCGGCCTCGCGTGGCCGTGCTCACCACGGGGACCGAGCTTCGCGCGCCCGGCGAGCAGCTCGGGCCCGGCGAGGTCTACGAGTCGAACGGTCTCATGCTGGCGGCCGCGCTCGACTCCGCGGGCGCCACCGTCGAACGGCTCCCCGCGGTCGAGGACGACCTCGACGCTCATCGCGAGGCGATCGCGCGCGGTCTCGAGGCCGACGTGCTCGTCACCTCGGGCGGCGTCTCGGTCGGCCGGCACGATCTCGTGCGGCCGGTGCTGGCCGAGCTCGGCGCCGAGGAGGTGTTCTGGCGCGTCGCCGTGAAACCGGGCAAGCCGGTCTCGTTCTCGGTGCGCGGAAGCACGCTCGTGTTCGGCCTTCCGGGGAACCCGGTGTCGTCGCTCGTCGGCTTCGAGCTCTTCGTGCGGCCCGCGATTCTCGCGCTTCAGGGCGCGCCTGAGCCCCTGCCCCGGTTCGAGCCGGGACGTCTGGGGCGCGCGGTCCGACGCGGCGAAGGCCGCGACGAGCTGCTGCGGGCCCGCGCCGAGGTTCGCGACGACGGCGTGGTGCTCGAGCCGCTCGGCGGCCAGGAGTCCCACATGATCGCGAGCGCAGCGAGCGCGGACGTGCTCGTCTTCATCCCGCAGGGCGACGGCGAAGTGGCCAAGGGCGCCGCGGTTCGGTATCTACGGATCGGGTACTAAGCCTCTAGCTAGCCGGCGACGACGCGGAGCCGCGCGCCACGGCGGCGGCGGAACGAGAGCACGACCCGCCGGATCGTCTCGCGGATCGGCCCGCGCGGCGGGCGCTCCGCTGAGCTCGGATACGGCGCGTACCGGCCCGCGGCAAGCGCGGTCAGCTGCCAGCCGACCGCGAGCCACCCGAGCCCGACCAAGACGGTCGCGGGCGAGACGAAGCCGACGACGACGAGCTCCGTCAGGTACCAGGGCGCGTCGAGACCGAGGCCGTAGTGGAGCGCGAACCAGCCGAGGAGCACGACCGGGCCAACGAGACCGATCGCGAGCACGCCGAGCCTCGCCCAGAGCTTCGACGCGTGCGCGCTTGGCAACCACAGCCATGCGTGGAGCGACGGCAGGAGAAAGAGGAGCGTGAACGGATTCGTGGCGACGGTCAGCAGGGCTACGAGGCCGAGCGCGAGCAACGCGCCGGTGTGGCCGGCGAGCTCCTCCTCCGGCCGCGCTCGCCGACGCGGAGCCAGGCGCACCCGCACTACGAGCCAGGCGACGAACGCGAAGACGCCGATCACCGCGAGCGGGAAGATCGCCCAGTTCCGCGCCGCCGACGTCTCCGGATTGACCGGGAGCGGCACACCGCGCGGGAAGGCGCCGACGACTACGAGGAAGGTGAATACAGCGGCGAGGAACAGCCAGAACCCGACGCGGCTGCGCAGGCTGCGAAGCGCCGGCGCGAGGGTCACGCGCCGGCGCCGGCAGTGAGCGAAGAGGTCGACCGTGGCGACGAGAAACGGCAGCAACATCGCCACGAGTACGAGCTCGATCGCCCAGCCGCGCACGATCCGCTGGCCGAGGTAGATGTAGCTAGTCGTCCCCTGTGCGAGGTCGAGCCCCTGGTCGAGGGAGCCGAGGAGCTGCTGCGTCGAGCGACCGATCGCTGCGAGGCGAGTGCCGTTCAGGTGGTCCGGCGTGTCGCCGAGAGCCGGCGGCCCGCGGTCGCCGGCGGTCGTGATCGTCACCGCCGGAATCCCCCGCGCCAGCACGGGCCCTTGCTCGTAGAGCGAGTACGGGAACGCCAGCGTCAAGAGCTGCTGCCAGGCGGGCGCTCGCCCGGGCGGGAGCCCCGTCTGCTCCGCGATCCGCGCGGACGCGGTCTGCACGAGCGAGTCGGCCGGCGAGCGAGGCGTGTTCGCCGCGATCTGGAGCCGCGGCGGCCCGTTCCCGGCGATCGCATCGAGGTCGACGAGCGCGAACGCGCCGTGCCGGTACGGAGAGGAGGCCGCGAACTGGTTCGCGCCGATCCCGCCGAACGCGCCGCCGTCGGTGGAGAGGAAGACGAGCGTGTGAGCCGGTCGCACCGGGGCGGGCGACGACGGGCTCGCGAGCGGCGTCTGCGCGTACGAGCGAGCGAGCTCGATCAGCGCTGCGGTGCCGGATGCGTTGTCGTTAGCGCCCGCGCCAATGCCGAGGTTGTCGCGGTGCGCCGCGATCACAATCTCCTCCTGTGACTGGCCGGGAACGATCGTGACGAGGTTCTGGAACTCCTTCGTGCCGCGGCCCGGGATGGTGGCGCGGAAGCGCTCGACCTCCGTGGTGAGCCCGTACGGCGAGAGCTGCGCCTTGTACCAGTCGGCCGCAGCTGCCGCGCCGGGCGACCCGGGTGAGCGGTCCGGGTAGCTCGACGCGAACTCCTGCGCGAGCTCCAGCGCCGAGCGCGAATTGAACGCCGGCGGGAGCGAGGGCGCCGGCAGCGGCACCGGGCGTGCGACCGTGAACGCGGCCAGCAGCAGCGGCAGGCTGACCAGCAGCCAGGTGCCGCGGTACAGGCGGCCGTTGACGGGCCGCTCGAGCGAGCCTCGGCGCGGCCGCCGGCGCCGCGACCGGGGTGGGACGACAGCCATGGCTGGCTATAGTAGGGCCGCCGGACCGGCCCTTGCCCGTCCGTCCGTCCTCATGCCCGACGCCTCGACCATCCTGCTCGTCGACGACGAGGACTCGATCCAGAAGCTCCTCGCGTACCCGCTCGAACACGAGGGGTACAAGGTCGTGCAGGCATGGGACGGCGAGGAGGCGCTGGCCCTGTTCGCGGCCGAGCCGGTCGACCTCGTCGTGCTCGACATCATGCTGCCGAAGCTCGACGGGCTCGAGGTCTGCAAGCGGATCCGCGCCACGAGCCAGGTGCCGATCATCATGCTCACGGCCCGCGACGACGAGTTCGACAAGGTGCTGGGGCTCGAGCTCGGCGCCGACGACTACATCACGAAGCCGTTCTCGATCCGCGAGTTCCGCAGCCGCGTCCGGGCGCTCCTCCGCCGTGCCGGAACCCAGCGCACGCAGGGCGAGCCGGGCGAGCTGATCGTCACCGAAGGGTTGACGATCGATCTCGGTCGCCGTGCCGTGGAGGTCGAGGAGCGCGCCGTGCAGCTGACCTACGTCGAGTTCGAGCTCCTGCGCACAATGGCGGCGCACCCCGGCCGCGTCTACAGCCGCCAAATGCTGCTCGAGTCGCTCTGGGGCAGCTCCGACTACCGCGATCCGCGCACGATCGACGTGCACGTCCGCCACCTGCGCGAGAAGCTCGAGAGCGACCCGAAGGAGCCCGAGCTGATCTTCACCGTGCGCGGCGTCGGCTACCGCTTCCGCGAGCGATGAACCCGTTCCGCAGCGTCGGCGCGCGGCTCACGCTCGCCCTTGCGCTCCTCGTCGCAGGCGCGCTCGGCGTCGTCTACGCGGTCGTCGTACCGTCGCTCGAACGGAACCTGATCGGCACCAAGGTCACGCAGCTTCGGCACGCCGCGCCGGCCGTCTCGCGCCAGCTGCCGAGCCCCAATGCGCCGCCGGCGGCCTGGGCTGACGCGCTCGAGACCGTCTCCGCGAGCGCGAACGCCCGCGTCACCTACTTCCAGGTACTGACCGCGAATCCGCCCTCGCTGACTGTCTTCCAGGACTCGAACGGCGTCACCTCGTCCGACATCCAGAACGACGCCATCGCGCGGAAGGCGTTCGCGACCCAGAAACCGGCTACCGGCACGGTGACGCGAAACGAGGCGCGCTGGGCGGAGGCTGCGCTGCCGGTCGGGAACTACGTGTTGTTGCTCTCGGCGCCGCTCCACGACTCGCTCGGGAACGTCAATCTCGTACGGCGGCGCGTCCTCGCCGCGGGTCTGCTTGCGCTGCTCGCGGCGCTTGCGATCGGGTACGGCGCCGCGACGGTGTTCGCGCGCCGGATCCGGCGGCTCGAGCGCGCGGCCGAGCGGATCGCGGACGGCGACTTCGGCGAGCCGGTCGACGTCAGCGGCAGCGACGAGCTGGCTGAGCTGGCCGTGGCGTTCGAACGGATGCGCGTGCAGCTCGCCCAGCTCGACAGCGCGCGGCGAGCGTTCATCGCGAACGCCTCGCACGAGCTCCGAACTCCGATCTTCTCGCTCGCCGGCTTCCTCGAGCTGCTCGCAGACGAGGACCTGGACGAGCCGACTCGTCGCGAGTTTCTCGGCACCATGCGTGGCCAGGTCGATCGCCTCTCGAAGCTGACCGTCGACCTGCTTGATCTCTCGCGGCTCGACGCCGGCCGTCTCCGCGTCGAGCGGGAGCCCGTGGATGTCGCCCGGCTCGCGCGGGATCTCGCCGGCGAGTTCGCCGCGGTCGCGCAGACGGGCGGCCATCCGCTCGAGACCGTGCTCGAGGGCGAGACGCTCGCGCTGGCCGATCAGCAGCGCGCGCTCCAGATCGGGCGGATCCTGATCGAGAACGCGCTGGTGCACACGCCTGCGGGGACACGCGTGACCGTGCGCGCCGCGACGCAGCCCGGAGCAGTGGTGCTCTCCGTCGAGGACGAGGGCGCGGGGATCCCGGCCGAGGCGGCGGAGCGCGTGTTCGAGCGCTTCTACCGCGCGGATGGGCCGCGCGCGGCGGGCAGTGGGCTCGGCCTCGCGATTGCCAGCGAGCTCGCAACCCTGATGGGAGGCCGGATCGAGCTCGAGTCGCGGCCCGGCCTGACCTCCTTCCGGCTCGTGCTCGACCCCGCCCCGGGCGCCGCTCCGTTTTCACGTGAAAACGAGCCGGCGGCCGTGGCCTAGACGGCGACCGAACCGTCGCTACAGTGAGGCGACGATGCGCCGTGCCCATCTCCTTCCCGTCGTCCTCGTCGCGGCCGCCGCCGGCGCTGCTGCCGCACTCGGGATCGGGCTGCTCACCGGTGGCTTCGGGAGGCGCACCGAGACGGTTGTCCTGCCTGCCGCGACGGCCTCAGGAATCCCGGCTCCGGCCTCGGCGACCCTGCGCGCAGGGACGTTCGACGCCGCGGCCGTCTACGCGCGCCGCTCGGCGGGCGTCGTCACGATCTTCGCGTACTTCGGCAAGGCCGGCGCGCCCGGCAGCCAGGCCGCGCAGGGCTCGGGCTTCGTCGTCGGTACGGACGGCACGATCCTCACCAACTCGCACGTGATCACGAACGCCGGCGAAGGCGCCCCGGTCGCCGCGGCCGACCGGCTCTACGTCGAGTTTCGCGACCACGACCGGGTTCCGGCAAAGGTCGTCGGCTGGGACATCTACGACGACGTCGGCGTCGTCAAGGTCGACCCGAGGGCGCACGCGCTGCAGCCCGTGCCGCTCGGCAACTCGTCGCGCGTCGTCGTCGGCCAGCCCGTCGCGGCGATCGGCAGTCCGTTCGGCAACGAGGACTCGCTCGCGGTCGGGGTCGTCTCGGCGGTGCACCGCTCGATCTCGTCGCTCACCTCCAACTACCAGCTGAGCGACGCGATCCAGACCGACGCGCCGATCAACCACGGCAACTCAGGCGGGCCGCTCTTCGACGGCAGCGGCGCGGTGATCGGGATCAACGCCCAGATCCGCACCGAGTCGAACGGAGGCGCCGACGGCGTCGGCTTTGCGGTGCCGATCGACTCCGCGCGCCGGTCTTTGCAGCAGCTGCTCGTGCACGGGCGCGTCGCCTACGCCTTCATGGGGATCACCTCCGAGACGCTCACGCCCACTCTCGCGCGTCACCTCGGCTACGCCGTCGCGCGGGGCGCTGCCGTCGACACCGTGCGCCTCGGCGGTCCGGGTGCGAAGGCCGGAATCCAAGGCGGGAACACGGATGTGGAGTTTCTCGACACGCCGTTCACGCGCGGCGGCGACGTGATCGTCGCGATCGGCGGGATCCCGGTCACGAGCGCCGACGATGTCGTGCGGATCGTGAGCGAGCGCCTGCTGCCCGGCCAGACCGTCACCGTCACGGTCGTTCGCGGCGTCAAGCGGCTGAAACTGCCGGTGACGTTGACCGAGCGCCCGTCCCGGTGAGCACAGTCGACATCGAAGCCCTCTGCGTCGATCTCGCCCGGCGGCTGCGCGAGGCGGTGCTGCCCGCACTCGGCTCGCACGCGGCGCGCGCGCATTCCGGCGCGTCGGCGCACGGCGACATCACGTTCGGCCTGGACGAGCTCGCGGAGGCCGAGCTGGAAACCTTCGCCGCCGAGACGCCGATTCCTCTGGCCGTGCTGTCGGAGGATCGCGGCGTGGTCGGCCCGGCCGACGCAGAGTGGCTGCTCGTCGTCGATCCCGTCGACGGAACCCGGCCTGCGCTGGCGGGCTTCGAGGGCGCGTGCGTCTCGATCGCGGCTGCTCCGAACACCGGAGCCCCGACCCTGGGCGACGTGCAGGTGGGCGTCGTGCTGGAGATCAAGACGGGGAGGAGCTTCGTCGCGCGCCGGGGAGGCGGCGTCAACGCCGACGACGTGCTCGCGCCCTCGGCCAACGAGGATCTCTCGCGCCTGTTCTGGGCCGCCGGCTACCGCGGCCGGCCCGCCGACGACCTCACCGCGGTGATCGGGCCGCTGGTCGATCGCTCCTCGGTCGGCGGCGGCTACTTCGATCCGGGCAGCGCCGCGTTCATCCTCACGCGCGTCGCGACGGGCCAGTTGGACGCCTACGTCGACGTCGGCCCGCGGATCGTCGCGGAGCTTCCGGGCGCCGAGGCGCGGTTCCGTGCGCTCGGTGGCGGCGCGATCCTCTGCAACCGCCCGTACGACCTGGCAGCGTCGCTGCTCGTGCTCCGCGAGCTCGGGCTTCCCGTCACGGACGCGTGGGGCCGTCCGCTCGAGGATGCACCGTTGCGAGGTGGGATCGTGTCGTGCCTCGCCGCCGCAAATGACGCACTGCATGCGGAGCTGCTCGCCGCGCTCGAAGGCCGTTTTGCTGAGCTCACAACCACGTCGTCCGGCGCATCCGAAAGTCTCTCCTCCTGATGCTGCAGCTCGTGAACGCTGGACGGAAGCACCTCGCCGACTACGGCTCGATCGCCGTGCGCGGCCTGATGGACGAGATCAGGCAGCTCGCGGAGCCGCTCCAGGGCAAGCGCGTCGTGCATCTCTCGGCGACGGCGTTCGGCGGCGGCGTGGCCGAGATCAACTACACGCTCGTGCCGCTGATGGCCGATGCGGGCCTCGACGTGGAGTGGCGGATCATCGCCGGCGAGGAGGAGTTCTTCGACGTCACGAAGACGATCCACAACGCAATCCAGGGCAATCCGCAGGGCCTCACGCCCGAGCAGGAGGAGATCTTCGCGCGCTACAACGCCCAGAACGCGGCGAATTTCACCGACGACTACGACATCGTCGTCGTCCACGATCCGCAGCCCCTGGCGATGATCGACCACTTCCCGGACACGGCGGCGAAGTGGATCTGGCGTGGGCACATCGACTTCTCGACCCCGAACCAGCCGGTGATGGACTTCCTCGTGCCATCGCTCCGCCGCTACGACGCCGCGATCTTCCACCTGCGCGAGTACGTGCCGCGCGCCTCCGGGCTGCCCGAGTGCTTCATCTGGCCGCCGGCGATCGATCCGCTGGCGCCGAAGAACATGGCGCTGTCGCCTGAGGACGCGTCCTACATCGTCGATCAGTTCGGGATCGACGTGACGAGGCCGCTTCTGACGCAGGTCTCGCGCTTCGACCCGTGGAAGGACCCGTCCGGGGTGATCGACGCGTATCGCGTGGTGAAGGCCGAGGTACCGGACGTGCAGCTCGCGCTCGTCGGCTCGATGGCGCACGACGACCCGGAAGGCTGGGACTTCTACAACCAGACCGTCGCGTATGCCGCGGACGATCCGGACATCCACATCCTCTCGAACCTCAACAACGTCGGCTCGGTCGAGGTCAATGCGTTCCAGGTGCACTCCGAGGTCGTGATCCAGAAGTCGATCAAGGAGGGCTTCGGGCTCACGGTGAGCGAGGCGCTGTGGAAGGGCTGCCCGACGGTGGCCGGCAACGTGGGCGGGATCCGCACCCAGATTCAGAACGGCGTGACCGGCTGGCTCGTCGACTCGTCCGAGGAGTGCGCAACGGCCTGTCTCGAGATCCTCAACGATCCCGCGGAGGGCAAGCGCCGCGCGCTCGCGGGCAAGGAATACGTCCGCGGCCACTTCCTCACGCCGCGCCTGCTGCGCGACTGGCTCGTCCTCTTCAACCGGCTGCTCGGCAACGACGTCGGCGAGCACGCGCTGGTCTCCGTCCCGCCCTCGTAGACTGCGTCGGGCGTGAGCGCCGATCGCCGCAAGCTGATCGTCGTCTCGAACCGCGGGCCTGCTTCGTTCGGGCGCGGCACGAGCGGTGAGCGCACGGCCAGGCGCGGCGGCGGCGGGCTCGTCACCGCGCTGCGCAGCCTCGTCTCGCACCACGACGTGACCTGGATCGCGAGCGCGATCACGCCCGAGGATCACGTCGTCGCGTCGGAGGGCCCGCTGGAGGAGACCGCGCTCGACGGCTCGCCCTACCGGCTTCGGCTCGTCGCGCACGAGGCGCCGGCCTACGACTGGTACTACAACGTCGTCTCGAACCCGACGCTCTGGTTCGTCCAGCATTACCTCTGGGATCTGAAGTACTCGCCCGGCTGGGACCAGGGCCTGCATCGGGCCTGGCACGAGGGCTATGTGCCGGTCAACCGTGCCTTTGCGGACGCGGTGCTCGAGGAGCTCGAGCGGGAGCCGGGCGCCACCGTCTTCTTCCACGACTACCACCTGTACCTCGCGCCTCGTTTCATCCGTGATGCGCTGCCCGACGCGCGGCTGGCGCATTTCGTCCACATCCCGTGGCCCCAGCCGGACTACTGGCGCGTGCTGCCCGAGGCGATCCGCCACTCCGTCCACGACGGCCTCCTCGCGAACGACGTCGTCGGCTTCCACACCTCGCGCTGGCGGCTCAGCTTCCTGCGCTCCAGCCAGGACATCGTCGGCGCGAAGACCGACAACGAGCGCGGAATCGCGCGGTATCGCGACCGCGAAGTGGTCGTCACCGCGCACCCGATCGCGCCCGATGCCTCGGAGTTCGACGAGCTCGCCGTCGATCCGCGCGTGCTCGAGGCCGAGCGTGCGATCGTCGAGCACCGGCCGGAGAAGCTCGTCGTCCGCGTCGACCGGACCGATCCGTCGAAGAACATCGTTCGCGGCTTCCGCGCCTTCGAGCTCTACCTCGACGCGCACCCGGAGATGGCCGGCCGGGTCGGCATGCTGGCCTTGCTCGACCCGTCTCGGCAGGACATTCCGGAGTACGCGGAGTACGTCGGCGCTATCCAGCGCGAGGCGCGGCGGGTGAACGACCGCTACGACGGCGCGATCGAGCTCGGGATGGAGGACGACTTCCCGCGCTCCGTCGCCGCGTACAAGCAGTACGACGTGCTGCTCGTCAACGCGATCTTCGACGGATTGAACCTCGTTGCGAAAGAGGCGCCGCTCGTCAATGCGCGAAACGGCGTTCTCGTCCTCTCCGAGAACACCGGCGCGCACGAGGAGCTCGGCGAGTGGGCGATCACCGTGAATCCGTTCGACGTCCAGGGGCAGGCCGACGCGATCCACCAGGCGCTCGAGCTGGACGAGGACGAGCGCTCGCGCCGGCTGCGCGCGATTCAGGCCCACGTGCGCGAGCATGACCTCGCAGAGTGGATCGCGGCCCAGCTCGCCGGCCTCGAAGTCGCTGTAAAGAACTAAGATCGGCGGCGTGGACGCGACGCTCGTCGGTGGTGAGCTGCGCTCGGTGAACCCCGCGACGCTCGAGGTCGTCGGCGCGGTCGCCGTGACGCCGCTCGAGGCTGTCTCCGAGGCGGTTGCCGAGGCGCGGCTCGCCCAGCAGCAGTGGGCGCGCACCTCGTTCGCCGAGCGACGCGCGCTGCTCGGTGCGGTCGCACAGCTTCTGCTCGAGCGGATGGACGAGATCGCCGCGACCGTCACCGCCGAGACCGCGAAGCCGCTCGTCGAGGCGTTCCTCTCGGACGTGATGGTCTCGGTCGACAACGCCGTCTGGATCGCCGAGAACGTCGAGCCGACCCTGCGGCCGGAGCGGTTGCGCTATCCGCAGCTCTACCTCAAGCACAAGCGCGGGCGGATCGAGCACGTGCCGCTCGGCGCGGTCGCGGTGATCTCGCCGTGGAACTTCCCGTTTGCGATTCCCTTCACCGAGACTGCGATGGCGGTCGCCGCCGGGAACGCGGTGCTCGTGAAGCCGTCTGAGCTCACGCCGCTCTCGGGCGCGTGGATCGAGCGGGTGTTCGACGAGGCCGGCGCGCCGAAGGGGCTCGTCCGCGTCGTGCAGGGCGACGGCGAGCTCGGCGCGGCGCTCGTGCGGGCGCGCGGGATCGCCAAGGTCTTCTTCACCGGCTCGGTCGAGGTCGGCCGCCAGGTCGCTGCGGTCGCCGCCGAGCGGCTCTGCCCGGTGACGCTCGAGCTCGGCGGCAAGGACCCGATGCTCGTCTTCGCCGACGCCGACCTCGGCCGAGCGCTCGACGGCGCCGCGTGGGGCTCGTTCTTCAACTGCGGCCAGGTCTGCTCGGGGATCGAGCGGATCTACGTCGCGGAGGAGCTGCACGACCGCTTCGTGGCGGGGCTCGCCGAGCGGGCGCGCGCACTTCGGATCGGGCGCGGCGACGACTTCGGCACCGACCTCGGCCCACTCATCTCCGAGGAGCAGCGCGCGAAGGTCGAGGCGCTCGTCGACTCTGCCCGCGACGACGTCGTCACCGGCGGCGGCCGGCCCGAGACCGGGCTCCCCGGCTGGTTCTACGAGCCGACCGTGATCGCCGGCTCGAGCGAGGCGCTCTGCAGCGAGGAGATCTTCGGCCCCGTCGTCACGGTCGAGCCGTTCGCCACCGAGGAGGACGCGATCCGCCTCGCGAACGACTCGCGCTTCGGCCTCGGCGCGAGCGTGTGGACGCGCGACTCCGAGCGGGCGCGTCGCGTCGCGGGACGACTCGACGCGGGCTCCGTCTGGACGAACGACGTCGCGTATTCCTACGTGGCGGGCCAGGCGCCGTGGGGCGGGTTCAAGGATTCGGGCCTCGGCCGGACGCACTCGAGGCACGGCTTCTACGAGTGCACGCAGGTGCGGTTCGTCGAGGAGGACGGCGGCCGGCTCGCGGTGCCGTGGTGGTTCCCGTACGACGAGCTCGCCGTCGACGGCTTCAAGGGCGTGCTCGGCACGCTTTACGGCCAGGGTCTCTCGACGAAGGCCGGCGCTGCGTGGCGCCATCGCCGCGGGCTCGTCCACCTCGGGAAGCGCTACCTGCGGTGACGGAGTTTTCCCACGTCGGCGAGGCCGGCGACGTGAAGATGGTCGACGTCGGCGGCAAGCCGCTGTCGCGTCGGCGCGCCGTGGCGAGCGCGACGCTGCGCATGGCGCCCGAGACCGCTCGTCGGCTCCGCGAGCTCCCCAAGGGCGACGCTCTTGCGACGGCGCAGCTCGCCGGGATCATGGCCGCGAAGAAGACCTCCGAGCTGATCCCGCTTTGCCACCCGCTGCCGCTGTCGCACATCGAGGTCACGCTCGAGGTCGGCGAGGACTCGGTCGAGATCACCGCCACGGCCGAGACCACCGCGCAGACCGGCGTCGAGATGGAGGCGCTCACCGCCGCGTCCGTCGCCGCGCTGACCGTCTACGACATGGCAAAGGCGGTCGACAAGGAGATGGTCGTCGCCGAGGTGCGGCTGCTCGAGAAGACGAAGGAGCCGGTATGAGAGCGGCCGTGCTCACGGTCTCCGACCGGGTCTCGGCGGGCGTCTACGAGGACCGCGGCGGCGACATCCTGGCCTCACTGCTCGCCGAGGACGGCTTCGACGTCGAGCGCCGCGTCGTCGCCGACGAGCTCAAGGAAATCGAAGGGGCGATCGTCGAGTTGTCCCTCGTGACAACGCTGATCGTCACGACGGGCGGCACCGGCGTCGCACCGCGCGACATCACGCCCGACGCGACGGAGCTCGTGATCGACCGGCTGATCCCCGGGATCGCGCAGGCGATCCGAGCCGACGCGATCGCGAAGACGCCGCACGGCCTGCTTTCGCGCGGCGTCGCCGGGGTGCGCGGCCGCACGCTGATCGTCAACCTGCCCGGCTCGCCCGGCGGCTGCAAGGACGGCTATGCGGTGCTCCGGCCTGCGCTGCACCACGCGCTCGAGCTGATCTCCGACGAGCCGACGGAGCACCACCAGACATGACGGCGGTCGCCCTCCCGGTCCGCTTCGCGCGGCTGATCAAGGTCGAGCACACGCTGTTCGCGCTCCCGTTCGCATATGTCGGCGCGCTGCTCTGCGAGCAGAAGCTGCCGTCTGCGGCCAACGTGTTCTGGATCACCGTGGCGATGGCCGGCGCCCGCTCGCTCGCGATGGCGCTGAACCGCGTGATCGACGCCGAGATCGACGGGCGGAACCCGCGCACCGCGTCACGCGAGATCCCGAGCGGCCAGCTCACGAAGACGCAGGTCTGGTTGTTTTGCCTGCTCTCGCTCGCCGTGTTCCTCGTCGCGGTGTGGCAGCTCGATCCGGTCGTCCGCTGGCTCTGGCCGATTCCCGTCGCGGGCTTCGTGATCTACCCGTATCTGAAGCGCGTGACCTGGTTCTCGCACATCTGGCTCGGGATCGTGGACGGGCTCGCGCCGATGGGCGGCTGGGTCGCGATCACCGGGAAACTGCCGTGGGAGTCCTGGGCGCTCGGCGGCGCCGTCGCCTGCTGGGTGGCCGGCTTCGACTTGTTCTACGCGCTCTTCGACATGGATTTCGACAAGGCGGAGCGGCTGCACTCGATTCCCGCGCGGTTCGGCACGAAGGGAGCGTTCCACGGCGCGCGCTTCCTCCACGCGGCGACCGTGATCCTGCTCGCTGCGGTGGGAGTCGGGCTCCACCTGAGCATTGCCTACTGGCTCGGAGTCGCGGCGGTCGCCGGGCTGCTGTTCGTCGAGCACCTGCTGATCCGGCCCGACGACCTTCGGCGGCTCAACGCCGCGTTCTTCACGATGAACGGCGTGATCAGCTCCGTGTTTCTCGTCTTCGTGATCATCGAGGTCGTGACGTGATCCAGGCACGCGGGCTCTCGCGGCGCTTCGGTCGCAAGCGGGTGCTCGACGGCGTCGACCTCGACCTGCCGGAGTCGGGCTTCCTGCTCGTGACCGGGGCGAACGGCTCCGGGAAGACGACCCTGCTTCGGCTCTGCGCCGGGCTGCTCGTCCCGACCGGCGGCTCGCTGGAGATCGCGGCCGATCGCGGCGAGATCGGCTACCTCGGCCATGACCCGATGCTCTACCGCGGCCTCACCGCGCTCGAGAACCTCGAGCTCTACGGGCGCCTCTACCGCGTGGCGGAACGGCGTGAGCGCAGCGGGATGCTGCTCGAGCGCTTCGGGCTCTGGGAGGTGCGCAACGAGCGCGTCGGCTCGTACTCGCGCGGGATGCTGCAGCGGCTCTCGCTGTGCCGGGCGCTTCTCCACGAGCCGCGGCTGCTGCTGCTCGACGAGCCGTTCAACGCGCTCGACGCGGACGGCGTCGAGCTGCTCTCGCGCGAGCTGGCCGAGCGGCGCGGCGCGACCGTCGTCGCAACGCACGACCCCGACCGCGTCCGGGGCTTGGCAACGATTCAGCTGGCCCTGGCATGAACTACGCGGGCGACGTCGCGGCGCTGCTGCGGAAGGACCTGCGGCTCGAGCTCCGCGCGAAGGAGACCCTGCCCGCCATGGCGATCTTCGTCCTCGCCGCGCTCACGGTCTTCCACTTCGCGCTGCCGTCGGGCTCCTCCGACCTCGCCGCGGACGGGCTCCTGTGGATCGCGATCCTCTTCACCGCGCTGCTCGGCCTCTCGCGCGCCTTTGTCGCGGAGCGGGAGCAGGGCGTGCTCGACGGGCTCGTGATGTCGCCGTGCGACCGCAGCGCGATCTGGCTCGCGAAGACGCTCTCGGCGCTCACGTTCCTCGTCCTCGTCGAGGTGATCGCCCTGCCCGCGTTCAGCATCTTCTTCTCGACGGTGAGCCTGACGACGGTCGCGGCGGTCGCGCTCGCGGACATCGGTCTCTGCACGGTCGGCTCGCTGCTCGCGGCGATGGCAGTCGCGAGCCGGACACGCGAGCTGCTCCTGCCGCTCCTCTTCCTGCCGCTCGCGCTGCCGCTCGTCGTCGGCGGCGTCGGCGCAAGCGTGGCGGCGAACGGCGGCCGCTACCTGGGCTTCCTCCTCGTCTACGACCTCGTTTTTGCGACTATCTGTTGGGCTTCCTTTGAGTATGTCGTTGCGGAATAGCTGGCTCGCACTCGTGCTGATGGCCGCCGCCATTGCGCTGGTGGCGTTCTACGCGCCCGAAGACGCGAACCAGGGCCTCTCGCAGAAGATCTTCTACTTCCACGTGCCGCTCGCCCTCACCGCCTACGCATGCTTCGGGTGGGGCGCGTGGAAGGCGCTGCGCTACCTCTGGACGCGCGAGGAGCGGTACGACCTCGAGTCGTACGTCGGCATCCATCTCGGCGTGATCTTCGGCGCGATGACGCTGCTGACGGGCTCGATCTGGGCGAAGATCTCGTGGGGAGTCTGGTGGTCGTGGAGCTCGAACCAGCTCGTGCTGTTCCTGGTTCTGTTCCTCTTCTACTCGACCTACTTCATGCTGCGGTTCTCGGTCGAGGACGGGCCGATGCGGGCGAACCTCTCGGCCGTCTATGCGCTGTTCGGCGTCGTGCTGATCCCGATCAGCTTCCTGGCGATCCGGCTCGCGAACGACTTCATCCACCCGACGGTGTTCACGAGTGCAGGCCCGCAGATGTCCGGCTCGATGTTCTTCACGTTCTGCGTCTGCCTCGCCGCGATGCTGGCGCTCGCGGCCTCGTTCTACGGGATCGAGCTGGCCGGAAAGCGGCTCGACGCGCGGCTCCGCGAGTTGCGGGAGGTGCTCTCCGCGTGACCGCCTCGGAGAAGTACCTGGCCGCTGCATACCTCGTCGTCTTCGTGACGGTGCTCGCCTACGTGCTGATCATCGGGGCCAAGCTCGGGCGCCTCGAGCGCGAGGTCGCCGAGCTGACCGAGCTCGCGAAGCGGAAGCTCGATGGCTGAGCTGCTCTTCTGGCCTGCGCTGCTCGCCTACGGCGAGGCGGCTGCCGCGTACTACGGCGAGGCGCGCCATCCGGGCCGGCTCGGGCGCGCGGCGACCTGGGGCGTGCGGATCGGCTGGCTGCTCCAGACCGCTCTTTTGATCGTGCAGGCCGTGAGCGCGGACGGCTTCCCGTGGGGGAGCTGGGCCGGCTCGCTCAACCTCTTCGTGTGGCTCGTGGTCGGGATCTACCTCGTGTGGGGCTGCAACTCGCGGTTCCGGCTACTGGGGCTGACCGTCCTGCCGCTGGCGGCGGTGCTGTTCGCGCTGGCCTACGCCGCCGGTGGGACCTCGACCGAGGCGACCAGCAGCCTGCCGAATCTCTTTCTGGTGCTTCACGTCGGCCTCGTGCTCGCGGCGTTCGCCGGCTTCACGCTCGCCGCGGCGCTCTCCGCCCTGTACCTCTGGCAGGAAGGCCGGCTGAAGCGGCGCGAGCCGGGGATCCTGCGGGTCACACTGCCGCCACTCGCGGTGCTCGACGAGCTCGCGGCGCGGACGATCCTGGTCGCGTTGCCCGCGCTCTCGCTCGGGATCGCGGTCGGCATCTTCCGGCTCCGCTCGCACGGCGGCGGCCTCGATGCCTTGATGGCTGCGACCCTCTTGACCTGGGCGGTTTACGCGGCCTTCGTCGTGCTCCGCTACGGGCTCGAGTGGCGCGGTCGTCGCGCCGCGTATCTCGCACTGATCGGCTTCGCGCTCGTCGTCTGTCTCCAGCTCGGGCTGTCGGAGGTGCACTTCTAGATGAAGCTCGTCCTCGTCGGGATCTCGCATCACCGCACGCCGATCGAGCTGCGAGAGCAGGTCGCGCTGTCGACCGGCCAGGCCGCCGCGCTCTCGACCGAGCTGGCGGGCGCAGCCGGCGAGGCGGTGTGCCTCTCGACCTGCAACCGCACCGAGCTGTATGTCGTCGGCGACGACGCGGAGTCGCACGCGCTCGCCGCGCTGGCCGCCGAGACGCATGCGCACGCATACCGATTGTCCGACGAGGCTGCGGCGCTCCACCTCTTCCGCGTCGCCGCGGGGCTCGACTCGCTCGTGCCCGGAGAGGGCGAGATCCTCGGTCAGGTGCGCGGCGCCTACGAGGCCGGAGCCGCGGGGCCGCTGCTCGACCGGCTCTTCCGGCAGGCGCTGCACGCGGGGAAGAAGGTTCGCTCGCAGACCGCGATTGCCGAGAGCCCCGCGTCTGTCTCCGCGGCGGCCGCCGCTCTCGCGCAGCAGGTCTTCGGCGATCTCGCCGGGCACCGGATCCTGATCGTCGGCGCCGGCAAGGTGAGCGAGCAGGCTGCGCGGAACCTCATCTCGCGCGGCGCGTCGATCGGCTTCGTCGCGAACCGGACGGTCGACCATGGGGCCGAGCTCGCCGCGCGGGTCGGCGCCGAGGCGCTGTCGCTCGAGCGGATCGGCGAGGAGCTCGTTCGCGCCGACGTCGTCGTCTCCTCGACGAGTGCGCCGGACTACGTGATCACTACGGCGGATGTCGCGGCCGCGCTGCCGGCTCGCAAGGGGCGTCCGCTGCTGCTGATCGACCTCGCGGTGCCGCGCGACCTCGAGCCGGCGATCCACGAGCTCGACGACTGCTATCTGTACGACATCGACGATCTCGAGTCCGTCGTCGCCGAGACGATGTTCGCCCGCCGCGGCGAGGCCGAGCGCGCCGAGGCGATCGTGCTCGAGGAGGCCGAGGAGTTCCGCGCCTGGCAGGCGTCGCTCGACGTCGTCCCGGCGATCGCGTCGTTGCGCGCCCGGGCCGAGGAGATCCGCGCACGCGAGCTCAACAAGGCGCGCACGCGCCTCTCTGCGAGCGAGTTGGAGGCTGTGGACTCGATCACCTCGCAGATCCTCAACAAGCTCCTGCACCTGCCCACGGTGCGGATGAAGGAGGCGGCCGCGGCGTCCGATGGGCTGGTCTATGCTGACGCGGTGCGCCACCTGTTCGGACTCGGAGAGGAGCAGGAATGAGCTCGACCACCCGGTCGCTGACCGGTCGCCCGCTCCCCGTTCAGGCGCCGACGGCGTTCGTCCGGATCCGCCCACGCTCCAAGGTGCGCTGCGGGATGTCGAAGCCCGGACGGTATCGCTGTGCTGGTACGCGTCGGCTCGCGCGGTAGCCGCCTCGCGCTGACCCAGGCCGAGCTCGCGGCCGAGCAGCTTCGCGGCCCCGGTGTCGAGATTGCGCTCGTCCCGATCACGACCGTGGGCGACCGCGACCGGACGAAGCCCTTCGGCGAGCTCGGCGCGCGCGGCGTGTTCGTGAAGGAGCTCGAGGAGGCGCTGCTCGCCGGGCGGATCGACGTCGCCGTGCACTCCGCGAAGGACATGACCTCTTCGGACACCGAGGGGCTCGCCGTGGGCGCGTATCTGCCGCGCGAGGACCCACGAGATGCTCTGTGCGGCGCGGACGCCTTGCGGCCGGGGATGCGGATCGGCACGGCGTCGGTGCGCCGCCGCGCGCTGCTGCTCGCGCTCGAGCCGACGCTCTCGATCGAGCCGCTGCGCGGCAACATCGACACGCGCCTGCGCAAGCGCGGCGAGCGCGGGCTCGATGCGATCGTGCTCGCGGCGTGCGGGCTCGACCGGCTCGGGCTCGGGCGCGAGATCGGTCTCAGATTCGAGCCGGAGCAGATGCTGCCCGAGGCGGCGCAGGGCGCGCTCGCGCTGCAGGTGCGCGCGGGCGAGGAGGCGCTCGTCGCGCGCGCGGACGATTCGGAGACGCGTCGCCGCGTCGAGCCCGAGCGTCGCTGCGTCGCTGCGGTAGGGGGCGGCTGTCTCGCGCCGGTCGCTGCGTTCCACGACGGCTCGGTGCTGACTGCGCTTGTTGCCGACCCCGATGGCGCGTGGGTCGAACGCCGCACCGGCGAAGACCCCGAGGCGCTCGGGGCGGAGTTGCTGGCGCTGGTTTCCTGATGCGCGTGATCGTGACCCGGTCGCGCGTTCAGGCCGAGCCGCTGGCCGAGCGGTTGCGCGAGCTCGGCCACGACGTCGTCCTCTGCCCGCTGCTCGAGATCGAGCCGCTGGGCGACGAGCCGGTGGAGGTCGAGGCTTACGACTGGGTGGTCGTCACGAGCGCGAACGGGGCGGAGGAGCTGGCGCGACGCTTCGTGGGCACGATGCCGAAGCTCGCCGCGGTCGGGCCCGGGACGGCGGAGACGCTGCGGCGGCACGGGCTCGAGCCCGACTTCGTTCCGGCCGTTTCGACGCAGGAAGGCCTGGCCGAGGAGCTGCCACGGCCGGCGGGCCGCGTCCTCGTCGCTGCGGCGGAGGGAGCGCGCACGCTTCTCGCCGACGAGCTCGGTGCGGAGTTCGTGGCGCTCTACCGCACGCACGAGCTGACACCCGCGGAGCGGCCGGATGGCGATCTCGTCGTGCTCGCGTCCGGGTCGGCGGCGCGCGCCTTCGCCAGGCTTCGCGTCGACATCCCGGCCGTCTCGATCGGCCCGCAGACGACCATCGCCGCCGAGGCGGCCGGCCTCGAGGTCGTCTCGGAAGCGGCGACGCACGACCTCGACGGCCTCGTTGCCGCGGTACGCTCAGCGCCGTGTTCATCACCTTCCTGACCGACTTCGGGCTCGCCGACGACTTCGTCGGCACCTGTCACGGCGTGATCAAGACGATCGCCCCCGACGCGCAGATCATCGACATCACGCATGGCATCTCGCCGCGGCGGGTGCTGCAGGGCTCGCTCGTCCTCGCCAACACGATCCAGTACATGCCGAAGGGTGTGCATCTCGCGGTCGTCGATCCCGGCGTCGGCACGCCGCGGCGGCCGCTGGCGCTGCGCGACGCGGAGGGGCGGCTCTACGTCGGCCCGGACAACGGGCTTCTGATCCCGGCCGCCGAGCGCTGCGGCGGGATCGCGCAGGCGCACGAGCTGGCGAGCCCGGCCTATGCGCTCGCATCGGTCTCGCGCACGTTCCACGGCCGCGACCTCTTCGCGCCGGCCGCTGCCCATCTCGCGCTCGGCGTCGAGCTCGACGCGCTCGGGCCGCCGGTCGACCCGGACTCGCTCGTGCGAATCGACGTTCCGGAGCCGGAGCTCGCCGGCACGCGGATCGAGGCGACCGTGCTAGACGTCGATCGGTTCGGCAACGTCGGCCTCAACCTCACGCGCGAGCACCTCGACCGCGCGGGCGTCGCGACAGGCGCGCGCGTGGAGCTCGAGTCGGACGGCGAGCGCTTCTACGCGATCGCGGCGCGAACGTTCGGCGACGCGAAGCGCGGCGACATCGTCCTCTACGAGAACTCGTACCGGAGCATCGCCGTCGCGAACAACCGCGGCAACGCGGCCGAGACGCTCGGCGTGCGCGTCGGCTCCCCGGTGATCATCCACCTCGATCTTCCCTGAGCTAAACTTCCGCGGCCTTGGCGAGGTAGCTCAGTTGGTAGAGCACACGGCTGAAAACCGTGGTGTCGCCGGTTCAAGTCCGGCTCTCGCCACTCTCTCGGGGAGTAGCCTTGGCTCGTGAGCGCCGAGGCTGACAAGCGCCCAGTGGCGATCATCGGGGCGCCGCTCGATCTCGGGCAGGGGCGGCGCGGGGTCGACATGGGGCCTTCGGCAATTCGCTACGCGGGGCTCGAGGCGCGGCTTCAGGAGATCGGCGTCGAGACGGTCGACTGGGGCAACGTCGGCACCACCGTCGCCGAAGCCGTGGCGGCCGGCAATGAGCAGGCGCGGTTCCTGCCGCAGATCAAGGCGACCTGCGAGCACGTTGCCGAGCTCGTGGTGACGGCGCTCGCGCAGGGGTACCGGCCGCTCGTGCTCGGCGGCGACCACTCAGTGGCGCTCGGCTCGCTCGGAGGGCTCGCGCAGTTTCACGGCCCGGGCGGTGTGCTGTGGATCGACGCGCACGGCGATCTGAACACGCCGGAGACGTCGCCGAGCGGCAACGTGCACGGGATGGTGCTTGCCGCGGTGCTCGGTCTTGCGGGCGCGGGTTTCGAGAGCGATTCGTGGCCGCTGCCGGCTGTCGATCCTTCGCGGGTCGCGCTGATCGGGGTGCGGCAGCTCGACCAGGGCGAGAAGGATCTGCTGCGGGAGCTCGGCGCAACGGTCTTTCCCATGAGCGAGCTCGACCGGGTCGGCGTCGAGCACGCGGTGCACGAGTCGCTGGAGCGGATCGCAGGGCCGGGCTTCGTCCACGTGAGCCTCGATCTCGATGTGCTCGATCCGGAGGTTGCGCCGGGCGTCGGCACGCCGGTGCGAGGCGGTCTCTCCTACCGCGAGGCGCACCTCGCGCTGGAGCTCGTCGCGGAATCAGGTCTCGTGGGCTCGTTCGACCTCGTCGAAGTGAACCCGATCCTCGACCGCGAGAACGAGACGGCGAAGCTGGCGGTGGAGCTGGCCGCAAGTGCGTTTGGCGCGACGATTCTGTGACGATTCCGTAACCATCGCGTCCCGTCCAGGCGTGTCTTTCGGCCCGACTCGGGTGGCCGCAATCCCAGTCCCAGACTCAAATCTGTCCATTCAAGACAGGTCCCAGTGCCTGACCCCGCTCAGGGCAGGAATCGCTCTATTGCAGACGCGGTCTCTTCGAACGCGTCCCAGAGGACGTTGTGGTACCCGGGCACATCGACCAGCTCCAGGCTCTGCGCCGACTCTCGGCAGAGGTCGACCAGCGAGTCCGGGGTCACGATCGAGCGCTCGCCGCGGACGATCAGCAGCGGCACTTCGGGGAATGACGGCAGCTCGGCCATCTCGCTGAACGCGGTCACCGCGCCGCTCAGGCAGTAGTTCGGGCGCAGCAGCCCGTCCTCGCCGGGAACGAGCCGCTCGGCCATGTCCGCGGCCATCACGGCGCGCGCGTGCGGGAGCAGCGTCCCCTCGGCCCAGCGTTCCTCCACGGCGTCCTCGACGGTCGCCCACGCCCGGTCCTGGCGCTCGCGATCGGCATAGGTGCCAGCTGCCGGCGGCGGGATCCAGATCGCCGGATCGAGCAGGACCGCCCGGTCGACCCGATCCGGATGCGCCGACGCAAGCTCCATCACGATCCGGCCGCCGAAGCTGTGCCCGATCCAGCGCGCCTGCCCGATCCCGAGCTCGTCCGCCGTCTCGAGCAGGTCGGCGACGTGCCGGTCGATGCTCCACGGCGGCTCCCAGCCCGAAAAGCCATGGCCGCGCAGGTCGACCGAAACCACGCGGTACCCCGGCGCGAGCCGTTCCCCGAGCGCGCGATACCGGCCGCCGTGACCCGTGACGCCGTGCAGGCAGAGGACCGGAAGCGAGCCCGGGTCGCCCCATTCGTACGTATGGAGGAGCATCGAGCTAGCCGACTGCGGCCAGCGACTCCTCGACCAGCGACTCGCGCCGGTCACCGAGATCGTGGACGAGCGCCCACTTCACGACGCCGTCCTTGCCGATCAGGAAGCTCCCGCGCGAGGAGACACCGACCGCCTCGTTGAAGACGCCGTAGGCCTGCGCTGCCGCGCCGTGCGGCCAGAAGTCCGACGCGAAGGTGTAGTCGTGGCCGAGCTCCTTCTTCCAGGCCTGCCGCGCCGGCCAGGCGTCGCACGAGACGAACACGACCTCGGTGTCCGCGTCCTGATAGCGCTCGAGGTTGTCCTGGATGTCGCAGGCCTCCGCCTCGCAGATGCCCGTGAACGCGAACGGATGGAACACGAGGAGCACGTTCTTCTCCCCACGGAAATCCTCGAGCCGCGCCCGCGTCTCCTTGTCCACCTGCAGATCGAAATTCGGTGCCTGCTGTCCAGCCTCAACCGCCATCGTGCTCCTCCTTCTCCTCGCCGGAATCCCTGGGTCGATAGTACGTGCGGCCCTTCAGCTCGTCGGGCAGATAGTCGACGTCGAAGCCTGCCGGGTCGCTGTGCGGGTAAACGTACCCCTCGCCGTTGCCCAGCTGCTTGCCGGCCCAGCTCCCGTCGCGGAGCGCGCGCGGCGGCTTCGCGTTGCCGCCTTCGCGGACGTCCCTCGCGGCCTCGTTGATCGCGTTGTACGACGCATTCGACTTCGGCGCGCGGGCGAGGTAGATCGCAGCCTGCGCGAGATTGAGCCGCGCCTCGGGGAGGCCCACGTGCTCGAGCGCCTGCGTTGCCGCGACGGCGATCAGCAGCGCGCGCGGGTCGGCGTTGCCGATGTCCTCGGACGCGAGGATCACCATCCGCCGCGCGATGAACCGCGCGTCCTCGCCCGACTCGAGCATGGCAGCGAGGTAGTAGACCGCCGCGTCGGGATCGGAGCCGCGCATCGACTTGATGAACGCGGAGGTGAAGTCGTAGTGCGCGTCGCCGCCCTTGTCGTAGATCAGCGGCCGCTTACGGGCAGCGTCCTCGACGTGGCTCAGGTCGGGCGATCCGCCCGCCGCGTCGCTCGCGAGCTCCAGGATCGAGAGCGCCGAGCGTCCGTCGCCGCCGGCCCGCTCCACGATCGCCGCGACCACCTCGTCGGAGGCGTCGACCTCGAGCGCGACGGCTCCGCGCCGGATCACCACGGCAAGCTCCTCGGGCCCGAGCGGCTCCAGCTCGTAGACCTGCGATCGCGAGAGGAGCGCCGAGTTGACCTCGAAGTACGGATTCTCGGTGGTCGCGCCGATCAGCGTGATCGTGCCGTCCTCGACAGCGGGCAGCAGCGCGTCCTGCTGCGACTTGTTGAAGCGATGGATCTCGTCGAGGAAGAGGATCGTGCGCTGGCCGTGTGCGCCGAGCCGCTCCCGCGCCCGCGCGATCGCCTCGCGCACCTGCGCCACCGTGGCCGACACCGCGGACAGCTCCTCGAAGGCCGAGCCCGTCGCGCCCGCGACGATTCGCGCCAGCGTCGTCTTTCCGCTGCCCGGCGGCCCGTAGAAGATCGCCGAGCGCATCCTGTCCTCCGCAATCGCGCGGCGCAGCAGCGAGCCCTCGGCGAGGATGTGGCCCTGGCCGACGAATTCCTCGAGCGTCCGGGGGCGCAGCCGGGTCGCGAGCGGCGCGTTCAGATCGGCTCGTTCCCGCGCCGCGTCCGAGAACAGGTCGCTCATCCCCGGAAGTATGCTGCGCCGGTGACGGTCGAGGACTTTTCGCAGCCGATCCTTCCGGGCGAAGGGGCCACCGACTACGAGCGTTACCTCCGCACCGACGAGCTGCTCGCGCTCCAGAAGACGCCCGAGGAATGGATCCACCGCGACGAGCTCCTGTTCCAGACGGTGCACCAGTCGTCGGAGCTCTGGCTCAAGCTCGCGTGCGCCGAGGTGGCGGAGGCGACCGAGCGCGTCGGGGCCGGCGAGCTCGCGACCGCCGCGCGACTGCTGCGCCGTGCAGCGCTCTCCGTCGCCTTCATCACGCGCCAGCTCGACATGCTCGAGCAGCTCTCGCCGTGGGAGTACCAGACGATCCGCAAGGTGCTGGGCCATGGCTCCGGGTTCGACTCGCCGGGCTTCCGCCAGATCAGGCGCGTCTCGCCGCCTCTCTGGGACGCGTTCGTCGCGGCCGGGCTCGATCCGGTCGAGGTCTACCGCGGCGGCGACGAGGCGGCGATCCAGCTTGCCGAAGGCCTGATCGACTGGGACGAGGCAATCGCCGTCTGGCGCGTCAAGCACTACCAGACCGTCGCGCGGATCATCGGCGAGCACGTCGTCGGCACCCAGGGGACGCCGGTCGAGGTGCTCGGGCGCCTGATCACCAAGCGCCTGTACCCCGAGCTCTGGGCCGCGCGCGACCAGCTCACGTCGCTGTCCAAGGAGGAGGACTGAGCTTTCAGGCCGAAGTCGTCGGGCTCCTCCAGGAGCTGATCCGGCTCGACACCGTCAATCCGCCCGGGAACGAGACGCAGGCTGCGGAGCTGCTGCGCGACTACCTCGCTGCGAACGGTGTCGAGTCCGAGCTGTACGCGAAGGTGCCGCACCGCGCGAACCTCGTGGCGCGGATTCCCGGCAGCGGCGGCGGGCCGCGGCTCTGCCTTCTTTCGCACACGGACACGGTCCTCGCCGATCCCGCCGAGTGGCGGCGCGATCCGTGGTCGGGCGATCTCGTCGACGGCGAGGTCTGGGGCCGCGGCGCGCTCGACATGAAGGGCGAGGTCGCGGCGTCCGCGGTCGCGCTCGCGTCTCTCGCGCGCGAAGGCTTCAAGCCGTCGGGCGACCTGATCTTCGTCGCGGCCGCCGACGAGGAGGTGGGTGACGACTTCGGCCTTCAGTGGCTCGTGCGCGAGCATCCGGAGGCGGTGCGCTGCGAGTACGCGCTGAACGAGGGCGCCGGCGACCGCGTCGTGCTCGACGGGCGCCCGGTGTACCTCTGCGCGACCGCGGAGAAGATGACGGCGCCGTTCGTGATCCGCGTCCGTGGCCGCTCCGGACACGCCTCGATGCCCGGGCTCGCCGACAACGCGCTGCTGAAGGCGGCGCCGCTCGTCGAGCTGATCGCCGTCTACAAGCCGGAGCGGAAGCACGGGCCCGAGACGGAGGCGTTCTTCCGCGTTCTCACGGGCGAGGTGCCACCGGCCGACGAGGCGGTCGACGTGGCGCGCGCGATCCACCCGCTCGCCGCCGATCTCGTCGAGCCACTCATGCAGATGACCTTCGCGCCGACGATGATCTCCGCCTCGCAGAAGCGCAACGTGATCCCGGCCCTCTGCGAGATCACCGTCGACTGCCGGTTGCTACCGGGCCAGACGCCTGCCGATGCCGAGGCTGCGATGCGGGAGGCGCTCGGAGACGGCGACTGGGAGATCGACTTCATCCAGTCGCAGGGAGGCACGCGCTCGGCGCTCGAGACGCCGCTCTGGAGCGCGATCGAGTCCTTCGTGGGCGAGTCCGAGCCGGGCGCGCTCGTTGCTCCGGTCTGCTGCGCGGGCTTCACCGACAGCCACTGGCTGCGCGATGCGTTCGGGACGGTGGCCTACGGCTTCTTCCCGTCGCGGATGGATCCCGAGCTGATGACGCGCCTGATCCACTCCGCCGACGAGCGTGTGCTCGTGGACGACCTCGAGCTCGGCGTCGACTTCTTCCGGCACGCCGCTCGTACAGTTCTGGGGTGATCTTCGAACTCGAGTCGCTCGCGCAGGTCGAGGAGGCGCTGCGCGCGGAGGGCTTCTTCGGCGCCGAGGGCGTGGTCGCCGACGTGTACCTCGGCTACGGGCTCTCCGCGGAGCTGCGTCGCGAGCACACGCCCGCGCCGCCGGAGCCGTGCCCGCTGCCCGCGGCGGCGGTGTCGATTCGATCCGAATCGCAGATGCTCATGAGCACAAGCTTTCGGATCGGCGCCTGGACACGGAGCTGGACGGACGAGCGCTATGCGTCTGCAGTCGAGGCGGTTCGCGACTCGATCGAGCGGGGAGACGTCTACCAGGTCAACCTAGTCCAGCACCTCTCCGCGCCGTTTCACGGCGACCCGGCCGCGCTCGCTGCAGCGCTCGCGCCTCTGGCGCCACTTCATCCCGAGCCGTTGCTCGGCGACGGCTGGGCGATCGTCTCCGCTTCGCCCGAGCTGTTCCTCGCGCGCGAGGGCCGTCACGTCTGGACGCGGCCGATCAAGGGGACGGCGCCGGCAGGCGCGCCGGTCGAGTCGGCGAAGGACCTGGCCGAGCACGTGATGATCGTCGACCTCGAGCGCAACGACCTCTCGCGCGTCTGCGAGCCCGGCAGCGTGCGCTGGCCCGAGCTCGCGGCGCCGCACGGGCTCGCGGGCGTGAGCCACCTCGTCTCGACCGTCGAGGGCACGCTCCGCGAGGACGTGTCTCTGAGCGAGCTGCTCGAGGCGACCTTCCCCGGCGGCTCGATCACCGGGGCGCCGAAGATCGCCGCGATCGACCGCATTGCCGCGCTCGAGCCGGTGGGCCGCGGCGCCTCGATGGGCGCGCTCGGCCGCATCTGGCCGAACGGCGACTTCGAGCTCGCGCTGACGATCCGCACCTTCGCCGTCGCCGATGACCGGATCCACCTCTGGGTCGGTGGCGGAGTCGTGTGGGACTCCGAGCCGGCGGCCGAGATCGAGGAGTCGTGGGTCAAGGCGCGGCCGCTCCTACAGCTCGTCGGAAGCGAGGTGCTCCAGCCGGCATGAGCCTGCTCGCGCTCGCGGTCACCGGACGAGGCGTCGTCCCGCCCGACACGCCTGTCCTGCGCGCCGACGACGATGCGCTGCTCCGCGGCCGCGCCGCGTTCGAGACGCTGCGGGTCTACGGCGGCCGCCCGTTTCGGCTCGAGGCGCACCTCGAGCGGCTCGTCGGCTCCGCAGCACGCCTCGGCCTCGAGCCCGCGCCTGCCTGGGATCTGGCCGAGCTGAGCGCGCTCGCACTTGCCGAGGCCGCTGAGGACGAGGCCGTCCTTCGCTTGTACTGGACTGCCGGTTCGGTCGGTCTGGCACTCGTGAGCGCGCTACCCGAGGGGAATGACGAGCTGCGTGAGCGCGGCCTCAAGCTCGCTGCGCTGCTAGGTCCCGTCGTCGAGGCTCCGTGGCTGCTCGGCGGGGTCAAGTCGACGAGCTATGCCGTGAACATGGCTGCGATCGACGAGGCTCGCCGCCGCGGAGCCGACGACGCCGTGTTCGTCAGCCCGGACGGGATCGTGCTCGAAGGGCCGACGACGAACGTCTGGTGGCGACGCGGCGACACGCTCTTCACGCCGTCGGTCGAGCTCGGGATCCTGGCCGGGGTGACCCGCGCCGCGCTGCTCGAGCTCGCCGAGCTGCCCGTTGTCGAAGGCCCGTTCCCGCTCGGCGAGATGGCCGCCGCGGACGAGATCTTCACCTCGTCGTCGATACGCGAGGTCGCGGCGGTGGTCGAGCTCGACGGCAAGCCGATCGCCCGCGGCCCGGTCGCCGACCAGCTCCAGGCGGCGCTCAGGGCTGCGTCCCGTGGGTAAGGTCTAGGAATGGACGAGACGGTCCGCCTCGGCGGAATGGCGCTCGGAAACGGCGTGCTCGTACATGGGCCCACCGCCTGGGCGTGCGCGGTCCGCGAGCCCGACGGCACGATCAAGGTCGCCGCTGCGCGCAAGGGCTTCCGCGGCGCCGGCGTCAAGAGCCCGCTCCTCCGCGGTCCCGCGCGACTGCTCGAGTCGATGCTCGTGCTCCCGGCGATGCGCCGCGACCTTCCCGAGGCGAGGCTTCCGTTCGAGCGCAAAGGCATCCTCGGCGCGATGCTCGCGACCGCGGTCGTGACGCGCCTGGTGCGCGGCTCGAAGCTGACGCCGTTTGCAAAGGAGTTCGCAGCCGGCGTGATCGCGCTCACGCCTGCCGTCCTCGCGCTGCGCGGCGGCGAGCTTGCGGCCTACCACGGTGCCGAGCACGTCGCGATCGGCAGCTATGAGCAAGGGGCCCCCGCCACGCGGGAGCACGAGCGCTGCGGGGGACACCTCGTCGGCCCGATCATTCTCACGACCGCGGTCGGCAACGCGCTGGCCGGCCGCGCGCCGGAGCGTCTGCGCGGGCCGGCGCGCGGCGTGGCGAGCATCGGCGCGCTCGCTGCGGCGACCGAGATGTTCGGCTGGATGGTGCGCCACCCCGAGAATCCCGTCTCCCGTGCGCTCGCCTGGCCTGGCCATGAGCTCCAGCACCGGTTCTCGACCGCCGAGCCGAGCCCGGAGCAGCTCGAGGTCGCCGAGCTCGCCCTCGCCACCTGCCTGAAGCTGGAGCATGGTCACCAGAACGCGGACTGAGCGGCTCCCGCCCGAGATCTTCGACCTTCCCGTCGAGAAGATGCGGGAGGGCTACTACACGGACGCGTACTTCAACCACACGCGCTCGGCGCTGCTCGCCGACGGCCGCCACCCGCGCGTCGTCGTGCAGGCGTTCCAGCGGCACGAGTCGGTGCTCGGCGGGATGGACGAGGCGATCGCGATTCTCAAGCTCTGCGCCGACGACTGGGAGGCGCTCACCGTCCACGCGCTCTACGACGGTGACCGGATAGAGCCGTGGGAGACCGTGCTCACGATCGAGGGCGACTTCACGAACTTCGGCCACCTCGAGACGCTGTTCCTCGGCGTCCTCGCGCGCCGGACGCTGATCGCGACCAACGTGACGCGCGTGCTCGAAGCGGCGAACGGAAAGCCGATCATCTTCATGCCGGCACGCCACGACCACCACCGGGTGCAGACCGGCGACGGCTACGCGGCGTACGTCGCGGGCGCGCTCGTGGGAGCGGCGGTCGGCGTCACCTCCGACGCGCAGGCGTCGTGGTGGGGCGGACGCGGGATCGGCACGGTGCCGCACGCGCTGATCGCCTCGTACGGCGGCAACACGGTGCTCGCGGCGACGAAGTTCGCCGAGTGGGCGCCGCCTGACTTCAACATCACCGTCCTTGTCGACTTCGAGAACGACTCGGTGCGCACCGCTCTGGAGGTCGCACGCGCGCTCGGGCCGCGGCTCTGGGGCGTCCGGCTCGACACGTCGGGCCAGCTCGTCGACCGCTCGCTGTGGGAGGAGATGGGCGACTTCGACCCGCGCGGTGTCAACGAGAAGCTCGTCCGTAACGTACGGGACGCGCTCGACGCGGACGGCTTCGAGCGGGTGAAGATCGTCGCGTCGGGCGGGTTCACCGTCGAGAAGATCAAGGAATTCGAGCGAAACGGCGTGCCGGTCGACTCGTACGGCGTCGGCTCGTCGTTGATCCAGGGCGAGAACGATTTCACCGCCGACATCGTGATGACCGACGGTCGCGACACGGCGAAGGTCGGGCGGCACTTCAAGTCGAACCCGCGCCTCGAACGCGTCACGTGATCCTCTGGGACGTCGACACCCAGGTCGATTTCATGCTCCCGGGCGGGAAGCTCTACGTGCCCGGAGCGGAGGAGACTGCGACGGCCATGGCCCGCCTGGTCGCGGCGGCGCGCGAGGCCGGTGTCGTCCACGTGGCCTCCGCCGACGACCACGAGCTCGCCGACGCAGAGATCTCGGAGACGCCGGACTACGCGACCACGTATCCGCCGCACTGCCTGCGCGGCACCCGCGGCGCGAGGAAGGTCCCGGAGACCGAGCAGCTCGACCCGGTGCCGCTGGCGCTGACGCCGGTGCCCGCGCACTGGCTCGAGGGCCGCGAGTTCCTGCTCCTCAAGAAGCACTTCGACGTCTTCACCAATCCGAACACCGAGCCGCTGCTCGAGGCGCTCGCGCCCGAGGAGGTGGTCGTATTCGGCGTCGCCACCGACGTCTGCGACGACGCGGCGATTCGCGGCCTGCGCGCCCGCGGCTACACGGTGAGCTTTGTCGAGGATGCGGCGCGCGGGCTCGATGACGAGCGCACCGCAGCGTGCCTCGCCGACTGGCGAGCGCTCGGCGTCGTCTTCACAGATGTGGCCGAGGTGCTCGCCCGGCTCTAGAAGCCGGACGAGCCCTCAGCACGCGCTTCGCTACGCGAGCGCCTTCTTCTTCAGGTCGTCGAACTCGGCCTGCGTGATCGCGCCGCTGTCAAGCAGCTGCTTGCCCTTCGCGATCGTCTCGGCCGGATCGGCCGACGCGGCAACAGACTTGATGTACTGGTCTGTCTGCGCCTGCGCTTGCTGGACCTGTTGCACGTTTCGATCAGCCATCCCGTTGTGCTCGGCGATGATGTAGATCAGGACGCCCAGGTACGGCAGGATGATGATGAAGATGATCCAGAGCGCCTTCGAGAAGCCACCGGTGTCCTTCCTCCGGAAGATGTCTGCGAAGACGACGATCAGCAGCCAGATCCAGATCACGAACGCGAAGAACAGGAGCATGTCGTAGAGCACGTTCGCGAACGAGTAGTTAGCGAGCACAGAGCCTCCTAGGTCGTTTCGGCAACGCTACCACGCTGTCGAACGAGTTTCTAAGGCTTTGGCCCGCCGTTGCCGATGCAGCGAAGGATGGTTGCTGACCTCGGCCAGATGATGCACACCATCGGCCAGGACTCCCTGACCTGGCTGCCGATCATCTTTTTCGCGCTGATCGTGTTCCTGCTGTGGCGCACGATTGCGCTGATGCCGCGGATCAAGCCGCCGCACATCCAGTCCAACTCGAAGTCCTCGGTCAAGTGGACGGACGTGGCCGGCGCGCACGAGGAGAAGGCCGAGCTCGCCGAGGTCGTCGACTTTCTCCGAAATCCTGAGCGGTTCGCCCGGCTGGGCGCGCGCGTGCCGAAAGGCATCCTGCTCTACGGCCCACCGGGGACGGGCAAGACGCTGCTCGCCAAGGCGGTTGCCAACGAGTCGGGCGCTGCGTTCTACTCGCAGTCGGCTTCCGCGTTCGTGGAGATGTTCGCAGGCGTCGGCGCGGCGCGGATCCGCAAGCTTTTCGACGAGGCGCGCAAGCACGCGCCGTCCATCGTCTTCATCGACGAGCTCGACGCCGTCGGCTCGGCTCGCACCGGCGGCTTCCACCGGGAGCAGGACCAGACGCTGAACCAGCTCCTCGTCGAGCTCGACGGCTTCAACAACCAGGATCAGGTCGTCGTGATGGGCGCGTCCAACCGGCTCCAGGATCTCGATCCGGCGCTGCTTCGTCCGGGACGCTTCGACCGTCAGATGCTCGTCGGTCCGCCCGATGTTGCAAGCCGCGAGGAGATTCTCCGCGTGCACACCCGGGGCAAGCCGCTCGCAGCGGACGTCGACCTTGCGGTGATCGCGCGCCAGACCGCGGGCCTCACGGGCGCCGATCTCGCGAACCTCTCCAACGAGGCGGCGATCTTCGCCGGCCGAGAGGAGCTCCAGTACATCCGCCAGGCGGACTTCGACAACGCGATGGAGCGAGTCGTCGCCGGCCTCCAGCAGCGGCGCGTCGTGACCGAGAAGGAGAAGCGCATCCTCGCCTACCACGAGGGTGGCCACGCCCTGATGGCGCATCTGATGGGAGACGCGCTGCCGGTGCAGAAGGTGACGATCGTGTCGCGAGGCTCCGCTCTCGGCTACACGCTCAACATGCCGTCGGAGGATCGCTACCTGCACACGAAGGAAGAGCTCGTCGACATGATGACGATCTTCCTCGCCGGGCGGGCCGCCGAGCAGGTTGTATTCGGCCGCGTCACGAACGGCGCCTCGAACGACCTCGAGAAGGCGACCGAGTTGTCCCGCCAGATGGTGTTCGACTTCGGCATGTCCGAGCTGGCCGGCTCGCGGACGATGCGCGCGGACAACTACGCGCTGTCCGAGGAGACGAAGCGCCTGCGGGACACCGAGCAGGCGCGCCTCACCGACAACGCCTACGCCGAGGCCGTGCGCCTGATCGAGAAGCACCGGGCCGGCCTCGACCGGCTCGCCAATGCGCTGCTCGAGAAGGAGACGCTGATGCGCGACGAGATCCTCTCGCTGCTCGGCGACATCGACCAGGAGTCCAGCTCCTCCGAGACCGTCGGCACGATCCGCGCAGTCCAGCTCGATTAGCGCCCGAACTCGAGGTCACGGAGCGCCGCGAGCCGCCGATCCCACTGCGCGCCGACGCGCTCGATCCACACCGTCGCCTCGGCGAGCCGTGCGGGTTCGAGCCGGTATCGCGTCTCGCGGCCGATGCGCGTCGCCTCGACGAGCCCCGCCGCGCTGAGCGCCGCGAGGTGCTTCGCGACCGCCTGGCGCGTCACCGGCAGCTCTGCCGCGAGCTCGGTGGCCGTGGCTGTGCCGCGCTCGGCGAGCGTCTCGAGCACGAAGCGCCGGTGCGGGTCGGCGAGCGCCGCGAAGACGTCAGGCGAAGGCAAGGGCGAGCGCGTGCAGCTCCAGCGCGGGGCCGAACTCCGGGCTCGACTCGCGCACCGTGACGCGCGTGCCGCCGTCGACCTCCTCGAGCTCCAGCTCCACCGTGCCGCCGTCGTCCCAGCGCAGCGCGAGCCGCCGCTCCTCGTCGACCTCCTCGACCGTGCCGTGCAGCTCCTCGCCGTTGTCCCAGCGGAACACGCCGTCGCCGCCCGGCCGAGGGTCGAGCTCGACGTCGTTCGCGAACCACTCGGCAAGACGATCGGGCTCGGTCAGCGCCTCCCAGACCTCCTCGGTCGAAGCCGGCACCACGATCTCGCGCGTCACGTCCATGAGCAACCTCCCGGTTGCGTATATGATGTGCAACCCAACGGTGGCACATTACCACGGAGGTGACTCATGGCTCTCGTTCCGATGGTCGTCCAGTCCGACGGTGGCCTCGAGCGCTCGTTCGACATCTACTCGCGGCTGCTGCGCGAGCGGATCGTGTTTCTCGGGCGCGAAGTCGACGACGAGCTCGCGAACGTGATCGCCGCACAGCTCCTCGTCCTGGAGGCCGAGGATCCGGACACCGACATCTCGCTCTACATCAACTCGCCGGGCGGCTCGGCCTACGCAGGCATGGCCATCTACGACGCGATGCAGTACGTCAAGCCCGACGTGCGGACTGTGTGCATCGGCATGGGCATGTCCGCGGCGGCGATGATCCTCGCAGCGGGGGCGCCGGGCAAGCGCTTCGTGCTCCCGAACGCGAAGGTGATGATCCACCAAGGCTCCGCTGGCTTCCGCGGCACGCCTTCCGACATCCGGATCGCGGCTCGCGAGATCACCGAGATGACCGAGCGGATGGGCCAGATCATCGCGCGCCATTCCGGCCAGGAGCTCGAGCGGGTGATGGACGACATCGACCGCGACTGCTTCATGACGCCCGAGGAGGCCGTCGGATATGGGATTGCCGACGAGGTCCTCGAAGCCCGCAGCTAGCATCGCCCCGATGGACACGCTTGGCATCCACCACCTCGGCGTCGCGGTCGACGACCTCGACGAGGCGATCGAGACCTACCGGCGGCTCTTCGGCGCCGAGCTCGAGCACCGCGACGTCGTCGCCGAACAAGGCGTCGAGGCCGCGTCGCTGACCACGGGCGGCAGTCGGGTGGAGCTTCTCGCGCCGACCGTGGACGACTCGCCGGTCGGACGCTTCCTTGCGCGTCGCGGGCCGGGCATGCATCACGTCGCCTACGAGGTGAGCGACATCGGCGCTGCACTGGCCGAGCTGGCGGCCGCGGGCGCCCAGCTGACCGATGCCGAGCCGCGCCGTGGCCTGTTCGGCCTTCAGGTCGCGTTCGTCCATCCGGATTCCGTTCACGGCGTTCTCACGGAGGTGGTGTCTCGTGTCTGAGCAGGAGCGTGTGCGAATCGAGGTCGCGTTCGACGGCGGCCAGATCCTCGGCGGCTTTGCTTCGGCCGCGTCGGTCGAGCAGCTGGAGAAGGGCCTGGCGGCCGGAGAGGGCGCCGTCACGATGGCCCTCGATGACGGTGAGGTGACCGTTGCGATCAAGCGCGTCGTCTACTTCAAGCGCTTCGCCCGCGAGACCCGCGTCGGCTTCGGAAGCTAAGTGCCCCTCGAGATCGGGATCGTCGGCCTGCCGAACGCGGGCAAGACTACGCTGTTCAATGCGCTGACCAAAGCGGGCGCAGAGGTCACGGCCTATGCGTCCGTTGCGGACAAGTCCAACGTGGGCATGGCCTTGATCGCAGACGAGCGGCTGGACGCGCTAGCGGCGGTGGTGGAGGCGAAGAAGATCACGCCGGCGGCGATCCGCGTCGTCGACGTTCCCGGCACGGGCGCCCAGTTGCTCGGGGGGCTGCGCCAGGTCGATGCGCTGCTGGCGGTCGCGGACGGGTTCTCGCCGGAGGCGAATCCCGCTGACGATCTCGAGACGTTGAAGCTCGAGCTGCTCGTGGCCGACCGCGATCACGTCGAGCGCCGGCTCGAGCGCGTCACGAAGCAGGCGAAGTCCGGCGATGCGAAGGTGCGGGCCGAGGCGGCGGAGCTCGAGAAGCTCCTCGCGCATCTCGAGGGCGGTGCGACGATGGCCGAGTATCCGGGCGACTTGCCCGGGGAGCTCGAGCCGCTGACGACGAAGCCGCTGCTTGCGGTCGAGAACGGGCCCGGCGGGATCGACTGCAAACTCGAGGCGGAGCTCGCGGAGATGTCCGACGAGGACGCGGCCGCCTTTCGCGAGGGGCGACCGTCGGCGCTGAACGAGGTCGTGCGGAGGCTTTCGGAGGCGCTCGATCTGATCACGTTCTTCACGGCGGGTGAGAAGGAGACGCGCGCGTGGACGCTGCGCCGCGGCGAGACCGCGCTCGATGCGGCGGCGACGATCCATTCCGACATCGCGCGTGGGTTCATCCGCTGCGAGGTGATCCAGTGGCGCGACCTGGTCGAGCTGGGCTCGCACGCGGAGGTCGCGCGCCAGGGCAAACAGGGCCTCGAGGGCAAGACGTACGAGATCCGGGACGGCGACGTCCTGAACATCCGCTTCAACGTCTGACGCGCGCGCATTCTGCACCCGGGGACGCCCCATGCCCCCGCCCGTCGTTTTCCACGCTATCGACGAAATCCGCACCCATGGGTGTCAGAACTGTGACTTCTTTCAGCCTGCGGCCAGGGCAGCCGCGCCGCAGATCGCGGCGGTGACGCCAACGGCCTGCAGGCGGCTGATCCGCTCGTGCAGCACGATCGTCGCGAGGGCCACCGTTACGACCGGGAACAGCGAGCTCAGCACCGAGACGACGCTGATCAGCCCGCGTGTCGAGGCCAGGGAGAACGCGAGGACACCGCAGCTGTCGAGCACGCCGATCGGTGACAGGCGAGCGAGCTCGCGGCTCCGCCCGCGCACGCGCGTCCGGCTCGCCACGACGAACACCCCCGCAACGGTGATCCCCGCGACCCGCAGCATCATCGTCCCCCACAGCGCGTCGCCGCCCCCCGCCGCGGCCGCATGGAGACCGACGAGCGACGAGCCGAAGCACAACGCCGAGAACAGTGCGAGCCCGACTCCCGCAGCGATTCGCGTGTCGGTGCGGGCCTCGTGCACCTCCTCGCGCGACGCGAGCGTGACGCCGAGGAATGCGAGCACGATCCCGAGGTCCTGGACGCTGCTCGGCCGGTCGCCGTGGGCGAAGCCGACCGCGACGGGGACGATCGCCGAGGTCGCCGCGATCGGCGTCACGATGCTGATCGCCCCCACCGCCATCGCGCGGTAGAGCGCGGTCAGGCCAACTGCTCCGGCGACCCCGGCGAGGAGCCCCCACACGAGGTGGATCGAGCCCGGCGGGCCCTGCCACCGCAGTAGCACCACCGCCGAGACGAACACGAGCCCGGCGAGCTGGAATGCGAGCAGTACGAACGGGACCGGAAATCGCCGGGACGCGACGCCGCCGAAGAAGTCGGAGCTGCCCCAGAGAAGGCTCGCACCGAGCGCGAGTGCGACGCCGTTCAGGGCTCGGTCACGGGCCGCGTTGCGGCCACCGCGTCGAGCTGGTTCGCGTGGTAGAGCACGGCGGCCTCGGCCGTCCGGGCCGCGCGCATGTCGTGATGGCACGCGACCGCGTGCAGCAGCTCGGAGCGTGCCGCCGGATCGAGCCCGCCGGAGCGCTCCTCGATCAGGCGGAGGCCGAGATGGACATGGCCCAGGAGTCGGCCCTCGTCGGTGAGCCGGTAGGCGGGCGCAGGACCGAGCTCGAGGGTGCGCCCGATGTCGTGGAGAATCGCGGCGGAGACGAGCAGGTCGGGGCGCAGGCGCGGGTGAAGCTGCGCAGTCTCGCGGCATAGCGTGGCGACGCCGACGGTGTGCTCGAGCAGTCCGCCGGCATAACCGTGGTGCCCGTCGGGTGTCGCGGGCAACCCACGCAGCCGTGCGCGCATCGTCTCGTCGCCGAGAAAGCGGTCGACCGTCGCGCGCAGCTCGGGATGCGCAATCTCGGCGGCGAGGAACTCGAGGAATCCGTCGAGCTCGTCCGCGTCGCGCCGCATCGCAGGCGCCAGCGTCGCGGCGTCGGTGCCCGGCGCGGCCTCGAGCGAGCGAATCTCGAGCTGGAGCTTGTCGCGGAACCGCTCGACCCGCCCGAGCACGTGCACCGCGTCGCCCTCGGCGAACCGCGCGTCGAGCAGGTCGACGTCCGTCCAGACGCGCGCCTCGATCCTGCCGCTCGGGTCGACGAGCTCGAGCGCGAGGTACGGGGCGCCTCCCTTGGTGCGCAGGCGCTGCTTTCGCGAGACGGCGTAGACGCCCTCGACGACCCTGTCCGCAGCGAGTTCGGCGATGGCGCTCACGGAGCCAGTCTAGGCGTCGGGGCGGCTGCTAGGCTCGCCCGAAGTGGCCGTCGTCAAGCCGTTTCGCGCCCTCCGCTACGCCGAGCCGACAGAGCGCGTCGTCGCGCCGCCCTACGACGTGATCTCGCCGGAGGAGCGCGAGCGCTACCTCGCTCTCGATCCACACAACATCGTCCACCTCACGCTGCCCGACTCCGAGGAGGAGGCAGGTCGCACGCTCGGGCGCTGGCGCGAGGAGGGCGTGCTCGTGGAGGACGACGAGCCGGCCTTCTGGGCCCTAGAGCAGGAGTTCGTCGGGCCGGACGGCGTGGCCCGCACCCGCACCGGGGTCGTCGCCTCGTTGCAGCTCGAGCCGTACGAGGCGCGGGTCGTTCTCCCGCACGAGCGGACGCACGCAGGTCCGAAGGAGGGGCGCCTGCGCCTGCTCCGCGCGACTCACACCGAGCTCGAGCCGATCTTCCTCCTCCACCGTGGGCCGACGCTGCTCGAGGGCGTGGGCGAACCGACGCTCGAGGCCAGCGAGGGCGGAGTGGCGACGCGACTCTGGCGCGTGACGGACCCGCACACGATCGCCGCGCCGGCGCAGCTACTGATCGCGGACGGGCATCATCGCTACGAAACGGCGCTCGCCTTCCACGCCGAGCAAGGGACGCCGGAGTCCGGCTTCATGATGGTCGTGCTCGTCGGCGAGGAGCAGGAGGGGCTGACGATCTTCCCCACGCATCGTCTCGACGGGTACGGCGGCAATCTGCTCCTGGGTGGCTCGGGGCCGCACGAGCAGCTCGCGTACCTCGATACGTTTCCGCGCGACCGGGCCGCCGTCGTCGTCTACACCCGGGGCGAGGCGTTCATCGTCGAGGGCGAGGAGGGCGAGCTCGACGGAGCGCTCGTCGAGCGCCACGCGCTTGGGCCCGTCACCTACACGGCGTACGCGGACGAGGCGATTGCGGCCGTCGATCGCGGCGACGCCCAGGCGGCGTTCCTGCTTCGCCCCGCCAGCCTCGAGCAGGTCTGGGCCCTCGCCGAGGCCGGCAAGGTCATGCCCCAGAAGAGCACCTACTTCTATCCGAAGCTCCTCTCCGGCCTGCTCTTCCATCCGGTGTGACCGACTGGCTCGCCACCTGTCGCGCGGCTGCCGCGGACGTGCGCGCTGTGCTCGCGGAGCGGCCGAACAGAGCCGATCGCGAGCCCGTGCTGCGCCAGGGCGAGGGCGGCGACGACACGACGCTGATCGACCATTTCGCCGAGGCCGCCGTGCTGCGTCACTTCGAAGGCCTCGCGATCGTCTCGGAGGAGGTCGGCATCTCAGGCACGGCGCCGCCGGTCGTCGTGATCGACCCGATCGACGGCTCGCTGAACGCGAAGCGCGGGATCCCGTACTTCTCGCTCTCGATCGCCGTCGCCGGCGGCTGGACGATGGACGACGTCCACTTCGGCTACGTCTACGACTTCGGCACCGGCGAGGAGTGGCACGCCGTGAAGGGCCAGGGCGCGTATCTCAACGGCGAACCGCTCGGCCCGGATCTCCCGAAGGACGAGATCGAGATCCTCGCCTTCGAGGCGACGTTGACCTGGCTCGTTGCCGAGCGGGCCGCGGCGATGGTCGGGGTCGCGCACCGCCTCCGGATCATGGGCTCGCTCGCGCTCTCGCTCTGCCACCTCGCCGCGGGGCGCGTCGACGCCGTCTGCTCGCTCAAAGGCGCCCGCTCGGTGGACATCGCGGCCGGCCAGCTGCTCGTGCGCGAACGCGGCCTCGCGATCGAGCTGTTCGAGGATCCGCCCTTCGGGGCGGCGCCGCTCGACCTCGCAGCGCGCTCGCGGCTCGCAGCCGCCGGCACCCCGCTGCTCTGCTCGGGTCTCGCAGAGGCTCTTTCCACGTAACATTAGGCGCATGCGCCTCTGGATCCTCATCGCGACTGCGGTCCTTGCGCTCGCAGCTCCGGCCGTCGCGGCCGCCCCCAAGACCTTCAAGGCCATACTCACGGCTCCGACGCACGCGCCGAAGATCAAGACCCACTGGCCCTACCAGGTGACGGTGACCGACCTGAACGGCAAGCCGCTTGCCGCAACGCTGAGCCTCGCCGTCGTGGACCCGATCGGCGGCGTCCATCCCGTCCAGTACGGCGCCAGCACGAAGTACATCACCAACGTTCAAATCAAGGGCACCTTCCGGGATTACGTGATCTGGCCTCCCGCCTCTGCGGTGGGCGTCGCGCTCAAGTTCCGCGCGACCCTGAAGACGGCCAAGGGCAAAACGGTGCTGATCTTTCTCGTCACGCCGCACCGATGAGCCAATCGCCGGTGGGCGCCGAGGTCGTCGTCGACCACGTGCGCAAGGGCTTCGAGGACGGGCGGATCCATGCGCTCGAGGACATCTCGCTGCGGATCGAGCCCGGCGAGTTCGTGCTGCTCACCGGCGCCTCGGGTTGCGGCAAGAGCACGCTGCTGAACCTGATCGGCGCGCTCGACCGGCCCGACGCGGGTTCGATCGTCGTCGACGGGCACCACCTCGAGAGCCTCGACGATCCTTCCGGCTACCGCGCCGCGACCGTCGGCTTCGTGTTCCAGCAGCACAACTTGATGCCGACGCTGAACGCGCTCGAGAACGTCCAGATCCCGATGATCGGGACGCGCGTCTCCCGGCGCAACCGGGAGTTGCGCGCCGCCGAGCTGCTCGGCGAGGTCGGGCTCTCCGCGCGAACGCAGGCGCGGCCGAGCACGCTTTCGGGCGGCGAGCGCCAACGCGTCGCGATCGCACGCGCGCTCGCGAATCGGCCGCGACTGCTGCTCGCCGACGAGCCGACGGGCGCGCTCGACTCCGAGACCGGCGCGCAGATCGTGGCGCTGCTCCAGCGCCTGCGCGGTCAGTACGGGATGACGATCCTCCTCGTCACGAACGACTCCGACCTCGCCGGGCTCGGCGATCGCAGCTTTCACATGCGCGACGGTGGGCTCGAGCTCACTCGTGCCGGAGCGCCTCGATCGGCGTGAGCCGAACCGCGCGCACCGTCGGATAGATCGCACCGAGCAGCCCGACGCCGAGCGCGAACGCGAGCCCCCAGGCGAAGACGCCCGCGGTGAAGTCCGGCGTCACGAGCTGGGAGAGCCCGCGCTGGACGAAGAGCTCCGCCGCCGCGTAGCCGAGCAACAGGCCGAGCGCCAGCGCGAGCAGGCAGATACCGATCGCTTCGCTGATGATCATCGCGGCGATCCGCCAGGTCCTCCAGCCGACGGCGCGCAGGATCCCGATCTCGCGAAACCGCTCGAACACCGACATCGCCATGGTGTTGGTGATGCCAATGCCTCCGACGATCAGCGCGAGCAGCGCGATGATCCAGCCGGTCTGGAGGATCAGCCGGCTCGAGGTGTCGATCTTCACAGCCTGCCCCGGCTCGGTCACCGCGGCGACGCCGGGGAACTGGGCCTCGATCGCCTTCGCGACGGATTTCGGCTTTGCGCCGAGGCGCGCGATCACGGCGATCGTGGTCACCTCGCCCGGCCGGCCGGCGAGCCTCTGGACGATCGGCAGCGGCAACACCGCGCCGATGTCCTCGAACCTGTCACCTGAGTGGTAGAGGCCCGCGATCCGGTAGCGGTGGCCCTGGATCGTGAGAAAGTCGCCCGGCTTCAACCCCATCGACTTCGCGGCGCGGTCTCCGAGCAGGGCTTCGGTGCCGTTGCCGCGCTGGCCCGCAACGATCACGAGGCGTCCGTACGGGAACTCCTTCGGGTCGAGCCCGAACAGCAGCACCGAGTCACGGCCGGAGACGGTGGTCACGTAGAGAAACAGCCGCGCCGTCTGGGCCACGTCCTTGTTCGCCGCGATCCGCTGCTCGAGCGAGGCGGGCAGCAGCGACTTGGTGAGGTCGGAGGCGTCGCGCTGGAACAGGCCGAAGTCGGCGCGGCCGACGTGGATCAGGTCGCCCGCGGTCTTGCTGACGCCCGCGGAGATCGAGAGCAGCGCCACGATCAGCCCGACCCCGAGCGCCACCCCGACAGCGGTCAGCGCCGTTCGGGTCGGACGTCGCAGCAGGTTCTTCCAGACGAGTCCAGCCCACGTCACTGGCGCATCATCGCCGTTGCTAGGCTCAGTCGCATGGCGGTCTCACGCGACCAGGTGCTGAAGGCGCTCGAACAGGTGATCGACCCCGAGCTGCATCGGAACGTGGTCGACCTGGACATGGTGCGCAGCGTCGAGATCGAGGGTGGCGACGTCGCGGTCACCATCGCGCTGACCGTCGCCGGTTGCCCACTTCGCTCGTCCTTCGAGGACCAGGTTCAGAACGCTGTGATGCCGCTCGACGACGTCGAGTCGGTGCGGCTCGCATTCGACGTGATGACGCCGGACGAGCGCTCGGCGCTGACGGCGCGGCTGCGTGGCGGCGTCACCGAGCGGACGCAGGGGATCTCGCTCGACCGCTCGACGCGCGTGCTCGCGATCGCCTCGGGCAAGGGCGGCGTCGGCAAGTCGACGCTGTCCGCGAATCTCGCCGTTGCGTTCGACCAGCTCGGCAAGCGCACGGGAATCCTCGACGCCGACGTCTACGGGCACTCGATTCCGCACATCCTCGGCGTCTCGCAGCGCCCGATGCTCGTCGACAAGATGATCGTGCCGCCGGTGCGCGGCGGTCTCAAGCTGATGTCGATCGGGTTCTTCCTCGACGACAACCAGCCCGTGATGTGGCGCGGGCCGATGCTGCACCGCGCACTGGAGCAGTTCCTCTCCGACGTGCACTGGGGCGAGCTGGACGTGCTCGTCGTGGACATGCCTCCGGGGACCGGCGACGTGGCGATCTCGCTCGGCCAGCTGCTTCCTCGCGCAGAGGTGATCGTGGTCACGACGCCGCAGCCCGCCGCGCAGGAAGTCGCGTCGCGTGCGGCGGTGATGGCGCAGAAGACGAACATGCGCCTGCTTGGCGTGATCGAGAACATGTCGGGCGAGGTGTTCGGCCACGGCGGCGGCGAGCGCCTTGCGGCGGAGCTCGGGATTCCGGTGCTCGGAACGGTGCCGCTCGATCCGCGGCTGCGCGAGCAGGGTGACCTCGCCGTGCCGCTCGTCGAGGCGGATCCGGAGTCCGAGACGTCGCGCGAGATCGTCCGGATCGCCGAATCGGTGCTCGGGCTCGAGCGGGAACGCGGGATCGGGCTCACCAAGCTGCTGCCCGTCGTCTCCTGACCGCCGGCGCCTTCTTCGACCTCGATCGCACGCTGCTGCGCCGCTCGAGTGCCCTCGCGCTGGCCGGTGCCTTTCGCGAGCACGGCCTGATCTCGCGGCGCCAGGTCGCGCAGGCGGCGCTCTGGCAGGTGCTCTTCGTGCTGCGCGGCGCGCGCGCCGAGGAGGTCGAGGCGCTGGCCGACCGAGGCATCCTGGCCCTGCGCGGCGTTCGGGCGGCGGAGGTCGCCGAGCTCGTCGCCGATGCGATGGAGCCGGTGCTGAAGCCGCTGCTCGCGCCGGAGGTGGTCGATGCGGCGCACGGCTTCCGGGATCAGGGCCATCGCGTCTACATCGTCTCGACGGCGCTGCAGGAGATTGTCGACGCCGTCGTTGCGGATCTCGGGCTCGACGGCGGGATCGGCACGGTGTGCGAGGTTGAGGACGGTCTCTACACGGGTCGCTCGGAGCGGCCCCTGCACGGCACGGCCAAGGCGGACGCCCTCATCGAGCTCGCCGCCCGCGAGTCGCTCGACCTCAAAGCCTCGACGGCGTACTCCGACAGCCACTCCGACCTGCCGTTCCTCGAGGCCGTGGGCCATCCCGTCGTCGTCAATCCCGACCGCGCGCTGCGCAAGGTGGCCCAGGCGCGCGGCTGGCCCATCCTCGAGCCCCGTCGCCGTGCTGCCTGAGGAGGCGCTGCCGCGGCTAAAGGCGCTCGGCTTCGGCGAGGCCGACGCTGCGACGCTCGCCGACCACTTCCTCGACGCGGAGCGACGTGGCTCGCTCGGCCACGGGCTCTCGCGGATCGAGTGGCTCGAGACGCTCGACGGGATCGACCCCGCGGCGCGGCCCGCGCGGGTCACGAGCGAGCCGGGTTACGAGCGCTGGGCCTCGAACGGAGCGCTCGGCTACCTCACGCTCGCGGCGATCGTCGCGGCGCAGCTCGCGGATCCGCCGGAGCGTTCGCGCCTCGTCGTCGCCGACGCATTTCCCACGGGCGCGCTCGGCTACTGGACGCGGACGCTGGCCGAGGGCGGGCTTGTCGCCGCGCTGACGGCTACCTCGCCGCCGCGGCTCGCCTCGCCCGACGGCGGCCCGGTGCTCGCGGGCACGAATCCGCTCGCGCTCGCGGTGCCGAGCTCCGACGGCCGCCCGCTGGTCACCGACGTCTCGATGGGGAAGGTGACCCACGGCGACGTCCTGCGCGGCGCCGCGCAGCCGGAGGATCTCGTCCCGTTCGGCGGCGAGCATGCCTACAAGGCATTTGCGCTCGCGATCGGGCTCCAGGCGGTCGTCGACGCGCTCGCCGCGCCGGAGAGCTACGGCATCGTGCTGCTCGTCGCGCGCCCCGAGGCCGATCCGGTGCCGGGCCTGCGCGCTTCGGGCGTGCGGCTACCCGGTGATCGCTGAGACCTCGTCCCTGATCGGGTCGAGATCGACATCGCCGCCGGACCACTTCCGCACGCGCTCCGGGGCGAGCTCGAACGAGCGGCGTACTGCCTCGAGCGCACCCTCGCGGTCGCCGGCGCGCATCCGGAAGCACGCGAGGTTGTAGAAGGTCGCAGCGTCGTCCGGGTTGGCGGCCGCGGCCTCCTCGAGCAGCGCGACCGCCTCGGCGATGGGCAGGTGCTCCGCCAGGAACGCCGCTTCCCACGGCGACGGCCTGAAAGCCTCGCCGGGCTTCGCGCCGACGGCGAGCACTGTGGTGCCCGGCTCGAGCGCGACCGCCGAGCGCTTCACCGACCAATCGGGCAGGTGGACGATCGTGCCGGCCGGCGCGTCGATTTCCTCGCCGTTCAGCGTGAAGGTCGCGTGGCCGGCGACCACGACGTACACCTCCTCGTGCCCGACGCCCTCCTCGGTGTGCTCCTCGACGACCTCGCCGCCGACCTCGGCCGCGGTGTACGCGTTCATCCCGAACGCCTCGATCCCGAGCCTGCTGCGGATCGGATGCCAGAGGAGCCCGCGCTCGCCGACCGGGAAGCTCTCGAGCTCGGAGAGGTTGACGATGTTCCAGGTCACGTGGTCGATTCTCGCAGCTGCTCGAGCACCACCGGGTCGATCGCGTCCTCGCCGCCGACGCGCTCCTCGAGGTTCTCGACGCCGGCCCAGTCGGCGAGCCGCTCGTAGCCGAGCGCGCCGAGCCGGCGCTGCACCTCGGCGGCGAGCTCACCGTCGAGCGGCAGCCATTCTGCGCGAGGCGTCTTGCCGAAGAGCGCCTGATGGAGCTTGTAGAGGCGAGTGAGCTCCTCGATCGGGCGCCCGTGGTCGTCGATCCGGAGATCGACGAGCGTGTCCGAAAGCGCGCCGTAGCCGCCGTCGCGTTCCACGACGACGAGAGCCGCGGACTGCTGCCCGCGTCGGTCGCCGCCCGCCTCCTGCGCCGCCGCGAGGCAGGCGATCAGTCGCTCGGCCAGCGGCAGCGCCGCCGTCGCCTCGAACGTCTCTGCAAGCGCGTCGACGGTCTCCGCCGAGACGAGGATGTTCCCCTGCGCCGCGTAGCTCGGGCCTGTGCGTCCGCCGGCCCACTCGCTGCACTCGGAGCCGGTGAAGCTCGCGCCGCGCCCGTGCGCGTCGACGATGCCGAGCTGCCGTGTCTCCCGCTCCTCGTCGGCCGCGGTCAAGCGCTCGACCACCTCCTCGGCGGAAAGGCCCTCGGAGAGCAGGGCGAGGCCCTCGGGGCCGTAGCGCGGGTTCGCGTAGGCCTGCGTCGCTACGGCGCCGACCCCGGGCACCGCCCACGGCACGACCGAGCCGACCGCGAGAAACTTCGACTGCACCCCGACGCCCCACTGCCCCGCCGCGAGATCGCACGCCGCAATCGAGTAGGTCGCAACGACCGGGCTAGCCATACGTGAGACCGGTCAGGTCGAGCTCGAGCAGCTCCTCGGAGCCCACGGGCACGAGCACCGCCGAGACCTCGGGCCGGGCGAGTGCCGCGCGCACCGCGTCGGCGCTGGACGCCCGGACGACCACCGGCGTCCCGTTCGCGTGCGCTTCCCTCATCAACTCGTCCTCCACGCCGTCGAGCACGAGCACGTCGTCGAGCGGCACCGCAGGATCGCCCTCGACCGCGAGCTCGGGCACGCGCAGCCCGCGGGCGCCGAACCAGCGCTGCCTCACAGCTCCACGGAGCCGCCGGGCGGGATCTCGGCGATCTCGACTCCCGGGGCGAGCTTCCGCAGCTCTGCCGGCGTGCCGTGGAGGAGGGGGAACGTGCCGTAGTGACAGGGGACGCAGCGCTTCACACCGAGCAGCTCGAGCGCGACCGCCGCCTCGCGCGGCCCCATCGTGAAGTGGTCGCCGATCGGCAAGACAGCGACGTCCGGCGAATAGATCCGCCCGATCAGCTGCATGCTCATAAACACGTTGGTGTCACCGGCGAAGTAGACGGTCGTGCCATCCTCGAGCTCGATCACGAGGCCCGCCGGCTCGCCGAGGTAGGTGCCGTCGTGCGCGCTCGACGAGTGGTTGGCGTCGGTGAGCGTGATCCGGACTCCGTCGACGTTGACGGTGCCGCCCTTGTTCGGCGAGTGCGCCATGTTCGCGTCGACGCCCTGTCCCGCGAGCCAGCCGCGGAGCTCGACGAGCGCGATCACCGGGCAGCCGAACTTCTCGTACAGCGCGACCGTGTCGCCGACGTGATCTTCGTGACCGTGCGTGACGGCGATCAGGTCGACCCGCTCGGGCTCGCGCTCGCTCTCGGGCACCGTGGGGCCGGAGAGCCAGGGGTCGATGTAGATCCGTTTGCCGCCGGGGGACTCCAGCCGGAAGGCGGAGTGGCCGAGCCAGGTGAGGGTTCCAGACATACCGGGAATCTAACGCAGGAGTGACGCTGCGGGCGACGAAACTCGCGGCGGATGCTTCGCCGTCTTCTTCCGCTCGGCCCGGTCCTGCTCGTGGCTGTCGCCGACGGCGCCGGCGCCCACCGGCTCGCCTTCTACCTGATGCTGCTGGCGGTGCCCGCGGCCGTCGCCGCGTCGCTCACCTGCTTCGGCGAGGCGCTCGACGGCGGGCCTGAGGACGGTCTCCAGGCGCTGCTCGCCGCGCTCGTGCTGCTACTCGTCGTGGCCGGTGCCGCGGTACGAGCGCCGTACGTGACGCAGGGCGCACTGCCAACGGCGGCCGTGTCCGCTCTCGTCGCGGTCGGCGTGCTGCTCGGAGTCCAGTTGCTGGCCGGTTTGCCGGCGCTCGTCGCCGGTTTGCGGAGCCCCGCTCCGCGCGGATACGCTGGCTAGCGCGTGCTGGGGGGCCTCGGACACTTCGTCTTCCGGCGACGGAAGCTCATCGTCGTCGTATGGATTGGCCTCGCCGTTTTCGGCATGTACGCCGCCTCGCAGGTCTCCAAGCGGTGGCTCGAGCAGTTCTCGATTCCGGGTTATCCCGCCTACGAGGCGAACCAGCGGGCGCTGAAGGTCTTCGGCACGGGCGAGCAGCCGCCGATGATCGCCGTGTTCACGTCGAAGGGCGACGTGACCCAGGCATCGGGGATCAAGGTCGCGATCGCGGCGGCGGCGAAAAGTGTGCCGGGCTCGCGCGTCGGCGACTACTTCTCGACGGGCAACAAGGCCTACGTCTCGGCTGACGGGCACACGATGTTCGCCACGATCTATCCGCCCGGGAACGGCGGCTTCAACCTGAACTACAACATCAACGGCACGCGCGCCGCGTTGCTCGCAGCGACGCCGGCCGGAGTCACCGCGCACCTCACCGGGCGCGACCCGCTGCAGCTCGCCGAGGGCGGCGGCGGCGGGCCGAGCGTCCTCACCGAGGCGCTGATCGGCGGCCTCGGCGCGCTGATCATCCTGCTCTTCGTGTTCGGGACGCTGCCCGCGGTGCTGATGCCGATCCTCGCCGCCGCGTGCTCGATCCTCACGACCTTCATCTTCATCTGGGCGCTGACCTACATCACGTCGGTCTCGATCATCGTCCAGTTCCTGGTCGCATTAGTCGGGCTCGGCGTCGCGATTGACTACTCGCTGCTGATGATCTTCCGCTTCAGGGAGGAGCTGAAACGCCAGCCCGACGTCGAGACGGCGATCGTCGAGACGATGACCCACGCGGGCCGCTCGGTGATCGTGTCGGGCTCGACGGTCGCGATCGGCCTCCTGAGCCTCGTGATCCTGCCGATCCCCGTGATCCGCTCGATCGGGATCGGCGGGATGCTGATCCCGGCCGTCTCGGTCGTGTCGGGGATCACGCTCGTGCCCGCGCTGCTCTCGCTGCTCGGGCCGAAGCTCAACGCGGTGCGCGTGATGCCGAAGGGCGTGCTCACGGCGACCGACGCCGGCACCGGCTTCTGGTGGCGCTGGGCGCGGTTCGTGACGAAGCACCCGTGGCCGGTCGCGCTCGTCGGGCTCGCGACCTGCGCGCTCCTGATCATCCCGGCGCTGCACCTGAACCCGAGCGAGGCGCAGGCCAAGGACATCCCGGGACAAGGCGACGCGTTCGCCGGGCGCGCGGCGCTCGTCGATGCGGGCATCTCGCTCGGCGTTATGAAACCGTTCGTGATCCTGGTCGAGAACGGCGCCGCGCCGGGCCCGATCGCGGCCAAGGTCGCTGCGGTCCCGGGGGTGACGGGAGTGGTCCTCCCGACCGGCTCGGGCTGGCAGAAGGCCGGCAACGCGCTGATCGAAGCGTTCCCCTCGACCGACGGCGCCTCGCGGACGACCCGGACGACGATCAAGAACGTCCACGCTGCGCTGGTGGGGACCGAAGCGACGCTCGGCGGCGTCGCCCCCGAGGAGCGCGACTTCGTCCACGCCGTCTACGGCAACTTCCCGTACATGCTGGCCTTCGTGATCCTGCTCACGTTCTTCCTGCTCATGCGAGCATTCCGCTCGATCGTGCTGCCGATCAAGGCGGTGATCGTGAACCTGATCTCGCTCGGCGCTGCCTACGGGATCATCGTCTTCATCTTCCAGGACGGCAACGGCTCGCAGACGATCTGGGGCGTCAGCGCGACCCACGCGATCATCTCGTGGATCCCGCTGATGATCTTCGCGTTCCTCTACGGCCTCTCGATGGACTACGAGGTGTTCATGCTGACGCGGATGCGCGAGGCGTACGACGAGCTGCACAACACCAACGAGGCGATCGCGACCGGGCTCGCGCGCACTGGCAAGCTCGTGACGAGCGCGGCGCTCGTGCTGATGTTCGCATTCTTCGTGCTGTCTACGGGGCCGAGCGTCGACATCAAGCAGTTCGGGATCGGGCTCGCGGCGGGGATCATCTTCGACGCGACCGTGATCCGCGCGCTGCTCGTGCCGTCGATCATGACGCTGATGGGCTCCTGGAACTGGTGGCTCCCGGAGGGGGTCGCGCGCGTGCTGCGGGTTCCCGCCGGGCGCCGCGTGCCCGACGCGGCCTGACCCTCGTCGTCGCGATCCAGCGGCTGCCCGAGTCGACCCGGGCCGAGCTCGCGCGCCTGTTCGAGCTCCGCGAGGGCGCGGATGTGAGCGGCGCCGAAGGGATCGTCGCGACGCCGATCGATCCGGTCGGTGACGCGATGTTCGACGCTGCGGGGCCGCAGTTGCGCGTCGTGGCGAACTTCGCCGTAGGCACCGACAACATCGACTTCGAGGCGGCTCGCCGGCGCGGGATCGTGATCGCGAACACGCCGGACGTCTTGACCGCGGCGACGGCGGAGCTCGCGATGGGGCTCCTGCTCGGGCTCGTGCGGCGGCTGTTCGAGGGCGACCGCTTCCTGCGCCGGCGGGAGACGTGGGGCTGGTCGACGAGCTTCATGCTCGGCACCGGCCTCCAGGGGCAGACGCTCGGGGTGCTCGGCTACGGCCGCATCGGCAAAGAGGTCGGCCGCCTTGCTGAGGCGTTCGGGATGACCGTGCTGCCGATGCGCGACCTGGATCGCATCGGCGAGGTCGACGTGCTGACGCTCCATTGCCCGCTCAAGCCCGAGACCCGGCATCTGATCGACGCGGCGGCGCTGGCGCGGATGAAGCCGACGGCGGTGCTCGTCAACACCGCGCGCGGCCCGGTCGTCGACGAGTCCGCGCTGGTCGAAGCGTTGCGAGCGGGGACGATCGCGGGCGCCGCACTCGACGTCCACGAGCGCGAGCCGCTGGTCACCGAGGAGCTCCTGGAGATGGACAACGTCGTCCTCACGCCGCACCTCGGCAGCGCGACGGTCGCCACGCGAGCCGCGATGGGAGGCCTCTGCGTCGAGGCGCTCCGAGTCGTGCTGCTGGAAGGTCGCGACCCCGCGAACCGCGTCGGCTAGGCGCAGTGAGCGCGACCACCGTCACCGCCGGGATCGAAGCGGCAGGCCGGGCTGCGCAGAGCCCGTCGCGGCTCGCGTGGCGGCGGCTGCGGCGCGACCGCGCGGCGCTCTGCTCGGCCGGCTTCCTCGTCCTCCTGGTGCTCGCCGTTCTGCCGGGCGCGCCGTTGCTCGGCAGGCTCGTCGGTCACGGCCCGAACGACTTCCTTCCATACGGGGTCAGCGTCGCGCTCAGGCCCGTCGGTCCGTGGTCGTTCGTGTCGGACACGCCGGTCGCCCCGGGCATCAATCCGAAGACGTTCCAGCACACACCGCCGCCTCCGGGCACCGGCAAGACGCTACTCGTCCTCGGCGCCGACGGGCCGCTCGGCCGCGACGAGGCGCAGCGGCTCCTCTACGGCGGCCGCGTCTCGCTCGCCGTCGCAGTCGGCGCGACGCTGCTCGCGCTCCTGATCGGCACCACGCTCGGCACGCTCGCCGCCTTCTTCGGCGGCTGGGTCGACTCGGTGGTGTCGCGCTTCACCGATCTCGTCATGGCGTTTCCCGTGCTGCTGCTCGCGATCGTCCTCGGCAGCACGGTCTCGTCGAAGCTCGGCGACGTCACCGTCGGCGGCGCGCTCAACAAGGGCGTGCTGTCTCTGATCCTGCTGATCGGGCTGTTCACGTGGTTCTACCCGGCCCGCATCGTGCGTTCGCTGATTCTCTCCCTGCGCGAGCGCGAGTTCGTCGAGGCGGCGGAGATGATCGGAGCGAGCGACGTGAGGATCATGCGGACGCACCTCTTCCCGCACGTCATCCCCGCGATCGCAGTCTGGGCCACGCTCGCGGTCGCGACGAACATCATGCTCGAGGCGGGGCTCACGTTCCTCGGCGTCGGGATCAAGCTGCCGACGACGAGCTGGGGCTCGATGCTCGCCGCGACGTGGGGCACGGTGTTGTCTCCGCTGCCGTACAACTCGACCTCGTTCTCGCCCTGGCTGACGATCATCCCGAGCGTGGCGATCTTTCTCACCGTCCTCGCGCTGACGCTCTTCGGCGAGGGGCTGCGCGAGGCGTTCGATCCGAGGGGCTCGCGGTGATCACGCTCGGCTATGCGCTGCGCCGGCTCGGCGCGTCGATCCTGCTGCTGCTCGCGCTGACGCTGATCACGTTCCTCCTCTACTGGGCGATCCCGGCCAATCCGGCCGGCTTTCTCGTCGATCTCTCGCCGGGCAAGCCGCACTCGGCTGCCGAGATCGCGAAGGCCGAGAAGGCGCTCGGCGTCGATAAGCCCGTGTGGGAGCAGTACGGGCTCTACGTCTGGCGCGTGCTGCACGGCGACCTCGGAATCGCCTTTGAGGGCACGAGGCTCGTGCCCCTGTCGGGAGAGCGCACAGGTGAGGCCGTCGGCCCGGCGGTGGCGCGCGCCGCACTGGTGACCGGCTCGCTCGTCATCGGCGGCGCGCTGTTCGCGCTGCTGCTCTCGATCCCGCTCGGCGCGATCGCCGCCTCGCGGCCGCGCACGGCGACCGATCGCACGATCCTCGTCGTCACGCTGATCGGGATCTGCACGCATCCGCTCGTCGTCGCGCTGCTGTTACAGCAGTTTCCGGGCCGAAGCTGGGGGATCGCGCCCGCGGGCGGCTACTGCCCGTTCTTCGGCGCGCAGGACGGCTGCGGCGGTGCGACGCAGTGGGCCTCGCATCTCATCCTGCCCTGGATCACGTTCGCTCTCTTCTTCCTCGCCGTCTACACGCGGCTCGTGCGCGTTCGCATGATCGAGGTGATGGACGAGCCGTTCATCCGCACCGCGGCGGCGAAGGGCGCGTCGCGCACGCGCATCGTCCGCCGCCACGCGCTCCGCAACGCGATGAGCCCCGTCCTGACCCTTGTCGGCATGGACATCGGCCTCGCGCTCGGAATCGCGCTCTACATCGAGTCGGTGTACCGCCTGCCGGGGCTCGGTCTCACGACGCTGACCGCGCTGAACGGCGGCGCGGGCTACGACCTGCCGATGATCCTCGGCGTCGTCCTGGTGATCGGGCTCGTGATCGTCGTCGCCAACTTCGCGATCGACCTCGTGATCCTGTGGATGGACCCGCGTGCGGCCGAGGCCGGCACGCGGCGCTCCGCCGTTGGACGCATCGTCTAGCCGACTGCGGCGCCGGCCGCCTCGTGGATCGAGCCGTCGCGTTCGGTCGCACGCATCCCCGGGACGAGGTAGAGGAAGAGGAGCGTGCTGATCGAGCCCAGAGCCGCGCCGGCGTACAGGGCAGTCGAGGTGCCCCAGCGGTCGGCGATCGCCCCCGTGAGCAAGTAGGAAACCGGCAGCAGGGCGACCGCGGTGAAGAGGTCGAGGCTGTACACGCGGCCGAGCACCTCCTTCGGAACCAGCCGGTGCATCAGGACACCCCAGATCACCTGGCCGACGGTGATCGCTCCGGCGCTGACGAGGCTGATCGCGAACAGCTCCCACGCGTGATCGGCCAGCGCATAGAGCGCAGTCACGGCCAGGCCTATCGCCCAGCCCCAGTACGCGGCCGCGATGTGGCGCCGGGGAAGTCCTCGCTCACCCATCGCGAACGCGGCGACGATGGAGCCCACAGCTCCGAACGAGTAGACGAGGCCCAGGGTTCCCGCGGAGGCGTGGAGGTCGTTTTTGACGATGTAGGGCAACAGGACGAACATCGCGCCGCTGGCGAGGTTCAGCGGGATGCTCGCGAGCACGCCGCCCCAGAGCCACGCTTGCTGGCGAACGGCCGCGATCCCCTCCCTGACGTCGGCGACGACCGAGCCGGATGCCGTGGCGAGCACCGGTCGCGCTGTGAGGAGGGACAGGCAGAGCGCCGAGACTCCGAAACTGGCGGCGTCGAGCGCGAACGCCACGCCGGTCCCGGAGGCGGCGACGAGAACGCCGCCGAGCGCAGGGCCGATCAGCCGTGAGGTCGGCCGCACGAACTGGTCCAGCGAGTTCGCCTCGGTCAGCAGTTCCTGCGGGACGAGCTCCGGGACGATCGCTCCGAACGCCGGCAGGAACAGCGCGCTGCCGGCGGCGGCGACTGCTGCGACGAGAGCGAGCTGCCACAACCGGATGCCGCCGGTGAACATCAAGACGGCGGCTGCTCCGACGGCCACGAGCCGAAGCAGGTCGGCAGCGATCATCAGCCGACGGCGTTCGACTCGATCGGTCAGAACGCCCCCGTAGACGAGAAGGACAATGCGCGGAAGCATCGCCGCCACGCCGACCCAGGCGAGGGCCGATGGCACGTTCGAGAGCCGGTAGACCTCCCAGGCGAGCGCGACGTTGAACATCCCGTCTCCGAGCAGCGACACGGCCATGCCAGTCCAGAGAAGGCGGAAATCCCTGATCCGCAGTGGCACCAGGAGCCGCGGCGTGAAACGAGGCATGTTTACACGATCTGCGAGCCACGCTCGGCCTGTCAAGAACGCGCTAGTACGGCAGCGCGGCCACGGCCTTCTGGCACAGGTCCAGAAGCGGCTGCACGAAGATGAACGTGGCCACCGTGATCGCGACGCACGCCACGGCGACGGTCTGGAGCAGAAGCTCGCGCGGCGGCGAGCCTCCGGCCGGGGCGAGCTGGAGCTCCTCGGCGGGCCGCATGTACATCGCGCGGATCACACCGAGGTAGTAGTAGAGGCTCAGCGCTGTCGCCAGAACGCCGACGACGGTCAGCCACCACCAGTTCCGCTCGTCCGCGGCCGAGAAGACCAGGAACTTGCCCATGAACCCGCCCGTGAGCGGGAAGCCGGCGAAGCCCAGCATGAACGTCGCCATCGAGACGCCGAGCAGCGGGCGTTCCCAGCCGAGGCCCGAGAGGTTGTCGAGCGTCACGGCCGCGTTCAGCTCCCGCTCGCGCGCCGCGACGACGGCGAACGCGCCGAGCGACATCGCGCCGTAGGGGATCAGGTAGTAGAGCACCGACTCCGCGCCGAGCTTGTTCCCCGCGGCGACGCCGATCAGCATGAAGCCGGCCTGCGAGATCGAGGAGTAGGCGAGCAGGCGCTTGATGTTCGTCTGGGCCAGCGCGGCGAGGTTGCCGACGAGCAGCGAGGCGCAGACGAGCACCGCGACGGTGATCGTCCAGAGCTGCTTCTCGGCGGGGAACGCGGTGATCAGGACGCGGATCATCACGGCGAGGCCCGCGACCTTCGTCGCCGCCGCCATGAAGCCGGTGACCGGCGTCGGGGCGCCCTCGTAGACGTCGGGCGTCCACATGTGGAACGGCGCGGCCGAGACCTTGAAGCCGAAGCCGACGAGCAGCATCGCGAGCCCTCCGACGAGCAGCGCGGAGCCCTTGAGGTTCTGCGCGGAGGTCGCGGCGGCGATCTGCTCGAAGCCGATCTTCCCGGTGGCGCCGTACACGAGCGCCGAGCCGAAGAGCAGGATCGCCGAGCCGAAGCTGCCGACGACGAGGTACTTCAGCCCGGCCTCGAGCGACCGCTCGCGGTCGCCGTCGATCGCGCAGAGGATGTAGAGGGCGATCGAGAACCACTCCAGCCCGAGGAACAGCGTCATCAGGTTTTCGGCGGTGCCGAGGAAGATCATCCCGCCGCCGGCCGCGGCGAGCAGCGCGTAGTACTCGCCTGAGTGCTCGCGGATCCGCTCGCCGTAGGAGAGCCCGACCGCGAGCAGGCCGGCCCCGGCGACGATCATCCCCGCGAGCGCGCCGAAGCGGTCGCGACGCATCGCGCCGTCGACGATCGTCTGGCCGTTGGCGCTGTGCGCGAAGAGGATCGCGTCGAAGACGAACGAGACGACGAAGCCCGTCGCGACGACGACCGCAGCGAAGACGTTGCGGCGCACCAGCACCGCGCCGAGGAGGGCGATCGCCGCGGCGGCGAGCAGCGCGAGCTCGGGCGACAGCGCGAACCAGTCGACGTGCGGTCCGTGGATCACTTCGCGGCCACCTTGAACACCTGCTGGCACGAGGCGCCGCTCTTCGTCACGACGCAGTTCATCGGCAGGCTCGACGGATACTGCTGCGAGGTGAGCGAGGCGTTCGCCTTGCCGCTGCCGCCGAAGGCGTGGCCGCTGATCGCCGCGGGCCAGGCCGAGAGCGCGAGCAGGCAGGCGATCAGCGGGATCACGATTCCGAGCTCGGCAGGGCGGAGGTCGAGCGCAGCGTCGGACACCGAGCTACCCGGCTCACGGTGCAGCACCGCCGAGATCAGCCGCAGCGCGTACATCGCTGCGAGCACCATCGCGACCGCCCCGAGCGCGCCGTAGGCCCAACCCTGCTGGAACACGCCCGCGAGCACGAGGAACTCACCCGCGAAGTTCGCAGAGAACGGCACCGCAAGCGTCAGCACGCCCGCCGTGATCAGCAGCGTCGCGAGGATCGGCCGCCCGCGCGCCATTCCGCCGAGCCGGTCGAAGTCGCCGGTCGAGGTCCGCCGCTCGACCATCGCCGCGAGCAGGAACAGCGCGGCCGAGATCAGGCCATGGTTCACCGACTGGAGGATCGCGCCGTCGAAGCCGAGGTCGTTCGCCGCGAACAGGCCGAGCGTGATCAGTCCCATCTGCGCGAGGCTCGAATACGCGATCACGCCGCGTACGTCGGGCGCACGGAAGGCGAGCAGCGAGCCGTACAGGAGCCCGATCGTCGCGAGCACGAGGATCGGCACCCGGAAGTCGTGCACCGGCCCCGGGAACTTCGCGATCGCGATCCGCAGGAAGCCGTAGACAGCGGTCTTCGAAACCACGCCGGAAAGGACGGCCGCGACCTCGGGCGGCGCCTTGCGGTAGGCATCCGGCAGCCAGCCGTGGAACGGGAAGAGCGGCGCCTTGATCGCGAAGGCGATCGCGAAGCCGAGGAACACCCACGTGTTGTTGCTCGGCCCCATCTTGGTGAGGTCGAACGTCCCCTCGTTCAGTCCGTACACGACCAGTGCGGCCAGCATCAGCAGCGAGCCGACCATCGTGTAGATCACGAGCTTGATCGTCGCCGCGCGTCGCCCCGGCCCGCCCCAGACGCCGACCAGCACATACAGCGGGATCAGCATCATCTCGAAGAAGGCGTAGAACAGCAGCAGGTCCTGCGAGGAGAAGACGCCGATCACCGCGCCGGTGAGGAAGAGCATCAGCCCGAAGTACGCGCGCGCCCGCTCGCGTCCGACCCAGAAGGCGTAGGCGACCGCGGCGGCCATGACCACGACGGACAGTCCCGCGAGCCACAGCGAGAAGGCGTAGAGGCCGACCGAGTACGAGACGCCGAGGCTCGAGATCCAGTCGGTCTGCTGGGCGAACTGGAGCTTCGAGCTGCCGAAGTCGAAGCGGATCAGCGCCTCGATCCAGAGCCCGACCTCGACGAGGCTCACGAGCAGCGCGAACGAGCCGGCGGCGTAGCGCGAGAGCGGCAGGATCCAAATCGTGAGCGCGGCGGCGATCGGCAGCCAGATCAGCACCGTCGTCAGCATCAGCGCACCGCCACGAAGACGACGAGCAGGACGGCGAGTCCCGCGGCGATCGCGAGCACGTAAGTGCGCAGCAAGCCGGTCTGCAACCGAGCCGTCCAGCGGGCCGCGAGCCCGGTGCCGAGGACGACCTCGGCAATCGAGCCGTCGACGACAGGCTCCTCGAACGCGCGCCGCAGCGCCGCGGAGACCCAGACTGCCGGCCGGTAGAACGCCGCGTCATACGCCTCGTCGAAGTAGAACTTGTGCTCGAGCACCCGCCACGCGCCCGGCGCCTTGAGCCGGTGCGAGCCGTAGATCAGCCAGGCGACGAGGATGCCCGTGAGGCCTGCCGAGACCGAGACGGCGATCGTGACGAACTCCTGCGTGTCGGTCGGCACGACGAGCGACGGCACGACCGGCGCGAGCCACGTCGTGATCGGCTCCCAGAAGGGCGGAAACTGGATGAAGCCGCCGATCGTCGCGAGCACGGCCAGCACTCCGACGGTCCAGCGCATCGAGAGCGGCCCCTCGCCGTGGTCGGTATGCAGGTGCTCCCGCACGAACGCGCTCGGCTCGCCGAGGAAGACACGGAACACGAGCCGGAAGGCGTACATCCCGGTCAGCAGCGCGCCGGTCACTGCGATCACGAAGATGATGTCGCCGCGCGCGCCGCCCGTCGCGAGCGCCGAGGAGATGATCGGGTCCTTCGAGAAGAACCCGGAGAACGGCGGAATCCCGGCGAGCGCGAGGCTGCCCGCGACGAACGCGAGGAACGTGAACGGCATCAGCTTCCGCAGCCCGCCCATGTTGCGGATGTCCTGCTCGCCGGTGAGCGCGTGGATCACGAGCCCGGCCGTGAGGAACAGCGTCGCCTTGAAGAAGGCGTGCGTCATCAGGTGGAACATCGAGTCGGCGTACGCACCGAGGCCGACGCCCACGAACATGTAGCCGATCTGCGACATCGTCGAGTAGGCGATCACGCGCTTGATGTCGGTCTGGACGAGCGCAATCAGACCGGCCATCAGCAGGGTCAATGCCCCGAGTCCCGCGGCGAGATCCTGGACGTGCGGCGCTCCCTGGAAGGCGATGTGACAGCGCGCGATGAGGTAGACGCCGGCGGTCACCATCGTCGCCGCGTGGATCAACGCGCTGACCGGCGTCGGGCCCTCCATCGCGTCGGGAAGCCAGGTCTGCAGCGGCAGCTGCGCCGACTTGGCGAGCGCGCCGCCGAGCAGCCCGAGCGCCACGAGGTTCGCGACCCAGCGGTTCCCGATCGGAATCTGGCCGAGCGCGCCGAACGACAACGAGCCCGTGTACTTGATCAGCAGGAACAGCGCGATCGCCATCGTCGCGTCGCCGACCGCGTTCATGATGAACGCCTTCTTCGCGGCGGCGACGGCGCTCGGCTTCTGGTGGTAGAAGCCGATCAGCAGGTACGACGAGAGTCCGACCATGCCCCAGCCGGCGAGCAGCAGGATCAGGTTGCCGCCCTCGACCAGCAGCAGCATCGAGAAGACGAACAGCGCCATGTAGGCGAAGTAGCGCCGCTCCTCGTCCTCGCCCTCCATGTAGCCGAGCGAGTAGGCGACGATCAGCGTGCCGACGCCGGCGACGATCAGCATCATCATCAGCGAGAGCGGATCGACGAGGATCGAGAGGCCCGACTTGTACGAGCCTGCCTGGATCCACGTCCACGCGGTCGAGGTCTCGCTGCGCTGCGACGGGTCGTGGCCGAGCGCGGCGATGAACGCGACGAGCGCGCCGACGAACGCGATCAGGGTCGAGCTCGTCGCCACGTAGCCCGCGGCGCGGCGGCTCAGGCGGCTGCCGAGAAGCGTGATCGCGAACGCACCGACGAGCGGCGCGAGCAGCGTGATCCAGCCGCCGACGATCATCCGCGGAGGGTCGAGAGCTTGTCGATGTCGAGGGTCAGCTTCTTGCGCGCCATCGCCACGATCAGCCCGAGCCCGACGACGACCTCGGCCGCGGCGACGGCCATCACTGAGAGTGCGAAGATCTGCCCGTCGAGGTTGCCGTTCTGGCGTGCGAAGGCGATCAGCGCGAGGTTGGCGCCGTTCAGCATCAGCTCCAGCGAGAGCAGCACGATCAGCGGGCTGCGCCGCAGGAGCACGCCGAGCATCCCGGTGGTGAACAGGAACGCGGCGAGCGCGAGGTACCAGGCGACGGACGGGCCGCTCACCGGCTCTCCGATCCCCAGGTCGAGCCTGCGCGAGAGTGGGAGCCGAGGATCACGCCGCCGACGGCCGCGACGAGCAGCACCACGGAGGTGATCTCGAACGCGAGCAGGTGGTTGGTGAGGAACGCCTCGCCGATCGAGGCGGGCCCGCCGAACGAGTTCGGGATCTTCGCCGCGCTGCCGAGGCTGTCGCTCGCCGCGAGCCCGATCACGACGATCACCTCCACGAGCAGCGCCCCCGCCGCCGCGATCGCGGCGAGCGACTGGATGCTCGGTCCGCCGGCCCACGGCGCGTCGGCCTGACCGCCGAGGTAGGCGATCACGAACAGGAACATCACCATCACTGCTCCCGCATAGACGAGCACCTGAGCCGCCGCGACGAACTCCGCGGAGAGCAGCAGGAACAGGACGGCGAGCGACGCGAGGTTCCCGATCAGCGCGAGCGCCGAGTAGAACGGGTTCGTGAAGCTGATCACCGCGACGGCGGAGCCGATGCACGCGAAGGCCGCGGCGACCCAGACGATCCAGACGACGACGTTGCCCACTACGAGTTGCTCTTGTAGAAGGGAATCGGCGTGTCGTAGAGCGTCGCGTCGGCCACCGGCATCTGCTTGATCGGCTCGGCGAGGAGCATGTCCTTGGTGTAGATCAGGTCGTCGCGCACGTACTCGGAGAGCTCGAACTCGTTGCCGAGCGTGATCGCGTCGAACGGGCACGCGAGCTCGCAGTAGCCGCAGAAGATGCAGCGCGAGAGGTTGATCTCGTAGATGCGCGCGTAGCGCTCGCCTGCCGAGACGCGGTGCTCGGCGGTGTTCTCTTCGGCGACGACGCGGATGCAGTCTGCCGGGCACGCCGCCGCACAGAGCGAGCAGCCGACGCACTTCTCGAGGCCGTTCTCGTGCAGGTGCAGGCGATGACGGCCGCGGAAGCGCGGATACACCGGGCGTTTGAACTCCGGGTACTGCTGGGTGATCGGCTTGCGGAAGATCTGCCGAAACGTGACGCCGAAGCCCTTTACCGAATCGAATGGCTGCGGCATCTAGATCCAGACCACCAATAGCGCTGTGACGACGGCATTGATCGTCGCGATTGGCAGCAGCACCTTCCAGCCGAGCCGCATCAGCTGGTCGTAGCGCAGGCGCGGCAGCGAGGCACGGATCCAGATGAAGACCGCGACGAAGAGGAAGAGCTTGAACAGGAACCAGAGCGGCCCCGGCACCCACGGCCCGTGCCAGCCGCCGAAGAACAGCGTGATCGCGAGTGCGGAGAGCACGATCATGTTGATGTACTCGGCCATCTGGAACAGGCCCCAGCGCATGCCGCTGTACTCGGTGTGGTACCCGGCGACGAGCTCGGTCTCGGCCTCGGGCAGGTCGAACGGGGCGCGGTTCGTCTCGGCCACGCCCGCGACCATGAAGACGGCGAAGCCGACGAGCTGCGGGATCACGAACCAGATCGTCGAGCCCTGCTTGGCGACGATGTCGACGAGCGAGAGCGACTGGCCCATCATCACGACGCCGAGCACGGCGAGGGCGATCGAGACCTCGTAGCTGACGAGCTGCGCGCAGGTGCGCATCGAGCCGAGCAGCGAGTACTTCGAGTCCGAGGCCCAGCCGCCGATGATGAAGCCGTAGACGCCGATCGAGCCGAGCGCGAAGACCAGGATCAGCGCGATCGGCACGTCGGCGACCACACCCTGAACCGTGTAGCCGCCGATCGTCCAGCCAGGCCCGAACGGGATCACGCTGAAGGCGAGGATCGCGGTGAACGCGGAGATGATCGGCGCCATGATGTACGGCAGCCGGATCGCGTCGGAGGGTGCGAACGCCTCCTTGTGGAGCAGCTTGATCATGTCCGCGAACGGCTGTACGAGGCCGAACTTGCCGGCCCGGTTCGGCCCGTAGCGAAGCTGCATCCGCGAGAGCAGCTTGCGCTCGAACCAGGTCGTGTACGCGAATGCGAGCAGCAGGATGTTCGGGATGATCAGCGCCTCGAGCAGGCCGATCCACCACACCTCGGGGGTCATGCGCGCCTCACTTCGACGCCGGCGGGCAGCGCGCCCGCGTGCTCTTCGGCGACCCGCGCGACCCCGGCCGGCTGCGTGCGCGAGAGGCGGGCTCGGAGGGTGACCGAAGTGCCGTTCGAGGAGACGACGACCTCGTCGCCGGGGTTGATCCCGCGGCTCTCGGCATCTGCGCGGGCGAGCTCGATCTCGGGCTCCGGCCGCTGGAAGTGCAGCTCGGGCGTGCGCTCGACGGCGGCGCCGGAGAAGAGTGGCGTGTAGCGCTGGAGGCGAAGCGCGGCGGTGACCGAGACGTTGGCCGGCTCGAGCGGCGGCAGGTCCTCGACCAGGGTTGCGGGCGGCAGCGGCGCGTGGTCGCCCATCGCGCCGAAGGCTGCGCCGCCGAAGATCTTCGGCGAGAGCTCGTCGAACACGACCGGCGCGTGCGGCGAGACGGTCACGTCGAAGCGCGAGGCCAGCTTCGAGATCCAGGCGAGCTCGTCGGGGACGGGCGGGAGAACGGTGCGGCGGAGGCGTTGTGCGCGGCCCTCGAGATTCACGAGCGTGCCGTCACGCTCGAGGTTGCTCGTCCCGGGGAGCACGAGGTCGGCCCAGCCGACGGCGAGCCCGTGGAACATCGTCACGGCGATTACGGCCTCGGCGCGCTCGGCCAGCGCGCGAACGGCCGGGTCCGCGGCGGCCTCGTCGCCCGAGACGATCAGGACGCCGATCGGGTGCGGGTCGGTGTCGTCGGCGTCGTCCGCAGCCGCCCACGCCTCGCAGACGCCGCGGCCGTTCGGCGTCGCGGGCAGGTAGAAGGCTCCGGAGCCCTCGCGCCCGTGCAGCCCGAGCGCGGTCGCGAGCGCGGCGACGCGCAGTCCGCCCTCGCCGTGCGGGCCCGACCAGATCAGGATCGCGCGGTCGGCGGCGCGCATCTCGGCGGCGAGCGCCGCATCGAGCTCGGGCCCGGCAACCTCTTCGACGCGGGCACCCTTGCGGCGCGCCGCCCTGAGCCAGAGATCGACGATCGGCGCGCGCTCCAACACCGAGTCTCCGCCGACCACGACCACGATCTGCGCGTCGCGGATCGCCGACAGCGGCAGCCGGAACGGATCGAGCGCGTCGGAGACCTCCTCGGGGAAGACGGCGTTGTGCGCGTCGAGCCCGCCGCGCACGAGTCGCCCCAGCGAATAGGCGACCTCGACGGTCTCCGTCCCGGACAGGGCCGTGACGACGTGCGGGCCGGCCGCGCGCAGCAGCCGCTCGGCGTCGTCGAGCGCGTCGTCCCACGAGATCTCCTCGAGTCCGCGCTTCCCGCGGCGCAGCGGCTCGGTGATCCGGTCCTCCGCATAGAGGTGGCGGTTCGCGAAGCGGCCCTTGTCGCAGAGCCAGCCCTCGTCGATCTCGGGATGGTTGCGGGAGAGGACTCGCTTAACCTTGCCCTCGCGCGTGGTGACGGAGGTGTTGCAGCCGACCGGACACAACCCGCAGACGGTCGGCACGTCCTGGATCTCCCACGGCCGCGCCTGAAAGCGGTACTGCGTCGAGGTCAGCGCGCCGACCGGGCACAGCTCGACGACGTTGCCCGAGAACGGCGCGCGGTAGGGCTCGTCCTCGAAGGTCGCGATCTGCGAGTGCGCGCCGCGGTTGACCGCGACGAGCTGCCCGTCCTCGGCGACGTCCTCCGAGAAGCGCGTGCAGCGGTAACAGAGGATGCAGCGCTCGCGGTCGAGCGCGATCAGCGGCGAGATCGGAATCGGCTTGTCGAAGGTGCGCTTCTCGAAGGTCATCCGCGTCGAGCCGGGGCCGTAGCGGAAGGTCAGGTCCTGCAGAGGGCACTCGCCGCCCTTGTCGCAGACCGGGCAGTCGAGCGGGTGGTTGACGAGGATGAACTCGAGCGTCGCATCCTGGCCCTCGGCCGCGAGCTTCGAAGTCTGCGCGGTCTTGACCGCCATCCCCTCGGTCGCGGTGAGCGTGCAGCCGGCCTGGAGCTTGCCGATCCCCTCGACCTCGACGAGGCACATCCGGCAGGCGCCGAGCGGCGCGCCGAGGCGCGGCTCGTAACAGAAGACGGGAATCTCGATCCCGGCCTTCTCGGCCGTCTCGACGAGCCCGGTCCCCTTCGGCACCTGCACCACGCGGCCGTCGATCGTGAGCGTGACGAGGTCGGCCACTACGCCGTCACCTCCTCGGCACGATGCGAAGAATGCTGGTCGACCGGCGCGAGCACCCGCTCGAGCGACGAAGAGTCGCCGTACGGACAGGCGCCGTCGTCGATGTGGGCCTGGAACTCGGCGCGGAAGCGCGAGACATAGCTCGCGACGGGCATCGCGGCCGCGTCGCCGAGCGGGCAGAGGCACTTGCCGAGGATCCGGTCGCAGACGTCGAGCAGCAGGTCGAGGTCGCCCTGGCCCGCGGTGCCCGCCTCGATCGAGCGCAGGATCTGCACCATCCAGCGCGTCCCCTCGCGGCACGGCGTGCACTTCCCGCACGACTCGTGCTGGTAGAACTGCGCGACCCGCAGGCCGAGTTGCACCATGCAGCAGCGGTCGTCGATCACGATCACCGCGCCGGAGCCGAGCATCGTCCCGTGCTCGGCCATCGAGTCGAAGTCGAGGGTCGCGTCGATCTGGTCGGCGGTGAGCACGGGCACCGACGAGCCGCCCGGGATCACGGCCTTCAGCTCACGGCCGTCGGGGATACCGCCGCCGATGTCGTAGATCAGCTCGCGCAGCGGCGTGCCCATCGGCAGCTCGTAGTTGCCGCCACGGGCAACGTTGCCCGACAGCGAGAAGAGGCGCGTGCCGGACGAGTTCTCGACGCCGAGCTTCGCGTATTCCGCGCCGCCCATCGCGATGATCGGCGGCACCGTCGAGACCGTCTCGACGTTGTTCACCTCGGTCGGTGAGGCGTAGAGGCCGGAGATCGCGGGGAACGGCGGCTTCGACCTGGGCTGCCCGCGCTTGCCCTCGAGCGACTCGAGCAGCGCCGTCTCCTCCCCGCAGATGTAGGCGCCCGCGCCGCGGTGGAGCACGATCTTGACGCCGCCGAGGTGGTCGTGCGCGCCCGTGTCGTCGAGCGCGGCGCGCAGGATCTCGTACTCGGCCAGGTACTCGCCGCGGATGTAGATGAACACGTGTTGCGATTCGATCGCATGCGCAGTGATCAGGCAGCCCTCGAGCAGGCGGAACGGGACCTTCGCCATGATCTCGCGGTCCTTGAAGGTGCCCGGCTCGGACTCGTCGGCGTTCACAACGAGATATGCGGGCTTGATCCGCGCCCCCGGCTTCGGGATGAAGCTCGCCTTGCGGCCCATCGGGAAGCCGGCGCCGCCGCGGCCGCGCACGCCCGAGGTGAGGAGCTCGTCGATCACCGCGTCGGGGGCCATGGCCCGCGCTTTCGCGAGCGACTGCCAGCCGCCCGCGGCGGCGTAGTCGTCGTACCGCGTCAGGTCGCGGCCGTCGGTGCCGCCGAGGACGATCGCGACCCGGTCAGCCACGCCGCAGCTCCTCGACGATCGCCGGGACGTCCTCGGGCCGGACGGGCTCGCGATACCGCTCGTCGACCGCGACGACCGGGCCGAAGCCGCAGCCGCCGTAGCACTCGACGACGCGCAGCGACACCTTGCCGTCGGCGCTCGTCTCGCCGGCGTGGCAGCCGAGCTCTGATTCGAACGCCTCGAGCGTCGCCTGCGCGCCGAGCAGCGCGCACGAGACGTTCGTGCAGACCTCGACGAGATGCTCGCCGATCGGCTCGAGCTGGAACACGTCGTAGAAGGACGCGACCGACTTGCAGTACGCGGGCGTGAGGTCGAGCGCCTCGCCGACGTCGCGGAACGCCTCGGGCGGAAGCCAGCCGTGGTGGCGCTCCTGCGCGAGCCGCAGAGCCGGCAGGATCGCCGAATCCGCCTCGGGATACTGCGCCGCCAGCGTCCGAATCTCGTCGCGAAGCGCGCTCACCGGTCGACCTCTCCCATCACCGTGTCGAGCGAGCCTACGATCGCGATCATGTCCGCGATGTACGCGCTCGACATGCACGTCGCGGTCGCCTGCAGCGCGACGAACGACGGTGCGCGGAAGTGGACGCGCCACGGCTTCGGGCCGCCGTCCGAGACGACGTAACAGCCGAACTCGCCGCGGGGCGACTCGACCGGCACGTAGACCTCGCCCTCCGGCACGCGGTAGCCCTCGGTGACGATCTTGAAGTGGTGGATCAGTGACTCCATCGAGGTGTGGAGCTCCTCGCGCGGCGGCAGCACGACCTTCCGGTCGTCCGCGATCCACGGCTCCCCCTCCATCGGCTCGAGCCTGTCGAGGCACTGCGCGACGATCCGCGTGGACTCGCGCATCTCCTCCATCCGCACGCGGTAACGCGCGTAGACGTCGCCCTCGTGGTGGACGGGCACGTCGAAGTCGACCTCGCCGTAGGCCAGGTACGGATCGTTCTTGCGCAGGTCCCAGTCGACGCCGGAGCCGCGCAGCACGGGCCCGGACTGGCCGAGCGCGATCGCGTCGTCCGCCGACAGCAGCCCGAGACCCTTCGTCCGCTCGAGCCAGATCTGCTGGCGGTCGACCATCCGCTCGTACTGGTCGACGGCGCTCGGCATCCAGTCGGTGAACTTCCGGCACTCGGCGTAGAAGCCGGAGGGGATGTCCTCGGCGAGCCCGCCTGCCTGGAAGTAGCGCGTGTGCATCCGAACCCCGCCGACCATCTCCGCCAGGTCGAGGATCGTGTCGCGCTCGCGGAAGCAGTACCAGAACATCGAGATCGCACCCAGCTCGAGCGCGGCGGTCGCGAGCCACACAAGATGTGACTGGATCCGGTTCAGCTCGCAGAGCAGCATTCGCATCAGCGTCGCCTTCGGCGGAATCTCCATGTCGAGCAGCTTCTCGATCGCGAGCACGAACGCGAGCTCGTTCGCCTGGTAGCCGAGGTAGTCCATCCGGGACGGGTAGGGAATCGCCTTCCACCACGTCTTCTGCTCCATGTTCTTCTCGAACGCCGTGTGCAGGTAGCCGACCGAGGCGGCGAGGCCGACGACCTCCTCGCCGTTCAGCTCGGCGATCAGCCGCAGCACGCCGTGGGTCGAGGGATGGTTCGGGCCGAAGTTGACCTCGAGCAGCTCGCCCGACTCGCGCAGCGCCTCGGGAACCTGCAGCACGGTCGGGATCGGCGAGGGAATCCGGGTCCCCTCGTACACCGGCCGCACCGTCTCGGGAGCGACCGCCACTACTCCTCCCCCGAGAAGCGCACCGGCTCGCCGCCGATCGGGTAGTCCTTGCGCAGCGGGTGGCCCTCCCAGTCCTCGTCCATGAGGATGCGCTTGAGATTCGGATGACCGACGATCGTGACGCCCATCAGGTCGTGGACCTCGCGCTCGTGCCAGTCGGCGGTCGGCCAGACCGAGACGACGCTCGGCACCGGCTCGCCCTCGTCGACCCAGACCTGGAGCCGCACTCGCGGCGCACCGTCCTTGAGCGCGAGCAGGTGGTAGCTGACCGAGAAGCGCTTCGGCTTGGGCTCGGGCTGCGCCTGGAGCCCCTGGGTGGACGGGTTGTGGATGTCGCGGCCGGCGGCGGTTCCGATGTAGCCGGCAACGCCCTTTCCGCCCCAACCGAGGTAGTCCGCGGCGGCGATGTCGGCGAGGAACGCGAAGCCGCCCACGTCGCGGAGGTGGGTCGCGGCCGCGATGAGCCCGTCCGGCTCGACGATCAGCGTCGTCTCGCCGTGGGCCTCGCGCTCCTCGACGAGCCCGGGAAGACCGTCGAAGCTCAGCTCGCCACCCCGCGCAGCTCGTAGGCGGGCGGCACGCCGGCCTGGACCTTCTCGTGGAGCCGGATGATCCCCTCCATCAGGGCCTCGGGCCGCGGCGGGCAGCCGGGCACGTCGATGTCGACCGGGACGATCCGGTCGACGCCCTGGAGGATCGAGTAGTTGTTGAACATTCCGCCGGAGCTCGCGCAGGCGCCCATCGCGATCACCCACTTCGGCTCGAGCATCTGGTCGTAGATCTGGCGCAGCGGCGCGGCCATCCGGTGCGCGACGCGGCCCGAGACGATCATCAGGTCCGCCTGGCGCGGCGAGGCACGGAACGCCTCCATCCCGAAGCGCGCGATGTCGTAGCGCGAATTGACGACCGACATCATTTCGATCGCGCAGCACGAGAGCCCGAACTGATCCGGCCACATCGACTTCGTCTGCGACCAGTGCACCGCCTTCTCGAGCGTCGTCAGCCCGAGCGCCTGCTCGAGGTCGCCGAGCTCCGTCTCGAACTTGCCGGGGCCTTTCCCGAGCCACTGCACCCGCTCGCTCTGGAGCCCGTAGTCGGCGAGGCGCTTCTTCTCTACTCCCATTCGAGCGCTCCCTTCCGCCAGACGTAGACGTACGCGATCGCGAGGATCAGGACGAAGAACGCGAACTCGGCGAACCCGAACCACGCGAGCCGGTGGAGGATCACCGCGAGCGGGTAGAGGAAGACGATTTCGATGTCGAAAAGGATGAAGAGCATCGCAGTCAGATAGAAGCTGACGGTAAAGCGGCGCCTCTGGTCGGGCGCTCCGGTCGAGACGCCCGACTCGAACGGGATCATCCGCGCCCGCGTCCGCTTCTTCGGACGCCCCGGCAACACGAATGAGAGCGCAATCATCGTGGCCGGAATGGCGAGTGCGAGAAGGGCGTAGATCAGGAACGGGAACCAGTTCTCGAGCACTGTCGTGCCAACCTAGCAGAGTCTTCGCGCTCGCCACAATCATGTGGCGAAGCAGGCTTCCAAAGCCTGAGCCGAGTGTCACAAACATGCGACCACGACGCCGGTTGCTACGATGCGAGCGTGGAGATTCAGGAGCGCACTCAGGCCGACACCGAACTGCTCTCGCTCACCGAGGCGGCGGCGGTCAAGGTCAAGCAGCTGATGGCCGAGGAGCCCGAGGGCGAGGCGACCGTGCTGCGGGTGGCGATCCAGGGCGGCGGTTGCTCTGGCTTCCAGTACGGGCTCGGCTTCGACCGCGGCTCGCAGGAGGGTGACCTCGAGCTCGAGCTGCACGGCGTGGCGGTCGTCGTCGATCCGTTCAGCGCTCCGTACCTGAAGGGCGCGGAGATCGACTACGTCGACTCGATCCAGTCCGCCGGCTTCGCGATCTCCAACCCGAACGCCAGTTCGTCGTGCGGCTGTGGGCACTCCTTCCAGGTGGAAGAGGGCGCCGAAGGCGCCGAGGCTCACGTCGGCGGCTGCGGCTCGGGCTGCTCGCACTAGCGGGGTGGCCACACCGCTTCGCGTCGCCGTCGTCGGCTCGGGGCCGGCGGGGTTCTATGCGGCTGCGCAGCTTTTCGCCGCCGACATTCCGGTCGAGGTCGACCTCTTCGAGCGGCTCCCGACGCCGCACGGGCTCGTTCGCCTCGGCGTCGCCCCCGATCATCCGAAGATCAAGACGGTGTCGCGCGCGTTCGAGAAGACCGCCGCGCAGCCGGGCTTCCGCTTCTTCGGCAACGTGGAGGTGGGCCGCGACGTGAGCCACGTCGAGCTGGCGGCGCTCTACCACGCCGTCGTCTACACCTTCGGCGCGCAGACCGACCGGCGGATGGGAATCCCGGGCGAGGACCTGGCCGGCTCGTGGCCCGCGACGGCGTTCGTCGCCTGGTACAACGGCCACCCCGACTTCCAGCACCTGACGTTCGACCTCTCGGGGGAGCGCGCAGTCGTGGTCGGCGCGGGCAACGTCGCCGTCGACGTCGCGCGGATGCTCGCGCTCACCGAGGACGAGCTGCGCGAGACCGACACCACCGATGCGGCGACCGCAGCGATCCTCGGCTCGGGAATCACCGAGATCGTGATGCTCGCCCGGCGCGGGCCTGCACAGGCGGCGTTCACCACGCCCGAGCTCCAGGAGCTCGGCGAGCTCGCAGGCGCCGACGTGATAGTCGACCCGGCCGAGCTCGAGCTCGATCCCGTGAGCGAGGCGTCGCTCGAGCACGACACCACCGCGCGCCGGAACCTCGAAGTGCTGCGCGAGTACGCGGCGCGCGAGCCGTCGGGCAAGCCCAAGCGGCTCGTGCTTCGCTTCTGCGTCTCGCCGGTCGAAATCGTCGGAGAGGATCGCGTCGAGGCTGTCGAGGTCGTCCGCAACGAGCTCGTCGCCGACGGCGAATCGCTGCGAGCGGTCTCCACCGAAGAGCGCGACGTGATCCCGGCCGGGATCGTCCTGCGCAGCGTCGGCTATCGCGGCACCCCGATCGCCGGCGTTCCGTTCGATGAGCGCTCCGGGACGATCCCGAACAGCGAGGGCCGGATCGCCGACAGCTCAGGTGCCTACTGCGCCGGCTGGATCAAGCGCGGCCCGAGCGGCGTGATCGGCACGAACAAGAAGGACGCGACCGAGACGGTCGAGCTCCTGCTGGAGGACGCACGCGAAGGGCGGCTGCACGAGCCCGAGGGCGGAGACGTGCGCGAGCTGCTGGCCGAACGCGGTGTCGAGGTCGTGACCAACGAGGGCTGGCGGGCGATCGACGCACGCGAGTGTGCTCTCGGAGCAGAGCAGGGCCGGCCGCGCGTAAAGCTCTGTACCTGGGACGATCTGCTCGCTGCCGCGCGCGGCTGACTGATTTATCCCTCCAAAAGGGGGTAACGTCCCGCCCCTGGCGGGCCGACTCAGTGGGAGATGGAGAGCATGACCGTCGAATGCCTCCGCTGCGGAGAGACGCACACGCTTGCAAGCGGGCCCTGGCGCCAGCTGCAATCGGGTGACTGTCCCCGCTGCGGGTACCTGGGTTGGGCGCCCGTCACCGCGCTCACCGAGCTGGAGCGTCGCGCCCTGCGTGACCGCCCGCTCGAGCGTCGCAGGCTCTACGCCGTCGGCTAGGGCCGGCTCGCGCTAGAGTCCAGGCGTGAGTAAGACCGAGGCGTCGCAGGAGCTCTGGGGCGGCGAGACCCAAAAGGCGATCGCCAACTTTCCCGTCTCCGGCGAGCCGATTCCCGCTCCCGTCGCCCGCTGGCTCGGCCGGATCAAGGCCGCCGCGGCCCTCGTGAACGCCGACCTCGGGCTGCTCGACGCCGACAAGGCGCAGCGCATCGCCGCCGCCGGCGACCGCATCGCAGCGGGCGAGCTTGACGATCAGTTTCCGATCGACGTCTTCCAGACCGGCTCGGGTACCTCCTCGAATATGAACGCCAACGAGGTGATGGCCACGCTGGCCGGCGAGGACGTGCACGCGAACGACGACGTGAATCTCGGCCAGTCCTCGAACGACGTGTTTCCTTCGGCCGTGCATCTCGCGGCGCTCGACGAGCTGACGAACGACCTGATGCCCGCGCTCGCGAAGCTCGCCAACTCGCTCCAGGCGAAGGCGGCCGAGTTCGACGACGTCGTCAAGTCGGGTCGCACGCACTGGATGGACGCGGTGCCCGTCACGCTCGGCCAGGAGTTCTCGGGCTACGCCGCCCAGGTGCGCCAGGGCTTCGACCGCGTCGGCTCGACCCTCGAGCGGCTCGGGCAGATCCCGCTCGGCGGCACCGCCGTCGGCACCGGCCTGAACGCGCATCCGGAGCTCGCCGCGCGCGTCCGGGCCAAGCTGTCCGTGGATACCGGCCTCACGATCAGCGCGCCGGCCGACCCGTTCGAGGCGCAGGCCGCCCGCGACGGCCTCGTCGAGGCCTCCGGCGCGCTCAAGACAGTCGCCGTCTCGCTGACGAAGATCGCGAACGACCTGCGCTTCCTCGGTTCCGGCCCTCGCGCAGGGCTCGCCGAGATCGCCTTGCCCGAGCTGCAGAAGGGCAGCTCGATCATGCCCGGCAAGGTCAATCCGGTGATCCCCGAGGTCGTCACGCAGGTTGCCGCGCAGGTGATCGGTAACGACGCCGCGATCACGATCGGCGGCATGAACGGCCACTTCGAGCTGAACGTCTACGTGCCGGTGATGGCGCGGAACCTGCTCCAGTCGATCAAGCTGCTCGCGAGCGCCTCGCGGCTCCTCGCGGAGAAGTGCGTCGACGGGATTACCGCGAACGTCGAGACCTGCGAGCACTACGCGGAGCTGACGCTCTCCGCCTCGGCTGCGCTCAACCCGCATATCGGCTACGACAAGGCGAGCGAGATCGTCAAGGCTGCGGCCGCGTCGGGCCGCTCGCTCCGCGAGGTCGCGCGCGAGGCCGGCGTCGAGGACGCCGTTCTCGACGAGGCGCTCGACTATCGCGCGATGGCCAAGCCTCACGAGTAGGCATCGGGGCGCCGATACCCCAGGTATGGCGTCGCTCCTTCGCATCGGTGCCGCGGTCCTCGTCGTGGCCTCACTCGGCGTGCTCCTCGGTCACAACCCGCCGGGCTGGCTTCGCGACCAGGTCGATCGTGCCCGCGCCGCACAGGATCCGTGGTCCCAGTACGTGGCCCCGGCCACCTCGTGCAGGGGTGGCTCGGACGAGGTGTCGCAGGAGCGGTCGATGATCTGCCTGCTCAACTATGCGCGTGGCCGGCGGGGGCTGAAGCCGCTCCGCATCGTGTATCCGCTCAACCGCTCGTCGACGCTCAAGGTACTCGCGATCGCGCGGTGCCGCGACTTCTCGCACACGCCGTGCGGGAAGCCGTTCAGCGCGACGTTCAACGCGGTCGGCTACGCGGGACCGGTCTACACCGAGTACGGCGAGAACATCGCGTGGGGCGAGGGCGCCGCGGGCTCGCCGCGCGTCGTGGTCGCGGATTGGCTCAATTCGCCGCACCATCGCGAGAATCTCTTCAGCTCCGACTGGGTCGAACAAGGCATCGCCGTGCTGCCCGTGAACTCGTTTCTCGGCGCGAAAGATGTCGAGATCTGGGTCAGCCAGTTCGGCGCTCGGAAGTAGCAGCCCTTGCTCGGAAGGAATAGCGGCCCTCGCCCGGAAGGGTTATTGACGCCCCGTCGGGGTGTCGGCACGATCAGAGCGCGCTGCCGGAGCGGCCTGGAGTCTTGCTTGGGGAGAGGAGACGTAATGTCTCGTTCTGCGATGAAGGTGAACCTGGCGGGACTAGTCGTCCTTGCGCTCGCGCTGTGCGCGGCGTCGGCCGGCGTTGCTGCGCCGACTCCGGTTCCCGCTCCGGATCAGGGCCGCTTCACGCCGGTCGTGACGCCGCTCGGGATCGGCAACCAGTCGACGACGGTGGTCGTCCAGCTCTCGGCCGATCCGGTCACGGTCGTGGACGCGGACGCCGCCACGCCGCTCACCGATCCGCAGAAGCAGCAGCTTCGCAGCCAGCTGAAGTCGAAGCAGGCGCCTGTCGTACAGGGGGTGCAGTCGCTCGGCGGCGAGGTGCTCGCGAGCTACCAGTCGTCGTATGACGGTCTCAAGGTTCGCATCCCAGCCAATCAGGCCAAGTCTCTTTCGACCCTTCCGGGTGTGATCGCCGTCCATCCGCTTCAGCTGATGGCGCCGTCGAACGTCCATGTGATTCCGCTGATCGGCGCGCCGCAGGTCTGGGACGGCCTCGCCGGCCTGCACGGCGAGGGGATCAAGATCGGCGTGATCGACACCGGCATCGACTACACGCATGCCGATTTCGGCGGGCCCGGAACGGCCGCGGCCTACCAGACCGCGCTTGCCCAGGACACGGCCGATCCGACCCTGACCACCGTCTGCATGACCGCGGCGCTCACCCCGTGCGTCGGGCCGACGGCGCCGAAGGTCAAGGGCGGTGTCGACCTCGTCGGCGACGCATACAACGCCGATCCGAGCAGCTCGTCGTACAACCCGGTGCCGCAGCCAGACGCGAACCCGCTCGACTGCGACGTCGACGGGCACGGCTCGCATGTCGCCGGCACCGCCGCGGGCTTCGGCGTCACCGCCGCCGGGACGACGTACACCGGTGCCTACAACGCGGGCACCGTTTCGGGCAACTCGTGGAACGTCGGCCCCGGCGTCGCGCCGAAGGCCGACCTCTACGCGATCAAGGTCTTCGGCTGCCAGGGCACGACCGACGCGACCATCGACGGGATCGAGTGGGCGGTCACCCACGGCATGGACGTGATCAACCTCTCGCTCGGCTCGCCGTTCGGCAGCGCGAGCGATCCGGCCGCCGAGGCGGCGACCAACGCGGCGAGGGCCGGCGTGATCGTCGTCGCCTCGACCGGGAACCAGGGCGCGAGCCCCTACATCACGACCTCGCCTGGTACGTCGTCGGGCGCGATCAGCGTCGCCGCCAATGATCCGACGCAGGCGTTCCCCGGCGCGAACATCGCGCTGTCGACGGGCGCGACGCTCCAGGCAATCAACGCCAACGGCGCGACCTTCTCGGACGGGACGACGCTGCCGGTGAAGGTGCTCACCTCGAGCCCGGGCGTGATCGCCACCGGCTGCAACCCGGCCTCCTACGTCGGCGTGTCCGGAGCGCTCGTCGTCACGCGCCGCCTCGTCGGCGGGTGTGCGCGCGTCGACCGCGCGATCTACGGCCAGCAGGCCGGCGCCGCAGCGGTGGTGATGGTGAACAACACGAACGGCTTCCCGCCGTTCGACGGCCAGATCAGCTCGAGCCCCGATACCGGCGAGGCCTACAACGTGACCATCCCGTTCCTCGGCGTGCCTGCAAGCTCGGGCGCGGCGCTCATCGCCGCGGACGGCAAGTCGTCGGCGCTCAGCAACGCGACGATTTCGAATCCCGGCTACCTGAGCCTCGCGAGCTTCAGCTCGTTCGGCCCGCGCTCGGGTGACAGCTGGCTCAAGCCCGACCTCACGGCGCCCGGGGTCGCGATCGCCTCGGTCGGCATCGGCACCGGGAACGCCTCCGCGATCCTGTCAGGGACGTCGATGGCCGCGCCGAGCACGGCCGGTGTGGCCGCGCTCGTGAAGCAGGCGCATCCGTCCTGGCGCCGGGTGAAGTACTGGAAGGCCGCGGTCGTCAACACGGCCGATCCGTCGCAGGTCGGCGGCTACGCGGTCGCAGGCTCCGGAACGGGCCTCGTGCAGGCGCTTCCCGCCGTGCAGACGCAGGTCGTCGCGACGGCCGACCGGGACGGCCCGGCACTGAACTTCGGCTTCGCGGAGCTCGACCGCGACTTCGCCGGCCGCGACACCGTCACGCTGCGGAACTTCGGCGACCAGCCCGCCACCTTCACGGTCTCGACGCAGCTCGACGCGGGTAGTCCGCACACGCTCGTCCCGCGCACGTCGCAGGTGACGGTGCGCCCGCACGACAGCACGGACGTGCGGGTCGAGCTCGACGTCCCGGCCGCGAGCGCCGGCACCACGACCGATCCGGGTGGCTCGTTTCACGACGTGTCCGGCCTCGTCACGTTCACGCCCGCGGCAGGGAGCAACAACGGCGTCACGCTGCGGGTGCCGTACTACTTCGTCGCCCAGGCCATCTCGCACGTGTCGGCGGCTCTCGACGTCCGTCGGCTCGTCAGCAAGGGCTCCGCGACGGTCACGCTCTCGAACTTCCGGGGCGCGGTCGCCGGCAACGCCGACTTCTACTCGTGGGGGCTCTCCGACCAGCGCGACCACGGTCTCGCCTCCGACGACCTGCGCGCCGCAGGCGTGCAGTCGCTGGCGCCGCTGGGCGCGCCGCTACTCGTGTTCGCGATCTCGACGACCAAGCGCTGGTCGAACGCGGCGCAGAACGAGTTCGACGTCCTCGTCGACGTCGACAACGACGGGAATCCGGACTACGACGTGGTCGCCGCCGATTACGGCGCGCTCACGACCGGGACTCCGAGCGGCATCGACGCGGTCGCCGTCTTCACGGTCGCCACCGGCGCTGCGAGCATCAACTACCTCGCCGACGCGCCTACCGACAGCAGCACGATGACGCTGCCTGTCGACATCAGCCAGCTCTGCGACAGCGGAGCTCCGTGCCTCTCCGCCGCGAATCCGACCTTCAGCTACACGGTCGAGAGCTTCGGGCTCACCGACCAGACCTCCGACACGATCGACGCGACGGCGAAGTTCAACGCATTCACACCGTCGATCAGCACGGGGATGTTCGTCACGGTCGCGCCGAACACCATCGGCTCGGACACAGTCACGATCGACCCGGCCGGCTGGGCATCGACCCCGTCACTCGGGCTGATGGTCGTGACCCACGACAACGCGAGTGGCCGCGCCGAGGCGCAGCTGATCTCCGTTGGCGCGGGCAAGTCGCCGCACTGAGCTGAGCTAGTCCGTGGCGGGCGGCGTCGCGCACGCCTGGCGCGGAATCCGCAGCATGGCGCGATCGCCGGCCGAACCGGCCGCCTCGGCGATCAGTCCTCCACACCGGGTGAAGCGCACCACGCCGAAGCTGACGCTGAACGAGCCGTCAGGGTTTGCGACGACGCGGCGCAGGTACGGCCGGCGCGCGTGCACGGTGACCGTCACGCGCTCGCCGCCCGCGAAGAGCGCGCCCGAGAGCACGAGCGGCTGGTTCTGCGCAAGCCTCAGGGACGGCGCCGGCCGGTCGGCGACCGCCGGAGTCGCGACGGCGACGGTGGCTCCGATCGCGACGAGTGCGGCAACGCTTCTCACCGTCTGAGGATAGACCGATCCTGGCCGACGGCAATCCCCCGAAAGCCGTTGCAAGAACGCAGAGCCTGAGGGAGGATGAGTGCGATGCCATGCCGGTCGTGAGACCGGCCCGAGGGGAGAAAAAGGGGGCAAGGAGATATGAGGTCATCGCACCTTAGGCGGTTGTCGATCGCCGTCGTCGCTGCACTCGTGTCCGTCGGCGCCATCGCCGCGGCCGCGCAGGCCGGCGGCCCGAACGGGCCCGGCCGCCACGTCCTGCAAGGGACAAGGCCGTCGTGGACGAGTCAGGTTCAGAAGACGGCGAACGTGCCGTCGGGCGCTCAGGTCCACGCAAAGGTTTGGCTGGCTCCGCGCAACGGCGCTCAGCTCGACACGCTGGCGCAGTCCGTTAGCGATCCGTCGAGCTCGCAGTTCGGCCAGTTCATCTCGGACGATCAGTTCCAGGCGCAGTTCGCGCCGACAGCGGCGCAGGTCGCCCAGGTCTCGCAGTGGCTCACCCAGGCGGGGCTCGGGATCGACGGCGTCGGCCCCGACAACGGCTTCGTGGCCGTCTCGGGCAGCGCGGATTCTGCGAATGCGGCGTTTGGCACCCAGCTCGCATCGTTCCTCGTGAACGGGCAGCAGACCCAGGCTCCGACCAGCGACCTGTCGGTTCCGGACGCGCTCTCCGGCACCGTGCTGGCGGTGACCGGTCTCAGCACGCTCGGTCACAAGACCGCGCCTGCCGACTTCGGTGCGCCCGATGCGTTCGTCAACGGCCTGCCGTGCTCGGCCTTCTACGGTCAGCTGTACGCGACGAGCCTGCCCAAGCTCCAGGGCAAGACGCTGCCGTTCGCGATCTGCGGCTACACGCCGGATCAGCTCCGCGGCGCCTACGGGATCGACTCCGGCGGCTACGGCGGCTACACGGCCAACACCGTCAAGAACGGCGGCGGCGGCGGCGACAGCGCCGGCCGGGGCGTGACCGTTGCGATCACCGACGCGTTCGACGCGTCGACGCTTCAGCAGGACGCGAACACCTACTCGCTCCGGCACGGCGACAAGCCGTTCGCGCGGGGCCAGTTCGTGGACAAGAGCGTCCCCGAGGATGCGACCACCGCGGACGAGTGCGGCGGCAACGGCTGGTACGGCGAGCAGACGCTCGACATCGAGGCCGTGCACGGCATGGCTCAGGGCGCGAACGTCTACTACTACGGCGCCGCGAGCTGCTTCGACGACGACCTCCTGGCCGCGATGTCGGCGGCCGTGCACGACAACAAGGCGTCGATCGTGACCAACTCGTGGGGCGAGCCGACCTTCGTGCAGCTCGACGACGGCTCGATCGTGCCGACGATCGACCAGAACGAGATCAACGCCTACGAGGCGCTGTTCAAGCACGCCGCAGTCCAGGGGATCGGCTTCTACTTCTCCTCCGGCGACAACGGCGACGAGCTCGACACCGCCGGCTACGCCCATCCGGACTGGCCGTCCGGCGACCCGTGGGTCACGGCGGTCGGCGGCACGTCGCTCGCGATCAGCCGCAACCAGAGCCGGATCTTCGAGACCGGCTGGGGCACGGAGAAGTACAGCCTCTCGAGCGACGGTTCGAGCTGGGCGCTCGTGAATCCGTTCCAGTACGGCTCGGGCGGCGGCTACAGCCAGATCTTCAGCCGGCCGTGGTACCAGAAGGGCGTCGTGCCGTCGAACACCAGCGGTCGCGCCGTGCCTGACGTCTCGATGGACGGCGACCCGACGACCGGGATGCTGATCGGCGAGACGCAGAACTTCTCGCTCGCGAGCCGCTTCGGCCCGGCGGGTGTCCACTACGGCGAGTACCGCGTCGGCGGCACGAGCCTCAGCTCACCGCTGTTCGCCGGTGTCCAGGCCGTCGCGCAGTCGGGTGGCTCGCACCGGATTGGCTTCGCCAACCCGTTCATCTACGGCGTCTCGCGGTTCCACGTCTTTTACGACGTGACGCCGCAGGGCGACGCCGGGAACGTGCGCGCCGACTACGCCAACGGTCAGAACGCTGACAACGGCGTGGTCTTCTCGGTGAGGACGTTCGACCAGGACTCGTCGTTGACGACGGGCCCGGGCTGGGACGATGTCACCGGTGTCGGGAGCGTCACGTCGCGCTACCTCGACGTCTTCCCCGGCGGGCACTAACCGCTGAAGGAACGAAGGGCCGGGGTGCGCAAGTACACCCCGGCCCTTCTAGTACGCAACGGCGCCGCGCCCGGTTTCGACGGCGCGGCGCTGTTCGTCCGCGCGGTAGGACGAGCGCACGAGCGGGCCCGAGAACACCGAGCCGAAGCCCAGCGCCTCGCCCTGCTCGCGGAACCAGCGGAACTCGTCGGGATGCACCCAGCGGTCGATCGCCGCGTGCTTCGCGGACGGCTGCAGGTACTGGCCGATCGTGACCACGTCGACGCCGTGTGCGCGTAGCTCGCGGAGCGTGTCCACGACTTCGTCGTTCGTCTCCCCGAGCCCGACGATCAGCCCCGACTTCGTCAGCACTGGGTAGTCGGCGACCTCCTTCGCGCGCGCGAGGAGCCAGAGCGCGCGGTCGTAGTCGACCTTCGCGCCGCGCATCTGCCGGTGGAGCCGGCGCACGGTCTCGATGTTGTGTGAGAAGACCTCGGGCCGGGCAGCGAGAACGGTCGCGAGCGCCTCCTCCTCGACCCCGAGGAAGTCGGGCGTGAGCACCTCGACCTTCGCGTCCGGAAGCTTCGCGTGGAGCGCACGGATCGTCGCCGCGAAGTGGCCGGCGCCGCGGTCGGCCACGTCGTCGCGGTCGACCGAGGTGACGACGACGTGGCGCAGTCCCATCTGCGCCGCGGCCTGCGCGAGTCGCAGCGGCTCGAGCGGATCGGGCGCGTGCTCGGGCTTGCCGGAGTTGACGTAGCAGTAGCGGCACGCGCGGGTGCACGTGTCGCCGAGGATCTGGAAGGTGGCGGTGCCGTGACCCCAGCACTCGCCGATGTTCGGGCAGCGCGCCTCTTCGCAGACAGTGTTGAGGCTCGCGCCGTGGATCAGTTTCTTGACGTCGAAGTACTGCGAGTCCGCGCTCGGCGCGCGCACCTTCATCCACTCGGGGCGGCGCGGCCGCTCGGCCACGGGAAGCGACGTCTCCATCGCGCTCAGTTTACGTTCTGGCGGAGACCTGCAGGTCGTCGCTAGGCTGACCCGAGATGGCGCCGCGCACGACGAATCGCTGGCTGATCCTCGTCCTGGTCTGCTTCGCGCAGTTCATGGTCATCCTCGACGCGACGGTCGTGAACGTCGCGCTGCCGTCGATCCAGAAGGACCTGGGGCTGTCGGAAGCCAATCTCCAGTGGATCGTCAACGCCTACGCGCTCGCGTTCGGCGGCTTCCTCCTGCTCGGCGGCCGCGCTGGAGACTTGCTCGGCCGCAAGCGCCTCTTCCTCTTCGGCCTCGTCGTGTTCACGGTCGCCTCACTGCTGAACGGCCTCGCCGTCAATTCGGCGATGCTGATCGCCTGCCGCGGGCTCCAGGGGCTCGGCGCCGCGTTCATCTCGCCGGCCGCGCTCGCGATCATCAGCACGACGTTCGAGGAGGGCGCAGACCGGGCGAAGGCCCTCGGCGTATGGGCAGCGATCGCGGTCGGCGGCAGCGCCGTCGGGCTGATCGTCGGCGGCGCGCTGACGCAGCTGCTCTCGTGGCCGTGGATCTTCTTCATCAACATCCCCATCGGGATTGCGGTGTTCGCGTTCTCGCTCTTCTACCTGCCTGAGTCGAGGGACGAGGCCGCGCACAGGAGCTTCGACGTCGCCGGAGCGGTCGCAGTCACTGCCGGGCTGATGTCGCTGGTCTACGCGATCGTCCAGGGGCCGGAGAAGGGCTGGACGTCGGCGCAGACGATCGGGACGCTGGTCCTCTCCGCCGTCCTGCTCGTCTCGTTCGTCCTGATCGAGCAGCGTTCGAAGGCGCCGCTCGTGCGGCTCTCGATCTTCCGTGTCCGCTCGCTCCTGACAGCGAACGTGACCATGTTCCTCGTCGGTGCGGGTCTGTTTGCGATGTTCTTCTTCAACTCGCTCTATCTCCAGCGCGTGCTCGGGTACGGGCCGCTCAAGGCCGGGCTCGCGTTCCTGCCGTTCACGTTCGGGATCGTCGTCTCGGCCGGGCTCGCCTCGCGGTTCGCGCCGCGGATCGGCGTCCGTCCCGTCGCGATCGTGGGGATGGTGGTCACGATCGCCGGGATGCTGTACCTCACCCACATTCAGGCGAACGGCACCTATGCCGTGGACCTGCTGCCCGCGCTTCTCCTCACCTCACTCGGGATGGGCGCTGTCTTCCTCCCGCTCACGCTGATCGCGACCACCGGCCTCGAGGACGACGATCAGGGTCTCGCCTCCGGCCTCTTCAACACCTCGCAGCAGATCGGCGGCGCGCTCGGGCTCGCGATCCTTACCTCGCTCGCTGCGAGCAAGACCTCGAGCGTGCACGGCGTCTCCCAGTCCCAGGCGCTCGTCGAGGGCTTCCACGTCGCATTCCTCGGCGGCGCGGTGTTCATCGTCGCCGCGCTGGTCGTGTTCATGGCGCTCCTGCGCAAGCGCCACGTGGCGCGGATCGAGGCCGAGGCCTCGGCCGCACCAGCGGTCTAGCGCGCGGCGAGCTGCTCGTGCAACGGCTGGGCCCAGAGCCCGGCGCCGTCCTCGGCCGGTAGCTCCTCGAACGTGAGCCCGAACACGTCGGCGAAGGCCTGGATCGCAGCGGGCCGGATCTCGTCCACGCCGATCTCGCGCCCCGTCTCGCGTGCGACTGTCGTGAACGCAGCGTCTTCGAGCCCGCACGCCGTGATCCACTGCGTGAACGGCGCCGGGTCGAGGTTGACGTTGAGCGCGTAGCCGTGCGTCGTCACCCAGTGCGAGATGTGGACGCCGATCGAGGCGATCTTGCGGGGACCGCTTTCCGCAAGCTGGTGTGTCTGCGGCGGAGAATCGCTGGCGAGAGCGGTGTGCTTTTCGGCCACACTGGACGCGTAGCGTGGGCTCGTCAGCCACACGCCGGTCAGCCCCTCGATCCGCTCGCCCTCGACGCCGACCGCGGCCAGCGTGCGGATCACGGCCTCCTCGAGGTCGCGGCAGTAGCGCTTCACGTCGCGCCCGTGGCGGTTGAGATCGAGGATCGGGTAGCAGACGAGCTGGCCCGGCCCGTGGAAGGTCGACTTGCCGCCGCGGTCGGTCTCGACGATCTCGACCTCCGCATCTGCGGGCACGTGCAGCTCGCCCTCGTCGGTGCGCCGGCCGAGCGTCACGACCGGCGGATGCTCGAGGAAGAGCACCGTGTCGGGGATCGCGCCCTGCGAGACCGCGCCCGCGAGCGCGCGCTGGAGCTCCCATGCCTCGCCGTAAGGCGTCAGCCCCGGAAGCTGCATCAGGTACGCGCCGCCGCTAATAGTCTTCCTCGCCCCAGCCCTCGAGGTGCCCGCGCAGCTCCTTCATGAACTGCGCGGCGTAGGCGCCGTCGACGAGCCTGTGGTCGTACGAGAGGCAGAGATTCATCATCGAGCGGATCGCGATCGCGTCGTTCCCGTTCTCGTCCTCGATCACGACGGGCCGCTTCACGAGCGCTTCGACGTCGAGGATCGCGACCTGCGGCTGGCTGATGATCGGGGTGCCCATGATCGCGCCCCAGCCGCCGGGATTCGTGATCGTGAACGAGCCGCCCTGGACGTCGTCGGGCATGAGCTTCTTCGTGCGGGCGCGCTCGGCCACGTCGGCGATCGCGCGCGCGACCCCGAGCAGGTTCAGGCCTTCGGCGTTCTTGATCACGGGGACGATCAGGCCCTTGCCGCCCTCGAGCGCGACGGCGATGCCGAGGTTCACGAACTGCTTGCGGACGATCGTGTCGCCCCGTATCTCGCCGTTCACCCACGGCCAGTTCTCGATCGCCTCGACGGTCGCCCGCGCGATGAACGCGAGGTAGGTGAGGTTGACGCCGTAGTTCTTCTGGTACTCGCCCTTCAGCTTCTGGCGAATGTTCACGACCTTGGTCAGGTCGACCTCGAACACCGTCGTGACGTGCGCGGAGGTGTCCAGCGAGCGTCGCATGTGCTCGGCGACACCGCGGCGCATCGCGCTCATCGGCTCGACCACCTCGCCTGCAGCGGCGGCGACCGGCGCGGCCGGCGGCGCGGGAGGCGCGACAGGAGGCGGAGGCGTGGCGGCTGCCGCGGGCACCGGTGGCGCGGCCGGCGCCGGCTCGGCCTCGATGTGGGAGAGCATGTCCTTCTTCGTGACGCGCCCGCCCTGTCCGGTCCCGGGCACCGAGGCGGGATCGACGCCGTGCTCGGCAGCGATCCGCGCGACGACGGGCGAGACGAAGGTCTTGCCGTTCTCGGAGACCTCTTCCTTGTGCTCATGAGCACTTGGCTCGGGCGCGGGCGCGGGCTCGGGCTCGGGCGCGGCCGGCGGCGGCGGCGGCGGCGGCGCGGCAGGGGCGGCACCGTCGGCCGAGATCCTCGCGAGCAGCGTTCCCACGTCGACCGTCTCGCCCTCCTGGACGAGGATCTCCTGGACGACGCCGCTGCCCGGGCTCGGCACCTCGGTGTCGACCTTGTCGGTCGAGATCTCGAGCAGCGTCTCGTCGGCGGCGACCGTGTCGCCCACCTGTTTGAACCACTTCGTGATCGTCCCCTCGGAGACGGACACGCCCATCTGCGGCATCACGACGTCAATTGCGGTTCCGGTTGCCATGCTGACTCCTAGTACTCGACGAGCTCGCGGACACCGGCGACGACGTCGGCCGGCTGGGGGATGAACGCCTTCTCGAGCGGTGGTGAGAACGGTACCGGTGTGTCCGGCGCCGCAATGCGCTTCACCGGCCCGTCGAGATCCTCGAAGGCCTCCTCGGCGATCGTCGCCGCGATCTCGCCGCCGAAGCCGCCGGTGCGCACGTCCTCGTGGAGGACGATCGCCTTCGAGCACTTGCGCACGCTCTCGAGGACGGCCTCCTTGTCCCAGGGCAGGATCGTCCGCAGGTCGACGATCTCCACGGAGATGCCCTCGTTGGCCAGCTCCTCGGCGGCCTCGCCCGCGGTGTAGACCATCGCGCCCCACGTGATCAGGGAGACGTCGGTGCCCTCGCGGTGGATGCGAGCCTTGCCGATCGGCGTCACGTAGCGGTCGTCGGGCACCTCGCCCTTGATCCGCCGGTACAGGTGCTTGTGCTCGAAGAAGAGACACGGGTTCGGATCCTCGATCGCCGCGACCAGCAGGCCCTTCGCGTCCTCGGGCGTCGCGGGGCAGATCACCTTGAGGCCGGGGACGTGCGCGAACGAGCTCTCCGGGTTCTGCGAGTGGAACGGGCCGCCCGAGAAGCCGCCGCCGGAGGGGAGCCGTACGACGATCGGGATCGGCGTCCTGATCCGGAAATGCTGCTTCGCCGCCACGGTGACGAGGTGGTCCCACGCGCACGAGATGAAGTCCGCGAACTGCATCTCGGCGACCGGCCGCAGTCCCATCAGCGCTGCGCCTGTCGCGCCGCCGACGATCGCAGTCTCCGAGAGGGGCATGTCGAGGACGCGCATGTCGCCGAACTCCTCGTGGAAGCCGGCGGTGACCTTGAACGCGCCGCCGTAGGCGCCGACGTCCTCGCCCATGATGAACACACGGCTGTCGCGCCGCATCTCCTGGCGGAGCGCGTCGGAGATCGCCTGGAGGTAGGTCTTCTCGGCCATTACTTGTGGTGCGGGGTCTCGAGCTCCTCCGGCTCGGCGTAGACGCCCTCGAGCAGCGTCGCCGGGTCGGGCAGCGGGCTCTCCTCCGCGCGGCGCAGCGACTCGTTGAGGAGGCGCTTCACGTCCTCGTGGATCTCGCCCTCCTCGTCGTCGGTGAGGTCGGCGTGGTCGCGCAGCCAGGTGCGGAACCGCTCGAGCGGATCCTTGCGAGCCCACTCCTCGAACTGCTCCTTCGGGACGTAGAACGCGTCGTCGTGGACGGCGTGGCCCTCCATGCGGAGCGTGATCGACTCGATCAGCGTCGGCCCGCCGCCGGCGCGCGCCTTCTCGATCGCCTGCTTCGCCTCGCGGTAGACGGCGAGCACGTCGGTGCCGTCGACGACCACGCCCTCGAAGCCATAGGCCGCGGCGCGGTCTGCGAGGTGCTCGACGGCGTACTCGAGGTGGGTCGGCGTCGAGTAGGCCCACTGGTTGTTGTCGATCACGAAGACGACCGGAAGGCGGCGGACGCCGGCGAGGTTCATTCCCTCGTGCGCGTCGCCGCGCGCGGCCGCGCCTTCCCCGCACCAGGCGACCGCGACGCGCGCGTCTTCGCGGATCCTGAAGGCGAGCGCCATGCCCACGGCGACGGGCAGCATCGCGGGCAGGTGGCTGACCTGCGCGTGCAGGCCGAGATTTGCGTCGCCCATGTGGACGTTGCCGTCGCGCCCGCGCGTCGGCCCGTCGACCCGGCCCATGTACTGGGCGAAGATCCTCCACGGCTCGACGCCGCGCGTGACGTGGACGCCCATGTCGCGCTGGAGCGGCGTGCCGACGTCGTCCGCGCCCATCGCCGTCGCGACGCCCACAGCGGCGCCCTCGTTGCCCCGGCCGGTGTAGAACGAGCCGGGAATCTTCCCCTGCCGGTAGAGGATGTGGCCGCGTTCCTCGACGCCGCGGGTGATCAGGAGGTTGCGATAGACGCCGAGCAGATCCTCGCGGTCTAGCCCTGCCTCGCGCACCTCGCTCAGCGAGCCGACCGGCTCGGCTTCTCTCACTGCCATCGCCCGTGAACTCTAACGACTAGCTATCTTCGCGGCGTGGACGCGAACGAGCTGCTCGCCGAGCAGGCCATCTACTACCGCGAGCGGGCTCCGGAGTACGACGACTGGTGGTTCCGCCGCGGCCGCTACGACCAGGGGCCGGAGTGGAACGCCGGATGGTTCGCCGAGGTGGCCGAGATCGAGGCCGCGCTCGAGCGATTCGACGCGCGCGGGGACGTCCTCGAGCTCGCCTGCGGGACGGGGCTCTGGACGCAGCACCTGGTGCGTACGGCGAAGCGGGTGACGGCGGTCGATGCGAGCCCGGAGGTGATCGAGCTCAACCGCGCGCGGGTCGGCGACGCGCCCGTCGAGTACGTCCAGGCCGACATCTTCGGGCTGCAGCTGCCGGACCGCTACGACGTCTGCGCATTCGGCTTCTGGCTCTCGCACGTGCCCGACGAGCGGTTCGCGGAGTTCTGGGACGGCGTCGGCCGGGCCCTTCGTCCCGGCGGGCGGGTGTTCTTCGTCGACAGCGGTATCGACCGGAGCGACCGCGCGCACACCTACACCCGCGAGCGAGCCACGGAGACCGAGGTCAGGCAGCTCGCCGACGGCAGGGAGTTCCGGATCGTGAAGCGCTACCACGAGCCGCCGGAGCTCGAGCGACGGCTCGGCGAGCTCGGCTTCGAGGTCGTCGTCTCGACGACCGGGCGGGGCTCGATGATCTACGGTGTCGGCAGCCATGGGTAAAGCGTCCGACTGGCTGCGCGAGGAGCGCCGCAAGGTGCTCGGCGACTGGGTCGCCGTCTGCCTCCGCTGCGGCGGCGCGGTCCGCTGGTTCGAAGGACACGAGGACGAGCTTCCCGCCGAGTGCGTGGCCTGCGGTGGCGAGTTGCTCGTGCGCTGCCAGGCCTGCGACGCAGCGTTCTCGTCGACCTTCGCAGTCGACTGCGAGGAGTGCGGCGCTCCGCTGCGCCCGAACGAGCTGTTCGGGATCCCGATCCGAAAGTCTTAGCTCGGCCGGATCGGCGAGAACCTGATCACCGTGACGAGGTCCTCGCCGGTGACCTCGCGGTTGTAGAGCGTGCCGAGGAAGTGCGCCATGTCGTCGGCGCGCTTGATCTCGGGATTGTCGTGTTCGATCTCGCGCGGTGAGAGGTCGGCGAGCGGCTTCACGTCGACCTTGTCGATCACCGCGTCGAAGACGTGCTCGCGCGAGCCGAAGCGCGTTCCGCACAGTACCGAGACGATCATCCCCTTCTCGTACTTCCGGGACTTGTCTCCGAGCCGGATCGTCGCCGACTTGCGGCCACTCTTCAGCTGGTCCGCCACGATCGGCGAGTAGAAGTTCAGCGCGTAGGCGGGCACGGCTGCACGATCATAGAGTTTCGAGAGCCTTCGACGCGATCTCGCGCTCGCCGCCGTAGGCGAGCAGGCGCGGCGCGTCCTCGAGCGGCAGCCAGCGCACCTCGGCGACCTCGTTCGGGTCGGGAGCGAGGCGCCCGCGCCGGTAGCGGAGCAGGAAGAAGCTCACCACCTTGAAGATCCGGTCGCCCTCCCACGTGTAGACGTAGCGCACGTCGCCGAGCTTCCCGAGCGAGACGCCGTCGAGCCCCGTTTCCTCGCGCACCTCACGCAGTGCGGTGCCCTCGCCGTTCTCGCCCGGCTCGATCCGGCCCTTCGGCAGCGCCCAGAGGCCGGCCGGCTTCCCGAGCGGCCGGATCGCCACCACCCACCAGCGGCCGCGCAGTCGGCGGACGAGCACCCCACCCGCCGAGAACTCGCGCTCCATCGCCGCTTTGTAACACAGTGGCTGCAATCGCTGTCCAGAGGCGACCAAATAGTCTAGACTGGTGTCGGCACTCTCGATGGGAGAGTGCCAGCAAGTGTCACAAAGTAGGAATTCAGGAGGCTATTGCATGAATCTTCAGCCGCTTGGTGACCGTCTGATCGTGGAGATCCTCGAAGAGGAGGAAGTCACGTTCAGCGGCATCGTGCTGCCCGACACCGCCAAGGAGAAGCCGCAGCGCGGCAAGGTCCTGGCTGTCGGCCCCGGCCCTCGTGACGAGGACGGCGAGTACATCAAGATGGACGTCGAGGAGGGTGACGAGATCATCTTCTCCAAGTACGGCGGCACCGAGATCAAGGTCGGTACCGACGAAGTCCTGATCCTGCGCGAGTCCGACGTGCTGGCGAAGGTCGTCGGCGACCGCGCAGCTGCCAAGTAACTAACGAGAGAGGAACGGAGAAGCTATGGCTCATAAGGAGCTGAAGTTCAATGAGGACGCACGTCGCGCGCTCGAGCGCGGTGTGAACATCCTCGCCGACGCGGTCAAGGTCACGCTCGGCCCCAAGGGTCGCTACGTGGTGCTCGACCGGAAGTTCGGCGCACCGACGATTACCAACGACGGCGTCACGATCGCACGTGAGATCGAGGTCGAGGACCCGTTCGAGAACCAGGGCGCACAGCTCGTACGTGAGGTTGCCACCGCGACGAACGACGTCGCCGGTGACGGCACCACGACCGCGACCGTGCTCGCCCAGGCGATCGTCCGCGAGGGCCTCAAGAACGTGGCCGCCGGCGCGAACCCGATGGCGCTTCGGCGTGGCATCGAGTCGGCCGTCGCCGCGGTCGTCGAGGACCTCAAGGGTCAGTCGAAGGAGATCTCGGGCAAGGAAGACATCGCCCGGGTCGCCACCATCTCCGCGCGTGAGCGCGAGATCGGCGACGTGATCGCGGACGCGATCGAGAAGGTCGGCAAGGACGGCGTCGTGAACGTCGAGGAGGGCCAGACCTTCGGCCTCGAGCTCGAGTTCACCGAGGGCATGCAGTTCGACAAGGGGTACCTCTCGCCGTACATGATCACCGACGCCGAGCGCATGGAGGCCGTGCTCGAGGATCCCTACATCCTCGTCGCGAACCAGAAGATCGGCGCCGTCAAGGACATCCTGCCGGTGCTCGAGCAGGTCATCCAGGCCGGTCGCCCGCTGCTGATCGTGGCCGAGGACGTCGAGGGCGAGTCGCTCGCGACGATCGTGGTCAACAAGCTGCGTGGCACCTTCACTGCCGTCGCCGTCAAGGCGCCGGGCTTCGGCGATCGCCGCAAGCGCATGCTCGAGGACATTGCGATCCTCGCCGGCGCCGAGGTGATCACCGAGGAGATGGGCCTCAAGCTCGAGAACACGAAGCTCACCCAGCTGGGTCGGGCCCGCAAGGTCGTCGTCGACAAGGATTCGACCACGATCATCGACGGGGCCGGCGACGGTGAGGCCATCAAGGGCCGCATCAAGCAGCTCAAGGGCGAGATCGAGAACACCGATTCGGACTTCGATCGCGAGAAGCTCCAGGAGCGCCTCGCGAAGCTCGCCGGCGGTGTCGCCGTGGTCAAGGTCGGCGCAGCCACCGAGACCGAGATGAAGGAGAAGAAGCATCGCGTCGAGGACGCGCTGCAGGCCACCCGCGCGGCTCTCGAAGAGGGCATCGTTCCGGGCGGCGGCGTTGCACTCCTGAACGCGGTCGACTCCATCAAGCTCGACACCTTCGAGGGTGACGAGAAGACGGGCGCCAAGATCGTGGCCCGCTCGCTCGAGGAGCCGATTCGCCAGCTCGCCCACAACGCCGGGCTCGAGGGCTCGGTCGTCGTCAACAAGATCCGCGAGGCCGGCAAGGGCCAGGGTCTGAACGTGGAGACGGGCGAGTACCAGGACCTCGTCAAGGAAGGGATCATCGATCCGACGATGGTCACGCGCTCGGCGCTGCAGAACGCCGCGTCGATCGCGAAGAACATCCTCACCATCGAGGCCGTCGTGGCCGAGGCCCCCGAGAAGGCAGGCGCCGGCGGCGGCGGCATGCCCGACATGGGCGGCATGGGCGGGATGATGTAAGCAGTCCCTCGGGACTACGCACTGAAGGGCGGCCTCCGGGCCGCCCTTCGTGTTTTCATGGGGCGATGACGATCGAGCCGATGCACGACGCCGACTGGCCCGCGGTCGCGGCGATCTACGTCGAAGGGATAGCGACCCGAATGGCCACGTTCGAGACAGACGTGCCCGAATGGGACGCGTTCGTTGGGAAGACGCTGCCCGGGCACGCGCTCGTGGCGCGAATCGACGGCGTGGTCGCCGGCTGGGCGACGCTCTCGCCGGTGTCGGCGCGGCCGGCCTACGCGGGCGTTGCCGAGAACAGCGTGTACGTCGTGGCCGAGCGGCGCGGGCAGGGCATCGGCCGGGCGCTGCTCGACACGCTCGTGACGGGCGCTGACGAGGCCGGGATCTGGACGATCCAGACGGCGATCTTCCCGGAGAACACCGCGAGCCTCGTGCTGCACGAACGGTGCGGCTTCCGCGTCGTCGGCCGCCGCGAACGGATCGGTCAACTCGACGGCGTCTGGCGCGACACCCTCCTCCTCGAGCGCCGCGCACCTTAAAGAAAAACGGCGCCTAATGGGCGCCGTCTTTCTTGAGGGGGGAGGTGGTTCACTTGTACTATCGGCGCCCTAGGCCTGCTCTTGAGTCCCCCGTTCGAGGGAGCCTTAGAAACCGTATCGCTCCTCTTTCCAGGGATCGGCGTCGTTGTGGTAGCCGTAGCGCTCCCAGAAGCCGGGCTGGTCGGTCGCGCGCAGCTCGATCCCGCGCAGCCACTTCGCGCTCTTCCAGAAGTACTTGCCGGGGATCACGAGCCGCAGCGGCCAGCCGTGCTCGAGGGTCAGCGGCTCGCCGTCGGCCTCGTAGGCGAGGAGCGCGTTCTCGTCCTCGAGGAACGAGATCGGAACGTTCGCGGTGTAGCCGGCCTCGGCGTGGGCGACTAGGAAGCGCGCGGCGGGCGTCGGCTGCGCGAGCTTCGCGAGCTCGCGCCAGTGCACGCCGCGGAAGCGCGTGTCGAAGCGGCTCCAGCGGGTGACGCAGTGGATGTCCTGCACGTTCTCGCTCGCGGGCAGCGCGAGCAGCTCGTCCCAACTCAGGCTCAACTCGTGCTCAACCTCGCCGGAGACGCGCAGATCCCAGGTCGCGAGATCGGTGTGCGGAACGCCGCCCGCGTGGAGGACGGGCCACTTCTCGGTGAAGTACTGGCCCGGAGGCAGCCGGCTCGGATCGTAGCCCGCGTCGATGACCTTCTTCTCCGCCTTCGACCGGAACAGGGGCATCGGTACCTACACTAATCGGCGTGGCAGTCTCGACGGCACGCATCGCCTCGCGCCCGCGCGCGTACGTGCGTGTGGCCGGGCCCGACGCCGAGGATCTGCTGCAGCGGTTCCTGTCGAACGACGTGGCCACGGGCGAGATCGTGGACGCGCTCCTCCTGACCGCGAAGGGGCGGCTGATCGCGCCGGTGCGCGTGTGGCGGCGCGGCCCGGACGACTTCCTGCTGCTCACCGAGCCGGAGCTCGGGGAGGCGGTGCGCGCGACGCTCGTACGCGGCCGGTTCGCCGCCAAGTGCGAGATCGAGCCGGAGGCGCACACCTCCACGCTCGTGTTCGGCGACGCGGACGGGCTGCCGGGTGAGCTGCCGGGCTCGGTCGAAGTGCTCGACGTGGAGCTCGAGCCGACTCTCGATCCGAACGAGCTCGAGCGGCTAAGGATCGAGGCCCGCATCCCCGCGTGGGGCAAGGAGCTCGACGACACGATCCTCCCCGCCGAGGCAGGGCTCGACGAGACGCACATCTCGTTCACCAAGGGCTGTTATCCGGGCCAGGAGCCGGTCGCGCGGCTCCGCCATCGCGGCCACGCAAACCGGGGCTTGCGTGTGCTCGAGCTCGATGCCGAGCCCGGGGACGAGCTTCACTACGACGGAAAGATCGTGGGCCGCGTCACGAGTGCTGTGCCGGGTCTCGTGCTCGCCTACGTTCGCGTCGAGGTGCCTACCGACGCCGAGCTACGGCTAGACTGAGCCGTTCCCCGCGCCCGTAGCTCAGGGGATAGAGCGCTGCCCTGCGGAGGCAGAGGTCGCAAGTTCGAATCTTGCCGGGCGCACTACCGCCGTGCCGCTTTACCTCACCGAGGACGACGTCACCGCCCTGCTCTCCCCCGAGGACGCGCTGGCGGCGGTCGAGGGCTCCTTCCGCCGGCTCGCCGCGGGCGAGGTCGCGAACCGTCCTCGCTACCGGCTGCCGTTGGACGAGGGCATGTTGGCCGTGATGGCCGCGGTCGACAGCGGGCTCGGGTACGCGGGCGTGAAGACGTACTCTGGGTTCGCCTCCGGCGCGCGCTTCGTGGTCTGCCTGTTCCGCGCCGACGAGCCGGAGCTGGTCGCCCTGATCGAGGCCGACAAGCTCGGCCAGCTGCGGACGGGAGCCGCGAGCGGCGTCGCAGCCCGCCACCTCGCCCGGCCGAACGCGTCGAGCCTCGGCGTGATCGGGGCCGGCTGGCAGGCCGAGACGCAGATCGCGTGCATCCGCGCAGCGGTGCCGACGATCGAGCGTGTGCGGGTCTACGCGCGCGACCGGCAGAAGCTCGAGGCGTTTTGCAAACGGGTCGAGGCCGAACCGGCCGAGAGCCATAGTGTCGCGGCGGCCGCCGACATCGTCGTCACGGTCACCCCGTCGCGCGACCCGGTGTTGCGCGGCGAGTGGCTACGAGACGGGGCGCTCGTCTGCGCCGTCGGCGCGAACATGGCGAGCAAGCGCGAGCTCGACAACGTCGTGCTCGAGCGCGCCGCCTTCGTCTGCTGCGACTCGCTCGAGAACGCGAAGCTCGAGTCGGGCGACCTGATCGAGCCGGTCGCGAGCGGCGTGCTCGACTGGCTCGAGGTGCATGAGCTCCAGGAGGTCGTCGCAGGCGAGGTTCCCGGGCGCGCGGATCCGGAGGACATCATCCTGTTCAAGTCGAACGGGCTCGCCGCCTGGGACGTGGCGGTTGCAGCCGTGGTCGTCGAGCGCGCCCGCGAGCGGGGCGTCGGGCTGAACCTCTAGGTCGAGGCGAGCCCGGACCCGTTGCGGCGCACGGCCTCGATCGGGTCGTCGCCGATCGCGCGGATCACCTCGGGCCGGTCGAGCAGCCGGTTCTGCTGCTCGGGGGTCAGCCTGTTTTGCACGTACCGGTCCTGGAGGATCTCCTGCAGCGAGCGCCCGCGCTCGTGCTCGCGGATCACGTACGCGGCGACGCGCTCCTCGGCCGAGGAGCGCTGGAACAGGAACGAGAATGGATTCCGCCGCCAGTCGGCCATCCGGGCGATTGTATCCTCCTGGCTGTGAAGCTTCACTCCAGGGAGGGCCGGTTCGCGGAGCGGGAGGTGCACGGCGTCGACGATGCCGGGGCCGAGGAGCGGATCGCGATCTGGATCGAGCGCAAGCCCGGGGCGGTCTGGGCGGTGGGCCGCGCGGTCAATGTGCGGTTCCGCCCGACCGACGATCCTCGTCCCGACGACTACGTGTTCGAGGGCTTCGAGCTGGAGGACGCGGTCGCGGCTGCGAACGCGGCGCTGGCCGACGATCTGAAGGTGTCGGAGCGCGATGGTCGTCCGGAGGAAGTCGAGCCGTTCACGCGCGAGGAGCTGCTACGGCCCCTCGAACGCTGGTTCTTCGGCCGCCGCTAGCCGGTCTTCGCGGGCGGCCATTCGAGCGCCGCGTTCGGGATCGGGTCGCCGTGCGGGTCGTGGGTCGGGAAGCCGAGCGCAGTGTCGATCCGCTCTTCCAGCTCCTCGGAGAGGACGTGCTCGAGGCGGTCGGCCTCGTCGTGGACGGCGTCGACGTGCAGCCCGAGCGTCTCTGCGAGGTACAGCTCGAGCAGGCGATGGTGGCGGATCACCTCGAGCGCGACCCGCTCGCCGGCGGGCGTCAGCTCGACGCCGCGGTACGGCGCGTGCTCGACGAGGTCGAGCGCGGCGAGCTTCTTTACCATCGCGCTCGCCGAGGCGGGCGAGACGCGGAGGCGATGCGCGAGCGCTGTCACGGTCACGCGGCCGTTCTCGGCGTGGAGCTTGTAGATCTCTTTCAGGTAGTCCTGGATCGCTTCGGTGAGCGGTGGCCGCGCCATGTCCGCGTCAGTGTAGGCGGCGGGTGCTAGGGTCGCCGCCCATGCTGATCCGACTGGGCCACAGTCCCGATCCCGACGACGCGTTCATGTTCTGGGCGCTCGACGCCGACGCGATCAACGCCCGGGGCTTCACGTTCGAGACCGTCCAGGAGGACATCCAGACGCTCAACGAGTGGGCGCTGGAGGGGCGGCTGGACGTGACGGCGATCTCCCTCGCGACGTATCCGCTCGTCCAGGACGAGTACCTGTTACTGCCGCACGGCTCGAGCATGGGGTCGGGCTACGGCCCGGTCGTGGTCTCGCGGCAGCCGCTCTCGCTCGACGAGCTCCGCGAGGTCGAGATCATCGTTCCCGGTCGCCACACGACTGCGTTTTTGGTCCTGGGCATGGCGCTCGGGGCGCCGTTTGCCTGGCGCGCGCTGCCCTTTGATCAGATCCTCGACGAGGTGATCTCCGGGCGCGCGGAGGCCGGGCTCGTGATTCACGAGGGTCAGCTCACGTATGCGGCGGAAGGCCTGGCGAAGACGCTCGACCTCGGCGAGTGGTGGCTGCTCGAGACGGGGCTGCCGCTGCCGCTCGGAGTCAACGTCGTGCGTCGCTCGCTCGGCGCGGATGTGATCGAGGAGCTCTCCGGCGTGCTGCGCGAGTCGATCCGGTCCGGTCTCGAGCACCGTGACGAGGCCATGGCGTACGCCATGAAATTCGGACGCGGAATCGAAGCGGATCTCGCGGATCGGTTCGTCGGGATGTATGTGAACGAGCTCACGCAGGAGCTCGGCGGCGAGGGTCGCGAGGCGGTGTCGGAGCTGCTGCGCCGCGCCGAGGAGATCGGCGCCTACGAGACGCCGGTCCGGGTCGAGTTCGCCCCCTGATCAAACTCGACACAGAGTTGGCACATTCGCGCGCGGATTCCGCCGCTACTCTCACTGCCCCCGTGGGTGGGTGGGGGTTTGGGATGGGTCCTTCGGCGCCCGGGCTCAGCGCGCCGCGGTAGGCTCGTGTCCGTGAGCCGCGCGGTCATTCTCTCCGCTGTTCGCACGCCGATCGGCCGTTACGGCGGGGCGCTTTCGGGCGTGCGGCCCGACGATCTCGCTGCCCTCGCGATCGCCGCCGCGGTCGAGCGCGCGCGCGTGCCGCCGGAGGAGATCGAGGACGTCTACCTCGGCTGCGCGAACCAGGCCGGCGAGGACAACCGGAACGTCGCGCGCATGGCGGCGCTGCTCGCCGGGCTGCCGCAGTCGGTCGCCGGGGTGACCGTCAACCGCCTCTGCGCCTCCGGGCTCGCGGCCGTCGTGGGCGCCTGCCATGCAGTCGCAGCGGGCGACGGCGACCTCTTCGTCGCGGGCGGCGTCGAGTCGATGAGTCGCGCCCCGTTCGCGATGTCCAAACCGGACAAGGCCTTTCCGCGCGGCAACCAGGTCGTCTACGACACGGTGCTCGGCTGGCGCTTTCCGAATCCACGTATGGAGGAGCGGTTCCCGCTCGAGTCGATGGGCGAGACGGGGGAGAACGTCGCCGAGCGCTTCGGTGTCTCGCGCGAGGATCAGGACGCTTTCGCCGCGCGCTCGCAGGCTCGCTGGGCCGCCGCGGCCGAGGCGGGCCGCTTCGACGCGGAGCTCGTTCCGGTCGGCGACGTGACCCGCGACGAGCAGCCACGGCCCGATACGACAGCGGAGCGCCTCGCCGCGCTCAAGCCCGCGTTCCGCGCCGGCGGCACGGTCACCGCCGGCAACGCGAGCGGGATCAACGACGGTGCCGCCGCGCTCGTGGTCGCAAGCGAAGAGAAGGCACGCGCGCTCGGCATCGAGCCGCTCGGGGCCTTCGTCGCCTCGGCCGTCGCGGGAGTCGATCCGCGCGTGATGGGCATCGGCCCGATCCCCGCCGTCCGCAAGCTCCTCGAGCGCACCGGCCTCGCCGCCTCCGATCTCGACCTCGTCGAGCTGAACGAGGCCTTCGCGTCCCAGAGCCTCCAGGTGATCCGTGAGCTCGGGCTCGACGAGGAGCGCGTCAACGTCAACGGCGGCGCGATCGCGCTCGGCCATCCACTCGGGATGAGCGGCGCCCGTCTCGTCGTGTCGCTGATGCACGAGCTCGGCCGTCGCGGCGGCCGTTACGGGCTCGCGACCCTGTGCGTCGGCGTCGGCCAGGGCCAGGCCGCGCTGTTCGAGCGCGCCTGACTACTCCGCGAACGGCTCCACGACCTTGTCGGCGTCCTGCCGGATCACGATCGCCACCGAGGCAAGGATCACCGCGGCGCCGGCCATGATCCGCCAGGTGACCGCTTCGTGGAGGACTGCCGCGCCGAGCACGATCGCGACCACGGGGTTCACGTACGCGTACGTAGCGACGGTCGCAATCGGCGCGTTGCCGAGCAGCCAGACGTACGCGGTGTAGCCGAGCAGCGAGCCGACCAGCACGAGATAGGTCCAGCCGAGGATCGAGCGGCTCGAGTAGTCGGCCGGATTCAGCGAGCCGCTGCCGTGGAACGCGACTCCGAACGGAAGCAGGAAGAAGCCGCCGACGAGCATCTCGAGCGCCGTCGCGGCGAAGGCGTCCTCCGGCAGCGGCAGGCGCCCCGAGATGAACGAGCCGACCGCCCAGGCCAGCGCCGAGCAGAGCACAAGCCCCAGCCAGGCCACGCTTGCGCCGCCGCTCGGCTGGACGAGGATCGCCAGCCCGACGAAGCCGACGCCGACAGCGACGAGCACCCGCCGCGTCGGCCGGTCGCCCGTTGCGAACCGCAGCAGCACGATCAACAACGGCACCGATCCGATCACGAGCGAGGCGGTTCCGATCGGCACGTGACGCTCGGCGACGAAGAGCAGCGCGTTCGCACTCGGGAGCAGGATCCCGACCGCCGCGGCCGAGAGGAACGCGGCCCGCCCGGGCAGGAGCAGTCGTGCGCCGCGCCGCCATGCGACGAAACCGGCCATCAACGTGCCCGCGGCGATGAACCGGGTCGACGCCGCGAAGATCGGCGGGATCGTCTCGCCGGCGAGCTTGATTCCGAGGTAGGTCGAGCCCCAGATCAGGTAGACGGTCCAGAGGGCGACCCACACCCTGGTCCTGTGGCTCACCGCTTCAGCGCCAGCAAGGCCCCGGTCGCGAGCAGGACGATCCCGGCTATCCGATACGGGGTGAGCGGGACCTGCTGGAGGCCGAACAGGCCGAAGCGGTCGATGATCGTGCCGAAGGTCAGCTGCCCCGCGATGATCAGCGCCAGCGTTGCGAACGTGCCGATCCGCGGCGCGGCGATCACGATCGACAGAACGATGAACGCGCCGAGCACGCCGCCGATCCACAGCCACTTCGGGGCGCTCCACGCCGTCGCGAAGCCGGAGAACGACCGCTGGCCGACCACGAGAATCACGGCGGCGATCACCGCGGTCACCACGCACGAGAAGGCGAACGCCGGCAGCGTCCCGACCCGGTCGCCGAAGCGGCCGAAGATCGCGACCTGCATGGCGGCGCAGAGCCCGGCGCTGGCCGCCATGACTGCCGCGAGTGCATTGCCGCCGGACACGCATGGAGCCTACATCTGCCGTCGCGGGCGATAGGGTTCGGCGATGGCCGACGACGTTCTCGTCTCACGCGAAGGCGCCGTCCTCACGGTCACGCTCAACAGGCCGGAGGTGCTGAACGCGCTCACCGCCGGAGTCCACGCGGGCCTGCGCGCTGCACTCGAGCAGGCCGCCGTCGACGAGGGGGTTCGCGCCGTGGTGCTCACCGGCGCGGGCCGGGGCTTCTGCGTCGGCCAGGACCTGACCGAGTTCGCCGGCGCGCCGGATGTGGGTGCGGCGCTGCGGGCCACCTACCACCCGACCGTGCATGCCCTGCGCGCGCTCGCCAAGCCGTTGATCGCGGCGGTCAACGGGCCCACCGCGGGAGCAGGCCTCTCGCTCGCGTGCGCGTGCGACATCAGGCTCGCCTCCGACGCGGCGTTCTTCGCGCCCGGCTTCATCGGGATCGGCCTAGTCCCCGACGCGGGCGGCACGTACTTCATCACGCGGATCCTCGGTCAGGCGCGCGCCTTCGAGTGGATGAGCTCGGGCCGCCGGCTCTCCGCCGAGGAGGCGCTCGGCTACGGTCTCGTCACCGAGTCGATTCCGGCCGAGGCCTTCGAGGCGCGCGTCGCGGAGTACGCCGCCGAGCTCGCCGCCATGCCGACCAGGGCGATCGGCTGGAACAAGCGGCTGTTCGACCACGCGACGACTGCGACCCTCGACGAGCAGCTCGAGCTCGAGGCCGAGCTTCAGACAATGGCTGTGCAGACGGGCGACTTCGCGGAAGGCGTCACCGCCTTCCTCGAGAAGCGCTCGCCGTCGTTCAAGGGCGCCTGATTGCATCGGGTCACGAAGAATCCCTGACTTGAGGGGCAAGGCCAGGTGCATCGGTGTCCGATAGAGACGCTCGGTGCAGTTCTTGCGGCGACAGCTCTCCGTACGGCGACTCCAGGCGGAGCGCGGCTTCGCGCTGGTGATGGCGCTCGGCCTCTTGACCGTGCTCACGATCGCCGGCACCGCGGTCACCTACTACGCGACGAGCAACCTCACCGCCGCGACGACGAACAAGGCGCGGACGAGCGCGTTCGACCTGGCCGAGGCCGGGATCAACGACGCGATGGCGGTGCTCTACAACCAGTTGAACACCGACGGCAGCATCAAGAGCGGAGGCGTGTCCCCGCTCACCACGACGCTGCTTCCGTCGACGACGATCCAGTACGCGGGCATCCACGGCTCGGTCACCTACTCCGGGACGCTCAACACGACGACATCGGTGTGGACGATCACCTCGACGGGCAAGGTGAAGAACGACCAGGGTTACCAGTCGAAGACGCTGACGCGGACGGTCACGGTCAAGGGCCTGAACGTCGGCGCGAACGGCAGCTCGTGGAGCCGCTTCTACGACAACGACACCTCCAGCTGTCTGACGATCAATGCCGAGACGTTCGTGACGAACGTGGCGACGAAGGGCAACCTCTGCCTCACCAACGGCGGCGCGATCACCGGCGCGAACACGCTCGTAGATGTCGGCGGCACGGTGACGATCACCGGCCCCGACGCAACCGGCGGCCCGAACTCGCCGACCGCCGGTGCGGGTTGGACGAACCCGGGGAACGTCTACACGAGCAACAGTGTGTACGCGACGAACGTGATCACCGCCGCCACGACGGGCTCGAATCAGGACACGACCGGATTCGGCTTCGCGGTTCCGGCGACGGCGACGATCGAGGGGATCACAGCCTCGGTGGTGCGGCTCTCGAGCGCCTGCTGCAACTCGGTGCAGACGATCGCGACCAGCGGCAGTCCGACGGGCGGCACCTTCAAGCTCAACGGCACGCCCCCGGGCGGGAGCTCGACGGTCTCGGCCGCGATCGCCTACAACGCGTCGGCGGCGACCGTGCAGACGGCGCTCGTGACGATCTACGGCTCGGGCAACGTGACCTGCACGGGCGGGTCGCTTCCCACCGCGGTCGTGTGCACGTTCGCCGGCTCCGACGCGAGCAAGGTCGTCAATTTGATGTCGCTCAACACGAACAGCCTCACCGGCGGCTCGTCGCCGAGCGTCGCATTCACGATGACGACGGCCGGCTCGGTCGGCGCATTGCAGGATTCGACCGTGCAGCTGCTGAAGGCGGGTGCGCCGGTCGGGAACAACAAGGCGGTGACGGGCACCAACTGGAGCTTCTCCAACTCGACCGTCACCTACGGCAGCACCGCCGATCTGTGGGGCACGACCTGGACGCCGGCCAACGTCAACGCCTCGAATTTCGGCCTGCGCTTCGCGGCGAAGAACGTTGCCGCGGCGAGCGCGACCGCCTCGCTCGACTACGTCTCGATCACGGTCACCTACAAGCCCGACACGAACGGGATCGGCACCTCCACCACCCCGATCCAGACCGCGAACATCGGTGGCACGTGCACCTATCTCCTCCAGGCGCCGCACACGCCGTGCACGTCGACCGACCACGTCTACGCGGGCACGATCACCAGCACTCCGGTGGCCTCGAACCCGGCCCTCGTGATGCCGAGCGTCGACTTCAACTACTGGTGGGCGAACGCCAAGCCGGGGCCGAAGCACCCGTGCACCGTGTCGTCGGGGACGCCGCCGACCTTCGACAACGACGCGGGCACGACGACCGGGCCGAACGACAGCATCCCGATCAACGGCGAGATGGCGCCGGACAACGCCGACTACACCTGTGAGGTGTGGGCGAACGGCGTGCTCGAGGGAAAGCTCGACTGGAACCACACCACCCATGAGCTCGACATCTTCGGGACCGTCTTCGTCGACGGCAACTTCCGCTTCGACAACGACGGTCAGATCATCCACTACTTCGGTCAGGGCGACCTCATGTCCTCGGGGTACGACGAGATCGACGCTCTGGTCTGCGCGGGCGGCCCGAACACCCTTCCCGACTCGAACGACTACTCGAAGAGCTGCCTCACCAATATGTCGAGCTGGAATCCGAACCAGAACATGATGGTGCTCATGTCGGAGAAGGACAACGAGTACGACCAGGGCGGCACGCACTGCAGCCCGCTCGACTCGTGGGACGGCACCGGCATGCCGAACTGCTTCGGCACCTCGCCCAACGACCATCCTCCCGGGGGCTTCCAGGGAATCCTCTACTCGACCGGTCAGTGCCTGATCCACCAGCAGTTCCAGGACAGCGGCCCGGTGATCTGCGATTCGATCTCAATTCCCAGTGAGGCAGGCGGCAACCCGACCTACTACACCTTCCCGTATACAGGCAACCTCACCGACGGGCAGAAGTATTCGAACACCACGACCGCGACGAGCTTCGAGCTCGACGGAGGGCCCCAAACGGGGGGTTAGACCAGGTTCACTCAATCGAGGGTCTGTGCTTGGCGGCTCATTCGTCCGATGAGGGTCGTGGTGCAGGCTTTGCGGCAACACCTTTCGATGCGGAGGTTCCAGGCTGAGCGTGGTTTCGCGCTCATCATGGCCCTCGGTCTCCTCACCGTGCTCACGATCAGCGGCACGGCGGCCACCTACTACGCGACGACCAACCTCACCGACTCGAGCGCCCACAAGGCACGCGCGAGCGCGTATGACCTGGCGGAGGCCGGGATCAACGACGCGATGGCGGTGCTCTACAACCAGTTGAACACCGACGGCAGCATCAAGAGCGGAGGCGTGTCCCCGCTCACCACGACGCTGCTCCCCGCGACGACGATCCAGTACTCGGGCCTCAAGGGCTCGGTCACCTACTCGGGCACGATCAACACGACGACGTCGGTGTGGACAATCACCTCGACCGGCAAGGTGAAGAACGGCCAGGGGTACCAGTCGCGCACGCTGAAGAAGTCCGTCACGGTGCGTGGGCAGAACGTCGGCGCCGACGGCAACTCGTGGAGCCGGTTCTACGACAACGACACGTCCAGCTGTCTGACGATCGACAACTCGACCTTCGTGACGAACGTCGCCACCAAGGGCAACCTCTGCCTCACGAACGGCGGCGGGATCACCGGCGCGAACACTCTCGTCGACGTCGGCGGCACCGTGACGATCACCGGCCCGGACTCGACCGGCGGCCCGAACTCGCCGAGCGCCGGCACGGGCTGGACGACTCCGACGAACGTCTATACGAGCAACAGCGTGTACGCCACGAATGTGATGGCCGCAGGCGTGACCGGCGCGAACCAGGACACGACCGGCTTTGGCTATGCGATTCCGGCCACGGCGACGATCGAGGGGATCGTGGTCAAGGTGCAGCGCCTCGCGAGTGCGTGCTGCAGCTCGGTACAGACGATCGCCGAGACCGGCAGCCCGACGGGCGGCACCTTCAAGCTCAACGGCACGCCCGCAGGAGGCAGCTCGACGGTGTCGGCGTCGATCGCCTGGAACGCGAGCGCCGCGACGGTGCAGACGGCGCTCGTCACGATCTACGGCTCCGGCAACGTCACGTGCACGGGCGGCGCTCTTCCCGCCGGTGTCGTGTGCACGTTCGCGGGCACGCAGGCGAACCAGCCGATCACGCTGATGTCGCTGAACACGAAGAGCCTCACCGGCGGCTCGTCGCCGAACGTCACCTTCACGATGACCACGGCCGGCTCGGTCGGCGCCCTGCAGGACAGCACGGTGCAGCTGCTGAAGGCGGGAGCCGCGACCGGGACGAACAAGGCCTCGGCGACCACGTGGGGCACCACGTCGAGCACCATCACCTACGGCAGCTCGTCCGATCTCTGGGGCACGACCTGGACGCCGGCGCAGGTGAACGCGACGAACTTCGGACTGCGCTTCGCGGCGAAGAACGTTGCCGCGGCGAGCGCGACCGCCTCGCTCGACTACGTCTCGGTCACGGTCACCTACAAGCCGGACACGAACGGGATCGGCACCTCGGCAATCCCGATCAAGACGGCGAACATCGGCGGCACATGCACCTATCTCCTCCAGGCGGCGCACACGCCGTGCACTGCGACCGACCACGTTTATGCAAACACGATCACGAGCACGCCGGTCGCCTCGAATCCGGCTCTCGTGATGCCGCAGGTCGACTACAACTACTGGTGGGCAAACGCGGCGCCGGGGCCGAAGCACTTCTGCACGAACCCGAACCCCGGGCTTCCGACCAACTTCTTCGACAACAACGCCAGCACGACCACCGGGCCTGACCGGAGCATCACGATCAACGGCGAGATGGCGCCCGACAACGCCGACTACGACTGCCAGGTCGTGGTGAACGGCGTCCTCGTCGGCCGGCTTGCCTGGAACCACACGACCCACGTGATGAACATCTTCGGCGTGATCTTCGTCGACGGAAACTTCCGCTTCGACTTCGACGGCCACATCGTCCACTACTTCGGCCGCGCGAACATCATGTCGTCGGCCGACGACGAGATCGACTCCCTCGTCTGCGCCGGCGGCCCGAGCACCCTGCCGGACTCCAACGACTACACGAAGAGCTGCCTCACCGACATGTCGAACTGGGATCCGACCCAGAACATGATGGTGCTGATGTCTGAGCAGCCCAACGAGTACGACCAGGGCGGCTCGGGCTGTCCCATCAACGCGGCGTGGGGCGGAACACCGCTGAGCACCTGCTACAACGGCCATCCGCCGGGCGGCTTCCAGGGGATTCTCTACTCGACCTCGAGCTGCCTGATCCATCAGAACTTCCAGGACAGCGGCCCGGTCATCTGCGGCTCGGTCGACCTCCCGAACGAGAGCGGCATCAACCCGACCTACTACACCTTCCCGTCGCTCGGCGACCTCACCGACGGGCAGAAGTACAGCGATCCGACCACGTCGCAGAACTTCCAGCTCGACGCCGGCACGATGACCGGCGGCTAGAGCCGCTCGCCCTATAGGCTCCGGGCGATGCCGAGAGCCGCCCTTCTCGCACTCTGCCTCGCTGCCTCGATCGCCGCCGTTGCGGCGCCGGCGGCCTCCTCGCGGACCTCCTGCACGCCGGGGGTGGTCTCGTTCGGCGGCGTCCAGGCGCGTGTGTTCTGCGGGCCCGCGAAGGCGACGATTCACGTCGGCGGCAAGACCCTTTCGTTCGCGGGCGGCAACTGCGAGCGCACCTCGAAGTACGTGTCGGTCAACATCGGCACGGTCGTGCTCGGGCAGACGACCAAGAAGAAGCCGGACTACTTCGGGCTGGACGTGGGCCGGATTCCGGGCAGCACGAACAAGCCTGCGGCGAAGGACGGCGCGTACACCGGCGGTGCCGTCGCGATCGTCCCCGGCGGAAAGTCATACGCCGTCCGCGGCGACAGCGTGAAGATCACGCTCAGCGGGAACCGCTCCAAGGGCACGATCGCCGGCATGCTGATCTTCGGCGGCCCGGGGGCCGTCACCGGCACGTTCAGCTGCTGATGGCGAAGGTCTGGTTCATCACGGGGACGTCGAAGGGCTTCGGACGGATCTGGGCCGAGGCGGCGCTGGCGCGGGGCGACAGGGTCGCCGCGACGGCGCGCAACGCGGACTCACTCGCCGGCGTCGTCGAGGCCTACGGCGACAACGTGCTGCCGCTCGCGCTGGACGTGACCGACAGGGCGGCCGTGTTCGCGGCGGTCAAGGACGCGCACGACCGCTTCGGCCGCCTCGACGTCGTGGTCAACAACGCCGGCTACGGGCTCTTCGGCACGATCGAGGAGGTCACCGAGGCGCAGGCGCGGGCACAGATCGAGACGAATCTCTTCGGCGCGCTCTGGGTCACGCAGGCGGCGCTGCCGTACCTGCGCGAGCAGGGCTCGGGCCACATCATCCAGGTCTCCTCGATCGGCGGTGTGACGGCGTTCGCGACGCTCGGTCTCTACCACGCCTCGAAGTGGGCGCTCGAGGGTTTCTCGCAGGCGCTCGCCGCAGAGGTGCGCGAGCTCGGGATCCACGTGACGATCGTCGAGCCGGGCGGATTCTCGACCGACTGGGCCGGGCCGTCCGCGGTGCAGGCCGAGCAGCTGCCCGTCTACGACGGGGTCCGTGCGGCCCGGGCGGAGCTGGTGGCGAGGCGCGGGCCGAGAGGCGTGCCGGAGGCGACGGGCCCTGCGATCCTGAAGGTCGTGGACGCGGAGGACCCGCCGCTGCGCATCTTCTTCGGCCAGGGCGCACTCGATCTGCTGAGCGCGGAGTACGCGAGCCGGATCGCCCTCTGGGAGCAGTGGGACGACGTCTCCGTCGAGGCGCACGGCAACCCCTAGCCGTACATCAGCGACCCCGGCGTCGTGAGCAGCTCGCCGGTCTCGAGCCAGGTCTTCAGGCCCGAGAGGATCATCGGCCAGCCGCCGTAGAGCTGGTCGTTCGCGCCTTCACGGAGCTCGTCGTGGGTCACGGTGAGCCGGCACGAATCGCCGACCGGCTCGATCTCCCAGGTGACGCGTGAAGCGCCCTCGCTCTTCACCTCGTCGCTCCAGAGCGCGGTCATCGTCTGGACGAGCCGCCGCGGCGGGTCGACCTCGAGGTTCTCGCCCTCGCCGAGCGGGCCGGGCGCCTTCGGATGCTTCGACGTGTACGGCGAGCCCGGCCTTCCAGTCGGAGTCGACGACGACGCCGAAGTTGTACTTGGCGCGGATCTCGGGATCGGTGATCGCCTCCCAGAGGCGCTCGGGCGTGGTGCGGATGTAGATCTCGTAGACCTTCTCCATCGGACTCTCCAGTCTGTGCTTGAGGTCGCTGAGCCCGGCTACCCAGGGCTCGGCGTACTTGCTCACCCACCGGTCGTGGACGAGCCGGATCGGGACCGGGTTCAGGAAGTGGAGCTTCTCGCGGCCGCGCCGCTTCGTGACCACGAGCCCCGCCTCCTCGAGCTGCCTGCAGGTGCTTCATCACGCCGAAGCGGCGTCATCTCGAACCGCTCCTCGAGCGCGCTCAGCGTCTGCCCGTCCTCGCGGAAGAGCTCGTCGAGCAGGCTCCGCCGGGTCGGATCGGCAAGGGCTCTGAACACCGCGTCCATAGCCGAACTATAGGTGACCATTAGGTCACCTGTCAAGCGCGTCTCATCCACCTCTCACACGGCTCGGGCAGTCTCGGCCCGCCCGTGACCCACCAGACGGCGACAGCCAGTGTCCGCGCGAGAAGCCGTCGCAAGCGTCGTCCGTTCCTGCGACTCGTTGCGCTCGTGCTGATCGTGGTGGCCGTGCCGGTCGGCTACTCGTACGTCACGTGGATGCTGCGCCCGTCGAGCCTGCCATTCGGGATCCGGAGCGTCGAGTGGGTCCGGGCAAACGGCGGCGCCTGGTTCGTGAACGACGTCGAGCGCGTCTACTACCGCTGGCGGGCGCCGAAGCCTGGCGGGCCGCCGTTGAAGCGCCTGCCGGTTGTCGGCTCGGTGGCGGCCACTCGGCGCGCCGGACGGTCGCTGCTGCCGGCTCGCATCCTTCCTGTCGTACGGCCCGCGCTTGTCGGCGAGGGCGTCTGGCACCGGGTGGGTGCTCTCGTCGGCGGACGCCCGGCGGTGCTCGTGTCGGCCTTTCGGCCGGAAGCTGCCTACCCACGCAACGTCGCCTACGTCGCCTGGATCGATCGCGCCCGCACGCAGGTCGCGCTCTACCCGGGCCGCTACGAGCCTCCGGCCGGGTCGGCGCGCGGTCCCATGGAGGTCCCGTACGGCGAGCGCTGGCGGCTGCTCGCGACCTTCAACAGCGGCTTCACCTTCCGGGACGGGCACGGCGGCTTTGCGATCAACGGCCACGAATACACGCCGCTCCAGCGCGGGCTCGGGACGCTGGTGGGCTACCGCGACGGTAGCGTTGACGTGACCTCCTGGCGCGGAGGCCCGGTGCCAGGGCCACGCGTCGCCTTCGCGCGGCAGAACCTCCCGCTGCTCGTCGATGCGAGCCGGCCCAACCCCAAGATCGACGACGGCTCTCTGTGGGGCAACACCCTCGGCAACGCGATCCGGGTCTGGCGCTCCGCCGTCGGCGTCGACAAGCGCGGGAATCTCGTCTACGTCGCCGCCGACTATCAGACCGCCGCGAGCCTGGCCTCCGCCGTGATCCGCGCCGGCGCGGTGCGCGCAATCGAGCTGGACATCAACGCAGAGTGGCCGAGCTTCAACACCTACGGGCGCGGCGGCGGCCGCGACCCGTCGAAGCTCGTCCCGAACAACCAGCAGTCGCTCTCTCGTTATCTCGTCCCGGACGATCGCGACTTCTTCGCCGTCTTCCGCCGCGTGCCCGGTCGTGACGGGGCCGTGCCGTTTCGATGAGGAACGTGGCCGTGGTCGCGGTTGCGGCGGCCCTGCTGGCGGCGCCGCACGCCGAGGCCGGCTCACCGCGGGTTGTCGGGCCGTTTGGCCGAGGCGCCGACGCGGTCTGGCTCGTGCCGGCCGTGGGTCACACTCGCGCAATCGTCGTGTTCGGCCATGGCTGGAAGACCGCGCCGCCGTCGTCGCCTCAGGCCTGGCCGGCGCAGTTCATGCCCTGGTTGGAGCACCTGGCCCGCCGAGGCGATGCGGTCGTCTTCCCCCGGTACCAGCTGGGTGGTGACGCCACCGGAGCGCCTCGCGCCGCCGACTTCGAAGCCGGTCTTCGCGCTGCGTTCGAGCGCCTCCCGAGCGGCGTCCCCGTCGTCGCCGTTGGCTACTCGTACGGCGCAAGCCTCGCGGTCACCTACGCAGCCAACGCGGGCGCCTGGCGGCTGCCGCGGCCCCGCGCGGTCGACGCAATCTTTCCGGCCCTGCCGATTCCGGGCGTGCCGTTGCCCGCGCTGCCGCCGGGCCCCCGCGTCCTCGTCCAGGTCGGCGATGCCGACGTCGTGGCCGGCCGCGCCGGGGCCGATGCCTTCTGGCGCCGGCTCGGCGGTCGGTCCTCGCTACGGCGCTACGAGCTGGTGCGCTCGCACCCGGGCTTCGTCGCAAACCACGTGGCGCCGAAAGGGTCGACCTCCGCTGCGCGCGCGGCATTCTGGACGCCGCTCGACGCACTCGTCGACGAGAGCGTTGCATTGCCGCCGGCCGTGTCGATCGGTCGCGGAGCCGACCAGGTCTGGATCATGCCCCCGCGTAGACCGGCGCGGGACATCGTCGTCTTCGGACACGGTTGGAGCACACCCGTCCCGTCCGACTGGGCTCCATGGCTCGACCACCTGCGGGAGGGCGGAAGCATCGTGATCTTCCCGCGATACGAGTCCGGCGCCGGCGACTCGCCTGCGAGCGCGCTCGCCGCCTTCCGCAGAGGCGTCGCGGCTGCGTTCAGGCGCCTCGGCCCGACGAAACTGCCCGTGCTCGCCCTCGGCAAGTCCTTCGGTGCGGCGGCAATCTTCGACTACGGGGCAGAGGCGCGGCAGTGGGGCGTGCCGGCGCCTGCCGCCATCGTCAGCATCTTCCCGGCGCTGCCGATCGGCGGCGTCCCGGCGTCGCACCTCGCCCCGAAGGTGTTCGCCGAGGTGATGGTCGGCGACGCCGACACGACCGCGGGCACCGGTGGCGCCGACGCCTTCTGGCGCTGGCTCGCCGGACACCCTGCGAACGCCAAGCGCTACGTCGTGATCCGGTCGCGACCCGGGTTCGTGGCGACGCACGACTCCGCGCAGGAGGCGACCGCGATCGCGCGAGCCGTGTTCTGGCGCCCGGTCGACGCGCTCCTCGTGCGTCTGCGCTGAGTAGTCTCAGCGCGTATGGCAGGCGCCGTGCTGATCGCGAATCCGTTCGCCACCGGGGTAACCCAGCGCAAGCTCGCGGAGGTGCAGGCGGTGCTCGAGCCGCTCGGCGGGCTCGAGACGCGGCTCACGCAGCAGCGCGGGCACGCGACCGAGCTGGCCCGTGAGGCCTGCGCCAACGGCTGTACGACGATCTTCGTCTTCTCCGGCGACGGCACGAGCAACGAGGTGCTGAACGGGATCGAGCCGGGCACGGAGGTGCGGCTCGGCTTCATTCCGGGCGGTGGCACGAGCGTGCTCCCGCGCGCGCTCGGCCTGCCGCGTGACGCGCTCGCGGCCGCTCGGCGCCTCCGCGAAGCTGCTCTTGCCGACCGGACGCGGCGAATCTCACTCGGGCGCGTCAACGGACGTCGCTTCGCCTTCAACGCGGGCCTCGGCTTCGACGCCGAGGCGGTGCGCCGCTTCGATTCGCTCGGCCGCCGCGACGGCGGCAAGCGGCCGGGCGACGTGCGGTTCCTGATGACGGTCGCCGAGATGCTCTGGGATCACCGCTTCCGGTATCCGGCCGCTGCGGAGCTGGAGGGCGCAGGTCCGGTCGCATTCGCGATCGCCTCGAACTGCGAGGTGCTGACCTACGTCGGTCGCCGCGCGCTGAAGGTCGCGCCACGGGCCCGGTTCGAGCTCGGGCTCGACCTGGTGGCTCCGCGCCCGGTCGCGGCGCGCGAGGTGCCGCGGCTCGCCGGCTACCTCTACAGCGGCAGCGAGCGGCTCCGCGGCGGCAACGTCCACTACCTCCACGACCTCGATCGGGTCGAGCTCCGCTGCCTGCAGCCGATGCCGCTCCAGGCCGACGGCGAGGATCTCGGCGACGTCGAGTACGTCGTCTTCGAGAGCGAGCGCGACGCAGTCAGCGTCCTCGTCTAGGACTAGACTCGGCCCCGTGGGCGCCTGGTACACGATCGGCCTCTGCGTCGGGCTCGGCACCGGGGCCGGAGTGATCCTCTCCGGCCTGCTCGCGGCCTCACGGATCGGCGTCGCCGTCGCGGTGATCCTCGCCGCTGCCGCGGGCGTCGGAATCGGGCTCGGCTTCTTCCACTGGCCCGAGGCGCTCGGCGGCGGGATCGGCGGGGTGCTCGGCGCGCTCGGCGCGGCCGGGATCGTGCAGGGCACCCTGAGACGGGGCGGGACGCGCGGCGGGACTGCTGCGCTCGTCGGCTTCGCGGGCCTCGGCGTCGCCGCGCTCGCCTTCATCCCGGCCGTCGGCTACCTCGAGGCCGTGGTGATCCCGGTGCTCGCCGTGCGCCTCCGCCGCCGCGAGGGCGGCCGCTTCGCGGGCCTTCGCATCCTCGCCCGCGATTAGTCGACCCGCTGCTAGGCTCGCCGCGCCGATGGAACGCACGCCCGCCGCCGTCCCTCCGCAGGCGCGCATCCGGGACCGCGCCGGCCGCGCACTGCGCGAGCGTGGGAACTGGGTGCAGCTCGGTAAGTTCCTCGTCGTCGGCGCGAGCGGCTACATCGTCAACCTCGTCGTCTACTCGGTACTCGTCCAGGGATCCGGGTTCCATCTCCACTATCTCGCCGCCGCGACGGTCTCGTTCCTCTTCGCCGTCACCAACAACTACCTCTGGAACCGGCTCTGGACGTTCCGCGGCCAGCGCGGCAACGTCGCCTACCAGGGGATGCGCTTCTTCGTCGTGGCTGTCGTCTCGCTCGGCGCAAACCTCCTCGTCCTCCAGATCCTGATCGGGCTGGGAACGCCCAAGGTCCGCGCGCAGGCGATTGCGATCGTGCTCGCGACGCCGCTGAACTTCCTCGGCAACAAGCTCTGGAGCTTCAAGCGGCGCTGACGCGCGTCGTCCTCGTCCTCGTCGCCGTCTGCGCGCTCACGGGGACGGCCGCCGCGGCGACCTCCCCCACCGGCCCGGTGTACGACGGCAAGGGCCGGCTCGTCCAGACGCCGTTCGCCCAGCCGCCGGCGACGGCCCGGCTGACCGAGGCGAGGGCGACCGCGCTCCTCCTCGCGGTGCCGAAGGTCGCGCACTGGCTCCGGCACTACCCGGAGCACGGGCGGATCACCGCTGCGACCTTCGACCCGAAGACCGGCGTTTGGACGGTCGGCATCTGGTCGGGGAAGGCGGGCGAGGTCGCGGTCGGCAAGGTCGACGATCAGACCGCGACGGTGACCGAGGCGTGGACCGGGCCGCAGGTCGCCTGGAAGATGGCGCGCGGAGTCTCCGGCGCGTTCGGCGGGTCGCGAATCAACAGCCTGCCCGTCTGGCTCGGCTTCTGCCTGATCTTCTTCGTCGGCCTGATGGACTGGCGGCGGGTGCTGTCGCTACGCACGCTCGACCTGCTCGCGCTGCTCTCGTTCTCGGTCAGCCTCTGGTACTTCAACCGCGGGCAGATCTTCACGAGCGTGCCGCTCGTCTATCCGCCGCTGCTCTACCTCATCGCGCGGGCGCTCTGGATCGGTCTCAAGGGCCGGGCGACGACCACGCGCGCGACGCTGCCGGTGTGGGTGCTCCTCAGCCTGGCCGTCTTCCTCGCCGGGTTCCGGATCGGGCTCAACGCCGAGGCGTCGAACGTGATCGACGTCGGCTACGCGAGCGTGATCGGCGCCGAGCGGATCGTCCACGGGCAGGCGCCCTACGGCCACATGCCGATCGAGGACTCGCTCAAGCCCTGCGGCCCGGCCGACGCCGACGGCGAGATTCGCAACAGGATCCAGGCCAACGGCCGCTGCGAGTCGGCGAACGAGCGGGGCGACACCTACGGCCCGATCGCCTACCTCGCGTACATCCCCGGCTACCTGATTCGGGGCTGGAGCGGGAAGTGGGACGACCTGCCCGCGGCGCACATCACCTCGGGGCTGTTCGATCTGCTCTGCCTCGGCGGGATGTTCCTCGTCGGGCTGCGCTACGGCGGCCGCGAGCTCGGCGCCGTGCTTGCCCTCGCCTGGGCGGCGTATCCGTTCACGCAGTACGCGTCGAACTCGAACACGAACGACCTGATCCCGCCTGCGTTCCTGATCTGGGGGCTCTGGCTCGTCGGCAGACCCGCGGCCCGCGGCGCGCTCGTGGCGCTCTCGGCCTGGGCGAAGTTCTCCTCTCTCATCGTCGTGCCGCTCTGGCTGACCTATCCGGAGCGAAAGGCGCGCCCGGCCTGGGCCTACGTCGCGGGCTTCGCGGTTGCCACCGCGGCCGCCTTTTCGATCCTCCTCCTCGAGCCAAATCCGCTACACGCGGCGCGGGTGTTCTGGGACCGGACGGTCGGCTGGCAGGTCGGACGCGAGTCGCCGTTCTCGATCTGGGACTGGCGGCAGTACCACGCGGGGCTGCCTGATCTGCACTGGCTCCAGATCGCGCTGTCGGTGGCGCTCGTCGCGGCCGCGGTGCTCTTCGCCTTCGTCCCGCGGCGCAAGTCGCCGCTCCAGCTCGCCGCGCTCACAGCCGTGCTGATCGGCGGCTTCGAGCTCGTGTTGACGCACTGGTTCTATCTCTATCTGCCCTGGGTCTTCCCGTTCTTCGCATTCGCGTTCCTCGCGCCGGCCCGGGCTGAGCATGACGGCTGACCGGCGCTTGACCGTGGTCGTGGCATCCGCGTCGGTGCTGCTGTTCAGCGCGTCCTGGGGCGCCCTCCACCACGGCTTCTACACGCGTAGCCAGATCATCGACACGCCCGTCTACCAGCGCTACGGCGATGCGATGGCGCGCGGCCAGATGCCGTATCGCGACTTCGGGCTCGAGTATCCGCCCGGCGCGCTGCCCGCGTTCGTGATCCCGGCCCTCGGCCACCATCGCGTCGAGCAGTTCGACTCGTTCCGGCGCTCGTTCGAGTGGCTGATGTGGGGCTGCGGCGTCGCGGTGCTGGTGGCGATGGCGTTCACGCTGCGCGGTGTGGGCGCGTCGCGCGAGCGGATGGTCGGCGCGCTCCTCTTCGCGGCGCTGGCTCCGCTCGCCCTCGGGTCGGTGGTGCTGTCGCGCTTCGATCTCTATCCGGCGGCGATCACGGCGGTGGCGCTGGCCGCGCTCGTCTCCGGACGGCTGCGGCTCGGCCACGGCGTGCTCGGGCTAGCGGTCGCGGCGAAGGTCTACCCGGCCGTGCTCGTGCCCCTCGCAGTCGCGCACGTGTGGCGCCGGCGCGGCCGGCGCGAGGCGCTGATCTGCCTGGGCGTCCTGGTCGCTGTCGTCGCGGTGGTGGTCGGCCCGTTTCTCGCGCTCGCTCCGGGCGGAGTCTGGGACAGCGTCGTCCGCCAGACCACGCGGCCGCTCCAGATCGAGAGCCTCGGAGCCGCACTCCTGATCGCATTCCACCACGCGTTCGGGCTCGGGGTGACGATGCGCTCCGGCCACGGCTCGCAGAATCTCGCGGGCAACGCGCCGAACGTGATCGGCAGCCTGCAGACGCTGCTCCAGATCGGCGCGCTTCTCGCGATCTGGGCGATGTACGCACGTGGCCGCGGCGGCCGCGAGGAGCTCTTGCGCGCCTCCGCCGCCGCGGTGGTCGCCTTCGTCGCGCTCGGCAAGGTGCTGTCGCCGCAGTTCTTGATCTGGCTCGTGCCACTCGTGCCGCTCGTCCGCGGCCGCCGCGGACTCGCCGCCTCGGGACTGCTCCTCGTGGCGATGATCCTGACCCAGATCTGGTTCCCGTTCCGCTACTGGAGCTACGCGCTCGGCTTCGACTCGACCGCGTCCTGGCTCGTGCTCGTGCGCGACCTCGTCCTGCTCGCGCTTCTTTTTACGTTGGCCTTACCTGGGCGCGAAGGAGCCCGCGAGTAGGGAGCGAAATCGTGCGGTCCCATGCGCCTGCGTCTCGTCGTACTCGCCGGCGCCTTGCTGGTCGTGCCGCTCCTCCTGGCCGGCCGGGCGCAAGCCTCGAACCCCCAGATCGCCGGGTTACAGGTCGCCCTGCGCGCGTACGGGCTCTACCTCGCGCCGGTCGACGGAGTAGCCGGCCCGGCGACTCGGGCGGCGACGGAGAGGTTCCAGCGCAAGGCCGGGCTGCCGGTCGACGGCATCGCCGGGCCGCGCACCCGCGCCGCGCTCGGGCCGCTCGGGCGCCCGCTCTTCGGACGGCGCCACCTCGTCCGCGGCGACTTCGGCTGGGATGTCTCCGTGCTCCAGTTCCTGCTCCACATGCCGGCGATCGACGGCTACCTCGGTCCGACGACCGAGCGCGCCTTGCGGCGCTGGCAGCGTCACGCGGGTCTCAGTCCCGACGGGATCGCAGGCCCTGCGACGCTCACCGCCTTCAGGACGAGGACCGGCGTCCCCCTACCGATCCGGCCGAAGGCGAAGACTCGCGTCATCCTCGCTGCGAACCCGGCGACGGTACGCGCCACCCTCGACCGCTGGGCCGGTCACTACGGGCTCGACCCGAGCCTCGCCCGTGCGCTCGCCTGGATGGAGTCGGGCTACAACCCGAACGTCGTCTCGTCGGTCGGAGCCTGGGGCGTGATGCAGATCCTGCCGACCACGTGGACCTACGTCGAAACGTCGCTGATCGGGAAGCCGGTACCGCGCACCGCGGACGGCAACGTCCACGTCGGCACAGCGCTGCTCCACCACCTGCTGACGGTCTTCGACGGCAACGAGACCCTCGCGCTCGGCGCCTGGTACGAGGGCGAGCGAGCGGTGCGGACGAACGGCCTCTACCCCGAGACGAAGACGTTCGTGACGACGGTGCTCGCGCTCAAGAACCGCCCTCTATAGGGACACGCACCGAGACGCACGACGTCGCGCGCCCGTCGAGGCCGCACTCGATCAGGACTCCCTCGAGCCGCACGTCACCGTCGGCCGGCTGAAAGCGCACCGGCATCCCGGTCCGCATCCGGCGGATCGCGAGCTCGGCCCTGACGCCGATCACCGAGTCGTGCGGGCCGGTCATCCCCGCGTCGGTGATCGCTGCCGTGCCGCCCGGGAGCACGCGCGCGTCGTTGGTCTGGACATGCGTGTGCGTGCCGAGCACCGCCGTCACCTTGCCGTCGAGCACGCGCGCCATCGCGATCTTCTCGCTCGTCGCCTCGGCGTGGAAGTCGACGATCACGACCGGCGTCTCGCGCAGCGCCTCGGCGACGAGCTGGTCGATGATCTCGAACGGCCCCATGGCGGGATCGAGGAAGAGCTGGCCCATGAGGTTGATCACCGCGACCGGCGTCCCGTCCGCGGCCGGCTGGACGGTGAGCCCGCGACCCGGTGTCGCCGCCGAGAAGTTCGCGGGCCGGATCACGCGCTCGGTGCCGCTGAGGTAGGGCGCGAAGTCGCGCTGGGCCCAGGTGTGGTTGCCGAGCGTGATCACGTCGGCGCCCGCGCCGAGGATCCGCTCGACGAGCTTCGCCGTGATCCCGCGCCCGTCAGCCGCGTTCTCGCCGTTGACGACGCAGAAGTCGACTCCCAGCTCCTCACGGAGTGAGGGCAGGCGCGTCTCGACGGCGCGCCTGCCGGGCGCTCCGAAGACGTCGGCTAGAAAAAGGATCTTTACGGGACTGCGAGGGTGGCGGCCGGCTTCACTTGCACCGCGACGTGGTTGCCCGAGTCCTGCGTGTAGCGGGCGAGCGCCTGGCGCTCGACGCCCGAGACGTCGAGCACGGTGCCGAGCCTCGAGCCCGAGGAAACGACGCTCGAGCCGACGACCAGGGACGGATCGGGTCGCAGGTTGGTGACCGAGACGACGACCGAAGGCGCCGAGCTCGGCTCGATGTCGATCCGGACGCCGTACTGGCGGCCGTCGAGGATGTACGGCGTGATTCCGACGAGCGTTCCGTCGACCGGCGAATAGACATCGGTTCCCGGCGCGGCGCCGACGTCGAGCTCGCCCGTCGAGCTGCCGGTGCCGCCGTCGAGCTGGTAGTACTTGAGCCCGCCCTTGTGGCCGCCGAACACCCCGTGGAAGAGGCGCGCGAAGAAGCCCTGGTTGCCCTGATGGCCGACCGGAGAGAGCGGCAGCGTCGCCTCGCCCGCGCCGTGGTAGCCGATCGCCGTGACGAGGCTCTGTGCGATCGGCAGGTGCAGCTGGAGGTTCCCCTGGGTCGCGACGACGACGGGGCTCGGCGGGCCTGCCGGCAGCACGGTCGAGGCGGTCGCGGGAGCGTTGGCCGGGACCAGGGTCGGCTTGCCCGACCCGAAAGCGGTCAGGAGGAGGGTGACGACGAGAACGATCGCGAGAAGTGCGAACGCTGCGAGTCGCCTCGTTCTGCGGGCGGCGCGCCGTTCGGCTCGGTGCCGACGGAGAGCTGTCCCGGAAGATCGGGGCGGGGACATCGAACCCACCGTACCGAACCTCTGGAGAGACTTCAACCGGGAAGGAGGCGCCGAAGCTTGTAACAGCGGTTTCTCAGGCGTAGAAACGGGTTCTTCCCATAGTTCGTGACGATCGAGGGCCAGGGCCCCGTCCTCGACGAACGACCAGTCCCAGGCGGGCGGGCGAAGGCGGCTGACGGTGGCTGTACGATGGCTCTCATGCCCGCCGGGGCCTCGAAAGTCCAGATTCCGCGCTGGATCCAACTCGTCGGCTTGCCGCTGGTGCTGCTGCTTCTCTGGGTGCTCGCGCGGGCGGTCGGTCACGTGGTGTTCCTGTTCCTCGTGGCCGCGATCATCGCCCTGCTCCTCAACCCGTTCGTTCGCGCGCTCGGGAGGGCAAAGATCCCGCGTGGCCTGGCCGTCGCGGTCGTTTACCTGGGCTTCGCGGCTGCGGTTGGCGTTGCACTCGTGGCGCTCGCTACCGTCGTCGTCGATCGAACGCGTTCTGCGTCGAATCGGGTCGATATCTACTTTACGAATCAGGTCGGACAGCCACCTCAGACCCACGCGGAGCGCGATCTGCAGCGGGTTCAGGTCTGGCTGAACCACAACGGCCTGAAGCGGATCCAGATCGAGACGCAGGGCCGGAAGTTCCTGCACAACATCGGGACGAAGGACGTCACGAAGTACACGTCCAAGGCGATTTCGTGGGCCGAAGCCGCCGGGGTAGCCGCGTTCCAGGTGCTCTTCGGCGGGATCCTCGTGATCGTGGTCTCGATCTACATGCTTCTGGACATGCCGCGGTTAGGAAGGACCCTGGAGCGGCGCTTCCCGCCGCGCGACGGCGGCCTACCTCTGCTCGAGCGGCTGGAGGAGGCGGTCTTCGCCTACGTGAAGGGGCAGGCGCTCCTCTCGCTGATCATCGGCGCCTCCGCCGCGCTCGGGCTCTACATCCTCGGCGTGACGGGGCTCGTCCCGGGTGTCGACCACTACGTGCTGCTCTTCGCGGCGTGGGTCGCGTTCACCGAGCTGATCCCCTACCTCGGGCCGTGGCTCGGCGCGGTGCCGCCCCTGATCTACGCGCTGTTCGTGCACCCGATCTCGGCGGTCTGGGTCGCGCTGCTGTTCCTCGGGATCCATCAGATCGAGGGTCACGTCGTGGTGCCGAAGGTGATGGGGACCGCGCTGCGGCTGAATCCGCTGCTCGTGATCTTCGGGCTGCTCGCCGGGCTCGAGATCTACGGGATTCTCGGCGTGCTCGTGGTGTTGCCGCTGCTCGCGATCCTGCGGGCGATGTGGGAGTACTTCTCTGCGGCCGTCGAGCTGGAGCCGTGGAGCGGCGGGCCGGTGCCGATCGAGGTCGAGCTCGAGCCCGAGCGCGCTGGTTCCGTCCCCGACGCGTAGATTTCGGGTGTGAGCGCCTTTCCGGCCACTCGGCTCCGTCGGCTCCGCTCCAGCGGTGCGCTGCGCTCGCTCGTGCGCGAGACGCGGCTCGACCTCGACGACTTCGTGATGCCGCTCTTCGTCGGGCCTACGACCCGGGCGAACGAGGCGCTGCCGCCGATGGGGCGCTTCTCCATCGACGATCTCGGCGTCGAGGTCGCGGAGCTCGTGCGCCTCGGCGTGAGCGCCGTAATCCTGTTCGGGATCCCCGACGAGAAGGACGAGGAGGGCTCGGGCGCGTGGGACGAGCAGGGCGTCGTCCAGCGCGCGCTGCGCGCGTTGCGGCCGGCGTTTCCCGAGCTGCTGCTCCTCACAGACGTGTGCCTGTGCGAGTACACCTCGCACGGCCACTGCGGGGTGATCCGCGACGGCGTCGTCGCGAATGACGAGACGCTCGACCTGCTCGTCCGCACGTCGGTCAGCCACGTCGAGGCGGGCGCCGACGCGGTGTGCCCGAGCGACATGATGGACGGGAGGATCGGCGCGATCCGCGAGGCGCTGCCCGAGACGCCGATCGTGGCCTATTCGGCCAAGTACGCCTCGGCCTTCTACGGACCTTTCCGGGACGCGGCCGAATCGGCGCCGTCCTTCGGCGACAGGCGCGGCTACCAGATGGATCCGCCGAACGTCCGCGAGGCGCTGCGCGAATGCGCACTGGATCTCGAGGAGGGGGCCGACGTCTTGATGGTCAAGCCGGCGCTGCCCTACCTCGACGTGATCCGCGCGGTGCGCGAGCGCTTCGACGCGCCGCTCGCCGCCTACAACGTCTCGGGCGAGTACGCGATGGTGAAGGCTGCGGCTGCGGCGGGGATGCTCGACGAGCAGCCCGCGGCGCTCGAGTCGCTCGTCGCGATCAAGCGCGCCGGCGCCGACATCGTGATCTCGTACTGGACGAAGGAGCTCGCTCAGTGGCTGTGAGGACCTCGCTATACCGGCGCGCCGAGGCCGTGATCCCGGGCGGCGTCAACTCGCCGGTGCGCGCGATGCGGGCGGTCGGGCTCGACGAGCCGTTTTTCGTCCGTCGGGGCGAGGGCGCCTATCTCGAGACCGAGGACGGCGCCCGCTACCTCGACTGGGTCCTCTCGTGGGGACCGCTCCTCTTCGGCCACGCCGATCCCGAGACGGTCGAGGTCGTCCAGGCGGCTGCCGCCGACGGCACGACCTTCGGCGCGACGACGGTGCACGAGGTCGAGCTCGCCGAGGAGATAGTCGACGCGGTGCCGTCGGTGGAGATGGTGCGGCTCGTCTCGTCGGGCACCGAGGCGGCCATGAGCGCGATCCGCCTCGCCCGCGGCGCGACCCGCCGCGACCGGATCATCAAGTTCGCGGGCTGCTACCACGGGCACGCCGACGCCTTGCTGGCATCCGCCGGCTCCGGGCTTGCGACGCTCGGGATTCCGTCCTCGCCGGGCGTGCCGCCCGCGGTCGCCGCCGACACGATCGTCGTCCCCTACAACGACATCGACGCGGCCGCCGCAGCCGTGGCCAGATACGGGGAAGGACTCGCCGCCATAGTCGTCGAGCCGGTCGCCGGAAACATGGGGGTGGTGCCGCCGGTCGAGGGCTATCTCGAGACGCTGCGGACGCTGTGCGACGCCTCCGGCGCGCTGCTCGTGTTCGACGAGGTGATCACCGGCTTCCGCATCGCTCGCGGCGGTGCCCAGGAGCGCTTCGGCGTGCTGCCCGACCTCACGATCCTCGGCAAGATCGTCGGCGGCGGGCTCCCGCTCGCGGCGTTCGGCGGCCGTGCCGAGCTGATGATGCAGCTGGCTCCGGCCGGCTCGATCTACCAGGCGGGGACGCTCTCCGGGAACCCGCTCGCGACTGCGGCCGGCCTCTCGGTGCTGCGGCGGCTGCGCGATCCCGGGGTCTACGTGGAGCTCGAGCGTCGCGGCGCCCGGCTCGAGGCGGGGCTGCTCGAGGCGGTGGACGGCAAGGCTCGCGTGCGGAGGGTCGGTGCGATGGCGACGCTGTTCATGACCGAGCGCGGCGTCAGGGACTTCGAGGACGCGTCCGCCTGCGACACGGCCCGCCACGCCGAGCTCTTCCGGCACCTGCTCGCACGCGGGATCTACATCGCGCCCTCGCAGTTCGAGGCGATGTTCGTCTCGCTCGCCCACGGGGAGCCTGAGATAGACCGCACTGTCGAGGCCGTTGCCGAGTTCTTTGGCAGCTGAGCCCTGGGCGACGATCGCCGCGGAGGCCGCCGGGGAGAGCCCGCTCTGGGCCGCCGCGCTCCGCCCCGACGGCGAGCGTGAGCTCGAAGCGGTCTTCTCGCCGCTCGCCGAGCCGCGCTTCGCGCTCGGGCTCGAAACGATCTACGAGGGCTACCTCCTCCACTTCGGCCGTCCCCGTCTCTTCGCTCCGATGGATCTCGATACTGCGATTCTGCTGGGCGACTACCTCTACGCACACGGGCTCGTCCGCGTGGCGGCGTTCGAGCAGGTCGAGGCCGTTGCGGACCTGGCCGACCTGATCTCGCTCTGCTCGCAGGTCGCGGCCGACGGGCGCGACGGGGACGGCGAGGCGTGGGCTGCGACGGCCGCGCTGCTAGGCGCCGGAGAGCTCGAAGACGCGCGCGCCGCACTTCGCCTCGACGGCGATCCGGCCCCGCTCGGCGCACTCGCGCGGGCGGCTGCTGGCGACGAGGCGGTCGAGCTCTCACTCGCTGCGCATCGCCTGCGCCTGCGTTAGAGTCTGCGCCGATGGCAGTTCTTGCTGACGCGGCGCGAGAGGGCATCGACGTGATCCGCGCAATGCTGATCGTCGGGCTGATCTTCATCGGCGTGATCGTGATCGGCGAGCTCGCCCACTGGGTCGTCCGCACGCGCAAGAACTAGCCGACCGCGCGGCGTAGCGCGTCGTCGAGCGGCGAGGGCTCATAGCCGAGCTCGCTCTTCGCTTTCACCGAGCTGAAGTACTCCGGGATCCGCGCCAGGAGCGCTTCGTTGCGATTGACAAGGCCGAGCGCGGCCCCCGCGCGAACCGCGGCGTACGGGACCCGGATGCTCGGCGGCGGCCTGCCCGCGGCGCGGGCGATGCGCGCGAAGGCGTCCTTCAGCGGCATGTTCTCGCCGCCCAGGAGATAGCGCTCGCCGCTGCGCCCGACGTCGAGCGCGAGCAGGTGGCCGCGCGCGACGTCGCGCACGTCGACGAGGTTCACACCCGCAGTGCCGACGTAGGCGCGGTAGCGGCCGCTCGCGACGCCTCGCACCATGCGGCCCGTCGGCGTCGGCACGGTGTCGCCCTCACCGACCGGCGTCGTCGGGTTCACGACCACCACGTCGAGCCCGGAGGAGAGCACCAGCCGTTCCGACTCGAGCTTCGTCCGCTTGTACGGGATCACGAGCTCCCAGTCGGGCGGATAGTCGGCCTCGGTCGCGACGCGGCCCTCCACCGGCCCGCACGTCGTGCAGCTCGAGGTGTGGACGAGCCGGCGCACTCCTGCCGCGAGACACGCGTCGATCACGTTCTGCGTCCCGCCGACGTTGACCGCCTCGAGCTCGGTCTCCGGCGCGTCGAAGCTGTAGAGCGCCGCGACGTGGAAGACCGCCTCGCAGCCGGAGATCTCGCGCCGCAACCCGTCCGCGTCGCGCAGGTCGACCCACGCGGTGCGCACCTCGTAGCCGCGCGCTCGGAGCGCGCGCACGACATGGCCGCCGATGAAGCCCCGGCCGCCGCCGGTGACGTAGACGCGCATCGCGAGAAACTAGACTCCACGGCGTGGCCCCGCCGAGC
>CAVQZA010000005.1:0-238671 GCA_963718355.1 uncultured Actinomycetes bacterium
ATCCAAGCGGATCTGTAGTGCGTCGAGCGAATAAGACTGCTCCAAAGTAAGTGCGCACGCCTGCCCATTCATCGTGTGGTGCGTTCGGCGGCGACGGGCCGTGCTCACGGTTCAGGAATGCCGTTTGATCGAGGTGACGGACGTAGGCTGTGAGTGGGCGGTGTCCGGGTCTGTTGTCCCAGGTTTCTGGGATGGTGGGAGTGCGTGTGGAGGGTCAGGCTGACTGGGACGGGCAGATGAGCTGCTCCGAGAGACAGAGGAGAGTTTGATGGTCGCGAGGACGTCTACCTGGTCGGGTTCTGTGGAAGCACTTGAGAAGTGGGTCGAGCATGTAGCCACGCAAGTAGGCCCGTTCGTGGCGGGTCTGCCGGGGAACGCCGGTGGTGTGTTCCTGGTGGATCGCGAAACCGGTTCTGCGATGACGCTGACGCTTTGGCACAGCGAGGAGGCCGCGAAGCACAGACAAGTTCGCCGAGCAGAGCCGGGAGAGCACTGTCGCTGCGACCGGAGTCGAACTCGTTGGCCGTGGTCGCTACGAGGTGGCGGCGCAGGCCGCTTCGACGGGGACGACCGGGGGCTGAGGGTGAAGGGGCCGGCGCTCGACAACCTCGAGGACGCAATCGCGGAGGCGTGCCGCTTGGGGCTGGAGCCCGACGCGCTGCGGGAGCGTGTGTTGCCTCGGCTACGCCGAGCGGTGCCGGTAGACGCGCTGTGGTGGGCGACCGTCGATCCGGCGACGCTCTTGTTCACAGGCGCGTATCGCGAGGAGATCCCCGAAGAGTCCGGCCCCTATTTCATTGAGAACGAGTTCCTCGGTAGCGACCACAACAAGTGGGTCGAGCTGGCGCGTGATCAGCAGGGCGTTCGAACGCTGCTCGATGCGACCGACGGCGATCTCAGCAGGAGCGGTCGCTATCGGGACATCTTCCAGCCACTCGGCTTGGCCGACGAGCTGCGCGCCGTGCTCAGAACGCAGGGCACCTGCTGGGGCTACATCTGTCTCCACCGCGAGGGGCCATCTGGCTTCTCGCCGGAGGAGACGGCGTTCATCAAACGGATCGCCCCGCACATCGCGGAGGGGATCAGGCTCGGCCTGCTGATCAACAGTCTCGAGCTCGGCTATCCCACAGACGCCCCGGGCCTGCTGCTACTCACCCCCGACGGTTCCCTCACTGCGACGAACTCGGCCGCCGACCAGTGGCTGGACGAGCTGCGAACGCCTTCCTCGCCCGACACCCTGCTGCCAATCGAGGTACAGGCAGTCGCGGGGATGCTTCGTGGAATCTCCGATGAGCGCAGGACGCTGCCCCGGTTGCGCGTGAAGACCCGTGCCGGACGCTGGGCTGTGCTCCACGCGTCGTGGCTGGCGGCCGACGAAACCACCATCGCCGTGATCATCGAACAGGCCGCGCCGAGAGAGATCGCGCCGCTCCTGATGGCCGCCCATGGACTCACCAAACAGGAGCGCACGGTTACCGGCCTCGTCTGCAAGGGCAACTCCACCCGCGAAATCGCAGAACACCTCCACCTGACACAGAACACCGTGCAAGACCACCTCAAGTCGGTGTTCAACAAGACCGGTGTACGCAGCCGCCGCGAACTAGTCGCGACGATCTTGAAACAGGACTACCTCCCACGCGCCAAAGCCAGTCAGCCGATCGGACGCACCGGCTTCTTCGCCCCACCTCCAAATCCGTAGACGGACGATCCGGGGGCTGACCCTCGCCTGCTCGAGCGTACTCTCGCTTGAAGTCCTGAAAGCGTGTCACGCTTCGGTGCTACGGCAGGGATCCGACGGCAGCGACTCCAAGCCCGGGGCACTGGTATGCGCGCGTCGCCCGTTTTACTGACCCACGCTTGACACACGTCCGCAAACCCGCTCCAGCGAAGCGACCTCATCAGAGGGTCCGGCCCCGGTGAGGTGGTTTCGGCCTGCGGTGCGGGATCCAGTTCGCGGGCGCTGCCAGTCAGCTGAGGGTGTCGAGGGCGAGGGCGACGGCCTCGTCGGCCGTCAGCGCGCGGCCTTGTTCCCAGGCTCGAGAGAAGGTGTCTTCGTCGAGTTGTTCGTGGATGAGGGCGAGTGTCTTGTCGCGGTTCTTTGCGAACCAAGGAGGACTCGCGCCGATCTCCTCCATGAGAGTCGTCGAGCCGGAGAGAACCTGAGTTGCGGTCGCTGCCTGTCCCGCGTGGGCGAGGACGCTGGCGAAGCGAGCGACGGCGGCTGCGATCAAGAGGAGATCGTTGAGGTTGTGGAGGATCCGATAGCTCTCCTTCAGCATCGAGGCGGCGTCCTCGAGCCGTCCTTCGTCGACGGCGTAGTCGGCGAGGTTGGCTGAGGGCTATCCCCTGGAGGTATTCGTCGTGTGTTGCGCGTGCCTGGCGGAGGTTTGACTCGCCCTGCTCTCGGGCCCGTTCGAGTTCGCCGCCTTCGTAGTACGCCCAGGCAAGCGATCGAGTCGCGCGCTGGGCGTAATGCTCGTCGCCACACTCGCGGAATCGCCGTGCGCTTTCGTCGTAGAGCTGCTGCGCTTTGGCCCAGTCGCCTTCTTGCCCGATCGCGTAGGCGGACATCAGCATGGCGAAGGCGGTGCCCCAAGCGTCTCCGTGCGCACGGTTGAGGGCGAGCGCCTCCTCGGCCCAGCGTCTGCCCATCGCAACGTCTCCACTCGTGAGCGCCATGTCGGCGGCTCCGCTGAGAGTCTTGGCGCGCGCCAGCGTTGGGTGTCCGTCGCCGCGCAGCGCGCTTTCGAGACGACGCCGGCCCTCCACCAGGTACCCCCTTTGATCCCAGAATCGCCAAAGCGCGGCAGCGAGCCGAAGGACGCCCTCTGTCTCGCCTGAGGCCTCGAGCCGGTCGAAGGCCTGTCGGAAGTTGTCGTGATCGCGGTCGAGCCGGTCGAGCCACTCCGTGTGGCTCCCGGTTCCGACCAGATTCAGCTCGGCCTCCTCGGCGAGTGCCAGGAAGTACTCCGCGTGGTGGCGCCGACCATCGCGTCGTACTTCCGCAGACTTCTCGAACCGTTCGGATGCGTACTCTCGGATCGTCTCCAGCATCGTGAATCGCGGCTCTTTGTCAGTGCCGTCCAGGCGAGTTAGGCCGCTGTCGGTCAACGCTGCAAGCCGATCGACCACGTCGAGGGCGTCGCCGCAGACACTCTGCGCCGCTGAAATCGAGCACCCTCCTGCGAACACCGCGAGCCGCATAAACAGCTGTTGCTCCGGCGGCTCGAGGAGGTCGTAGCTCCAGTCGATCGTTGCGCGGAGAGTGCGCTGGCGCTCGGGTGCGTCGCGGCTCCTCCTGAAGCAGCAACAGACGGTGGTCGAGCCGCTCCAGCAGGGCCGCCGGAGGCAAGACGCCTACGCGCGTGGCGGCAAGCTCGATCGCAAGCGGCAGACCGTCGAGTGCCACGCAGATGGCCGCGACGGAGCCTGCGTTGGCGGAGGTGACGCCGAACTCCGGCCGGACCGCTCGCGCGCGAGACTCGAACAGCGCGACCGACTCGCACAGAAGCAGGCGTTCCGCGTCCTCTGAGCCAGTGGGCGTCTCGAGCGGCGCAGACGGGATAGACGCGCTCGGCAGAGAGGCGAAGCGGAGCGCGGCTCGTCACCAGGAGCTTCACGTCGGGTGCGGCGCCTGCGATCGCCGCGACCGACGGTGCGGCAGCGAGGACATGCTCGAAGTTGTCGAGTACAAGCAGGAGCTCGCGGTCGTGCAGATGCCGGCCGAGCTCTTCGGCGACGGTGTCTTCACTCGTCGCGCGGGACACCGAGGGCGCGCGCCACGGTCGTCAGCACGAGATCGGAATCCTGGAGCGATGCGAGGCCGACAAATGCGACGCCGTCGGTGAAATCACCGAGGAGCTCGGCGGCAACCTGGATGGCCAGCCGCGTCTTGCCGGTCCCACCGGTGCCGGTCAGCGTGACGAGACGGACCGCCGGTCGCCGGAGCATGTCCATCACCTCCCGGATCTCGCGCGCGCGCCCGACGAGGGGTGTCGCCTGAGGCGGCAAGCTCGCCGGGGCCGTCGCGAGGTTGCGCGGCGCCGAAACGGCATCGGGAACTGAAAGCTCGGGATCGTGATTCAGGATTTGACGCTCTAGACGCTGCAGCTTCTGATCTGGCTCGATCCCGAGCTCGTGGACTAATGCCCGTCGTGTTTCCTGGTAGACCTGGAGCGCCTCGGCCTGGCGCCCTGAGCGGTAGAGCGCGAGCATGAGCTGGCCGCGCAGTCGCTCATGCTGCGGGTACTGGGCGATGAGGGTTTCCAGCTCGGCGATCACGGCGCTTTGTCGGGCGAGCTGAAGGTCCGCGTCGATCCGTTCGACCAGTGCCGCCAGCCGTAGTCCGTCGAGCCGTTCGATCTCCGCCAGCGCGAACTGGTCGTAGGCGAAATCGGCTAGCGGCGGCCCACGCCAGAGGGCGAGGGCTGCGCCGAGCGCATCTGCTGCGTGTGCGGGATCCCCGGCAATCAGCGCCCGCCGCCCGTCCTCTACCAACTGGTTGAAGCGGTCGAGATCGAGCTCGCCGGGCTCGACCCGCAGCTCGTAGGCACGCCCGCGCGTGACTAGCACGCCCTCGCCGAGGAGACGCCGCAGCTTCGAGACGTAATTCTGGAGAACCTTCCCTGCGCTAGTCGAGCGCGACTCGCCCCAGAGCTGGTCGATCAGCCGATCGGTGGAGACCGCCTCGTTGGCGTGGATGAGCAGTAGGGCCAGGAGCGCGCGTTGCTTGCCGCTCCCCAGGACGACTTCGACGCCGTCCTTGGTGACGGCGAATGACCCCAGGATGCGGTATTGCATGTCTTGTGGCCCCGATCCGACGCTACCACTGTCAACGGCGAAGCGATACTGGCGGTGAGTGCGCGATGAGCGATTCGAGACCGCTCTCCCTCAGGTTTGCGGGACGCAGTTCCCACCGACTGGAGGTACGAGATGCGCATCTTCGGATTGATCCTCGCGCTTGTCCTGGCGGGCAGCATCGCAGCCGCGGCCAAGGCGCACGACGGACCCAGCTCGCCTAACCCGCGAAGCGGAACGCTCCATCTGACTAAGGAGTGCTCGGAGTACACCGGCCTGGCCGACTCCTTCTGCACGATCACGTCCTCGAACCTCACGCCGATCACCCCCGGCTCGAGAGTCGTGTATCTCCAAGCCGCAGGCCAGACCTCGCTCGACAGTGACATCGTGCTCGTCGTCAGCCCCGGCAACTACGCGCTCGGCCATGTCACGCTCGATCTCGCAACCGGTATCGGCGAGGTCACGCTCTCGGGCGGCTCGGGGCAGTTCGCCTCGTTCCGCGCGAAAGTGCGCGTGACGCCTCCGGGTGGGGTCAACGGGGCCGACTGGGCCTGGGACGGGAAGTACCGCTTCGGTCCGCAGAACTAAGCCGAGCGCTACTTTCGAATCGGGCGGCTCGCTGAACGACAGCGAGCCGCCCCAAGGCACCGGCTTGGTCTCCGTAGCAGCGCTCGAGACAGGGGCCCGAGCCGGCTCGCGGCGGAGCGCCGGCCGGGTGCGCGCGCTCTCGGATTTACTTGACACACGCTTGACACACCGCCCGGAAATCTGGCTCCAGCAAAGGGATTGCGGAGGGACCACATCATAGGGTCGGGCCCGGTTAGTGGCCTCGGGCTGGGGCGCGTATGAGGCGAGGTCGGCCCGAACTCGGCAGGGAGCGGAACCCGAGTCCTGCGCGTGCCGTGAGATGTGTGATGTCGCCGCGCCTACACTTACCTAATGCGGCGCGCCCGCCAAGCCATTCGCGCCGCCCGCAGTCTGGCGCTCGACGTCGCATTCCGCGGCCCCTCCGATTGGTTGTTGTGCTTGGCCTCTTGCCGATCCCAGGCCCATTCGACGAGGCCGTCGTACTTGTGGGTTCCTTGCTCCTCTTCGTCTTCTACCGCACCGAGATGCGAGAGGCCTGGCGCGACGCCAGCCCTCGCCCAGGCCCAGTCGCGGGGGCAGCTCGGCGCGCCGCCGGACGCCCGCGTTGACACACATCGGCAGAAGTGCAAACGTGATTTGCGACTCGAAAAGGAGGAGAGATGGCAGGTAGCCGCGAGGATGCATCTTTGATCGTCGAGTTGGCGAAGTGGGGCACGATGACGGGCGTTGCAGAGGCGTCGAGGGCTATCTACGCCGATGACTTCGACGCGACGGCGGCCAACGTGAGCGATCCGCACGTACACACCATCCTTAATTTCAACGAGACGATCGGGACGCTGGTGAAGAACGGCCTGCTCGACCGTGATCTGGTCTACGACTGGCTGTGGTTCGTGGGATCGTGGGAACGCGTTGGGCCGGCTGCGCTTCGGGCGCGAGAGGAGGCCGGCGTCGCCCAGTTGTATGAGAACTACGAAGCGCTCGCGACCGAGCAGCGCGACCTCCAGCCCGCCTAATAACTAAGACCCCTGCCTTTATGGTCCGTCTAGGGGGAGCCCTCTTTGGGGGGTGGCCCTCCCGATCTGCTTCCGGGGCCGGGTGCTGCGGTCCGCTGCACTAGCGTGCGGTCGCACTGCGAAAGCCGCACCAGACCTTGGCTCAAGCTCGCGTCGGTCAGACATTGGTGAGCGCGACGCACCTATCGAAGCAATCGACGGTCCGAAGATGGCGCTAGGTCGTCGCCCTGGCCTAGGGCGCGCCGGGGTCGGGTTTCCCTTTGGCCCCTCCAAGGTTCTGGCAGTCGACCCGCTGCTGCGGCGACAGCGCGTTGGCGGCCTTGCACTTGATGTATGTCCGGTGGGTGCGGGCGAGGTCGGGGATGATCGACGGCCACGGGTAGAGGACGAGGTGGATCAGCAGCATCACGAGCCCGGCAGCTACGACGAGCGCGAGGACACGGAGGCGACGTTCGAGGCTGCGTACGGTCGAGAAGAGCGTGGGGAACGGCACGTCAACGGCGAAGCGTTTCGGCCACGCAACCAGGCTCGGGATGAGTACCCAGAACACGAGGATCAGCCCGTAGAGAGTCCAGCCGACGGGATACTTGTCGATCTCACTTGTGGCCGCCACGGTTGCCGTACTCGCACCGATGACGAGGAGCGCACACGCGAAATAGGCGATGGCGCTGATCTCTCGTAGAGGTGTCGTTGAGCGGGTGAAGCGGCCGCCAACGGCCGTCCGGTAGGGGAGCGCTTGGTCGCCGCGAAGGTCCTCTCCGAGTGGCTCGCCTTGGGGCCCCTTCTTCGGAAGGACACCGGTTCTCGTCTTCGGATAGCGAAGCGCGCTGTAGAGACAGAGGACGATGACGCCCGTGACCACGAGCGCCAACCAGGGCCGGTCGTATTCGAGCGCGCCGGTAGTGCCGGAGATCGTGGGGAACGGCGCGCTTCCCTTCCCAAAGGCGGCCCAGAACTCGGGCACAAGCACGATCACCGCGAACGAGAACCACACGCCGTATCCCCACGCCTCACGCCGGCTGAAGCCGTTGAAGTGCGTAGTCCACCAGCGCTTCAAGGTGTTCACGTTTGAGCCCTCCTTCGCCGAGACGATCGCAGCAAAACTCGGATACCCGCCTTGGTCATCGGAGGAGCTGGTATGTGCCGGAGATTAGGTGATTGCGCCGCGGGTGTCCGGGATCGGCGCAAGGTGCCGACGTGGATATATCAGGCACGAAGGTCGAGAAGGTCCCGATCTCGTGTTGAGACGGAATCACGCAGCAGGGCGTGGCGGCGTCGGCTTCTCGTTCGCGCTCCGTCCCAGTTGAGCGCGATTGTGCCGGAGTCCCGTTTGCGTGGCCCTCCCCGGAGCCGCTCAGAGACCGTCCATGTGGCCGTTCATACTCGTGTCGTGGATCGGCTTCGCATTGACGTGCAGCCGTGGGAGCGCGGCCACCAGGAGGACTACGAACACCTAGCGCTCGAACTGGGCAGCCAACGAGGTGAGTACGATCGGGACGGCCTTTACCCGCAAGGCTGCGACCGGGTACGCGAAGAAGTTCGTAACCGAGCCGATCAAGGGTGGGAACATGCCGACGGTCCTCAAGGGCGGACCAAAGGGCTACACCTGCAAGGGCTCCGGCGAAGGGCAGAAACTCGCGGCAAGAGGCAGCTGCCTGAAGCTGACTGGGGCGGCGCCGTCGGGTTTCGGATGGTCCCCTACCAAGTAGCAGCGGCGTCGTCTGCCCCAGTGTGCGGGAATGTTCCCTGAGCGTCGTTGCTGTTGCTAGGGAGCGGCTCGGTCTGTTGTGGGGGGCGGGTTGGTGGTGAGGCGGGCGGTGAGGGAGCCGAGGGCGAGTGCGATTGTGGGGATGAGGAGGAGTAGGACGAGTCCACTGCCGAGGTTGTCGCTGACGGCGTAAGTGGTGAGGTTGGGTGAGTGGCTGTTGTGGAAGTCGCGGATGAGACCCGGGTCGTAGGGGCGGCCGTCGTGAAGGTATGTGGTTGTGACCCAGACGATGAATGTGAGGAGGCCGGCGACGATACCGCTCCAGAGGGCGGCGCGGGTGCCCGTCTTGGCGTCTGGACTGGTGCGACCTGCGAGGGCGGCGATGCAGGCGGGGCCGAGAAGGGCGACGGCCAGAGGGAGAGCGACCCAGGCTTTCAGAGGTCCGACCGGGGTGAGGACGATCAGCCATAGGCTGCCAATCGCGAGGCCACCGATGACGCCGTAGCGGCGGGCCCTTGTGACATGGGTTGTCTTTCCTCTGGAGAGCGCGAGGGCGCTGGCTGCGTAAACGGCCATGAGCGATAGGAAGGCGATGACGGCCGCCCAGGTGCCGTGTCCCGATCGAAGCCCGGGGTAGTGGGTTAAGCCGTAGGTGACGAGAGCGATGGCGGCGGTGATGCCGCTGAAGACGACGAAGCGGAGGCCTTCACCGCCCCGTTCGCGTGAGGTAAGCGTCTGCAGGCTCCGAATCCGAAGCGCAGCCCAGGCGCAACCGAGACTGAAACCCCAGCGCGCCTTACGTCCGGCCACCTGATCAAGCTCGTTGCGCATTGCGCGGCCCCAGCTCTCTCGCCCAGCCGGAAGGCCACGCACAGTCAGGGCGAGCACCGCCGCGGCACCATCCTGGCCTTCCTCGCGATGCAAACTCCGCAACCCGCGCAACGACGCGGGGAGAACGCGCGTCGCGAAGAGGATCAACACGGCTAGGACGAAGAGGCCGCCTATGATGCACCCCCAAGCGCGGGCCGTCGCTGTCTTCCAGCCGACGGGGAAAGAGTCGCCCGATGCGCAGCCGCGTGCTCCAGCCCCAGCGGAGTCAAACGGTAGAGGTGGCGGGGCGGACGCCCCGAAGGCGGGTCGGCCTCCCAACGAGCTTCGAGCAACTCACGGTCGGATAGCCGCACCAGAATCGGATAGAGCGAGCCGGACTGAAGCCCCAGCTCGCGTGTCAGTTCGTAGCCGTAGCGCCACTGTGAAGGCGCTGCAGCTAGCGCCGCCAGCACCGACGCTGCCTGGAGAGACGGACGACGTTTGCGGGCCATCCAATAACTCTATCTATGTTGTGTTAACAGATACGCACGACTGCCCCAGTGTTCAGGAGGTTCCCTGACGGTATCGCTTAGGGGCCGCCATGCTGGGAGCGACGATCGCTGTCGCCGCCCCCAGCCCGCTACGGATTCGTGTTAGCCGTTCAGGTTGACCTGGACTGAGAAGAGGCGGCGAGTTGAGATGCCGCCGAGAAGATCCTCGCCGGGCTTTCGTGCTCTGGCGAAGATCGCGATTAGCTGTTGCTTGGAGCTGACTGGGAAGCCGGCGAGCATGCGGAAGTCGAGTTCTGCCCAGCCGCTGCCGTCAGTCGTCGCCTCGGGCGGGATCGACAGCTGGTTGAACGGCGTGGCGGTTGCATAGACCAATGCGCCTTGCACGGAGCGGCCGCCGCAGGCGGAGACGTGGTAGCGGACGATCAGCTGTGAGGTCCCGCGCCTGACGACGGAAGGGCTGGACTGCTGCAGGTCGATCAGGAGTCGCGCGGGTGAGGACACACCAGTCACCAGGACGGGGCCGGTGCCGCTTGGGCAGCCGGTCGCTGGTGGCGGCGGCGGAACGACGGTGGCGGCGACGATCACAGCCGTTGCGTCGGACGATGCGAAGGTGGAGCCACCCTTGTTGGTTGCCTGCACTTTGAAGCGAAGCCTGTGACCAACGTCGGCCGAGGTGAGCACATATGACGCTCCGTGGGCGCCACTAATGTCGGCGCAGTTGGCTCCATCGGTGCCGCAACGCGTCCAGAAATAGTTGTAATCGGTCGGGCTGTTGGTCCACCTTCCCCTATCCGCGGCCAGCCTCTTGCCCACCTGGGTGGTACCAGTGACCGTTGGCAGGGTCGTGTTCTGCGGCGCTGACTTCGTCGCCGCCCTGATCACCGCGGTCGGAACAGATGAAGCGAACGTATTGCCGCTCGCGTTTGTCGCCTGCACCTTGAAGCGGAGCGTGTTGCCGACATCCGCCGAGGTAAGCGTGTAGGTCGCGTTGTGAGCACCGCTGATATTCGCGCAACTGCCGCCGTTGTTGTCGCAGCGAGTCCAGAAGTAGTTGTAGTCGGTCGGACTGTTACTCCACGTGCCCTTGTCGCCAGTGAGCGTCTGGTTGGCCTGCGGCGTACCCGTGATGGTCGGCGGGGAGGTGTTCTGTGGCAGCGCCGAGGTTCCAGCCGTACCAGCACCAGCGAGAAAGCCGAGGCCGACCACAAGCGCCAACGTCGAGCCCACACCGATGATCACACCAAAGAACGTCCAGCGTTTCTTGATCGAACGAGACATGTCAGTACTCCTCTGGTTGTCGTTGATTGGCCGCTACGCGCAAGAGTCATTTCTGATGTTCTTTCGCTTCATAGCCCGCTCTGGGCCGATGACAGCAGGCGGCTCAGTTCATTGCCTGCGCACCGCTTAGTCGCATCGCCGATACCCGCCCCCACAGAGATCCGGAGTGACTAGACGGCGGCCATCAGGTGCGCCTGGACTCGGCGAACACTTCCTCCAGAGCCCACACCGTCGTCTGGGACACAATCGCGTCCTGCGGGATGCTGCATCGGCACTCCATTCGGATCGAAGGCGCCCCGTATCTTCCGGAGCGCTTCAGCCATTTGCTGGGGCCGACGCGACGACCAAGGATCTGGGATCGTCGCGACCCAGTCTAGCACCGCTCTAGCTATACCGAGTGCGCCGGCAATCCGGCCAGCCGTGCTGGCATCCTGGGCTGTCGCTGCAGCCGATTCCCGCGTCTGGCGTCGGAAGGAGCCTGAGCAAGCCCGGCGAGATCGCCTATTTCCTGCATGGGTGATTCATGACTCGGCAAGTCGCAGTCTCGCTGCCTCGGACGATGCGTAGCCGCGGAAGAGCTTGCGGGCGTAGAGCCGTTCGTCGGCGGCCCGGTAAAGCGAGAGCGCGTTTTCGCCGTCGTCAGGAAAGCTCGCCCACCCGAGCGTCGCAGTGACACCCGCGCTTGAGAGGACGCGCTCGAAGTACTCGGCTGCCTCTTTCGGTTCTCCGGCGTGCTGTAGCACGGCGAATTCGGAGTCGCTAATCCGGGCGACTTCGTCGCTCGGGCGGGCGGCTGCGGCGATTGTGTCGCCAACCGTGCGAAGGGTCCGTTCGCTCGCCCCGCCCGTGGCCGCGAGTTCCTCGACGTGGGCGAGAAGGAGTGCGAAGTGAGCGCCGTTGGCCAGGTGTTGGGAGATTGCCTTTTCGAACGCTCGTGTGTTCGGCAGTCCTGTCAGGCGATCACGCTCGGCAAGCAGCGTCAGCTCTTCGTGCTGTCTTCGAGTCACGGTCGCAAACCACCCGATCAGCAATCCCATCAAGACGAATGTCACCCCACGCAAACCCGTCTGCAACGTCGGCGCGTCTGCGGCGGGGATCCGAGGGCTGTAGACGATCGCCGCTGCGTACAGCCCGGTGGCAATGAGTCCCGCGAGGCCGCCGACCCATGCGCCGCCCGCCAGAGCCGCCAAAGCGATCGGCAGATAGTAGAAATGGGCGATCCCAAGGCTGTTCCGTTCGAGAAAGTAGAACGAAGTGAAGACCGCCGCGAACGACGTCAACGACAGTGCGATAAGCGCGCGCCGCGATGGGATAACCGCATTCATCCAATAGGAGGATCGACCACCAGACGGTCGCGCGCCTCCCTCAAACGAGGGACTACCCGCGCAGACGGGCAGAGGAGCCGCGGCCGGGATTATCGCGATGTACTCGGTGAAAGACGCCGGACGCGACGCTCACAAGCTCTACAGCCACGGTGCAGATACGGCGCTGGAGCAGATGCTCTGATGTCTAGGCGCCTGCGAAAGACCGTGGAGAGCGACCCCTCTTAGAGGAGAGTCTTCCTAGGGTCGCCAGAGGCGGGTCCGCGCCCGCATCGACGACATACCTTCGCGCTCCCGTTGAACTCAACGGCGCCGCCGACGACTGTAGCTGAGCGTCTCCTCACGGTGGAGGGCTAGCGCGTAGCGTGCCCGGTCTTACTTGACACACGCTTGACACACAACCCGCAAAGCCGCCCCAGCAAGGGTTTGCGGAGGGACCTCATCCTAGGGTCCGACCCGGGTTGTGGCAGGGCCCGGACACGTCGGCTCGCCGGGTACCCGCTGAGTCCGGAGTCGCGTTGCGGCTAGCGGAGCTTGAGGAGGATTCGTAGGTCGTGTGTGATGGTGGTGGGTGTGGCGGTGGCGTCGTCGAGGACGCGTGCTTTTTGGGTGCGGTCACACTTGACAGTCCGCCCGCAAACCGGCTCCAGCAAAGGGATCGCGGAGGGACCACATCATAGGGTCCGGGCCCGGGTGCGCGGGTGCGCGGGTGCCAAGGTGGATTGGTCTGAGTGTGGTATCGTGATACCAAGCAACCGAGGAGTAGGGATGGATAAGAAGGCGATGACGGTGCGGTTGGACGCAGAGCAGGCCCGGCTGCTGGAGACGGTCGCCGAGGTGGACGGGGTGCCGGTGTCCGAGGCGATCCGGACGGCGATCGACGAGCACATCGCAACCCGCCGGCAGGACAAGGAGTTTCGCGCGTCGCTGCGCAAGCTCGTGGAGGAGAACCAGGACATCCTCGAGCGCCTCGCTCGTTGACCCGCTACCTCGAGCTTGGCGACTACCTCCTGATGGCAGAGGCGGTGCTAGAGATCCCAGCCGAGCGGCTCGCGCGGCTCGAACGGATCAGCCAAGCAAGATCCGCAAGATGTGGCCCCCTCATTCCAGCCGCAGGAACCTGGACTCCCACACTGTGTCCGTTTGCTGGACCAGACAATCCCTAGATCGGGGGAATCAGGAGAACCTAGACCGCTTCGCGTTCTGGCCTTCTCTTGCGTGCTTAGGAGCCGTCTGGGAAGAACGGCAGAGTGAAGTCATCCTCCCCGAGCTCGCGTTCAGCACAGTCAGGGCAAAACGTGGCGAGCTCACCTTCGTAGTCGAGGTAGATGCGCCAACCCCAAGCCTGTCCGCGGGCCATGTCCTCACACTCGACACACATGAGCAGGCGTGTACGAACCCCAAGGCCTCTGTTCGCCGGCAGCCCCTCCATAGCTCTGATGGTAGGGACGCTCTACTCACTGCTCCCCAGGCCAACGGATAGGCCCGGCTCGCGACTCGCCCAGCTGCTCGCCCATCCGTTCGCACGACCAGGAGGGTTAGCCCTCAAACACAGGGATGGTCGAGCCCAAAACCCCGAACCCCAGCCGGCCAGGTCGCACCCCCCTGCCACGCAAGCATCGACACTCGGTTCTGGCTCGCTCGCGTTCTGGGTCTGGTTGAGGTCTAGAAGTTCTGGGCGCTTTCTTGGTGTGTCGGAGGTTGGAGGTGCGGGGGTCGGGCTTGCGCCGCAGCTAAATAACGGACGGCGCCTCTTGGGGAGAGGGTTGCCTGTTCCCCCGCACCGGGTTGGAGGTTAGCCCGTCTTGGCTGGGCTGTGTGTGTTGGGGACCGGATGGGTTCGGTCCTCGTCGTACCTGTGGTCTTCAAGGCCGCGGGTGAAGGCCCACAGTGCTGCTTCGGTTCGGTTGGCGACGCCGAGCTTCGCGTAGATCTTGGTTAGGTGGAACTTCACCGTCTGCTCCGTGATCCAGAGCTCTTTGGCGATCGCCTTGTTGCTGAGGCCTAGTTTGAGCAGCTTCGTGACTTCGAGCTCGCGGCTTGTGAGGCCGGCCTCGCCGGCCGCGGTGTCTTCGCTCATGGCTGGAAGCCCGAGTGCATGGTAGGCGTTGCCGTCGATCGATTGGCGGATCGCCGAGCCGAGATCGCGAAAGTCGATGCTCTCGACGATGTAGCCGCAGGCGCCGCGCTTGAACGCCGACTGGATCTGTGCCGGGTCATCGGTCGCGGAGAAGATCACCACGGCCACGCCCGGGTGACGGTCGCTTAGCCGATCGAGACACGTGAGCCCATCGAGCCCGGGCAAGCGCAGGTCGAGGAGCACGACTTCGGGCCGTGACGAGCTGACCATCGGCATCACTTGGGTCCCATAGTGGGCTTCCGCCACGATCTCGAATCCCCCGTCAAGGTCGAGAGCCTGCCGAACACCAGCCAGCATCAGCTGATGGTCCTCCGCAATCAAGATCCTCATGAGCTCGTCTCTCTATTCCGACACGCAGGAGCTCACCCGCCGCAGGTTCCTAGCATGTCAGAACAAGGGGGTGGACCAAGCGCGGGAAGGTGGCCGGCTCGATCGAGCGTGTCACCTCGGCGTTGGTCGCGGCCGCGAAGAGCCTCGGGCCGCAAGCAGTCTCGGTCGTCCATGTCGCCCCAAGCCGGGTAACGGTGAATCCGCCCGAGGTCGTCGTCCATTTCGAGGCGCCGAAGCCCGTCGCTCCCGTTGCGATCCGCCTTGAGATCGACCCCGAGACGGGCGTGCGGGTGTTCGTGTCCGAGCTCGAGTGGGCGCGGCCGAGACAGTCGCGTCGCGGAAAAGCCGGTGAGTATGTGCGCAAGCCTGCCCGTTCAAGGTGCGGTGCCCACTGTGGCGTGACATGTCACGAATGTCGGTTTTGGCTACCGCGACTTCGCGCGCTTGAGCTGGGTGGATGTGCACCCGGGTTGCTGCTCGGGCACGGAAGTGAAATAACCCGCGAAACCAACCTGCGGAAGGAGTGTTCAGATGGCGGGACTTGACATCAGGCCTCTCGACGATCCGGATGAGGTGCGGCCGTTTGCGGACGAGAAGGGTGCGGCGCATGTCGTGAATCTCACTTCGGGGCCGGTTGCCCGCGGTGTGTTTGAGCCAGGGTGGCGCTGGTCTGAGCATGTTAAGCCGATCGCCGGCACCGGTAGCTGCCAGACAGCGCACCTCGGCTACGTGGTCTCGGGACGGATGCATATCGTGATGGACGACGGTAGTGAGGGTGAGTGCGGCCCTGGCGACGCCGTTCGTATTGAGCCCGGCCACGACGCGTGGATCGTCGGAGACGAGCCCTGCGTGTTCGTCGATTTCGGCCAGATCCAGAACTACGCCAAGCCGCACTGAGGGCGGCATCTGCGCCAACCGGAGCCGACGCCAGAGCAGGCGAACTGCAACAGAACGGTGCGCGCGTGCCCCGTTTTACTTGACACACGCTTGACACACCGCCCGAAACCGGCTCCAGCAAAGGGATTACGGAGGGGCCACATCATAGGGTCACCGACCGTTAAACTGGTGTCTTTGCAGGGCTTTTTAAGGTATTCCGACGGACTCAAACCGTCGAACGCTGGAACGTCGTTCGGGCCCTGGGTGTCGTAGGATCGATTCGGCTGCGTCCGCAGTCTCTATAAGAGGAGCGGAACATGACTGCGTACATGCTGATTGGTTTCGACGCTGACTACGACGAGTGGAAGCCCGTTTTCGACAGCGACCCTGCGAAGCGCGCAGAGATCGCGAAGGGCTACACGATCTCCCGTGCGGTCGACAACCCGAACGAGATCTTCGTACGAGTGGAACTCGAATCGGTCGAGGACGCCAAGACCCTTCGAGACCGACTACTCGCCTCGGGCGCACTCAGTGGCAGGTTCCCCGTCACGATGCAGCCGACGGTCGTCGAGGTCGCCGAGACCCACAGCTATTAGGGCTGCGATCGCCGGTGGCCCGACGACAGCGGCGGCCATCGAACCCGCGCAAGATTCCAATCGGCGTCCTCCCGGCTTGAGCAGCCCCCCGCAGGTGCCGATGCTGCGCGTTATGGACATGGGCGGTCAGAGCTACCCGGATCTGCTCCCCTTGGCGGCGCCGGCCGACTCGCCTGGCTAACCGCCGTCTACGCACGGGTCCTGCAAGATGAGATACACGCTCGCAGCGGCCCCGAGCATCAAGCTCCGAAACGTGCGGCTCGCCGGCAGTCGTAGTTCGAGTACGTGCTCGGGAGGTTGGCCGGCCGCGAAGATCCTGATCGACGGCAACCTGCGCGAAGTGGCTGGCGCGTTGCCTACCGGAACGGAAGCGCGCTCGATCACATGCGAAAGGCCGGAGATGAAGCCGACATCCACATCAAAGGCATCCAACAGTGCGTAGTCCACCGTGTGTCCGCGATTTCGGCTGACGATTGTCCCGATCCGCGTGCCTGAGGCGTCGAGCATCGCGAACGAGCGCCGGCCGTCGCGCGTAATTGTTCCGACACGAGTTCCGGTCCCGTCGAAGATCTCCAGGGGCTGCCTCCGAACCCCGGACCGCCGCACGATCTCGAGCTGCTTCACCTGGTTCTCGTCACGGATCTCGACGCGCACCGTCTCAAAACGCGACGCGGCTCCAACCCACGGCATTAGGCCCGGTAGGGGCTGTAGAAGAGACGATCCGATCTCAGCACCGCCGGCGTCCTCCAGACGATGGTCGAGACGATGCTCCAAATGAAGCTCCATGCCGATGAAGAGAATCCGATTTCGCTCGAGTAGATCGGTAGCGCTCTCCCGCGGTGCATCACCCCAGAGCAACTGTCTGACCTCAGACAGCGCCCTCGATTGCGCCTCCTCCGTGAGCTCGGTCTTCTTAAGAACGAGCCAGGCAACGACAGCGAGCACGCCGGTCACTAGGAATGTTGACGCTGCAGGCAATAGAAGGGTCACGCACCGATCGTCGAGCAACGCCGCGTGATCGACAATCCCTCAGACGAGGCCGCGATTGAGGCGTTCGCACGCGCTCGTGGTGATGAGGAAGAGCCAGTCGACTGAAGTCATTTCAATCGACCGGCTCTGAGAACGGCTCTTCTGAGCCGAAGATGGATGCGCGAATCGAACCCGCGTCCGCGTGCAATCGCCGAGGGCAAGCCGAGTGCGCGAGTACCTCGTTTACTTGACACACGTTGACACAGCCCCGAAATCTGGCTTCCAGCAAAGGGTTTTGCGGAGGGACCACGTCATCGCCTCCCGGCCCGGTTGGATCGGTCTCGGCGTGTGGATTGCAGGTCGGCCACGGCTAGGAGGACGGTTGGAGGTAGCGATGCACGAGGGCGATCGCGATGCCGCCCTCGCCGACGGCCGCTGCCACGCGCTTCACTGATCCGGAGCGGATATCGCCGACGGCGAAGATGCCCGGGGTGCTCGTTTCGAGAGCGAACGGCTCGCGATCAGTCTTCCGTTGTCCCTCTTTCATCGCGTCGGTTCCCGTCAAGACGAAGCCGTGCTCGTCGCGCGCGATTTCTGTGGGGAGCCAGTCAGTCGCGGCTTCGGCGCCGATGAGGACGAAGAGCGCCTTGGTATCCCGCCGAGATGTCGTGCCGGCCCTTCGATCGATGACCTCGATCGCCTCGAGTTGTTCGTCTCCGTGCACCGCGACAACCTCGGACCGCGTTTCCACCTTGACGTTCGCCTTCGTCGCGATCTGCTCGATGAGGTACTGAGACATGCTCGCTGCGAGCGACTCACCACGCACGAGGAGCGTCACCGATCGTGCATGGCTCGAGAAGAAGATCGCGGCCTGGCCGGCAGAATTTCCAGCCCCGACCAGATACACATTGTTTCCCTGCGCCAGACCTGCGTCGCTGCGCGCTGCGCCGTAGTAGACACCTGAGCCGACGAATCGATCGACGGAATCGACCTCGAGACGCCGCCACTCTACGCCCATAGCGAGCACGATCGACTTCGTTCGGAGGACGTCGCCTCCATCCAGCGTGACGGTCAGCTCGGCAGGGTCGATGTCTTCGACCCGGCGGGTCACGACGATCTCGGCGCCCAGCCTCTTTGCCTGTTGCAGCGCGCGGCTCGCGAGCTCGTCCCCGGAAACGCCGAATGGGAACCCCGTGTAGTTCTCGATCCGGGTCGAGGTGCCGGCCTGACCGCCCGGGGCGAAGGACTCGATCAGCGCGGTCTTCAGGCCCTCGGAGGCGCCGTTGACTGCCGCCGTCAGCCCCGCAGGCCCGCCCCCCACGATCACTACGTCGTAGCGATCCCGCCGAGGCGCGACGGTCAGTCCGGCGACCGTGGCAAGGACGCGCATCGTTGGTGCAATCAGCCGCGTTCCGTCGCGAAGCTCCACCACCGGATATGGGGCGTCAACTGCGGCTCCACCTGCGGTGAGTGCAACAGCGGCGGGCTCGTCGGGGTCCAGGTGATCGTTGGGAATCTGGTTGCGATTGAGGAAGCTCTCGGCGGCGTGGACTGCTGGGTCGAGGCGCGGGCCGATCACGGACATCGCGGGCTCGAGCGGCTGCGCGGTGGCACTTCTGAGCATCTCGAGCCGCTCCAACGCGGCGGCGCCGACCGTTGCGGAGACCTGGGGGGCCATAGCGGCGAGCGTGTGGAACACCTTGACGGTCACCTTCAGCACGCGCGATGCCTCGACGGCCCGCATGCTGGCGGGCAGCGGCGAGCCGAGCGTCATCGGGATCTCGCCTCCGAGCTCCCCTGGGAGCCGGACGCCGATCACCTGCTCGGCGCCGTTCACGATCTTCGTCAACTCGGTCTTGCCCTCGACCACGACCGCCAGGAACCGGCTTTCGCCCTCGTGGGCCACGTACTCGCCCGGGACGAGGTGTATGTCCTCGACCTCGCGGGCAAGGTACTCCAGCTCATTCTGCGCGAGCGCCGAGAAGAGCGGAATCGTGGCCAACTCATCGACAGTGATCACGATTCCCTCACAACCTTTCCCGCCAAGCGTCCCCGTGCGAGCGAGGCCCTGGCCCTGCCCGTGCCAGCAGGTGCCGGGTCACGGCGGAGGAGCAGGAAGGTGACCGGGACGGCGGCGAGCGCGATTCCGCCACAGACCCAGAGCGCCCACTGGAAGCCGCCTGTGAGGGCTGCCGGACCGGTTTCCCCTGCGAGGGTGAGGGTCTTGAAGTGCGTGGCCGCGACGGTGGACGCGACCGCGACGCCGATTGCGCCGCCGATCTGCTGCGAGGTGTTGAGGAGGCCGGAGGCGAGGCCCGCCTCTCCCTGCTTGACCCCGGCGAGACCGGCGATCGAGATCGGAATGAAGGCGAACGCTGTGCCAGCGCCTGTGACGAAGAACGGTCCCGCGAGATCGCTCCAGAAGCCCCCGTGTACCGGCGCCTGGGTTGCCCAGAGGATGCCGCCGCCGATCAGGGCCATGCCGACGGCCATGACGAGCTTGGCCGACACGCGGGTGACGAGTGCCTGGGAGAGCCCGGCAAACGCGACCGAGGTGAGAGAAGTGGTGAGCCAGGCGAGGCCGGTCTGGAGCGCCGAGTATCCGAGCACCTGCTGCATGTAGAGGGTGCCGACGAAGATGAAGGCGAAGAAGCTGCCGCCGAGCAGCAGCCCGACCATGTTGGCGCCGGCGACGGTCCTCACCCGGAAGATGCGCAGCGGCAGGAGCGGGGCCTCTACCCGAGTCTCGACGAGAAGGAAGGCCAGTAACAGGCCGACCCCGGCAGTGAGTAGCGAGATAGTCCGTCCCCCGGACCAGCCGTCCTGGGGAGCCTTCGAGAGCGCGTAGACGAGGAGGAGGAGTCCACTGGTGACGGTGATCGCTCCGAGCGGGTCGTAGCGTCTGCGTATGGTCTCGAGGCGGCTTTCCGGGACGATCCTCGGAGCGAGGAAGAGGGCTGCCGCGCCGACGGGGACGTTGAGGAGGAAGATGTACTGCCAGCCGAGATAGCGGGTGAGCAGGCCGCCGGCGATCAGTCCGAACGTGGCGCCCGCCGCGCCGATGCCGCCCCAGATGCCGAGGGCCTTGTTGCGGTCGGGGCCTTCGGCGAACATGTTCATCACGATCGAGAGGGCGGCTGGGAGCACGATCGCCGCTCCGAGGCCCTGGATCCCGCGCATCGCGATCAGGAGCGTGTCCGTAGTCGCGAGCGCGCATGCGAGCGAGGCCGCGGTGAAGAGCGCGAGGCCGAGCATGAGGATGCGCCTGCGGCCGAGCAGGTCGGCGGCTCGTCCGCCGAGGAGCAGGAACCCGCCGAAGGTCAGTGCGTAGGCGGTGACCATCCACTGAAGGTTCGTCTCGCTGAAGTGGAGGCTGCGGCCGATCGTCGGCAGTGCGACGTTGACGATCGTGAGATCGACGATCGTCATGAAGTACGACACGGCAAGCACGGCAAACGCGCGCCACCGATGGACGAGTGGATCGGTCATCACGGTCTGAATAGATGTGGTCACGTTGGGTCCTCCTGTTCCATGAATAGCACGACCGTTCGTACGTTGGTGAATAGTACGACCGATCGTGCTAGATTGTCAAGTATGACCGACGCAGATCCCAAATCACGCCGTCAGGCCGGCGGCCGTGCTCACCGCGCGATCCTCGAGACCGCGGCGCAGCTTGCCTCCGTCGAGGGCCTCGAGGGCCTTTCGATCGGGCGGCTGGCCGAGGCCGTCGGAATGAGCAAGAGCGGCCTCTACGCCCACTTTCGGTCGAAGCTCGAGCTCCAGCTCGCCACGGTCGAGACAGCAAGCGAGGTCTTCGAACACGAAGTCATCGAACCGGCACGAGCCGCTCCGCCGGGCACAGCTCGCGTCCTAGCGCTCTGCGACGCGTTCCTCTCTCACGTCGAGCGCGGTGTCTTCCCTGGCGGCTGCTTCTTCGTTGCGGCCACGGCCGAGATGAACGTCCGACCCGGACCCGTGCGCGACCGCATCGCCGAGTTCGTGACCGGATGGATGCAGGCAATCGGCGTCGCCATCCACGAGGCCCAGACCCTCGGCGAGATCCGACCGGACATCGACACCGCCCAACTCGCGTTCGAGACCAACGCTCTTCTCGTAGCGGCAAATCTCGCCTTCCCGCTCTTCGGCGACCCCGGAATCCTTGAACGGGCACGAATCGGAGTGCGCGAGCGCCTACGCGCGGCGGCCCCGGACGAGTAGTCGCCTCACGGACGCCGCCGCGATCGCCGAGGGATACGGCTATCTCTGAGCGAGAATCCCGTTGCAGTGCTCCGGAACGCGACAACGCGCCTCCGTTTCTTGACACACGGTTGCCACACATCGGCAATCTGGCTCCAGTAAGGGGATTGCGGAGGGACCACATCAGGGGGCCGGCCGCGTGGAGATATGAAACATCGAGGGTCGGCTTGACGGGTCGCGGTCGATGACGGACAACTGCCAGATCGTGGCCGGCGCAGACGCCTTGCTTGTCGAGTTGCGCGCCGCACGCGTGCGTCAGCTCGCGGCTGCGGACGCCGAGCGCCGCCGGATTGAGCGCGCGCTCCACGACGGCGTCCAGCAGGACCTGATCGCCATCGCCGTCCGCCTCCAACTGGCGCGGCAGCGCGCCGATTCGGACATCCCCGGCGCTCTCACGCTGCTCGATGAGATCCGCCAGGACGTTCGGACAGCGCTCGAGCGGGTTCAAGCGCTCGCCGATGCGATCTACCCGTCGCTGCTCGAGGCGCAGGGGCTCCCCGATGCGCTGCGCGGAGCGGCGTCCACGCTGGGCGTCCCGACCCGCCTCGAGGCCGCCGCGCTCGGGCGCCTTCCCGACGAGATCGAAGCGGCCGCCTACTTCTGTTGCCTTGCCGCGCTCGAAAACGTCGCCGCTCACGCCGGTGTGGGCGCGAGCGCGACGATTCGCCTCCGCGAGGACGCCGACGCTCTCCGGGTCGAGGTCGCCGACGACGGCGGCGGCTTCGATCCCCTGGCACACCCCCCTCGGAGCGGCCTCACGTCCGCCCACGACCGCGTGGAGGCTCTCGGCGGTGCCCTTGCGATCACGTCCGAGCCCGGGCGCGGGACGTGCGTCAGTGCAACCGTGCCGCTCTACGGCCCGCCCTCGGAGAGATAGAGGATGACGGCCATCACGCGCTTGTGAACCGAGGGCTCCCACGAGATTCCGAGCTTGAGGAAGATCGAGTGAATCACGTTCTCGACCGACCGCTCCTGCAGGAACAGCGCGTGCGCTATCGCGGCGTTGTTCTTGCCCTCGGCCATCTCGCGCAGGACGTCGTTCTCGCGCGGCGTGAGCTCGTGCAGCGGCGACTCTTTCGCCGTCGCCTTGCCCGCCACAAGCCCCTCGACGACCTTCGTGTCGATCACGGAGCCGCCCGCCGCGACCTCCCGGATCGCCCTGACGAGCTCGTCCAGGTCGTCGAGCCGCTCCTTCAGCAGGTACGCGCGCCCAGCGGTCCCTCCCTCGAGCAGGGCGAGCGCGTAGGCCGGCTCGGCGAACTGGCTGAGAACGACGACGCCGATCTCGGGGTGCGTCTCGCGAAGGTGCTCGGCGGCCTGGATGCCCTCGTCGAGTCCGGTCGGCGGCATGCGGATGTCGGTGACGACCACGTCCGGCCGCTCGGCCTGGACGGCCGCGAGCAGCGAGTCGAGGTCGCCGCAGGCCGCGACCACCTCGACGTCCGGGTCCGTCTCGAGCAGCTGCCGCACTCCCTCGCGCACGAGGTAGTGGTCGTCGGCGAGCACGACGCGGAGCGGCATCCGCCAAGCTTAGGGCGACTCGGTCGATGACGCCGCTCGTCGTACTGGTCGTCGACGACGACTCCAGGAACCGCAGGCTCACGCGTGACGTTCTCGGCGCGGCAGGGCTCGACACGCTCGAGGCCGGGAGCGGCGAGGAGGCGATCGCGCTTGCCGAACAGGAGCTCCCCGATCTCGTCCTAATGGACATTCGCCTCCCGGACATCGACGGCGGCGAAGCCCTGCGGCGCCTGAAGGCCGAGCCCACGACCGCGCACATTCCCGTCGTCGCCCTGACCGCGCTCGCCGGCGCGCGCGAGGCGCTCCTCGAGGCCGGCTTCGCCGACTACGTCGAGAAACCGATCGACGTGAAGGCGTTGCCCGGCCTCATCCGCCGACTCGCGTCCGAAACGGGATGCTAGCCCCCTAGACGCCCCGATCGCCTCCTGTCACGATCGTCTCATGTTTTCGAGGCTGAGAGTCACCGGCCTGGTGGTCGGGGGATGCGCCCTCACGGGGATCCTGGTGGCGTTGATGACGGGGTGCGGCGGCACGAGCAACGCCGCAGCCGCCGACGCGACGATGCAGCACGAGGCGAACCTCTACGAGATCACGCAGATCGAGACGAAGTTCCACGAGGCCCTCGCGAAGCACGACCTCAACCTGATGATGTCGCTCTTCGCGCCGGGCGCGGTCTTCAACGTCGACGAGAAGGCGCTCACCGGGAAGCCGCAGATCAGGCACTGGTTTGCCACCGACAACAAGGCGTTCAAGCCGCAGAACCACTGGTTGGCCGATACGCCCACGTACAAGATCAGGGCGACGGTGAACGGCGACAAGGGGACGCTCTACTTCGAGTGCCATTACATCGACCCGAAGACGCAGAAGCTCGTCGCCTACGTCGGCGTCGATCACGACGTGCAGAAGATCAACGGCAAGTGGCTGATCGTCGACTCGGTCGCCTCGAAGCCCAAGCTGAGCCCATAGCCGACGGAACGGAGGCGGACGGCGCTCACGGGCATCCAAAACGGGCTCGTGCGCGGGGTCGCCCGCGTGCCGGCGACCTTGCGCACCAAGCTGCTCGTCGCGTTCCTCGTGATCGCCGGGCTGCTCGTCCTGGTCGGCTTCCTCGGCTTGCGCGTTCTCGCCCAGGCGAACGCTCGCGTCGAACGACTGGGCACGCTCCAGGCCCGGTCGTCGCAGTACCAGGCGCTCGCGGCGTACTCCACCGACCTGCGGCAGATCCTCGGGGCGCGGGGCATCGGCCAGCCCGGCCTGAGCCGGTACACCGGCGGGAAGACCCTCCAGGGAGGACGGCAATGGGTCCTTCCCGACGAGAACGCCGCCTACGCGCTCTCGCAGGTCGAGCTCGGCGCAGACGAGGTGACGTTCGTGGGCTTCGTGACGCCGCCCGCCGACGAGCGGGTGCTCGCGCGAATCCGGCTCGACTATCGCACCATCGATCGAGCCCTGACCGAGATCACGAAGCTCGACAAGCGCGGCGTCGGGGGCTACAGGGCGCTGCCGTGGCTGGCGGCCGCGACCAACGCGGACAACGATCTCACCGCACGTGCGCGCGGCCTGGCGGACCGGACGAGCAACGACACGTCGGTGCTGATTGCGGCGAACAGCCGCGCCTACGACTCGTCGCGCAACCTGTTCATCGCCGTCGGAGCGGGCAGCGTCGTGCTGGCGCTCGGCCTAGGCCTGATCCTCTCGCTGTCCCTGATCGGCCCGATCCAGCAGACCGAGACGCGGCTGGCGGAGATCGCCGCCGGTGATTTCTCCGGGCGGCTCGACGTTCCGAACCGGGACGAGCTCGGCTCCCTGGCCGCGAACGTGAACCGCACGAACGACGAGCTGCGGCGGCTGTACGGGGAGCTCGAGACGGCGAGCCGCCACAAGAGCGAGTTCCTGGCCAACATGTCCCACGAGTTGCGAACACCCCTGAACGCGATCATCGGCTTCTCGCAGGTACTGCGCGAGCGCCTGTTCGGCGAGGTCAACGCCAAGCAGGAGGAGTACCTCGACGACATAATCTCTTCGGGCCATCACCTGCTCTCGCTGATCAACGACGTGCTCGACCTGTCGAAGGTGGAAGCTGGGCAGGTCGAGCTCGAGGTGGCGACGTTCTCGTTGCGCGAGGCTCTCGAGCGCGGCGTCGTGACCGTGCGCGAGGGCGCGATGAAGGACGGCGTCCGGCTCTCGCTCGAGCTGGCGCCCGACGTCGACCTTGTCGACGGCGATGAGCGGCGGTTTCGTCAGGTCGTCTTCAACCTGCTCTCGAACGCCGTCAAGTTCACTCCTGCCGGCGGGAGCGTCGCCGTCGCCTCGGCGCGCGTGGACGGCGAGGTCCAGGTCTCCGTGACCGACACGGGGCCCGGCATCGCACCGCAGGATCAGGAGCGGATCTTCGAGGAGTTTCAGCAGACCGACGTGGGCGTCGAGCAGCGGGACGGCACGGGCCTCGGCCTCGCGCTCTCCAAGCGACTCGTCGAGCTGCAGGGAGGCCGGATCTGGGTCGAGAGCGAGCCCGGCCGCGGCAGCCGCTTTGTCTTCACCCTCCCGGTCATCGCCGCGCCATGACCGGAGAGAGGATCCTCGTCGTCGAGGACAACGAGAAGAACATGAAGCTCATCCGCGACGTGCTGCAGGTGAAGGGGTACCACCCGCTCGAGGCGACATCGGGTGAGGATGCGGTCGAGTTCGCGGCATCTGCCCGCCCGGTACTGGTGCTCATGGACGTCCAGCTCCCCGGAATCGACGGCGTCGAGGCGCTGACGCGGCTGCGCAGCGACGAGCGCACGGCATCGACCCCTGTGCTGGCGCTGACGGCGCAGGCGATGGATGGCGACCGCGAGCGGTTCCTGGCCGCGGGCTTCGACGGGTACATCTCGAAGCCGGTGGACATCGTGGAGCTCCTCCGCATCGTGCAGGACACACTTGCGCCGCGCAGTGACTGAGGGGCGAGCCTCCACCGGAATCGGGGTGGAAGCCCTCTAGGTGCAGCCTGCCGTCCGCGTCACGCTCCTCAGGTGATGGAGATGACCTACGGACGGAGGTATCCGATGAAGCGGTTGATCGTCCTTCTCGTTCTTGCCGGTGCGGTCGTCTGGACGGCGGTCGCGCTCGCGACGCCGAGCCAGGGGCAGAAGTCGGCCATCGTCTCGCTGGGTGCGCTGGAGGGCGACCTGGCGTTCAACACCGGCCTCACCGCCACGGCGAACACCGTCGCCTGGGAGGGCAAGCAGTACTCCCTCGACCAGCTGCCGGAGTTCCTGATGCGCCTTCGGAGCGCGGGCGTCACGAACCTCGGCGAGTGGCTGAACCTGCATCCGGCTGTGTCCGCAGCCTTCGGGATGGTCCCGATCGGCTTGCTGCACTCGCCCGAGATCGTCACGCAGCAGGCCACGTTCGCGCCCGGAGGGCTCTCGGGCTGGCACAGCCACCCCGGCTACTTGACCGGGACCGTCGTCTCGGGGACGGTCGTCCGCTACGGCACCGACTGCTCGTCGGAGACGTTCACAGCCGGCCAGTCATTCTACGAGACCGGCGCCAAGACGTTCATCGTCAAGAACGAGAGCACCTCTCCGGCCGTCGTGATGGTGACCTTCGTCGTCCCGGGTGGCACTCCGACCACCGGGCTTCGGCTCGACAAGCCGCAGCCGACGACCTGTACCAAATGATTCGGCCGCTTGTCGCCGCCGCCGTGGTCACCGCGCTCGTCGCGGGGGTCACGGCGGCAGGCTCGCGGGCAGACGGGGATCCGGCCAGCGACTCCCTCCTCGTGCAGAACGTCTTCGTCCCGTATGAGGCGCCCTCGCCGGCCGCGACGGCCGCGCTCGACCGGGTCGTCGACGGCGTCTACGCCCACGGCGACCGCGTCAAGGTCGCGCTCGTCTACGCGCCCGACGACCTCGGGGCGATCTCGTCGCTCTACGGGAGGCCCACCGACTACGCGCACTTTCTCGGGCTCGAGCTCGGGCTCTGGTACGTCGGCCCGCTGCTCGTCGCGATGCCGAGCGGCTTCGGCGTCTACGACAGCGGCCACTCGACCGCAGCGGAGGAGCAGGTGCTGCGCTCCGTTCCCCTCGCCGCGAAGAGCCCCGACGACCTCGTGCGGAGCGCGACGGCCGCGCTGCAGAGACTCTCCTCGACGGGCGCGCTGAGCTCCCCCGACCACAAGCCTCCCCTGGTGAGCGCCTATCCCGCTTCGGCCAAGCGAGGTGCGCGCGCCAAGCTCCGCTTCGACGTCTTCGACGACAGCGGCCGCAGCTCGGCGCGCGTTCGCGTCTACGAGGGCGGCTCGCTCGTGGCGACCCTCGCCTCGCCGGAGGAGTTCAAGGTCGGCACGCGCAGCGTCGTCGTGCGCTGGCCGGTGCCTGCAACGCTCCGGAGCCGGGAGCTCCGCTTCTGCGTAATCGCGACCGACCCCGCCGGCAACCGCAGCGCGCCCTCCTGCGCGCCGTTCCTCCGCGTCACCTAGTGGGGTGCGAGCCTCTACTGCATCGGGATGCGAGCCCTCTGGCCCAGCCGCGCCGCCTCCGGGAGCCTTCGTCCAGGTAGTAAGCGAAGAAGGAGGGGACATGAAGTGGAAGTGGGTTCTCAGTCTGCTGGCCGTCGTGCTGGCCGTCGGGCTCTACGCCGGCAGCGTCCTCGCGACCAACCCCGCCGGCCTGTCGACGACGATCCTCGCGAAGTCGACCGTCGACCGGCTCAACCTGACCGGGCACGCGATCACGAGCGTGGTCGGAAAGGACGGCAAGACCCGTCCCGGCCTCTGGGTCGCGCTGGTCCAGACGCTCGGGCAGTCGGATCTCTACGTCGTCGACAACAAGATCACGCCGGGAGGAACCACCGGCTGGCACTCGCATCCAGGTCCCAGCATCATCTTCGTGATCTCCGGATCGGTGACCAACTATGACAGCAGCGACCCGAACTGCGCACCGCAGGTCTACACCGCGGGGCAGGCCTTCGTCGATTCGGGTGGCGCCGACGTGCACACGCTGCGGAACGAGGACCCCTCCGTCACGGCTGAGACGATCGCGGTGCAGTTCCTCCCGCAGGGAGCAGCGAGAAAGACCGACGAGGCGGAGCCCAGCAACTGCCACATCTGAGGCGACCTTCGGAACTCTCGCCGGAGGGTGGGCGATGGCCCACCCTCCGTGTGTCCGCGCGGATTCTGCGCCATTTACTTGACACACGCTTGACACACCCTGCGCAACCCCGCTCCAGCAAAGGGTTTGCGGAGGGACCTCATCCATAGGGTCCCCGGCCCGGGCGAGGTGGCTCGTCCTGTCGGCCAGGTCGACGCGTCCAGCGGCCTCAGAATGCGTCGGTTTGTTCGTGCTCGGATGCACGGCCGAGGCCGCAGCGTGAGCATCGCTTAACGTCGAATCCGGCGATGAACGTTGTGGGGCCGAACTGGTGGCCCAGCAGGTAGCAGACGAATCGACGCACAAAGGTCGCTCAGGCCAGGATGCGGACGGCCGTGTCCTGGGTGCAGCCGCGAGCCCGCAGTTCGACCGCACGATGGAGGTCAACCTCAGGATGTTCCGCGAGGAGGTTCGCGGCCTCAGGCCCGTAACCCGCCCGGACGAGCTCCTCAAAGCGCCAGGCGACGATCCGCTCTAACTCGGTCTGCGTCGCATCATCGGAGTCGGTCGAGACGGTCGATTTGCTCACACGGTCTCCTTGGCCGGAAGGAGTTGAGTCGGCCCTGCCGCCCAGGGCCGACCCGACTTGCCTGTTCGCCCTCGCGCCACATCGGGAGGGAGGGGACAAATCGAGTTCTACGCCCGGCCCGCAAGTACACGAATCACCCCTCTGGTGGTTCATGGCACCGCTTCACTTTCACCCGGTCGAGGGATACCGGTCAACGCAATGAAGAGCATCGTGAGAGACAGGCGTGGCGGCCGCGGCCACGTGAGGGGGCTGCGCAGGCGGCGCTATGGCGCCGCCTGAACAGTCGCTCGTCAAGAGCAGTCTGGAAGCTGCGGTTCGAGATTCGGAGGAAGCAATGAGTGGTCTGCGGCACTTCCCCGCGTGGGACGAACATGCGGTCCGACGGACCGTCACGGCTAACGCGTCGTCGATGCAGCCGGATCGCACGGCTGCCACGATCGAGGCGACGCGCGGTCCCAGAATCTGTCCGCACAGGGACACGTATCGTTCAGGTGTCGATGACCGCGTTCGCTTACAGGTACGAGCTCCGGCGCGGCGAGGACGTGGTCTCAACGGGTCACCTGACGCAGGAGCGGGCGCTTGAGGTTGGTGAGCGGATAGAGATCGGCGGCGAGCTCGGGATCGTCCGGGCAGTCGAGCCACTCTTGGGAGAAAGAGAGCTTCGGCTCGTCATTCAGCTCTGGCGCGAGGGCATCGCCTCGTAGGCACATCTCGCCTTAGGTGACCCGCTCTTTACGGTGTTGGGGCCTTGCGTCGGGCCCGTCTCACTTGACACACGCTTGACACACTGTCCGCGAACCCGCTCCAGCAAAGGGATCGCGGAGGGACCACATCATAGGGTCCGAAGCGATAAATTGTTTGATTTGCAGGCATTTCATCGCCCAGACAGTTTGGTATCCCTACCTAGTGCTCGGCGCTCCCGAGCTCCTTTCAGCACGCGTCGACTCTCGGAGCAAGGCCTTCCACCTGCCGGAGCATTTCGCCGTCACTCAATGCTCTCGCTATTCGCGTTTACGAGTCGGTTGGGAAAAACGGCAGCACGAAGTCGTCTTCGCCAAACTCTCGTTCGGCGCAATCCGGGCAATACGTTGCGAGCTCGCCATGCACGTCGAGGTACACCCGCCACCCCCAAGCTTGTCCGCGTGCCACGTCCTCGCACTCCAGGCATGTGAGCCGGCGCGGGCGCGCGCCGACGCCTCTGTTTGTTGGCAGCCCCTCCAAGCTCTTGACGGTAGGTCGTCGCTAAGCATTGCTCTCCCACCGCAAGGTTAGGTCAGCCCCTCATCTCGGCCAGCGGGTTCGACCAGCGTTTGCACGACGCATGGAGGGTCGGCCTGGCATCGCGATCGAATCTTTAGAGCTCCGCGGAGCCCGACGCCAGGAAGCCGAGGCACCCCGCCCAGCCCGCCGCGCGGCAACCTCCCGTTGAGTCCCGGCTCTCTGCCACGACCCCCGTTTCACTCGCCGCCACTCCAAGCGCGGGGGCAGGAGGGATAGTCCACATAGGCGTGTGGGGTGCTTAGCCGACCACTCTGGCGGGTCCGTACACTGTCGGTGTTGGAAGACGAGCACGATCCCCACCGGGAACGGGTCGAGACGTTCGCTCGACTGCTGGTCAACGCGTATGGCTTCGAGGGCGACGAGGCTGAACGCGAGCGGGAGCTAATCGTGCGCGCGCTCGCCGAGAATCGCGACCCCGTCGACTACGTCGGTCTTCGAGAACGGGCCAGGCGTCATCTCCAGTCAAGCGAGATCCGACGGGTGCTCACAGAGGCAGGATTGCCCGATGACGAGTTGGAGGCTGCCCTGCTTGAGGGCGCTAAGCACGCGTCGCGGAAGACGCGAGACCGCCCCGGTGGACATCGATCCTTATGACGCGCTGAGGCGCTCGACAGCTACTTCATTCGGCGCTCGATCTCCGTCGTCAGGGCGCCAAGCAACGCCCATCGCGAACGATCTCCGCGAGCTCGATCAGATCACCCCGACCAACTTCGCCTGCCCCTCCTTCACACGCCTCGCCCAACTCTGCTCACTGACCTGACCCTCCTCACGCAAGGTGCGCTGCACCCGCCTCGTTCGCGCTCACGCCTCTGCTCGGCTACCCCGACGTGGGCGTGTACTACGGTTCCTGGGCGGAATGGGGCAGCGAGCCGCACACGCCCGTCGACGTCGCGGCCTAGCCGCGCTGCTGCTGCTGGCCGTCGCCCTCGCGACGGCCGGCTATCTCGGCTCCTACCGCGGCTCGCGCACGCTCGACGAGACCGGACTCGCGAGCTACGGCTCGGCGTTCGTGCCGCCGCCGTCGGTCGAGGTGCCCTACCGCCCCGGGTGGGACATGCCGGCCGCCGGGCTGATTGCGACACTCGGCGTCGCGGGAGCCGCCGGACTGCTGCGTTCTCGAGAAGGGTCGGCGGACGCACGTAATCCTCGGTGACGAGGAGAAAGGAGGCCTTGTCGCCTCGGTTGCACCTTGACATTCTGCTCAAGGGAGCCGGTGGCCGGGCAGGCGTTCCTGGGCCAGGTGCCGAAGCCGATCTCCCGCGCGATCATGTCGCGATTGCCGACGAGGATCTGCTTCTCCGAACTCGGACTCGGCGACCAGCGCACGCACCACCCACGAATCCTGTATCGACCCCCGAGGGCTCGGCCGAAAAACGGACGTGCCGGGCGCTTCGGCCCTCGCCTGCGCCAGCGTTCGGCAACGTCCCCGGAGACGGACGCGGACGGCGGTCATGGACATGCCGTCCGCGCCGTGTGACCTCAGGTTGTCAGTTCGTGTTGGGGATGAACGTCGGCGGGGTTGGCGGTCCGGGTGGCGTCAGGGTCGGGTCGGCGAAGATCGCGTGGATGTCACCGTCGATCACTCGGGCAGCGTCAGGCGGGAACGTGCATCCGCCCGGACAGGCGGCGCGAGGGAGCAGCCCCGATAGCGCGCCGACTTGGTAGTCGACGAGCACGAGCAGATACTCGGACGGCAGGAACAGGTACGACGGTGTTGGCGTGCAGGGAGGGCCAGGCGGAAGCGCTCCCGTAAAGCACGGGCCCGGCGGATGCAGCGCCTGTGAGAGAGCGACCTCCCTGGTCAGCAACGCCGTGATAGCGGCAGGCGCACCCGCCATCGCGATGTCGCTCTGCAAACCCGCGTAACCGCCAACCACCACGCACACGTCGCCGCCAGGATTACAAACCGTCGAGGCACCAGCAGTTGACGCACCAACCGCCGCAAGCAGACCGACGGCAAGCACTGCGAACCAAACACGGAGGCGCATAAAGGCCTCCTTTCTCCCCCTCACGGGGGCTGGAAGTGGGGCAACCCCGCGCAGCGTGCGACTTTCTGGCCCCAGGACTGGCACGACCGTACGCGCCAAACCCATTCCGCGCAGCGGGTGTTTCCCTACACAACTCCCGCCGCCGCCCCCCTCACATCGCCTCCAACACCAGATTCGCGCGAGACTAACGATGCACTCACGCGACGAGATCGTCGACTGTCCGAGCGTACTCTCGCTTGAACTCCGGAAAGGGTGCCATTCGGCTGTGCTTCTCGGGAGCCGCGATCCGACGGCAAGTGCGTGACTCGAAGCTCGGGCCGCTGGTGTGGCGCGTGCCCTCGTCTATCTGACACTTGCTTGACACACTCCCGGAAACCGACTCCAGCAAAAGGTTTGCGGAGGGACCACATCATAGGGTCCGGGCCAGGGAAGTGAGTCCGTTGACCCGAGCGGCTTCGAGTAGGCGAGTTGGAGCAACTTGCACGCTAGGGGCTCTCACCTTTCTGGCCGTTGCTGTCGACGGGAGAACAGCACCGGCGACAGGGCGAGGATTTTGATCTGCTCGCAGCCGCCGGAGACGGTGATGCGCGGCATCGCCCCGGGAAGTCGCCAGTTCGGAATGGAGTGACGGCGAGTTTGCGGAACTCTCTGCTACCTCCTACGCTCGATTGATGTCCGCCGTTATCCTCGGCCGAGGAAAGGAGCTACAGGTCTTCGGTCGCTTCCTTGACTCGCTCCGAGGGGGACCGGCCGGCTGCGTTCTTGAGGGTGAGGCCGGGATTGGCAAGACGGTGTTGTGGCGTGAGGGGGTCGCCCTCGCGCGGGCTGCGTCGTATCTCGTGCTTTGCTGTGCGCCGGCCGAGGTAGAGGCAGCGCTTTCGTATTCGTCTCTTGCGGATCTGTTGGAAGGGGTCGAGCCGGACGTCTTTGCTGCGCTTCCGGCGCCTCAGCGGGATGCGCTCGAGGTTGCGTTGTTGCGGGCCGGTCGCGCGGACGCGGTTGCCGCTCAGCGGGCAGTCGCGATGGCCGCGGTGTCTGTCTTGGGTCGGCTGGCTTCGTCGATTTCTGTCGTCGTCGCGGTGGACGACGTCCAGTGGCTCGATCGTTCCTCGGCGCGGGTGCTCGAGTTCGCCGCTCGGAGGCTCGAGGGTCGTTCTGTCGGTTTCCTTCTGTCGCTGCGGACTCCGAGCGATGGCTCGGTGCCGTTGGGTCTTGACCGTTCGCTTGGCGGTGAGCGATTCGAACGGGTTCGAGTGGGTGCGCTGAGCGCGGGTGCTCTGCATCAGTTGATTAAGGCGAGGTTGGGTCGCACCTTCAGTCGGGCGACGCTTCTGCGGATTCACCGTGAGACGGCCGGCAACCCGTTCTTCGCGCTCGAGCTCGCCTCGTCGCTTCTGCAGGCGGGGGCGCCGGCGGCCGGGGAGGCGCTTCCCGTTCCCGACGACGTCCGCGAGTTGGTCGCCGGCAGGCTGCGGACGCTGCCGGAGTCGACACGGGAGATGCTGTTCTTCGCGGCGGCGACGGCGACTCCCACGATCGGCGAATTGCGGCACGCGGTGCGGGCGTCGTCGAAGCAGATGCTTGCTCGGCTGGCGAGGCGCTGAGGCGGCGGGGGTCATCGTCGTCGAAGGAGAATCGGTCCGGTTCAAGCATCCCTTGTTCGCCTCGGCGATCTACGCGGCGGCTTCGAGCGAGGAGCGACGGCGGGCACATCGACGGCTGGCAGCGCTGGCCGTGAACACCGAGCAGCGGGCGCGGCACCTGGCGCTGTGCACGGAGGAGCCTGACGCCGCGGTCGCGGTTACAGTTGCGGAGGCCGCGCGCGAGGTCCGGTTGCGCGGCGCGCCGGAAGCTGCGGTCGAGCTTGCCGAGCTGGCGATTCAGCTGATTCCAGCCGATGATGCCGCCGAACGCGACCAGCGCACGCTCGAGCTCGGCTACTACCTCGTCGAGGCTGGCGATCCGGACCGTGCCCGGAACGTAGTCCTCGCTGTCGCCGAACGTCCGGGTCGGCTACGAGCCAGAGCCCTCCTTGACCTTGCCGGTCTCGACTATTGGGGCCAAGGCAGCGAGCCTGCTGTTGCACGTTGCGAGCAAGCCCTCGCGGCGGCCTCGGGGGATCGCGCGCTCGAGGCGGTTTGTCACGCGGAGCTGGCCGTCTACTGCGACTTCGATGCCGTCCGGTGCGAGCGTCACGCGCGGGCGGCGCTCAAGCTGCTCGATGCCGAGGGTGACGCCGCCGACCCGGACACACTAATCGATGCGCTCCTAGCCACCGCACGAGCCAGCCTCCTGCTTGGGCGAGGCTTGCCCCTCGACGTGATTGAGCGCGCCTTCGAGTCCGAGTCGCGAGCCGCACCGAGCATCCATCGCTCCCGTGTCGGAGCGCAGCTCGGCCAGTGGCTGAAGTACGTAGACGACTTCGCTGGCTCACGCGCGCGACTCGAGGAAGCGTTGTCGCAAGCAGTTCAGGAGGGAGACGAGAGCTCGATTCCGAATCACCTCATGCACCTCGCCCAGCTCGAATGCTGGAGTGGCAACTGGTCGCTGGCATCACGCTATGCCGAGGAGAGTTTCGAGCTCGCCGAGCAGGTCGGGCAGAGCTTCATAGGGCCGCCGGCCATGCGCGCGCTCATCGACGCGCATCTAGGCAACGTCGAGCGCGCCCGCGCCACCATCGAGGCGCGCTTGGAGGGCGCGGAGGGTAACCCGCTGGCCGATCCGCTCTATCTCCGCGTGCTCGGCTTCCTACAGCTCTCGCTGGGAGACGCGGCGGGCGCTGAGCGGCACCTGTCACGCACCGTCGAGATCGCGGAGAGCTTCGGCATCCATGAGCCGGGCGTCTACCGCGTCCATGCAGACCTGACCGAAGCTTTGATCAGCATGGGCAACTTCGACCGTGCAGAGACGCTGCTGGGAGAGTTCGAGACGCAAGCCCGAGCGATCCGGGTGCCGTGGTCGCTCGCTACCGGGGCGCGTTGCCGCGGACTGCTGCTCGCAGCTCACGGCGAGCTCGACGCAGCCGAGCGCGCGCTCGAAAATGCTCTTCGCGAACACGAGCAGCTGCCGATGCCCTTCGAACGGGCGCGGACACTACTCGCGCTCGGTCTCCTGCAACGGCGTCGGAACAAGCGGCGCTACGCGCACGAGTCGCTCGGTGCTGCGCTTTCGATCTTCGAGGAACTCGGGGCGCCGCTCTGGGCGGCCCGGACAAGCCGCGAGCTGCGCCCACTGGGCGGGCGCCCAACGAGTCGGATGGGTCTGACTCCGGCTGAGCGGCGCGTCGCCGAGCTGGCAGCGAGCGGAATGACGAACCGTGAAGTGGCCGCCGCTCTCTTCATCAGCCCCAAGACAGTCGAGTCGAACCTCGCCCGTGCGTACCGAAAGCTCGAGATCGGCTCGCGCGCCGAGCTCGGCGCGCACATCGCCGCCAACCCGCCCGCAGGCCCAACCCAAGCCCCGGATCCACTCAAGCAGACGTAGCGCTCGTCAGGGGCCTGGCGCAGACAGGGTCATCACCGGAGTTATCGAGGGAAACACCCGCTGCGGCGGACGAACGTCGCTCCTACCGTCAGTGGGGTGCGAATCCCCAACACTGACGGCGCAGTGACAGCCTTCATGGCTGAGTGCTTCTGGCCCGGCGTGACCGAGCAGCACCTCGTCAACGCTGGGGCACGCGCACGGCAAGCGGCCAGTGCCAGCAGTTCGGACGGCGGTTTCGCCCGTTACATGGGCTCGATTCTCATCCCGAGCGACGAGATCGCATTTTGCCTCTTCGAGGCAACGTCGATTGACGCGGCCTCTGACCTCAACCGCCGGGCGGCGATCCCGTTCGAGCGAATCCTCCAAATCGTCCACCTAGACCATCCGACAACTTCAGCAAAGGAGCTCCGATGAACACGAAGTGGGCATGTCGTGCCGCGATCCTGGGAGTGGTGGTCATGACGGCGGGGCTCGGCGCCCTGCCCGCCTCGGCCGCCGGACCGACCTTCGGAAGCATCATCACCTCAGCGAACCCTGCGATCGCGGGTCAGGACGTCAGGATCGCGCTGGTCGTCAGGGGCTCGTCACCGTTCCCCGCTCCTGCAGGGTTCGTGCAGTTGTTCGACGGCTTCCTGCCGCTCGGCCCGCCCATGCTGCTGTCGATCAACCTCATAGAAGACCACAGCGAAGCCGTCCTATTTCGAAGCTTCTCGCCGGGCATCCACCTGCTCACGATGGACTACACGGGCGACCCGCTCGGGAATTTTCCGATTCTCAACGGAGCCCTGGTCACTCTGGTGGTCACGGCTCCGCAGTCGACGACAGCGCTCTCGTCCTCCACGAACCCCGCGGTCTACGGACAAAGTGTCACGTGGACGGCGACGGCCAGCAACTCGGGGTCGCCCGCCTCCGGCTTGATCCAGTTCAACGCGGACGGCGCGAACGTGGGTGCTCCCCAGCCCGTCGGTGCAAGCGGTAGCGCATCGGTTAGCGCGCCGCCCCTCTCCGTCGGCAACCACCCCGTCAGCGCCGATTTTACGAGTAGCGATCCGAGCGTGCTCGACAGCAGCGGCTCACTCGCCGGCGGCCAGGTCGTGACAGCGGCTGACACCACGTTGAACGTGTCGTCGTCCGCCAGTCCATCCGACTTCGGTGCGCCCACCACCTTCACCGCGAGCGTGTCCGTGAACTCGCCCGGCGCGGGCACTCCGACGGGCAGCGTGCAGTTTCAGGACAACGGGACCAACCTCGGCGCGCCAGTGATCCTTGGGGGTGGCGGCCAGACCTCAATCACGACCTCGGCTCTCTCGGTCGGAAGCCACACCATTTCAGCTTCCTTCACGAGCGACAGCGCGAACTTCAACAACAGCGCCGGGAACACCATCCAGACGGTCAACAAGGCGCGCTCGACGCTCAGCTACGACGGGGCGGTCAGCGCGGACTTCAACGATCCCGCTGTTCTGTCGGCCAGGCTGTTCAGAACCGACAACAGCGCTCCCCTTGGCGGGCAGACGGTCACGCTCACAATGGGCTCGGAAAGCTGCTCCCAGGTGAGCGGCCCGAACGGCGAGGCTGCCTGTACGATCACGCCGAGTGAGGCTGCCGGACCGTTTACGGTCACAGCGGTCTTCGCGGGTGACGGCAACTACCTAGGGAGCACGGACAGCAAGCCGTTCGCGGTCACCAGGGAAGAGACGAGCACGACCTACACCGGCCCGACCGTGGTCGCCCAGGGCAACCCCGTCACGCTTTCAGGACAACTGCTCGAGGACGGCACCACCCCGATCAGCGGACGAATGCTCACCCTCACGCTCGGTAGCGGGACTGGCAGCCAGACGTGCCTAACCGGCCCGACCGACGCGTCCGGGAGCGCCCAGTGCATGGTGCCGAGCGTCTCGGTCACGCAGGGCTCGCAGCCCGTGCGGGCCGACTTCGCCGGTGACGGCTACTACCTGCCGTCTGCCGATGCGACCAAGCGCGTGATCATCTTCGCGTTCCCCAGCCGCGGCATCTTTGTACTCGGCGACCAGACGGTTGCTGCTGCGCCCTCCAGCGTGACCTTCTGGGGAGCGCAGTGGGCAGCACCGAACACGCTCAGCGGCGGCGCTGTCCCATCTGCGTTCAAGGGTTTTGCTGACAACCCAAGCTCCAAGGCGCCCGTCTGTGGCGGAACTTGGACGACCTCGCCCGGCAACAGCTCCTCACCGGTCGGCAGTCTCCCCGCCTACATGGGAACGGCCGTCTCCTCCACGATCGCCAAGAACGGCAGCACGATCTCGGGGAACATCACCAAGATCGTCGTCGTAATTACCGCTCCCGGTTACGCGCCGAACCCAGGCCATCCGGGCACCGGCACGATCATCGCAACCTACTGCTAACAAGACACCACCAAAGGGAGGGTGCGGCAAAGGCCGCGCCCTCCCTCTCAACGAGAGGAGCGGGCGTATGTCCGCATTCATCATCACTCGGATCCAGGTCGGTGACTACGACACGTGGCGCCCGATGTTCGAGCAAGACCGCCCTCAAGCGCGCGAGAAGGCGGAGAGCCAACGAATCTTTCGATGCGTCGACGACCCGAACCACGTCTTCATCCTGCTTGAGTTTCCCTCCATAGCCGACGCGCAGGAAGCCCAACGACGACTCGTGGAGTCGGGGGTACTCGACCGGTTCGAGGACAAGCACGGGCCAAACGTCGTAGAAGAAGCAGATCCGATCCACTTGTAAGGCCTTGAAGAGACGAGGCACCAGTTCCTCGCTGAGCCAACTTTCCCCGACCAGACCCGGCCGGCCTTCCCGCCCGAACTTCCAGTTCGACCGAACCGGAAGCACGCAATCCCTGACCCGATCTCGGCCGACTCGAGGACGAATGTCGCCCGCCCGTCCCGATGTCGCCGCGAACTTCGCCACTTGGCAGCCCTCCCGAGCGGTGCGCGGAGCGCATGAATTGCTTGCCACACGCTTGACCCACCCCCTCAGAAACGGCTCCAGTAAAGGGATCGCGGAGGTACCTCATCATAGGGTCCGGCCCGAGTGAGGTGGTCTCGGGCTGCGGTGGGGATCCTTGATTGTCGGCTGGCGGCCAGGTGATCCGATTGTCTGCGTGCCTGCGACTTTCGACGGGCGAGGCGTGCCGCGCAGCTGTGTCATTGCGACACCCTGTCCGGGTTTCCGCGGAGGTATTGCGCGAAATCCGCCGCCGGATTCCCGTAGATGGGGAGATCCGGCGGCGGTCGTGTTGGGGTTCGGTTCTACTTGGCCGGTTGGAAGGCGTGCTTGAGGTCGTAGTCGGCGACGTTGGTGCCGAGTGCGACCCCGGCCAGGCCGGAGAAGCGGTAGTGGAGGCCGGCCCAGACGCGTGCGTTGACGATCTGGGTGCGGAGGTCGTCGGCTGTGTTGAAGTGCTGCACTGCGTCGAGGTTGCCGGCCGCCCCTTTGGGGTCGAAGCCGTGGATGTCGAGATTGATCTGATTGCCGAGAACGGAGCCGAGGACGTCGGCCATGGCTCCGGTCACCGCGCCGTGCGCGGCCGGATATTCGGGATGGTTGGGGGTCACGAGGAGCGGCCGCCAGCCGGGCTGCTCCACGGTCGCTGCGTTGCCGTCGTCGAATCCGGGCGTGGGGCCGAAGCCGTCGGCGGTGACCGACGTCGGGTCGATGGCGGTCACGGGTCGCCAGAACAGGTAGTGGTATTTCGCGTACATCACCGAGATGCCGGCGTCGGCGGCGACGACGTTGACCATCGCGGCCAGCCGGGCGGTTTGGACGAGGTTGAGGCTCTTGGCGTCGGTGATGTCGCGGACGACGCGGTTGTACTGTCGAGGGACGTTCGCCGACCAGAATTTGGCGATGTTCGTCTCATCTGTGGTGCGGGCTGTGCTCGTCGCACTGCCGTAGGTCTTCAGCTCGTTGAACGAGGTTACCCAGTCAGAGCTCGACAGTGACGGCGGCGGGCCGGGGAGGAACTGGGCGCCGCTCTTGAGGACGAAGGGGTGCACGTTTGCGACCCACGGGGTCTGCGGTGCCAGGAACGCGGGGGGCGTCAACCGCCACACCCCTGGACCGGGCGCGAGTGTCGGAAAGGTCGACGTCGAGCCGATCGGCGTGATCAGGCCGTCCCCGGTGCGGGCGCGGATGACCTGGTTGGCTGCCACTAGACCGATCTTCTGGCCGGCGAGCTTGGCCTGGCCGTCCGGGATCGCCGCGAGCGCCGTCGCATACAGCGGGTCGAGCGTCGCCGACGCCGCCGGGAAGTAGTGGGCGAGCGTGCGGTAGGCGGCCTCGACAATTGCCGCGTCGGGCGTAGCCTTCTTCCAGACGCGGAACGCAGGCAGGAGCGGCTTTTGGCCACCCTGCAATGCGACCGTGGCGTCGTACACCGCGGTCGACTCGTAGGCCATGTAGATGAAAGCTTCGATCTGGAATGCGCCCGAGCCGACAACAGTGTCCTCGGCGATCTTGTTCCACTGCTGGACGGTGTTGCCGGTCGGCAGGGTCACCGACGCAGTTCGTCCTTCGATGCTCCCGGAGCGCTCGAGGCCGGCGCCTGCAACTGGGACGACGACTGCAATAGCCGCTAGGGCTAGGGCCAGGGCCAGGGCCAGGGCTGCGGCCAGCGATCGTGCCGATGTGCGGATGGTAAAACTGGGAGTGCTCATATCTTCCTCTCTGCTTGTCGATGCTCAGGGCTGTTGGGCGTCATCTCTTTCTCGACACGCGCTTAGTGCGGGAGTTGGGGCGACCGGGGAGGCCGCGGCCGCGGCGGCTAGTGGCAATCCCAGATCGCTTTGCTGGGCGATGCCGTACCGCAGCTGTTGTGGCTGAAGCTGGGCGTGCCGGTGCCGTCCCACCAGAGATCGGCGCCCGAGCTGCCGCTCGCCGAGTTGTGGCTGAAGGTGCCGGTTCCGCCGAACTCGTAGATCCCGTAGATTCCGCCGGTCGTCGAGTTGTGATCGACCTGCGCCGCGTTCCCGAGGTCGGTGGCGATGCCGAAGTCGCGGGAGGCCACGTCGTTGTGGTCGATCGTGACCCCGGTGTCGGTGTAGATGCCTCCGTCGTTCGCGTTCAGGCTGTTGTGTGAGACCACAGTCGACGAGTCAGCCTGGATCGTGAGAACGCCCCACGACTGAGCGTTGTTGAACCAGTCCGAGCCGCACCCATAGTCCGCGTCGTTGCATTCGTTGCCGCTGATCGTGTTGTGATCGATGGTCGCCGAACCACCAAAAAACACCCCGATTCCGCCGGGGCCGGCACAGACACTGCAGGGCGTGCCCTCGACGGTGTTGTGGTCGATCTGCCCGGTCGAGCCGTCGTTGATGACGAAGATCGCGGCTCTCTGGTAGCCGGTCACGGTGGTGTGGTCGATGGTGAGGTGGCCGACCTCAGGATCGGGCGGGTGTTGACCGCTGCGGATCTGGGTGCCGGCACCGACGCCGAAGCCGTTGTTGCAGTCGTTGCTCGGCGCGTTGTCGCGGATGTCGCTGACCGCCGCCCGCGTGATCGCGAGCGACGCCCCTTCGATGACGGAGATCCCTCTGTCGATGCTGTTGCAGGGTCCAGGGCCGGGGCCGGCAACAGCCAACCGGCTCATCCGCACGCTCGCGCCGCTGCTAATCTCGACGATGTTCAAGAACCCGCTGCTGTCCGGCACGAGCGCGACGGCAGGCGCAGAGATCGTGCTCGCTCCGGAGCCTGCCCCGGTCAGGGTCAGATCCTTCGCGATCGACACCTGCTCGGCGTAGGTGCCCCTCGCAAGCGAGATCGTGTCGCCGGCCGAGGCGACGTTGACCGCCTGCTGGATGTGCTTGCACGGGCTGTTGCGGCTGCAGGTCGCGTTGTCCACGCCCGTCGGCGACACGTACCTGGTCGTGCAGTTTGCGGCTGCCGCCGCAAGCACGAACACACTCAGTGAGAGCAGCCCGATGGCTGCCAGCATTGCTCGCTTCATTACTCCTCCGTTTCCGGTGCGGTCTGTAGTCGCGCGCGGATCGCGGGTGCTCCTGCCAGCTCGGCATGGAAGACGAGCAGCAGCGCTTCGTCGTGCGAGAGCGGCATGCAGTGGGCCTCCGCAGCATGGCGCATGACCGCCGCGACGAGGCCTTCCTCGTCCGCTGCGCGGGCGTCGAACCCGCACTCGCACGTGAGCACCCTTTCCACACGCATCGCGGCGAGGCTAGGAATGCGCGCCTAGATCAAGGCAAGCTCACGCCTAGACCACGGCTAGGTCATTGCGGCACGCTCGATACCGGCGCCGTCACGACCTCGCTGTCAGGTCTGTCCTACCGTACCCAGAGCTGGTCGATGAGCAGGCCCATCCCATCCGGGCTGAACTGGTAGTTTCCGACGCGCTTCGAGAGGAAGTTCACGTCCTTCGTCGCCATGAGCGGCACCCACGGCGACGCGTCGGTGATCTCGCGGTCGACCCGTTGCCAGAGTGCGCGCGCCCCGGTCGGGTCGCTCTGCTGCTCTGCCTCCGCCCTCCGCATCTGGCGGTCGATGCCCGGGTCGCAGAACTGGCTCGAGTCCGTCGCCGGACAGCTGAAGAGCTCGACAAAGAACGTCGCCGGGGACGGGTAGCCGCCTTCGTGGCCGTCGAACCCGATCTGGGCCCGGTTTCGCGGGTCACCGACGGCATTCCAGTATCTGTCAAACCCGCCGACAGGCTTCACGGTCACACGATAACCGAGCGATGTCAGCACCCTCAGGGCCACGGCGTTGAAGCCCTTTGCCTGCGACCAGGCCCAGAGGGTGACCTTCATGCCGCGTGTCCCCGAGCGTGCCACGAGCGCCTTCGCCTTCGTCAGGTCGGGAGCAGTCCACTTCCCGCTCGTCGTCGAGCCGGCCGTGTACGGGCAGTAGGGGCGATAGCCGGGGAAGTTCGGCGGCAGGATCTGGCACGTCCGCTGGGCGGTGTTCGGCCCGCCCCAGGCGTTCGTCGCCGCGGCGCGGTCGACGGCGAAGTTGACCGCCTTACGGGCGTCGAGCCGGTCGAACGGCGGGACGCGAGTGTTGAGGAAGAGCGCCTGGACGTTCGGACGCGGGTTGGAGTGCAGCTGGCTCCGGTACCGGAGCTCGAGCCTCGACAACTGCGACGGGGTCCACGGCTCGGCCAACCACAGGACATCGGCCTTGCCGTCGACGACGTCGCGAATCGCCTCGTCCGAGGTGCCGCCGATGCGGATGTCGATTCGGTCCGGGTAGCCGGCCGGCTGCGCGGCCCGGTTCCACTCGTGGAAGTACGGATTGCGGACGAGCCTGAGCAGACTCCGCGGCGTGTAGCTCGCGATCACGTAGGGGCCGGTCGCGGGCAGCGGATGCGTTCCGGCCGGCCGCCGCGGCGTGCCGCTCGGAAGCACGTAGGCGGCCGGGAACGCGAGCTTGTAGAGAAAATCAGGATCCGGCCGAACCAGGTGGAAGGTCACGGTGTGGGCAGCGTCGTCGGCGACGATCCCGCGTGAGAGGTCGCACCGCTTCGGGCGCTTCCGGCATCGCGCGGTGCCGACGATCTCGTCGTAGTCGCTGACGTTCCCGTAGCCCAGCGCGTAGTCGCGTTCGAAGGTGGAGCGGAAGTCGGTCGCCCGCACCGGCCGACCATTCGAGTAGCGGATACCGGGCCGGAGCAGAAACGTGTACGTGTGGCCGCCGTCGGTCGGCGAAGGCAGCGACGTCGCGAGGTCGGGCACGGCCTGCGCTCCGGCCAGACCGCTGACCTGGTCGAGCGCGACCAGGCCGTCGCCGGTCATCCGCAGGAATGGGAAGGTGTACGTAGCGCCGGAAAGGGCGAAGTCGATGGAGTCGACGACGCTGGGCCGATCAGCCCGCACCACGAGCGTCCCGCCGCGGTGGCCGGCGCCCCCGTGACGGACAGCGACGAGCACGGCGTCGCCCGACATCGCCAGTCCCAGTGGCCGGCTTCCCACGCTCACTCGCTGCGCAACCTGGTTCGTGCCGGGATCGATCCGCACGACCTTGCCGTCGAACTGGTCGCTCACCCAGATGCCGCGTGCGTCGATGACCATCGCGGCTGGCCCGTTGCCGGCGGGAACGGCTGCGGTGACGGAGTTCGTGTCGGGATCGATCCGGGAGACCGTCCCGTCGAGGCTGTTCGCCACCCACGCTGCGCCGTGGCCGAAGGCGATCCCCGTCGGGCCGTTCCCGACCGGGATCGCGGCGACCTGCTTCCCGGTCGCCGGATCGATGCGAACCACCTGGCCCACGGCACGCTCGCTCGCCCACAGCGTGCCTGCGCCGAAGGCGAGCTCAGTCGCGGCGACCTGGAGCGTCTTGATCGGCCTGCCGCTCTTCGGGTCGATCCTCGTGATCGTTCCGTCGCCCGTGTTCGCGACCCAGACCGAGCCGGCCGCGTAGACGATCCCGCCCGGCCCGCCCCCGACGGGAATCGTCTGAACGACCGTGTTCGTGCCCGGGTCGATCCGCGAGACCGTGCCGTCGAGGCTGTTGACCACCCAGACCGCGCCGGCGCCGATCGCAATCCCGCTCGGGCCGTTGCCAACCGGAATCGTGTCGACGACGGCGTTCGTTCCAGGGTCGATCCGCGACACCGAGTGGCCGTCGGCGTTGGTGACCCAATACGCACCTTCGCCGGCCGCGACGGCCGTGGGTGTTGCGCCCACGCCGGTGTCCGCGACAAGGCGACCCGAGCGCGCGTCGACGACGCCCAGCGAGTCGCCGGCCGCCGGGACGGCCGAGCGGCCTCCGCTTCCACCTTGACCAAACGCCACGAGCGGAACCACCACAACGGCAGCGATCACGCCGGTGAGCGCAGAGAGAAGGACTGCGCGGCGCTTCCGCGACCGTCGCTCGACTACCTGCTCGCCCCGGAGCGGAAGAGCCTCCGTCTGGACTCGCGAGAGCTCGGACGTACCGGGTTCGACCGTCGGCTCGGCGACCGGCGTCGTTCGAACAGACGTCTGCGGTGCCTCCAGGAGTGCACGGTAGATCGAGTCGGTCTCCGGCGACGGATACGCGCCGAGCTCCTCCGCGAGAAGCTGCCGGCACTGCTCGTACACGCGAAGCGCCTCGGCGCGGTTTCCCGCGACGACGTGTGCGTCCATCAGACGGCGGTATCCAGCCTCGCGAAACGGCGAGAGCGCGATCAGTTCCTCGGCCCACGTTGCCGACTCCCGCTCGGCGCCCGAACGCAGGCACGCATCGGCAAGGACGCTCAACGCGCGCTCGCGGATGTCGGCGAGGTCGCGTCGCTTCTGCTCGACCCACGTTCCGTCTTCACCGGGCAGGAACGGCCGGCGCGCCAGTGACTCCGCCGACTCAGCCGCCGCCCGTGCCTGGTCGAGCTCGCCTGCGGCGAGCGCTTCTTCCGCGTCCTGTGCGCTGCTCGCAGCTGCGAACAGGTCGACCCACGTTCCCTCGGGCAGGTCGAGCCGGTAGCAGCCGAACGCGGCTGTCAACAGCTCCCGGCCGTCGAGTCCGGCGTCTGCGAACGCGCCGCGGAGCTTGCTGGCGATCACTGTCAGCGCCTTGTCTCTGGTCGCCGGCGGCGTCTCGCCCCAGAGCGCCTCGGCGAGCTCGTCCCGCGGAACCGGCCTGCCCCGCTCGGCGACGAGGTAGGCAAACAGGAGCCGTCCCTGCCGCCCCCCGAGCTGCGCTTCGTCGATTACGGCGCCGTCGGTCTCGACGGCGACGCGTCCCGTGAGGAAGACCTTCAGCACAGTGTGCTAGCCATTCACTGCCGCGATTGTGCCTCGATCTAGGCGCGGTTACTAGCCTCGCCGCGATACCTGTGGAGAGGATGCTCCGCGCGAGTGCGGGTTCGACGCCCGTGCGGCGGACGAGGAAGGGCTCGTCGTGGCATGCGTCAAACGGCTACCCGGAGCTACCCCGCCGCAATCCTTCGCTGGCGGTTGCCGTTGACGTACCGAAAACGTGCAATCAGCCGCGCACGCACTGTGGCGGTGTCCTAACAGTGCGGTGTCGCGATCTGCGGGAACGACGACACAGAAGGCCGGATGCGACTCGAAACCGAAGCGGACCGGCTGGCCACCTGTGCGCGCGTACCCTCGATTACGTGACACACGCTTGACACACCTCGCGCAAACTCGCTTCAGCAAAGGGATTGCGGAGGGGCTACATCAGAGGGTCCCGGCCGGGTGAGGTGGTCTCGGTCTGTCGCGATCTGGTGGAAGTTCGACCGTGCGACCCCGCAACGATCGCGCCGGCACGGAGATCAGAAGGCGTCGGCCTGGCGATGCCGCGGGCGGCAGGGGCCATTGACGTCCTGCCGCCCGCGCTGTAGCTGTCTTACGCAGTCGCCTGGGTGAAGACCTCGAACGTTGTCTCCTTGGGCGGAGCCGTGAAGCCGCCTTCGATCTCTGCCATCTTGGGCATGAGCACCCCGTCACGGAACTGCTCATAGCCCTCCTGCGTGTCATAGACCACGACCACGGTCCAGCCATCTGCCGACGGGCCGGCCGCGTGAAACAGCTGTCCCGCCGGGAGGCTGCCGTCACTCGGATGCACGACCGCGACCGACGCCTCGTACTGCGACTGCGTGCCGCCTGCAAACTGATGCACGACTCCGTACGACATCACGTTCTCCTTTGGTGGTGAGTTGACCCGCGCTGCATTCAGGTGGGCTGTCAACCGATCGTGCAGCGCTGGATGTCAGGCGAGTATTCCCTACATCCACCGCCTGGGTACGTCGTCGGCGTACCGAACTGAGTTCATTCGCGTAACAACCCGGTTACCGCGGGAGCTTGTAAGTCGTAGCAGTTCGGCGCGTGCAGTCGCCGAGCGCAAGCCGAGTGCGCACGAGCCCCGGTTTACTTGACACATGCTTGCCACACGCCTGCAAACCGGCTCCAGCAACGGGTTTGCGGAGGGACCTCATCATAGGGTCCCGGCCCGGTGAGGTGGTCTCGGGCTGCCGTGGCGACTAGGTGTTGAGTCCTGCGATCAGTGCCCAGGTAGCGAGGGCGCCGCAGGTTGAGGTGTACTTGCCGTAGGCGGTGTAGTAGCCGACGGCCCCGCCGAACTGGGTGAGGCAGGCGAATGTGTCCTGTGCCGGCTATCGCTTGGGACTAGTTCTTGTCTAGTTGAGTCGATTCCTTAATGGCGCTTATCCCGCGCTTGTCCTGTTGCGCCGTAGAACTGGAGGCACAAGACACCGACCAGGAGGAGAAGACCTGATGACGCATCGCCCGACACTTCCGCTGACGGGGCATGAGCGCGAGTTTGCGGCTTGCCTGCTGGCGTCTGGTTGGAGTGTGTTGCGGGTTGCTCGAGCGTTGCAGGCTAACCGGTCTAACCAACTCACGGAGGTATCGAAATGACCACAGCGGGAAACCGTATGAGCCCTAAGGTTGTAGCCCTAGCGGTTGGGACAGCGCTATTGGTCGCGCCCGCCGCAGCCCTCGCTGGCGCTCCACCAAGCGTCTCGCCGAACCCGACCAAGGGCAGCATGTCTGCCCAGGCGACCGTCAACCAACAGATTCACCTCGCGCCGGGTTCGGCCTACGGTCGTGCGAGCGGATCAGCGCAGTATCAGGCGCAGCCCGGCCAGCGCGAGTTACAGGTCGAGATGGGGCATCTCGCGTCGCTTCGGAACATGTCAGTGATCGTGCGGCTCAACGGTGCCACCGTCGGCTCGATGAAGGTGTCGAGCACGGGGATCGCGCAACTCACGCGAAACAGCGAACTCGGCCAGCGCGTGCCCGCGATCCCTCACGGTTCAACTGTGACCGTGCAGACGACGGCAGGGGTCGTAATCGCATCCGGCACGTTCTAGGCGGGCGTGTTTTGGCTCTCGGCGTTCTTCGGGCAGGTCATCGCGACGCTGCTCGTCTACGTCCTCGTCATCGTTCCGGTGCGGATTGTCGTTCCGGGCGCCTTCGATTCGGTGGTCGCGGCCCCGGATTACGGGGTGTCTGCGATCTCTGCTGCCTGGCTCGGGTCGGTCGCCACGGTGGCCTGGCGACGGCGCGGTCGAAGCCGGGCCGGGAAGCTCTCGATAGCGCTGAGTTGCCTAGCCGTCGGCGTGTTCGCTTACAGCGAACGTCCCGATCTCAGCATCCTATCCAGCGAACACCTCGTTGCCTTCATACTCGGAATTGGCGTAGCGGTTCCCGCCTGGCGGTCACGGACGCTCTCGGCTACGTGGCGCTGGCCTGTCGCCGCGATACGCGCGTCTTTCGCTGTAATGCGTGTCAAGAGGCTCGATCCATTCTCAGCTGCGGCGATGACGTTCGTCCTCGTTGTCCTCGCGATTGCAGAGGCGCCTACGGCCCTGGCGACCCTCCGCGAGCAAGTCGCAATCCATCTCCACCCGACAGTCGGCCGATGCGCGGCCAACTGGAACCTCGGGAGCGCAGCGGCGAGGCTGCTCGTTGAGGGACGTGGGGTCGACCGAGTCTCGATCCAGACCTTCCGCCTCGTCTTGTCCCGGGAATCCGATGGCACCCGAGAGCCCGCGAAATGGGCCGACTACTGCCGGTACACGTTCAGCGAACCGAATCGCCCAACCGTAATCGTCGGGCTCTGGCAGCACGGTCGAGTAAAGAACTGGCGCTATCCGACCGGCAGAGCGACTGCCGGATCGCGGGCCAACTGGAACGCGGCTCTCCGACCCAACGGACGCGTGCGCCTGCTCCAGCGCGAAACCTCACACGCGGCGCCGGTACTAAGTTCGTAGATCAGCCCATCTGCGCGTCATTAGGGGCAGACTGCGCCGGCGGGGATGGCCGCGTTGGGACGAAAGGTGACTTGCCGGCCCGGAGGGTGGCCGGCGATGATCGCGGCGCCGTGGTCCCAGAGGTCGTGACCGTGGCGGTTCTCGGTCACCCAGGCGGCGATCGGCTTCCCAGTAATTTTCGCGATGCTCGCGAGTGTGGCAGCGTTCGCATTCAGGTCGCAGGTTGCGCCGGCGAACTCTCTCTGCTCGTCGGGAGAGACGCTCCAGATCACACTGAGATCGGTTCCTGCGCTCACGAGGCGTGCGAGGCCGCCGAGGCTCACCGATAACTGCGCGAGCGTCGCGCCGGTACGGCTCACGGCAGCGTCGATCTCTCGAGCGGTCGGGTGCGTCGACGGCAGCGCAGCTCGTCGCGCGACCAGATCCAGGAACGAGTCGATCACGATCACCCGGTCCGGCCGGAGCTCGGGGTGGTGGGATGCGAGCGTGGTGACGGCGAAGCCGGAGTAGGACACTCCGATCAGCACGAGCTTGCCGCCAACACGCTGGTGGGTCGTCTGTATCTTCGCGGCGAGGCTCGCGAGATAGGCGGGGTCGCCCCAGTCGAGCTGGCGCTGAGACCGAAGCCCATAGCCGGTATAGCCGTCCTCGTAGTAGCGGCCGCAAAGAAGCGTGTAGCCCGTCCGCCGCGCGAGCGCCTGCACCTGCTGGCAGTAGGCCCAGCCTCCGCTCGTCACCATCAGCCCCACTGGATGAGAGACGGGGTAGACCGTGGCCGATGCCGGATCGACGGCGGAGCGAGCCTGCGACACCGCCGACACGGTGACAGCAACTGCCAGGGTCGCCGTCAGCGCAACCAGCGCCGCCGTGAGTCGTTGTCCAGTGTTGCTGCGGGCTTGCATCGTTCGACGCGCGTGCGGGCCGGGTGACCGCTGCCGCAAGTCGCGTCGGACTGTAGCTTCTAGCGGGTCGTGGCCGCACCGCTAGTAGCCGCGGTCAGTAGAAGTCCGAATCTGCGTCCAAGTGTAACCACCGATTCGGGCGCCAAGCCCGTGGGCCACGCTTGTTTCATGCGGCTATGGCTATTCCACGCCGGGGTTGGTGCTGCGCTCGCGGCGGCTCTACTTCTGCTCGGCTCTCCGGCGCAGCCGGCGTCTGGTGCCGCGGAATTCGCGCCGACTCCGACGAGTCCGGTCTTCGGCGGTATCCCCGGGGCGCTCCCGCCCAACTTCCACTACGTCTACAACGACGGCTATCACGGCTGGCCGATCAACCCCACGAAGGCCGAGCATCCGGTGCGCGGCTCGTTTCTTGATCCCCGTGGCAAGGACGACGCCGGCCTCTCCGGCTACCACTTCGGGATCGACGTCAGCATCGACGACCGACACCGCGAGGCGGGCGCACCTCCGGGGTTCTCTCACCGCGTGTACGCGGTCGAGTCGGGGGCCGCTGCCGTGAGCGCCTCGACGCCGAAGCGGTCGTGTCTCAACCGGCGCCTCGACGTCGGCCACTTCACCTACTGGCACGTCTCTCCGACCGTCACCAACGGCCGGCACGTCAAGGCCGGCCAGCAGATCGGCTGGTCTTGCAAGGGCGTCTGGCACGTCCACATCTCCGAGTGGCAGCTCTTCCAGGGAAAGCACGTCTGGGTCAATCCGCTCCATCACGGCTCCAAGCTCACCCCCTACACCGACACCATTCCGCCGGTCGTGAATGCTCTCGTGTTCGTCACGCCGCCCGCCACGCCGTGGCAACCCACCGTGAGCCTCGCGTCGCCCGACACCTCGACCGTGCTCCAGCCAAACCGCCTCCACGGCCTCGTCGAGCTGCGCGCCAACATCGCCGACGTGGAGTCGTTCCTCGGCTTCCTCGCCGACAACCCGGCCTGGCCGACCGCATTCACCCCCTACCGTGTTACCGTCTCGATCCGAAGCGTCAAGACCGGGCGGCTAGTCATGAACCGGGTCAGCTTCCAGGCCGACCAGCTGCCCCAGACGCCCTACATCGTCCACTACGCGCCGGGCACGATCGAGGACGACAACATGCAGGAATGCGTCGGGCCCCCGGCGCTCACGAAGTGCGCAGGCACCTACTGGTTCCGCCCCTTCTCACGCTTCCGCCTCGAGTACTGGAACACCCGTACCGTCCCGAACGGCCAATACCACGTCACAGTCAACGGCTACGACCTCGCCGGTGACCACGGCTCGAAGAGCGTGCTCGTTCGTGTCGGAAACTGACACGGCCGTCAGACGGTCTAGAGGCCTGCCACCGCCAGCGACCGGTCGATCACGGCGCGGGCGACCCCCGGAGCCGCTCCGGGGGCGTAGTGCGTGCCGTCCGGCCTGGCGAGTGAACCGTCCGCCAGCCTATCGTTGCACGGGCTCGCATCGTTCCGGCAGACGAGGCTCTGGATGCTGATCGACCGCACCGCGCCGGTGGTGTGCGACGCCAGAAAGGCGTTCCAGGTGTCCTGTGCGCGCGTGGCCCTGATGAGGCGCTCGAGGAACGGCCCGCACTTGGCGGGGGTGCACCGCGTCGCCATGCCGAGCCCGGAGCGCTCGATCTGCACGGCGACAACGGTCGCCCCGTATCGGCTCAGCGCGGCTGTGCGGGTGGCGAACGCCTGCTCCTGCAGCGCCCAGTACGGCGGCGTGTCGAATGTGACCGGGTGCCCGTGCGCGTCCACGCGGTCGGCGAGCTCGTAGCGGCTCCACCAGATCACCAGCGCCGGCCGGTATTTCGCGACCGCGGCGTCCTGTCGGGCCGGCACGTCCCTCGCGCACACGGTACCTGCGCCCCACGGCTTGCCTGTCGGACCGACGACGGCGACGCCGGTCGCGGGACAGCTTCCCCGGGTCGCCGAGATCACCACGTAGCCATGACGCGCGGCGGCCCTCGCGAGGACTGGCGCGAGCCGCTGGGGTACCGAGTCGCCGACGAGCACGATCGTCTTCGTGACACCCGTCCCAGTCGCGGCTCCTGCGCGCGGGAGAACCACGCCACTGTTGACGAGGAACATCGCGCCGAGCACGAGCGGCACGACGACGAACGCGCGCCTGGGCGCGAGGAACCGCGCGACGGTGCCATACCGGATCGGCGCTTCGATCAGGTGGTACGAGAGGGCCGCCAGCGCGACTGTGAGGGCCGTGAGGACGGACGCGCGCACGGGCGTGCCGAGGCGGCTCAGGTCCCACCATCCGTTCGGGGACGTCCAGACCTGCAGCGGCCAGTGCCAGAGGTACATCGCGTAGGACAGGCGCCCCAGGTAGGCAACCGCGGACAACGCAAGCACGCGCGTCGCGGTGCTGTCCCTCGTCGCGATCGCGGCGATCACGACCGCCGTGCTCACGGCGACTACGACCGCGCCGCCGTTCGCGTAGGCGCGGGTCGCGCCGCCCGGGCCGCCGAGCGTCGTCAGGGCCCACGAGAGGCCGACGCCGCCGAGACCCAGCAGGAGCCAGTGCGAGCGCAAGACGAGGCCTCTCACCGACGCGGAGGTCAGCAGCACCGCGAGCAGCGCCCCGGCCAGGGGCTCGAAGATCCGGCTGTCGGTGCCGAGGTACGCGCGATCCTGGCCCTGGCTCGCCCACAGCACGCTGAGCCGGATGGCCGAGGCGACGAGCCCGGCTCCGGCGATCGCCCCCACCGCGATCACCCGCCTCCGCGGCTGCCTGACCACGAGCCCGGTGACCAGGAGCAGCAGCGGCCACACGAGGTAGAACTGCTCCTCGACGGCCAGCGACCACATGTGCTGCAGCGGGCTCGGGACGCCGTCGCTTGCGAAATACGAGCTCGTCGAGATGAAGTGCCAGTTCGCGACGTAGAAGAGCGTCGCCGTGATGTCGCCCCGCAGGCCGTCGCGCGACACCGACGGGGCGACGAGCGCGCTCCAGCCCACCACGACTCCGAGCACGACGAGGAGGGCGGGGATCAGGCGGCGCATCCGCCTGGTCCAGAACTCGAAGACCCGGATGCGGCCGCGCTCGAGCTGGGCCACCAGGATCGACGTGATCAGGTAGCCGCTCAACACGAAGAAGACGTCGACGCCCAGGAAGCCACCGGCCGCATGCGGGAGGCCGAAGTGGAAGGCCATCACGGCAGCGACGGCGAGGAGACGCAATCCGTCGAGTGCGTCGTTGCGCGAAGGAGCCACAGGCCTAGCCGAACGGCACGAACGGTCCGCCGCCGGTTCGGGTGTACACGGCGAAGAAGTCCCGGTTGTCGGGGGCGAGGTATCGGTCGGCGCTCTGCCGCTCGTTCGGGACGAGCTTGTACGGGTCCCGGCCGCCTCTGCGACCGTAGGCGATGAACGACGGCCATTCCGGGTTGATGTCGAGCTGCACGGCGCGGATGGCTCCGAGATGGACCATCACCGCCGCGAGCGACGCGGCCGTCTGCCCGTCGGCGGCGGCATAGACGATGTCGCCGTGCCGGTTGATGCCGACCGCGGTGCGCCACACCTGGGCGTAGTGGCCAATCGTCACTCCCCATCGCCAGAGCTCGCCGGCGGTTGGGTTGGCGCGGCCGTTGTTCACCAGCAGCGGCAGGTTCTGCCGGGCGAAGACAAGGGTCCGCACAGGCGCCTGCCAATGCCAGCTGACGACGTCCACCCTGCCGTTTCGATATTCGACGACAGTGCCCATGCCCGTCTGCAGCGGCTCGTCGACCCGCCCGTTGACGACGAAGCCGCCGGCGCCGGCGTTGTGCTTGAAGCCGCCGTTGAAAGTCGCCAGCACCCGCCACCGCTGGCCGTGCGGCACCTCCGCTGAGCCGCGCGGGGCGGCGACCGGCGGCTCGCTCAGGCCGGGGTACAGCGCGAGCTGGGTGCGGGTGTGGTCCATGAGTGCCGCGTAGACCGTGGCCCCGGCTTCGGTCCGGAACGTGGTGGCGAGGACGGCGGGCGAGCCGGTGACGCCGTAGCTCGCCGGCCGCCAGAGCCCCTCTCCCCGAACCGCCGGGCGCTGCAGTGGGGCGACGCGGGGAGCGGTGAACGGCGCGACGCGGCGGACGGCGGGTTTCGCGTGGCCCCGCCGGGCCGAGACGTGCGGGCTCAACGTGCCACGCCCGGAGGACGGCCACACCGAGGCGACGCCGACTGCGAGGACGACGGCGAGCGCCAGTGCCGCCGCGGCCGCTCCCCTGCGCCGCCGCACCTGACGGGCGCGCGTTCTTCGCCGCTCACGCTGCGTCATCACCGTGAGACGAAGGACAGCAGGCGCCGATGAGGGGACGATTAGAGCGGCTAGGAGCCCGGAGCCGAGCGGTCCCGGCAGCAGAGCCGCTTGTGCGCGGCGAAAAGTTCTACGGGTGGCTGGAATGCCGTCAGGATGGCATCCTCGGCTGGCTGAGGCAGGTCGCGACACGATGAAGCGTCCCGGCGCGTACGGCTAAGAACTCGAATCAGAATAAGCTCGAATCAGAATGAGCTGGGCAGCCTTCTGAAGCAGGCGAAGCACCGGCCCACCGTGCGTTTCGAAGTGGTGCGGCGAGGCAAAGCTGCGCTCCGCGCGGGCTGATCCTGACCACCCCGTTCCTCCGCCTCGGGGGAGTCGAGCGGGCGACCAAAGTGGTCGTGACGCAAGTGCCTGCCGGCGGGGATTTCCGGTCGGCTACCCACGCACGCGTTCGTGTGGAGACCGATCGGGAGGAGCCCTGGTCGGCTCCTCCCGATCCGGAGGGAGGGCTACAGCTGTGCTTTGAGTGCGTCGATCTGGGTGAGCGCGTCCTGGAGGCGGGACAGCCTGGCCGAAGCCCGTCGGTGAGCGGCTCCCATTCGTCCCCGCCCGTCCGGCTGCAGTAGACACGGAGCTGTGTCCACCCTTGGCCTCGACGTCCTGAACGTGTTCCTGCTCTTCACCTCGCTGTTCGGTGGCCAGAACCGGTAGCCCCCGGGGGCGCCGTGGGGAGCGGGAAGTGCGAACCGGCCGCGACCGTCGCTCGTGCGCTGTGGATTGGTCTAGGCGTCCATGTGGCCGCGTTTACTTGACACACGCTTGACGCACGCCCGGAAATCTGGCTCCAGCAAAGGGATCGCGGAGGGACCACGTCATAGGGTCCGGGCCCAAGATGTAATTGGTGTGTGCGCCCGACGCGCTGGGCTAGGCCTCGGAAAGGATCACCAGCGTCTCGGGAAGGACGCCGTCGTGGGCCATCGCCTCGGCCATCGGGGGTGTTTGCATCGCGGCCATGAGGGCGTCCAGGTCGGCGACGTCCATTAGCACGGCCACGCGTGTCGGGTTTTCCTGGTCGACGAAGGTTCGGATGTTGGTGACCCCGAGCGGGCCGAAGACCTGTTCGCGCATGGGTGAGGCAAGCCAGTGCTGTGTGTCTTTCACCTCGTGGTATCCGATCACAGTTGGCATGGTTGGCTCCTCTCGTCGTGTTGACCCGAGGGGCGACTATCGCAGATAGCCGGGGTTGGTCACCTTCGCCCACGCCTGTCTGCGACGCACGGCGTATGGCGAGGCTGACTATACGGGCGGGATCTCGTCCTCGAGGAGCGTGTCTCGGGTGTCTCGGACGACGGTGGCTCGTCGCTGTGGATGTCCGGCTCAACCCAGTTCTCGGGATATTCGAACTCGTTGCGATTGGCCTGCCAGACCCGGTTGCGGCGCATCCACTGCCAGGATGCCACGGCGGCGGCGACTAGCAGCGTGGTGAGGGCAACTCGCTTCACTGCCATGACCCTTGCACGTAGGCGACAAGGCGAGAAGCCTTCGCGCGCGGCGGAGGCTCAACTCCGCGGGCTGGCTGCCGTTCGCGTGATGCCGCGTTGCGTTCTGGTGGGAGCGCGACGCGAGGGCGACAAACCTGGTGCGCGAGCGATTCGACGTCCTTCTGTTTACCTGTCGCGAGGTCGAGGCTGAGGCTGTCGTGGGTCTTGGTGTGAGTGTGGTCGTGGAAGGCGATGTTCAGCTTGGGTTTCTTGGTTATGTCGATGGTGACGGTGAGGTAGCCAAACCCGACGATCGGGTTCGTGACGAGGGTGTACCCGCCGCCTGTTATCGGTGCTGGGGGTAACCCGGCTCCGGCGCGAGTCCGAGTCGCGAACCGCCGATACCCCGATGCCTCGAAGCCGATTCGGTTACTAGAGGATCTTGCGGGCCAGGGCTTCCAGTTCGGCGTCGGTGGTCTGCGGGGCGCTGATCACCATGTCTAGTGTTCCCTTGAGGACGGCGAGGCCGTTTCCGGCTTTGACCGCCCATGCGGCGTCGCCGAGGCCATGCACAGTGACGACGGGGACGCCTTTGCTCGCGGCCTTCTGCGAGGCGGCAAAGGCCGCAGCCGTGACAGGCGAGCCGAACGTGATCTTGGTTGGCACCACGAACGAAGTGGTGTAGGTGCACGTCCTCTTGGAGCCGGTCGAGCTCGATGAGAACGTCGATGTAACCTTGCTGACTTTCTGTTTGAGCGTGCTCGCCACAACCGATGTTGACGGGCAGGTCTTGGGCAGAGGACTACCGAACTGTGCTGCCAACGACGCTGACGTCGAGCCAAACACCACCACCAAGAAAGCGGCGACCACGACGGGCGCGCCGGAGAATGAGCGCGGAGTGGTCATGGTTCTCCTCTCGTCGAGGGAAAGCTCGGACGCGACCCGCCAATGCCGCGTGCGGATCGTACTACGAAGCACAGTGAATTACACGTGTTGTCAACCTCGGGGTGTTCTCATGAGAACACACGGCGCTCACTAGCCCCGGTTTGCTTGACACACGCTAGACACATACCCGGCAAACCCGCTTCAGCAAAGGGATTGCGGAGGGACCACATCAGAGGTCCCGGCCGGGTGCCGTAGGCCGTCAGTCGGCTGTTAGTGGCGGCCCGAGCAGCGTCATGTGGTGCTTCTCGAAGACCGCCGCGACTTCTTCGCGGTCGGGCGTGCCGTTCCGGGTGAGTGGGCCCAGTTCTTCGTAGAACTTGTGGCCGCCGCCGGGGGTGTAGACGACGACGATCTCGCCGGGCTCGTCGGTCAGGTTGAGGAACGCGTGCGGGACGCCCGAGGGGAGGTATGCGAAGCCGCCCTCTTCGCAGTGGAATGTCTCATCACCGATCTGGATCTTGTAGCGGCCCTTGAGGGCGTGGATCGTCTCCTCCTGCTTGTGGTGGACGTGGAGCGGCGGGCCACCTTTGGGCGCGACCTCGACCACGAAGTAGTCGAATGCGCCGCCGGTGTCTTCGCCGGTGACCTTGAAGATGAGATCTCGTCCTGGGCCGGACTGGAGTCGTAGCCCTTCACGCGGTTCCAGCACCTTCGGAGCAAGAACTGTCATGGTCGTCTCCTCCCGGTTCGATATATTTCACACTCGCAAGCAAAGCATGTCACGATTTACTTCACCGTGTCAAATAAAAAACTTCACCGTGTCAAATAAAGACCTTGATCCGACCCGCTGGCTCGAGGAGCTGCCGGAGCCAGACCCCTTCAGCCCCGAGGAGTTCGACGCGTGGCGCGGACTGATCCGTCTGCGCGAAGCAGTGACGCGCGAGATCGACGAGCGCCTGCGTCAGGACGGGGAGCTGTCGCTCGCCGACTACGGCGTTCTGATCACGCTCGTCACGGCCCCGGGATTGAGACTTCGCATGGGCAGCCTCGGCGCGCAGCGCATGCTCACACCCAGCGGGATCACCCGCGTCGTCACCCACCTCGAGAAACGGGGTCTCGTGCGCCGCGAGCCCGACCCTGCAGACGGGCGCGCAGCGTTCGCCGAGCTCACCAAACCCGGGCTCGAGGAGCTACGACGCGCCCAGGTCATCCACCACGCGGCAGTGCGCGAGCTCTACCTCGGCCGGCTCACACAGCACGAACTGGACCGCCTCACTCGGCTCTTCGAGAAGGCGTTACCGGGCGTCGTCAGCGCCCCCACCTGGCCGCCGCCGACCATCGACACCGAGCCGTAAGACACTACTCGTTGCGGCATAGCCGACTCCGCGTTTGCGCTTGGTCACGGTACCGATCCACGCGAGCCCGTCGGCGCCGGATGCGATGCGACCGCGCTCGCGTTTGTTGTTTGCTTGACGCAAGCTTGACACACCCTCCGCAAACCCCCTCCAGCAAAGGGATTGCGCAGGGACGACATCATAGGTCCGGGCCCAGGCAGCTCGGTCGCCGGTGTGGGATCGATCGGCCTGGAAGAGGTCGCTTGGGGCCAATCGGCGTCCGGCGAATTCCAGACTGTCCGGGTTCTCCGGCCCTACGTGCAGTTCCTATTCGCGGCAGTGGCGCGATAGTCACCTTCGATCGCAAGAGAGCCCGTAGAGCGCCGGAGCCATCGAGGAAGCACACGGCGGTTTTACGCGACCTTTACTCGGGTCCGCCAGATTTTCGGGCGATAAGGCTCAGAGTAGGAAGCAGCTGTATGAGCTCAAACAACGCCGCATCTTCAGTAGGCCGGTTCGAGACCGACGCCGGAGCGCGTCTCGAGGCGCTCCACGCCGACCATAGCCGCGCCGTCCTCGGACTCTGCCGCATGCTCCTTCGTGATCCGACCGAGGCCGAGGACGCCCACCAGGCGACCTTCCTCGCCGCGTTCCGGAGCCTCGCGAAAGGGACCGTCCCGCGCGAGCCCGGCGCCTGGCTCGCCGCGATTGCGCGAAACGAGTGCTGGTCACGCGTGCGCGCCCGCATGCGGGACCCGCTCCCGATCGCCGAGCTCGAGGGGGCCGCCGACCTCGCCGACCCGCTTGCGCTCGCGATCTGCAACGAGGACGTCGGCGTGTTCTGGGCCGCCTTTGCGGAGCTGCCGAAGCCGCAGCAGCAGGCGTTCCTCCTGCGCGAGTTCAGAGGGCTGTCGTACGAGGATCTCGCGGTCGCCCTCGGTGTCTCGAACTCGGCGGTCGAGTCGCTCCTGTTCCGCGCACGCCGAGGGCTCCAGACCGCCATGGCCACCATCGCCACGCTGCCGCTCGGACTGCGGGACCTGATCGCGCGCCTAGGCGCAGGTACTGCGACCACCGGCGTCGCCGCGAAGGCCGTCACCGCTACCGTCGGGCTCGGCCTGTTCGCCGCGGGCTCGGCCGGGCTCGAGGCCCACCATCCTGTACGGCACCGCGTCGCCGCTCCGGTAGCCGCGGTCCTCTCGCAGCGCGCCCCGGCTGTTGCCGCCGCGCCTGACCTCGTCCGGACTGCCGCGGCCCGCTTGGGCCCCGTCCACGCTGCCGGGCACCGCACGGCGATCGTCTGGATCGCCCCGGCGGCCGCGTCGGCGAACGGCTCGGAGGACTTCGCCGCGCAGGCCTCGCACGTCGAGGACGCACAGCCCGCCGCGCAGCCCAAACAGTCGGACCAGTCACAACAGTCCGGCGAGAACGCGCAGCCGGAACAGCAGTCCGCGTCCGAGTCGACTCTCCGGCACGAGGCTGTGACGCCCGAGACGGGGCATCCGGACGGGACGAGCGGCGACGCGAGCTCTTCCGACCGCGGCTCGGGCTCCGGCTCCGACGACTCGCACGAGGGCGGGTAGGACTACCTACCTCTGGGTGGAGGCCGAGGTTCGCCTTGAGCTCGCCGGCCGCGCGAGCGCACGCCAGGCTGTCGCGAACGCGACGGCGCCGATCGCGCCAAGATAGACCGGCTGCGCCCAGCGGCTGGCGCTGTCGCTCCCGGCGAGCAGGCCGTGGACCGTGACCGACGCGAAGACGACATACGTCAGCCAGTGCAGCCGACGCCAGTTCTTGACACCGATCCGCTTCCGCTGCGAAAAGGACACGTAAACCACGACCAACAGCTCGGCTCCGACGATTCCGACGCCCGTCCAGAGCGGGCGGTACGCGATGCGTCCCGGGACGACGAGGCTGACGAGGTCGATCGGGACAGCCGTGTCATAGACGAGCGCCAGCCCGTGGATCGCCGTCGCGACGACCGCCATGAACGCGAGGAAGCGGTGGACGTCGGTGACTGAGGCCGGCTTGACACGGGTGCCGAGCGGCCGCGACTTGAGCACCAGGCCGGCGATCATCGACCACGTGACGAGCACGTACGCCGTCATCCCGCTCGCGCGCGCAAGGATCCAGAACGTGGGGTCGGTCCTCAACGCAGCCCCCCCGCGATCACGAACCGGTCGTCCAGGGTCACGAGCACGCTCGGGATGCCGAGCTCGTCGGCCTCGGCGATGGCGCCCGCCTCGCCCAGGAGAAACAGGCTCTTGGCGCGGATCTCGGCCTCGACGGCGCTCGCCCCGACGGCCGTGACGCGGAGGAGGTCGCCGGCGGCCGGGCTTCCCGTCGCCGGGTCAATGAGATGGTGCTGCTCCATCCCGTTGCGGCGCCAGCGGCGCGTGTCCCTTCCGGACGTCGCCATCGCCGCGTTGCGCAGACCCAGCGTGAGCGACCCGCGCCCCGTGTCCACCGCGACCGGCCAGGGCTCGTCCGAGCCGTCGTCGCGAACGGCGAGGTCGCCTCCTGCATTGACCAGGCACGGGCCCGACTCGGCTAGGAGGTCGCAGGCGCGGTCGACGGCATAGCCCTTCGCGATTCCGCCGAAGTCGAGCCGTACGCCGTGACCGAGCTGGATCCTGCCCGTTTCTCGATCGACGGTCACCTCTCCGCCACACCGCGCGGGAGGAATGCGCTCGGAGGTCACGCTTTCGGCGGGCACCCGGCTGAACGTCCGGTCGTACCCGGCGGCGACGAGTGCATCGTGCACCGTCGGGTCGAAGCGCCCGTGCGTCTGCTCTCGTGCCGCGAGCGCGAGCTCGGTCACCTCGAGGAGCTCCGGTCCAGCGTCGAGCGCGCCGAGCTCGTTCAGCGCCGAAAGCTCCGACCCGGGGCGGAAGCGCGAGAAGATCGCCTCGAGGCGCTCGAACTCGAGCTCGACGGTCTCCAATTCGCCGCGGCGGCCATGGGCGTGGCCGACCAGACACTCGATCGTCACGCCCATGGCTCTGAACTCGTGCCGCTCGAGACGCCGTTCAGCCGCCCTGCTTTGGATCTCGCTCACTACGACGTGTGGGTCGCAGTCACGGGCGGGAGGGTCACGATCTGGACCGGCGGAGGCGCCGGAGCAGGCGGAGCGGCCGGCGCCGCTGCGGCGTGCGCTGCGCCGGACGGTTGTGCGGCGAGGGTCGGGGTCGCCGACGTGCGCGACACCGAGGCGATCGTGTGCACCGTCGCTCGCGAGGCGGCCGACGCGGCCCACGCACGGTACGCAGCCCGCGCCGCGGCGATGGCCTGCGCGTGCTGTTGCTCGGCGGCCGCGATCGCCTGCCGTCGGACCTGGAGGCGCCGCTCGTAGACGACCCAGCGGTGCGACACGATGCGCTTCACCTCGAGCGCCTGCCTCTGCAGCGCGCGCTCCCGCTTTGTGAGCACGAGCACGCGTGGATCCTGGGCCGGCTTGACCGATGCCCAAGGCTTCGCCGCGATGGTCGACCAGAGGACGAAGAAGACAAGGATCGTCGCTGCGACTGTGTAGAAACGGGCGGTGTTGCTACCCATCGCTGCCTTCACTAATGCCGCCGCCGCCGCTGTCGTCGCCCTCGTGCTCGTCGTCGCCACCCTGGCCCGTCGTCGGCACGGTGGGCTGGGCGTACTGGATCACCGGCGCGGGCTGGACGGGTGCGGCCGGCGGGGTCGTGGTCGTGGGCGGGGCCGAGGTGACCGTCGGATCCGGCGCCGTCGTCGGCGCCGTCGCAGCCACCGGCGCCGAGGCGAGGACCGGCATCGAGACCGGCGCGAAGCGGGGGACGGCGGGCAGAGCGGGCGTCTTTGCGCGCAACGCCTTCTGCAGTGAAGCCTCGTAGAGGTCCAACTTTGCCCGGCGTGCCTCGATCACGCTGGTCGGGGTCAGGTTGGCCTTCTTGCCCGCCTGGCCGAGATGGGTTGTCTTCAGTGCGGCCGAGGCACCGGTCACGACACATGCGCCGAGCAGGACGGAGATCACCAGGCTGTGCTTGCGACTCATCGTCTACCCCCTCTTCATCCGTGGACGTTGGGAGATAGAGGCCGAACCGGGCGAAAAACTTGCGCAGTAGGGCTGGCGTTGGGCTGAAGCCGCACCAGCGCAACTTGAGTAAAGGGATCGCCATGGGACCTCATCAGAATCGTGCTAACTCGCCGTGCAGCCATACGGCGGCGGCTCTCTAGAGGGCCTTTGCGGTGATTGTTCCGCCGGCGATCTCGGCGGAGTCGCTTGCTTGCCACTCAGCCTGGATGGTGCGTCGCTCGCCGGTCTTGAGACGACAGACTGCAGCGAACCCCGTCGCGTGCACGGTTGTCACGGTGCCTGTGCAGAGCTCCCCGCTCGGGAGGTACTCCATCTGGAATGACGTCTTGAGTAGCTTGTGTGGAGCGACCAGAAGGTCGGCGCGGACGAGCACGTTCTGCAGACCTCTTCCTGCGCCGGCCATCGACACGATCCCGCGGCTGACGCCGTTGAGCTGGCTGACGTGACCGCTGAGTTGCTCGCTGAAGCTGGCCGCGTTCCAGGGCCTTGGCGTGAATCGGAGCGGCCCCGTCCCGAGGCCGACGACGAGCAGCACGGCGGCGAGCGCGGCGAGGCCAGCGGCCGGGGCGGTCCACGATCCGAGACGATTCCCCGCGACACGCCACACGATCGCGGCCGACACGGCCGAAACCGCAGCTGCGTACATGGCAAGGGCCCAGGGAGCGCTACGGTCGGTGCCGCTGCCGATCCCGTGGACCGTGGCGGCGCCCCAAACGGCGAAGTTCAAGTAATGCGCGCGCCGCCAAAAGACGTAGGGCAGCCGCGCCCGGTAGTGGTTGGTCACCGCGAGTGCGAGCAGCAGTTCCGCGGCTGCGATCCCGAGACCGACCCAGACCGGGCGATAGACCGAGATGAACGGCACCACTAGCGACTGAAACGAGAACGGCAACCACGCGTCGATCGCGACAGTCACCACGTGGATCGCGATGAAGGAGCCAACGAGGAGACCCGCGAAGCGATGGACGCCCTCGACGGCGAAGCGCGGCCACCGGGCGAACGTCTTCTTCGCGGCCATCGTCAGTCCGAGCAGCACGCCCCCGCTGAGCAGGAGATACGCGGTGATGCCTGCTGCGCGCGCCGCGTACCAATCGACGGGATTCGAGGTTAGATGCATGCGGCTGGCTCGAGGCTCCGCTGCCAGGCGCGGTTCACGAGTATGTCGCCGGCGGCCGTGATGAACCGACCGGGAATGCCACGCACGTCGAGCCATGCCGGGCCGCGTGCACCGAGGAGGAAGGCCGCCTTGGCGGCGACGTCCGCCCCCAGGCACGACAGGCCGCAGACCGTGACCTGCTCCCACGGCGACTCGGCGGGGGCGCCGGTGCCGGGATCGATCAGATGGTGCTGCGCGTGCCCGCCGCGCAACCAGCGGCGACGGTCGGTCCCACTCGTCGCCAAGGCGCCACGGACGAGACTTATCGTTCCGCCGCGGGGCAATCCGGCGACGAAGGTACCGCGCGCTGCGAGGTCACCGCCGGCCGAGACAAACCCTCTCCCCTCGAGGAGGGCAAGCGCGTCGTCGACCGTTCTTCCCTTGACGACGCCGTTCAGGTCGAGCTGGACGCCGCGGGGAACGAGGACGGTTCTCTCGACGAGTCGCACGGCTCCCCGCTGTCGCCGGATGATCGTGCCCGCCGGGTCGGGCTCGGGCGAGAGCGCCGAGAAGTCGGTGTCGTAACCGGCGGCTTCAAGCTCGGCTCCCAGAGTGGGGTCGACTAGACCGCAGGTCTCACGCTCGGCCTCGAGCGCCACCCCGAGCATCTCTGCGAACGCGCGCGAGACACCAACCGGGCTCCCTGCATCGCTATTTACCCGGTTGAGCTCACTGTCCGGACGGAACCGGCTGAAGATCCGCTCCCGCTCGTCGAAGAGCCGCTCGATCGCGCGACGCTCGGACAAGCGCGCGCCGGCAACGACGACGTCGCAACCCATGGACTGGAACGCAAAGGACTCGCCCATGGACTCAGGAGGTGCTCGTCGTCACATCGGGCGGAGCGGTTGCAGGAGCCATGATCCCGGCCTGCAACAGGTTCTTTCGAACCACGACGTACAACGGCTGCGGGACCGAGAGCGCCAGCACGGGATGCTTCGCGTGGCCTGCGTAGGTGACCCGGGCCAGGCCCATCGAGGCTCCGACGCTGATCGCCGCCGCGGCGCCGATACCGATCTTCGCGGCGTAGGCCCGACGACGCGCCGGAGCGAGACGTGAGGACTCCAACTCGAGCTGCGGCTTGGGCGGAGCAGGCTCCTGCGGCGACCTCGCGGCGGTGACTTTCCTCTCCTTCGCGCGAGCCCGCTTCGATCGACTCACAGGCCCGCTGCCCTGTGGCTCATCGTGGCACCGCCGACCTCATGATCAGCTTCATCCGAACGCCTCCGTCTTTTGGACCAGGGTCGGAGCTCGAGCCGGACCTCACGAGCGTGGTTCGCAAGCGTAGGACCTCTTGATGAGACCTGGATGAGAAGGCGGTCGCCTTCCTGCGCTGCAGTGCGGATTACGAGAACGGAACGAGCGCGGTCGTGCGCGGGATCAGCCGGTAGATCGCGAAGAAGTCGCGATCGTCGGGGGTCAGGTAGCGCGTCGCTGTCTGCTGGGTGTTGGGGACGAGTCTGAGCGGGGTCAGCGCGCCGGCATGGCGATAGGTGATGAAGCTCGGCCATTCCGCGTTGATGTCGAGCTCGATCGCCCGCAAGACGCGCAGGTGGACGAAGACGGCGGCGAGTGACTGCGCGGTCTGGTCGTTGGCGGCGACGTAGACGAGGTTCCCGTGCCGGTCGATACCGACCCCGGAGCGCCAGACTCGGATGGCGTTCCCAAGGGTTGCGCCCCAGAGCGAGCCGTCGGCCAGCTGCGGGTTGGGTTTCCCGTGATCGACGATCAGAGGCAGGTTCTGGCGGGCGAGCACCACCGACGAACCGGGCTCCGGCCCGCCGTGCCAGGCGACGATGTCGACCCGGCGGTCGCGGTAGGCGACGAGCGTGCCCTGGCCGGGCAGCAGCGGCTGATAGGTCGAGCCGTTGACCGAGAAGCCCCCGTGGCCGTCTCCGTAGGTGAAGCCGCTGTTGAACGTCGCCAACAACCGCCAGCGTTGCCCCGCCGGCACTTGCATCGGGCCGCGCGGCGAGGCGTTCGGCGGCTCGTAGCGGCCCGGGTAGAGCGCGAGCTGCGTCCGCCTATGGTCGATCCAGGCGACGTAGGCCACGATCCGGGGAAAGACGGGATCCGGCCGGAAGGTGGTCGCGAGCAACGGCGGCCCGCCGGCGACGTCTGGACCCACGCGCTGCCAGACACCCTCGCCGGGCAATCGCGGCCGGATCACGGAGGCGACCGCGGCCGGCTGCCAGCTGGCCGCTACCCGGGTCGCTCCCGGCCGCACCGCGCCGGCCGCCGGCAGGTCCGAGCCTACCGTCGGCAGCGTCTTCAACTCGGGGCCGCCGGGCTTCGGCGCCTGCCAGGAATAGTAGGCCCGCTCGGCCGAGTTGACGAGCCAGGCGCCGTGGTTCGCACGCAACCACTCGACCGACCGAATTCCGATCGGCAGGCTCGATGGTTGAACCATCGTCGTCGCGTACGAGTAGACGACCGGGGCCAGGAGGAACGCGAACACGAGCAGCGCGATCCTGCGGCGACGCCGTCGTCGCAGCCTCTGCGCGCGCCGCCTCGTCCGGTTGCTCACTGGCAACGCTCCGGACAGGCGCTGCGGGCGGGAGCTCAACCCGCGTCCTTTAGAGCCACGCCGGGTCGAGAGGAAATCGTGCCAGGGCCACCACTCGACCCGGACGCTAATAGCACGTGATGAGCGAACGGTGAGAGCGCACGGGCCGGCCTCGACCGGCCCAGACGACTCTGTGGCACCCTGTTGTGCTGCCGGACCGAAAGGGGGAGGTGAGAGAGTATGGCTGCGGGCTGGCGAGGAAGTCGTAGGGGCATTGGCCTTGGTCTCTCCGGCCTGACGCTGCTGCTCGCCGCGGCCACCGTCGGCGTGCCTGTCGCGCAGCCGTCGGGGGCCGACGATGGGGCGGCGCGCTCGAGCGCCGCGCTGGTCGTCACAGACAAGGGTACGTTGAGCGGGGCGGTGGGAACGAGGATGCGGAGCTTCCTCGGGATCCCTTATGCGAGGGCGCCGGTCGGAGGCCTGCGCTGGCGAGCGCCCGAGCCGCATTCCCCGTGGAAGGGAATCCGCAACGCGACCGCGTTTCGCAGCTCCTGCCCGCAGAGCGCGTCGCTGTTCGGGCAACAGAGCACCGACGAGGACTGTCTCTTCCTGAACGTCTTCACGCCGCTCGTCGCGAACGGGGGGACACGCTTCCCGGTGATGGTATGGATCCACGGCGGGGGCCTCGTCCAAGGCGAGTCGAGCGACTATCTCCCCGTTGGCCTCGTCGCGCGGAAAGTCGTGGTGGTGACCGTCAACTACCGCCTCGGCGTGCTCGGCTTCCTCTCGCACCCGGCCCTGTCCTCCGAATCGCCCGACCACGCCTCGGGCAACTACGGCTTGCTCGACCAGCAGCTCGCGCTCAAGTGGGTCCGGCAGAACATCGGCCATTTCGGCGGCGACCCACGAAACGTCACGCTGTTCGGGGAGTCGGCCGGAGGGCTCAGCGTCCATGTGCAGCTCGCGTCGCCGAGCGCGCGCGGCCTCTTCCAGCGGGCGATCATCGAGAGCGGCAGCTACGCCGGTAGCCAGCCGTCCCTGGCGGCGGCCGGGGAGGCCGGTACGGCGTTTGCGGCGAGAGTCGGCTGCGGCGCCCAGACAGCGGCCTGTCTCCGCAGGGTTCCGGTGGCGACCCTACTCTCGAGCCAGCCCTTCTTCGACACGACGCCGGTGCTCGACGGGCACGTCCTCGTCCGGTCGATCACCGACTCGTTCACGAGCGGCCGGATCAACCGCGTCCCCGTGATCGAGGGGTCGAATCACGACGAGTTCCGATTCTTCCTCGCCACGGACGAGCTCGCCGGCAGGGGACCGCTGACCGCGTCCGGCTACAAGACCGCGATCGCTGCGACCCTCGCGCTCACCCCATCGGCCGCGCGCAACGTCGCCGCCCGCTACCCGCTCGACTCCTATCCGTCCCCGAGCATTGCGCTCGCCGCGGCCGTCACCGACGCGACATTTGCCTGCAGGGCGCGCGCCGCCGTGCAGGTGCTGTCGCGCTACGTCCCGACCTACCAGTACGAGTTCAACGACGAGCACGCCCCCCGCTTTTTCCCGGGGCCGCCGGCGAGCTTCCCGCTCGGGGCATACCACGCAGCGGAGCTCCCGTACCTCTTCGCCCTGCGCGGACGCTCGTCGCTCCTCGTCGGCGACCACGAGAGGCTGGCCAACTCGATGCTCGACCTCTGGACCACCTTTGCGAAGACGGGCAGCCCGGGTGGCGACTGGCCGCGCTACTCGCCGGCGTCGCACGAGACCGAATCACTGGCACCCGAGCAACCGGTGGTCGAGACCGGCTTCGCCGTCGACCACCAGTGCGCCTTCTGGAGCACGGCGCGCTAGGCCGCGCGGCGCTTTGGGCGAGGACATCCATGCTCCGCGGTGAAAAGGTCCCGCTCGGGACCATGGACGCTGCTCCTCGATCTCGCACGAGAACCCGCGGATCCCCGCCGCAGCGTCGGCGGACGCCCTCGAGCGCGGCGCCGCTCAGGGCTCCTGGCAGTGCACGAAAGTCGTCTCAGCGTCTTCTCCGCTCGGCCCTGGTGCTCGTCGTCCTCACCTGGGTCCCCGGCGCGCTCGGGGGTGCCGTCCACCTGTCCCTGCTCCGTTCTTGGGGGGTTGCGAGCGGCTACGCGGGAATCAGCTGGGCATTGCCGGCGTTCCTGGTCGGGCTCGCCGCTTCTCGAGCCGCGCGCGATAGAGGCCTGGCTTGGAAGCGCGCGCCCGGGGTGGCCGTCGGCGTGGCGGCCGCGATAGTCCTGGCGCTCGGCGCCGCCAGCGTCGTTGGGAGCTGACCGATTTCGCTACATGCCCGCGACGGTCGGCGCCACCAAGGTGTTGTGTATGAAGTCGGAGTTGCATCTGAACCAGGACGGCGTGAAGACCGGTGACGGTACGGCGACGCTGCCGGTGAAGGACTTCTTCAAGCAGATCATCGCCGAGGCCAAGCCGTCGCTCGTCTTGACGATCGGTACCTCTGGGAGCGTCTTCGACGATTTTGAGCTTGGTGATGTGGTGGTTACGCGGGCGGCGAAGTTCCGGTTGCAAAACGAGTTCCGCAACGAGCCGTGGAACGGCGCGATCTACAAGAGCGACTGGCAGATCCCAACCACTCACTTCGCTGAGGCGGAGACGCTGATGGCCCAGATCACTCTGGATCTCGCCGAACCACCGTTCGCCCCACCAACCAAACGGTTTCCGTTCAAAGGCAAGCCGGTCGCTCCCTCGCCGGACTCCCCCGACATCAAGCTCGAGCAGGGCGCAAGGGACATGCAAGAGTTCCATCCAATCCTGACAACCGACTACTTTGAGTACGGCACCACCGCCAACCGGCTCGACAAAGAAGGCGCCGCCGTCGAGATGGGAGACGCCGCCCTCGGCCTTGCCTGCAGCGAACTCCCCGACCCACCCCACTGGGCGGTCATCCGCAACATGAGCGACCCCGTCATCAACGGCGACCTCTCCGCCAAACAGTTCCACCTCAACGAGCAAACCACCTGGGCCGTCGGGTACTACACCGCCTACGGCAAATACACCTCAACATGCGGCGCCCTCGCCACCTGGGGACTGATCGCGGGACTCGGCACCTGAGCGCACGCATCCAGCGTTAGCGCGCTGGATGTAGACACCGCGACTTGAACGTGGATACGCGGTTGGGAAGCCACTCGAAGTCTGGCGCAGCAGGCCCTGGGGTCTTAGCCCGTAATCCGGCGATCGTGGAGCACAGCACTGCCCATCGCCGAGCAGGCCCGGGTAACCCGCAAAGCGCAAATTGAGTCCGCATGTGCCTCGTTTTACTTGACACACGCTTGACACGCCCCTCGCAAACCGGCTCCAGCAAAGGGATCGCCGAGGGACCACATCACCTCCCGGCCCGGGTGCGCGGGTGCCAAGGTGGATTGGTCTGAGTGTGGTATCGTGATACCAAGCAACCGAGGAGTTAGGGATGGATAAGAAGGCGATGACGGTGCGGTTGGACGCAGAGCAGGCCCGGCTGCTGGAGACGGTCGCCGAGGTGGACGGGGTGCCGGTGTCCGAGGCGATCCGGACGGCGATCGACGAGCACATCGCAACCCGCCGGCAGGACAAGGAGTTCCGCGCGTCGCTGCGCAAGCTCGTGGAGGAGAACCAGGACATCCTCGAGCGCCTCGCTCGTTGACCCGCTACCTCGAGCTTGGCGACTACCTCCTGATCGCAGAGGCGGTGCTAGAGATCCCAGCCGAGCGGCTCGCGCGGCTCGAACGGATCAGCCTCGCCGAGTCGGCTCTCCTTGCTCCCGCTGCGGAGTTCGAGGGCACCGCGGCCTACCCCGATCTCGTGGAAAAGGCGGCCGCCCTCTGCTGGCACCTGGTCAAGAACCATCCGCTCCCGGACGGGAACAAGCGCGCCGCCTTCCTCGCACTTCGCGTGTTCTTGGAGCGCAACGATGCGGTGTGGCACCGCTCGCCAGACGACCCAGAGGAGACCGACTCTGTCATCCGTGGCGTCGCCGCAGGAACCGTGAGCCAGGCCAGCCTCGCCGACTGGATCCGGACGCGGCTCGCGCCGGAGTAGTACCGCAGCAGGGGGTGGTTGTGTGCGGACGTGCTCCGTCCACTTGACACACGCTTGACACACCACCCGCAAACCCGCTCCAGCATTGGGTTTGCGGAGGGACCACATCATCGCCTCCCCGAGTGAGGTGGCCTCGGTCTGCGCTCGGTTTGGTGCGGCCAGCCCGATCATCGTTGCACTGCGAGGTCGGGGAAGCGGCTGGCGGGCTGGTGGACAGTACGAGTTGCCGCATCCGGCGAGGCGCTTTGAGGCATGTGGGTCGGGCGGGCTAGATTGAGGGCGTGGCTGATTTCTTCCGTTTCGTACCCGGCTATGAGCATTACGTGTTCCGGGCGGGGCGCGAGCCGCTGTTCTTTCTGCTGCTCGCTTTCCTGCTCACGTTCGTCGCTGCGCGCAGTTACACGCGCGTGGGGCGCGCTCGCGGGTGGAGGAGCGGGTCGGTGCGGGGCATCCACCTTCATCACTCGGTTCCCGGAATCATCGCGAGTCTCGCGGCCGCAACGGCGATCATTGCGTTTCGGCCCGGAGGTGGGTCGATGCTCTTGCTTTCCGCCCTGTTTGGCCTGGGCGCCGCGCTCATCCTTGATGAGTTCGCGCTCATCCTCCATCTCGACGACGTCTACTGGACGGAGGAGGGGCGCAGCTCGATCGAGGCGACGCTCATCGGCTTCACGCTCGCGGCGCTCTGCCTCCTGACGACTGCACCGCTCGAATCCGACCCCGGCAAGGACGTGCCGCACTGGGTGCTGGGCGGGGTCATCGCGGTGAATATGTCCTTCGCTCTGATCGCCTTTCTCAAGGGCAAACTGAAGCTCGGCACCTTCGGGATCTTCGTGCCCGGACTCGCGATCCTCGGCGCCACCCGTCTCGCGAAGCCGGGCTCGATCTGGGCCCACAGTTTCTACAGGTCCGCGAAGCTCGACCGTAGTCGCACCCGCTCGGCACTCCAGCGCGCGCGCTACGCGCGCGTCGGCCACCTTTACGATCTCATCGGCGGCGCCCCGCACCTCGAGCGCCACCGGCAGCCGCCGCGGTAGCGACCTCCGGCGCGATGAGATCTGCTCGGGCGAGAGCACTCTCGGCCATGCGAGAGCGTCATCACCGGGCTGTGTCGAGCAGGGTTTGCGCCGAGAACCGCATGATGTCGAGGGCTTCGGCAGGTTGAAGTTTCGCGATGTCCGTCAGCCAGACGAACACTTCGATGCCGGTGGCGGCGGTGATGGCGAGGACGAGTCGCTCGTACTGGTCGTCGTCGATCTGCTCGCGAAGCGGTGATAGTGCGTCGTTGACCCAGGTGCGCCGGCGGCCGCGTCTTAGAAGTGATTGGTCGCGCTGGGGGGTGGCGCCGAGAGAGAGCCTCAGCATTGCTCGGAGTGGTGCCTCGTTCTCGGTCAGCTGACGCGCCATCTCGGCGAACACGAGCTCGAACCGCGCGGCGACGTCGTTGGGTGGGTCGTCGCCGAGGACGGAGTCCTTGCCGATCTCGGGGTAGGCGGCGAGCAGCAGCGCTTGCTGCGTTGGGAAGTAGCGGTAGGCGGTCGTCCTCGACACGCGCGCGGCCTCGGCTGCCTCCGCGACCGTAGGCGTCACGCCCGACGAGAGCAGCTCCCGAGCAGCAGCGATGAGCGCTTCCAGCGTCCGCGCCTTCTGCGTGACCCGGCCTGTCTGTTGATATGGGACACCCATTCCCTTATGGTACTGGTATCCCATGACGGAGGTGGTTGATGTTGGTCGATGGCTCATCGCGCGCCCTCGCAGCGGGAGAGGGTGAGACGCTCTGGTTCGCCGGCGCACACCAGACGATCAAGTACCCCGGCGAGTGGAGTGACGGCAAGTTCTCACTCGTCGAGGTCGTCGTTCCGCAAGGGCGGGCGACACCGCTGCACCAAGATCCCAGCGACGAGACGTTCTACGTCCTCGACGGCGATTTGATCTTCCACATCGACGGCACAGAGCGCAGAGTCGGACCGGGCGATACGCTCGCCGTCAGGCGCGGCGTCCCCCATGCGTTCACCGTCACATCCGCACTCGCTCGCTTCCTCGTCCTCAACACGCCCGGCACACACGACCAGTACTTCCGCGACGGCGGCGAGCCCGCAACCAACGCGGACTTCAACAACGCACCCCCGCCGAACCACGAAAAGATCGAGGCGTCGAACCGCAAACACGGCATCGAGATCCTCGGTCCACCGCCGTTCGCGACCTAACCAGGGGGCGATTACCAGCCTTGATAGGCGCAGCGATTCGGTGTTAGCCGGTCATCGAGTCGTGAAGCTCGTACCATGTTTCGCGGCTGGGCGGGGTGAAGCTTGTGTCGCCGCTTTGCATGGCTGCAGCAGCCATCGGCTCGATGATCGGGCCAAGGCGATCCATCATGAACTTCTCGCCCTGTTCGCGCGTCTCCCAGACATCGAAGATGCGAAAGACGCCGCCGTCGTGGTCGAAACCAGCCGTATGGATCAGTAGGCCATCCGGCGTGTCTTGGAGATTGAGCGCCGCGGCTACTGCGTCGTAATTCGCAGTACTCGTGTCGCCGTCTTGGATCTGGAACTCCTGAACGTATGCAACCGCCACCGTCGTCTCCTTGGTTGTTTCCCGGCAGCGTATTCCATCTCACCGCCCGAAAAGAGCCCGAGTAAGCCAAGGGTCTCAAAGAGAACATTCCTGAACACTCGGGCAACCGAGAGTCTCGCTGCCGACGCTCGGGGACTTCGTTAGGCATGTTGCGACCCGTCGGGTGCATCGATGTTCTCACGCCGGTCGCTAGTTCCCGAGTGCATCGAACGCGGCCGGATAGATGATCCGACCGGCGAGGTCGGGGCTGTATCCCGGGAGCTTGACCATGATGAGGTCCCGTTGCAATCACTTTGCTGGAGCGTGTTTGCGGAGGGTGTGTCAAGCTTGTGTCAAGTAAACTCGGGCACGCGCGCACCCGGCTTACCCTCGGCGACTGCGTGCGGGCGCGGGTTCAATTCCCGCCGCCTCCGTCAGCGCCCGAAAGTCCGATCGCGCCTGGCGGCGCGAGCATGACGACTTTCGGGCGGCAGTTAGGCCGCGTGGGCCGGCTGGGCTGATGGCTCGCGTTGATACTTCGGAGTGAGTGCCGCCCGCACCGTCTCGGCCAGAGAGTGAGGGCTCGTGGGTGTGTGTGGTGCGGCAAGCGTGGCGGCGATCGTGCGGCGTGCTTCCTCGGCTGGTTGTGGGAGCAGGCCGTCCTCGGCTTCGTAGGAGGTGAGTGTTGCGAGCACGGCCAGCCGCGCTGCGGCGGGGAGCGAGTCCGCTTCTGGGGCGATGCGCTCGAGTTCACCAATCCAGTCGCTGGTGTAGTCGTGCCGCAGCGGAGACGGTGCGGTGGCCATCGAGTTCAGATCTTGTTTTCGGTGCTCGGGGGCGACATCAGGGATTGTCCGCAGCCTTTGTGCTCGAAGGGGTGAGATCGGGAACTTGCGTCGCGCGATGGTTCGACCTTCGTCCTCGCCCGAGTGCGTAGTTGGAGGGCGAAGAAGCGAGGCCTCGCGCGGCCCGCGGATTCTCCGAGCCGCGGGAGGCTTCGCAAACCTCTTGAGGTTGTGGGAAGAGATTGCCGTCAGTCCCCACGCCGCAGGAGATCATCCCCATCATTGTTTGCGCAGGTGTCGGCGCGCCTCCCCCAGATGAGGCATCCGATCGAAGGCGCCGCTGCCGTACAAAGTCCCCCGGCACCGTTGGGTTCGAAGTAATGTCGTCGAGGCAGTCGGCGACTACGCAGGCCCGCCTCTGGCGATCCTAGGAAGGTGCCATCTAAGAGGGGCCGCCCTTGGCCGTATTGCGAAGGCGGCTAGACATTGAGATCATCTGCTCCAACGCCGTGTCTGCACGGTGGCTGTAGAGCTTGTGAGTATCGCGTCCGGCGTCTTTCACCGAGTACATCGCGATATCCGCGTGCTTAAGAAGCGTCTCGGAGTCGTCTGCGTCGCTCGGGTAGAGGCTGATGCTCGCACTGATGTAAATCTCGATCCCCTCGACAAGAAACGGCGCAGGCAAGATCCTCCGCAGGTTGCTCGCGACCACCTCCGCGGCACGCAAGAATGGGACATCCTCGGCTTCGAGGCGCTGGAGGTCAGAAAGCAGCATCAAGAACTCGTCTCCGCCTTGAAGGGCGACCACGTCCATCTGCCGAAGCGCTGCCCGCAGCCTCGAGCCTACCGCCTTCAGCAACTCGTCCCCAGCCGACATGACCAAAGCTGTCATTGAAGTTGTCGAGATCAACAAACAGGACGGCCGCACCATTGCCCGTCCGCGCAACCCGAGTAAGGGCCAACTCCAGATGCTCCAGGAACGAGGTCCGGTTCGCCAAACCCAGCCGGTGCTCGTCAAATGTAGGACCACCGCGGGAATTAGGACGAGGCCGACGAAGAGGGCAGCGAGAGGAGTTGGTGCAGGCCGAGCACGATCGTTGCCAGCTCGACCACGGCGTCGTACTTGACGAGAGCGGCGCCGCGCCTTGACAGCTCGGCTGCAACGTCCTAGCCTCCGGGCCGACCTGCATCTGCGTGTGGTTGCGCCGGGCGTGATCAGACTGGTGGTTCATCTGGAAGGCTCGTTTCGGTCGTAAGTCCGTTTCGTGCTTTTTGCTTGAGCTTCAGTTGCCCGAAGGGTTCGACTCCCGATGTGAGGTCACTTCTCGGGACGGCGATTCGTAGGAACTCCATCCGGCGGGGGTTCTGTTCGTCGCGCGCGCCGCCGTCGCATCGCGGTGACGCTGAGGTGACGCGGCCGTGACGGGCCGACTCGATACTCCTCGGCGAGCGATCGAGGCCCGTGGGTCGGGCAGCGAGGAGGTGGCACGTGCCGGTCCAGACGACCTATCCCGGCGTCTACATCCAGGAGGCCCCTTCGGGGGTGCACACGATCGTCGGCGTTTCGACGTCGGTGACGGCCTTCGTCGGCGCCGCCTCGCGCGGCCCGGTCGACACGGCGATCCGCATCTTCAGCTTCGCCGACTATCAGCGCGCCTTCGGGCCGCCGTTGGACGAGGCGAGCCCGATGGGGCACGCGGTCTCGCACTTCTTCGCCAACGGCGGCTCCGAGGCTGTCGTCGTTCGTGCCGCACACGGCGCGCTTGCCGCCTCGCTGATTCTGAAGGACTCTGTGCCTGGCAACGTCCTCACGCTCACCGCGAATGGAGGCGGCGCGTGGGCAAATCGCGCGGGCGGGATTGGGATGGAGGTGGTCGTCGCCTACGACGAGGTCTCGAACCCGGCCGATCTCTTCCGGATGGTCGTCACCTACTGGATCGTCGACCCGAGCACCAATCAGCCGGTCAAGGGCGCCGAGGAAAGCTTCATCAACCTCTCGATGTCGCCCTCGCACCCGCGCTTTGTCCTCAGCGCGCTTGCAACGTCGCGCCTCGTGGTGCCGTCGCTCCCGGGCGCCCTCGCCGCCGGCGCGGCCGGAACGTCGAAGAGCGCCTCGGCGATCGGGACCGTGACGGTGGGCCCGTCCGCCCGGACGCTCCAGGTGTCCGTCGACTTCGGCCCTTCCGTTCCGGTGACGCTCTTCCCGACGGCGACGGCCGACGCGTCGAAGACGCCGGCCCAGGTCGTGACCGAGCTGACGAGCGCGCTCGGCACGGCGGGGCTTTCGGCGCTGGTGGCCGCGTCGCAATCGGGCGGCGTGATCACGCTGACATCGGCGACCCCGATCACCCTGAACTCCTCGGTGACCGTGACCCCGGGGGCGTCAGCGGATGTCTCACAGGCGCTCAAGCTCGGCCTCGCATGGGGCGGCGCCGAGGTTTCGGCGTCGGCGGTGCGCAGGCCCGCTCCAGTCGCCTCGGGCGACGCGGCCGGCGCGTTCGCGGGTGGCAGCGACGGGACCGCGGTCGGCGCGGACGATGTCGTCCCGACGGGGACCCCCAGGGGGGTCTTCGCGCTCAAGGAGCTGCTGTTCCCGCGCTTCAACATCCTCTGCCTGCCGGGCCTCACCTCCGACGACCAGGTGCAGATCGGGGACGCGCTCTCCTATTGCGCCGACGAGCGCGCGTTCCTCGTCGTCGACAGCCCGGCCGCCGGGTTCGCCGCGATCCCACCGAATCTCGGCTCGCTGCCGGCACTCGGCGAGCACGGCGCGATCTACTACCCACGGGTCCAGGTCACCGAGTCCGTTCCCGGCGGCTCGAGGACACTGAACCTGCCGCCGTGCGGGGCCGTCGCAGGCGTGATGGCTCGGATCGACACATCGCGCGGGATCTGGAAGGCGCCCGCCGGGCTCGAGGCGGGCATCGTCGGCATCACCGGCCTCGCCAACCCGATCGGCGCTCCGCCGGTCGATGACGACCTCTCCGGGCAGCTCAATCCGCACGGCGTGAACGTGCTGCGCAACTTCCCGGCCGCCGGGCCTGTCGTCTGGGGCGCACGGACGCTTCGGGGTGACGACTCGCTGTCCTCGGAGTTCAAGTACGTCCCCGTTCGACGGATCACCGACTACATCGCGAGCTCGCTCTATCTCGGCACGCAATTCGCGGTCTTCGAGCCGAACGACCCGATTCTGTGGGGACAGCTCCGGCTCGCGGTCGGAACGTTCATGCGCGGGCTCTTCCGCCAGGGCGCGTTTCAGCAGAGTGAGAAGCGGGCCGAGTCGGACAGCTTCTTCGTCATCTGCGACGACACCGTGAACCCGCAGCCCGAGATCGACCTCGGCCGTGTCAACGTCGTCGTGGGCTTCGCGCCGCTGAAGCCGGCCGAGTTCGTCGTCATCACGATCACTCAGATCTCCCAGCTGGAGGGCTAACGATGGCCGAGTTCACCGTCAACCCGCAACGGCTCGACCCGTACCAGGGATTCAGCTTCCGGATCAAGTGGGACGGCCGCTACGTCGCCGGCATCTCGAAGGTGGGCGCGTTGAAGAAGACGACCGCTCCGGTCCTCCACCGCGAGGGCGGCGATCCGACGACCGAGCGTAAGAGCCCCGGCAAGACGACGTATGAAGCAGTCACGCTGGAGCGCGGCGTCACCCACGATCCCGACTTCGAGAACTGGGCGAACCTCGTCCACTCCCTCGACTCGCCGATGTCGCTGGCGAACTTCCGCAAGGACATCATCCTCGACTTCTTCAACGAGGCGGGCCAGCTCACGATCTCGTACAAGCTGCTGCGGTGCTGGCCCTCGGAGTACCAGGCTCTGCCGCAGCTCGACGCCGGCACGGCGGGGGTCGCGATCCAGTCGATGAAGCTCGAGAACGAGGGCTGGGAGCGCGACTTGTCGGTCACCGAGACCAAAGAGCCTTAGCCCGGGGATGGGGGTGTCAGCGCTTCTCGCGGCGCTCGACGAGGCCGGAAGCGAGGTCGGGCAGGCGGTCGCGCTGCTCGCGGCCGCCGGCGTCGAAGAGCCCGAGCGCCTGAGCCTCGGCGAGGGAGACCGGCGGCTGCTCGCGCTCTGCCGCGCCGTGACGGGGGCCGATCTCGAGGTCGTCGCCGTCTGCCCGAGCTGCGGCGAGCTCTCTGCGGCGGTGCTTTCGCCCGAGGTGGTGCCCCCGTCCGGCCCGCGGATGGCGCCGCTCGGCGCGGGCGGTGGGCTGCGCGAGCCGACCTACGAGGATCTGCTCGGCCTGCCGGCAGACGCCGGCGAGGCGGTGGACGAGCTCCTCGCGCGGTGTGTCGTCGGGGCACCGGCTCGCCGGCCGGTAGCAGACGACCTCGAGCTCGTCGACGACTCGCTCGCCGGGCCGATCCTGCTCGCGTGCGCCGACTGCGGCGAGCCGCTCGCGGTCGATGTCGACGTCGAGCGGGCCGTTTTGGACCGTCTCGCCCGCCGCGCGCGGGAAGCCGACTACGAGGTCCACGTGCTCGCGAGCGCCTACCACTGGAGCCTCGGCGAGATCGAGTCGCTCGGAGACGAGCGCCGGCGCACCCTCGCCTGGCTCGCGGCGGAGGCATGGTGAGCGGCCGAACGGGCGGCAGCACGGCGAGGCTCGTGGCGCGCGCCGCGCGGCCCTCCGTGAGACGCCGCGGCACAGCCGGTCTCCTGGAGATCGAGCTTCTGTCGACGGCGGTACCGGCCCGCGCGGAGGGGATCTCGCCGCCGCCGTCGCAGCGCGCCCCGGCTTCCAGGCCAGTCCGGGAATCGATGCCGCCGCTCGAGGTCGTCGCTCCGTGGACTCCAGCACGGCCGACCGAGGTCCCGCCCGAAGTCGGGCTCGACGCCGCGGTCCCCGCACTCGAGCCGAGCCCGCCCGCCCGCGCGGAGCGCACGCAGCGACCCTCAGCCCGGACGGCGCCGCTCGTCCCACCGGTCGAGCTCGCCTCCCCGAACGGGCCGGCGCTTGCTTGGGCCCGGCCCACGCCTCGCCCCGCCGCACCGCCTCCTAGGCCGCCGGAGCCGACGAACGACCCGGCGTCACCGCCGGCCGTGTCTGCCGCCGCCAGAGCGATCCTCCCGGCTGTGCGCGGAGTCGGCAACGACCCGGACAGCCGGCTCGCAGCCGGGCCGCCGCCCTCGAGCTCACCTCCCGTCGTGATCGACCGGATCGAGATCATCACTCCGCCGGCCCGCCCGCCCGCCGCCGACCCGCTCGCGTCGGTGGCCGGACGACGCGCAGGCCTCTCACGGCACGGAGGCTCACGCTGATGTCCGGCGTGACCGCGATCCAGGGAGTCGACGACATCCTGCGCAAGCTCTCCACGGACGCCGTCGCCACACTCGTGCCGAAGCCGAGCATCACGATCGGCCCGCTCGACCGTGACGACGAGACCCTGCGCCTCAACTGGTTTCTCTACCGCGTCTGTCCCGACGCGACCTATCGCAACATGGAGCCGCCGCGCACCGGGTGGCGTACGGCCCGCGGCGACCCGCCGCTCGCGCTCCGGCTCTCGTACCTCCTGTCGGCGTTCTCGGCAAAGCCCACAAACGGCGGCGACCAGGAGCAGTTCGCGCATGCCGGCCTCACCGCCGTGATGCGCGCGGTCCAGGAGAACGCGATCATCGGCGACGGCTCGCCGGTTCTTACACCTGCGCTCGCTTCGCTCGTGGATCCGCTGATCGAGCCGCTGCGGATCGTCCTCGACACGCTCGACCTCGAAGCGGTGACGAAGATCTGGACGGCGGCGTCGCGGCCGATCCGGCTCTCGGTCGGCTACGAGGTGAGCATCGTCCTCGTCCAGGCGACGAAGACCTACCTCGCCGGCCCGCCTGTGAAGACGCGACGGATCGCGGTTGCGCCGTCGATGGGGCCGCGATTCGTGGCGCTGAGCCCTGCGCGCGCCTCGCTCGGCGACGTGATCGACGCGGAGGTGGAGGGACTGACCGCGGGCGCGGTCTTCACGCTGGTGCACGAGCCGGAGGATCCGGCGGGGCCGGACTGGACGATGACGGTCGTGCCCGGCGCCCCGCCAGGGCACGTCCACATTCGGCTGCCGGACGGCCGGATCGCGCCCGGGCTCCGCGAGCTCGACGTCTCCGAATCAGAGTCGGGGCTTTCGATCGGCCACGACAGCATCGGCCTCACGGTCGTCCCCGCAGTGACCGGCCCGGCTGCGCCGCTCCCGAAGGGCGTCGCCACGAACCTCGTCACCGTGCATGCTGCGCCGGACGTCGAAGTCTTCCTCCGCGGCAAGCGCCTCACGCAGGTCGCGTTCGTCTCGCCGACGAAGGTCACCGTGACGATCCCTCCCGCGACGCCGTCCGGCCCGGCGGACGTGGTCCTCCGCGCCGGCAAGGTCGCCGGCCCGACTCGAAGCGTGACGATCGCGTGAGAGACCAGCGCCTCGACGCTCACCTCGCCCTGCTGACGGCCGCCCTCGCGGGCTACCTGCGGCAGCTGCGCCTGTGCTGGACGGCGCCCGTGGACGACCAGCTCGACCCGGAGGTGGCGCGCATCGTCGCGGGCGTCGGCGCCCGGCCCGCGCCGGCGGCTCGAGAGACAGCGGGTGCGTCGGCGTTGCTCGTCGTGAACGGAGACGGCCCACTCGCGCGGATCGCCGCAGCTCTCGAGCTCTCGCCCGGCGAGGAGGCGCTCGTCGCCGGAGCCTGGTGGTCGGAGGTCGACCCGCAGCTGTCGATCGTGCTCGGGTGTGCCCACGACGACGCCGCCCGCCGTTTTGCGTCCGTCGCGCTGCTTCGCCTCGTCCTCGAGCCCTTCGGGCTCGAGCTGCCCGCGGGGCTCGACGACGCCTCGCCGCTCGTCGCCAACGGCGTGATCGAGGCAGGGGCGGGCGCGACCGGGCCATTGCGACTCACGGCGACCGCGCGGCTCGTGCTCGCGGGCGAGCTGCCGCGTTCCCTGTTCGTGGATCGCTCGCCGCCGACCCGTCTCGGGGCCGAGACGGCCGCGCTCGCCCGCCGGCTCCGCTCCGGTGCGGCCGGAGTCACGGTGCTGCGCGGCCCGGCCGGGATCGGACGCACGGCGGTGGCTGCCGCCGCGGCGGCAGAGGTCGGGCTCGTCCCGGTCGGCGCAGGCCGCGCCGGGAGCTGAGCTGAGACTCCTCGCGCGTACCGGGGTCGGCTTGCCCATCGTCGACGTCGCGACCGCCGTTGAGCTCCGCTGGCGCCCGAGCGACGGCCCGCTCGTGGCGGTCGCAGCACCGGGCGAGACCGTCCAGGGCGGCTACGTCGTCGACCTTCGTGCTCCGGACTTCGACGAGCGGGAGCACGTCTGGCAGGAGGCGCTCGCAGCGACTCCGTCGGTGGATGGGCTCGCCTCAGCTCTCGCGACTCGTTTTGCGTTCACCGAGGGAGACGTCGAGCAGACGCTCGTCCGTTCGCATGCCGACGCCCTGTGGCGAGACCTGCCTCTTGCCGCCGCCGACATCTGGGATGCCGCCCGGCGCCAGCCCGAGCACGCCCTGGGCCGGCTCGCCGCCCTCGTCACGCCGGCGTTCACGCTGAACGACCTCGTCCTTCCGCCCGAGCCGCTCGCGCAGCTGCGCGAGCTTGTCGCTCATGTGGAGCTTCAGCACCTCGTTCTCGACCGCTGGGGCTTCCGCCGCCGCATGCCGCGGGGCCAGGGCGTGATCTGCCTCTTCGCCGGCCCACCGGGCACCGGGAAGACGATGGCCGCCGAGGCGATTGCGCACGCGCTGCGCCAGGACCTGTACCGGGTCGACCTCTCGGCCGTCGTCTCGAAGTACATCGGCGAGACCGAGAAGAACCTCGCCACGGCGTTCGACGAGGCCGAGCGGGCGAGCGCCGTTCTCTTCTTCGACGAGGCCGACTCGCTGTTCGGCAAGCGCACGGAGGTCAAGGACGCGCACGACCGCTACGCGAACCTCGAGGTCAACTACCTTCTCCAGCGGATCGAGACCTTCACAGGCCTCGTCCTCCTCGCATCCAACCGCCACTCCGCACTCGACGAGGCGTTTGCCCGCCGGCTGCGCTTCGTGATCCGCTTCGAGCAGCCGGACCATGCGCTGCGCTCCGACCTCTGGCGGCGCTCGTTCCCGCCCGAAACGGCGCTCGAGGGGCTCGACTGGGACGAGCTCGCCGAACCGGAGCTCTCCGGTGGGAGCATCCAGAGCGCAGCGCTCGCCGCCGCCTACCTCGCCGCCGCGAACGGCGGCACCGTGACCCGCGCGCACGTCGAGCACGCCCTCCGGCGCGAGCACGAGAAGCTCGGCAAGTCGTTCGCCGGTCTGTTCGCAGAGGCCCGCCCGTGACGTCGCGCAGGCCGCTGCAGTTGCGCGTCGAGGTGTCGGCGGCTCCGGCGCCAGGCCTGCTACGGGCGGCGATCGAGCGGCGCCTGGTGGGAGGAACGTTTCCGAGCGGTCCCGAGAATGCCGTCGGCGAGGCGGTCGCTCGTGCCGTGCGCGACGAAGTGTCGGGCCGGGAGGGGACGTCGTGGCGCTGATCAAGGGCTTGCTGGCGTCGTACTCCAACCCGCTCCTCGGGGTCGTGCCGACGACCGTCCTCTTCCAGTACAACCCGAGCGAGATCACCCGCGTGTTCCAGGTCGCGGAACCCTCGCCCGCCGCCGCCTCCGAGCCGACCGGCTCGGCGCGGAATGCAGTCCGTCCGGCGGCCGAGGACTATTCCCTGAAGCTCGAGTTCGACGCCACGGACGGGCTCGAACGCGGCGGCCCGATCACGATCGCGTTCGGCATCGCGCCGCGTCTCGCCGCCCTCGAGATGCTCGTCCAGCCGGTCGGCTCCTCGGTGCTCGGCGGCCTCGCCGGCGCGCTCTCGGGCGGCCTCCTCGGCGGCGGCGGAGCGACCGTGCCCGCCGGCCGGCTCCCGCTGACGCTCTTCGTCTGGGGGCCGGGGCGCGTCACGCCGGTGCGACTCAAGTCGCTGACGATCCAGGAGACGGCATTCGACGAGCTGCTGAACCCGATTCAGGCGACCGTCGACCTCAGCTTCTCGGTGCTCCGGGTCGACGATCCCTCCGTCGACGACATCGTCACGCGCGCCGCCGCCAAGTACTACCAGGGTGCCCGTGAAGCGAAGGCGGCCCTTCAGCTGGCCCAGATCCCGGAGCTGCTCTGATGCCGGTCGATCCGACCTCGCGCTACGCCGGCCTGCCCGAGATCACCGTGCTGGCCCCGGACGGCACCATCCGGACGATGAGCGCTCCACGCGTCGCGCCCGAGCCGCCGCTGAGCGGGAGCTACCAGGTGCGCGGCGGCGACCGCCTCGACCTGCTCGGTCAGGCAGCGACAGGGGACTCGACGCGCTGGTGGGTGCTCGCCGACGCGAACCCGTGGGACGACGCGACCCGCCTCGAAGAGCCCGGCGAGACGATCGAGCTGCCTCGTGCCTGACACCACGCTCCTGATCGAGCTCGACGGCAACCAACTCTCTGCCGACGACCTGCGCTCGCTCGTCGAGGTGCAGCTCGAGGAGTCCCTGGACGTCGCCGACGCCGCGACCCTCGTCGCCACCCTGGACGCCGACCTGTCGGGGGAATGGACGTCCATTCTCGACCCGCTCCTCACGCCGTCGACGCCGGTCGTGGTGCAGGTGAGCCGCGGCGGTACGACCTATCGCTTCGAGGGCCGCTCCACCGAGGCGTCGTGGACGATCGACCCCGAGGGCGCCTCGCGGCTCTCGGTGACCGCGGTCGACCGGACGCTCGAGCTCGACCTCGAGGAGAAGGTGGTCGCCTGGCCCGGCAGCTCCGACAGCGACATCGCCGAGACGATCTTCTCCTCCTCCCCTTATCACTTCGGCACGAACATCGAGTCGACGCTCGCCGGGCCCGATCCCGACGTTCACGTGGTCCTCCAGCGCGGGAGCGACATGGCCTTCCTGCGCGCGCTCGCCGCGAAGTGGGGTTACGCCACCTACCTCGAGGCGAGCGAGGCGGGAATCGTCGGTCATTTCCACTCGATCGACCCGCTCGCCGACCCGCAAGGCGAGCTTTCGCTCGGCTTCGGCGCCGACGCCCAGCACGTGAGCGCGAGCGCGAACCTCGTCGAAGGGCATCGCGTCGAAGGTCTCGCGCTTCCCGGCGCTCTCCGACACGGCCCAGACGGCGGACTCGACCGGGGAGGACGAGACGCAGGGAGCTCATACTCTCGGCGGCCTTGCGACCGTGCTGATGACGCCGGACGACGTCACCGGCGAGATCGACCCCTCGTCCACCGCGGATGCACTCGCTCGGCACTCGGCCTTCGCAGTCCAGCTGACGGTCGAGATCGACGCCGACCGGGTCGGGCAGCTGCTACGGGCCCGCAGGCCGGTACTCGTGGGAGGCCTCGGCACCTCGCTGTCGGGCCGCTGGCTCGTCGAGCGGGTCCGGCACATCGTCACGCTCGAACGTCATCGCCAGCAGCTGACGCTGATCCGCAATGCGCTCGGTCTGACCGGCGACGAGCCGTTCGGCTCGACTGGTGCGAACGGAGGGTCGCCGTGATCGAGCGGTTCGTCGGCAAGTTCCAGGCGACGGTGGTCGACAACGACGATCCGCTCGGCTTGGCGCGCCTCAGGCTCAGGTGCGATGAGGTCTTCCAGGACGAGACGTTCGGCTGGGCCCTCCCTTCGACTCCGTATTCCGGCGAGAACGCGGGTCTCGCAGCGGTGCCGCCGAAGGACAGCCTCGTCTGGGTCGAATGGCCGGCCGGCGATACGAGCCGGGTGGCGATCTGGTCGGGCGGCTCCTGGGCCAGGGACAAGGGAGTGCCGGACGCAGGCCCCGAGGTGGTGTTGCTCGTCACCCCGGCGGGCCACAGGATCGCACTGAAGGACAGCGCGGGGAGCGAGTCGATCGAGGTCAAGGCCGTCTCGGGCGCCAGGATCCTGCTCGACTCGAACGGGATCTCGATCGAGTTCGGGAGCCAGAAGATCGCGCTCACCACCGCGTCGGTCTCCATCAACGACGGTGCGCTGGAGGTGATGTGATGGCGTACGTCCTCGACGCAGCGACCCAGATCGTCTGCCCGCACGGCGGGCAAGGTGTCGCGACGCCGTCCAACCAGCGCGTGACGCTCGGCGGCAGCCCCGCGCTCGTCGTCACCGACCTGGTGACGATCGCCGGCTGCTCCTTCAACGTCTCGGGAGCGCCGTCGCCGTGCCTCCAGGTGCAGTGGCTCGCGCCGGCAAACCGTGTCACGGTCGGCGGCACGCCGGCTCTCCTCTCGAGCTCGGTCGGGCTCTGCGTCAACGCGGCGGGTGCGCCACAGGGGCCGGCCACCCTCGCGGGCTTCCAGACGAAGGTGCAGGGGCAGTGAGCGAAGCACGCCATCCGTACCGCCTCACGCAGGCGCGGCTCCTCGAGCAGGCGGCCTCAGAGCGGCACATCGCGGACATGGTGCGTCTGGTGCTCCTCACCGGTGTCGCCGAGAGGCTGCACCGGCCCGACTTCGGCGCCGGGCTCGGCACCGCGCTGTTCGAGCCGCTCGACGGCGCCGTGACGAGCCTGATCGAGGCTCGCGCTCAAGACTCGCTCGGCCGCGGGCTCGGCGACCGGATCGAGGTCCTCGACGTGACCGTCGGCGTCTCGGGTGAATCCGAGCTCGACGCGTCGGTGACATACCGGCTTCGCCCAGCCGGGCCGCCGCTCAAGATCGAGGTGCAGACGAGTGTCTGACCCCGCGACGCTCGAGCCGTCCTGTCCGCCGCTGCAGCGGCCGGAGGCGCTGTTCGCGACCGGCGCGACGGTGCAGGGGTTGCGCGCGGCGCAGGTGCGCACTGCGGGCGGAAGCCTCTTCCTGGACGTCTGGCTCTACCAGGATCCTCCTGCGGCTCTTGCCAGCCCCGCCGTCTGGGAGCTCAGTGCGGCCCACGGCGTCGCGCCCGTCTCGATCTCGGCCGCAGCGATCCAGGCCGCGCCGACGCCGCATATCGAGCTGACGCTCGTCGGCGCCCCGGACCCGACCCTCTACCGGATCGATGTCGTCGACCCGCCACCCGTGCCGTTCGACCCGCTGCGCACGTTCCTGCCGGTGCGCCTGCGGCCCGACTGCGACGCGCTCGGCTCGTGCTTCGCCGTGCCGCCTGCACCGCCGCCACCGCCGCCGTCGCCCGTTCACGACTATCTCGCGCGCGATTGGCGTTCGCTGCGCCAGGCTCTGCTCGAGTTTCTGCTGCAGGATTACCCGGACGCCGACGTCTCGATCGCCGACCCGACGGTCACTCTGCTCGAGCTCTTCGCCCATGTGGGCGACCTTCTCCATTACCGCCTCGACCGAGTCGCCACCGAGGCGTATCTGGAGACCGCGCGCCGTCGCACCTCGGTGCGACGGCTGACCCGCCTCGTCGACTACCAGCTTGGAGAGGCCGTCTCGGCGCGGACGTTCGTGCACGTCCAGGTCGCCCCCGGGACGGGGCCTGCATCCGTCGCGGTCGGCGACGTCGCGTTCGACGCCCCGGGCTCCCAGCTCGCCTTCACCGTCGACGCCGCGCTCACCGCACGGGATGCCCTGGGCGAGATCCCGATCTACGACTGGGGTGAGGAGGCCTGCTGCCTGCCGCTCGGCGCGACCGAGTGCGTGCTCGTGCGGCCCAAGCCAGCGGATCCGCTCGGCGCGACCTGGCTCGCCCCGGGTGACCTCCTCGCCTTCGAAGTGGTCGATCCCGTCGACCGCACTGCGCACCACACCTGGGCGACGCGCGGACAGGACTGGCCGGTGGTGAGCCCGGCGAACGCCTTCCGCGACCCGCTCGCCAGTCGCACCGCGCAGGTCGTCACTCTGACCGCCGTCGAACCGATCGACGATCCGCTGCTCGGCTCCGGGCTGCCACTCTTCCGTGTCGCCTGGTCGCGGGCGGACGCCCTTGCCCGCTCGTATGCGGTCGGCATCGACGCGTCGGAGGGCTCGGACGAAGTGACGGTGGCCCGTGCGAACCTCGTTCCGGCGCACCACGGCCTGCTCGTCGACCCCGGAGGCCTCGTGCCGCAGCCCGACGACGGCTACGCGCTCACCTCCGCCGGCAACCCCTCCCTCGGTGGCCCCGGCGTCGCGCTCGACGAGACCGGGATGCCCCATCGGCTGGAGGTGACCGTGACCCTTCCGTCCGGAGTGGCCGCGGCCGCCGACTGGGTCGACACGCTCCTCGACCCCGACCTCTCGGAATCCGACTTTCCGTTCGTGGTCGAGGTGGAGGACCGCGAGACGCCGGAGCTGCGGTTCCACACCGGTGCGGTCGGCGCGGATCCGCCGGTGGGAAGCGCGATCTCGGCTCGGTACGAGGTGGGGGGCGGGACCCTTGGGAACGTCCCCGCGAACGCGCTCCACCTGCTCGAGCTCGGCGCAGGGGGCACCGTCCCTGCGCGCAATCCCGCTGCGGCGATGGGCGGCCTCGACCGCACGGCGCTCGCGGTGGCCCGGCGCGATGCGCCCGAGGCGTTCGCGGCGGCGCCGCGGCGAGCGGTGATCGCGGCCGACTATGCAGCCGCGGCCGCCGCCGACGGCGCCGTGAAGCGGGCGATCGCACGCCGGACCTGGTCGGGCTCGTGGCCCCTGATGACGACCGTCGTCGACCTCGACGTGGACGCGGATGACGTCGCCCAGGAGGCGGTTGCCCGGATCGGGGCGACCCTCGACGGATTGCGCATGCTCGGCGTCGAGTCGGCCGTGATCCAGGGCACTCCGGTCGGCCTGCTGATCGCCCTCGAGGTTTGCGCGCTGCCCGGCTTCGACCCCGAGCGCCTCCGCGTGGCGATCCTCCAGCTGCTGCGCCCGGGCAGCGACGAGTCCCCCGGCCTCTTCAACCATTCGCGCCTGCTCCTCGGCGCGTCCGTGTACCTGTCGTCCGTGCTCGCAGCCGTGGCCGGACTGCCGGGTGTCGATGCGGTCGAGGCGACGCAGGCCCGGCGCTTCTCCGACCCCGCCGGAACCGTGCACGAGGTGATTGCCGTCGCGGCGGACGAGGTCGCCGTGCTGGACGACGACCCGGGATTCCCGGAGCGCGGCCGGCTCGACGTCGTCGTGAGGGGGCAGGGATGAGCTGCGAGCCCCTGTGCCCGTGCGGCTGCGGCGCGCCCGCGCTCGTCCTCGACCCGCCGTCGCCTGGCGAGACCCATCTGCGCCGGCGCATCGGCGAGTTCAACGGCTTCGTCAGCGACCTGATCGCGACCGTCGAGCGGCAGACCGTCGACGGGGAGCGACTCGGCTCGCGCTGGGACGTCGCGGGCGACCCGGCGGGGCTCCGGCTCGCCCGCCTCTGGGGCTACGTCGCCGAGGGCGTCGCCGGCTACACCGAGCTCACGGCGGGGGAGGCATACCTTCCGACCGCACAGGACTGGACCGACCTGCGCCGCATCGCCGGGCTCGTCGGGTTCAAGCCGCGCCCGCCGATCGCCGCGCAGGGCTTCGTCGTGGCCGAGCTCGACAAGGGCATCGATCCTCTCGTTCCGGCGGGCACCCGCGTGCAATCGCCGGCGATCCCGGGTCAGGCCGCACAGACGTTCGAGGTCATCGCCGACAGCCAGCTCCACGCCGAGTGGGACGGGCTGACCGCCACCTGGGTGCCACAGCCGGCGGTGCCGACCGACCGGACGCTCCGATTCCTCGGCGACCCCGGCTTCGGCGCCGCCGACCGTGTCCTATTCGTGAACGAGCAGGAGCCTCCGCCTCTCGTGACAACCGATTGGATCGGCTTCTGGGGCTACCTCGTCGACCTCTGGAGCTTCTCCTGGGACTACGAAGTCAACGCGGCATCGGCGACGCCGCTCGCGCTCGCCGGGGTGCGCGGCACCGTCTCGGAGCTCGGCACCACCCTCGTGACGTTCGACCGCGACCTGAACAAGCTGCTTTCGACGACGACGGAGCCCTATGCGGCCTATCGCGTGCTCGCGACCGCGGCGAACGCACGTCAGATCCAGAGCGTGCTGCAGATCCCCCCGTCACCCGCAACGACCGAGCCGGTCTCCCTCTCGGTGCAGACGACTCCCCCGATCGCGGGCGACGGCACGTGGGTCATCCTCGATCGCCCGCTCGAGGACCTCTCCGCGCACAAGCTCGTCGCGATCGTCGACTGGGTCAACGGCCGGTGCGACGTGATGGAGGTGGCCTCGCACGCGTTCGTCGACTGGGATGTCGCGCCGGGAACGCCGACTCGCGTCTCCAAGCTCACGTTCAACGCCGGCGTGGGAACTCTCCAAAACGCGGGCAACAACCCGGTGACGGTCTACGTGCTCGACCGCCGCGTCGTGGCGCAGCACTACATCCTTCCGTCCGCTCCGCCCGTCGGGCCGGCGCGGCTGCGGCTCTACCCTCCTCCCGCCAACGTGCCCGCCGAGCTCGCGGTCGGCATCGCAGGGGAGGGCGGCGTCGACTGGCAGGTCTACGCGTGCGCCGAGTCGGCCGACCAGGAGACGACCGGCGACGACGCGCCGAGCGGGCTCGTGGTCGACCTCACGGGCGGCGCACCGGCAGCCCTCTCCGTCCAGGCTCCGGCAAGCGGGAACCTGCTCCGCGTCCACCACGGCAAGACGACCGCGGCGGTGCTCGGAAGCGGCGACGCGACGCAGGCAGGGCAGCGCTTCACGACGCCGGACGCACCGATCGCCTACGACCTCGACGACGCCGGGACTCCCGTCCCGAGCATGCTTCTGCGGGTCGGCGGAGTGCGCTGGGACGAGGTGCCGAGCCTCTACGGCCAGGGTGGGGCAGAGGTGTTTGCGACGCGGCTCGGGCCGGACGGTTCCGAGACGCTCGAGTTCGGTGACGGCCTCGAGGGCGCTCGGCTGCCGACGGGTCGCGGCAACGTAGCGTCGACCTATCGGGTCGGCGGCGGGTCGGCGGGCGAGGTCGCCTCCGGCGCGATCGACACCCTGCTCGGCAGCGTCCGCGGTGTGAAAAAGGTGCGTGGCGCGGGGCCGACCGAGGGCGGTGCGGACCAGGATCAGGAGAGCAGCCTGCGTCGCCTGGTGCCGACACGGGCGCGCGCATTCGGCCGCGTGGTCTCGGCCGAGGATCTCGTCGACCTCGGGCTCGGCTACCCGGGCGTCACGCACGCAGCCACCTGGAACGGCGCCGGGCCGCCGGGTTGCGCGTGTGGTGGCAGCGGCCTCCATCTGGCGTTCGTTCGCAGCGGCGGCTCGGGGTCGCGACCCCCGCTGCCGGCCGAGATCGCCTCGCTCAGCGGCTACCTCGACGCGTGTCGCGACGCGACGGTGCCGCTGTGCGTCTGCGCGGGGATCGTCACGCGCCCGCAGCTGACCGCCGCGCTGACCGTTGATCCCCGGCTCGATCCGGCCGCGGTCGCAGCTGCGGTGACGACGGCCCTCGCCGACCCGGACGGCAGCCTCGGCCCAGACCAGCGGCTGCTCGGCCAGCCGCTCGACCGCTCCGACGTGTTCGCCGTGATCCACGGCGTCACCGGGGTCGTCGGCGTGGCGAGCCTCGATCTGCCCGGCGCGAGCGGCGAGCTCGGCCGGCTCGGGGCGCTGAGGTACGAGCTGCTCGCCCCCTCGACGGATCCGATCGTCACTGGAGCCCCGGCGTGAGCATCACGACCGTCGCCGACTGGCTGCCGCGCGCTCTTCGCGACGCTCCCGCCGATATCGACGGCGCGCCGCGGCTGCTTGACCTGCTCCTCGCCGGAGTCGACGAGCAGCGGGATCTCCTCGCCGCGGACATCGACACGCTCTGGGACGACCTCTACATCGAGAGCTGCGCGGACTGGGCGGTCCCGTACATCGGCGCTCTCGTCGGCCTGCCGCCCGACGCGGAACGGCTCGAGGTCGCCTACGCGATCGCGCTTCGCCGGCGCAAGGGAACTCCGGCCGCGCTCGAGGACTTCGCGGAGGTCGTGACGAGCCTCACGGCCCGCGTGCTCGAAGGCTGGCAGGTGACGACGTGGGCCCAGCGGCTCGGCCACCCGCCGCCCCCGCGCCTGGCCTCCATCTCGCTCACCGACAGCAGCCGATTCAGGATCGGAACTCCGTTCGATCGTGTCCGCCACAGCTTCACGCCATCCGGACCGTACGACCCGCGCGCAGCGACCGCCGTGGTCTGGCCGTGGCAGGTCAGCACCTTCCGCGCCCTTGAGGCGGCACCCCGGCCCGAGCCGCGCCGATTCGCGCTCCATCCACTCGCCGCCGAGGCGCCGCTCTACCTCAAGCCGCAAGCCGGACGCAACGCCGCCGAGCGTGCCAACGGCGCCATTCGAGCCCGCACGGGGGACGAGCTCGACGCGCCCGCGCGCGCCACCTACCGCGTGATCGAGGCGCTCGCGGCGCCCGGCCAGATCGCCTACGGAGCCAGCTGGGCGGTCGACCCGGCGCACCCGCTCGCACAGACTCCCGAGCCCCAGCACCCGGTCCTGCTGGAGCTGACGCTCGACGGCACGGCGATCCCGTGGACGAAACTGCGCTTCGGCAGCCTGCCGTCGGGCGCGCCCGCTCCGGCGCCACCCACCGCGACGCAGGCGCTGGTCGACGTCGCGCGCGGGCAGGTCGAGCTCGGCAGCGGGCTCAGCGGCACCTTGCGGGCGACGTGGAACCGTCCGCTGACGAGCGGTCTCGGGCCGCTCGCCAGCGTCCTCGACGGCGACCCTTCGGCGCGCGTGATCGTGACGGTCAATCCGGCCGCGGTCGCCGGCCCGCTTGTCGCGAACACGCTCGCTGACGCGATCGCGAAGGGCGAGGCGGCGTCGGCGGGCCTCGATCCGGAGGACTCGACGCCCGGCCGCCCCGATGTCGAGATCAGGCTCCTGACCTCCGACCGGCTCGCCGCCCCGCCGGCGCAGTCCTTCACGCCGACCCTGCCCCGCTGGCGGATCGTCGCCCCGCGCGCCATCACTCCGACCGTCGTGGGCGACCTCAGCCTCGACCTCGCCGGCTGCTGTCTTGCGCTCGAGGGCTTCTATCTCACCGGTGATCTCGTCCTGGGCAAGGGCCTCGACGGAGCCCGGCTGGCCTTCGTGACGATGGACCCCGTGGCAGGCCGCATGGTGAGGATCGCGCACGACGCCTGGGGAACCGAGTTCTCGGCGCGCCGCTCGATTCTCGGTGCGATCCGGGCCGAGCTCGGCGCCCGCCCGCTCACGCTGGAGGACTCGATCGTGGACGCCTTCGGCGCGACTCTTCGCACCTGCGGCGACTCGGCCGGCGGCACCCTCCGCGACGCCGTTGCGGCGCAGGTGCGCTTCGCGCCGGCGCTCGTCGCGAGCGGCGTCACCTTCGCAGGGCCCGTCCACACCGAGTCCGTCGATGCAGCCGACTGCATCTTCGGCGACGGCGTCGAGGCCGTCCAGCAGCAGGAAGGCTGCCTGCGCCACTGCTACCTCGGCCCCGATCTCTCGACCCCCCCGTCCCGCCCGACCGCGTACAGGTGCGGACCCTTTCCGCCTCCGACGTACGCCTCGATCGGCTTCGAGGCGTCCGGCTACTACGCTCTCGACCTCGAGCGCGAGCAGCCGCTGCTTTTCGCCGCGAGCGACGGCGGCGAGGTCGGTTCTGCCAACCAGCTTCGTCGCGGCGCCCGCCTGGAGCGATTGCGCCGGCGTGTCCACGAGTTCGTTCCGCTCGGCCTGCGCGCCGGGATCACCCTCGCACCCTGGGAGGAATAGATGACCGGTGACTACACCCAGGTACCGCTTCGGACCGGCGACCGCTGGACCGGCGCGCGCATGCAGCAGGGCCGTGTCCTGCTCGACCACGACTGGAACCTCAACCTCGACGCCTCCGCGAGGGCCGTCCGCGAGGCTGCTCGCGACGCGATCGGCTGGGCCGGCGTCGTCGCCGGGAGCTCGGCGTTCGAGATCGGCGTGACGACCGGGCCGCCGCTCGACATGACGATCGGCCCCGGCGTGATGTGGGCCGACGGGCTCGCAGCGCTTGCGCCCGCCCCGTTCACGTACCTCTCCCAGGAGCTGATCGCCGCTCTGCCCGCGACGGGGACGGTCCTCGTCTATCTCGATGTCTTCGAGGAGCATGTCCAGCCCGCGGAGGATCCCACCGAGCTCGTCGATCCGGCGCTCGGGACGATCGACACCACCGGACGGACGCGCGTGGGCTACCGGGTGCGTGTCGCTCCCACCACCGCGACGACATGCGCCGCAGCGTGGGCCGCGCTCGTCACGACGCCGGAGTCGACCGGGAAGCTCACGATCGCGCGCGCCGCCGCCCCGCCCCCACCCGACCCGTGCTCCCCTCCCGGCGACCCGCTCGCGCAGGTCCCCGACGGGCTGTTCCGAGTCGAGGTGATCGATGCCGGCAGCGAGACGACGGCTCGCTTCGCGTGGTCATACGAGGACGGGAGCAAGGCGGTCCCGATCGTGTCCACTCCCGCGGGAAGCACGATCCAGCTCGCACCTTCGAATCTCAGGTTCGCCGTCGGCGACCTGATCGAGGTCTCGTGGCTCGTCCGCCGGGCCGACCGCGGCGACCACGGCGCGCTCTACACGGTGCAGACCGTCACGCCCGGAGCCGGCGGGGACACGGTCGTGCTCGACAGCGCGGTGCGAGCGCCGGCGGGCGCCCAGGGCCTGTGCGCGCGGCGCTGGGACGGCCAGGCCGCCGGCGCCGCGGCCGCGACCGCGGTCACGTGGCAGGCGCTCGACCTCGGGATCGAGTTCATCGCCGGCGCGGGTAGCTACCTGCCCGGCGACTGGTGGGGTGCACGGCTGCGGTCGGAGTCCGGCGACGGGATCGAGCACCGCACGGCGGCCGATCCCGACGGGATCCTGCACGCCTACGCTCCGCTCGCGCTCGTCGACCTCGGCACTCCCGCGGTGATCTCGGACTGCCGGCCGACGTTCGTCTCGCTGGTCGACCTCGATTGCGCTCAGGGGGCCTGCACCGTCTCGGTCAAGCCCGGCGACGACCTGCAGGCGGCGCTCGACTCGCTACCTGCCGGCGGCGGCGAGCTGTGCCTCGCGGCGGGTCTCTACCAGCTCGAGAAGCCGCTCACCGCAACCAACCGGGAGCGGATCGTGATCAACGGCGCGGGGCCTGCGACGATCGTGAGCTCCCTCGTGCACGAGGCGGCGATCGTGTTCGACACCTGCCAGGAGGTCGAGGTGCGCGACATGCGGGTCGAGGGCGGCTCGCCGGGCGGGGCGCTGGGCGATCCGGGGCTCGAGGGTGCGCTCACGTTCCTCTCCTGCCGGGACATCGTCGTCCGCGACTGCGTGCTCGTGTGCCCCGACCAGGCCGGACGGGTGCAGACGTGCGTGACCGTGCGGCCCGGGCCGAACGGACCGAACCCCGACGGGGTCCGGATCGAGGGCAACCGGCTCCAGGTCGGAGCCTGGCAGACAGGCGTCCTCGTCGTCGACTCGGCGGCGACGGCGATCGTCGACAACCGCATTCGCCTAGGCCCGGTCTCGAGCGAGAACGTGATCATCACCCAGAACCCGACGCTCGCCAACGAGCTCGCGCGGCTGCTCCGCGCCGGGCTGCGAACGAAGAGCGGCACGGGCATCGCGAAGATCGCGACGCCAGGGGCGGCGACGGCGATCAACGTGCACAAGGGCTCCGAGGCCGAGGTGATCGCTCGGGACTTCGTGAACCAGACGACCGCGACCAAGATCGCCCGCGCAGGCGGCACCGACAAGGCGCTCCTCGCATACGTCCGCGCGCTCGGCCAGGGAAAGCTGATCGAGAACGCCTCACCCGCGCTGAAGGACGTGATCACAGGGCTGCTAATCAAGATCCGGGCCGTCGGCCAGGGGATCGTCGTCGCCGGGAGCAGCGTGGGGACCGCGAGAATCGAGGCGAACCTCGTCGAGGACACCGTGCAGGGGATCCACGTCGGCGTCTCCGACGCGCGGATGACCGTCCGTGACGCAGCCGACACCGTGATGATCTCGCGCAACGTCGTGCACGCCGTCGTGCCGGCCGACTACAACCGCGACCGCCACGGCGTCTTCGTCGGCAACGCCCGCTCGATCCACGTCGTCGACACGGTCGCGACGCTCCGGCGCGTCGGCAGCGTGGCGGCAACCGGCGCCCAGGCGACCCCCGTCGAGGGGATCCGCGTCCACGGCGTGCTCGGGCCGTTCTTGACGGTCCGGCAGTCGAGTCTCGAGGGCTTCGCCGTCGGCGTCCGCGTCGTGCCTCTCGCGCCGTTCCCGAAGCCGCGAATGTGGCTCGTCGCCGAGACGTTCGCCACCGGCGCCACGACGGTTCTCGACGCGCCCGCGGCGCTCGTCGCCAGCCAGAGGAACCCGATGTGACCGCGACGCACCTGCACGCCAGCGCGAAAGCCTTGGCCGGGCGAGGGACGGGAGGACGGGAATGCACGCTTTGACCTCGAAGACGGCGGATCAATCGTCCGAGCATCGTACTTCGTCCATTTTTCGGTTGAGTCGAGAAGCGTCGAGGGCATCCGTTCCGTCGGCGCAGGTGGTGCATGACGTCGGCGTGCCACTACCCAGCCAAACGCGCGACGCATCGGAACGCCACCTCGGCGGAGACTTGTCGACTGTGCGCATCCATCAAGGGAGCCATGTGGCGCGGCTCGGCGCAATTGCCTACGCCCAGGGCGATGCGATCCACTTCGCTCCGGGCGAGTACCGGCCCGGCACGCTCGACGGCGACCGGCTGCTCGGACACGAGCTTGTGCACGTGGCTCAACAGCGAGCTGGACGGGTGCGCGGCCTCGAACAGGCCGGGGCCGTCGCTCCGGTGGTGGATGATCCGCAGCTCGAAGCCGAGGCGAACGCGTGGGCTAGCCGCGTCGTTGGAGGCGAACAGGCAACGCCTTTCGGTCTCGGGGAGGCATCGTCATTCCAACCCGCAAACGCTCCGATCCAGCGGCAGCCCGCCCACAAGAACACTCAAACAAAGGAGATTGTCGACGCTGGTGAAGTCTTCGTTGGCGACGGCGTACACAAACCTACAGACGTGTCCTACGCTCGTCGAGTAGGGAAGGCCGATGCCGCTGATCTCGGCAAGATAGGAGTCCTCACCGACGAAGACAAGACAGACCTCAACGCCAAGCTGAAGTTCTTCAAGGGCGACGCCCATGACGTCTACCTCTCGGAGATAAAGGCCGCACTTCTAGACGTCGCAGGACCGACTACGACCCGTGAACGCGCAAGAACAGGCCACCAACTTGACGTCCATACGTTCTTAGATGGAATCAGGGAGCTCAAGAAAGATCGAATCGAAGAGTGGCGGAAGGCCGCTGATAAACCTGAGCCCAATGCCGCACAAGAAGCACTGGCACTGGTCATCGCAGTTGCGTCAGAAGGGCTAGGAGGCGTAGCTTACGGTTTGATTGAGAAGATCATGCATGACGACAAGAAGATTCTTACGGAGTTCGTGGGCTTGGCCGGACTGGAAGCCGCCGATCTTGCCGCTGAGGCTGCTTTCCGCAAGGCCCTGGATTACAACAGGGATGCGCTTAAGAAAGGAACTGAGAATGCACTGAAATCGAAGGAGGATACCGCCAAAGCGGCCTTGGCTACACAAGGCAACATAAGGGATGCATACGCGGAGGCCATGCGACTCGAGGCCATCCAGGAATTCGTAGATCAGTCGACCGCCTTTAATAAGCAATCGGCGAACCTAACCGACCAAGAGCTCATCAACCGGGCTGCCGGACTCAAAATTACCTACGAACAGCTCAAGCTCGAGCCCGTGCCACTTCTCCAGCAGCTCACGATCGGGTTCATTCGCCTTCTGGAGGAAGCAACACTCGCAGAAGACGTCAGCAGTTACGGCGGCGACAAGAACAAGATGTGGCACGAAGACGAGGAGTTACACAACGCCACGCCGTGGTTGGAAGGCGGCGACCTTGAAGTTTTCCCATGGCCGCGGAGGACGTCAATCGGGAAATGGACAAATCCCGACATCGATCTCACCTTCAACATAACGGGGAACGGCGTGAACACAGACACACTCAACCGGCTTCGGAAGATGAAAGTCGAAAACCTGGGCGTCACCTTGGCCTTCCATTTCCGAGTTGATGATCCGTACCACCGAATAGTTAAAGGAGACATGGGACTATCCGAAGTTGGCTTCGTGAGAGATACCAACGGAGGTTGCTACATCGATGACCGGATGACGGACGATGACGGCAAAGAGTGGCTCGCGTCCTATTACACAGGGCGGGGCGAGGAGCACTCTGACCAGGATCGCAATCTCTATGCTCCTCTTGGTGCACGCAAATTCTACGAGGCGACAAAACATGGGTTCGTCGTCGCGGTTAACGAAGACTATTGATCTCCGCCCACCGCCCCGCTGAGGCGGGCAGGTCATTCACGCTCGTCACCCCGTCGCCCGATCCTGCTGCGCGGCCGCCTGTGCGGCTGGGGGAGTTGCTCGTCAGCAAGGAGTTGATTACTTTGCGGAGGACGCCGAGCGGCGAGGGTGTCGCGCTCCACGCCTTTGGAGCCAGGAGATGAACCCCGCGAGTAGGGAAGGTGGGTGTGGTCACTCACCCGACCGGAGAGAGCCCTCTCGGACGGCTCTGACCTCGCGGGTGCCGAAGACGGTCGCGGGCGTCCGTCTTCTCTGCGGGTTGATTCCGCGCGCTCGGGGCGGCCGGGATTAGTCACAGTGCTGTTCGGTGGACGCGGGAACCAACGCTCCTACGTCTGCCTTCACCCAAGCTGGGACTGTAGCTCGGACGCTCGGCGACCGACATATGTTGATGTATGTCTGCGGATCGTGCTCACCGGCGCCAGCTCGGAGAGTTGCTGGTAGAACGGGGCGTCCTCACCGACGCGCAGCTTCAGCTTGCGCTATCCGAGCAAGAGGCAAGTGGCGCGCCGCTGGGGGAGGTCCTGGTCCGGCTTGGTTTCACGAGAGGCTCGACGATCGGAAACGCTCTCGCTGAGCAGCACGGCGGGCCTTTGCGAACGGAGTACGGTCTCGCACTCGGACCGGCCCAAGGTGTCGGGAGTCCGCCGGAGAGCCTGCAATTCAGCGGCGGCCTGGCGCGTGACAGTGCGAATGTGGATCGTCTACGGGTCACGGACCACCCCCGAGAGCAAGACGCGACCATCGCCAGCCTCAGCGCGGCACTCGACGAGCGTACAGAGGAGCTCGAACGCGTCCGGATCAAGCTCGCCGCCCGAGACCAATACGGGGCGGAGCTCGCGACCGCACGAGCCGACCTCGAGGCACTCCGTATCGAACTCACAACGGCCCGCGAATCGCACGCACAGGAACTCGAGACTGCGCTTGAGCAACATAGGGCCGAATGTGGCCGTGCGCAGCTGGAGCTTGCCCAGCGCGACGAGCTCGTTGACGGATTGAAGCAGGAGCTTGAGCAGGCACGCGGCGAGCAAGACGAGACCGCCGAGAGCGAACAGGCCCGGCGTGAACTCCAACTCGTCCTCCAACAACAGGAGGCCGAGCTCGCGACCTTGAGAGCCGAACGTGGCCGTGCGCAGCTGGAGCTTGCCCAGCGCGACGAGCTCGTTGACGGATTGAAGCAGGAGCTTGAGCAGGCACGCGGCGAGCAAGACGAGACCGCCGAGAGCGAACAGGCCCGGCGTGAACTCCAACTCGTCCTCCAACAACAGGAGGCCGAGCTCGCGACCTTGAGAGCCGAACGTGGCCGTGCGCAGCTGGAGCTTGCCCAGCGCGACGAGCTCGTTGACGGATTGAAGCAGGAGCTTGAGCAGGCACGCGGCGAGCAAGACGAGACCGCCGAGAGCGAACAGGCCCGGCGTGAACTCCAACTCGTCCTCCAACAACAGGAGGCCGAGCTCGCGACCTTGAGAGCCGAACTTGCGCGTGCAAACCAAGAGCTAGAACGGCACGCCAACGACGCCCGCGCAGGTGACGGGGTCTCTCTTTCCAAAGCACGACGCCAATCTGGGCCGACCCAGGCGCCCGGAGAGCAACTACCGGGAGCTGCCCCGGCGAAGGAACTCGACCAACGACTCGCACTCGCACGTATCGAAACCGACGACGACGACGCGGGCATCGGCGATCAAAGCCTGCGTGATCTTGAACTCACTATGAAGCAACACAAAGCCGAACTCCGAGCAATCGCGGCAGAGCTCAACCGGGCACTCGACGAGCGAACAGAGCACGCCAACCGCGCCCATGACCTCGAAGAACAACTCGAGCGAGCCCTCACGCAGAACGACGAGATCACCGTCGCCGAACACGCCCAGCACGACCTGGTGACGGCAGCTAGAGCCCTTGCTCAACGCCGATATGGACCCCCTCTTCGTACTGCCAGCGGTCAAGAAGCCGGCCACGCGGATGAAGGAGTGCATAGGAGGTCGCTCGGAGCTGAGCCTCGCATCGATACCACCCCGGTGAAGCAGGCGCGCGTCGTTTCGATCCCTGTCTGGCAGCTCGCACTGTTCATCGTCCTCGTATCCTTCGCGCTGTACGTTCTTCTCACGATCAGCGGACCACTTGCAGCTGCAGTCGTCGTGCTCCTCGGAGTAGTCGCGGTGAGTCGCCGCCGGTTCACGGGCCGGCCCCAGTAGGCTGCCTCGTCTGGCGTGGCTGGCTCGGCGGCCGAGGCCGCGCGTGAGAGCCGATATGGAGTTCCTTCGTATTGCCGAAGAGATGGCCTCCGACCTGACAGCCTGAGCCACGCTCAGCCGTCCGGGCCGTCTCGGTGCACCGTCTTCGGTGGTGTGGCTGCAGGAGTCACGTTCTCAGAGTCACGCTTTCACCTGGAGGCGAGACCCAAGTGCCGCGCGGCCGAAAAGGGCAACGAGACCCCGGTCAGCTTTCTTGGAGCTCCGTAAACAAGCGAGCCGGCTCCAGCGCCTCGTCGCCGAGCGTCGCCTCCGAATGTCCTGGTCAACTCCTTCGAAGCGGTATTGCTCGCGATCGCCAAGAGCGACCGCGCGCCACGACTGGAGTCAGGCATTTGCAGCCGCGCGGCAGGCAAAGACGTGGGCACCATGGTCGGCCAAGCCGCTCGAGCGAATCGCCGTTGCATCGCTCGGAGCAGGTCACAGAGCGGGCGCACGAACGCACCTCCAGCGAGCTACGGCAAAGGACCCCTCAAACTGGCTCTACTGGGCCGAGCTCAGTTTCGTCTCGACCGGCCGTCAGCAGGCATCGGCAAACCGCAAGGCGTCGATCCTCAATCCGATGAGATGTCCGATTTCGATCCTCCCCTGAGCGGATCGAAACTCGGCGTCAACGGCGCCGAGTGTCTTGGGAACCACTATTCCCTGAGGCGCACGAGCCTTATCGGGCTGCGGCTCGAGCCGAACGTCACCGTGGGCGTGCTCAGTTAAGACGTCGGCTGCGATCGCGGCGGCGTCGATCGTCGCCAAGGAGACATGTGACCAGCTGATGCGAGGGCTGGATGTGGAGTACCCCGGCTACGGGTTCGCGCGGCCTAAGGGCTACATCACGCGTGCGCATGCGGAGGCGGTCGTCGAGCTTGGTCTCCCGCCGGCGCATCGGCGCGGCGTGCGCTGCAAAACGTTTGCCGCGTTCGGTACTCCCCGGCCGCCTAACCAGCCGGCGGTGGGGTGGTCGGTCACGGCGGCGCGCGCGGGCGACTGCGCTCCATGCGGCGGGCCGGATCTGCCTCGCCAACCTCGAATGGCCGTCGAGTCGTAGAATCGCCGTTATGGCGAAGGGCGCCCCGGATCGGGTCGCGCAGCGCGCCTACGAGATCGTGCGGCGGGAATCGAACCCACGTCCGCCTGCAGTCGCCCGAGGGCAAGCCGAGTGCGCGAGTACCTCGTTTACTTGACACACGTTGACACAGCCCCGAAATCTGGCTTCCAGCAAAGGGTTTTGCGGAGGGACCACGTCATCGCCTCCCGGCCCGGTTGGATCGGTCTCGGCGTGTGGATTGCAGGTCGGCCACGGCTAGGAGGACGGTTGGAGGTAGCGATGCACGAGGGCGATCGCGATGCCGCCCTCGCCGACGGCCGCTGCCACGCGCTTCACTGATCCGGAGCGGATATCGCCGACGGCGAAGATGCCCGGGGTGCTCGTTTCGAGAGCGAACGGCTCGCGATCAGTCTTCCGTTGTCCCTCTTTCATCGCGTCGGTTCCCGTCAAGACGAAGCCGTGCTCGTCGCGCGCGATTTCTGTGGGGAGCCAGTCAGTCGCGGCTTCGGCGCCGATGAGGACGAAGAGCGCCTTGGTATCCCGCCGAGATGTCGTGCCGGCCCTTCGATCGATGACCTCGATCGCCTCGAGTTGTTCGTCTCCGTGCACCGCGACAACCTCGGACCGCGTTTCCACCTTGACGTTCGCCTTCGTCGCGATCTGCTCGATGAGGTACTGAGACATGCTCGCTGCGAGCGACTCACCACGCACGAGGAGCGTCACCGATCGTGCATGGCTCGAGAAGAAGATCGCGGCCTGGCCGGCAGAATTTCCAGCCCCGACCAGATACACATTGTTTCCCTGCGCCAGACCTGCGTCGCTGCGCGCTGCGCCGTAGTAGACACCTGAGCCGACGAATCGATCGACGGAATCGACCTCGAGACGCCGCCACTCTACGCCCATAGCGAGCACGATTGACTTCGTTCGGAGGACGTCGCCTCCATCCAGCGTGACGGTCAGCTCGGCAGGGTCGATGTCTTCGACCCGGCGGGTCACGACGATCTCGGCGCCCAGCCTCTTTGCCTGTTGCAGCGCGCGGCTCGCGAGCTCGTCCCCGGAAACGCCGAATGGGAACCCCGTGTAGTTCTCGATCCGGGTCGAGGTGCCGGCCTGACCGCCCGGGGCGAAGGACTCGATCAGCGCGGTCTTCAGGCCCTCGGAGGCGCCGTTGACTGCCGCCGTCAGCCCCGCAGGCCCGCCCCCCACGATCACTACGTCGTAGCGATCCCGCCGAGGCGCGACGGTCAGTCCGGCGACCGTGGCAAGGACGCGCATCGTTGGTGCAATCAGCCGCGTTCCGTCGCGAAGCTCCACCACCGGATATGGGGTGTCAACTGCGGCTCCACCTGCGGTGAGTGCAACAGCGGCGGGCTCGTCGGGGTCCAGGTGATCGTTGGGAATCTGGTTGCGATTGAGGAAGCTCTCGGCGGCGTGGACTGCTGGGTCGAGGCGCGGGCCGATCACGGACATCGCGGGCTCGAGCGGCTGCGCGGTGGCACTTCTGAGCATCTCGAGCCGCTCCAACGCGGCGGCGCCGACCGTTGCGGAGACCTGGGGGGCCATAGCGGCGAGCGTGTGGAACACCTTGACGGTCACCTTCAGCACGCGCGATGCCTCGACGGCCCGCATGCTGGCGGGCAGCGGCGAGCCGAGCGTCATCGGGATCTCGCCTCCGAGCTCCCCTGGGAGCCGGACGCCGATCACCTGCTCGGCGCCGTTCACGATCTTCGTCAACTCGGTCTTGCCCTCGACCACGACCGCCAGGAACCGGCTTTCGCCCTCGTGGGCCACGTACTCGCCCGGGACGAGGTGGATGTCCTCGACCTCGCGGGCAAGGTACTCCAGCTCATTCTGCGCGAGCGCCGAGAAGAGCGGAATCGTGGCCAACTCATCGACAGTGATCACGATTCCCTCACAACCTTTCCCGCCAAGCGTCCCCGTGCGAGCGAGGCCCTGGCCCTGCCCGTGCCAGCAGCTGCCGGGTCACTGCGGAGGAACACGAAGGTGACCGGGACGGCGGCGAGCGCGATTCCGCCACAGACCCAGAGCGCCCACTGGAAGCCGCCTGTGAGGGCTGCCGGACCGGTTTCCCCAGCGATGGTGAGGGTCTTGAAGTGCGTGGCCGCGACGGTGGACGCGACCGCGACGCCGATTGCGCCGCCGATCTGCTGCGAGGTGTTGAGGAGGCCGGAGGCGAGGCCCGCCTCTCCCTGCTTGACCCCGGCGAGACCGGCGATCGAGATCGGAATGAAGGCGAACGCTGTGCCAGCGCCTGTGACGAAGAACGGTCCCGCGAGATCGCTCCAGAAGCCCCCGTGTACCGGCGCCTGGGTTGCCCAGAGGATGCCGCCGCCGATCAGGGCCATGCCGACGGCCATGACGAGCTTGGCCGACACGCGGGTGACGAGTGCCTGGGAGAGCCCGGCAAACGCGACCGAGGTGAGAGAAGTGGTGAGCCAGGCGAGGCCGGTCTGGAGCGCCGAGTATCCGAGCACCTGCTGCATGCTTGCTCAGCCGACCTTCTTCAGCGGATGCGTCGTGAGCACGACATGCCGACCGAGGCATCCTTCGTGAACGGTTGTCAGGCGGAGCAACCCGGCCCGGAGTGACCACCGGTAAGTGGCGGCGCCCAGCGCTCCGGTACACGCTGCGGGGCCGGTTTCGTGACCGAAGCTGATCGTGGTTGTCGTCTCCGTGTCGCGCCCACGGATCAGCACCGCGCCGTTGCGTTTGATCGCGTAGCGGCCGTCTGATAGCAGAGCAATCTGCCAGGCGCCGTCGAGCTGATCGTCCGGGGCGTTCTTGATGACAGTCGTGAACGTTCCGTGGAGGGGAGGGCCGGCGGCCGCTGCCGCCGAGACCGCGACGAGCAGAGCCATCCCCGTGGCAAGCACTAGACGAAGCATCAACGCAACACCCCTAGCTTGTTGGATGGACGGGAAGGGTGCACTTTGCTCGAACAGCCTCTGTAGATCAAGGCTCGAAAAGCGACTATCCACTGGCCATCGGCGACTAGGGCCGAACCCGATCGAGACGTCGATCGCAATAATCTCCGCGTCGAGCGCCGAGAAGTCCGCCTCGACCGGCGTGATGAGGTGATCGCCAGCGAACCACCCGCGCCCGTCCTCGAGCATCACCGCGACCCATCCGCCCTTCGTCCCGTCGATCCAGCTAAACAGCCGAAAGCTTCGCACGCAGTTCCTAATCGGAGTCGATCGAGTGAAAGATCCACCGCTCAGCTAGCAGGCGCGGCGGGACGGGAAGCGTTGGCGTTGGTGGTGTGACGCAAACCGCGGGGCCTCGGATCGCCGTAGTGACCTTCGGGGTCTTTCTCATACCACCGGAGGTGGGATCTTGAACAAGCGACGGATGCTCAGGCGGTCACGGATCCGGCTGGTTGTGCTGGCGACGGTTGTAGCCGCTGTTGCCGCTGGCCTCGCAAGCCAGTCGTCGGCAGCGCCAAAGCGCGTGGGGGCTGGGAGTTCGTATGTGGTGCGTAATCTTGTTTCGGACGGCTTCGTGCCGGCTGAGCACACAGACGCGAATCTCGTTAACGCATGGGGGTTAGTCGCCGGGGGGGTGACTCCGTGGTGGGTGGCCGATAACGGCACGGACCGGTCAACTTTGTATGACGGGAATGGTGTTGCGCGTTCGCTGGTCGTCCAGGTCGAGGGTGGGCCGACGGGAACTGTTTTCAACGGTGGGAGCGCCTTCGTTGTAAGTGACGGTGTGGGTCATTCGGCTCCGGCGCTTTTCATGTTCGCGAGCGAGAACGGGACGATTCACGGGTGGAATCCGGCCGTGTCGCCACCGGCGCCTTCCACTCACGCCTTTGTTGTTGTGAACCGAATGGGGGAAGGGGCTGTGTTCAAGGGCCTTGCGATTGCCGGCAACACGCTCTATGCGACTGACTTCCACAACGGACGCGTCGATGTCTTCAACGGGGCCTTCACACAGGTCAACAGCGCCGGAGCGTTCATCGACCCAACACTCCCGGCCGGCTACGGGCCGTTTGGGATCCAGAACATCGGTGGTCGCATCTACGTCACCTACGCCAAGCAGGACGCCGACCGTCACGACGAGATCGACGGGCATGGGCTCGGCTACATCGACGCCTACGACAGCACCGGCCACCTCCTTGGGCGCGTCGCCAGCAACGGCGACCTCAACGCACCGTGGGGGCTCGCCTGGGCACCAACCGGTTTCGGCCAGTTCGGCGGCGACCTGCTGGTCGGCAACTTCGGCGACGGCCGCATCAACTCCTTCGCCCAAACACCAAGCGGCCAATTCGCCCATACCGGACAACTCCGCGACAACACCGGGCAGCCAATCACTGTCGATGGCCTCTGGGGGATTGGCTTCGGCAACGGCAACGCCTCCGGACCAACAACCGCGCTCTACTTCGCCGCAGGGCCAGACCACGAATCGCACGGGCTCTTCGGACGCATCGACCCAGCCAACAACTAACCAACCCAACGCGGGGTGGGCAACACCAACACTCATCGTGCTGCCCACCCCGCACTGACTTCGGAAGCCTGGCCACTCTCGCAGGCCGGTGGCCACGGCCTTCCACCGCGGCTCCACGTGTCCAGTGAGTCTTGAGACGTCTGGGCAAACCGGTCACCAGGTGCCACTAAAACGACCGGGCAGCGGGGTAGGAGTCTCTGTTGGCGCAGCGTCGCGGCTCGGCCGCTGCTCATCCACTATCCGGCATCGGTGCGCGACGAGCGCGCGTCCCGCGCTTGGTGACCGAGCCACGCTGGACGCTAGGCATCGCGTCTGATTCCTCCCTCGAGTTGCTCTTGGACCTCCGCGGCCAGCCCGTCGAAGCATTGAAGCCAGGCGCGGTAGAGCATCACTTTCTGCAGCTCGTTGAGTGGGTTGCCGTCATCCTCGAGCCATTCCGCAGTGAGGACAGCCGATTCGGCTGCCCGGTGGAGCACTCGATCAGTAATCACTTTCGCGAGCGCATCCGTCTCTACGACCCCTCGGACTAGCGACTGCATGGTGGCCTCCCCTCCGCGAAAGGGCCCCTCGGCATAGGCGATTGACCCGCCGGCCGAGGGGCCGACGCGATCCTATTGGTTGATGTCGACGACGCGAGGGTCAATCTCGCGCTCCGTCACGGTCGATGATGCGCCAACCATCGGACGAGGTCAAGTCGTCCTCGGGTTTAGGCGGCGCGCCTCGAGCCAGTCGAGGACCTCGGACTCTCGGAACCTGAGCCGGCTCACGTCGTAGACTCCCCACCGTGGTCATCTACCAGGTCTCCATCGACGGGTCGCTGTATCCCCTCACGCGACACGACGACGACGAACCACCGAGGATCGGCGACGTCGTCACCCCAGACGACACCGACTGGGAGGTCGTCATCGACCACGCAGACGACGAAGGTGTCCACCTGGTCGGTACACGGATCGACGACTAGCCCGCAACGCTCACTCACCTGAAGACCTCGATCCGAGCCGCCTGGCAGCCTGCCCTCGAATAGGTCTCTGGCCGCACTCAAGGTGACGCCGATATCCGCCGCGTGGACCACCGGCTTCCTTCGGACCTTCACGGCGAACAAGTCGCCGCATACCGCGAGGGATATGACGCGGCATCTCTTTGGGCGTCGTGGACCTTCGACGGTGCGGCCTTCGAAGCCAGCTCGCTTCGAGCCGACCTCCAACCCGCGTTCTTTCGCGGCTATCAAGATCGCCTCAACGAGATCGCAGAGAGTGAGCAAGCCGGCTAGCACCGCGACGCTCACCGGTGCCTCTCAGCTGCAGCAGCGCCCCGGCCGATATCCGGGCCATCAAGCCTTACGTGATCCCTGCGGGACTCAGCGGCAACCAGCTCACGGCCTACCTCGAGGGCTACGCCGCTGCCGCAGCATTGACCGATCCCGCCCCCACTCACATCGGCTCGCTTCGCTCCGAGCTCTGCGTCTTGCGGGCGCTAGGCCGCCCCTTGCGACGAGGAATCTGCCTCAACGATCGCATCGAATCGGTCGGACTCGTCGGGCACGATGCGCACCACCTGGTAGATCAGCGCCCCGAGAGCCTGGCTGATGGTGTCCCCGACCTTAAGCGCTTCATTCCGCTCAAGTTCGAAGCGGCGGCGCTCACTGCCATCGGGACCCGAAACCCGAACCTCGTAAACCATCGTGCCTCTGATCGTAGGCCCGCTAGCCAATCTCCGATCCTGGCCGATCGGTTAGACCTTCCCGCCGGCCGTCTGCGAACATGCGTTCGTGACCGGGCAGGGCTCGCCACTCACCCGATTCCGCCGAGCGATCCAACACGGCTCACTCATCCTCGCGATCGATGCAGCAAAGGAGCAAGGGCGACTCGATCTCGGCGACGCCCTCTCACTTATCGAACTCGTGGCCGCGCAACGCGACGACCTATTCGAGCGATCGGCACTCAGGTGGCACGCCAGGTTCGAGCAAGAGGTGCCGGGCTTATCGCTCGAGGAATCAGCCTTGGCGCTGAGCGCGCTCCTTGCCCTTCGGCGAGTTCCTGACGACGGAACTGCGAACGAGGCGCTGAGCGTGCTGCTCAGCCGACACCATCTACGGCCGGCGCGAGTCGTTCGAGTGTGACGCGAGGCCGAACCCATGCGCGTGTCCTAGCGAACTGGTGTTGCGACCTGAACCAGCGCAAGAGGACACGCTGGCCGGATCGCATATGCGCGTCGAGGCAGAGGCAAGCTCGGAGGCCCGACGAATCGGCGTTGACGGCGTTCAACGCTGGCTTCCAACTCCGCGTTGACCTCGGGTTCGGCGACGGAGTCTCATGCACATCGCACGGCACCTGCCGAGATGTCGCCGACGTCCTAGCTAGCGTTGGCCCGCCGGACGTCGGAATGATCCACGAAGTGATGCGCCGTCATAGCCTGATTCCCGCGCCACCGGCCTGACGGTCGTACGCAATGGTTCGTCCGCGGCGAGTAACCAACCTGTAGCTGGTCCCTCACCCGTTGTTCCCGGTACTTCCCGTTTGTCGGGTTGTTTTGTCGCGGGGAGGCGCTAATACTGCTGGCTTGGCCTGCGGTCGTTGCCGCGCCTGCGGCGTTCACTGTCTATCCGTGGGCGGAAGGGAGTCGGCGTGATGCATGGCATTCGTGCTGTCGCTGTTCTCGTCGTGGTCTGTGGTGCTCTTCTCTCGGTCGGCGGCGCCGGCGCGACTGGCCCGTACACGTGTGCGGGCGGGTTGATAGCGCCTGGAACGTACGGCTCGATCCATGTGGTCGGGAATTGCTGGCTGAGCAAGAGTTCCCACGATTCAGTGACAGTCCAGGCGGGGATCAACATCGCTAAGGGCGCTTCGCTCAACGCGATCACCGAGTCGGCGCTGAACGTGGGCGCGAACATCGTGGTCGAGCCCGGCGCGACGCTTGGCCTTGGCTGTTCTCCGTCGATAGGCTGCTCGTTCACAACGAGCGACCGCGTGGGCGGCTCGATAATCGGTGAGCAACCGCTCGGGCTGGTCATTCATAGCACCTGGATCGGGGGCAGCATCTCCTCCAGCGGCGGTGGTGGCGGCGTCTCCTGCGCGACCCCCTCCCCGTTGCCGATCGGAGCGCCCGCCTACAGCACACTGGAGGACAACACAATCGGTGCGGGCCTCACCTTCAGCGGATATCAGTCGTGCTGGCTCGGCTTCTTCCGCAACACCGTTCACGGCAACATGACTATCAGCCACAACACGCTCGTCGATCCCGACGCAACCGAAGTCGCCAACAACACGGTCTTCGGAAACCTGGGCTGCTTCGACAACTCACCCCACGCCCAGTTCGGCGACTCGGGAGGCGGCCCAAACACCGTCACAGGCACCAAAACCGGGGAGTGCGCCTCACTCTAACCGCGAGCGAAACGCCATGGCCCGCCCGCTCACGAGCGTGGTCCGGGCCAGAAGTCAGCTGGGTGGGCAGCACGTTGGGTATTGGTGCTGCCCACCCACCCGGAGTGATGGTTCTCCAGCGCGGGGGCGACTGGCTCAAGCGAGTGGCCCGGGTCGGTTCTTTCCTTTCTTCCGGCCCGGGCCATCGCGCGACGGAAGCGGGTCAGGGGGGAGCCCTGCGCGGTCACGAACGCATGTTCAGACGGCCGGGCGGAGATATAGGGGGCGCATACTTAGGCAGGCTCTGAGCCCCCCGCTGCGCTGCTCACGGAGGCGGCACGTCATCGAAGGCCTGAGGACGCTCAGCGGACTTCGCTTCTCCTAGTCTCCGCGTCGTCAGGCGATCAGGCCCGAGCCTTTGCGCCAGCGGAAAGCAGGCCCCACCCAGGCCGGCATCCTCTCCAGAACACCCCCGCCTAAACGGGGCCTGCAAGTTCACGGTGTCCCGCACAGCGGACGCCGCCGTCTTCGTCACCAGGCTGTTCCCACCGGGAAGATTGCCGTTCTCACAATTCAGAGGCTCGGCAGGCGAAACGACACCGGGGCACCGTCAGGACATTTCGTCAATCGGCTGTGTCCTCGACTTCGTTGACGGGGACCACTCGCGCGCTCGGTGTCTAGGAGCATCCGAAAGCCGCACGTACGGCTACCTCGCCAGGCGCGCGCACTAGCTAAGAGTCGTCGTAGTCACGGAACGGAGGGAGGAAGTCATCCTCGCCCGCGACCGATCCATGCTGAGAGCACCCCGGGCAATACACCGCGAGCCCGCGGCCTTCCGCGAGAAACGCCCGCCAGCCGGAAGCCTCGCCCTTCGCAACTAGGCTGCAACCAATGCATCTCAGGCGCTGCTGGATAACGCCCTCGCCGCGATTAGTCGGCAAACCCTCCATCGTTGGGAGTATGCGCCAGGGTCGAAGGGCTTGTCGCTCCCCTAAAGGCTAGAGCGACGGTACGCGGCCTGTCCGAGCGAGGAGCTTATGAGCCTTCACGGGCGATTATTCGCGTCCAGGTAGAGCCTTCGCTCCTCTATTGCCACCGCGCCTATCTGAGGTATACGGGGTCTTGACTCTTGAGGCCGTGGCTGAACGCCCAGCGAGCTAACTCGGTTCGGTTGGAAAGTTCGAGCTTGCGGTAGATGTTGGAGAGGTGGAACTTCACCGTCTGCTCGGTGACCCAGAGCTCCTTGGCGATCGCCTTGTTGGCAAGGCCACGCGCGACCGCCTCCATGATCCCGATCTCGCGAGTGGTCAGCCCGGCCGCGAGCGCTGCGGTGTCCTCGTTGATGCCGGGCAGCCCTTCGGTATGGAAAGCGGTCCCCTCGACAGCTTGGCGGATCGCCGAGGCGAGGTCCTGGGGGCCGACGCTCTTGACGATGTAGCCGCAAGCACCGCGCGCGAAGGCGGACTGAATCTGCTCCGGATCGGAACCCATCGAGCACATGACCACCCGCACGTCTGGGCAGCCGCCGCGAAGGCGGTCGAGGCAGGTGAGCCCATCCAGCCCAGGCATACGCACGTCGAGGAGCACCACATCGGGTTGGGTCCGAGCAACGATCGGAAGGACCTCGGGGCCGCTACGGACTTCCGCGACAATCTCAAAGCCACCGTCTAGCTCGAGCACCTGGCGTATACCGGCGAGCAACACCGGATGGTCGTCGGCAATCAAGATCCTCAAGATGTGCCCTCTCATTTCGCCCCGCGGCAGGAATCTGGAGTCCCACACTGCCTCCGTTTGCTCGGGTAGACAATCCCCAGATCGAGGGAATCAAGAGAACTTGCTGCCCGGGTGTCAGAAGGCTGGCTAACCGGCTCGTAGTACCGGGACAGCCAATCCCCGGGACGTTCGTAGGGCGCGCGCATGGCTAATGGCCTTCACAAACCCGCGCGTAAGCCGCGCGTACGGCGAGTCTCGTGATCGAGACCGTTACGAACCGTCTGAGTAAAAGGGCAAAGTGAACTCGTCCTCGCCGAACTCGCGCTCAGCACAATCAGGGCAATACGTGGATAGCTCTCTTTCGTAGTCCATGTAGATACGCCAGCCCCAAGCTTGCCCGCGCGCCACCGCCTCACACTCCGCGCATGTAAGCCGACGCGGCCGGACCCCAATGCCTCTGTTGGCCGGCAGCCCTTCCATAGCTCTCACGGTAGGCCCTGATCATGCCTTGTCCCCCGACCGCAAGGCTAGGCCCGTCTCGCGGCTTAGCCAGCGGGCTCACCCATCCTTCACCCACGTATGGAGGGTCAGCCTGCCGCAATTCTTGAATCTTCCAGAACCCCGTAATGCCCGGCACCCAAAGCCAAGGGACCCCGGCCCCCGCTGACACCCACCACCGTCTGGCTCCACGTTCGCTTCTGCGGCCTGGAGAGGACGCGCGCGGAGACTCGAAGCATCCCCTCCAGGCCGCGCCGCAGCGAAGACATGCACGTCTCCCGTCCGGATAGGTTACAACGGATCGCGATCGATTATTGATCGAGGGGCTACGCTAAAGCAGGCGCTCGGTCGAGGAGGCGGCGAGTGCCTGTCTACGAGATAGTTCGTACCGTCCCAAGCGGCCGCTCCAGGATCAGCTTCACGGACCGCGAGAGGGTCAACGTCGGGGACGTCATCACAGTCGACCGTTGCCGATGGATCGTGATCTCGAAGGAGCCTCCCTTCCACGAACGCCGAATCGAACGGATCGTCCTTAGAGCAGAACCGCAGCCGCTTGCGAAGGGTGTGGGCGCTGAGATGGACGACCAGTCCACGAACGGTCCCCCGGGGATGGCCTTTTAAACTAGGCGCATGGTTGCCCGCACCTGGCGAGGCTGGACCCGGCGGGAAGACGCGGAGGCGTACGTCGCCTATCTCGAGCAGACAGGGATGCCGGCTACCGAAGTACGCCAGGGAATCGTGGAGCCTGGATCCTTCGGCACGATGACGAGGAGCGCACAGAGTTCGTCACATTGACATTCTGGGAGTCGCTCGAAGCGACCCGCCGTTTCGCCGGCGACGATGTCGAGCGGGCTGTCTTCTACGAGGATGACGACCGCTTCCCTCGTCGAGCACGAGGAGACGGTCACGCACTAGCAGGTCGAATAGCAACGGCGTGCCCGGGCGGCCGGGCCGCCCCTGCCCGAGCGTTCAGGAATGTCACCTGAACTCGAACTTCGTCGTCCGTTCGTCGGTTAGTAGCTGAAGACGGTCGTGTCGTCTCCGGCCCACATTCCCACATTGGCGTCGCGCCAGCGATCTTGACGTTGCCGACCTTCTCGTGATCCGCGAGGCCGCGGGCGTTGAGGCAGATGGGGCAGAGCCAGAGTTCCCCGCCGCCGTCGGCGAACTGTTGGAACAGCCGCTCCAGTGGGGGCAGCCATTGCAGGCCTCGCCTTTCGTCTCACCGGGCAGCGCAAGGCCTACTGCATCCTTGGTGGCGAGATCACGACGGACTTACCCTGGTCGAGCGAGCGGTCGCGACGAGGAACGCGACGGTCACCCGTTCCGCGTCCTCCATACCCGTCGCGAGATTGACGAGAACTTTTCCGGCCATGCGATCTCCTATCTTCGACCCACGGGCGTTGGATATATTCGCCGAACGCGAGAGCCGACAACGGGGACGCGCTCACACGGCGCAGAACTGGCAACGTGACGCCGGCCTGCCCCAGTGCTCAGGAATGTTCCCTTTGTGAGTCCTGGCTTCCTCGGGCTCTTCTTGGCCGTGAGATGGAATACGCTGCCGGGAAACAACCAAGGAGACGACGGTGGCGGTTGCATACGTTCAGGAGTTCCAGATCCAAGACGGCGACACGAGTACTGCGAATTACGACGCAGTAGCCGCGGCGCTCAATCTCCAAGACACGCCGGATGGCCTACTGATCCATACGGCTGGTTTCGACCACGACGGCGGCGTCTTTCGCATCTTCGATGTCTGGGAGACGCGCGAACAGGGCGAGAAGTTCATGATGGATCGCCTTGGCCCGATCATCGAGCCGATGGCTGCTGCAGCCATGCAAAGCGGCGACACAAGCTTCACCCCGCCCAGCCGCGAAACATGGTACGAGCTTCACGACTCGATGACTTGCTAACACCGAACCAAGCCGCTACCGCCATCTCCGCGGGTCATTGATCCGGAACCGGCTCGTCGCTGCCGAGGATCAGGCACATTTGCGAGGGGATTGCCTTGGCGATCACAAACGCCAAGGGAGCCGACGTCGACGAAGCCGTCCTCCGCGCCTTCCAGCAAGCCGGCCCGAGGCTTCGATGGCATAGTCTTCCGCCACCACGATCGTCGCTCCGCACCGGCCGCGGCGTGCGGCGCCAAGATTTGAACCTCGAAGAGGAAGGCGACGAAGAGCGGCGAGCCGCACACGATCGACCTGACCCGGGCCAAGCGGCTACTTGAGGAACTGGTATCCGCAGACGAGCGACCAGGGCTGGTGTTCGAGCGCGAGGTCGGAGGTCGCCCCGGCCCCCCGCGATCTTCGCGCCGCTCGACGTTCGGCGCAATGAACGGTCTGTCGTTGCTCGGAAGCACGGCCGAGCCCGGGAAGTTCGCGGCCTCAGGGCCGTAGCCCGCCCGGAGGAGTTCCTCCAAACGCCAGGCGAAGATCTGATCTCGCTCGGTCTGCGTCGCGTCGGAGGAATCGGTTGGGGTTGGTGATCTGCTCACACGTACTGGAATGTTCCCGTTTCAGATCGCGCGCAGCGTTCGGCACATACTCGACCGACTCAGAGCTAGAAGGGAATGCCGTTCGAGTCAGCGTTCAAGCGCGGCCACCTCGGGAGCGTGGCCGTCAGGCGGCTCGTCCTCGTTCGACGAGCCGCTGCATCTAGATGCAGTTCCGCTCAGCAACTAGTGGCTAGGCACCGCTAAGACCTAACCTAGCCTCGCGCAGCCGGACAAGCCGAATCGGCGTCAGGCGGGTTTGCGGACGAACCACATCATCGCCTCGAAACGATAAAAGGGTAAGATTTGCAGGTATTTTCATATGCAAGCGCGAAGAGGTCGACGGTCGCGGAGATGCCGCCGCAAAGCCGATCACCGGCTCCGACCCGCAGACCGCTCCAGCCAAGGGAACGCGGAGGGACCACTTCAACGCGCTGGCTGCACCGCCAACAATTACTGCGATCACCGCCGCGACGATCCTTGTTCGGCCGGTTACGTCGTCAGCGACCCGGCATCCCCCGAGCGGGGGACGCCTTCACGAGACAGCGCCAGTAACGTTGTTGCTTCCTGCGCTCCTGATGCCGGTGAGAATCTGGTGCTCTGGAGTTCGGTGCTTATGGTAGCCGCCGCATCTCGCCTATTCCTCCTTCTCACTCTCGCCGCAGGGAGCACGGCGCTATGGCTCGGCTTCCTCAATTCCGGGCCGGTCGGGGGTGACCCAGCGACCGCGATCCTGCGCGTCGTTTCGCAGTCAGTCTTCGCGCCGGCCTCGACGGGTCAAGCGGGCACGCCGGCGAGTTTCGGCGAGGCCGTCACGGCCAATACGTGTCGCGGCTGCACGCTCAGACTCAGTGCCGGCGGCGGGGTCCGCGCGCGGGTGGCGACAGGCTCGCTGAACCGCCACGCATATGCCGTCCTCGATCTCGGCAGCCGTGCGATCGACGGCCAGATTGCCGCGCATGACGTGATCGGGCTCGGCCTTGGCGAGACCCCGGTCACGTCCGTCCACGTTCTGCAGATGTCCGACGCGAAGCACCGCGTCATTTTCGAGCTGGTCGCGGACCCGGATCGGCAGTTGCGCTTGTACAGCCCCGCTGGCGGGTTGCGTAGCCGCCCGCTCGACATCGCGGCGGGCGCGACCGTACCAAACGACGGTGTCTCCGGCGTCGCGGTCGACATCGTGAGGCTGAAGAACGGGATCTCGGTCTACGTCAACGGCGTCCGTACGATCCAGCTCACAGGGCTCACCGGGGCCACGACCTCCGCGCCCCGGTACCTGGCGGTGGGTGTCGTCCGCTACGGCGCACCTCCGAGCGCTGCTCCGCTGACGGCCGTACACGCACAGGTCTCGGTGTCGAGCGACACCACGCCGTCGGACTCAACCGCGCGGCCGCCCGCCCCGACTTCGGCTCCGCCACCCCCTACCGCCACAAATCGAGTCGCGCTCGCTTCGACGTTGCCGCCGACGATCAGTGGCGAGAGCGTCCCCGGTAGCACCCTCAGCGCCGACGCGGGAACGTGGACGGATCCCTCTGCAACCTTCAGGTATACCTGGCAGCGGTGCGACACCTCGGGCGCCTGCAGTGCAATCGACGGGGCTACTCGAGCGCAGTACACGCTCACTAACGACGACGCCGGTGCGTACATCCGCGTGCGTGTCACCGCGACGTCCGCGACCGCGACCACAGCGGCCGTCTCCGCCGCCGTCGGTCCTGTGGCGCCTGCCGCGCCTACGGCGACTGCCGCTCCGGTCATCAGTGGCGCGGCGACCGTCGGTTCCGCGCTCACTGCCGATCCCGGCAGCTGGACCGATCCCTCCGCCTCGTTTAGCTATGTCTGGCAGCGCTGTGACAGCTCGGGCAGTTGCAGTGCGATCAATGGCGCCAGCAGCGCCACCTATTCGCCGACAAGCGCCGACCTCGGCGACACCATCACCGTCAGTGTTACCGCCACAAACGCAGGCGGCCAAACCACCGCCACATCCGCAGCAACCGCCCCGATCGGCGCGGCCCCGACCTCCGCGCCGAGCAACACCAGCGCTCCGGTCATCAGTGGCGCGGCGACCGTCGGTTCCGCGCTCACTGCCGATCCCGGCAGCTGGACCGATCCCTCCGCCTCGTTTAGCTATGTCTGGCAGCGCTGTGACAGCTCGGGCAGTTGCAGTGCGATCAATGGCGCCAGCAGCGCCACCTATTCGCCGACAAGCGCCGACCTCGGCGACACCATCACCGTCAGTGTTACCGCCACAAACGCAGGCGGCCAAACCACCGCCACATCCGCAGCAACCGCCCCGATCGGCGCGGCCCCGACCTCCGCGCCGAGCAACACCAGCGCTCCGGTCATCAGTGGCGCGGCGACCGTCGGTTCCGCGCTCACTGCCGATCCCGGCAGCTGGACCGATCCCTCCGCCTCGTTTAGCTATGTCTGGCAGCGCTGTGACAGCTCGGGCAGTTGCAGTGCGATCAATGGCGCCAGCAGCGCCACCTATTCGCCGACAAGCGCCGACCTCGGCGACACCATCACCGTCAGTGTTACCGCCACAAACGCAGGCGGCCAAACCACCGCCACATCCGCAGCAACCGCCCCGATCGGCGCGGCCCCGACCTCCGCGCCGAGCAACACCAGCGCTCCGGTCATCAGTGGCGCGGCGACCGTCGGTTCCGCGCTCACTGCCGATCCCGGCAGCTGGACCGATCCCTCCGCCTCGTTTAGCTATGTCTGGCAGCGCTGTGACAGCTCGGGCAGTTGCAGTGCGATCAATGGCGCCAGCAGCGCCACCTATTCGCCGACAAGCGCCGACCTCGGCGACACCATCACCGTCAGTGTTACCGCCACAAACGCAGGCGGCCAAACCACCGCCACATCCGCAGCAACCGCCCCGATCGGCGCGGCCCCGACCTCCGCGCCGAGCAACACCAGCGCTCCGGTCATCAGTGGCGCGGCGACCGTCGGTTCCGCGCTCACTGCCGATCCCGGCAGCTGGACCGATCCCTCCGCCTCGTTTAGCTATGTCTGGCAGCGCTGTGACAGCTCGGGCAGTTGCAGTGCGATCAATGGCGCCAGCAGCGCCACCTATTCGCCGACAAGCGCCGACCTCGGCGACACCATCACCGTCAGTGTTACCGCCACAAACGCAGGCGGCCAAACCACCGCCACATCCGCAGCAACCGCCCCGATCGCCCCGTGAGTGCCGCCATGCCACATTCCGCGCGGATCGCGCGCGCCTCCGAGGCCATGATCGGTCGCCGCGCAGCGGTGGCGCTCCTCGCCATACTGATCGCCGGGCTCTCGGGCGTGGGCCTGCTGCTCGCCCATGACATCCGCCAGCGGGAACACAGCGCCGTCGCCGCCCACCTCCGGGTCACCCTCGAGGCGGCGGAGACCGAAATCGCCAACCAGGCGGCCCAGGCGCAACAGAAGGCAAACTCGCTCGCCGCGAACCCGAGCCTGCAACGGGCACTCGCGCACGGCGACATGCGGTCGCTCGCGCGCCTGACATCGGGGGTGCGTGGCGCGACGGCCGTCCCCGCGGGCAGCAAACTCCCAACGGCGTCGGCGCTGATGGTGCGGCGCGAGGCTCGCATGCTAGCGGCCGGGCAGCTGTTGGGGACCGTGATCGTGACGGTGCCGCTCGACGGGGCGTTGCTTTCCCAACTGCGGTCGCTCGCGCCGCTCCGGCCGGGCGAGGGCTTCCTGCTCGTGCACGGCGACCGGATCGTCGCAGCGCCGCCGGGACTGTCGAGCGCAAGGCTCTCCGCCCATGCGCAGTCAGTGCGCCTCGACGAAGCGTCCTACCTCGTTGGGCAGACCACGCTCGTCGGGGGTCGAAGACCGATCCGACTCGCCGCGCTCGCCCCTGCTGCCGAGGTCGGCGGCCCGGTCGCCCACGCGACGCGCTTGCTGATCCTGGCCCTCGTCGCGACACTGGCCACGCTCCTCGTGCTCGCCAGCTTGGTCGCGCGGCCCGTACTCGGGCCGCTCCGCACGCTCGCCCGCGAGGCACAGAGCGCCGGCGAGGACGAGCTGACACAGCTACCGAACCGGCGCACGTTCACTGCAGCCGGGACGCGGGCGCTCGCGCGGGCGCGCCGCTCGCAACGTCCGCTCGCGGTCGTGCTGATCGACGTCGACGACTTTAAGTGGGTGAACGACACCTTCGGCCACGCGGCAGGAGACAACGTCCTACGGGCCGTAGGCGAGGTCCTCCGGACGCAGACGCGCGAAGTTGACCTGGCGGCGCGTTACGGCGGGGATGAGTTCGCGCTCCTGCTGCTCGAGACCGATAGGGAGGGAGCGCTCGAGGCGGCTGAACGGTTCCACGTCGCGCTGGCGGAGCGAGCGCTAGGGGACGGTCGGACGCTGCCGAGCGTCGTGACCGCTAGCATCGGCGTCGCCGCCGGAGTCGAGCCATCGCTGGACGAGCTCGTCGCGGCAGCCGATAGAGCCCTCTACCGGGCGAAGGAAGCTGGGAAGAATCGTACCGCCGACGCGACCGGGGTCCAGGAACTAGACCGACTTTCAGGAGTCACCGATCTTCCTCTTCACGTAAGCGTTGAGTCCGCCGAGAAGACGCGTGTCGAATAGACGCACGCTCAGGTTTCACCACCTCTCCAAGGACGACGCGCGCGTCAAGGGCACGACCATTTACAGCTTCAAGGGTGGGAGGGCCGGTCGCTAGTGATCGGGATCGGAGCCGCACCATCGGAACGGACGCCGGTTCCGGCTTGGCAAGCTGATTGAGGAGCGCGACCGAATCGCAGTCGAGGTCACCGTGCTGGCGCCGGAATGGTCCCTGCCTGTAACGTGTTAACCTCCGCGGCGCGCGAGAATGTGGTCGTTCGACTGAACGACTGGCATCGGACGAGTAGCCCGCGCCGCAGATTCTGGTTGCGTGGTGATTAGCAGTCCGGTCGCGGCAGCGAGCTGGTCAGCTGCGGGAGAGGGCGAGCAGGGCTGGTTCCTCGGCACGCTGGCAACGATCAAGGTGGCGGCTCAGGCAACTAGCGGGCGGTTGGCGTTGCTCGAGTTCCTATTCCCCCGGCATGCATCCCCACCGCTGCACACGCATCCGCAAGGCGAGAGCTACATCGTGGATGCGCGGCCGGCTGCGCCGACCAGGAGGAGTTATAGTGGCAAGTGTGACGTGGAGGAGGTGACGCGCTTGGGTCGCGTCTTGGCGTGTGCTGCCGGTGCTGGTCTGGTTGCGATCTTTGCTGCGGGGGCGTTGGGTGCCGCTGGGCCGGTGTTGCGCTCGGCTGCTTGGAGCAACGGTCGACTTGTGTTGAGTGTGGATCTTGGGAAGTGGTTACCCGGTGAGGTGATCGTCTCGACGAGCCCACACATGTCGGGTTCGGGGCCGTTGGCGGATACCGTCCGTTTGCGGACGCGGCTACCTACTTCCCATGGGTCGGCGGTTTCGGTCTTGGCGCATCTGCGCCGCGGCACCTACTACACGATGGTGTCCGGTGTTAGCGACGACGCGATGACCAGTTGCGTCCGAGTGCGCAGGAGTTGTGGTGAATCGTGGTCGAGGGCGCTTAAGATCGTGATCCGCTGATGGGCCCGGCCGGCCGGTGCCTCTGAGTGAGGAGGGGAGCCGCGGCTCCCCTCCTCACTAGTTTCGGATGTTCTTAGGCTGGGCAGGGGTTGGTGTCGAGGATGCGGCGGTAGTTCTCGTAGCGATATGAGGGGCCGCCCGGACGCGCAAGTGCTGATTGCAGGAGCGAACCGTACTCTGTTGTTGAGGTTCCTCCGAACGTGTTAGTCGCGTTGGGAAGGTAGGGGCCGCCCTCTTCCCACACACATCGCGACGCGGTTTTGATGTTGTCAGGTGCCCTCGCGGTGACGAAGATCGGGTAGAACTCAGCGCCGGGTGGCGGGTTGGTACACCCTGCACCTGTGCCGCGGTTGTCGCAGAATCCGAATGCGCCTTCGATCGCCGGCAGGTCGGTCTCGAACGCGACACGATTGTAGTTTTGACCGGCGTTGAACGTCGGACTTGTGAACGTGATCGGTTGTGGGTGGAGCTTTGCGTCGAGCATCGGGTTGGGAGTCGTGCCTGGCCAGACCTTCTTGTACGGGGTGCCGTCGAAGTCTTCATCGCCTTGGGGTGCGATGCATCCCCCGATCTTCACCAGGAGGGAGTCGAACGGATTGAAGCAAGCCTGGTCGTCGTCGTCGATCGCGCCGTCAGGTTCCGATGTGTTTCCGGCGACGCAATTGCCGTTGAGGTCAGCCTCTCGGCAATACTCGAAGTGGCCAATCTCATCAGAGTAGGCAACGTTATACGTGTGTGCCGCCCAAACCACCGTGGTTTCTTCGAACGACGTCGAATACATCGGGTGGAACGCATAGGGCTTCTCGTGGCACTCGGTACCCGACGGCTGGTAGAGGACCTGTGCGAACCCGTTGGAGATGCTCGCCGTCATCGAGCCGATTGTCCCGCGTGTCAGGTCGTGGATCACGACCTGGAAGCCGGCGGGTGTGTCATGAAGCTCGACCTGAAGGGTGTCACCGGAACTCATGAAGAGATCGGTGTCCGGGTTCGGCGTCAGACTCGCGAACGGAGGCGAGAACGCCTCGAGCGGGCCCGCCGGTGCGTGCGCCACACCAGACTTGGTGATGAACGCGAAGTTCACTGGCTCCACCCCGACACGGCCGAGGCAGTCAGCGTTGTTTATCTCGAGGGTGTTCTCATTGCGGCTCAAGCTATCGATGTTCAACGCCGCGCACCATTGAGTCGCGCTGCAACTCACCCCGGCAGGCCATGAGACCCAACCCGGCGGATAGAACTGCATCTCCATGAACGCCGTTCCCGCGTGCTTGCCAATGTAATTCGGCGACACAGGATCAACTGAGTCTTTGATATTCGAATTGCTATCGGGAACGCAGTCCTGATGGGTGTACTCAGGCGATGACTGCGAATCACACAGCGCCATTCCAAACCAAAAGGCAGGATGCAGCTGAAAGTTCCAAGTCGAACCCGTGCCATCCTGGCTAGGCTGCTGGAGCGGGTCCTTCGGAAGCACCAACCGGTAAGAGTTGTTGTTTCCCGATCCCGGGGTATTCGAATAGAACAACAACGAGGGCTCGTCATGCCCCGTATAGGCAAGACCACTGTCCGATAACCCGTCAGCCACCTCGGTACACGTAAACGACAGAAACAGACAGTTAGGCCGCTGCGGCAGCACCTTCACCACACCAGAAGAAGCCGACGCCGACGACGCAAACGTGACCGCCGCCAACAACGCACCGACGGCCACCGAGATCCTCAACGAAGAGTGCACGATGTCCCTCCCATCAAACTCGTGCCCCGCGAGTACGTTCAGCACTCGCGCCGAATCGCACATTCATACGACGAAAGCACAAACGCTGTCAAGCAGAAGCAAGCCGGGCTCGTAGGGGTGAGCGCAACGGCGTTCGTTACGACGAGGCTCGGGTCTTTGGTGACAGTGGTCTGAGCATTGACGCGCGTCGATGCTCATTAGCGGAATTGTGGGGCTTCCTGGCGGTGATCTTCGGTCGATCACGGCGAACTCAACACAGTGGCCGGGGCATCAGGGGGTTGGCGCTGGTCGATGAGCCGCCTGTGTCGTAGATTTCAATCGCGACCAGCGCAGCTCCGAGCGCAAGCAAGGCGCGACCCTGGACGGGGCCGCGCCTTGCTGGTGGAGTAGGGAGATTCGGTTAGTGCTGTGACGTCGGATCAGTGCTGGTGGCTGTTCCGCCCAGAGTCGGGCCGACGTCGTCGGGTGAGGGGGCGAGGCTCACTTCGCTGAGGCGGAGACGCTGATGGCCCAGATCACTCTGGATCTCGCCGAACCACCGTTCGCCCCACCAACCAAACGGTTTCCGTTCAAAGGCAAGCCGGTCGCTCCCTCGCCGGACTCCCCCGACATCAAGCTCGAGCAGGGCGCAAGGGACATGCAAGAGTTCCATCCAATCCTGACAACCGACTACTTTGAGTACGGCACCACCGCCAACCGGCTCGACAAAGAAGGCGCCGCCGTCGAGATGGGAGACGCCGCCCTCGGCCTTGCCTGCAGCGAACTCCCCGACCCACCCCACTGGGCGGTCATCCGCAACATGAGCGACCCCGTCATCAACGGCGACCTCTCCGCCAAACAGTTCCACCTCAACGAGCAAACCACCTGGGCCGTCGGGTACTACACCGCCTACGGCAAATACACCTCAACATGCGGCGCCCTCGCCACCTGGGGACTGATCGCGGGACTCGGCACCTGAGCGCACGCATCCAGCGTTAGCGCGCTGGATGTAGACACCGCGACTTGAACGTGGATACGCGGTTGGGAAGCCACTCGAAGTCTGGCGCAGCAGGCCCTGGGGTCTTAGCCCGTAATCCGGCGATCGTGGAGCACAGCACTGCCCATCGCCGAGCAGGCCCGGGTAACCCGCAAAGCGCAAATTGAGTCCGCATGTGCCTCGTTTTACTTGACACACGCTTGACACGCCCCTCGCAAACCGGCTCCAGCAAAGGGATCGCCGAGGGACCACACCATCGCGTCGGGCCTGCGGAGGCGGTCTCGGCTGCGTTCCGTCGAGGTCGCGATCTAGTGGGAAGGAGCCACATCGGGCGACGGCGATCCCGCTGCTCGGCTGGCGCGTGAGCGAACTCGTCTCGCGACCGGCTCGGCAACTACACGTACAAGCCGCAGCTCGGATTCCTCATCGACCGGGCCTGGGTCCGCTGACGTCCACGCTTTCAGGCCCTGGCGCGCCGGTCTAAGGTGCCTGATTGAATCGCGCGGCGGTCGACGGTGCTCGAGAGGCGGCTGGCTCGTCCTGGTCGGTTGCCTCGAGTTCGTCAATTCGCCAGCTCGGCGGATGAGGCGGTCGACCCCGGCGTTGCACAGGTCCGGTTGCACCGGCGCGGGAGGCCGCACTCGAGGAGCACCGAAACGATCGCGCTGAGAGGACGAGTGAGGCTCCGCCTCGCGCGTCGTTCGGGGACTGGGTGTCTAAATCGACTCGGCTGCGTCCGCAGTCTCTATGAGAGGAGCGGAACATGACTGCGTACATGCTGGTCGGTTTCGACGCTGACTACGACGAGTGGAAGCCCGTTTTCGACAGCGACCCTGCGAAGCGCGCAGAGATCGCGAAGGGCTACACGATCTCCCGTGCGGTCGACAACCCGAACGAGATCTTCGTACGAGTGGAACTCGAATCGGTCGCGAACGCCAAGACCCTTCGAGACCGACTACTCGCCTCGGGCGCACTCAGTGGCAGGTTCCCCGTCACGATGCAGCCGACGGTCGTCGAGGTCGCCGAGACCCACAGCTATTAGGGCCGAACTGAGCCGATGTTGCGCACTCCTAGAGCCTCCTCAAGGGCGGCTCAGAAGGCCTCTACATAGTCGCTGCAGCCGGCTGCAGCTAGGCGCCCTCAGGGCGAGCCGAGTGGGATCTAGCCACCTTACCTTGGCACACGCGCGACTCGCTCTCGCTCACCAGCTCCAGGAAACGGTTGGCGACGGGACATCATCATCGGCGAGGCCAGGACCGTCGTGAGACCCGTGCGAGGGATCAGTAAGAGCGACTGGAGGCGGGGGGCTGCGGCTCCCGCCGCCTCCACAGTTGCCGGCGCGTGGCTGCGGCCTACACGCAGATCGCACCATCGTCGGTAGCCCGTCGTGTGTCATGCCCCAAGTGGGTGAAGTGAACCAACCCGATGAACCACCCGACGGGTGATTTGTGCAGTTCGCGCTGAGGCGTAGAACTGGTCTCTGCCTGTTCCGATGCGACGTGAGTAGTCAGTAAGCGTGTGGTCGGCCCCGATGCGGCGGGGGCCGACCCAGCCAATTAGTCGGCTCTGCCTGCGGCGGGGCCGACTCTCGTTCCTTCCGGCCAAGGAGAGCACGATGATTTCAGCGACTATCCCGATCATCCACTCCGCCCGTGCGGCGCTAAACGAAAGGGATCGAGTCTTCCTCTGGCGTCGCGAGGAACTGCGTCGGGCCGGCTATGGCCCAGAGGCTGCGGAAGTGTTGGCGGCAAACTCTGCCATTGACCTGGATCTCGCGACCAAAGTCCGCGCCAGCCGGCTCCGAGCAGCGTGATGCCAGGCAGGGCGCATCCGTTAGTCGATCAGAGTCGGCCGGTCCAGCGGCGCGACGTCGCTGCCAAGTGTTATCCCCCTTTCGAGTTCTGCGCGCGGGTCAAGTCGAACCCGATAGCGCGAAGCATCTGCGGTCTACCAGGAAGCGAGACTCATGTTTGAAACTCCGCGGCACCACCACCCCCTAGCGGCCAGAGACAATGGCTCTCCGACGGGCTCGGGAGGTTTCGCTCGTGCGCGGATGATTCGCTACCGCTTCGAGTTCGACGGAGCCCAGCCTCTGCCAGCTTCGGAGGATGTCCTTCGCGAATCACCCGTCACTGCCGGCACTGTCGAGCTGTACGGAGCGCAACGATGGCTCGTCAAGTCGGTCGATGAGACAGCCGACCCGCCCATTGCTGTTCTCCGTAAGGTCCGGAGCTGAGATTCTGACGCGCCGAGTCGACGACGTCAGCTACTCGCAGCACACCGGCCGCCTCCGCGTGAGGTCCGGTCAGATCGTCCCGCCACGCCTTGGCCACTATCGGGCGCATTGGCAGTCGCTCGCGACAGTTCACGCGTGCTGCGCCGCATACGGTCAGACGCCGACCGGGCACGATTGAGGCTAAAGCCTCGGACGAGCCCGACCGATGGAGTCCCGATGACTGCGCGCGCATCGTTCGGCCGGAAGGCGGCCCTGGCAACCCCTGCATGGGTAGACAAGTGGCTCGCCGCGTGCCACGACCTCGCCGAGCTCGAGCGTTCGAACCCGATGACCGACGCGGTGATCGAGGAGCTCGACGGTCGAATGATTCGGGTAGGCGACCAGTGGCTCGCGGACTTTGCATCGTGCAACTACCTGGGATTCGATCTCGATCGTCAGATCATCGAGTCCATTCCGGCGTACCTGGACGCGTGGGGAACTCACCCGAGCTGGTCGCGTCTGCTCGGCAGTCCCGTCCTCTACACGCGCATCGAGGAGCGGCTCACCGAGCTGCTCGGAGCGCAGGACACGCTGGTGCTTCCGACGATCACGCTCATCCACATGTCGGTGATCCCTGTGCTCGCCGGCGCCGGGATGATCTACGTCGAGTCGCGCGCGCACAAGACCATCTACGAGGGATGCCAGTTCGCCGCTTCCCGGGGCGCAACAATGAAACGGTTTCGGTTCGAGGATCCGGACGACTTGGAGCGCCTGCTCAAGGAGCCGGGGGGATCCCCGCGCTTGATCTGCGTTGACGGAGTGAACAGCATGACGGGGAACGCCATCGATCTTCCCGCGTTTGCTCGGTTGGCGCGCGAGTACAACGCACTCTTGTACGTGGACGATGCTCACGGGTTCGGGATCATCGGCGAGCGAAGCGACGACGAGCTCAGTCCCTATGGGAATCGGGGGAACGGCATCGTGCGCTACGCCGGTGAGACGTACGAGAACGTCGTTCTCGTGTCGGGGTTGTCGAAGGCCTATTCGTCGCTGGCCGCGTTCCTCACCTGTCCCCCAGAATTGAAGCGACTGCTGAAGACGGCTGCTCCGCCGTACCTCTATTCCGGACCGTCCCCTGTTGCTTCACTAGCAACTGTTCTCGCAGGCCTGGAGGTGAACGAACAGCGTGGCGATGCTGTCCGCGCCGATCTCTGGCGCAAAACCAGCGTGGTGCTCAATTGCCTGGACAGTATGGGAGTCCACACGCCGAATCGATCCGGGTTCCCGATCATCGAGGTGCCGCTCGCACGCGACAAGGACATCGACGCAGTGGGTCGGTTCCTATTTGAAAACGGCATCTACGTGACGCTTGCGGCGTATCCCCTAGTGCCGCGCGACGAGGTCGGCTTTCGGATTCAGGTGACGGCAGCAAATACCGATGCCGAGCTCGACTTGCTCGTCGATGTCCTCGGTCGCCTCACTGACCGGTTCGATCTTCAACCGATTCGCTCGTCGAAGCAGCTGGCGTGACCGCTTTGCCGGTTCTGGGGAGCTGGCGCAGCCGGCTCTGGGTGTGGTATTTGGTCTCGACCTGCGCTCTGATGGGGCTGTATCTCTTCGCTCCGGGCCTTGCCGGCAGTGGGCCCCTGTTCAACGCGCTGGGCCTTTCCGGTGTGATCGCGATCGTTGTCGGGATTCGGTTGAACAAGCCGAGGGCTCGTGCGGCATGGTGGCTCTTCGCGGCGGGGCAGTTCCTCTTCTTCTGTGGCGATCTCTACACGTACAGCTACCCAAAGCTGTTCGGGGCCGACGTCGGGTTCCCCTCGATCGGTGACGCCCTATACCTGGCGGTGTATCCCGTATTGATGGCGGGTTTCGTACTTCTGATCAGACGGCGCAATCCGCGACCCGACCGGGCCGCGCTCATCGATGCGCTGATCCTGACGATCGGGTTCGCTCTGCTCTCGTGGGTGTTCCTCATCGCACCGAACGTCCACCTGTCAGGGCTTTCTTGGCTGGCCAAGGGGGTCTCGGTCGCATATCCGCTCGGCGATGTTCTGCTTCTCGCGGCCGTCATCCGCCTCGCCGTCGATGCCGGAAAGCGCACACCCGCGTTCTGGCTTCTCGTCAGCAGTGTCGTCTGTCTGATGGCTACGGACTCCGCGTACAACTACGCGCTCCTGAAAAACACGTTCCACCACCAGCTGAGTTTCGACGCTGGGTGGATTCTCTATTACCTACTATGGGGCGCAGCGGCGCTTCATCCGTCAATGCGTACTTTGGAAGAGCCGGCGTCGAACCCCCGTGCACGTCTCACACCGGTTCGCTTGGTCCTGCTCGCGGGCGCCTGTCTGATAGCGCCGGGGATCCACTTTGCCCAGTCGTTGAACAACCCCGACGTCATGGTGCTGGTCGTCGCATCTGCCGTGCTCTTCCTGCTCGTCGTCGCGAGAATGGCCGGACTCGTTCGGCAGGAGGAGCGTGCCGTTTCGCGTGAGCGTGCCCTTCGCAGCGCCGGGATCGATCTCGTGGCAGCGGCCGATCAGGACCAGGTGGCGGCAGCCGCGATCCTTGGCGTGAGGCGTCTGCTCGGCCCAGGGACGGCGGCAAGGCTCGTTCTCGTCCGAGACGGCGAGGCGGTCGTGGCGGCGGCGTCCGACGGCGCCGTCGGACAGCCAATAAGTGACAGAACTCGAGCCTGGCTCCGCCAGAACCCATCGGACTCGATTCGGATCGTCGAGACCGAGCTGCCGGCGCATGTGCAGGCCGAGTTGAGACTGAGCGGAGAACAGGCGACGTGCGTGTCACCTTTGATCGTCCGGGACGAGGTACGTGGGACGCTCGTCGTCTCGGCGCCCAGCTCTGTTATACGCAACCTCACGGATGCCCTAAGTGCGCTCGCGACGCAGGTATCGCTCGCCGTCGAGGCGGCATCCTTGTCGGCAGATCTCCACCGTCGGCAGAGTGAGGTGCGGTTCCGCTCCCTCGTGGCTCATTCGAGCGACCTCATCACGGTCCTCGATGCGCAGGGCGTGATCACCTATCAGAGTCCTTCGATCGAGGGCGTGCTCGGCTATCGTGTCGACGAGGTCGAGGGCACGCGCTTCGACCGGCTGCTCAGCGCGAGTGATCGTCCACTCCTCGATCAGCTCTTGGCCGCCGACACCCCGAGACACAGCGAAGGGCATACGATCGAGTGCTCCGTCCTCCATCGCGACGGCGCAGTTCTCAGGTTTGAGGTGCAGCACACCGATCTGCTGCACGACGAGCACGTTCGCGGCTTGGTGCTGAACAGTCGTGACATCAGCGAACGCAAGGCGTTCGAGGACCAGCTCGCACACCAGGCCTTCCACGATCCTGTGACAAAGCTCGCGAATCGCGCACTCTTCTCCGATCGCGTGGAGCACGCGCTGATGCGATCGACTCGGGGTATCCCGGAGATCGCCGTGATGTTCGTCGACCTTGACGACTTCAAGACGGTCAACGACAGCCTCGGGCACGCGGCCGGCGACGAGGTGCTGCGCGAGGTCGGTGAGAGGCTAAGGTCAGCAGTCAGGCCGACCGACACGGTCGCGCGGTTCGGTGGCGACGAGTTCGCTGTGCTCTTGGACGGCGTCACCGGCTCGGAGGACGCCGCCGATGCTGCAGCACGGATCCTCCGGGCACTCGACCTGCCGGTGGAGATCGAAGGCAAGAACGTGTTCCCGCGGGCGAGTATCGGGATCTGTCTCGTCGGCGAGGATCTCGAGACACCCGCTGCAGCGGATCTGTTGCGGAACGCCGACGTCGCGATGTACATGGCGAAGCGCGACAGCAAGGGCAGTTACCGCGTGTTCGAGGCGACGATGCATGAGCGCGTCGTTGAGCGGCTCGAACTTCGATCCGACCTACAGCATGCGATGGCGCTCGACCAGCTCGAACTGCACTACCAGCCCGTGGTACGGCTTGCGGGTCGTGAAATCATCGGCGTTGAAGCGTTGCTTCGCTGGAACCATCCCGTTCGGGGGACAATCCCGCCGAACCACTTCATCCCGGTCGCTGAGGAAACCGGCTTGATCATTCCGATCGGTCGCTGGGTGCTCGAGTTGGCGTGCCGTGAGGGCGTCCGCCTCCACCAGCGATTCCCACGCGCCGAGCCGCTGACTATGAGCGTCAATCTGTCTGTGAGGCAGCTTCAATCTGAGTCGATCGTCTCAGACGTGCGTGAGGCGCTCGCTGTCACCGGGCTACCCGCAGCCTGCCTCGTGCTCGAGATCACCGAGTCGCTCATGTTGGTCGACACCGATTTTGGGATACAGCAGTTGCACGACCTGAAGTCGCTGGGCGTCCGCCTCGCGATGGACGACTTCGGGACGGGCTACTCGTCGCTGAGCTACTTGAGCCGGTTCCCGGTAGACATCCTGAAGATGGACCGATCGTTCGTCGGTTCTGGGGACAACGAGGCTTTGACATCGGCGATCATCGCTCTCGGCGAGAGCCTTTCCCTCGAAGTTGTAGCGGAGGGGATTGAGCTGCAGGAGCAGGCGTCGTCTCTGCAGGCCCGTGGATGCAAGATCGGCCAGGGATTCCTGTTCGCCCGCCCTATGGGGTCGGGCGCCCTGACCGACTTCCTTACGCTTGCAGCTGCGACCCCCGGAGACGTCGAGTCTTCGGCGTCGTTCAATGCAGCATAGTTACGAGGGGCTCGATCGCCCGGGCGGGCTAGACCGCAACAACCTCCTCTCGCCGTTGAGGCACCGAGACTTTCGCGTTCTGTGGGCGGGCATGGCGGTGTCCCTCATCGGCGACGGAGTCTTTCTCGTGGCGGTGGCCTGGGAAAGCTACGCCTTATGGAACTCCCCGGCTTCCCTCGCGATCGTCGGGATCGGGATGACCGTCCCGACGATCGCGTTCCTGCTCGTCGGCGGCGTCATCAGCGATCGTTACGACCGACGACGCGTGATGATCTGCGCTGACGGTCTTCGCGCCATCTCTGTTGGGGTACTCGCCATTCTCGCGCTGGCCGGTAGCCTCAGCTATTGGGAGTTAGTCGTTCTCGTCGCGATCTATGGGGTCGGCACCGCGTTCTTCATGCCCGCCTTCGAGGCCATGGTCCCGCAATTGCTGCCCTCCGCACAGCTACCGTCCGCCAACTCGCTCGATCAGTTCGTGCGGCCGGTCGGACTTCGGCTGGTCGGTCCGGTGGTCGGCGGCATTCTCGTCGCGGTGTCTTCGGGGCTCGCGTTCACGGTCGACGCAGTCTCTTTCATCGCGTCGCTCGTGGCGGTGATGGCGATGAAGCAACGTCACGGAACGCCCACAACGCCGGACGGCTCCCACCGGGACGCGCTCAAGGAGGGCATGCTCTTCGTTCGTCGACGTGTCTGGCTCTGGGGGACGCTCCTTTCCGCCGCGATCGCATACCTGGTGTTCCTCGGCCCCGTCGAGGTGCTCCTGCCGTACCTCGTCAAGAACGACCTCCACGCGTCTGCGAGGACGCTGGGGTTCATCCTCGCAGCCGGAGGCGTCGGTGCCATCGGTGCCGCGATCTACATGGGCCAGCACGGACACCCGCGCCGCGACGTGACCGTGATGTATCTCACCTGGACCAGCGCGACTCTCGCGATCGTCGGCTATGGGATAGCGACTGCGGCCTGGCAACTCATGCTGGTCTGCCTGGTCTTCAACGCGCTCGAAGCGGCGGGGACGATCATCTGGGCGACGATCAAGCAACGCCATGTCCCTGGGTCGATGCTGGGTCGGGTATCCAGCCTCGACTGGCTCATTTCGATTGCCCTTCTGCCCCTTTCGTTCGCGTTGACGGCACCGGTCGCCGCCGCGCTTGGGGCGCGGACAACCCTAGTTTGCGCAGGCGTAATCGGCACCGCGGTCACATTGAGCGCGTATTTCCTGCCCGGCATGCGAGACATAGAGGAGCGACTGGGGGGCGACGGATCGCCAGCTGCCCATTTCCAACGGTTGGCGACATCGTTACCCGTCGCGCCTCACGCGTCGACCCTGAGCAAGCCAGGCGCCCGCCTCTCGGCCGACGGCTCCGCTGGGCTCGCCGGCACTACGGCCTTGGATCCCGCCAAAGCCGGAATGTGGCTCGATCAGTAGGTCGCGTGAACAGCCTACTTAGGAACTACCTAGGCGGCATGTCTCGTACCAGCGAGTAGCGCCTCGGCCACGCGAGCATCGGCTGACTTGACGAGTCGACCGCTCTCCTCGCTGGCGTCGAGCAAGGCGGCCGCGAGGGCTCCCGTCTTGTCCCCTGGTCGTAGTTCGAGGAACTCGTCCCAAGACTGAGCCACGACTCGTTCGACGGCCCACAGCGCCTCGTCGATCAGGGAAGCGAAGATCGCCTCGGCGGCATCCGCCAGCATCTCGATCGAACGGGTGTCGCGCGCATCGATCGAGGCGACTTGCCAAGCCATGCCGCGGACGACTCCTTCCCAGCTGCCGCCGCGACACATCTCACCCAGGGCGCCGCGAAGAGCGTCCTCCGCGATCTTCTCGCTCATCCCAGCAGGTATGTGCGCCATCGAGTGGATGTTCCGCTTTCGACCGGACGATGCGGTCCGGAGGCAGAGCAGCGTCAACGTCTCCCTACACGGAGCGAACGAGCGCATTCCGTTGTGGCGCTGGCCGGAGCTCGCTCAGCGGGCGAAGCCAGGGTCGGCGAGTGCTGCTGCGAACTGGGTGATGGTGGTGTCGGTGTGTACCTCGAAGCGGTAGCGCCGGTTGAATCCGTTTAGTGCTCCGACGGTCCCGGATGCGAGTGCGTAAGTGACCGGGTTGGTCTGGGTGAAGATGACCGGGAACTTCGATGCCATGAAGCCCGGCAACCATCCTTGGAGGGTGCCGGAGGGGTCGTTGTAGAGGTTCGTCCACTGACCGGCGTCGTTGAACGGGAGTGCCCAGCTGACCATCGATGCCGTCGGGATCTTGGTATTGATCTCGGTCATGCCGGCAGTGACCTCGCTGGTGATCCGCACTTCTGCCTGTGCCGGCGTCTCGGTCGTGGTGGTGGTCGTTCTGGTGCTCCCCGTTCCGGTGATCGTCCTGATCGTCCCAAGACAGCTGTAGAAGTACGGGCAGGTGGTGGGGAACGACTCGGTGACACCAGTGCCGAGAGTGATCCTCGCCGGTGGTTTGTCGGCGTAGGAGTCGCCGTGGCCGTACTGGCCGGCGTGGAAGGCGACCTGCCAGCGACCCGTCGCCACCAGCGCCTGGATGTTCGCCCAGGTCATGTTGTTCGGGTCGGCATCACCCGGGGTCAGGTTGTCGGCAAAACCCGTGACCACGAACAGCACCGCCGTGAAGCCGTACTTCTGCAGGATCGGATCCCACGCCTGCTCGTCCTTGATCCCGTCGTCGACGGTGATCAGCACCGGCTTGGCGACACCGATGTTCGCGCCACCCAGCCACTGCTGGTACTGCTCGAGCGTGACCGATTGGTAGCCGTTCGTCTTCAGATAGGAGAGCTGCGCATCCGCCTCGGCCGGCGTCTCGTCATAGATCGAGTAGCCACCCGGCGGATTGATCTCATGGTAGTTGAGCACCGGTAGATAGGTGATCGTCCCCGTCGTGATCGTGACCGGCGACGCACTGGCGATGTTGCCGGCCTGATCGGTCACCGCGGCGGAGATCGCATGTTGCCCTGCCGTCAGCGTCGAGGTGTCGAAGGTGATCGTGTACAGGTAGGACTGACCTGCGTCAGGCGCGGTCTGCCGGCGACCGAGGACGGCTCCGATGATGATGGCGGCCGCGACGGCGAGCACCGGATACCGCGCTTGAGAGGCGAACCCGCGACCGCCGGCGGCGAGACCGGACGCTGTCAGCAGCACGAGCGTCGCGATCCCGACCAGGGTCGAGACGAGCAGCACGAATGCCGCAACAGGCCGCCGGACCGAGTATCGCCTCAGTTGCTCGTACCAGTAGATCGTGGAAATGGCCTGCCCGCCGGGTATCGAGTTGATCATCGCGATACCGATCACCGTGAGCGAGAAGAGCGCGCGGAACGGGACCGTGACCGAGCCGAGCCTTAGCAGCACCCGGACGAGCGCCGCATAGCAGGCGAGTGACGCGAGCTCGGCCACGGCGGCCACCGCGATTCAGCCCGGTTGCGCGCTTCCGAGCCTCGAGAGTGAATGCTCGATCGAGCCACGGCGAGCAGCGATCAGGTAGACGGCGGCACCGAGGAGGGCCAGGGTGAAGCCGATCCTGATCTCGCGCAACGGCAGTCGTGCCCAGAAGGCATGAAGAGCTCGGTCGAGCCGATGCAGCCCGCACACCGCTCGCTCTCGGGCTCGCAGCTCGCGCACGCTCGCGGGGCAATCCCGCAGCCGCGGCCTCGTGGCGCCGGAACCAGGTGAGGTCATTTCCCGAACTCCGCCAACGGTATCGGAGCGACGATCGGGGTTGGCGCATCTACCACCTCGACTCCGCTCGACGGCTCCAGACCGCAGTGGTCGGACAGACCCAAACGGTCACACTGCACGCGCAGCCCCTGCGAAGATGACCCGGTGGAGCGGATTCGGATCGACAAGTGGCTCTGGGCGGCGCGCTTCTTCAAGACGCGCGGCGAGGCGACCCAGGCGGTCCTGGGCGGCCACGTCCACGTGGGCGGCGAGCGCGTCAAGCCTGCCCGGGAGGTCCGGGTCGGCGACATCCTCGAGATCTGTCGTCGTGAGGTCGGCTGGACGGTCGTCGTCACCGGCGTCGCGGGCCGGCGCGGGCCCGCGAGCGTCGCCGCGACGCTGTACGAGGAGACGCCCGAGTCGCTTGCAGCCCGCGAGCAGCAGCGGCTCGAGTGGCGTATGGCCCGGCCGCTCGGCGCCGACCTCGGCTCGCGGCCGACGAAGCAGGCGCGCCGTCTGATCGAGGCGCTGCGGCGCGGCGAGCGGGCCTAGATCACGCCGTAGGCCCGGAATGCCTCGGCGACCGGCATCCCCTCGGCGAGCATTTCCCGCACGAGGTTCTCGCCCGCGACCTTCTCCTCTGCCAGGCCCAGCACCTTTTCGGCGCGTGCCGCCGGGATCACGACGACACCGTCGTGATCGCCCAGCACGAGGTCGCCGGGCGCGATCTCTACGCCGCCGCACTCGATCGGGGCTCCGACCGCGTCGACGTCGATTCGGCCCAGCGAGTCGGCGCAGTGGATGCCCGCGGCGAAGGTCGGGAAGCCCATCTCGACCAGGGCCAGCGTGTCTCGCGTGTACGCGTCCGCCACGATCCCTCGCGCGCCGCGAAACGTGGCGGCTGTCGCCAGGAGCTCGCCCCAGAACGAGCCTCGGCAGGTCGAGACGACCATCACGTCGCCGGGCTGGAGTGCGTCGACCGCGCCGAGCTCGCCGCGGTACCAGTCGTCGCGGCTCTCCGGGACGGCGTCGACCTGCACGCAGTGGACGGTCGCGGCGAACCCGGCGACTTTCATCCCGGGCGCGAGCGGGCGGATCCCTGGGTCGAGCACCTGTGAACGGACGCCGAGCCCGTCGAGGACGTCGGCGACGACTGCTGGATGCAGGCGCTCGAGCCGGTCGATCAGCGTGAGGTCGCGGTCCACGGGAGGCTCCTCTCGGTCAGTGTGGAATGCTCAGTGCGATGACGAGGCTTCGCAGCGAGCAGTGGTTCGGGGCACGGGACATCTCGGGCTTCATCCACCGCTCGTCGATCCACGCCGAGGGCATCTCGCGCGCCGCGCTCGTGGGACGGCCGGTGGTCGGGATCTGCAACTCGTGGTCCGAGCTCGTCAGCTGCAACCTCCATTTCCGCGGGCTCGCCGAGGCGGTGAAGCGCGGCGTCCTGCTCGCCGGCGGGCTGCCGCTCGAGTTCCCGGCGATCGCACTCGGCGAGAACCTGATGAAGCCCACGGCGATGCTCTTTCGGAACCTGATGGCGATGGACGTCGAGGAGTGCATCCGCGCCTACCCGTTCGACTCGGTCGTGCTGCTCGGCGGCTGCGACAAGACCGTGCCCGGGCAGCTGATGGGCGCGGCCAGCGCGGGCGTCCCGGCGATCATGGTCACGGGCGGCCCGTCCGAAGCGGCCTGGTTCAGAAATCAGGAGCTCGGCGCCGGCACCGATCTGTGGCACTACGCCGACGAGCTGCGCGCCGGCCGGATGACCGAGGCGGAGTTCGACGAGCTCGAGGCGGCGATGACGCCGGGTGTCGGCCACTGCAACTCGATGGGCACGGCCTCGACGCTGACCTCGCTCGTCGAGGCGCTCGGCATGTGCCTGCCCGGCACGGCGTCGATTCCCGCTGTCGACGCCGCCCGCGCCCGCGCCGCCGAGGCGACCGGCGCCCGCGCGGTCGAGCTCGCGCGCGAGGGGCTCGCGCCCGCCGCGATCCTCACCGCCAAGGCGTTCGACAACGCGATCACGACGCTGATGGCGATCGGCGGCAGCACGAACGCGGTGATCCACCTGATCGCGCTCGCGGGCCGAGTCGGCGTGCCGCTGACGCTCGACCGTTTCCACGAGCTTTCGCAGCGGACGCCGTTGCTCACGAATATCCGCCCCTCGGGCGAGCACCTCGTCGAGCAGCTGCACCGCGCCGGCGGGATTCGCGCCGTGCTGAACGAGCTCGCGCCGCTGCTCCACGGCGAGGCCCTGACCGTCACCGGTCGCTCGCTCGCGGAGGGCTTTGCCGGCGCCGCGGTGCTCGACCGCGACGTGATCGCCTCGCTCGACTCGCCGCGCGCCGCGGCGGGCGGGATCGCGGTCATCCGCGGCAGCCTCGCCCCCGACGGCGCGCTCGTGAAGCGGAGTGCGGCCTCTCCGGAGCTGCTGAAGCACCGCGGCCCCGCGCTCGTGTTCGAGGACATCTACGACGTCGCCGCGCGGATCGACGACCCGGATCTCGACGTCACCGCCGACTCGGTGCTCGTCCTGCGCAACGCGGGCCCGAAGGGCGGGCCGGGGATGCCGGAGTGGGGCGCGCTGCCGATCCCGAAGAAGCTGCTCGAGCAAGGCGTCACGGACCTCGTGCGAGTCTCGGACGCGCGCATGAGCGGCACCGCCTTCGGCACCGTCGTGCTCCACGTTGCGCCCGAGTCGGCAGCCGGCGGGCCCCTGCGCGCGGTGCGCGACGGCGATCCGATCGTGCTCGACGTCGACGTCCAGCGCCTCGACCTCGACGTGCCGGCCGACGAGATCGCGCGCCGCCTCGCCGAGCTCGGGCCCGCCGAGCCGAAGTACCGGCGCGGCTACGGTGCGCTCTACCTCGAGCATGTGCTCCAGGCCAACGAGGGCTGCGACTTCGACTTCCTGCGCGCGCGAGAGGGCGAGCCACCCGAGTCGGAGCCGCTCGGGCTCCTCAGCGGCTGGATCGGCGGCTGGTAGCTCACGCCGTCTCGATGCGCTCGCCGCTCTCGCTGTCGAAGAGGTAGAGGCGATCGACGTCGACGGCGAGCTCGACGCGCTCGCCCTCCGCCGCGCGCGTCTCGCGGCTGAGCCGTGCGACGAACGGGCTCCGGTCGAGCGCAGCGGCCCGCTCCGGCTCGTTCTCGCCGGGCTCGCGCGCCTCGGCCACCTCTCTGCGCCGCACCGGTCGCACGTCGAGGCCGAAATGGACGTAGACCTCGGAGCCCATGTCCTCGCGGATCTCGGTCACGACGCTCAGCGACGCGCCGTCCGGACGAGCCGCGATGAGCGCCGCGTCCTCGAGATCCTCCGGCCGGAAGCCGAGGATCACCGGCCCCGGCTCGGCCTTCACTCCGCGCCCGAGGGGGAGCTCGTGCTCGCCGAAGCGCGCCACGAACCCGTCGCCGTCGCGCGCGACCTCGGCCTCGACGAGGTTCATCGCCGGCGACCCGATGAATTCCGCAACGAACAGGTTCACCGGCCGCTCGTACAGCCGCTGCGGCGCGTCGACCTGCTGGAGCACGCCGCGCCGCATCACGACGACGCGGTCGCCCATCGTCATCGCCTCGGTCTGGTCGTGGGTCACGTAGATCGTCGTCACCGCGAGGTCGCGCTGGATGCGCAGGATCTCGGCGCGCATCTCGACGCGCAGCTTCGCGTCGAGGTTCGACAGCGGCTCGTCCATCAGGAACGCCTGCGGCTCGCGGACGATCGCGCGGCCCATGGCGACGCGCTGGCGCTGGCCCCCCGAGAGCGTGCGCGGCTTCCTGCGGAGCGTCTCCTCGAGCCCGAGCGTGCGCGAGGCCCCGGTCACCCGCCGCTCGATCTCGGCCTTCGGCACCTTCCGCTGGCGGAGGCCGAAGGCCATGTTGTCGAACACGTCCATGTGCGGATAGAGCGCGTAGTTCTGGAACACCATCGCGATGTCCCGGTCGCCGGGGAGCAGGTCGTTGACGACCTTGCCGCCGATCGTGATCTCGCCCTCGGTGATCTCCTCGAGCCCGGCGACCATGCGCAGCACGCTCGTCTTGCCGCAGCCGGAGGGTCCGACGAAGACGACGAACTCGCCGTCGCCGATCTCGAGATCGAGGCTCTCGACCGCTCGCGTCCCGTCCGGGTAGACCTTCTCCACCGCTTGGAGACCGATCTCAGCCACCGGCCACCTCCAGCATCACCTTGCCGCGAGCGCCAGTCGGCTCGGCAAGCTCGTCGAACGCGTCCTGAAACCGGTCGAGCGGGAAGCGGTGCGTCACGAGGCGCGAAGGCTGGACGCGCCGGGCGTTGAGCAGCTCGACGACGTGTGCCCAGCCCGCGGAGGTGTAGCCGAAGCTGGCGGCGAGCGTCAGGTCGTTGTTGACGAGCAGGTCGCCGGGCAGCTCGAGGGTCGAGCCGGCGGGCGCGAGGCCGAGATTCAGGACGATGCCGCCGCGGCGCACCGAGCTCAACGCCGTGAGGACGGCCTCCGTCGCGCCGGCGGCCTCGATCGCGAGGTCGAAGCCGCCGGGCGGCGGGTCGGTCGTGAAGCCGTTCGCGCCGAGGCCGAGCGCGAGCTCACGCTGAGCCTCGCGGAGCCCGGCGACCTGGATCTCCGCAGGCGACATCAGGCCGATGAGCATCACCGTGAGCATCGCGATCGTCCCATCGCCGACGACGAGCACGCGCAGTCCGGGGCGGGGCCGCACCTTCTCGAGCCCGGTCAGCACCACTGCGGCCGGCTCGACGAGCGCCGCGTCGAGCAGCGGCACCGCGTCGTCGAGCACGTGGACGATGCGAGCCGGCACGAGGATCTGGTCACCGGCGCCGCCCTCGCGCGTGAAGCCGACCTCGTCGTAGGTGTCGCAGACGTTCGTGGCGCCGATGCGGCAACTCGCGCAGTGGCCGCACGGGATGATGCCCTCGGCCACACAACGGGCGCCCGGCTCGAGCTCGACGCCCGGGCCGACCGACTCGATCGTGCCCGACCACTCGTGGCCGAGCGTCAGCGGGTAATTGACGAATGCGGGGTCGACCTCCCCGCGGAGCAGCTCGAGATCGGTGCCGCAGAGTCCGCAGTAGGCAACGCGCACGACGACTTCGCCGGGGCCGGGCATGAGCTCGTCGCGCTCCTCGATCGCGATCGAGCCGGGCTTGTCGACGACGAGCGCGCGCCTCATACGACGGCTCCGAGCAGCGTGGAGATCCGGCCTGCATGCTCGCCGACGATCTGCCCGAGCTGCTCGATCCGCCACGCGGGCAGGTCGAGCTTGAGCCCCGTGACGCTGACCGCGCCGACGCAGCCGGCGGAGCGGTCGAAGACGGCCGAGCCGACGCAGAACACGCCCTCGGCATCCTCCTCGTCGTCGATCGCGTACCCGTGGCGCGCGACGCCTTCGAGCTCGGCGAGGAGCGCGGCCTCGTCGGTGATCGTGTGTGACGTCTTGCCGGGCATCCCGGCGGTCGCGAGGATCCGGCGGACGGTCTCGGCGGGCAGTGCCGCGAGCATCGCCTTGCCGACGGCCGAGCAGTGGAGGTGCTCGCGCTTGCCGAGGTTCGCGGTGAAGCGCACCGTGCTGCTCGGCTCGTCGACGCGCCCGATCACGATCGCGTAGGACTCCTCGAGCACGGCGACCCGCGAGGTCTGCCCGGTCGCGGCGGTCAGGTCGCGGAGCACCGGCATCGCCACGTCGCGCAGGGCGATCTGCGAGACGACGACATCGCCGAGACGCGCGAGCGCCATCCCGAGGCGGTAGCGGCGCGACATCCCGGTGCCCGCGTCGGCGACGAAGCCGCCTGCGAGGAGGGTCTGGAGGATCGCGTAGGCGGTGCTCTTCGAGACGCCCAGCCCGCGCCCGAGCTCGGACAGCGTCATTCCCTCGGGCCCGGCTCCGGCCAGCGCCTCGAGCAGGAGGAACGCGCGCTCGACGCTCTGGACGCGATAGCGGTCTTCGTTCATAGGTGTTCTGTCGTCCCGAACCACGGTTCTGAGGAGCGAACACTAACGGCCGCAGCCCGCCATTGACAGGGCGCTGCCGCCGTGAGAGCGTTTTGGATACCAGACACTGTTCGGTAGAGCCGAACGCTAACCATCTTGCCCACAGCCTCCCGCATCGACGAGGTCGACTCCAAGCTCGCGCTGCTGCGCGGGCTCCTCGAGCGGCGCGGTCTCGATGCGGTGGTGCTCTCGGGCGCCGACTCGGTCGCCTGGCTGACCGGCGGTGTGACGAACCGCATCGAGCCCGGCAATCCCTCGAGTCCCCTCTGGCTCGTCGTGACCCGCGACTCGGCCGCCGCGGTGACGACCAACGTCGAGCGGCCGCGACTCGAGGTCGAGGCGGGCCTCGGCATGGAGCTGCACGAGGCGCCGTGGTTCGAGCCCGGCGGCCTCGAGCGGAAGGCCGCGGAGCTGGCCGGCTCCGACCGGGTCGGCGGCGCCGAGCTCGACGACGACCTGATCGCGCTGCGGCTGGCGCTGCTCCCGGCCGAGCGCGAGCGGCTCGCCGCGCTCGCGGTCGACGCGGCCGCAGCGCTCGAGGACGCGCTCCGTGCCTGGGAGCCGGGCGAGCGCGACTTCGACGTCCAGGCGCGCGTCGCGTCGAACCTCGAGCGCGTCGGTGCGTTCGGCGCCTGCCTGATCGTCGGCGGCGACACCCGGGTCGAGCAGTTTCGGCATCCACTGGCGGCCGGCGAGGCGATGAGCCGCCTCGTGATGGCCGTCGTCGTCGCCGAGCGGCACGGGCTCCATGCGGCAGCTACGCGCTTCGCCTGTGCGGGCGGGCTCGCGGACGGAGTCAGGCGCGCGCGCGAATCGGCGCTTGCGGTCGAGCGCGCGATGCTCGAGGCCTGCGCCGCCGGCACGACCTACGGCGAGGCGCTCGAGGCGCTCGCCCGGGCCTACGCGGGCTCCGGGAACCCGGGCGCCTGGCGGGAGCACTACCAGGGCGGACCCGTCGGCTACCGCCAGCGCGAGTTCGAGATCGTGCCGGCTCAGACCGAAAGCCGCTGGTACGACACCGCGATCGAGGAAAGCCACGCGCTCGCGTGGAACCCGAGCATCGCCGGCGGCGGCAAGGTCGAGGACACATACCTCGTCGAGCCCACAGGCCTCCGGCGGCTCACCGACACCGGCTCCTGGCCGCTCGAAGACGACCGGCCCGCAGTGCTCGACATCGTCACGGGAGCAGCGGCGTGAAGGCCGACGCGGCACTGGCGCGGCTCCACGCGGACGCGGCCACGGCGGCGCGCTTCCCCGACGGAGCCGACTTCCGGATCGAGATCCCGAGCGTCGAGGGCCCACAGGTGCTCGATGCGGTGATCAACGCCGCGGCGGCCGAGGGCATCGTCGTCAACCGCGTCTCGCAGGGCAGCGGCGCGATGCTGCTGCGCGAGTCGGAGTTGCGCGAGATGGCCGCGCTCGGGACCGGCGCGGGAATGGAGGTCTCGCTCTTCGTCGGCCCGCGCGAGGGCTACGACATCGGCGCCCACGCGCGCACGGCGGACGGCTCCGCGCACGCGGGACAGCTGCGCGGGCTGCGCGGGCTCGCCTACGCGGCCGAGGACGTCGCCCGCGCGGCCGAGTGCGGGATCCGCAGCTTCCTGATCGCGGACCTCGGGCTCCTCGCACTCGTCACCGAGATGCAGCGCGCCGGCGAGCTGCCCACGGAGATCGTCTGGAAGATCTCCGTGATGATGGCGCCGTCGAACCCGCTGGCGCTGCGCGAGCTCGAGCGGCTCGGTGCGACCACCGCGAACATCCCGTCCGACGTCACCCTCGACCAGCTGCGTGAGCTGCGCGCCGCGTCGTCGCTGCCGCTAGACCTCTACGTGGAGTCGCCCGACTCTCTCGGCGGCGTCGTCCGCGGCAACCAGCTCGGCGACCTCGTCGCCGCCGGAGCCCCGCTCTACGCGAAGTTCGGGCTCAGGAACGCGCGCATGATCTATCCGGCGGGCGCGCACCTCGTCAAAGATGCATGTGAGATCGCACGCGAGAAGGTGCACAGAGCGGCGGCCGCGCTGGAGTGGCTCGCCCGCCTGTCGCCGGAGCTGACCCAGTCTGAAGCGGGAGCGCCGGGTCTCGGCATCCCTGTGGGCAAAGCATGAGAATCGATCCAACGAGGTCAAGAGGAGGCACGATGCGCAAGGTCATGATCGGAATCGCGGCGGTGGCCGCGGTCGTTGTGCTCGCCGGAGCGGCGCTCGCTGCCACCGGCGGGAAGAGCGCCAACGTCACGCTGACGCTGTGGCACAACTACGGCACCGAGGGGAACGCGGTCGCGACGAAGAACCTCGTCGCCGCGTTCGAGAAGGCAAACCCGAACATCACGATCAAGGTCGTCAGCCAGCCCGCGGACAACTACTTCGCGCTGCTACAGGCCGCCTCGATCTCCCACACCGGACCTGATCTCGCCGTCCAGTGGACGGGCCTGTTCGACCTCAAGTACCAGAAGTACCTGCTGAACCTGAAGCCGTACTTCTCGGCGGCCGAGCTCGCGAAGATCAACGGCGTGGCGTACATGAGCGCCGACTTCAACCCGGCCAAGGGCCTGCTCGTGATGCCGCTCGAGAACCAGTTCTACATCGGCTTCTACAACAAGGCCCTGTTCAAGAAGGCCGGCATCGCGAAGGCGCCGCTGAGCTGGTCGGAGCTGCAGACCGACTGCACGAAGCTGAAGGCGAAGGGGATCACCCCGATGATCTACGGGGCCGACACCCAGGCGCTCGGGGCGCAGTTCTATCCGTTCTACGACTTCAGCTATCAGATGACGGGCCTCTATACACCGGCGCAGTGGAAGAACCTCTACACCGGCAAGACGCCGTGGAACTCGCCGGCGATCGTCTCGCAGATGAACAAGTGGGTCGCCCTGCCGAAGGACGGCTGCACGAACAAGGACGTGCTGACGAAGACGAACATCCTCGGCGCGTTCGTGAAGGGCCAGGCGGCGATGCTCGTCGACGGGAACTGGGACACCGCGACCCTCCAGCAGGGCCTCGGCAAGAACCTCTCTGCGTTCGTGCCGCCGTATGCGGTCGGCAAGCAGAAGGGCGTCATCCAGTACCCGGGCGACGGCTTCTCGGTGACGAGCTACTCGAAGCACCAGCCCGAGGCCGTGAAGTTCCTCAAGTTCCTGATGACGGCGCAGGCGGCGAAGATCATCTCCGCAGCCGGCCTGATTCCGGACATCAAGGGCTTCCGCACCGCGAATCCGGTCTCGAACCAGATGCTCGACTTCGCGGCGAAGGACGGCTTCACGCCCTACCCGATGCTCGACAACGTGATCCAGGGCGAGGTGGTGACGACAGCGCAGAAGCAGCTCGTTGCTGCGTTCGGCGGCGACATCTCGGTCAGCACGGCGCTCGGCAGCATGAAGTCCACGCTCGACGGGCTGCCTGCGAGCCGAAAGGGCCCGAGCTATAGCGGTTAGCACGGCTTCCCAGCCTCGGCGGCGAAAGAAGGGCGGGCCGCTTGCGGCCCGCCGCCGCCGGGCCGGGATCCTCTTCTCGATCCCGGTGGTGGCGCTCGTCGCCTCGCTTCTGCTGCTGCCGATCGGGCAGACGTTCTACTACAGCTTCACGACCTGGGACGGGCTCAGCTCCCAGTGGGTCGGCACCGCGACGTACTCGCGGCTGTTCCACAACTCGGCGTTCATCCAGGTGCTGGAGAACAACGCGCTGATGATCCTCGCGATCCCCGTAGCGATCGCGATTCCTTTGGGCGTTGCGTTCCTGATCAACACGCAGGTGCGCGGCTGGCGGACGTTCCGCTCGGTCTACTTCCTGCCGACCGCCGTCTCGTGGGTGGTGATCGGCTTCATCTCCGTCCGCTTCTTCCAGGACAACGGGATCCTCCAGAGCCTGCTCGACAACGTCGGGCTCGGCTTCCTGCACCCGAACATGCTCTCGCACGAGCGGTCCGCCTTGGTCGCCGTGATGATCACCTTCATCTGGTCGATGTTCGGGACGAACCTGATCATCTTCCTCGCCGGGATGGCCACGATCGACCAGGAGCTCTACGACGCGGCGAAGGTCGACGGCGCGGGCACGTTCGCGACGATGTTCAAGATCACGTTCCCGCTGCTGAAGCGGTTCGTCCAGTTCGCGTTCGTGATCAGCCTGATCACGGCGTTCAGCGCGTTGTTCAGCCTGATCTACGTGATGACCGGCGGCGGGCCGGGCTACGGGACGACGACCCTCGAGTTCTTCGTCTACCAGCAGGCGTTCTCGGCGGGCGACTTCGGCACCGGCGCGACGGCCGGGGTGATCCTCTTCGCCGCGGTCTTCGTCGTGAGCATGATCCAGCTTCGGCTGCTGCGGAGCGACGATTGACCGTCCGCCGGCGCACCATGCAGCTCTCGATCTACGCGGCGCTGCTGCTGATCACGCTCGTGATGCTCTACCCGTTCTGGACGATGGGGACGGCGTCGTTCCGGTCGCTGACCCAGTTCCAGCTCGGCCACGGCTGGTCGTTCACGAGCTGGCGCGAGCTGTTCCACACGCTGCCGGTATGGCGTGAGCTCGGCAACTCGACGATTCTCACCGTCGGCGCGATCTCGCTGATCCTCGCGGTCTCGACCACGGCGGGCTACGCGCTCGGAACGCTTCGTTACCGCTTCTCGGCGGTGGTCTTCCTCGTCGTGATCAGCGCGATGATGGTGCCGATGCAGTCGATGATCGTGCCGGAGTACGTGAACCTGGCCCGGCTCGGCTTCATCAACCACTACTACGGCGCGATCCTGGTCTACGCGGCGCTCGGCGCGCCGTTCTCGACCTTCCTGATGACGGTCTACTTCCGGAGGCTGCCCGAGGACGTGATCGAGGCCTCGCTGATCGACGGGCTCGGCTACGGGAAGATCTTCTTCCGGATCATGCTGCCGCTCGCGCTGCCGGCGATCGCGACGGTGGTCGTGCTGCAGTTCATCCAGATCTGGGACGACCTGCTCGTCGGGCTGCTCTTCCTCCAGACTCCGCAGCTGCGACCGATCACGGTCGGCCTCGCGACGGTGCCCGCGCAGCATCTCCTCAACGTGCCGGTGCTGATGGCAGGCTCGCTGATGAGCGCGCTACCGGCGATCGCCGTCTACCTCCTCTTCCAGCGCTACCTGATCACCGGGCTGACGATGGGGATGAGCAAGTGAGCGCAGTGCTCGAAGCGCTGGCGCGGGCTCGCGTGCTGCCGGTCATGAGCGCGCCGGATGCCGACGGCGCCGAGGCTGCGTGCCGGGCTCTGCTTGCGGGCGGCGTCTCGTGCGTCGAGATCACGTTTCGCACCGAGGCCGCGGCCGAGTCGATCCGGCGGGCGAGCGCGATCGAAGGGCTGCTCGTCGGCGCCGGCACCGTGCTGTCGCCGGAGCAGGCCGAGGCTGCGGCGGCTGCAGGGGCACGCTTCGCCGTCGCGCCGGGGACGAACGAGTCGGTCGTCGATGCCTGTCGTGAGCTCGACCTGCCGTTCTTCCCGGGTATCGCGACGCCGTCCGAGATCGAGCGCGCCCGCTCGCTCGGCTGCCGCGTCCTGAAGGTCTTCCCCGCGGCGATCGTCGGGGGCGTAGCGTTCCTCAAAGCGATGTCGGCGCCCTATCAGGACGTTCAGTTCATCCCGACCGGCGGGATCGACCCGTCGAACCTCGCCGCGTACCTCGCCGTCCCGGCGGTGCTCGCGTGCGGCGGCACCTGGCTCTGCGACGCCGCCCTGATCCGCGAGGGTCGCTTCGACGAGATCGAGCGCCTCGCGCGTGAAGCAGTGGAGATCGCGGCGTGAGTCTGCTCGACCTCCGCCCCGCCGAGGAATGCCGCTACGACCTCGTCTCGCTCGGCGAGGTGATGCTCCGCCTCGACCCGGGCGACGGACGCGTCGCGACCACGCGCACCTTCGCAGCGTCCGAGGGCGGCGGCGAGTACAACGTCGCGCGCGGTCTGAAGCGCTGCTTCGGCCTGCGCACCGGCGTCGTCACGGCACTCGCCGACAACGCGATAGGCCGGCTGATCGAGGACCTGATCTACCAGGGCGGCGTCGAGCAGACGCACCTCGACTGGCGCCCGTACGACGGGATCGGCCGCGAGGTGCGGAACGGGCTCAACTTCACCGAGCGCGGCTTCGGCGTCCGCGGCGCAGTCGGCTGCTCGGATCGCGCCAACTCGGCCGCGTCGCAGATGGCCCCGGGCGATGTCGACTGGGAGCGGATCTTCGGCGCGGAGGGCGTGCGCTGGTTCCACTGCGGCGGCGTCTTCGCTGCGCTCTCGTCCACGACCGCGGAACTGGCACTCGAGGCGATGACCGCGGCGCGCGCGCACGGAACCGTCGTCTCGTACGACCTCAACTACCGCCCTTCGCTGTGGAAGCCGGAAGCGGCGGCACAGGTCAACAAGAGACTCGTCGATCACGTGCAGGTCCTGTTCGGCAACGAGGAGGACTTCGCTGTCGGCCTCGGCTACGCGCTCGACGGCGCCGACGAGCACCTGCTCGAGCTCGAGACCGCGACGTACGAGCGGCTGCTCGCCGAGGTGATGGCCGACAACCCGCAGCTCGCGCTCACGGCGACGACGCTCCGCCAGGCGCGCAGCGCGTCCGTCAACGACTGGAGCGGGGTCTGCCGGACGCAGACGGCCTTCCACGTCGGCCCGTCGTTGCCCGGGCTGGAGATCTTCGACCGCGTCGGCGGCGGCGACTCGTTCGCCTCAGGCCTGATCTACGGCCTGCTGAGCGGCTTTGACGTCGACAAGGCGCTTGCCTACGGCATCGCCCACGGCGCACTTGCGATGACCACTCCGGGCGACACCTCGATGGCGACCCTAGCCGAGGTGGAACGTGTCGTCGCGGGCGGCTCGGCCCGCGTGATCCGCTGACTCAGCGGCCGGCGACGACCTGGCCCTAGGCGCTGGCCGCGGCGAGCGCGGTGCGCAGCGAGGCGAGGCTGAACGGCTTCATCACGTAGGCGGCCGGGTCGAGCTCGAGCCACGAGGGCTCGGGCGGCTCGATGCTCACGCAGACGAACCGAAGGTCGGGCCGCTCGCCGCGCAGCGCCTGCGCGTGGCGCAGGCACTCCGTCTCGGCCGGCTCGAACAGGAGCACCGACGCGTCGGACGGCATCGCGCCTTGGACTTCGTGGACGGCGAGCGGCTGGTAGCCGAGCCTCGTGGCCATCTGGACGAGCAGCGCCCGGACATCGTGATGCGGCTCGTTGATCAGGATCTTCGACATCAGATACCCGAGTATCGGCCGCGCGAGTAGGGAAATCGCCCGGGTGATGGTATGAAGACGGTATGAGCGTCGCCACGATCCTCGTGGTGGACGACGACGCAGACACCCGGGGGCTGGTACGACGCCTGCTGGAGCGCGCCGGCTATGTCGTGCGCGAGGCAGAGGATGGGCTTGCCGGGCTTCGCGAGCTGTTCGCCGCGCCGCCGGATCTCGTCCTCCTCGACGTGATGATGCCCGGGCTCGACGGCTGGACGACACTGGAGCGGATCCGCGAGGTCAGCGACGTACCCGTGGTGATGCTGACCGCGCGCGACACCGAGCTCGAGCGGGTCCACGGCCTCTCGCACGGCGCGGACGACTACATCTCGAAGCCGTTCGGCCGACAGGAGCTCGTCGCGCGGGTCCAGGCACTCCTGCGCCGCGCCTCGGCCGGCGGGATCGAGACGGCCGACGCGTACGCTGACTCGTACCTGGAGATCGACTTCAAGCAGCGCGTGGCCAGGGTCGCCGGAGCCGACGTCGCGCTGACCCCGCTCGAGTTCAAGCTGCTCGCCGTCTTCGTCCGGCACCCGAATCAGGTGCTCTCGCACGACCAGCTGCTGGAGCTCGTCTGGGGCGACAGCTTCGGAGTCGCGCGCGACCAGGTCAAGCTCTACGTCGGCTACCTGCGGCGAAAGCTCGACCCCGACGATCCGGGCTCGGTGCCGATCGAGACGATGCGGGGGTTCGGCTACCGCTACCGGCGAACCTAGCTCGGGCCGGTGAGTGGCAGGTCGACCTGGAAGGTCGTGCCGCCGTCGATCGTGCTCTCGACCTCGATCGAGCCACCGTGGGCCTCCGCGATCGCCTTCGCGATGTAGAGGCCGAGCCCGGTGCCGGGCGCCTGCCGGCTGACTGCGCTCGAGGCGCGGAAGAAGCGCTCGAACAGCCGGCCGAGCTCCTCCTCCGGGATTCCGATCCCCGAGTCGGTGACGCGGAGCCGCGCAAGTCCGTTTCGCCGGTCGAGCCGCGCCTCGACGCTGCCGCCGCTCGGAGTGAACTTGACGGCGTTCGAGACGAGGTTGTCGAGCAGCTGCGCGAGCCGGTCGGCGTCGCCGACGACCACCATCGGCCCGTGGATCTCGCTGCTGAGCGCGACGCCGCGATCGGAGGCGCGGGGCCGCGCCGAGTCGATCGCGTGGACGATCACATCCGCGAGGTCGACCTCGTCGAGGTGCATGTCGAGGCGCCCCGCCTCGAGCCTCGCGACGAAGAGCAGGTCGTTGACGAGGGTGAGGAGCCTGCGTGCGTTGCGGCCGACGATCGCAAGGAACTCGCTCTGCTCGTCGTTGAGCGGGCCTGTCTCCGGATCGTCGAGGAGCTCGAGGTACCCCGTGATCGACGTCAACGGCGTACGGAGCTCGTGCGAGACGAGCCCCACGAACTCGTCCTTGAGGCCGTCGAGCTCCTGCAGCCTCGCGTTCTGCTCGGCGAGCTGCCGCTGGGCCGTCTCGGCGAAGTAGCGCGCCTCACGCTCGTCCTCGGCCAGGCCGTCCATCGCGCGGACGAGCACGATGATCCGGGTGAGCACGAGAAGCGAAGCAATGGCGCCGCCGATCGCAATCACGTACTCGCCGAGGTCCGCGCCCCGCGTCGCCTGGACCACGAGGATCACGGGCGCGGCCAGCAGCCCGACACCCAGCATCACGATCCGCGGCCAGCCGAGGCGGGGCTCGACGGCTCGCTCGCCGAGAGTCAGCGGCTTCATCGACGGCGACAGCGCGGCGACGCCCCAGGCCACGTAGGACAGCAGCCAGAGCGAGTCGAGCCACGACCCGGCTGCGTAGCCCGACGGATCGACGGCATACACCTCGTCGCCGGCCATCATCAGCACGATCGCCGCGACGAGCAGGAGATACGACTGGTTGCGCCAGGCAGGAGTGATCATCGACCGCGCGAGCGGTACGAAGAGGAGCAGGTCCATGGCCGGATACGCCAGCAGGACGGCCAGGCTGTAGTTGTCGTAGCCCTGTGAGGTCAGCGGCGCCATCACGAACACCCACTGCGCCGTCGCGAACGCAGTGGCCAGGATCGTGGCGTCGAGCGCGGCGAGCCGGCTCTGGACGGGCCCGAGACGCTGGGCGAGCTCCCACATGCCGACGAAGAGGAACGGATAGCCGGCGAGGTAGAGCACGTCGCTCGCCGAGATCGTCGGCTCGGCTCCACCGGAGACGCTGTAGTAGGCGCTGAACGCGTCGCCGGCTGCGAAGAGGAGCAGCGCGGCGGACAGGAAGTACCACGGCAGCCGCCGACCCGTCCGGAGGTGCGCCCGCGCCCCGATCGCCACCGCTGCGGCGGCGGAGAGCGCGACCGCCACATAGAGCACCGACTGCGCCTTGCCGCCCTGCGGGAGCAGGAAGTAGAGCCCGATCGCCACGACTCCGCCGGCCAGGTAGAGCACGGCCGGAAGTTGACGCCTCTCGGCGGGAGTCATGGTTCGCACCGCTCGCCCAAGGATAGGACGGCGGGTCTTACTTCGTGGTCGTTCCGCTCAATGTCGCGGTGCCGCTCGTGTTGCCGGCCGGATCGGTGGCGCTGACCGAGAACGAGACTGCCTTGTTCTTCTGGCTGCTGACCGTGATCGAGAACGAGCCGCCGGAGCAGGCGCCCGTGAAGGTTCCCGCCCCAGACGGAGCAGTCTGGACGACCTTGACGGTCGAGCCCGATTCGCAGGACCCGCTGACGGTGTCGCCGGACGGGCTCGTGCGATCGGTGAACGAAAGGCTGCCGGGGGTGGTCGGGGCGACCGTGTCCTTGGTTGCGGTGATCGAGCGCTGGTTCGAGACGTTGCCGGCGAGGTCTGTGGACGTCGCGGTCACGGTCACGTTTCCGTCGGAGAGGCTCGAGGCGTTGAGGCCCGACACCGACACCGTCCCGGCGCCGGCGCTTGCCGCGGTCGTCCCGGTGACCGTGTGGGTGCCGTCGCTCAGCGTCACCGTGACGGTGTCGCTCGCGAGCGAGCCCGAGGGCAGGGTGACGTTGACCGAGACGGCCGACGCCGTGATGTACGTGCTCGTCGAGACGGCGCTCGGCTGGGCCGGCGGCGTCGCGTCGGCCGTCTGCACCGCGGCCGGGCTGTCGAGGCTCGTCAGAGGCGTCGTGTCGGTCGAGACGGCGTTCACCTTGTAGGTGTACGTCGTCCCGTCCGTCGTCGTCGTGTCCGAATACGTCAGGACGGTGAGCGGGGTGGAGTTGAGCTTGGCGTAGGAGCCCGCGCCCGACTTGCGGTAGACGTCGTAGCCCTTGAGGTTGGTGACGGTCGTCGACGCGCCCCAGGCGAGGTCGATACGGCCAGCCGGGCGCTGGGTCGCGGTCAGCGAGGGCGGCGCCTCGGGCGCCTCGTCGAGCGTCAGCGAGTAGGTGCGGTACATCCAGCTCAGCGTCGACAGGCCCAACTTGATCGAGCCGACCCCGTGGCCGGCGATCGTGTTGGAGGTCGTCACGGTGACGGTGGTCGAGGCGCCGGCTGCGAGTGTGGCGGTCGTCGTGCCCGTGCTCGCGAAGACGGCGGAGACGACCTGGGCCGGGCCGTTCAGCGTCAGCACCGCCGTGCGGCTCGCGGTCGACACGTTCTTGACCGTGTAGACGCTCGTGTAGATGCGCGCGGAGGGCACGAGGCCGAACGCAAGCGCGAGGTTGTTGACGGAGCCGGTCGCGACCGGGGTCGAGGTGTTCGCCACGACCGCGGTGCCGGGGGTCACCTGAAAGTAGTTGCCGAGCGTGTCGACGGTGACCGTGTTCCCGGTCACCGCCGTCTGCGCGGTGAACGCGGCGCTCGTCAGACGCGCCGTGAGGCCGGCGGCGATCGCCGCCACCGAGGCGGCGAGGAGGATGATCGCGAGGAGGCGCCTCATCTCAGCTCGTCGCTCCGGACGCGCTGGGCTTCGGCTCGCGCCAGATCGACAGGAGCAGCACGGCGAGCATGGTCGCGACCGAGAAGAGGATGAGCACCATCCGCACCTCGCGCGTTCCCGCATAGACGAGCGCGTAGCCCGCGTAGGGCACGTCGAACGAGAGCCGGCCGACCTGGTTCGGAAGCGCGATCGTCCAGGGGTCGCGCGACGGGTTGGCGTCGCCCTTCGTCCAGTAGGCCCGCGTGCCGTCCTGCTTCACCGCGATCCGGATGACCCGGTGTGTGACGCGGCGGTTGTGGACGAACGGGTCGTTGAAAGTGATCACATCGCCGACACGGACGGAGCTCGCCGCGACAGGCTTGACGACCGCGAGGGAGCCGACACCGAGCGTCGGCACCATCGAGCCGGAGTAGACCGCCACCGGCCGGTAGCCGGCGCCGATCAGTCCCCCGTAGGCGAGGACGAGGAGGACGGCCAGCCCAGCGATCAGGCCGGCCGTCCAACCCGCGATTCGGCTTAGATGCCGCATTCGCTCAGTCCCCTGTCCCTTACGCCTGCGTCGCGGACCAGTTGAAGGTCGCGGTCGAGGTCAGGCCCTGGAAGACGTTGTCGCCGGGGTCCGTACCGGTGGTGGGCAGGTCGATGTGGAAGTAGTACACATGCGATCCCGAAGTCGCCGGGAAGGTGCCGAGGGCGAGGGAGCTCAGCCCGGCAAGAGTGCCGTCGTAGATCTTCGAGCCCACCAGGTTGTCGGTGTCCTTGTAGATCACGAGGTGGAGCTGGCCGGCGAGCGGTGCGCTGCCGGTGGTGGAGCTCGTGAGCGTGTAGATCGCGGCGAGCGAGCCGGTGTTGGTGATCGTCACCGAGCCGGTCGCGGTGTCGCTGATCTTCATGTTCGCGGCTGTGAAGATGGCCCCCGAGCCGGACCGGCTCATGGTGAGCGTGCCGCTCGTGAAGGCGTTGCTGGAGATCGACGTGGGCGTCGCCGTGAAGTTGGCGTACGTGCCGCCGATCGCCGCGACGGATGCGACGCCGATGGCGCCGACCGTTGCGATGAGCTTCCAGGTCTTGCTCTTCATCCGTATGTCCTTTCAATTGGTTTCTGCGCTTGCGGACACACCCTCGGCGACGCCGGAAGGGGAAGAGGGGTCGGTTCGGGATGAATCCCGTATGACCCGAGGACAGCCGGGGTCGCCGTCGCTCCGGAAATCGCCCGGAGCAGTGGTACGATCGTCGGGCTCGGTGCCCAAGTCCTCGGCGTCGTGAATCACCAGCGGATCTCAGAGCCCCGGTCTCGCGGAGAGTCTTCTTCCAGCCCAGGAGGGGCGTGATTCACGTGAGCGCGAGGAATCGTTGGCAGAAGGGTCGGTGCTCGTGACCGAGCGACTCGCTCGTTTCTGCTCCGCGCACCCGCGTCGCGTTCTGGCCGGGTGGGGTGTCGCGATCCTTGCGGCGATCGTCCTCGCCGCGACCTCGCTGCACGGGCTCAGCTCCGACGCGACCGTGACCGGGAACCCGGAGTCGGCGCGCGCCGCCGCCGCGATCGCAGCGGCGTTTCCGCCGTCGGCGGCCGAGCTGCGGCGCCAGTCGAGCGACATCGTGGTCGTGTCCTCTGCGCAGTACGCGGCGGGGAGCCCGCAGTTTCAGGCCTTTGTGACGAGGCTCAGCGGCGACCTCCACGCGACCGGGAAGGTGCAGAACATCGTCACGCCTCCCGTCGTCTCGAAGGACGGCCACGCTGTGCTGCTTCCGATCCTCGTGGGCAGCGACGCCGCGATCAAGCCGGTGGTCGCGCTGGTGCAGAAGGATGGCCTGACGCCGGGCTTCGAGGTCGCGATCACCGGCGCCCACTCCTCCGCAAACGACTTCAACCTCATCTCGCAGAGCGACCTGAAGAGCGGCGAGCTCGAGTTCGGGCTCCCGGCGGCCCTCCTGATCCTCGTGCTCGTCTTCGGAGCGGTCGTCGCCGGGCTGATCCCGGTGCTGATGGCGCTCGTGTCGATCATCGTCGGGATCGGGCTCGTCACGCTGCTCTCGCTCGAGTTCAGCCTCTCGGTCTTCATCGTGAACATGCTGACGGGGATGGGGCTGGCGCTCGGGATCGACTACTCGCTGTTCGTGATCTCCCGGTATCGCGAGGAGCGCGCGGGCGGCGCCGCCGAGGAGCAGGCGATTGCGCGCTCAGGGGCGACGGCGAGCCGCGCCGTGCTTTTCAGCGGCAGCATCTTCGTGGTCGCGCTGCTCGGACTGCTGATCGTGCCGACGACGATCCTGCGCAGCCTGGCCGCTGGCGCGATCGTTGTCGGCGTCGTCTCGGTGGCGGCCGCGCTGACGCTCCTGCCTGCACTGCTCGGACTCTTCGGCGACGGGATCAACCGACTGCGGGTGCCGCTGTTCGGCGGCGGCGGCGGTGGCGGGGAATCGCGCTTCTGGCGCTGGATCGTCCATACGGTCCTCCGCCGCCCGGCCCTCAGTCTCGTCCTCAGCGCCGGGGCGATGCTAGCGCTCGCAGTGCCGCTGCTCGGGTTGCACATCGGCTCGAGCGGTATCGCCTCGCTCCCGGACAGCTCGCCTTCGAAGCACGGCTTCCTCGTCCTCGAGCGCGAGTTCCCGGCCCAGAGCCCGTACCCGACGCAGATCGTCGTGCAGAACGGCAACGCGTCGGTGGGCGCGGCCGTCGCGGCTCTGGAGCGGACTCTCGCGGGCGATTCCCGCTTTGGAGCCGGCCAGATCCAGGCAGCTCCTGCGCGCCACGTGATCGTCCTCACGGTCCCGGTGCGGGGCGACCCGGTGCGCGGCACGGCGATCGACGCCGTGCGCGACCTCCGCGCGAACCTCGCGCCGGCCGCGCTCGCGGGCACCGGCGCTCAGATCCTCATCGGGGGCAAGACCGCGGAGAACGCCGAGTACTTCGACGCGGTGACAAACCCGACGCCGTACGTGCTCGCCTTCGTGCTCGGCCTCAGCCTGATCTTGCTGATGATCGCATTCCGCTCGCTCGTGATCGCGGTCGTCTCGATCCTGCTCAACCTCCTCTCGGTGGGAGCGGCCTACGGGCTGCTCACCCTCGTGTTCATCCACGGCTACGGCGCGAGCTTCTTCGGCTTCGAGCACGCGGCAGCGATCGACGCCTGGGTGCCGCTCTTCCTGTTCGCGGTGCTCTTCGGCCTCTCGATGGACTACCAGGTGTTCCTGACCAGCCGGATCAAGGAGCGCTACGACCGGGGCGGCACCACGCGCGAGGCCGTCGAGACCGGCGTCGCCTCGACCGCGCGCATCATCACGGGCGCCGCGCTGATCATCATCGTCGTCTTCACCGGCTTCGCGCGCGGGCAGCTCGTCCAGTTCCAGGAGATGGGCTTCGGCGTCGCGGTCGCGCTCCTGCTCGACGCGACCATCATCCGCTGCGTCGTGCTGCCGAGCACACTCGTTTTGCTGGGACGGTGGACGTGGTACCTGCCGAGCTGGCTCCAGTGGCTGCCCCACATCGAGGTCGAGGGCAAGACGCCGCCGGCTACGTCGTAGCGGTTCGCTCCGCCAGCCTGCTGTGCACGAACTGCACGGCCATGGCTCCTTCGCCGACGGCAGTTGCGCAGCGCTTCGTCGAGCCGGAGCGAACGTCCCCCGCAGCGAACACGCCCGGGAGACTGGTCTCCAGCAGGTGGTCGCTACCCGCGTCGGCGCCAGTGAGGATGAACCCGTTCTCGTCGCGTGCGACGACGTCGCCGAGCCACTCGGTGCACGGCAGCGCGCCGAGGAAGAGGAACAGGAACGAGAACGGCAGGCGCTCGCCGCTCTTCAGCGTGACCGCCTCGATCCGGCCGTCCTCGCCGTGCAGCTCGGCGACCTCGCTCCGGTCGCGCACCGCGACTCCGTACCGCTCGAGCTCCCGGACGAGGTAGTCGGACATCGTCTCGCGCAGGTCGCCGCGACGATGCAGCAACGTTACGAGCGCCCCGCCGCGCGCAAGCCAGACAGCGGCCTGACCGGCGGAGTTGCCACCGCCGACCACGCCGACGCGCGCTGCGCCGCAGAGCTGACGCTCCGGAGGCCCGGCCGCGTAGAACACGCTCACGCCCTCGTAGTCCGACAGGTTGTCGACCGGCAGTCGCCGGTACTGCGCCCCTGTCGCGAGCAGGACCGTGCGCGCCGCGATCACGTGATCCTCTTCGAGCCGTACCAGATAGCCGCCGTCGGCAGGCTCGAGCGACAGCGCCCGGTACGGCGTCGCGGTCCGCGCCTCGAACTTGCGGGCCTGCGTGATCGCGCGGCTCGTCAGCTCGGCGCCGCTGATTCCGGCGGGGAAGCCGAGGTAGTTCTCGATCCGGCGTGATGTGCCCGCCTGTCCGCCGAGCGCACTCCCCTCGACGACCAGGGTTTCCAGCCCCTCCGAGGCGCCGTAGACCGCAGCCGCGAGACCGGCTGGCCCGCCTCCGACCACGACCAGGTCGACCTCCTCGCGCGGCGCGAGCTCGCGGCCGATCCCCAGCGCGCGGGACACCTGGGCGGTCGAGGGGCCGCGCAACTCGAGACCGCCCGGCAGCCGCACGAGCGGCAGGCTCCCCTCGTCCGGCGGCGTCGAGTCGAGCCACGTGTAGGGCAGCCGGTTGCTGCTCGCGAACTCGACCATCCGCATCGTCGCCTCGGACGAGCGCGGGCCCACGATCTCGAGACCGATCCCGGCGATCTGCTGCAGCGCCTCGCGCCGCGCGATGAAACTCGTGAGCAACAGGTCGCTGAGGAGGCCGTCCTCGAACAGCAACGGCCGGAGCGCATCGCGATCGACGGCGATGTACCGCAACGCCTTCGTCACGACCGCCGTCAGGAAGACCGTCTGGCCCGACAGCAGGCTCACCTCGCCCAGGAAGCCCGAGGTGCCGTGACGGATGATCTCGTTGCCTTCGCCGTCGCGGATCGCCACTTCGCCCTCGATGATCGCGATGAACGGATACCGCCTGTCGCCGACCTGGAACAGCACGTCGCCGACCGCCGCGCTGCGCTCCTCACCGAGCTCGGCGAGTGATGCGAGCTGGGACGCGGACAAAACCGGGCTGGCAGGAGCGGCCACCTTCTGAGATTACCGAGACGGACCTAGAAGGCGATCAGCTTCTCCATCTGCGGCGAGGGCTCGAGCCCGAGCTCGTCGTGCAGGAGCGCGCGGAAGCGCCGGTACTGGGTCAGTGCCTCGTTGCGGTTTCCCTCGGCGAGATGCGCCCGCACGAGCGCGCGGTGGGCGCTCTCGCGCAGCGGCTCGCTCCGCATCGCGGAGAGGCCGGCCTCGATCGCCTCGCCAAATCGATTTGCCTCGACGAGCCGGTCACAGAGGCGCTCGAGCGCATGGACGCGGAGCTGGCGGAAGCGCTCGCGCTCGACCGCGACCCAGTCGTCGTACCAGTCCGGAAGCAGGTCGTGCGAGAGCAGGAGGCAGTCGGGGCTCGGGCACTCCGACTCCGCCGGATCGAGCAGGCGCCGCGCCTGGGCCGCCGCGTCGTCGACGTCGACCGCGACGTCGGCCGCGAGGCAGAGTCGCTCGCCGTTCGTCTCGATGAAGCGGTAGCGCCTGTTCAGACGCCACAGCGCCGACCGGAGACTGCCGGCGGCGCGATCCTCCGGCGAGTCGAGCCACAAAGAGCCGGCGACGAACGGCCGTAACAGCGAGCGGCCGTGCAGCGCGAGGAAGACGAGCACGCGCTGGCCGTTCATCGGCAGCGTGATCGACTCGCCGCCGACCGAGAGATCGAACGCGCCGAGCAGCCTGAGCCGCGGAGCCTGATCGGCTAGCGGCATCGCACCGCCGTCCCAGGCTCAAGGGTGGGAGTACCGCCGCAGCAACGGTTCGGCGAACAAACCACCCGACCCCCCGTCGCTCTCGCCCGCTCGACAAGAATAGGACGGAGCGGTCAGTCGGTCAATCAGCGCTTGACGTGCCAGTCGTAGCGGGTGGCGATCAACTCGAGTGACTCGCGCAGCGACTTGCGTGCGCTCGCGTCGAGCGGCTCGAGCACGCTCTCCTCGAGCCGCATCGCGATCCCGCGAAGCTTGACGAGCTGGCGCTTGCCGTCCGCGGTGAGGCTCACGCCGTGGCGGCGCCGGTCATTCGGATCGCGCCGGCGCTCGACCAGCCCTTGCTCCTCGAGCGAGTCGAGCACGCCGACGAGCTGGCTGCTGTCGAGGGCGAGCATCTGCGCGATCGTGGACTGCGCCGAGCAGTCGCCCTCGGCGAGGAGCGCGAGGACGCTGTAGTGGTACATGCTCGAGCCGGCCTGCTCGAAGTCCTCGAGGGCCTGGGCCTTGATCGCCGTGCCGACGCGGGCCAGGAGGACGGCAGTGTTGTCGAGCAGCTCCTGCGGCGGGGCCGCCGGACGGTGCTCGAGCTCGGGGGCGGGTGTGCTCATCGGGAATAAGCGTAGCTGCGCAGATCGTTGATAGGGTTCATCATCGACTTGTTCAACGATCGGAGATGCAAATGACTTCCCTCGATACTCGCAAACGATGGTTCGCGCTGGCTGTGATCGTGGCTGCTCAGTTCATGGTCGTGCTCGATGTGGCGATCGTGAACGTTGCGCTGCCGTCGATCAAGGTCGACCTCAACTTCAGCCAGGACAGCCTCCAGTGGGTGATCACCGCCTACGCGATCTTCTTCGGCGGCCTGCTCCTGCTCGGCGGCCGGCTCGCCGACCTGCTCGGACGCCGCCGCATCTTCATCGCGGGCGTGGTGATCTTCACCACCGCGTCGCTCCTGAACGGGCTCGCCTGGTCAGAAGGGTCGCTGATCGCGTTCCGCTCGCTCCAGGGGATCGGCGCAGCACTGCTCTCGCCCGCCGCCCTCTCGATCCTGATGACCATGTTCGCCGAGGGCCGCGAGCGCAACCTCGCCCTGGGAATCTGGGGAGCCGCCTCGGGTAGCGGCGCCGCCGCCGGCGTCCTGCTCGGCGGAATACTCACCAGCGCCTTCAGCTGGTCGTGGATCTTCTTCATCAACGTCCCGGCCGGCCTGGCCGTGCTCGCGCTGGCGCCGTTTCTCCTGCCCGAGAGTCGCGCCAACCTCGCGCACCGCCACTTCGATGCCGCGGGCGCCGTCTCGATCACGAGCGGCCTGATGCTCCTCGTGTACGCAATGTCGCGTGCGACCCAGCACGGCTGGGGGACCCCGGAGACGATCGGCCTCCTCGTCGCTTCCGCGGCGCTGATCCTCGCGTTCGTCGGGATCGAGTTCCGCTCCAAGGCGCCGCTGCTGCCGCTCGGGATCTTCAAGCTGCGGACGCTCACGGCCTCGAACATCAGCGGGCTCCTGCTCGCCGCCTCGTTGTTCTCGCAGTTCTTCCTGCTGACGCTCTACATGCAGCAGGTGCTGCACTACTCGGCGCTGAAGACCGGCGTCGCCTACATCGCGCTCACGCTCACGATCATCCTGTGCTCCGGGGCGGCGCAGGCGCTCACGACCCGGTACGGCGTTCGGCGCACGCTGCCCGCCGGGATGATCATCGCCGCCGCCGGGTTGGTGCTCTTCGCCCGCCTGCCGGTGCACGGGCACTACTTCTGGGATCTCTTCCCGGCCTTCCTGCTCAGCGGCGTCGGCCTCGCGTTCGCCTTCGTGCCGATGTCGATCGGCGGGCTCACCGGAGTCCGGCAGTCCGAGGCAGGCATCGCCTCGGGGCTGATCAACACCAGCCAGCAGATCGGCGGGGCGATCGGCGTCGCGGCTGCGACCACCATCGCGATCACGTTCACGGATCACTACGTGAACTCGCACCCCGGCGCGACCGCGCTCAGCCCGGCTGCGCTCACGTACGGCTTCCAGATCACGTTCTACGCGCTCGCCGCGATCGCGGCGGCCGGAGCGGTCATTGCGCTCGTGCTCACCGATCCGCGTGAGGCCCAGGTCGCAGTGTCCGAGGACGAGGTCGTCCTGGAGGCAGCGTGATCAGCGCACGCGACTACGAGCGGAGCTTCCGCGAGGTCGACGACCTCCTGCTCCGCCTCAAGGGGCTCGTCCTCGTGAAGGCGCTGCTCCCCGAGCGCGGCGCGAGTGAACCGGAGCTCCGTGCGCACGGCCGGGAGATCGAGCGGGTGCGGGCGAGTCTCGCCACGCTCGTGCAGAAGAAGGGCGGCGGCGCGTTCAGCGCCGCCGCCTGAACCTCTTCTAGGTGGTGGTGGCGAGCCCGATCGGGCACGCGACGCCGGTGCCGCCCAGGCCGCAGTAGCCGTTCGGGTTCTTCGCGAGGTACTGCTGGTGGTACGGCTCCGCGTAGTAGAACTCGCCGGCGGGCGCGAGCTCCGTGGTGATCGGGCCGTAGCCCTCCGCGGTGAGCATCTGCTGGTAGGCGTCGCGCGAGCGCTCGGCGATCGCCTTCTGCTCGTCGGTCGTCCAGTAGAGCGCCGAGCGGTACGTCGTGCCGACGTCGTTGCCCTGGCGCGCGCCCTGGGTCGGGTCGTGACCCTCCCAGAAGAGGCGCAGGATCTCCTCGTAGCTCGTCACGGACGGGTCGAAGACGACGAGCACGACCTCGGCATGACCGGTGCGGCCGGTGCAGGTCTCCTCGTAGGTCGGGTTCGGCGTGTAGCCGCCGGAGTAGCCGACGGCAGTGGTGTAGACGCCGGGAGCGCGCCAGAAGATGCGCTCGGCGCCCCAGAAACAGCCCATCCCGACGATCGCCTGCTCGAAGCCGTCGGGGAACGGCGGCCGAAGCGGATTCCCGAGCACCTCGTGGCGCTCCGGCACCTGCATCGGCTCCTCGCGACCGGCCAGCGCCTCTTCAGGCGTGACCATCGCGGACTTGTCACGGAATAGAGAGAACATGCTTACAGGGTAGCCAGCTGAAGTGAGGTGAGGCCGGGATCCGGGGCCACGTCCGGGTGGAAGAGGTGTGCGAGCTGGCGGACGCCGTCAGCGAGCCGCGGGGCCGGTCGCGAGTAGTAGCTGTCGCCGTCCACAGCGACCGCGGGGCAGGGGAGGCGCAGGTCGACGGCGCGCTCGGCGGCCTCCTCGGCGCCGAACCCGCACGGCGCGATCACGACGAGCTCCGGCGCCTCGGCGATCACCTCCTCCCAGGTCACCGCATAGGACGGGCGGCCCGGGCGGCCGAGGATGTCCGTGCCGCCGGCGAGGTGGATCATCTCAGGCAGCCAGTGGCCGGCGCAGAACGGCGGGTCGATCCACTCCGCGAAGAAGACGCGGCGGCGCGGCAGGCCCTTCACCGCGGCCGAGGCGAGCTCGATCGCCGCCCACATCTCGGCCACGATCTCCTCGCCGCACTCGACCCGGTCGAGCTTTGTCGCGAGGATGCGAACGGTCTCGGCGACGTCGGCGAGCGAGCGTGGGTCGAGCGAGAGCACCTCGGCTCCGACGGGGGCTAGCTGGCCGCTCGAAACGGCGCACACCGCGCAGAGGTCCTGGGTCACGATTAGATCCGGCGCGAGCTTCTCGATCAGATCCGCGTCGACCGAGTAGAGCGAGCGGCCGTCTCGCACCGAGTCGCGCACGGCCTGGTCGATCTCGAGGCTCGTCAGCGACGCAGGGTCGATTCGTGCCGCCGTTACGACCGGCTTGCCAACCACCTCGGGGGGCCAGCGGCACTCGGCTGAGACGCCGACGAGCGAGTCGATCAGCCCGAGTTGCGCGATCATCTCCGTCGCACTCGGTAAGAGTGAGCAGATGCGCATGCCCGTCGACTCTAGCCTGTGCCGGTCCTGCCGCTTCGCACGCGAGGTCAAAGGCCGCCTCGGCCAGCGCTACCTACTCTGCCGCAACGAGGCGATCGCCGCGAAGTACCCGCCGCAGCCGGTGCGCGAGTGCGCGGGTTACGCGCGCCGCGACGCGTAGGATCGGGCCGCATGGGCCAGGCGATCGGACAGATTCTCCCGCTCGCGGTCGCCGTCGGGATCAGCCCGATCCCGATCATCGCCGTGATCCTGATGCTCACGAGCAAACGTGGCGCTGTGAACGGGCCCGCGTTCCTCGTCGGTTGGATCGCCGGCATCGGGATCGTCGGTGCGCTCGTGCTCCTCGTCATCAAGCCGCTCAGGGCAAGCTCCGAAGGCGAGCCGGCGACGTGGGTCAGCTCGTGCAACTCGTGCTTGGCCTCCTGCTTCTCCTGCTCGCGCTACGCCAGTGGCAAGGGCGCGCCGAGACGGCGGAGCCGGCCTGGATGGCCGCTGTCGAGGACTTCTCCCCGGCGAAGGGACTCGGCACGGGCGTCGTGCTCGCCGCCGTGAATCCCAAGAACCTGCTGCTCTCGGTCGCCGCAGCGGAGACGATCGCCGGCGCCGGGCTCAGTTCCGGCGAGGAGACGATCGCCTATTCAGTGTTCGCGGTGATCGCGACGATCGGCGTGGCCGTCCCGATCGTCATCCACTTCGTGATGACCGACCGGGACGACTCGCTGCTCGAGAGCATCCACAAGTGGATGGCCCGGAACAATGCCGTGATCATGGCCGTGCTGTTCGTCGTGATCGGCGCGAAACTGATCGGCGACGCGATCAGCAGCCTGTCGGGCTAGGCCGCGTCGGCCAGCCGGGCGAGCGCGTCCCGCTCGAGCTGGCGCACCCGCTCGCGCGAGATCTTGAGCTCACGCCCGATCGCCTCGAGCGAGGCCTGCTGCCCGTCGAAGCCGAAGCGCAGCTCGAGGATCCGCCGCTCGGTCTCGGGCAGCTTGCTGAGCGCCGTCCGCATCTCCTGGCGCCGCAGCGCGTCGCCCGCCTCCTCGGCGGGATCAGCTGCGAACGGATCGGCGAACAGGTCGCCGAGCTCGCCGTCGCCGTCGCTCCCGACCGCCTGGTTGAGCGAGGCAGACACCGAGACTGCGCTGAGCGCCTCCTCGGCGTGGACGAGCTCGAGCCCGGCCGCCTCGGCCAGCTCCTCGATCGTCGGCTCGCGCCCGAGCTCCAGCTCGAGGCGCCGGCGTGCGCGCCCCAGCTTCACCTGGCGCTCGTTGACGTGGGCGGGAACCCGGATCGTGCGCGACTGGTTCGAGATCGCACGCTGACAGGCCTGGCGAATCCACCAGGTCGCGTACGTCGAGAACTTGTAGCCGCGCCGCCAGTCGAACTTCTCGACCGCGCGATTGAGCCCGATCACACCCTCCTGGACGAGGTCCAGCAGCGGCAGGTCGTGCCCCTGGTAGCGCTTCGCGATCGAGACGACGAGGCGCAGGTTGGAGTTGATCATCCGCTCCTTGGCCGCGCGGTCGCCGCGCTCGACGCGCTTCGCCAGCGCGACCTCCTCCGCGGCGGTGAGCAGCTGGTGACGGCCGATCTGGTTCATGAACATGGTCAGGGCGTCCGAGGTCGCGCCCGCTCCGGGCTCGATGCTCAGCTCGAGCTCGGCCTCCTCGGCCTGGATCTCGACGCCGCGGGTCTCGAGCTCGACGCGCAGGGCGGCCAGGTCCTCGTCGTCGAGGTCGTGCTCGACCGCGAGTGCGGCGAGCTCGGGCTCGGCAACGAAGCCGGCCTCTTCGGCCTGCTCGAGAAATCCATTCAGTTCGTCAGTTGGAAACACTGTGTTCTTGATTCTCCTCTACTTCTCGGCTTACGCGACGGTGCTGCGGGCACGGCGCCTCTCGAAGCGCTCCGTGCGGCTTCCTTGCGAAACGGCCCGTTGCACCCCGGTGTAGACGGGATGACAGTTCGAGCAGGCATCGACCACAATCTCACGTTTCGTGGAGCGAGTCTCGAAGACGGTGTCACAGCTGCTGCAACGGACGGTCGCAAGTGTCAATTCAGGGTGGTTGCCCCTCATTGTCGTTCTCCTTTCGCAGGACGCAATGCGCGCCGAGACTTCTCCTCAAAGTCTGTCTCTGCGCGCGTACCACTTAGAACGACGCGGGACCGGCGTTTATTTCGCTTCCAGAGCCGGATCCCAGCCCGCTGCACGGTACGTGGATTCGAGGAAGTCGAGGAGTGTGCGGCGCGGGTCGGCGGCAGTGCGAACGGCTTCGTAGGGAAGAACGAACTCGCCGAGGGCGGTGTTCCAGCCGTCGGCGCGAGCCTCGATTCCGGGCGGCGCCGGATACGCGTACGAGAAGAACGCGGGCTCGGACAGGCGCTCGTCGCCGGGCCAGAAGCCGGAGCAGGTCTCCTCGGCGTTCGCAGCGGTGCGCATGATCACGTCGGCGTTCGGCGGCGGGTCTGCGGGCCGGCCCGAGAAGCGCGTGTAGGCCAGGTCGAACGTGCCCCAGAAGAACTGCACCGGCGAGACGCGGCCGAGGAAGCGCGCACGGTGCTCCTTCATCACGGCGTCCACCGAGGTCAGCGCTCGCCAGAAGCGGTGCGCCGGCTCCGGCTCGTAGCTCGAGTGCTCGATGTCCTCGGGGAACGGGATCGGGTTCGACACCTCCGAAGGTCGCTCGGTGATCGTCGTCGGCACCCCGGCCCGGTCGAGTGCGGCCATCAGGAGCGCATAGAAGTCGGCCACGCTGCGCGGCTCGAGGCTGACGCGCTCGAGCGCGCCCGCGACCGTTCGCACCGAGACGGCGTGCTCGGTGAAGTCGACATCGATGTCGAAGACGCCATTCGGATGCGGGATCGGCGAGGTGTTCAGCCCGCGCGCGGTGACGTAGAGCGGCACCTGGCCCCACTGCGGCTCCATCGGCGCCAGGGCGAGACGCACCTTGCCGATGATCTGGAGATACATGTGCAGCGTCTCGCGGGTGTCCCGCCACGCCTCGTACGGGAGCTCGGGCCAATCGCTCACAGGAACTCTTCGTCGACGTAGCACCACCGCCAGTCCTCGCCCGGCTCGGCGGAGCGGATCAGCGGGTGCCCGGTCTCGTGGAAGTGCGCGGTCGCGTGCTTGTGCGGCGAGTTGTCGCAGCAGCCGACCTTGCCGCACTCCATGCACATGCGGAGGTGGACCCACCAGGCGCCCGGGATCTTCAGGCACTCCTCGCAGCCGAGCAGCGGGTCGGGCAGGTCGGTGAACTTGACGGTATCGAGGTGGGTGCAGGCCATCAGCTCTCTCCGATCCGGTAGATCCTGCCAGTCTGCCAGTCGCCGACGAGGACGGCGCCGTCCGGGGCGACGAGCAGCGGCAGCGGATTCTTCAGCCCCGTGAGGTACGGCTCGACACTGCCCTTCGGCAGGGCGAGGCGCTGCACCTTGCCGAACTGCCATTCGCTGACGAGCGCGGCGCCGTCGAGGATGGCAACTCCTCCCGCCGCGGCATGCGGGTCGAGGACGGCGACCGGTGTCGGAAAGAGCTTGCACTGGCCGTAGCAGGCGGGGAAGCCCCAGTTCTGGCCCTTGCGGACGAGCGCGAGCCAGTCGCCGGGCGTCTTCGCGCCGAGGTCGTCGCGCTGGTTCATGGTCGCGTAGAGGTCACTCGTGCCCGGGTAGAACGCGAGCCCGTACGCGGCGCGGATCCGGCTAGCGAAGACCTGAAGGCCGCTGCCGTCGGGCCGGAACGTGACGATCGAGGCCGACCACCTCGAGGCGGGAACGCAGTGGTCGCGGGAGGCCGAGACGCCCATCACGAGGCGGCCGTTCGGAGCCTGGATCACGTTGTTGTTCTCTCCGCCGGCCACCGGCCCGTTCACCATCGTCTCGCGCCGCGTGAAGTGCGTGGCGACGAGCCCGCCGAAGGCGGTGACCTTGCCCAGCGAGCTGACGATCAGCGTCGAGCCGACCCAGACGAGGCCGAGCGGGCCGCGAATCGATGCGACGCGCACGGGCTTTGCCCCCGGCGCCGAGACGAGGAAGACCCCGTCGGTGCCGTGCGTCGTCGCGCCCGACGTGGTCACCCACAGGCGGCCGCGTGCGTCGAAGGCAAAGGCCGACTGCAGCGGCAGCCCGCTCGCGTAGAGAGTCGCTTTCGTCCCCGGCGGGCCCTGGAGCCCCTCGCCGATCGACACCAACTTGGTGCTCTTGCCGCCGCAGGCAGCGAGGCACAAGACGGCCAGTGCGACTGACAGGCTCTTAACGAACTCTTCGCTGCGTCTCACGGCATTCCCAGGCAGCGGCTGTCTACTGAGGGCAGTCGAATCAACGAGGAAAGGAGGTTAGTCAGAAGATGCCCAATCGTGTACGCAATCTGCTCGTCGCTCTCGCCGCGACCGGTGTGATCGCCGGCGGCGGGGCCGCAATCGCCAACGCGGCCTCCAGTTCGACGTCGACCACGACCACGACGCCCGCAGCGACGACCACGACCCCGACCGCCCCGGCGGCGGGATCCGGGACGCACGTCAACTGTCCCAACATGTGATCTCCCGCAGCTACGGGTCGCGGCTCCCTCCACGAGCGGGAGTCGCGGCCCGTTGCACTGAATCGGGGGTCGAGCGATCGGGCCCGTCGGCCGACAATCGGGATGCGTGTTGCGGCGAGCTCTTCTCCTGACGGCCTGCGTCCTCGTGCCCCTGGGCGGCGTCGCGGCGTACGCGGCGGGCTCGAAATCGCTGCCGCTCGGTGACGGCAAGATCTCGGCCGGGCCGAAGGTCGGTTACATCTACAGCTGCGGAATCGGCGGTGGCGGTGGCGGCGCGTTCACCGACGGGCCATGGATCCACGGCAACACGTGGGATCCGAGCCAGAAGACCAGCGTCCAAGGCGCGGTCTCCTGGCCGGCGCACAAGCTCACGATCACCGCGGCCGGCGGCGTGATCCACATCACGACGAACGATCTGCCCTCGCATCCGACCGGCGTCTTCCCGATCGCGCAGCGCGATCCGGCCTTCCAGTACGACCGAAACCCGAACTCGATCCGAGCCCAGGTCTTCGACGTGAAGCTGCCGCTGAGCCCGAAGCCCGCCGCGAGCGCCTCGTGCCTGCCGGGCGGGCCGATCGGGGTGCTGCTGAGCGGCGCCTACCTCTTCGACGGGCTGGATGCGCTCGGCCGCGACGCCGTCGCGCACGAGGTGCAGGACCGCTGCAGCGGCCATCCGCAGCCGCAGGGCGCCTACCACTACCACGACGTCAGCCCGTGCATCTATTCGGGCCCGCCGGGCCAGCACTCCTCGCTCGTCGGCTATGCGCTCGACGGGTATCCGATCTACGGGCCGCTCGGTGACGGCGGCAGGGTGCTGACCAACGCCGATCTCGATGCGTGCCACGGGACGACCTGGCCGGTGATCCTGCGCGGGAAGAAGGTAACGATCTACCACTACGTCGCGACAGCCGAGTACCCGTATGTGCTCGGCTGCTTCCACGGCAGGCCGGTCCACGCGGGCGGCGCCGTCGGCGGCCCCTAGCCGTTTACGATCCGCTCGTGGTCACGATCTGCGATGTCGGTCCGCGGGACGGTCTTCAGAACCTGCCCGAGACGTACGCGCCGGCGGTTCGCGCCGAGCTCTGTAACCGGCTCGCCGAGGCCGGTCTGCCTCGCGTCGAGGCGGTCAGCTTTGTCAGCGACGAGCGCGTGCCGCAGATGGCGGGCGCGGAGGAGGTCGTTGCTGCTCTCGAGCCCGGCACGACGGCCTTCGCGGGCCTCGTCCTCAACGAACGCGGCTACGAGCGGCTGGTCGCCGCGGGGTTGGGCGAGGCCCATCTCACCCTTGCCGTCTCGGAGAGCTTCAGCCGGGAGAACGCGAACGCGTCGGTTGAGGAGGCGGCGTCGGCGGCCGAGCGCACTTTCGCGCGCGCACGCGAGGACGGGGTTCGCGCCACGGTCACCCTGAGCACGGCGTTCGGCTGTCCGTTCGAGGGGCCGGTCGAGCCCGCCTGCGTGCTCGCGCTGGCCGAGCGTCTCGCCGCGGCGGGCGCGGCCGAGATCGTCTACGCGGACACGATCGGCGTCGCGGTGCCGCGCCAGGTCAAGGAGCTCCTCGCGGCCGACGTCGGCGTTCCCGTCGGCGTCCACTTCCACAACACGCGCAATACGGGCTTCGCGAACGCCTACGCGGCGCTCGAGGCGGGCGCGACCAGCTTCGACGCGTCGGTCGGCGGCATCGGCGGCTGCCCGTTCGCTCCACGCGCGACCGGCAACATCGCGACCGAGGATCTCGTCTACCTGCTCCACGGCGAGGGGACCGAGACGGGCATCGACCTCGACGCGCTGATCGGCGTCGCGGAGTGGCTCGAATCGGTGCTCGGCAGGCCGCTGGAAGGCCAGCTCTACCGGGCCGGACTTCCCTAAGGAAAGTCACTTTACTTTTTATACCTTTGTCGGTAGGGTCGCGAGTCCATGGCCAGAGCAGCCAGAGCGTCACGCGCCCCCGAAACGCTCGACTGGGAGCTTGTCTACAAGCGCAATCCCGTCGAGCGGTTGAAGCGCGACAAGAGCCCGCTCGGCATCCTCGGCGAGCTGCCGGCGCTGATCGCGGCGGGCTACGACGCGATGCCCGAAGAGGACATGGTGCGACTGAAGTGGTGGGGCCTCTACCACGACAAGCCGAAGATCGGGACCTTCATGCTGCGGCTCAAGCTGCCGGGCGGCCGCGTCACCCCGGCGCAGCTGCGCACGATCGGCGAGGTCTCGAACCGCTGGGGCCGCGGCGAGGGTGAGCTCTCGACTCGGCAGAACGTCCAGCTCCACTACCTCGAGCTCGCGGCGCTGCCGGACGTCTTCGCGACGCTCGAAGCGGCCGGGCTGACGACGGCAGGCGCGTGCGGCGACGCCGTGCGCAACATCACGGGCTGCCCGCTCACCGGCCTCGCGCACGACGAGCTGTTCGACACGACGCCGCTGCTCGAGGAGGCCGCCGATTTCTTCTACGGAAACCCGGACTACTCGGACCTGCCGCGCAAGCACAAGATCACGATCTCGGCGTGCGCGCATCGCTGCAACGCGCCCGAGATCAACTGCATCGCGCTGATCGGCGTGCTGCGCGACGGCGAGCCAGGCTTCGCGGTCACCGCGGGCGGCGGACTCGCGTCGGTGCCGCGCCTCGCACGCGACCTCGGCGTGTTCATCCGGCCCGACGAGGCGATGCCCGTGCTCCGCGCGCTGCTCGACGCGTGGAAGGAAGACCTCACCTACCGCGTCTCGCGCGTGAAGTCGCGCATGAAGTTCATGGTCGACGACTACGGCGCCGACGGCATGCGCGCCGAGCTCGAGCGCCGCCTCGGCTACAAGCTGCCCGACTACACGCTCGACCCGCCGGGCCCCGTCGCAGACCATCTCGGCATCCAGGCCCAGCGCGACGGCCGCTCCACGATCGGCGCACCCGTCCACCTCGGCCTGATCACGGGCGACCAGATGATCGGGATCGCCGAGCTCGCCGAAGCCCACGGCGGCGACGTCGCGATCACGCGCCAGCAGAACTTCGTCGTCACCGGGATTCCGCAGGAGAGCGTCGAGGAGAGCGTCGCCACGCTCGCCGAGCTCGGCTTCCCGCTCGACGTGAACTCGATCCGGGGCTCCTCGATCGCCTGCACCGGCGAGCCACATTGCAACTTCTCGGTCACCGAGACGAAGACGCGGCTCGGCTCGTTGATCGAAGGGCTCGAGACCAAGTTCGGCGACGGGGTCGCCGGCCTGCGCTTGCACCTCGACGGCTGCCCGCACGCCTGCGCGCAGCACTGGGTCGGCGACCTGGGCTTCCAGGGCACGACCGTGCGCGACGAAGAGGGCAAGCGCAGGCAGGCCTACGACATCTTCCTGCGCGGCGGCCTCGGCCCCGACGCGGCGATCGCGCGGCCGGTGTTCCGCCGCGTTCCGAGCGGGGAGCTCGACGAGGCGGTCGCCGGGCTCGTCGGCGGCTGGATCGCGCAGCGGAAGGCGGATGAGCAGTTCGCCTCATTCACACACCGCTTGTCCGACCTTGACCTGGGAGCCCTGGCTGGCCGGGAGCCCGCCAAAGCGAAAGAGGAGGTTGCATGAGCGTCGAGCTCATCGACGAGTTGGAGGCGGGGGAGCTCTCCGTCGAGTTCGAGGGGCAGGACCCTGAGGAGCTGCTGGAGTGGGCGCTCGAGCGGTTCGCCCCGCGGATCGCGCTCTCGACGGCGTTCCAGATCGACGGCGTCGCGCTGATCGACATGCTCTACCGGATCGATCCGGAGATCACCGTCTTCTCGGTCGACACCGGCCGCCTTCCCAGCGAGACCTTCGAGCTGATCGAGCAGCTGCGTGCGCGCTATCCGGGCCTACGGCTCGAGCTCCTGTCGCCGGATGCGGGTCACGTGCAGCGCCTCGTCGGCAAGCACGGCCCGAACCTGTTCAAGAACTCGGTCGAGCAGCGCCTCCTCTGCTGCAACATCCGCAAGGTGCAGCCGCTGACGCGCCACCTCGCGGGGCTCGACGCGTGGATCACGGGCCTGCGCCGCGACCAGTGGGCGAGCCGCACCGACATCCGCAAGATCGAGATCGACCACGACCACGGCGCGATCGTCAAGCTCAACCCGCTCGCCGAGTGGACGGAGGAAGAGGTCTGGGACTACGTCCGCGAGGAGGGCGTGCCGACCCATCCGCTCTACGCCAAGGGCTACACGTCGATCGGCTGCGCGCCGTGTACGCGCGCCATCGCGCCGGGCGAGGCCTCGCGCGCGGGACGCTGGTGGTGGGAGACGAACGCGCCGAAGGAGTGCGGGATCCACTGCGCGATCGAGACCGGCGGGATGGAGCACGAGCTGCACGCGATTCTCGGAGAGGACTCGGATGACGACGATTAGCCTCGCCGGCGAGGAGCGTGAGGTCGCGCTCGCGGAGGCGCAGAGCGTGCTCGCGATCGCGGGCGATCCGGACTACCGCGACGAGCTCGCGTTCCTGATCGCGGCGATCGAGGACGGCGAGGTGCCGGCCGAGAGCGAGGAGACGCTCGAGCAGCTCGTCGAGCTCGGGCTTCAGGCCGGCCGCATCCGCGCGCTGTACGGGCCGGGCGGCGAGCAGGCTGCACTTCGCCTCTACCGGAAGCTGCCGCGCGGGTCCGAGCTCGGCGCCAGCGCGCGCGAGGTGAGCAAGGCGCTGGGCGCGCTCGCCGGCCGCGAGCTCGAGTCGGTCTCGATCCAGGCGCTCGGGCCCGGCGCGTTCACGCTGGCGCTGGTGGCGGGCGGGACCGAGCTGACGGTGCGCCTCGATCGCCAGGGTGCACGGCTCGCGAGCGTCGGTCTTTGAGCAAGGACTGGTACATGGCGTGCCTCGACCTCGAGGGCAAGAGCGTCCTCGTCGTCGGCGGCGGCACGGTCGCACTCGAGAAGGTGCACGGGCTGCTCGCGGTCGGGGCAAAGGTGACCGTCGTCTCGCCGCGGATCGACCCGGAGCTGCGTGAGCTCGCCGTCGAATGGCTGCCGCGCCGGTACCAGCGCGACGATCTCGCAGGCCGCTTCCTCGTGATCGCGGCGACCTCGGACACCGGCGTGAACACGAGCGTCCACCAGGACGCCGAGCGGCGCTACCTCTTCTGCAACGTCGTCGACGTGCCCGAGCTCTGCTCGCTGATCCTGCCCGCCGTGCATCGCCAGGGGCCGATCGCGGTCGCCGTCTCCACCGGCGGCGCTTCGCCTGCACTGGCCCAAAGGATCCGGACGCAGATCGGCGAGGAGATCGGGCCGGAGTACGCGGATCTCGCCCGACAGCTCCAGGAGCTACGGCCGTGGGCGAAGCAGAACCTGCCGACCTACGAGGACCGGCGCCAGTATTTCGAGCGGCTGGTAGAGGAAGCGCTCGCATGACCGTGCGCCTCGTCGGCGCCGGGCCCGGCGACCCGGGGCTGATCACCGCGCGCGGGCTCGAGCGGATCCGCGCCTGCGATGTGCTCGTCCACGACCGGCTCGTCTCGTCGGAGCTCGTCGCCGAGGCGCCCGACGATGCGCTCGTGATCGACCGCGACGCGCTCGACCAGGCGCGCGTGAACGAGCTGCTCGTCGCGTACGGGCGCGAGGGTCTCGACGTCGTACGCCTCAAGGGCGGCGACCCGTTCGTGTTCGGGCGAGGCGGCGAGGAGGCACTCGCGCTGCTTCGGGCCGGGGTCGAGGTCGAAGTCGTGCCTGGCGTCTCGTCGTTCGCTGCGGTGCCTTCTGCGGCAGGCATTCCGATCACCCATCGCGGCGTCGCCTCGCAGGTCACGGTCGTCGCCGGCCACGAAGCCGAGTCGCTCGACTATCCCACGCTCGCCGCGGCACGCGGTACCCTCGTGTTCTTCATGGCGCTCGCCCAGCTGCCCCGCATCGCCGGCCGTCTCCTCGAGCACGGCAAGGATCCCGCAACTCCCGCGGCCGTCGTCGCGGAGGGAACGCTTCCGGGCCAGCAGGTCGTCTACGCGCCGCTGTCAGAGATCGCCGCCGCTGCGGCCGAGCTGCCGTCGCCGGCGCTGATCGTGGTTGGCGACGTCGTCTCGCTCGCCGCCGAGCTCGCGGCGCCGGTCTCGCTGCAGGGCGTCGCGTAGCGGATGGAGTTCCGTCGCATCTCGGCGCTGCCGCCCTATGCCTTCGCCGAGATAGACCGGCTCAAGCTCGAGCTTCGCCGCGCCGGCGAGGACGTGATCGACCTCGGCTTCGGCAATCCTGATCTTCCCTCGCCGCCCGAAGCGGTCGCGAAGCTCCAGGAGGCCGCGGGGAAGGAGAAGAACCATCGCTATTCGTCGAGCCGCGGGATTCCGCGCCTGCGCCATGCCGTCTGCGAGGTCTACCGCCGCCGCTTCGGCGTGGAGCTCGATCCCGAGACGCAGGCACTGACGACGATCGGCGCCAAGGAGGGTCTCTCGCACCTGATGTGGGTGCTCGTCCAGCCCGGCGACGTCGCGGTCGTGCCGACGCCGACCTATCCGATCCACACCTACGCGCCGGTGCTCGCGGGCGCGACCGTCGTGCAGGCGCGCGTCGACGGCGGCTTCGACGCGTTCGAGGAGGCCTTTGCGAGCTCGCCGACGCGCCCGCGCGTGATCGTCCTCTCGTATCCGCACAATCCGACCACGATGGTCGCTGAGCCCGGCTTCTTCGAGCGCGCCGTCGCGTTCGCGCGTGAGAACGACGTCCTGATCGCCCACGACTTCGCCTACGCGGACATCGCTTTCGACGGCTACCGGCCGCCGTCGATTCTCGAGGTCGAGGGCGCCAGCGAGGTCGCCGTGGAGCTGTACACGCTGACGAAGGGCTTCTCGATGGCGGGCTGGCGCGTGGGCTTCCTGCTCGGGAACGCCGAGGTCGTCGGCGCGCTCGCGCGGCTGAAGTCGTACCTCGACTACGGGACGTTCCAGCCGATCCAGATCGCCGCGATCGTGGCGATGAACGAGGCGCCCGACTATCCGCTCGAGATCACCGAGATCTACCGCGGCCGCCGCGACGCGCTCTGCCGTGGCCTCGCGCGGATCGGCTGGGAGATCGAGCCGCCGAAGGGGACGATGTTCGTCTGGGCGGAGATCCCCGAGCCGTACCGGGCCGAGGGCTCACAGGCCTTCGCGGTGCGACTCGCGCGCGAGGCGCACGTCGCGGTCAGTCCGGGCGCCGGCTTCGGGCCAGGCGGCGAGGGCTATGTCCGCTTCGCGCTCGTCGAGAACGAGCAGCGCATCGGGCAGGCGACGCGCGGGATCAAGCGCGCGCTCTCGGAGCTCGAAGCCCCGACTCGGGCCTAGTTGCCGTACCCGGGGCCCGGCCCGGGCGTCGGCTTCGGTGCGGGACTGCCCGTCCCGGTCGTGACGACCACCTGCCACGTCCCGCCGCCCTTCAGCCCGTTGCCGTTGACCTGGCCGGTCGCCTTGTCGCGCACGTAGGTGTAGAGCGGGCCGCCCTTGTAGGTGACCTGGATCCGTCCGTCGGGGCGCGTCAGCGTGCCGAGGTGCTTCGCGCCGATCGGCGTGGTGCCGGGAGCGATCCAGAGCGGCCGCCAGATTGCGAAGCAGGCCGGAGTCGCGCAGCTCAGGTTCGTCTTGGTCTCCCCGCTCAGCCGGTAGAGCGTCGTCCCATTCGTGGTCACGAGGATCGTCTCGCCGAGGATCCTGCTGTGCGCGCTCTTGACCACGGCCTGGTTCCCGGCGGCGGCGGTTCCCGCGAGGACTAGGGCGAGTGCGACTCCGGCGAGTGGGCGGCTGATTCGCATCGGTCCTTCTACGGTAGCTCGCCCTGAACCGGATTTACCTGCCCAGTTCGTAAAACTCGGGATTCGGCACCCAGCCGAGACCGCTCGCCATCCGGTTCGCGGCGTTGAACAGCGCGGTGATCTCGGCTATGTCCATCACGTCCTCGTCGCTCCAGCCCGCGGTGCGGAGCGTCTCGACGTCGGCCTCCTGCATCTCGGCGGGCCGCAGCGTGAGCTTCAGCGCGTAGTCGAGCATCGCGCCGATGCGGGGCTCGACGGGCGCCGTGCGGTGATCCGCGGCGATCGCATCGGCGAGCGCCGGATCCTTGGTGAGCTTCCGCAGCGCCGCGGAGTGGGCGACCGTGCAGTACGTGCAGTGGTTCGCGACGGAGACGACGACGGCGATCATCTCGCGCTCGGACTTCGTCAGACCCGAGTCGCCCTTCATAGCCTCCTCGTAGTGCCGATTCCAGGCGACGAGATGCGTCGGCCGAAGTGCGTAGAGCCGCAAGACGTTGGGGACGAAGCCCAGCTTCTCCTGCGACGGGCGCCAAAGTTCGCGGACTTCCGCCGGCACCTCGTCGTTCGCCGGGACGCGAAGCCAGCTCAGCGGTTCCTCGTCCATCGCCGTGAGTTTAGAGCCGGGATGCGCTAGTGTCCCCGGGTCGATGAGTGCCGCAGCACCCACCGCCGGGACGACGCCGGCCAAGAAGCACCGGTTCTGGGTCTGGGCGATCATCGTCATCGCAGCGATCGTCACGCTGGTCTCCTCGCTGACGATCTTCGTCAAGCGCGAAGCGTTGAATTCGCAGTCGTTCTCGGAGACCAGCGTCAAGATGCTGCAGGACCAGCAGGTGCGGGATGCGCTCGCGGTCTACCTGACTGACCAGCTCTTCGCCAACGTCGACGTGAAGGCTCAGCTCGAGAACATCCTGCCGAACCAGACGAAGGGGCTTGCGGGCCCGGCCTCGGGACTGCTGCGCGAGTTCGCTCCGCGCGCCGCCAGCGACATCCTCGCCCAGCCTGCCGTTCAGAACCAGTTCCAGACGCTGACCTATAACGCCCACAAGCGCTTCCTGACGATCATCGACGGGAAGAACCAGGGGCCTGTTCAGACCCAGAACGGCGAGGTCGTGCTCGACCTGCACCCGATCGTCGAGCAGCTCGCCGACCGGCTCGGGCTCGGTGCGCAGATCAAGCCGGACGCGGGGCGGCTCGTCGTCTTCAGCTCGAGCCAGCTCAAGCTCGTGCAGGACTCGGTGAAGGCGATCAAGGTGCTCAACGTCTTCCTCATCGTCGTCGTCCTGCTGCTCTACGCGCTTGCCATCTGGCTCGCGGCCGGCTGGCGGCGCCAGGCGCTCCGGGCCAGCGGCTGGAGTCTCCTGATCGTCGGGGTCCTGCTGCTCCTCGTGCGGCGCGTCGTCGGCAATCAGATCGTCGGCTCGCTCGTCAACGCGCAGTCCGACAAGACCGCGGCGCGCCATGCGTGGCTGATCGGCAGCTCGCTGCTCGCGGCCGTGGCCTGGGCGATCGTCTTCTACGGGATCGTGATCCTGATCTCGGCGTGGATTGCCGGCAGGACGCGTCCCGCGGTCGCGGTTCGGCGCTGGCTCGCTCCGGCGCTTGCGGGTCACCTGGGTGTCGTCGTCACCTGCGCGATCTTCCTCTACCTCATGCTGATCCTCTGGGGCCCGACGGCGGCGCTGCAGCAGTGGTGGGGAATCCTGCTGGCCGCTGCGTTCTTCTCGCTCGGCTTCTGGGCGCTGCGGCGGGAAACGCTGCGGGAGTTTCCGAACGCAGGCGTCACGACCGAGTGGCCCAACTTCCGCGCCAGCTGGAACAAGATGCGCGGCGGCGGGTCGCAGGGTGGCGGCCCCGAGCCGCCGCCCGCCTGACGTTTGACTCGTCTACTCGCCGCCCTGGCCTTGGCCTGCGCGGTGGTCGCCTTCGCCCCGTCGGCCGGCGCTCGTCCGCACGCGGCCGGCACGTTCACCTTCGCCGACGTCGGCGACATCGTGATGGGCTCGACGCCCAACCTGCCACCAAACAACGGCGCGACGTTCTTCAAGGCCGTCGCCCCGAAGCTTCCGGCCGACGTGGTGATGGGGAATCTCGAAGGCACGCTCTCGACCACGAGCTCCGCCGCGAAATGCGGCGCGAACAGCACCAATTGCTTCGCGTTCCACACGCCGCCGTTGTACGCGCGCTGGCTTAGGCGGGCGGGCTTCACGGTGATGAACGTCGCCAACAACCACGCGCTCGACTTCGGCCCGATCGGCCAGGAGCAGACCCTCGCCGCGCTGAAGAGCGTCGGGCTTGCGTGGACGGGACGGCCCGGCGAGATCGACTACCAGCAGAGCGGCGCGGTCAAGGTCGCGCTGCTCGGGTTCGCGCCGTACCGATGGGCGGCGAGCCTCACGGACATCCCCGCTGCGCAGCAGCTCGTGCGCCAGGCTGCCGCGAACGCCGACGTCGTGATCGTGACGATGCACGCCGGCGCCGAAGGCGTCGACCACCAGCACGTGACGCCCGGGATGGAGACCTACCTCGGCGAGCCGCGCGGCAATCCGATCGCCTTCTCCCACGCCGTCGTGAACGCGGGCGCCGACCTCGTCGTCGGCAGCGGCCCACACGTGCTGCGCGGGATGGAGTGGTACAAGGGCCGGCTGATCGCCTACAGCATGGGCAACTTCGGCGGGTTCAGGGTGTTCGGGCTCGGCGGGCCGCTGTCGATGAGCGCGATCCTCCATGTGACGCTCCGTTCGGACGGCACGTTCGTGAAGGGCAACCTCGTGCCGACGCGGCTCACCTCAGACGGGATGCCGGCGCTCGATCCCTCCGGCGCGGCGCTCGGAGTGATCCGGACGCTCTCGCGCGAGGACCTCGGCTCGCGCGCCGTGAAGATCTCGTCGACGGGCCGCCTCTCGCGCTAGCGCGTTCTGGCGAAGCGCTGCACGGCCGCCAGCAGCTCCTGTGTCTTCTCCGCGGCGGCCTCGCTGTCGCCCGAGGCGAACGCATCGGCGACGCAGTGGTTCACGTGCGCATCGAGGATCTGGAACGCGAGGCTCTCCAGCGCCGTCGAGACTGCGCCGATCTGCGTGAGGATGTCGATGCAGTAGCGCTCGTCCTCGACCATGCGCTCGACGCCGCGCACCTGCCCCTCGATCCGGTGCAGTCGCTTCACGAGCGCGTCCTTCTGATCGACGTAGCCGTGGGTCATGCGAACCGGCGCAGCCGCAGGCTGTTTGTGAGGACGAAGACGCTCGAGAAGGCCATCGCTCCGGCCGCGACGATCGGATTCAGCAGTCCGGCGACGGCGAGCGGGATCGCGGCGACGTTGTAGGCGAAGGCCCAGAAGAGGTTGCCCTTGATCGTTCGCAGCGTGCTGCGGGAGAGGCGGATCGCGTCGGCGGCCGCGCGCAGGTCGCCCGAGACGAGCGTGATGTCGGAGGCCTCGATCGCGACGTCGGTGCCGGTGCCGAGCGCGACGCCGAGGTCTGCCTGGGCGAGTGCGGGTGCGTCGTTGACGCCGTCGCCGACCATCGCGACGACCTCGCCGGCCGCCTGCAGTCGTCGAATCTCGGTGGCCTTGCCGTCGGGGAGCACCTCGGCGAGGACCCGCTCGATCCCGACCTCCGCGGCGATCCGCTCGGCGGCCTCGCGGGTGTCGCCGGTGAGGAGCACCGGGGTGAGCCCGAGAGCCTCGAGCTGGCGGATGGCCTCGGCGCTCGTCGGCTTCACCGTGTCACGAACCGCGAGAGTGGCCCGGTCGACGCCGTCCCACGAGACGACGCTCTGCTCGATTCGCACGGCGTGGCCTTCGACGACGCCCTCGACGCCGAGCCCCGGCAGGTTGCGGAAGCCACTCGCCGCGGGCAGGGCGCCGAGCTCGGCGCGCGCAGCGTCGGCGACTGCGCGCGCAACGGGATGCTCGCTCGCGTCTTCGAGCGCGCCGGCGAGCCGCAGAACCTCGGCCCGCGTGGCGCCGTTCAGAAGCGTGATCCCCGCGAGCTCGATCTTCCCCTCGGTGATGGTGCCGGTCTTGTCGAGCACGATCGTGCCGATCCGCCGGGTCTGCTCGAGCACCTCGGGCCCCTTGATGAGGATCCCGAGCTGCGCGCCACGGCCGGTGCCGACGAGGAGCGCGGTCGGCGTCGCAAGGCCGAGCGCACAGGGGCACGCGATGATCAGGACCGCAACCGCCGCGCTGAACGCTGCGGTCGCTCCGCCGCCGAAGGCGAGCCAGCCGATGAGCGTCGCGAGGGACACGGCGAGGACGATCGGCACGAACACGGCCGAGAACCGGTCGACGAGTCTCTGGATCGGCGCCTTGCCGGCCTGCGCGTCAGCGACGAGCCGCGTGATCTGGGCGAGTGCGGTATCGGCTCCGACGCGCGTCGCGCAGACGATGAGCCGCCCGTAGGTATTGAGCGTCGCACCGGCCACTTCGGCTCCAGGCCTGACCTCGACGGGGACAGGCTCGCCGGTGAGCAGCGAGCGGTCGACCGCCGACTCGCCGAGCTCGACGACGCCGTCGGTCGCGATCTTCTCTCCCGGCCGGACCACGAACAGGTCGCCGGGGCGCAGCTCGGAAACAGGGACGAGCACTTCCTCGCCGTCGCGCAGCACGCGCGCCTCCTTCGCTCCGAGCTCGAGCAGCGAGCGGATCGCCGCGCCCGACCGGTAGCGCGCACGTAGCTCCAGGTAGCGTCCGAGCACGATCAGCGTCGTGATCACCGCGCCGACCTCGAAGTACGTGTCGGTGTCGATCCCGCCGACCAGCACGACGACCGACCACGACCATGCGGCGAGCGTGCCGAGCGAGATGAGCGTGTCCATCCCCGTGGCGCCGTGGCGGAGGCTCAGAGCCGCAGAGCGGTGGAACGGCCAGCCGCCCCAGAGCACGACCGGTGTCGCCAGCGCGAACGCGACCCATTCCCAGCGGCGGAATTCGAGCGGCGGCGCCATAGCGAGGACGATGAGCGGCACCGTGAGGACGGCCGAGACGACGAGCCGCACTCTCCAGCCGCGGCTCGCGTCCTCCGACGGCGTCTCGCCGACCGGGGCCGCGTGGTAGCCGATCGCCTCGACCGCGGCGAGCAGATCGTCGAGCTGCGCCTCGGCCGGGTCGAAGCTGACCGCGGCCTCCTCGGTCGCGAAGTTCACCGTCGCCTCGACGCCGTCGAGCTCGTTCAGCCGCTTCTCGATCCGAGCCGCGCACGAGGCGCAGGTCATTCCTTCGAGGTCGAGGCGGATGTGCTCGGCGGCGACGGGCATGGTCCCAGTATACCCGGCAGGGGTATAGGCCTCCCTACGGCTTGGATAGATCTCGGCTGGATTGTCGTTCCGCACAGGATCCCGGCAATCGGGGTGCGCGCCGATACCGGGCCTGGGTAAGTACTGACTCGCTAGATCTGCCAGAGACCGCCGCTGATCAGCGGCACCGTGTCGCCGTTCGCCGCGGTACCGGTCACCTCGAGGTTGTCGGTGCCGATCATCACGTCGACGTGGATGTTCGCTCGGTTCACCCCGCGGCGTGCCTCGGGGCGGCGGGTGAGCCCGAAGCCGGCGCCGAACGCGATATGGGCGGCGGCGTTCTCGTCGAGCAGCGTATTGAAGTAGACGCGCTTGCTCTGCCCGATTCGCGAGCTCGCGTCGACGAGCGCGACCTCGCCGAGCCGGCGCGCGTTCGGCTCGCTGTCGAGGAAGGCGGCGAGGAAGTCCCGATCGGTCTCGTCGTCGGCCTCGAGCCGAACGAGGCGCCCGCTGCGGAACTCGCCGGCGATTCCCTCGATCAGACGGCCGCGGAACGAGAGCGGCAACGAGCAGTGGAACGTGCCGGACGCGGAGCCCGCCTGCGGGCTCGTGTAGCACTCCTCGGTGGGCACGTTCGCCGAGATCACGTGGCCGTAGGCGTCGGTACGGCGGCCGCCGACGAAGACGGTGCCGGGCGAGATGCCGACTTCGAGGTCGGTGCCGGGCCCGTGGTAGCGGAGCCGCTTCAGTCCCAGCCCGGTGAGGACGCGGGCGCGGTCGGCCAGCATCGTCGCGTGGGTGATCCAGCCCGAGCCGTCCTCCGGATCGCCGGGCCCGAGGCGGCAGAACCAGAGGATGTCCTCCGCCAGCCGGTGCTTCGCCTCGTTCACCTCGAGGCCGGGGTAGACCTGCCCCGCCCAGTGGGCCGTCGGCCATGCGCAGCCCGTCCAGCGGATCCGGCCGTCGAGGCTCGCCACGGCGACGTCGCGGATCTTCTGCATCCGGCGCGCCGCGTCGGCGGCGACGCGCTCGGGCGGCAGGCCGTCGAAGACCCCGGGATCGGCCTCGCCGACGACGAACAGCGACGCGCGGTCGGCGCCCTTGCTCGCCCGCACCCTGCGCGCCTGCCAGTCGGGTAGCAGCCCGAGATTCTCATCGGCCGCGTACCGGACACGCGCGGCGGCGGCGCGCGGCTCGTCGTAGGCGATGTCGACGAGCCGGGCGCCGGCACGGTAGGCGGCCTCGGTCAGCGCGACGATCAGCTCCCGGTGCTCGGTGTGCGCGGCCAGGAACAGGATGTCGTCCCGCTCGAGCGCGAGGCACGTGACGGCGAGGAGATCGGCGTAGCGGGCAAGCGCCGCGGGTTCCAGCACTGGCTCCGGCATGGCGGCAACCTACCGGGTTTGAACTTCGGAGCCGAAAAAGCCAACCTGTACCGCCATGGATCCGACAGCCGTCCAGGAGCGCGCAAGGGGTGAGAACTTCCCCGTCGCGTCTCTGCTCTTCCCGCGCGCACTGCGCCCGCACCTGCGCGCGGTGTACGGCTACTGCCGGCTCGTGGACATCCTCGGCGACGAGATCGAGGGCGACCGTCTCGCGGCGCTCGACGAGCTCGAGGGCGAGGTGGCCGCGTGTTACGGCGGCGGGCCGAGCTGGCCCGTGCTCGTCGAGCTGCAGCCGACGATCGCAGAGTTCGACCTTCCGCCCGAGCCGTTCCTGCGGCTGATCGAGGCGAACCGGATGGATCAGCGGGTCACCGAGTACGCGAGCTGGGAGGACCTGCGCTGGTACTGCGTCCACTCCGCGGATCCGGTCGGCCGGATCGTGCTCGGGCTCTTGCGGCGCTCGCGGGAGGCCGAGCTCGTCGCCGCCTCCGACCGCGTCTGTACCGGGCTCCAGCTCGTGAACTTCCTTCAGGACGTGCCGCGCGACCTCGAGCTCGGGCGGATCTATCTCCCCGCCGAGGAGCGGCGCCGATTCGGCGTCGAGCGCCTCGACCGGCCGAGTGCCGAGCTCACCGCGTTGCTCGCGTTCGAGGGAGAGCGCGCCCGCGAGTTGCTCGGCGCGGGGACGGTGCTCAAGGAGCGGCTCGGCGGCCGGACGGGTCGTGGCGTCGCGCTGTTCGCGCGCGGCGGGCTCGCTGCGCTGGCCGCGCTCGAGCGCGCGAACTGGGACATCTTCAGCGGCCGGCCCAGGCCCTCGCGCGCGCGGCTCGCGTGGGAGGCGCTGCGGTGACGACGACCGCGGAGGCATACGCCGAGGTCGAGCGGCTCACCCGCCGTCGGGCGCGGAACTTCGCCTACGGGATCATGGTGCTGCCGCGGCCGAAGCGTCGCGCGATCGCGGCGATCTACGCCTTCGCCCGCCGGGTCGACGACATCGCCGACGGCGAGCTTCCCACGACGGAGAAGCGCGCCCGGCTCGAGGAGCTGCACGGGCAACTCGACGGCTCGCCCGGCGACGACTACGCGCTCGTCGCGCTCGCCGACGCGCGCGGGCGATACCCGATCCCCGACACGGCGCTGCACTCGTTCGTCGACGGCGGTCTCCAGGACCTCGAGACGACGCGCTATGCGAGCTTCGAGGATCTCCGCGGCTACTGCCGGCTCGTCGCGGGCGCGGTCGGCGTCGCCTGCCTCCCGGTCTACGGCGGGGGCGACCCCGAGTTGGCCGAGACGCTCGGCGTCGCGCTTCAGCTGATCAACATCATCCGCGACGTCGCCGAGGACTGGTCGCTCGGCCGGGTCTATCTGCCCGGGGACGAGCTCGAGGCGTACGGCGTCGCGGAGAGCGACATCGCCGAAGCGCGGCTGACCCCGGAGCTCCAGGCGTTGCTCGGCTTCCAGGCCGGGCGCGCGCGGGCCCATCTCGCCGAGGGAGTGCGCCTGCTCGACGAGCTCGACCGCCGCAGCGCGCTCTGCGTCGGTGCGTTCGCCGGGTTGTACCGCACGACCCTCGACCGGATCGAGGCGTCGGGCTACGACGTCTTTGCCAGCCCGCCGCACCTCTCGCCGCTCGAGAAGCTGCGCATCGTCGGCGGAGGTCTCCGGCGATGAGAAGCGTCGTGATCGGCGGCGGCCTCGCGGGGCTCGCCGCCGCGCTGCGACTCGTCGAAGCCGGGCACGAGGTGACCGTGCTCGAGGCTCGGCCGACGCTCGGCGGCGCGGTGCAGACGCTGCCCGAGCGCGAGGGCGATCCCTCGCCGCCGCCGGACAACGGCCAGCACATCGGCCTTGCGTGCTTCACCGCGTGGCAGGAGTTCCTCGGGCTCGCGGGCTCGGCAGGCTCGCTCGACAGGCGTGCGCTCGAGCTGACGGTGCTCGACGAGCAGGGGCGCGTGGCGGTGATCTCCGACCGGCCGCTCGACCTGCTCCGGTACGGGCACCTGAGCCTGCGCAACCGACTCGGCATCATTCGCACGCTCGCGCGGCTGCGCCGGCTCGAGCCCGCCGACCACGACGACGAGACCTTCGCCGCCGCGCTCCGCTGCCCGGATCGCGTCGTCGATCGCTTCTGGGATGTCTTCATCCGCCCCGCGCTGAACCTGCGCAGCGCCGAGGCGAGCGCCGCGCTCGGGCTCTTCACCGTTCAGACCGCGCTGCTCGGAGCGAAGGGCGCGGGCGATCTGCTCCTCCCGACCGCGCCGCTCGGGGCGATGCACGGCGACGCCGCCGGCGAGACGCTTCGCGCGCGCGGCGCGGAGGTTCGGCTCGGCGCGCGGGTCGTCACCCTCGAGCCGGGCGCCGCGGTTCTCGCCGACGGAGAGCGCGTCGAGGCGGACTCGTTCATCATCGCGCTGCCTCCCTCCGAGAGCGCGCGCCTGCTTGAGGAGGACGATCCGGAGCTCGAGAGCTCTCCGATCGTGAGCGTGCACCTGCTCTTCGACCGCGAGCTGCTGCCCTATCCGCTCGCCGCGCTGCTCTCGAGCCCGGCGCACTGGGTCTTCGACCGTGGCGCGCTCACCGGGCACCGGCCCGAGCGCGGCCAGTATCTGACCGTTGTCTCGAGCGGAGCGCCCGAGCTGCTCGAGGTGCGAGGGCGGGAGCTAGTGGAGCTGATCGCGGGCGAGCTGACCTCGCGGCTCGGCCCGGCCGAGGTGCTCTGGTCGCGGGTCAGCCGCGAGCCGGAGGCGACGGTCGCCGGCCGGCCGGGCCAGGCCGCGAAGCGCCGTGGCACGGGCACCGCCCGGGCGAATGTCTTCCGCGCCGGCGCGTGGACGGACACGGGTTGGCCGGCGACGATGGAGAGCGCGGTCCGCAGCGGCTTCGCAGCGGCGCAGATGGTGGCGGCGTGACGGCGACCGAATCCACGACTGCGCTCGACAGCGTGCTCGCGCGCGGCGCCGAGCGCCTGTTCGAGCTCCAGCACGCGGACGGCTACTGGGTCGGGGAGCTCGAGTCGAACGCGACGATGGTCGCCGAGCACCTCTTCATGCTCCACTTCCTCGGGCTGCGCGACCCCGAGACGGATCGCAAGCTCGCGAACGAGCTGCTCGCGCGGCGCCGCGACGACGGCACCTGGGCGATCTGGTGGAACGGGCCGGCAGACCTCTCGGTCACCGTCGAGGCATACGTCGCGCTGAAGCTCGCGGGCATCGACGCGGGCGACGCGACCCGTGCGTACATCCGCCGCGAGGGCGGAATCGCGAAGACGCGGATCTTCACCAAGGCGTTCCTCGCGCTGCTCGGCCAGTGGCCGTGGCACCGGATGGTGAACGTGCCGGTCGAGCTGATCCTCGCGCCGCCGGGCGCACTGCTCTCGGTCTACGACTTCGCCTGCTGGGCGCGGCAGACGCTCGTGCCGCTCTCGGTGGTGATGGCGCTGAAGCCGGTGCGCGAGACGGGAATCGACCTCGGCGAGATCGGCGCGCGGCCCGGTCGAAACCGCCGGCCGCTCGTCAACTCGGTGCGGCGGCGTGCGATCCGGGTCGCCGAGCGGTGGGTACGCGAACGGCAGGAGGCCGACGGCTCCTGGGCCGGGATCCAGCCGCCGTGGGTCTGGTCGCTCCTGATGCTCGCCTCGCTCGGCCACGGCCGCGAGGACGAGTGCTTCCGCCGCGGGATCGACGGCTGGGCCGGCTTCCTGATCGACGAGGGCGACCGCCTACGCCCCGAGGCCTGCCAGTCGCCCGTGTGGGACACGGCGCTCGCGGTGCTCGCCTTGCGTGCGGCCGGCGTTCCCTCCGACGATCCGCGGCTCGCGAAGGCCGGCGCCTGGCTGCTGGCCGAGGAGATCACGGTGCGCGGCGACTGGGCCGTCCGCCGCCCCGAGCTCGCGCCCGGCGGCTGGGCGTTCGAGTTCCAGAACGACCTGTATCCGGACATCGACGACACCGTGGTCGTCGCGCTCGCGCTGCGCGAGCTTCGGATCGGCGACGACGCGGTGCGCCGCGGCCTCGACTGGACGGCCGGGATGCAGTCCGAAAACGGCGGCTGGGGCGCGTTCGACGCCGACAACACCAAGGACTGGATCCCCAGGATCCCGTTCTGCGACTTCGGCGCCGTGATCGATCCACCGAGCGAGGACGTCACCGCCCACGCGCTCGAGGCGCTCGCGCCGGAGCACGGCTACGGCGACGCGGTGCGGCGCGGGCTCGACTACCTCCTCGCCGAGCAGCAGCCCGACGGCTCGTGGTGGGGGCGCTGGGGCGTCAACCACCTCTACGGAACGGGCGCCGCGCTTCCCGCGCTCGAGGCGTGCGGAATCCCACCCTCACACCCGGCGGTGGTCGACGCGCTCGCCTGGCTCGACTCGGTGCAGCAGGGCGACGGCGGTTTCGGCGAGGACGTTCTCTCCTACTCCGATCCGGAGCTGCGTGGCCGGGGCTCGGCCACGCCGTCGCAGACCGCCTGGGCGCTGATCGGCTACATCGCCGGCGCCGCCGCCGGCTCCGCCCCCGCGCAGGCGGCCGCGGACTACCTCTGCCGCGCCCAGAAGCCGGACGGCGACTGGGATGAGGTTGCCTATACAGGCACAGGGTTCCCGCTTGATTTTATGATTAGGTACCACTACTACCGCATCACGTTCCCGATGCTGGCGCTGGGCAGATTTCGCGAAAAGGGGGCTAGATGAAGTTTCCGCTCCGCTCAACGGTGGAGATCGGTAGGTACGTCGCATCGCAGCAGCGCAAGGGTGAGCGCTATCCGCTCGTCCTCATGCTCGAGCCGACACTTGCCTGCAACATCGCCTGCATCGGCTGCGGAAAGATCCGCGAGTACGAGTCGAATCGCGCGCGGCTGAGCGTCGAGGAGTGCGTCGACGCGGGCGCCCAGTGCCCCGCGCCGGTCGTCTCGATCTGCGGCGGCGAGCCGCTCGTCTACAAGGGGATCGAAGAGGTCGTCAGCGGAATGCTCGAGCTGCGCAAGACGATCGAGCTCTGCACCAACGCGCTGCGCCTCGAGGAGTTCCTCGACGTCTTCGAGCCGAGCCCGCGCCTGACCTTCGTCGTCCACCTCGACGGGATGCGCGAGATCCACGACTACGTCTGCGACTACCCGGGCCTCTGGGAGATCGCGGTCGAGTCGATCCGCAAGGCGCGCGCCGCGGGCTTCCGCGTCACCACGAACACGACCGTGTTCAAGGAGACGCAGGTCGACGACATCGTCGAGATGATGGGCTACCTCACGAACGAGGTCGGGATCGACGGGATGCTGATCGCGCCCGGCTACCAGTACTCGCAGATCGACCCGGCGCTGACGATGACGCGTGAGGAGCACGAGGTGAAGTTCCGGCAGATTCGCGCCGCGACGCGCGAGCACGGCTACCGCTGGCTCGCGACTCCGCTGTACCAGGACTTCCTCACGGGCGAGCGCAAGCTCGCGTGCGCTCCGTGGGGGTCGATCACGCGGAACCCGTACGGGTGGAAGGGGCCGTGCTACCTGCTCACGGACGGCATCTTCCCGACGTACGACGCACTACTCGAAGGGATCGAGTGGGAGGAGTACGGGCCCGGCAATGACCCGCGCTGCGAGCACTGCGGGATCCATTCGGGGTTCGAGCCCTCCGCCGCCTTCGAGGCGGCGCAAAGCGTCAAGCAGGGGGCCCGGAGCATGGCATGGACCCTCACGGGCTGATCTTCGCCGTCGCGACCACGGCGGAGGAGCGCGCTGCCCGGCGGGCGGGCGCGACCACCGCTCTGGTCGGCCTCGGCGCGGCGAACGGGATCCCGGAGGGACGGCTCGTCTCGTTCGGGCTCGCGGGCGCGCTGCACGACGGGCTCGCGTGCGGTGACCTGATCGACGCGACGCGTGTCGTCGACGAGGCGGGCGCTGTGCTCTGGGAAGGGGCGCCGCTCGGCGTCTCCGGCGCGCGGGGCGGGACGATCCTGGCGATGGACGTGCTCGTCGACGATCCGGCGGCGCGGCGTCGTCTGCACGAGCGGACGGGCGCGGACGCGGTCGACATGGAGAGTGGCGCGCTCGCGCGCACGGGTCGCCTCGCGGGCGTTCTGCGCGCGGTCAGCGACACGCCCGAGCGCGGGCTGAGCGGAATCGCGGGCGCGGTCGGGCCGGAGGGTCGCACCGCGTGGGGCGGGCTGGCGCTCGCGTTCGCGCGCGCGCCGCGTGGGTTCGCGCGGGCCGCTGCGGATGCGCGGCGCGCGCTGAAGCGGCTCGAGGGTGCGTCAGCGTGAGCGGCGGCCGCGTCCTTCTGGCCTCGCCGCGCTCGTTCTGCGCGGGCGTCGACCGCGCGATCGAGATCGTGGAGCGGTTGCTCGCCGAGCACGGGCCGCCCGTCTACGTCCGGCACCAGATCGTCCACAACGACCACGTGGTCGGGCGGCTCGAGCGGCTCGGCGCGGTCTTCGTCGATCACGAGGACGACATTCCGGCGGGCGAGATCTGCGTCCTCTCCGCCCACGGCGTCGCTCCGGAGGTCAAGGAGCGCTGCGAGGAGCGGGGCCTGCGCGTGGTGGATGCCGTGTGCCCGCTCGTGTCGAAGGTCCACGCCGAGGCTCGTCATTACGCCGACTCGGGCCACCTCGTCGCGCTGGTCGGCCATGCCGATCACGTCGAGGTGATCGGGACCCTCGGCGAGCGGCCGGGCTCGACGGTCGTCGTCGAAACACCGGAGGACGCACTCGCCCTCGAGACGAACGGCAAGCCCGTGGCGGTGATCACCCAGACCACGCTCTCACTGGACGACGTCGCTCCGATCGTGGTCGCGCTCGAGACTCGCCTCGGGAAGCTCACGCGCCCGGCCGCCGACGACATCTGTTACGCGACCCAGAATCGCCAGGACGCCGTCAAGCGCCTCGTCGAGGAGGCGACGCTGATCATCGTGATCGGATCGATGACCAGCTCGAACGCGCGGCGGCTCGTCGAGGTCGCCCAGGCCGCAGGGGCAGAGGCCGCGCTGATCGACAACGCGAGCGAGCTCGACCTAGCGATCCTCGAGGGACACACGACCGTCGGCGTCACCGGCGGTGCCTCGACCCCCGAGGAGCTCGTCGACGGTGTGATCGAGCGCCTCGCCGAGGCGGGCTACGACGACCTCCGCGAGATCACCGTCGCGCGCGAAGACGTGCATTTCCGTCTCCCCAGGGAGGTCGCGTGACCAGCGTCGAGGTGCCGTACTCGATCGCCTGCGCGCTTCCGACGCTGCAGGTGCTCGACATCACGAACGACGTCTCGCGCGAGGTCGCGGCGCAGGCGGCCGAGGACGGGATCGTCTACGTGACAGCGACTTCGAGCCCGTGGCTCGTCCGGGTCAATGAGCGCGAAACGGGCTTCTTCCACGATCTCGAGGAGATGCTCGGCCGGCTCGTGCCGCTGACGACACCCGAGCGCGAGCGGCTTCTGCTCGCCCTGCTCGGCCCCCGCACCGAGCAGCTGCCGTTCGTCGGCCGTCGGCTCAGCCTCGGCCAGTGGCAGCGGATCCTGCTCGTCGGCTTCAACGGCACGCCCGGCGAGTACGAGATCACCGTCGTCGGCTAGCCGAACGTTGACCAGCCTGCCCTAAAAAGCGCACACTTGAGCTGTGACCCGTGCGCGTCGTCACCGGCGGCTCTCAGCCGCGTTTGCATTCGGCCTTCTGGCCTTCGTGGCGGAGCTCGTCGGGCGGAGCCTGACCCACCGCCTCGACGTCGGCAGGCACGTCGGCGCGGGGAGCTACGCGACCACTGACTACTACCCGATCCTCCTGATCGTGGTGAAGGTGATCTGCGCGCTGGCCGTCGCCGCGGTCGGCTGGCGCATCGCACGGGCGATGATCGCGGCGCGGTCGGCCCGGCTGCGACTCGGCGCCGGGCGTGCGCCGCGGCTGCGCGTCGAGCTCTCGCCCCGGCTCTGGCTGCTCTCGTTCTCGCTGACCGCGCTGATCTATCTGGTGCAGACCGATGCGGAGCGGCTTGCCGGCGGCCAGTGGCCACTGCTCGCGCCCTGGATGCACTCGTCGGCACTGCCGATCTTCTCGCTGCTCGCGATTCTGGTTGCGCTCGTCTTCGGCGCTGTCACGCGCTGGCTTTCGGAGCTCGACCAGTTCGTCGAGCGTGCGCGCAATGCGATGCGTGCGCGCGTCGGCCCTGAGTTGCAGCTCCGCCCGTACACCTTCCTCGCACCGCCACGGCGGCTCTTCGGGCTCGCGTTCGAGTCGCGCCCGCCGCCCACGCCGGCCTGAGCCCCGCGGGCCTACTCGTCCGCCCGCGGGCTGTTCGGCTAACCCGATTCACCGTGGGAGGACTCGATGAACGCAGAGATCGCACAACCGTATGCAACACGACGCTCGGCGCGCGCCCGTGCTCTGCGGGTGCTCGGGCCGCTGACTGTCCTCGCGGGTGTCGTCTGGGCGATCGTGCAACCCTGGCGCGTCACGCTGCTCCACCCGATGGGACAGGGCTTCTACTGGCTCCTGATCGAGCCGCCGCTGATCGTGATCGCGGTTGGCGTCGGCTTCTGGCTCTTGGTCGGCAACGCGCTCCTGGAGGATCTCGATGCAGCCTCAGGCTGAGATGGTGCACTGGCTGTTCGCCGGGGGGATTCTGCTGCTCGGGCTGGCCCTGCTGGCCGAGGCGATCGTCGGCGAGGAGGTGTGGCGCGTCAGGACGTGGCGCGTGTACCTCTTTCCGGGGCTCGTCTTCACGATCGGCCTGCTGCTCTGGCCGGTGATGGTGCTCTACACGAATTCGGCGATCCACACGCTCGCGCACGGGTCGTGGGCCGAGGTGATGATGCTCGCGGGGGCGGCCGAGCTCGGGCTCGCGCGCGGGAAGCTCAAGAGCCAGTACTGGCGGCTGACGATGGCGCTCGCCCTGTTTGTCTCGGGCTCCGCGTTCCTGATCCACGAGGCGAACCCGTGGTTCTTCCAGCGCTCGGCCTTTCTCCACCATCTGAACGGCTGGGTGCTGATCGCGGCGACTCCGATCGCGATCGGGCGCGCGATCCGACCGCGGTCAGTGGTGTTCGGCGGTGGCTTCGCGATCGTCTTCGTCGTGATCGCGGTGCTGCTCTTCTCCGACCGCGATCTCGCGCCGGTCTTCGGCCACCTCTCGCCACTCGCAGGAGCTCCGCACCGGTGAGACGCGCACTCGTCGCGGCGGTGCTCGGGGCGCTCGCTCTCCCGGGCGCTGCGTTCGGGCACGCGAGCCTGATCTCCGGCGTGCCGTCGTACGGCGAGCGGTTGGCCGTCTCGCCCGCAGCGATTCGGCTCCACTTCGACCAGGGCGTGAAGGCCTTCCCGCGGTCGATCCGAGTGCTGAGCGCCGACGGGACCGTTCTCTCCGGGCCGGCGCGAAACGGGGCGGATTCCCGCAACATGGTCGCGCGGCTCCGGCGCTTGCCGAAGGGCGGTTACACGATCCGCTGGTTCGCGCTCTCGAATGACGGCCACACCGTGTCCGGGGTCTACACCTTCGGCGTGCGAGTTTCGGCGCCGCCGATCCTCCAGGCGTACGGCTCGTCGGGGCCGACTCGCACCGAGGATGTGGTCCGTTGGGTCTACTTCCTCTCGCTGGCGCTGCTGATCGGCGGGCTGACGTTCCGGCTCGGGATCCTGCCGCGTGTCGTGCCGCCGGCCGCGGAGCGGCGCTCCTTCATCGTGATCGGGATCGGGGTCGTGCTCGTCCTCCAGGTGGGGATCGCTGCTTTTCTCTTACGAGCCGAGGATGCGCTGCAGTTGCCGTTCTCGAAGCTGCTCTACGGCGACCTGTCCCCGATCGCCAAGGGGACGCGCTTCGGGCTGGCCTTCATGGCGATGACCCTCGGCTATGCGGTCGTTGCGGCGCTCGTGTTCCTCGCCTGGCTCACCGATCGGATCCGGCTTCTGTGGCCGGCGCTCGTACTTGCGCTCGTATTCGAGTCCGGGCTCAGCCTGTCGGGGCACTCGGCGGTGGATGCGGGCGCCTCGTGGCTCTCGGAGCTCGCGGATTTCGTTCACCTCGCCGCTGCATCGATCTGGGTCGGCGGGTTGGTGATGCTCGCCGTCGTCGTCTGGCCGACGGCGAAGGCTCTGCGACGCGACGCGTTCCTGCGTTTTTCGCGGCTCGCCACGGTCTGCATCGCTGCGATCCTCGCGGCGGGGGTCTACCTCAGCATTCTGCGGCTGCCGCACGTCCACGACCTGTGGACGCAGAGCTACGGGCGGGTGCTGCTCGTGAAGCTGTCGCTCGTGGCGGTCGCACTGCTCTGGGGCGCCGTGCACCACTTCATCGCGAGGCCGGCGCTCGAGCGTGGCCAGGACAGCATGCTGCAGCGGCTCCCTCGGAGCCTGATCGGAGAAAGTCTCGTCGGGATCACGATCCTGTTGCTCGCCGCCGTGCTCGTGAACTCGAAGCCGCCACCGCAGCCCGTAAAGGCACCGGTACAGGCGGCTCGGGTTGGGCGCTGAGGTCGGGGCAGGTCCCATCCCAAACCCCCGCCCACCCACGGGGGAAGTGACTGTAGCGAGGCGGGGCGCGCGTGTCTGTGACGGGTTTGTGCCAATTCGCGCCTCGCGGGTCGGTGCGCAGCCGGGTGCGCCTGCCAGCTAGCGTACGCCCGATGCTTTACGCGATCTCCGGCGGCGCGGGATTCCTCGGCTTGCATCTCGCGAGGCGGCTCCTCGCCGACGGCCACAACGTCCGCACGCTCGACGTGGCGCCGCTGGACGACGCCGAGCTCGAGAGCTCCGTCGACGAGCTTCGCGGCGATATCCGCGATATCGACGCCGTGCGCAGGCTCGTCACCGGCGCCGACGTCGTCGTGCATGCCGCCGCGGCGCTGCCGATCCAGGCCTCGCGCGCACAGATCCGCTCGGTCAACGTCGGTGGCACCGAGAACGTCCTCGTCGCCGCCAAGCAGGCGGGCGTCGGTCGCGCGCTGCTGATCTCGTCGACCGCGGTCTACGGCGTGCCGGAAAAGCACCCGATCGAAGAGACCGACCCGCTCGTGGGCGTCGGCCACTACGGCGAGTCGAAGATCGATGCCGAGGCGCTGTTCCGTGTCGCCGCCGTCGAGTCGACGATCATCCGGCCGAAGACCTTCATCGGCCCCGAGCGTCTCGGCGTGTTCGAGATCCTGTTCGACTGGATCCGCGAGGGCCGCCGCGTCCCGATCCTCGGCAACGGCTCGAACCGGTACCAGCTGCTCGCGGTCGAGGACCTCGTCGACGCGATCGTGCGCGCCTCGGCATCGCCGGCAGCCGCGGGGGAGACGTTCAACGTTGGTGCCAAGCAGTTCGGCACCGTTCGCTCCGACCTCCAGGCGTTGATCACTCACGCCGGCTCGGGTGCGAGGCTGCGTCCCGTGCCGCACAAGCCGGCCGAGGTCGTCCTACGCGGGCTCGAGCTCGCGCACCTCTCGCCGCTCGCCGAATGGCACTACAAGACGGCGTATCGGGACTCCTTCGTGGACGTGTCCAAAGCAGAGCAGCTGCTCGGCTGGAGCCCGCGCCTTTCCAACGAGCAGGCGCTGATCGAGACGTACGACTGGTACCTCGCCAATCGGGGCACGCAGGGTGCCGCGGGCGTCACGCATCGTGTGCCGTGGAACCAGCAGGCGCTCGGGCTCCTCAAGAAGATCAGCTGATGCTCGTACTGACGCGCAGCGAGGTCGAGGAGGTACTCGATCTCGACGCACTCGTCGACGCCGTCGCTGCGGCTCAGGCCGACCTCTCTGCGGGGCTCGCCTCGATGCCGACGCGGATCGCGGCGCTCGTGGCAGAGCATGAAGGCCTGCTCGGCGTGATGCCCGCCTATCTGCCGTCGGCGGGTCTCGCGTGCAAGCTCGTGACTCTGTTCCCGCGAAACCGCGACCGGCACACCCATCAGGCCGCGATCATGGTCTTCGATCCGGCGAACGGCAGTCCAATCGCGCTGATGGACGGGACATACATCACCGCGACGCGCACCGCGGCTGCGTCGGCCCTCGCCACTCGTCTCCTCGCGCGGGAGGACGCGACCATCCTCGCCGTGCTGGGAAGCGGCGTTCAGGCCCACTCGCACGCGCGTGCGCTCGCGCGCGTACGCGACTTCACCGAGGTGCGCGTCGCGGCCCGTGATTCGCAGAAGGCCGAGGCGCTGGCCGCGAAGCTAGGCGGCCGAGCGGTTGGCTCGTGGCAGGAGGCGCTCGACGGCGCCGACGTCGTCGCCGCCACGACACATGCCGCCGAGCCCGTGGTTCGGCGCGAGTGGCTCTCGCCCGGTGTCCACGTCAACTCGGTCGGGCTCAACCAGAGCGGGCGCGAGGTGGACGAGGCGACCGTCGCGGACGCGCTGCTCGTCGTCGAATCTCGCGCCTCGACGCTCGCACCGCCGCCCGCCGGCGCACCCGAGCTCGTCGGCGTCTCGCCTGAGCACGTCCACGCCGAGCTCGGCGAGCTCGTGCGCCGCGAGAAGCCTGGGCGCACGAGCGACGACCAGATCACGCTCTACAAGTCCGTCGGCGTCGCGGTGCAGGACGTCGCGGCCGCCGCGCTCGTGCTCGCCGCCGCTCGCGCGATGGGCGTCGGCACCGAGATCGACCTGGAGGGGCAATGAACGAGGTGAAGGAGGGACTCGAGGGCGTCGTCGCCTTTCGCACGCGGATCGCCGAGCCCGATCGCGAGGGCGGTGCGCTCCGCTACCGCGGCGTGGACATCGAGGAGCTCGTCGGCCACGTGCCCTTCGAGCAGGTCTGGGGCTTGCTCGTCGACGAGTCGCTCGAACCGGGGCTGCCTCCGGCGGAAACCGTACGCCGCAAAGGACCTGACCGGGGACGCGCCGGCCGACCTGCAGGCGGTGACCGCGGCTCTCGGCGGCGAATGGCAGCTCGGCAAGCTGATCGACATCACGGACGCCGAGGCGGCCGAGGATCTGCGTCGCCTTTCGGCGACGATGATCTCGGTGGTCGCCCAGTCGGCCCGCCGCGCGGACGGTCACGCCGAACCGGTCGACCACGCCACGATCGACGCGGGCCGATCCACGGCCGAGCGGTTCCTGCTGGAGTGGCGCGGTGAGGCGGATCCGAAGCACGTCGGTGCGATCGAGACGTACTGGATCTGCACCGCCGAGCATGGGCTGAACGCGTCGACGTTCACTGCCCGGGTGGTCGCCTCGACCGGCGCCGACTGTGCGGCGTCGCTCTCCTCGGCGGTCGGTGCGCTGTCCGGCCCGCTGCACGGTGGAGCGCCGGCGCGTGTCCTGCCGATGCTCGATGCTGTCGCCGAGGCCGGCGACGCGGAGGCCTGGGTCAAAGACGCTCTCGACCGGCACGAGCGGATCATGGGCTTCGGCCATCGCATCTATCGTGCCGAAGACCCGCGTGCGCGACTGCTGCGCCGGACGGCGAAGGAGCTCGGCGCACCCCGGTTCGAGGTCGCCGAGGCGCTCGAGCAGGCTGCGCTCGCCGAGCTGCACGCGCGGCGGCCGGATCGTGTGCTCGCCACGAACGTCGAGTTCTGGTCGGCGGTCGTGCTCGACGTCGCCGACGTGCCGCCGCAGCTCGCGCCCGCGATGTTCGGCTGCTCGCGGACGGCGGGCTGGTCGGCGCACATCCTCGAGCAAAAGCAGCTCGGCCGGCTCGTGCGTCCCGGCGCCGAGTACGTTGGCCCCGGCCCGCGGCCGCTCAGCGAGCTTTAGCGAGCCATGCCCGATCTCGCCTCCTATCGCGACCGTTTCCCCATCCTGGCGGACACGACGTACCTGATCAACCATTCGCTCGGCGCGATGCCCGCCGCGGCCGAAGAACGGCTCGCCGAGTACGCGCGGACGTGGAGGACGCGGGGCGTGCGGGCCTGGGGCGAGGGCTGGTGGACGATGCCTATGGTCGTCGGTGACCAGCTCGGGCGCATCGTCGGCGCGCCGCCCGGTTCGACGGTGATGCACCAGAACGTCGCGGTCGCTGAGGCGATCGTCCGCTCGTGCTTCACGCCCGAAGGCGGACGCAATCGCGTCGTCTGCGAGGAGGCGAACTTCCCGTCGGTGCGGTACCTGTGGCAGGCGCAGAAGGATCTCGAGGTGGTCGTCGTGGCGGAGGGCGAGTCGCTCGTCGACGCGATCGACGAGCGCACCCTCTTTGTCCCGATCAGCCATGTCCTGTTCAAGACAGCGGAGATCCAGGACGTCGAGCCGATCGTGCGGCGCGCCCACGAGGTGGGCGCGGTCGTGATCCTCGATGCGTACCAGTCGGCTGGGATCGTGCCGCTCGATGTCACGGCGCTCGATGTCGATTTCGCGGTCGGCGGGTCGGTGAAATGGCTGTGCGGCGGGCCCGGAAACGGGTGGCTCTACGTCCGACCCGATCTGTCCGAGCGGCTCGAGCCTGCGTATACGGGGTGGCAGGCGCACGAGGCGCCGTTCGGCTTCGAGCCGGAGATGCGGTACGCGGCCGGCGCTGCACGGTTCCTGACCGGGACTCCGAACGTGCCGGCGCTGTTTGCCGCGACTCCTGGTTACGACCTGATCGAGGAGATCGGTGTGGCGCGGATTCGCGAGAACTCGCTTCGCCAGACGGATCTCCTGATTCGGCTCATCGACGCAACGGGATTCGAGGTCCGCTCTCCTCGCGAGGCGGCACGACGCGGGGGCACCGTCACCGTGCATGTCCCCGACTTCGAGGCGGTGCACCGGGAGCTCGGCGAGCGGCAGATCGTCTGCGATTTCCGGCCCGGGGCCGGGATTCGGCTCGGCCCGCACTACTTCAATACGGATGCCGAGCTCGAGGACGTAATCGCTCAGATCGGCGAGATCATCGAGACCGGCGCGCACGAGCGGTGGCTGGGCGCAGCCGCGCGTTTCTGAGTCGTCACGGTTTCGTCACAGACGCGTGCGCTTTTTCGCGATAGCGTCGGACTCGGTTAGGCGGGCGGGGTCGGGTCCCGAAATCTCCCGCGCGTGAACTAGTTAGGGCGCCCGGCGTAACTCGTCGAGCAGCGCGTCGACGGGAACATCCGCGTCGTCTCGATGAGCGGCCCAGCGGTCGAGCAGCGCTGCGGCGCCGCGGGCGATTCCGTCGTCCAGCCCGAGCGCTGCGTGGGTGTCGCCGATCTCGTGCATCTCGCCCGACCATCGCCACGCCCGTGCGGCGGTGACGCCGACCCGGTTGCGCACGACGCCCTCCTCGGCAAGTACCTCTTCGAGGCCGTAGGCGCGCGCCACGACGAATGCCTGGGCCTCGAGCACGGCTCCGATCTTGTTCCAGCCGGCGAACGCCATCTTCAATGCCGACGCCGCGCCGACTCCGCCAGGGAGCTGCGTCGGCACCACCGGTTCGCCGAACAGCCCGCTCATCAGGGCGACCTCTTCGGGATCGCCCGACAGGAAGAGGTGGATACCGTCCTTCGCCGTGATCGAGCCGTCGACGGCGCGCCCGAACCGTGCGGCGATCCGCTCGGCCCGCATCGGGGAGACGGCGTTCGCATCGACATAGAGCCCGGCAAACCCGTGCGCTGCAACCTCGTCTGCGACCTCCTCTGCGACACCCGGAGGACAGATGCTCAGCACGACGTCGCTTAGGGCGACAAGCTCCGCGAGCGTGCCCGCATCTTCGAAGCCGGCGGCTCTGGCGATCGTCGCCGCACTACGGCCCTCGCTCGCCCACAGCACCTCGCCGCGGATCGCCGCGCCGACCGCGGCCCCCATCTCGCCTGGAAAGAGCAGCCCGACTCGCATCCGCGCCGACTGTACTCCGAGAACGTGGCCGAACGAGCGTCTTGTGCGGAGCGGAGCGTATTTCTAGCCTCGAGAACGTGCAGCGACACCTTCCTCTCGCTCTCGCAATCGTTGCGTTTGCGCTGCTCATCCTCGTGTTGCTCCCGCGCCACAGCGGCCGCACCGTCGTCCGTGCCAACCCCGTGCTCACGCCCGGCGCTCTCAACCCGGACGTGACGCAGGCCACGATCGGCTCCACGATCTGCGTCCGCGGCTGGACGAAGACCGTGCGCCCGCCGTCGAGCTACACACATGCGCTCGAGCTTCGCCAGCTGCCCGGATACGGCGAGAGCGGCCCGACGATCAACTTCCAGGAGGATCACTTCATCAGTCTCGAGCTCGGCGGTGCGCCCACCGACCCGCGCAACCTCTGGCCCGAGCCGCAGCCGCGCGCGGGTGAGGTCGACAAGATCGAGAACCAGCTCAACCAGGAGGTCTGCTCGGGGAAGATCTCGCTCGCCGAGGGGCAGAAGCGCGAGGCGACCCTCAAGTATCGCGACGGCTAGAGCAGCTCCAGGAGCCGCTCCGCGTACGCCGGCGCGGTCGGCGCATCTTCATGGCGGAAGAAGACCCAGCTCTCCGGCCCGCCGCGCAGCCGACCCGCGAGCTCCACGATCGCCTCGTCGGTGTACGGCGGCTCGCGCAGCCGCACATATCGGAACGCCGACTCGCGTTCGAAGTCATTCACGACGGCGACCTCGCGTGGCACCTCGACGCCGGCCCACGACGCATGGACGAAGTCGAGCGCGAGCCGCACGGCCGGCGAAACGGAGCCGAGCAGCAGCGCGAGCAGCCCCTCGTCGCGCTGCTGCTGGATCTGCACACGGATCGGACCGAGCGCGCCCACGAGCAGCGAGACGCGCTCCACGAACGGCGCGACTCGCTCGACGCTGTACAGCGGCAGCTTCGGCGCGAACGTGAATCCCGCCGGCACCTGCTCGGCCCAGCGGCGGAACTGGTCCTCGGCCGGCAGCCGGTATCCCGTCGTGTTGAGCTCGACTGTGTCGAACCGCGACGCGTAGAACGAGAGGAACGAATCGGGCTTCGACGCCGCCGGATAGAAGGGGCCACGCCAGGTCGGATACGACCAGCCGGACGTGCCGACGTGGATCAACTCAGAGCGCGCGGAAGAGGTCGACCGCGTTGCCGTCGGGGTCGAACACCTGCGCGTACCGTTGGCCCCAGAATGCGTCCCACGGCGCGGCCTTGCTTTCGAACCCCGCCTCGACGAGCCGCGCGTGAACCGCGTCCACGTCGCACTCGAAGGCGAGCGACATCCGGTGCCCGCTCGGCGGCGACCAGCCGGGATCGATCTGACGGATCAACTCGACCGTGTCCCACATCAGCCGCAGTCCATCGGGCAGCGTGATCTCGAAGTGATCCTCGCCCGCGGGCGGCTCCGGGACGTCGAGGCCGAGCACTCGGTAGAACCGTGCCGACTCCGGGACGTTGCTCGAGACTATTCCGATCGCCGCCAGCTGCGCCATCCTGGAGGCACGCTAGCATCGAGGCCCGATGTCGACCACGGAGCAGGTCATCCCCGACCACACGATCGCCGTCCTCGACCACGGTTTCGTGCGCCTCGACGAGGCGATGGCCTCCGACCTCTCGGTTGCCAACGCCGCCAGGGTTTCGTTCGCGCGCCGCAAGGACGAGATGGACGAGGCCGACGAGGGCCTGATCCGCTTCCTGATGCGAGAGCGGCACGGGACGCCCTTCGAGCACAACGCGTTCCGCTTCCACGTGCGCTGCCCGATGTTCGTCGCGCGCGAGTGGTTCCGCCACCGCATCGGCTCCTTCAACGAGTTCTCGATGCGGTATGCGAAGGCGACCGACGAGTTCTACGTACCGGACCCCGACGACGTGCGCACCCAGGTCGGCAAGCCGGGCGCATACTCGTTCGAGCCGGTCTCCGACGAGCTCGCCGAGACGACGCGAGCCGAGCTGCAGGCCGTCTACGAGCACGCCTACTCGACCTACGAGCGTCTCGTCGACCAGGGCGTCGCCCGCGAGCTCGCCCGCTCGGTGATCCCCGTCGGCGCCTATACCGAGTTCTACTGGACGGTCAACGCGCGCGCGCTGATGAACTTCGTCTCGCTGCGCGCGGCAGACGCGGCCCAGCTCGAGATCCGCCGCTTTGCCGAAGCCGTCGAGCGCCTCTTCGCAGAGCGCATGCCCGTCACGCACGCGGCGTTCGTCGCGAACGACCGCACCGCGCCCTAGCTAGACGCGAGCGGTGCGCAGTACGACCGGCTCGCCCGGGCGGCCGGCGAGATGCCGCGCCACCACCCAGCCGTCGAACGTCTTCAGCTTGTACGGCGCGTTGAGCCGGACGCGAGTGCCGCCCGAGTCGACGACGAACGTGCCGCACGACACGACCGGCTTCCCGGCACGCGTCAGCAGCAGCTCGTAGTAACCGCCCACCGGCAGGCGCGCGAGGCCCTGGACGGAGAGGACCATCGGCCAGTTCCCGGCGGAGTCCACGGAGCCGACCTTGATCGAGCCGCTGGCGCCCGCACCTTGCAGCTGCGCCACGAACGCTGTGCGGAACCCGCCGCCGGCGCGATTCTTGCCGAAGGCGTAGCCGCTGGCCAACGCGACCAGCACGACCGCAGCGGCGGTCGCGACCACGGTGTACCGCCGCCGGTTCGGCAGGTACGAGACCTTCGGCTCCGGGTTCGGCGCGTGCTCGAGCCCCGGCGGAAGCTCGGCCGGGGGTCCCGCGGCGAGGAGAGCCTCGTGCGCGCGCAGCAGCTCCTCGCGCTCAGCGGCCGGAATCTCGCCGCCGATCAGATCGTCGAAATCGGGTCCGGTCACAGCGTCTCTCCTTCAAGCAGCTCCGCGAGCCTGGCAAGGCCGCTTCGCGTGCGGGTTTTCACGGTCCCGAGCGGAATGCCCAGGTACCCAGCCACCTCGCTCTGCGAGAGACCGCCCCAGTAGGCGAGCTCGAGCGCCTCGCGCTCGGCTGCGGGCAGCTCCTCGAGAGCGCGATGGACGCGCCATGAGACGAAGGCCGCCTCCGCCCGCTCGGGGGGCCCGGGCTCGCCCGACGGAGTGTCGGGCGCCTCCGCGACCGGCTCACGCTTCGCGCGGGCCCGGTCGACGATCGCGTTGCGCGCAACGGCGTAGAGCCACGGCGCCGCGGCGCCGCGCTCGCGGCGATAGTTGGAGGCCGAGCGCCAGACCGACGTGAACGCCTCCTGCACAGCATCCTCCGCCCGGCCACGGTCGCCGAGCATCCGCAGCGCGAGGCCGTAGAGCGGACGCGCATAGCGTCCGTAGAGCTCCTCGAACGCGCCACGATCGCGCGCGGCGATACGGCCGAGCAGGTCGGCGTCGGTCGCGCGCGCGGGAGGCAGGTCGGATTCGCGTGCGCTCGCGGAGGGCAGGGACAGTGCAAGCTCCATCTCGTCGTCGTGACTACGCATCAAACGGCCGTGCGGTTTGCGGGAGGCGCCCGCCGTCGACCGGCGGGCGCCTCCCGTGAGACCTAGCCCCCGCGCGCCTCGAACCGCGACGCGACCGCGTCCCAGTTCACGACGTTCCACCAGGCCGCGACGTAGTCGGGTCGGCGGTTCTGGTAGTTGAGGTAGTACGCGTGCTCCCAGACATCGAGGCCCAGCAGTGGCACGTGGCTCCGCAGGATCGGGCTGTCCTGGTTCGGCGTCGAGTAGACCGCGAGCCCGGTGCCGTCCCAGACGAGCCAGGACCAGCCGGACCCGAAGCGCGTGATCGCCGCGGTGCCGATCGCCTCCTTGAGCGCGTCGAACCCGCCAAGGGCATCGTCGATCGCACTCGCGAGCTCACCGGTGGGCTCGCCGCCCCCGTCCGGGCTCATGATCTCCCAGAAGAGCGTGTGGTTCGCGTGTCCGCCGACGTTGTTGCGCACGGCGGTGCGGATGTTCTCCGGGATGATCTCGAGCTCCGCGAGCACCTGCTCGACTGAGCGGTCGGCCCACTCGGTTCCGTCGAGCGCCTTGTTGGCGTTGTCGACATAGGCCTGGTGGTGCTTGTCGTGGTGGATCTGCATCGTCTGCGCATCGATCGTCGGCTCGAGGGCCGCGAAGTCGTAGGCGAGAGCTGGAACGCTGTAGGGCATCTGCTTCTCCTTGTCCGGTCGATCCTCCGTTCGAAGGATATGCTCCGGCGCGTCCCGTCGAGCTGGAGGATTGTGATGGCGAACTTCGATGAGATCAGGCCGCGCGAGCTGAAGCCGGCGCTTTACGAGCTCGACGGCATCTCGCGCGCCTCGGTCGAGGCCCACTTCAAGCTGTATCAGGGCTACGTGAACAAGCGGAACGAGATCCTGACCAAGCTCGGCGATGTCGATCTCTCCGCTGCGAACCAGGTGTATTCGGAATTCCGTGCGCTCAAGGTCGATCTCTCCTTCGCGATCGGCGGGATCAAGAACCACGAGCTCTACTTCGATCACCTCGGCGGCAGCGGCGGCGATCCCGACGGTGCGGTCGGCGAGCTGGTCCGGCGCGACTTCGGCTCGGCGGCAGAGTGGCGCGCCGACCTGAAGGCGACGGGAATGGCCGGCCGAGGCTGGGCCTGGACCGCCTACGACTGGGACGAGCGCCGCCTCTTCAACTACCTCGGCGACGCCCAGAACACTTTCCCGATCTGGAACGCGACCCCGCTCGTGGCGCTCGACGTCTACGAGCACGCCTACTTCCTCGACTTCCAGACCGACCGCGCCTCGTACATCGACGCCTTCTTCGCGAACCTGGACTGGGCCGTCGTCAACGGGTGGGTCGAGGCTTACCGGATTCCGCAATAGGCATCGCCGTCTCCGTCGTCGCCGGCTACCTGGCCGGGTCGCTGCCCTTCGGGTACTGGCTCGTTCGGATCGGCAAGGGCGTCGACATCCGCACGGTAGGCAGCGGCAACGTCGGCGGGTCAAACGTGTGGCGGACCTACGGGACGAAGTACGGGCTGACGGTGACGCTGCTCGATGTCGCGAAGGGGTTCGTCCCGGCGTTCCTAGCGACGATGTACGTGAGCACGCTCGCCGGCGTGCTCGCCGGGCTGGCGGCGATGCTCGGCCATGCGCGGCCGCTGTTCCTGCGTTTCAGCAAGGGCGGGAAGATGGTCGCGACCGGCGGCGGCGCGTTCATCGGCGTCGCACCGCTGCCCGCGCTGATCTGCCTGGGGATCTGGATCGTCGTCTTCCTCACCACGCGCTATCCGTCTGTCGCGTCGATCGTGACGGCGATCTCGGTACTCGTCTTGAGCGTCGCGTTCGGCGAGCCCTGGCCTGTGATCGTCTTTGCGGGCGTCGCTGCGGTCGCCGTGATCGTCCTCCACCGCGCGAACCTGAAGCGGCTGCGTGCGGGGACCGAGAACCGCGCGACGCTGCCGTTTCGCTCAGGCGCGTAGCCAGGCGGCGAGCGAGGTGTCGTGCGTCCGGTGGACGCCGTCGGCCAGCTCGCCTCGCAGCTCGCCCACCGTTCCCTCGCGCTCGGCGACCACGTCGTGGTTGTGGATCGTCTCGAGATTGACCTGTTGCGACGAGAGGAAGTCGTCGTCGGCGAGCTCGGGGTAGGTATCGAGCGTCTCCTTCAGCGCGAGCCGCACCGAGTCCTCGACGAAGCGCGGCTGGAGGTGCGCGTGCTCGACCACGAACAGCTCGTCTGGCCGTTTGAGGAGCTCGTAGACCGGCGCGCTCATCGAGCGCTCGATGATCCCGGCGAGATCCTCGGCGTTGAGGTTGAGGCGCGTACCGACGAGCAGCGTCCCGATCCCGCGCTGGTTGTGCGTTGCGAGCGGTACGAGCTCGAAGATCCGCTCGATTTCCGCCCCGCCGAAGCCCGCCTCGAGCAGGCGGTCGGAGGCCTGGTTGCGGATCAGCCCTTGCGCGCACGGGCATGCGTTCATTCCAGTCTGCTCGACGCCGACGACGCGGCGCACTCCGCGCTCGGACGCCGCGGCGATGCCGATGATCGAGAACAGGTCGCGGGTCAGGAGCTTCGAGACGGGCGTCTCGCGCTCGCGCGGATAGCGCGCGACGATCTTCACCTCGGCGCGCAGCGCGTTCTGGCGCGACACGATCTGCTTTGCGATGTGCTCGGCCAGCTGCTCGACGAGGAGCGCCTCGCCGATCACGACCTCTTCGATCGCCTCCTCGAACAGCTCCGGGAAGCGCGACATGTGGACGCCCTTCTGCGCTGGATCGAGGTCGACCGCGCATTCGATGTCGGCCGCGACGAGCTTCTCGCTGCCGCCGTAGCTGAGCCGGATCGCCTTCGAGACGCCGCGTACGCCGACGCGCGAAAGCCCGAGGCGCACCTCGGGAGCCGAGGCCTGGAGGTCATCATGCGCGGCGAGACGAGGGTCCATATGCTCAGCACGGTACCAGGGCGCCTGTGACCGACTCCATTCCCTTTTCCCGGCTCGTGACGCTCGCATGCCACGACCTGCGGACGCCGCTTGCGACGGTGCACGGGTACATGCGAACGCTCGAGCAGAGCGAGCTGGACGAGCCGTCGGCCGGCTACGTGACGATCATCGGCTCGGCGTCGGCGGAGCTCGCCGAGCTGATCGATGAGCTCGCCCTGGCGGCGCGGATCGACGACGGCCGCTACGACCCGGTGCTGCGCGAGGTCGACTCGCTCGAGCTAGCCCAGGCCGCGTCGGCGCGGCTCGGCGAGGACCGTGTCGTGGTGAGCGGCGCCGGCGCGACGGTTCGCGTCGATCCGGACCCGACGATCCGCTCGCTCGCCGCTCTCGCCCAGTCGGCGCTCCGCCACGGTGGAGTCGAGACGGTGGAGCTCGTTGTGGCGGGACGAGAGCTTCGGCTCGCGCCGGTGACCCGTACTGCGGCGCCGGTCGTGCTCGGCGAGCAACTGCGCGACCTCGGCGCCGCGGTCGCCGGACGCCACCTCCGCGCGCTCGGCGGTTTGCTCACGCTCGAGGGCGAGACGCTCGTGGTGGCGTTGCCGGCCTAGACGGCGACGGCGAGCACGTCGCCCGGCTCATAGCAGCCGCGGCAGCGCGCTTCGTAGGAGTCCAGGGCGCCGACCTGGATCGTGTCGCCGCTGAATGGCGCCGGGCGCCCGTCGACCAACCGCTGGGTCATCGTCGCAGGGCCGCCGCAGCGATGGCACACGGCCTGGAGCTTGTCGACGAACTCGGCGAGGCAGAGCAGCTCGGGCATCGCGCCGAACGGCTCGCCGCGGAAGTCGTTCTCGAGGCCCGCCGCGACGACCCTGGCTCCGCGTGCGGTCAGCTGCCGGACGACCTCGACGATGCCCGCGTCGAGGAACTGCACCTCGTCGATCCCGATCGCCTGACAGCCCGCGGCGAGCGCGAGGATCTCGTCGGAGCCGTCGACCCCGACTGCGTGCATCTTCGCGCCGGCGTGGCTGACGACGTGGGCGACGTCGTAGCGGTCGTCGATGCGCGGCTTCACGATCAGCGCGCGCTGTCCTGCGATCTCGGCGCGGCGCAGGCGCCGGATCAGCTCCTCGCTCTTGCCGCAGAACATCGGCCCGCAGACCACCTCGAGCCAGCCGCCGCGTTCGGGAACGTTCCGGATCACGGCGGGACTCTAGTGTCCCCGCCGGACATGGCGCGGGGCCGTCGCGGGGTCAGGCACTGGGACCTGTCCGGAATGGAGGGGAGGCCGCTTGGCGTCTGGGATTGCGCGTTGGTCCGGTTACCCGAAAGACACGTCCAAAGCGGGGTCCTACGTAACGTCTTTGTGACGGACTCGCGGGCTAGCGGAGGAGCCGCGAGAGCCGACGGTCCTTGAGGATCCGGCCGCCGGTCTGACACGCGGCGCAGTAGTAGATCGTGTGCTCCTCGAAATCGACCTGTCGCAGCGGTTCGCCGCAGACGTGGCACGGCTCGCCGAGACGGCGGTGGACGCGATAGACCTTGGCGTCGGCCGCGCCCTTCTCGCGCAGCGCGAGCCCGCGCGCGAGCTCAGAGTCGATCGCTGCCGCGAGCTGCCCGACCTCCTCGTCGGTGAGCTGGGTCGAGAGCGCGTAGGGCGAGAGCTTCGCCGCATGGAGGATCTCGTTCGCCCAGGCCCGTCCGATCCCTGCGATCGCGCGCTGGTCGCGCAGCAGTGAGTGAAGGCGCCGCGAATCGCCGCGGACGATCTCGCCGAGCCGCTCGGGCCCGACCTCGAGCGCCTCGGGCCCGAGATGCGAGAGCTCCGCCTCGGACTCCTCGGGTGTCAGAAGCCACACGCCCGCGCGTTTCTTCTTGCCGGCCTCCGTCATCACGAGCTCGGCGCCGTCGGCGAAGCGCAGCCGGAACGCGGGCGTCTTCGGCCCCTTCGCGCCGGGGTCGAGGTAGCGCAGCCGGCCGGCGGTCATCAGGTGGACGACGAGCACCAGCTCTCCGTCCTCGGTGGGGAAGAGGAGCCGCTTCCCGCGCCGGCGCGCACCCGCGAGGCGGCGCCCGTCCAAAGCGGAGAGCGGCGGCGCGAACGTCTTCAGCGTCGCGATGTGCGCGGGCCCGGCCTTCTCGATCGGCGCAGCAGAGACCTGCCCGTCGAGGGCTCGGCGCCACGCCTCCATCTCCGGCAGTTCAGGCAATTAGGCTCCTCCGGTGGACGTGATCAGGGTAGCCGTCACCCGCGGCGAGGTCGTCGAGGCGGTGCATGTCGTCCACGCTGCGGCTGTGCGCGACGGCGAGCTCGTGGCCGCTGCCGGCGACCCGGAGCTCGTTGCGTTCTTCCGCTCCTCGGCCAAGCCGCTCCAGGCACTGCCGCTCGCCCGTGCGCGAGACGATCTCGACGACCGCGACCTTGCGATCGCCTCCGCCTCGCACCTCGCCTCGCCCGATCAGCTCGCTGCGGCGCGCGCGCTGCTTGCCAAAGCGCCCGCGACCGAGGACGACCTCGAGTGCGGCGGCGGCATCACCCACAACTGCTCCGGGAAGCACGCCGGGATGCTCGCGCTCGCCCGCACCCGAGGCTGGTCGACCGCGAACTACCGGCTCGCGGAGCACCCCGTCCAGCAAGGCTGCCTCGCGGAGGTCGCGGCCGCCGCGCAGGTCGACCCGGCCACGATCCCGATCGCGATCGACGGCTGCGGCGTCCCGACCTTCGCGCTCACGCTCGAGCGGATGGCCAACGCCTTCGCCCGGCTCGAGTCGCTCGACGCCGGCGCCAGGGTCGCCGCCGCGATGCGCGCCCAGCCCGATCTCGTGCGCGGGCCGATCGCCGCAGACTCGCGCCTGATGAAGGCGCTGCCGGGCTGGACGGCCAAGGGCGGAGCCGAGGGCCTCGTCTGCGCGTCGTCGCCCGACGGCCTCGGCATCGCGCTCAAGTCCGCCGACGGCGCATACCGTCCGCTCACCCAGGCGCTCAACGCATTCCTCGCCGTGCTCGGCATCGAGGTCCCCGGCGGCGAGCCGGAGCCTGTCCTGAACAGCCGTGGCGAGGTGGTGGGCGAGCTCACCGTCCCTTGACGAAAACTCGCCAAGAAATCGGGTTTGTGATCGGCCCCCAGGTGTGTAACATCCGGTCTCTCGAAGGTGGGCCGGAGGAATCGCGTTCCGGCTCTTTGTGTGTGTTAGGCAGGTTAGTCCCCGTCAACCCGCGCGAGAAAGCCGAGGTCCATGCTCACCGTCGACATCTCTCTCCCAGAAGTTGAAGAACTCCAGAAGCTCGTCACCGACGGCCAGGAGAAGGGCTTCCTCACCTACGACGAGATCGTCGCCGCTCTCGAGGACATCGAGCTCACCAAGGAGCAGATCGAAGATTTCTACACCTACCTGATCGATCATTCGATCGAGCTGGTGGAGGGGGAACAGCACAAGAGCCCGCCGCACGAGCAGCCGGCGCTCGCCCCCGAGGACGAGAAGAACGCGCCCAAACTGGATCTCACCGTCGAGCCTTCGCTCGACTCTCTGCGGCTCTACCTTCGTGAGATCGGGAAGGTGCCGCTGCTGACCGCCGACCAGGAGGTCTACCTGGCCAAGCGGATCGAGCGCGGCGACATGACGGCGAAGACGCAGATGATCGAGGCCAACCTCCGCCTCGTCGTCTCGATCGCGAAGGGCTACCTCGGGCGCGGCCTCTCCTTTCTCGACCTGATCCAGGAGGGCTCGCTCGGGCTGATCCGCGCAGTCGAGAAGTTCGACTATCGCAAGGGCTACAAGTTCTCGACGTATGCGACCTGGTGGATCCGCCAGGCCGTGACCCGCGCGATCGCCGACAAGGCGCGCACGATCCGGATCCCGGTGCACATGGTCGAGAAGCTGAACAAGGTCGTGCACATCGAGCGCCAGCTCGTGCAGCGCCTCGGCCGCGAGCCGCGGCCGGAGGAGATCGCCGAGGAGCTCGAGATCACGACCGAGGAGGTGCGCGAGATCCTGCGCATGGCGCAGCTCCCCGTCTCGCTCGAGAAGCCGATCGGCGAGGACGAGGAGTCGGAGCTCGGCGACTTCGTTCCCGACGACGGCGCCGAGTCACCGTTCGACACCGCATCCGTCTCGCTGCGGCGCGAGGACATCGAGAACGCGCTCGCCTCGCTGCCGGAGCGCGAGCGGAAGGTGATCGAGCTGCGCTTCGGGCTCAAGGGCGAGCAGCCGTGCACGCTCGAAGAGGTCGGCCGCGCGTTCGGCGTCACCCGCGAGCGGATCCGGCAGATCGAGAACAACACGCTCAAGAAGCTCGAGTCACTGCCCGAGGCGCAAGGCCTCAAGGACTGCGTCTAGGTCTAGCCGCGAACGAGCTTCGGCGAGTCGAGCTTGACGCTGATCTCGCGTCCGTCGTCCAGATAGGGGTGCTTCGTCGTCGTGTAGTGGAGCACCCACGGCTTCGTGCCGCTCGGGTGGAAGACGACGGTGCGAGAGCCGCCGGACGGGACTTTCACCGTCTGCTTTAGGCCGGGCGCGGTGAAGATCATCGGGGTCAGCTGCGTGTCCTTCGGCAGCCAGAGCCGTAGCCGCAGCGTCCCGTCGGTGCGGCCGCTCTTGTCCGGCCAGACGGTGAGGCGGCCGCCGTGGGCGAGCCAGCCGTCGGTGTAGAGGCCGGCCACGAGGAGCGAGAGGCGCGGCGTGCCGGCCGGCTTGTAGAGCTGGAGGCTGACGCCGCTGCCGACGTACCGCGCGCCGGTGAACTCGGCCCGCGCCGCGAACGACTCGAACAGGATCGGGCCGGTGATCGGATCGCGTCCGGCGACCATCCGCCCGTCTCCGGTCACGTTGATCGGTATGGCGCCGAATGCATCCGTCGGCTCGGCGCCCGGCAGCAGGACGACGCGGCTCACGTTCTTGTTCCAGAAGAGCTGCTCGGTCGCCCGGCCGCGCGGCGCGCCCTCGGTCTGGACGAGCGAGACGTTCTTCAGGCCCGTGCGGTCGATCCAGGTGAGGTCGTGCGGCATCGAAGCGCGGACGTTCGCCGCGTTGTCATGGTCGAAGGCGAACGCGCCGATCGAGGCGAACACGCAGGCGGCTCCGGCGAGGCCGAACGCGATCGCAGCCGCGTGGCGACGACCTGCAAGCATCACTGCGAGCACCGAGAAGATTCCGGCGACGATCGCCACGGCCAGTGTCCCGGTGCCGACCGAGAGCAGTCCTTCGAGCCGGAAGACCGCAAACAGAAACGGCGAGTCCTGCTTGTTGTCGGCGGCGGTGAAGCCGGAGAGCGGCACGCGTACCGAGAGCAGCAGCATCGCGCCCGAGACGAGTGCGACCGCGAGCCGGTGCGGCCAGCCGCGCTTCACGTAGAGGCCGAAGGCGAGGGCGACGAGCGGAAGGAGTGCGAAGAGATAGCGCTCCTGGTAGCGGGTCGAGCCGCGCGCGGCATAGATCGCCGCTTCGACGAAGACGCCGGCCGAGAGGAAGATCGCCAGCGCGCCGAACGCGCGCTCGATACGCGTGCGCGGCCGGATGAGCGCGAGGGCTAGCCCGACGAGCGCGCCCGGCACGAGGATCCAGCCGGCCGAGTAGCCGAGCATCATCGTGTCGATCGCGGCCCACTTGAGCGCCGAGAAGATCGGCACGTGGTCGTGACCGACCACCGAGTAGTAGCCGAGCACGCGCGAGGGGCCGAGCCCGACGACCGCGAGCACGGGCAGCCCGAGGAGCACGAACGTCGGCCAGTAGCGGCGGACGCGACCGCGCTCCACGAGGAGCGCCGCGCAGAGGAAGGCGATCGGCAGCACCGCGTACTGGATCCGCGCGAAGGCCGCGAGCCCCGAGACCATCACGAAGGCGACCTGCATCTTGCGCGTCGGGTTTTCGAGCGCTCGCACGCCCAGGTACAGCGCGGTGAGCACGAGCGGATAGGCGATCGGGTCGGCGAGGACGAAGGAGGCGAAGAGGAGGTCGGGCGAGGCGACGGCAAGCGCGGCCGCGCCGAGTGCGAGCCCTGCGCCGAGCCCGAGCCGGCGCGCGAGCAGGTAGACCGGAATCGCGGCGAGCGACATCGCGAGCGCGTTCAGCCCCAGCGTGAGCCGGTAGGCGAGCATCGGGTCGTGGAAGAGCCAGAACGGCGCGGCGAGCAGCGGCTCGAGCAGCGCCGGGAAGTGGGCGGCCTGGCCGCGGATCACGAGCTTCCCCGACTCTGCGAGGCTGCGCGCGAGCGAGCCGTAGATGTACTCGTCGGGGAAGTAGAGCGGCGTCGCGTGCGCGGTCACCGCCGCGAGTCGCACGACGAAGCTCAGCGCGACGATGCCGGCGAGCGCGTACCGCGCCGGGATCGCGGCGATTCGCGACACGCTGAGCGCGCGTGGACTGGAGGCCGCATCGACTGCCACGAACTGGCTATCGGCAGCAGCGGCCCGTCCCTTGATCGAGGGTTTGTCCGTCCGGACCGCCTCCTAGCCTTCGGCCCCATGAACCTCACTCGAAAGCTGGTTGCCGAGTTCATCGGCGCCGCAACGCTCACGTTCATCGGCTGCGGCTCGATCGTCGTCGCGGCAGGCATCCACGACGTGGCGCTGATCGGGGTCGCGATCGCCAACGGCCTCGCGATCGGCGTCATGGTCTGTGCGATGGGATACATCTCAGGGGCGCACTTCAATCCGGCGATTACCTTCGGCGCGCTCTTGACCGGGAAGATCCCCGGCAAGCTCGCCGTGCCGTACTGGGTCGCCCAGCTCGCGGGGGCCGCCGTCGCGGCGAGCCTCGTCAAGGTCCTCCTGCCGCGCGCGGCGACGAACGCCGTCAATCTCGGCGCTCCGGCGCTCGGCGGAGGCGTCAATGCGTTCTCGGGGGCGTGCCTCGAGGCGATCTTCACGTTCTTCCTCGTCTGGGTCGTGTTCGGCACGGCGATCGACGGGAGGAGCAGCTTCAAGGGCGTCGCCGGGATCGCGATCGGCCTCACGATCACGATCGACGTGCTGTTCGGGGGCCCGCTCACCGGCGCGGCGATGAACCCGTCGCGTGCGTTCGGCCCGGACCTCGTGCAGAACGACTGGGCGAACGCGTGGGTCTGGTACGTCGGCCCGCTCTTCGGAGGCGCGGTCGCGGCGCTCGTCTACAACTTCCTCTACCTCGGCAAGACGGCCGAGGCCGCCTCGACGACCTAGTCCAGGTAGGACGACGTAGTCCTGCACCGGCCGGCGCTCACCGGGCGCCGGTGCGGTGCGGGGCGACGCCGAGGTGGATCAGGCCGAGCACGCGCTTCGCCGTCCGGAATCGCCGACCGCCGCGCGGCCCGCCGGTAGGCGCAGCACTCCGGGTGTGCGCCAGTAGCTCGCGAGCCCGCGCGCGTGCGCGCCGAGCAGGATGGCGTAGATCGCGGCCGCGGCGGCGCAGAGATCCTCTTCGTCCTCGACCAGGGCGCCCGTGAGGACGACGGAAGCGACGATCAGGGTCGGCGCGCGGTCGAGCTTCAGCGCCTCGCTCGGCCCGCCCGCCTCCTTCAACCTCGCCAGCGACTCCGGCCCGAGGACGCGGAAGCGCCACGGCTGGGTGAGATGATGGTTCGGGGCCCAGCGGGCGAGCTCGAGCAGCTCGTCGAGCACCGCGCGCTCCACCGGCTCCGGCTCGAAGCTCTTGTGGGTGCGGCGTCCGTGGATCGCATCGTCGGCCAGCATCAAGAGGACGATCGTACGGGACGGCGAACTCAGGAGGTCACGCCATGAGCTCACTCAAGGTTCTCGCAGCGATCTCGGTCCTCGCCGAAGGTCTCGCGGCAGCGGCTGTCTTCATCCGGCGCGGCCCCGGCCTCCGGTAGTTGTTCCTCGCCCGGCCGCGGCGGACGCTTCTACTCTCGTGCGTGGTGCTCGCGCTCGTGGTGGCGTGGGCGTTCGTCGTGCCCCAGGGCACGCGCACGATCGACGAGCACTGGTGGCGCTGGATGGAGGAGAGCTGGTCGTTCGCCGCAGGCCATCTCGCAAACGCGTTCGCCTGGGCCGGGAACAGCTACGGCCGCGGGATCACCGTCACGCTGCTCGCGCTGCCGCTGATCGCGCGCAACCGCTGGGTCGCGCTCGCCGCGCTCGGTGCCGTCGAGCTGTTCACGCCGCTCACCACCGCGTTGCTGAAGGATCTCTCGGGCCAGGCGCGCCCTCCGGAGCGGCTCGTGCACACGACCGGCTCCTCGTTCCCGTCCGGGCACACGTCCTATGCCGCCGCGACGCTCGTCGCGATCGTCCTGCTCTACACGGAGATCGGGCCGCGACGCCGGGTCTGGTGGGAGCTCGTGGCGCTCGGCACCGCGGCGATGGGATGGAGTCGCACGTACCTGCACGCGCACTGGCTGAGCGACGTGATCGCCGGGGGCGCGTGGGGCTGGGCGCTGGCGCTCGCGGTTTTCGCGGTGGCTCAGGCGGTCTCGTCGCGGGCGGTATAGGATTCCGCCGATGCGACGCCTGGCACTCGCCATCGCCCTCTTTGCGTGCGTCGCGTTCGTCGCCGCCGGCTGCGGCGGCAAGAAGAAAGAGCCGGCAGCGACGCCGGCCGCCGACTGGGCGAACAGCGTCTGCGGCGATCTCGTCACGTGGACGACCGCGATGAAGTCGCTCGCCACAGGCCTCAAGTCGAACCCGACGAAGGCCGGCGTGCAGAGCTCGGTGACGCAGGCCGAGACCGCGACGAAGACGCTCTCGACCAGCCTCAAGAGCCTCGGCAGGCCGGACACCGACTCGGGGCAGAAGGCGCAGGACGCGGTCAACTCACTCGCCGACCAGCTCTCGAGCGACATCGACACGATCACGACCTCGGTGAAGAACGCCTCCGGGATCAGCGGCGTGCTGAGCGCCGTCTCGACGTCGAGCAGCACGCTGCAGAAGATGGGCCAGCAGGTTTCCGCAACGTTCGGGCAGCTCCAGAGCCTCGACGCCAAGGGCGAGCTCGAGAAGGCGTTCTCCTCCTCGGCGTCGTGCAAGCAGCTGACGTCGGGCTAGGTCTCGATGTGCCGGTGGCTCGCCTACTACGGTGATCCGATCCCGCTCGAAGCGCTGCTGTTCCGCCGGCAGCATTCGCTGATCGACCAGAGCCTTCACTCGCGGCTCGGCGCGACGACCACGAACGGCGACGGCTTCGGCGTCGGCTGGTACGGCGACGGGGACGAGCCGGGTCTCTACCGCAGCGTCCACCCCGCCTGGAACGACCGGAACCTGCGGGATCTCGCAGCGCACATCTCTGCGCCCGTCTTCTTCGCCCATATCCGGGCCTCGACCGGGACGCCGATCCAGGAGACGAACTGCCACCCGTTTCGGCACGGGCGCTGGCTGTTCATGCACAACGGCGCGGTGCGCGGGTTCGAGCAGGTCCGGCGCGACCTGATGCTCGAGATCGATCCGGCGCTGTTTCCGTACCTCCAGGGCTCTGCCGACTCCGAGGTGCTGTTCTTCCTCGCGCTGACGTTCGGGCTCGAGGACGATCCGGTGAGCGCGCTCGAGCGGACGGCCGGGCTCGTCGAAGAGGTCGGCGAGCGCCACGGCGTCGAGCACCCGCTGATGATGTCGGTGGCGGTCACCGACGGCACGAAGATCGTCGCCGTCCGCTACTCGAGCGAGCATGACTCGCGGTCGCTCTACTTCAGCACCGACGCGAAGGCGCTCAAGCTGCAGCACCCCGACCTCGAGGAGGTGCAGGCGCTCTCCGACGAGGCCCGGGCGATCGTCTCTGAGCCGCTCGGCGACATGGTCGGCGCCTGGAACGAGGTGCCCGAGTCGATGATCGGGATCGTTCAGCCCGGGCAGGACGAGCTCTTCGCGTTCACGCCTCGCCGTTAGCCGACTCACAGAGAAATCCAAGGATCGCTCGTTACCTTGTCCGCATGGATGAGAACCTGAGCACACGGAGAGAGTCGCTCGTCAAAGCCGGCGGCTTCATCGCCGCGGCCGTCGCTGCCAGGTCGGCGTTCGCGGACACCGCGTCGGCGGGCACCGGCCCGGCCGCGGTCGCCACGGGCGCCGTCTCCTGCGTCCTGACGCCAGAGCTGACCGAAGGCCCCTTCTACGTGCCCGGAGAGAAGGTCCGCCGCAACATCACCGAAGGGCGGCCCGGGACGCCGCTCGCCTTGAAGCTGAAGGTCGTCAACGCCTCGACCTGCGCCCCGATCAAGGGTGCGATGGTCGACATCTGGCACTGCGACGCGACCGGCGCGTACTCCGGCGTCCAGGGCTCGACGGGCACCTTCATGCGCGGGATCCAGCCGTCCGACGCCAGAGGCGTCGCCACCTTCCAGACCGTGTATCCCGGCTGGTACCAGGGCCGCGCGGTGCACATCCATGTGAAGGTGCACCTCGGCGGCAACGTCGTCCATACGGGCCAGCTCTTCTTCCCGGACACGCTCACCGACGCGGTCTACAAGGCCTCGGCGCCGTACGACAAGCGCGGCGCCCGGGACACCCGCAACGCGAACGACTCGATCTTCGTCAACGGCGGCAGGCTCTCGATGCTCGCCCTCGGCCGCAGCGGCTCAGGCTACGTCGGCACGATCGCGATGGGCGTGCACCGCTCCTAGAGTCGTCGAATAAGCTCCGCGCATGGAGATTCGCGGAGCCGCAGCGGTCGTGACCGGAGGCGCCTCGGGGCTCGGGGCCGCGACCGCACGGGCCCTGGCCGAGGCCGGCGCGCTCGTCGTCGTGGCCGACCTGAACGAAGAGCTCGGGAGCGCCGTCGCCGCCGAGATCGGCGGCAGCTTCTCACACACCGACGTGACCGATCCCGGGGACGTCATTCGGGCGGTCGACACGGCCGCCGCGCTCGGGCCGCTGCGGGTGCTCGTCAACTGCGCCGGGATCGGGATCGCGGTCCGCACGGTCGGCAAGGACGGCGACTACGAGAGTGCGCACCCGCTCGATGTGTTCACGAAGGTCGTGACGGTGAACCTGATCGGCACGTTCAATTGCATCCGCCTCGCCGCCACGGCGATGTCGCGCACGGAGCCGGTAGGCGCGGACGGCGAGCGCGGCGCGATCGTCAACACCGCGTCGGTCGCTGCGTTCGACGGCCAGGTCGGCCAGGCCGCCTACAGCGCGTCGAAGGGCGGAATCGTGGGGATGACCCTGCCGATCGCCCGCGATCTCGCGCCGGTCGGCATCCGCGTCAACACGATCGCGCCCGGCCTGATCGACACGCCCATCTACGGTACGGGCGAAGGGGCGGAGGCGTTCAAGGCGCGGCTCGAGCGGGACCTGCTCTTCCCGGCCCGCCTGGGCGTGCCCGCCGAGTACGCCTCCCTCGTGCTCGAGCTGCTCGGGAACAGCTACATGAACGGCGAGACCGTCCGCCTCGACGCGGGCGTCCGCCTGCGTCCGAAGTAACCCGCGCTAGGCGCCGGTCAGGTCGCGGCGCCCGAAGGCCCAGAGTGCGACGGCAGCGGTGACGGCGGCGATCGCGAGCATCGCCGCTGCGGCTCCCGGGCGGAACGGCGCGGCCGGGATCAGGCCGATGTGGTGGAACGGCGAGAGCCCTAGCGCCCAGGCGGGCGCGCCGACGAGCCCGGCGAACAGCTCCCACACGAAGGCGAGGCTCGTCAGGCCGTAGGCGATCCCGGTGGAGGCGCGGGGAAGCGTCGCGAACGCGAGTGCGCCGAGCCCGAGGAAGAGCAGCGAGGCGGGGAGGCAGTTGGCGCCGGCCTTCAGCATGTCGGCCGCGGAGACCGCCGCGCCCTGTGAGGCGGCGCCGGCCCAGGCGAGCAGGCCGGCCGCGAGCGCGAGTACGGTCGCGGCCGCCGCGGCGAGCACGAGCCGTCCCGCGAGCCAGCCGCGGCGCCCGACCGGAAGTGCGAGCAGCGTCTCGAGCTGCTGCTCGCTCTCCTCGCGGCGCGCGCCCGCGACCTGGGAGCAGCAGAAGAGGCTGATCGCGAGGATGAAGAAGAGGAACGTGAAGCCGAGATAGCCGGCGGGCGTCATGATCGCGGTCGCCCCGAGCTTCGCCAGCTGGTCCTGCACCCGCTGCGAGAGCCCCGCCGAGGAGACGCTGTCGGCGATCACCCCGAGCACGAACGCGAACGCGGCGGTGGACAGCAACCAGACGGTGAGGCTTCCGCGTTCGGCACGGAGCGCCTGCGCGGTCGGCGAGCCGAGCAGCCAGAGCCGCGGCTCCGAGTCGTCCCGCGCCTGGAGCAGCCCACTGCCGATGTCGCGGTGTAGTGCGATCACGGCGGAGAGTCCGAGCAGGATCGCGCTCGCGACGATCGGGAGCAACAGGACAGCGGGGCGCGGGGAGGCGAACGCGCGGAGCTCCTCGACCCAGCCGAGCGGCGTCGTCCAGCGCAGCCAGGTGAGGCTCGAGGTGTCGGCGACGACGCGCAGGAGGAACGCGGCCGCAACCGCGCCGCCGCCGAGCTCGAGCGCGATCCGGCGGTTCGGAGCGAGCTGGCTCGCGAGCGCGCCGGCCCCGACGAACACCGGTACGACTGCGACGACCGCAAGAGCGAGGAAGGCCGAACCGCCTGCGGGCAGGTTCGAGGCGATGAGGCCGATGAAGGTCGCGAGCCAGAGGACGGCGGCGCCGATTCCGATCGCGGCGAGCTGCGCGACGAACGCACCGCCCCGGCCGACCGTCCCCGCGAGCACGAGCTCCTGCCGGCCCGCATCCTCCTCGGTCCGCATCGCGCGGACGGCGGCGAGCAGGCCCCAGACCGCCGCGAAGATCGAGAGCGTGCCGCCGACGCGCCATGCGACGTAGCCGCCGACGCTGAGGAGGTCGTGCGGGACGCCGTAGAAGAGGCGAATGCTCTTGTTGTGCCCGAACGCATGCACGAAACGGAGGCGGTCGGCGACCGTCGGATACGTCTTCCGGTAGCCCACGGCGTTGGCTGCCGAGAGGGCCGCGAAGAGGAGCGCGAACGAGCCGGTCCGCGTACGCGAGTCGGCAAGCGCGCGCCGCGCGACCGCAGCGCTAGGCGCCCACACGGCCGTCGCTGCCGTCGTAGTGGTGCAGGAAGATCTCCTCCAGCGAGGGCTCGCGGCTCGACAGGGCGACGACCTCGTGGTGTGCGAGCGCATCGATCAGCGGCCCGATGCTGCCAGTGACTTCGCACCGCAGCGCGTTCGCGCCCGCGTGGACGACGTGGACGCCGTCGAGCTCGAGCTCGGGCGGGGTCCCGGCGAAGGTGATCTCGACCGTCTGCGCGCCGAGGTGGCGCAGCTCGGCGAGTGCGCCCTCGTCGACGAGCCGGCCCTCGCGCAGGATGCCCACGCGGTCGCACAGCGCCTCGACCTCGCTGAGGATGTGGGACGAGAGGAAGACGGTCTGACCTCGCTCCTTCGCCTCGAGCACCGTCTCGCGGAAAGCCACCTCCATCAGAGGATCGAGCCCGCTCGTCGGCTCGTCGAGCAGGAGCAGGTCGGCGCGCGTCGCGAAGGCGGCGACGAGCTGCACCTTCTGCCGGTTCCCCTTCGACAGCGCGCGCACCTTCTTCGAGACGTCGAGCTGGAAGCGCTCCGCGAGCAGGTCGCGGTAGGCGGTGTCGGTCGACGCATGCAGGTGCTCGAGGAACGCGAACGTCTCCGTGCTCGTCAGCGAGGGCCAGAGGAACGGCTCGCCGGCGACGTATGCGACCCGGCGGTGCGCGGTGACGGCGTCGTGCCACGCATCGACGCCGAACAGGAAGCTGCTGCCCGCGCTGGGACGGTGGAGGCCGAGCAGCAGGCGAATCGTCGTCGTCTTGCCCGAGCCGTTCGGCCCGAGGAATCCGTAGACCTCGCCGGGCGCGACGTCGAGGTCGAGACCGTCGAGCGCCAGCGTGTTGCCGTAGCGCTTCGAGAGCCCCTCTGTGCGGATCGCGCTCGTCACGGCCGAGCGGGAGTGAGCCCCCACACGCTTGTGAACGACTCGGCCGGCCTGAGGCTGATCAGGCTCTCGCCGGTGCGAAACGCGTTCGCCGGGCAGGTCATCGGCTCGACCGCGAGACTCCGCCGCGCGACGTCGGGAATCGAGTCGCCGCTGAAGATCATCACGTAGCGATACGCCTGGTCGAGCCAGAGCGTCAGGTTCCCGAACGCGATTCGCGCGAGGCCGTCGTCGTCGCGCTCGAGGTCGGTGAAGGCGGTGTCCAGCACCGTCGAGCCGATCGGGCGCGCCTCCCGGAAGTCGTACTCGGTGCCGTCGACCGGCAGGCTCACGACGGGACGCCCGCGCTCGTCGGAGCGGATCACGGTGCGCGCCGGCAGTCGAAGCTCGACCTCGTCGATCGCGGTGCCGGCCGTCAGGTACGGATGGTGGCCCGAGCCATACGGGCACGCGCTGCGGCCGATGTTCGTCGCGGTCGTCTCGACGCGGAGGCCGCCCTTCGAGAGCGAGTACTCGATCTTCAGCGCGAGCGTGTACGGATAGCCCGGCTGCGGGTGCAGGACGTGCGCCGCGACGGCGCGGCTCGGCCCATCGGCGACGACGCTCCACGACACCCAGCGGACGAGGCCGTGAATCGCGTTGTGCGTGCCCGGCTCGCTGAGGGGGAGCTGATTGGTCCGTCCGTCGAACTCGTAGTTCCCGTCCTCGAGCCGGTTCGGCCACGGGATCAGCACCTGCCCGCGACCGGCGCTGCACATCCGGTCGGCCTCGTAGCCGTCGAGCACGTCCACGCCGCCCACCGAATAGGTGCGCAGCCCGCCGCCGACCTCGACGATAGTCGCGCGCTGGTCGCCGTCCGCGATCTCGACCTGCCGGCCGCTCGGGTCCATCAGGGCGTCCGGGCGATGATCCGCGAGGCCGCCTCGATCAGCGCGAGGTGCGAGAAGGCCTGAGGGAAGTTGCCGAGATGCCGGCCGGTGCCGACGTCGAACTCCTCGGCGTAGAGGCCGAGCGGCGAGGCGATTCGCAGCAGCCGCTCCATGCGGTCGTTCGCCTCCTGCAGCTCGCCGACAATCGCGAAGGCCGAGACGAGCCAGAACGAGCAGATCAGGAACGTGCCCTCCTCGCCGGAGAGCCCGTCGTCGGTTTCCTCGGTGCGATACCGGAGGACGAAGCCGTTCTCGGTCAGGTTCTCGGCGATCGCGTTGACTGTCGCCTTGAGCCGCTCGTCGTCGCCCGGGAGGAAGCCGAAGCTCCCGGCGAGGAGCGTCGAGGCGTCGAGCGAGTCGGTCGCGTAGTGCTGGCGCAGGACGCCCGCGTCGCTGACCCCGTTGGCGAGCACGTCGGTCTTGATCTCCGCGGCCGTCGCGGCCCACTTCGCCGCCAGGTCGTTGTCGCCACGGAACCCGGCGAGCTGCGCGGCGCGGTCGAGGGCGACCCAGCACATGATCTTCGAGGAGACGTAGTGCTGCGGCTCGCCGCGAGCTTCCCAGATGCCCTGATCCGGGTCCCGCCAGACACGCGTCGCGCATTCGGCCTGCGTCTGGACGATCGGCCACAGTCGCGTCGGCAGGCGCTCGGCCTTGCGCGTGTGGAGCAGGATCGAGTCGAGGACGGCGCCGAAGACGTCGTTCTGGCGCTGGTCGTAGGCGCCGTTGCCGATCCGCACCGGCTTGGCGCCCGCGTAGCCCGTGAGGTGGTCGAGCGTCGTCTCGGCGAGCTGCCGGCGCCCGTCGATCCCGTACATGATCTGGAGCGAGCCGTCCTCGGTCGGCTCGACGTCGGCCACGAACTGCATGAACTCGTCGGCTTCCCAGTCGAGCCCGAGCCAGTGCAGCGCCTGCAGCGTGAACGTCGCGTCGCGCATCCAGGTGTAGCGGTAGTCCCAGTTGCGCTCGCCGCCCGGGGTCTCGGGGAGCGACGTCGTCGGCGCCGCGACCGTGGCACCGGTCGGCATGTACGTCAGGCCCTTGATCACGAGCGCCGAGCGCTGGATCGGGTCGCGCCAGCGATGGTCGGGGATCCGCGCACCGTCGAGCCAGCGGCGCCAGAATCGCCGCGTCGCACTCAGCATCGCGTGGGCCTCGTCGATGTCCTTGGGCACCGCGAGCTGCTCGGCCCACGAGAGGGCGCAGAAGGCGCGCTCGCCCATCTCGAGGACGTGGCGGCCGTGGATGCGGTTGCCCTCGATCCCGAGCTGCAGGTCGGACTGGAGGCGAACCGCGGCGGGCTGTCCCGGGGCGCTCGCGTCGGCGGTGTGCCGGCTCCCGTCGACGAGCGTCCAGGCAGCCAGCTCACGGCCGTAGTCGAAGACCGGCTCGCAGACGAGCTCGACCTCGACGCGTCCCTCGACACACTCGACGATCCGGACGAGCACGTGATCGGCGTCGTCGTCGGTCGGCGGCCGCGTGTGAGGAGTGATCTCGTCCTCGTGGTCGCTCGGCCCGATCGTCAGCGCGTCGCGGACGACGACCCAGCCGCTCGGGGTCTTCCAGGTCGTCGTGAGCGCCATCGTCCCGGGCCCGTAGGCGCGCGTGGTCGGATGATGGATTCCGTACGGGCCGAAGCGGAAGGTGCCGGCCTCGCGATCGAGCAGGCTGCCGAAGAGGCTCGGTGCGTCGAAAGCGGGGACGCAGAGCCAGTCGATCGAGCCGTCGGGCGCGACGAGCGCGCCGGTGTGACAGTCGCTGAGAAACGCGTAGTCGGCGATCGGCGGGAACGGCGAAGGTGCCGCCGCGCTCTGGGAGCTCAACTAGCCACCCGCGAGTACGGCCGACCCGACGGCGCCGGAGAGGTCGCGCAGCTCGGTGGTGAGCATCGCGGGCGGCTTGTCGGGCGTGAAGAGGTGCGGCGTCATCTTCTCGACGATCTGGTCGACGAACGGCTGGCCGAGCCGGTCGCCGAGGCCGCCGCCGATGATGATCGCCTCGAGGTCGAGCAGGTTCTGCGCCGAGGCGAGGCCGACGCCGAGCGCCCAGGCCGCTTCGTCGATCAGGTCGCGCGCCATCTTGTCGCCCTTCTTCAGCGCCGCTGCGTAGACGCCGGAGCTGAGCCGGGTACGACCCGTCGTCTTCTCGATCTTGAACAGGATCGTCTTCTTGCCGCGCTTCTTGAGCCGAAGCGCGCGCTGCTCCATCCGCACCCGTCCCGCGTACGCCTCGATGCAACCGCGGCGGCCGCACCCGCAGCGTCGTCCTCCGGGCATCACGACGGCGTGACCGATCTCGCCCGCGGCGCCCCGACCGTCGTGCAGCTTGCCGTTGAGGACCAGGCCGCCGCCGACGCCGGTGCCGACCCAGACGCCGAGCAGGTTCTTGAAGGGACGGCCGGCCCCGCGCTTGAACTCGCCGAGCACGCCGGCGCGGACGTCGTTGTCGATCGCGACGGAGACGCCGTTCATCAGCTTCGAGAGCAGAGGCCCGAGCTCGACGCGGTCGGCGAAGCCGGGGACATTCGCGGCGAGTGAGACGACTCCGGCCGCGCTGTCGATCTCGCCCGGCGTGCCGACGCCGATCGCCCGGAGCGACGAGACGTCGACGGCCGCCTGCTCCAGCGAGGTGTGGATCGTGCCGGCAATCGCCTCGATCACGTCGTCGGCCTTGCCGCTCTGGGGTGTCAGCACGCGTGCGCTCCCCACGACCTCGTGGTCGCGCAGGACGACGGTCTGGATCTTCGTACCGCCGAGATCGACCCCTGCGGTCACCTGTGGGTCAGCCATGCCGTGAGCCTCCGATGCGGAAGACGATCGTCCGCCTGCATCCTAAGGTGTGTGAGACTTGGGGCGATGACTGCGCTTCGCGAGCGTCCGGCGTGGGTCGCACTCGAGCGGCACTACGAGGAGATCCGCGGTCGCCATCTCCGCGACCTGTTCGCCGAGGACTCGACGCGCGGCGAGCGCCTCACCGCCGAGGGAGTCGGCCTCTACCTCGACTTCTCCAAGAATCGAATCACCGACGAGACGATCGGGTTGCTCGTCCACCTGGCCCAGGAGTCGGGCCTCGCCGTGCGGATCGAGGCGATGTTCCGCGGCGACAGGATCAACGTCTCCGAGGACCGCTCCGTCCTGCACGTCGCGCTGCGGATGCCGAAGAGCGCCTCGCTCGTGGTCGACGGCGTCGACGTGGTCGCCGACGTGCACGCGGTGCTCGACCGGATGGCCGCATTCGCCGACAAGGTGCGCTCCGGCGAGTGGAAGGGCCACACCGGCAAGCCGATCCGCAACATCGTCAACGTCGGGATCGGCGGCTCCGACCTCGGCCCGGTGATGGCCTACGAGGCGCTCCGTCACTACTCCGATCGCGACCTGACCTTTCGCTTCGTGTCCAACGTGGACTCGACCGACTTCGCCGAGGCGACGCACGACCTCGCGGCCGACGAGACGCTGTTCATCATCTGCTCGAAGACCTTCACCACTCTCGAGACGATGACGAACGCTCAGACTGCGCGCGCCTGGTCCCTGGCCGTGCTCGTCGACGAGGCCGCGATCGCGAAGCACTTCGTCGCGGTCTCTACGAACGCCGCCGAGGTGGCGAAGTTCGGCATCGATCCGGACAACATGTTCGGCTTCTGGGACTGGGTCGGCGGCCGCTACTCGATGGACTCCGCGGTCGGCCTCTCGACGATGCTCGCGATCGGGCCCGGCCTCTTCGGCGAGCTGCTCGCAGGCTTCCACGCGATGGACGAGCACTTCCGCACCACGCCGTTCGCGCGGAACCTGCCCGTGCTGCTGGGGCTGCTCTCGGTCTGGTACGGCGACTTCTTCGGCGCGCAGACCGCGGGCGTGATGCCGTACAGCCAGTACCTGAAGCGCTTCCCCGCCTACCTCCAGCAGCTGACGATGGAGTCGAACGGGAAGCGAGTCACCCTCGACGGCGAGGCGGTCGACTACCAGACCGGCGCCGTGTTCTGGGGCGAGCCGGGCACGAACGGCCAGCACAGCTTCTACCAGCTGATCCACCAGGGCACGAAGCTGATCCCGGTCGATCTGATCGGCTTCGGCAAGACGCTGAACCCGATTCGCGACCACCACGACATCCTGATGTCGAACGTGTTCGCGCAGGCCGAGGCGCTCGCCTTCGGGACGGGTGACGCGGACGTGCCGCCGTATCGGTTCTTCGAAGGGAACCGGCCGACCAACGTGATCCTCTGCGAGCGGCTGACGCCGTACTCGCTCGGGACCCTCGTCGCGCTCTACGAGCACAGCGTCTTCACGCAGGGCACGATCTGGGGGATCGACTCGTTCGACCAGTGGGGCGTCGAGCTCGGCAAGGTGCTCGCGAAGAAGATCATCCCGGAGCTTCAGAGCGACTCGGAGCTGGAGCACGACAGCTCAACGAACGAGCTGATCCGCCGCTATCGCGGTATACGCTAGTCCGCTTTCGTGATCCAGGGGTCGTGCCAGCCGCCGTAGCCCGTGGTGAGCCTGTCGGCCGCGGCGGGGCCCCAAGTGCCCTGCTCGTAGCGGTCGACCGGCGGCGGCTTCTCGACCAGCGGCTCCATGATCCGCCAGGTCTCCTCGACCGAGTCCTGCCGCGCGAAATGGCTCTGGTCGCCGTGCATCGCTGCGTTGAGCAGCTCCTCGTAGGGCGTGTGCCCCTCGCCGCCCTCGTCCGCAAAGTCCATGTCCAGATGGATGGTGCGCAGCGACAGTCCGTCGAAGCCCTTGGCCTGGAGCCGCACGCGCGCGCCCGCCTTGGGGTCTATCCGCAGCACGAGGTTGTTCGGGTCAGGCCGCTTCATGTGCCGTGAGGCGAAGCCGAGGCGCGGCGGGTGCTTGAAGACGACCCGCACCTCGGTCACTGTCGCCGGGCAGCGACTTGCCGGCGCGGATGAAGAACGGGACGCCGGCCCAGCGCCAGTTGTCGATCTCGAGCCGCATCGCGGCGAACGTCTCGGTCGTCGAGTCCTTCGCGACGCCCTCCACGTCGAGGTAGCCGTCGTACTGACCGCGTACGTACCGGTCGGGATCGGCCTCGGGCATTGCAGCGAACACGTCGCGCTTGCGGTCGTTGATGCTGTCGAGCCCGCCGCTCGGCGGCTCCATCGCGACCATGCTCAGCACCTGGAGCAGGTGGTTCTGGACGACGTCACGAAGTGCACCGACGGGGTCGTAGAACTTGCCGCGGTCGGCGACGTCGAAGTCCTCGGCCATCGTGATCTGCACCGAGCCGATGAACTGGCGGTTCCAAACCGGTTCCAACATGGTGTTCGAGAAGCGCAGGAAGAGGATGTCTTCGACCGACATCTTCCCGAGGAAGTGGTCGATCCGGTAGAGCTGCGACTCGTCGATCAGCGCGTGCAGGTCGGCATTCAGCGCCCGTGCCGACTCGAGGTCGTGGCCGAAGGGCTTCTCGATCACGACGCGCGCGCCCTTGGTCAGCCCGACGTCCGCCAGGCCCTTCACGACGGTCGCGAAGAGGAAGGGCGGGATCTCGAGGTAGAAGACCGGCGTCGTCACCTCGCCGAGGTGCTTGGCGAGCCGCTCGAACGTGTCCGCCTGCGCGAAGTCGCCGCCGACATAGCTCAGCCGCGCGGCGAGGCGGTCGAAGACCTCCTGATCGAACGGCCCGCTGATGGACTCGCGGGCGCGCTTGCGCAGGTCGTCGTCGCTCCAGTCCTCGCTCGCGACGCCCACGATGGGGCATTCGAGCAGGCCGCGGCTCTCGAGCAGGTACAGCGAGTTCAGCGTCATCTTCCTCGCCAGATCGCCGCTGATCCCGAAGATCACCAGCACATCTGCGGCTTTCCCGTTTGCCTCGTCGGCTGCCACTGCAACTGAAGTAATAGCGTGTGAGGCGTCACGAAGTCCGCCGAAGGGAGCGAATCATGGCCACAGACACGCCCATGCAACTCGGAATGGTCGGGCTCGGCAGGATGGGCGCCGGCATGGTTCGGCGGCTGATCCGCGACGGGCACAACTGCGTCGGCTACGACGTCAGCCCCGACGCGGTGAAGGCGCTCGCCGCAGACGGCGCGATCGGGGCCGAGTCGCTTGCGGACTTCGCCGCCAAGCTCGAGAAGCCGCGCACGGCCTGGGTGATGGTTCCCGCCGGCGAGATCACCGACAAGACGATCAAGGCGCTGGCCGAGGTGCTCGAGCCCGGCGACACGATCATCGACGGCGGCAACACCCACTACCACGACGACATTCGCCACGCGAAGGAGCTCAAGGAGAAAGGCATCCACCACGTCGACGTCGGCACGAGCGGCGGCGTCTGGGGCCTCGAGCGCGGCTTCTGCCTGATGATCGGCGGCGAGACGGAGATCGTCGACCGGCTCAGCCCGATCTTCGCCACGATCGGCCCGGGCTTCGACGCCGCGCCGCGCACGCCCGGACGCACCGGCGATCCGTCGAACAGCGAGAAGGGCTTCTACCACTGCGGCGCGAAACGGCGCCGGCCACTTCGTGAAGATGGTGCACAACGGGATCGAGTACGGGATCATGGCTGCCTACGCCGAGGGCCTCAACATCATCAAGAGCGCCGACGTCGGGCTGCGCGCAGCAGGAGATGGACGCCGAGACCGCGCCGCTCGAGAACCCCGAGTACTACCAGTACAAGGTCGACACGACCGAGGTGGCCGAGGTCTGGCGCCGCGGCAGCGTCGTCGGCTCGTGGCTGCTCGACCTCACCGCGCAGGCGCTGTACGAGTCGCCCGAGCTCGAGGAGTTCTCGGGCCGCGTCTCCGACTCCGGCGAGGGCCGCTGGACGTCGATCGCCGCGATCGAGGAGGGCGTGCCGGCGCCGGTGCTGACCGCGGCGCTCTACTCGCGCTTCGGCTCGCGCGGGCTCGACCTGTTCGCCGACAAGATGCTCTCGGCGATGCGCAAGCAGTTCGGCGGGCACGACGAGAAGCCCGCATGAAGCTCGAAGTCCTGTCGGATCCAGACGCGGTCGCGCGGCGCGGCGCGCAGTTCGTCGCCGGGAAGGCGCGGGCCGCGGTCGCCGAGCACGGCCGCTTCACCTTCGCGGTGAGCGGCGGGCACACGCCGTGGGCGATGTTCGCGCACCTGGTCGGCGAGGACGTGCCGTGGGAGCGGACTGCGATCTGGCAGGTCGACGAGCGGGTCGCACCGGCGGGCGATCCCGACCGGAATCTCGCGCACCTCCAGGCCGCACTGCCGCCGCAGGCGAACGCCGAGGTGCACCCGATGCCGGTGGAGGAGGACGATCTCGAGGCGGCGGCCGCGCGCTATGCCGCGGTCGCTGCCCGACCGGTTCGATCTCGTCCATCTCGGCCTCGGCCCGGACGGCCACACGGCCTCGCTCGTCCCGGGCGACCCGGTGCTCGAGGTCACCGATCGCGCAGTGGCGCTCACCGGGATCTACATGGGCCGGCAGCGGATGACGCTCACGTATCCGACGCTGAACGCGCGCGAAGCAGGTGCTGTGGCTCGTCACCGGCGCGGACAAGGTCGATGCGCTCGCTTTGCTCCGGGCAGGCGACCAGTCGATTCCCGCGGGCCACGTCACGGCGGCGGCCCAGCTGGTCGTCGCGGACGCCGCTACACAAAGCTGACGACGCGCTCGACGGTCTCGCCGCGCGCGACGAAGACCTCCGAGACCATCGCCAGCGGGGAAGAGCCCGTGCTCGACGACGCCGACCTCGGCCGAAAGCTCGGCTGCAAGCCTCTCGGGATCGTCGAACTCGCCGAGGTAGTCGGCGATCACGCCGCCGTCCGGGCTCCGCGGCACGTCGCGCAGCGTCACAGGCTGGAGCCGCAGCAACGTCGCGCCGAGGCCGTACTCGAGCAGCTCGAGCGGCACCGGCGGCGTGAGCGCTTCGACGAACTTGTCGGACGAGGCGATCACGACGAAGCGGTCGGCCGCCGCCGCGACGGCCTTCTCGCGCGTGTGCGCGCCGCCGCCGCCCTTCACGAGCCAGCCCGACGGCGCGACCTGGTCGGCGCCGTCGATCGCGATGTCGAGCCGATCGGGCGCGTCGGCGCCGCCGAACGACTCGACGGTCAGCCCGAGCGCGCGTGCCGCCTCCTCGGTCGCAGGCGACGTGGCCACGCAGCGCAGGTCGAGAGCGCGCGCGGCGAGCGCGGGCAGGAGGTACGCAACCGTCGTGCCGGTGCCGAGCCCGACCGTCATCCCGTCCTCGACCACCAGCGCGGCGGCCTCGGCTGCGAGCTGTTTCTCGCGCTCGATGCTCAGTAGAGCCCGGGCTCGTACGAGCGGTCGACCTCGGCGCGGATCTCCGGCTCCGGGCGCTGCTCCGCGACCGACCGCTCGGCGATCGTGCGGCTCGGGCTCATCACGCTCACCGGGTCGGGCCACGACTCGGGCTTCCAGAGCCCGCCGCGGAGGAACGCCTTGGCGCAATGGCTGAAGACCTGCTCGACGGCGATGTCGGCCACGAACCACGGCGTCTTGCCGTCGACCGCGCACAGCTCGAGGAGCGCGGGGTCGCGGGTCAGCTGTGCCGTGCCGTTGACGCGAAGCGTCTCGGTGATGCCCGGGACGACGAAGAGGAGCGCGATGCCCGGCCGCTCGACGAGATTCTGGAGCCCGTCGAACCGCTTGTTCCCGGGGAAGTCGGGCAGCAGGAGCCGCTGCTCGTCGAGGACCTTCACGAAACCGGCCGGCCCGCCCTTCGGCGAGGCGTCACACGTCCCGTCGGCCGCGGCGGTCGCGAGCACGAGGAACGGCGCCGAGTCGATGAACGCGACCGCCCGCTCGTCGAGCGCCGTCGTCTCCTTGGTGATCGCGCGCTCGGCCGGCTCACCGACGATGGCCCGGAGCTCGTCGACGCTCGAGATCGTGTGCTGGTCCGTCGTGCTCACAGGCTGTGAAAGTACCATCTCAATGTTTCTGGAAAGAAATGAAGATATTTAGATAGATTGTCGCTGTGCCGCACAACTCAGGCCCGGCCCACGAGGTGAAGGCGAACCTCTTTCGCGTGCTCGGACACCCGGCCCGGGTGCGAATCCTCGAACTGCTCCGCGACGGCGAGCGCTCGGTCGGCGCGCTCCAGGCGGAGCTCGGGCTGGACTCCGGCGGCACCTCGCAACACCTGTCGGCGCTCCGGCGGATCGGGCTCGTGGAGTCGCGGCGCGAGGGGACGAGCGTCTTCTACCGCGTCGACGACCAGCACGTCTTCGAGCTGCTCGAGGCGGCTCGGGCGATCATCACGCGTCGGCTCGCCGAGCAGCAGACGATCCTGAGCGAGCTCGAGACCACGTGACCGGCGCGATCCTCGTGCTCGGCCTGAGCGCAGTCGCGCTCGGCGGAGCGCTCTGCGCGGCCCGGCGGCTGTTCACAGCTGGGCTCGCAGTGCAGGCGGCCGGGGCAACGCTCGTCGCGGTCGGCGGCTTCTGGGCACTCGCCGCGGGCGACGTCCTCGGCGCGCCGTTCACGAGCTCGTTCGTGCCCCGACTCGGCGTCGACGGCCTGACCGCGTTCTTTCTCGCCACGCTGGGCCTGATCGCTGCCCCGGCGCTCGTCTACTCGATCCGGTACCTCGAGCCGACGGCGACAGGGCGCGCCGTCGCGGTGCTCGGCGCCTGCTTCGTCCTCGCGCTCGCGCTTGTCGTCTGCGCGCGCGACCCGCTCACGTTCCTGCTCGCCTGGGAGCTGATGACGATCCTCTCCGCGGCCGTGATCCTCGTCGCGCGCTCGGGCAGTCCTGACGCGCGCCGCACGGTGTTCACGTACGCGTCGATCACGCACCTCGCGGGAGCGGGGACCTGGATCTCGATCCTGCTACTCGCGGAGGCGGGCGCGATCGGGAGCCCACAAGCGATCAGGAGCGGCTCGGGCCTGCAGATCGCGATCGCCCTCGCAGCACTGATTGGGATGGGCGCGAAGGCCGGGCTGATGCCGCTGCACGTCTGGCTTCCGCGCACGCATCCGCTCGCACCCGCGCCGGTGTCGGCGCTGATGAGCGGGGTGATGATCAAGGTCGCGATCTACGGCCTCGTGCGCGTCCTCGTCGACTGGGCCGGGATTCTGCCGTCGTGGTTCGGCGTGCTCGTGCTCGGCCTCGGCGCGCTCTCGGCGGTCGGCGGCGTCCTTTACGCGATCTTCCAGCACGACCTGAAACGGTTGCTGGCGCTGCATTCGATCGAGAACGTGGGGATCATCGTGCTGGGCCTCGGCGCCTGCCTCGTGCTGCGGGCGCGCGGCGCGGACACCTGGGCGGCGTTCGCGCTCGGGGCGGCGCTTCTGCACACGCTGAACCACGCGGTCTTCAAGTCGCTGCTGTTCCTCGGCGCGGGCGCGTTCGAGAAGGCGGTGGGCGCGCTCGAGCTCGACCGGCTCGGCGGCCTGCTCCGAAGGATGCCCTGGACCGGCGGCGCCTTCCTCGTCGGGGCGATGGCGATCGCCGGCCTGCCGCCGTTGAACGGCTTCTCTTCCGAGTGGCTGACGTTGCAGTCGCTGCTGCACGTCACCGTGTACGGGAACCTCGGCGACGGGCTGGCGGGAGCCGTCGCGCTGGCCGCGCTCGGGGCGACCGTCGGTCTCGCGGTGTTCTGCTTCGTCAAGGTCGTCGGGCTCGTGCTGCTCGGCCGGCCCCGGCGGGATGCCGTTGCCACTGCGGTGGAGGCGCCGCGGCTGATGCGGGGCGCTGTTGTCTTCCTCGCGCTCGCCTGCGTCGGCCTCGGCCTGGCTCCCGGGCTCCTCTTCGGGCTTCTCGCCGGGCTCGCGCCCTGGCCCGCGGCGGCGCCGACGACCATCGGGCTCCATCTGCCGGGCACGGGCTCGCTGCCGACGCTGGGAATCGCGGTCATCCTCGTCGGGCTGACCGGAGGCCTCGTGCTCCTGCGCGGCCGGCGCAGCGCCGTACCGGCGCCGACCTGGGCGAGCGGCCAGCTCGTCGAGAGCCGGCTGAACTGGACGAGCGCCGGCTTCACGAAGCCACTGCGGCTCGTGCTCGAGGCGGTCCTGCGCCCGCAGCGCGAGATCACCGTTCGCACCGAGGGAGGCGTCGTTCAGGAGGTGAGCTACCGCGGGCACGTGCCGCAGCTGATCGACGAGCGCGTCTACCGCCCGCTCGTCCGCGTCTCGCTGGCCGCGGCGACCCACGCGCGGCGGCTGCAGAGCGGCAGCCTCGGGACGTACGTCCTCTATCTGATCGGGCTCGTCGTCGTCCTTCTCGCGGCCGCCCGGTTCGGGGTGATCGGATGACCACGGCGACGCTTGCGGCCGGCGGCGCACAGATCGTTGGCGGGATCCTGCTCGCGCCGCTCCTACCGGGCCTCGTCCAGCACTGGAAGGCGAGGCTCCAGGGCCGCCGAGGGCCCTCGCCGCTCCAGCCGTATCGCGAGCTGCGCCGCCTCTGGGGGAAGAGCGCCGTCACGATCGAGGGCACAACCCTCGTCTACCGGCTCGCCCCGGCTGTCGTTGCCGCGAGCCTCATCGCGGCCGTGCTGCTCGTTCCGGCGGCGGAGCTCGCGCCGAACTGGGGCGTCGGCCACGACCTGCTGGCGCTGGCGGGGTTCCTCGCGCTCGGGCGTTTCGCCGTCGCCGCGGCATCCTGGGACGTCGCCAACGGCTTCTCGCTGATGGGCGCGAGCCGCGATCTGACCCTCGCGGTCTTCGTCGAGGCGACGCTGGTCCTCTCCGTCGCGATAGCCGCACTGGTTGCCGGGACGACCGACCTACCCGCAGTCGTCGCAGGGACCGCCGGGACGGCCGTGTGGTCGAGCCCGGCGCTCGCGCTGGGGGCGGTGGCGTTCGCTCTCGTCGTGCTCGCCGAGACCGGCCGCCAACCCGTCGACAACCCCGACACGCACCTCGAGCTGACCATGATCCACGAAGGCCCGCTGCTCGAGTACGCGGGCCGCGACCTCGCGTATCTGCAATGGGCGGCGAGCGCCCGCCACTGGATCGTCCTGGTGATCGGGGCGCAGATCTTCCTGCCGCACGCGCAGAACGTCTGGTGGCAGCTCGCGCTGTTGCCCGTCGTGCTCGTCGCGCTCTGCGCAGGGCTCGCGCTCGGCGAGACGCTCGTGGCGAAGATGCGGATCCTCCTCGTCCCGCGCCTGCTGGCGGTTGGAGCGGTCGTCGCTCTCCTCGGAATCGCCACCTGGCTCGTGGGGACCCTGTGAACGGCGCGGTGATCTGGACGATCGTCGCGATGGGCCTCGCGGTCGTGACGGTCAGGCGCCGCTCGCTGGCCGTCGGCCTGCTGACCGCCCAGGCGCTCGTCCTCGTCGGAGTCGCGCTGAAGCAGGCGACGAGCGGCGCCGACGTCGTCGCGGCGGTCGTGCTCGCGGCGCGGGCGGTCGCGCTCGCGGCACTCTTCTACGCCCTCGTCGCTCGGTCGCGCGAGGCGAGGCCGGTGCGCGCGAGCGTCGCGCCGCTCGCCCGCGCCGGCGCCGCGGTCGCGCTCGCGCTCGCGCTGACCTGGCTCGTGCCGACGATCGGACTCGCGTCGCGCAACGCGGAGCGCGGAGTGATCGCGCTCGTCGCGTTCGGAATGGTCGCCGTCGCCCTCCGGCGGGCGACGCTCTTCCAGATCATGGGCGTCGTCCTGGTCGAAAACGGCCTCGCGCTCGCCGCGCTCGAGCTTCCCGGCGTCTCGTCCCTGGCGATCGAGATCGGCGTCGCGCTCGACCTGACGCTCGTCGTGCTCGTCGCGGCCGTCTTCCACGAGCGGATCTTCGCCGAGTTCGGCTCAGGCGACAGCGCGGCCCTGAGGACACTTCGTGACTAGCCGGGAGCTGCTCGCGGTCGCGCTTCTGTCGGCGCCGGCGCTGACGGCGATCCTCCTCGCGCTCGTGCCACGCGGCGTCGTGACGCGCGTCGCGATCGCGGGTGCGCTCGTCACGGGTGGGCTCGCGATCGCGCTCTCGGCGGTCGCGCTCGCCGATCCGAACGGTTCCGTCGTCGGCACCTGGATCGTCGTCGATCCCGCAGGCGGCCTCCTCGTCGGCGTGATCGGCCTTGTCGGGCTCGCCAGCCTGCTCGTCTCGCCCGCCTACCTCGCTTCGGCCCGGAGCTCGCTCGCCCCGGAGCACAAGAGCGAGCGGCTCTATTTCATCCTGCTCTACTGCTTCTGGGCGATCCTGCTCGCCGTGCCGCTAGCGGGCAACCTCGCCGCTGCGTGGCTGCTCGTCGAGGCGACGACGGCGGCCTCGGCGCTACTCGTCGGTTTCAGCGGCAAGGCTCGCGCGCTGGAGGCCGGCTGGAAGTATCTGATCCTGACCTCGCTCGGCCTCGGCGTAGCCCTGCTCGGGGTCGTGCTGCTCGCGGCCGGAGTGCCCGGCGGAGGGCTCGGCGCGCTCTCCTGGCACGCGCTCACGACGTACTCCACAGGCGAGAGCGGTGCGCTCGTCGCGTACCTGCTCCTGCTGGCGGGGCTGGCGGCCAAGATCGGCCTTGCGCCCGTGCACAACTGGCTTCCGGATGCGCACGCTGAGGCGCCGCCGCCCGTCTCGGCGCTCCTCTCCGCGGCTCTGCTTCCCGCAGTGCTGGTCGTTGTCTGGCGCTGCGAGCAGGCGCTCGGACCGGTGATCGGCGCGCGGACTGCGCAGTCGGTCCTGATCGCGTTCGGGCTCGTCTCGCTGCTGGCCGCCGTCCCGTTCCTCTGGCAGTCGATGGCGTGGAAGCGTCTGCTGGCCTACTCGAGCCTCGAGCACATGGGCGTGCTGGCGCTCGGGATCGGCTTCGCGTCGCCGCTGGCGATCGCCGGCGTTGTGATCCACGTCCTCGGCCATGCGATCGCCAAGGCCCTCGGCTTCTACGCGGCAACACCGCTGCTGGCGCACGACCCGCGCGCCGGCGGGCACGAGGTCACCGGGATCGGCCGCACGCAGCCGGCGCTTGGCGCGTCGATGGGGCTCTCGCTCGCTGCGCTGTCGGGCCTGCCACCCTCGCCGCTCTTCGTGAGCGAGGTGCTGATCGTCGCCGGCGGTTTCGAGGCTGAGCGCTCCTGGGCCGCCGCCGGTGCCGCGGTCCTGCTCTCGCTCGGCTTCCTCGGGCTGGCACACGCGTTGCTCGAGACGACCGTGGGCAAGGCCCACCGCCGCGAAGTGGGCGCGCTCCCGGGTCTCCGCGGGGTCCGCGTGCTGGCGGTCATCTCGCTCGCGCTCCTGCTCGTGCTGGCGGCGGCGGGCTTCTGGCTCCCGGGAACCGACCTTGTCGACGCGCTCCAGCGGGGAATCTCGTGACGGGTTACCGCGAACGGGTCACCGACGCACTCGAAGCCGGCTTCCGGTTTGCCGGTCTTCACTCCTCCGCCGGCGGGACGGTCGTGCGGGTGCTGCTGACGTCCCCGGACGGTTCTGTGCGGCTCGAGGACGTCGCCGTCGACGGTGGCACGGTGCCGTCGATCGTCGACCTCGTCCCGGCGGCCGGCTGGGACGAGCGCGAAGCCGCCGATCTCGACGGGCTCGTCTTCGCCGGTCATGAGCCGCTGCGGCCGTTGCTCGATCACGCGGCCCCTACCGACAGCTGGACGGTCAGGGTGTCGGGTGAGGACGCGTACGAGATCGCGGTCGGCCCGATCCACGCCGGCGTCATCGAGTCGGGCCATTTCCGGTTTCACGTCGTCGGCGACCGCATCCTCCAGCTGGACGCGCGCCTCTTCTACAAGCGCCGAGGCCTCGAGCGGGCGGCGGAGGGGAAGGTGCTCGAGGAAGGGGCTGCGTACGTCGCTCGCGCCTGCGCCGCGTGCACGGTCACGAACGGTGTCGCCTACGCCCACGCCTGCGAGGACGCGCTCGGTCTCGAGCCGTCGGCCGAGCTCGCGCGCGTCCGCACGATCCTGCTCGAGCTGGAGCGTGCCTGGAGTCATCTCAACGACGTCGCCGCGGTGTGCGCCGGAGTGGGGCTCGCAGCCGGCAACAACGCCTTCGCAGCGTTGACCGAGCGCGCGCGCCGGCTCAACGCCGAGCTCACCGGGCACCGCTTCCTGTTCGGCAGCGTCCGCGTCGGCGGGAGCGCGCTCGAGCTCGATCGCGAGCGCGTTTCGGCAGCGCGGGGCGAGCTCGAAGCGCTGCGCCTGGCCGCGGCGAGCGGCTGGAGGGAGCTCGACTTCAACTCCTCGTTCCAGGACCGGCTCCCGGACATCGGCGTCGTCACGGCGGCGGACGTAGCGAGGCTCGGTGCGGTCGGGCCGGCGGCGCGTGCGGCCGGCCATGCCGAGGACGTGCGCTCCGTCTCGCCGCGGCTGGCCTACGACGGGTTCGAGCCGGTCGTCCCGGAAAGGCCGGCCGGTGACGTCCAGGCCAGGCTAGACCAGCGTGCGATCGAGCTCTGGCAGACGTTCGCCCTGCTAGACGCGCTGCTGGCCGAGCCCGTCGTCCCCACCGTGGCCACGCCCACGGGCCGCGAGCGGCAGATCGGGACCGGCCGGGTCGAGAGCCCGCGCGGCGCGACGAGTTGCATCGTCGAGCGCGACGGCGACCGGATCGAGCGGCTCCGCCTGCGCACCGGCTCGTATGCCAACTGGCCCGTCGTCGCGTTCGCCGCCGCCGACAACCTGCTGCCCGACTTCCCGCTCATCAACAAGAGCTTCGAGCTCTGCTACGCCTGCGCGGACCGCTGATGCTGACGATGCTCAGAGATCTCCGCCGACTGCGCCGCGAGGAGGGCCTCACGCGGCCGGACCGGGGGCGCAGCCTCGCGATCCGCCACGTCGACGCGGGCTCGTGCAACGGCTGCGAGCACGAGCTCACCCTCCTGTCGAGCCCGTACTACGACCTCCAGCGCTTCGGCCTCGGCATCGTCGCCTCGCCGCGCCACGCCGATGTGCTCCTCGTCACCGGCGCGGTCACGAGCCGGATGCACGACGCGCTCCTCGTCGCCTACGCGGCGATGCCGGAGCCGCGCCGCGTCGCCGCACTTGGCGACTGCGCTCTCGGCTGCAACCTGCTCGGCTCTGCGGTGGACATCGTCGGCCCGGTCGAGGCGGTCCTACCGGTCGATCTGCGCATTCCGGGCTGCCCGCCGACACCGGGCGAGATCGCCGAGGCGCTCCTGCGCCTGGTCGATAACAAGCTAGGGTAGACGCATGGATGAGCCCGTTCCGGTGACGACCGTTGCAGACGAGCTCGAGGCAGACGTGGTCTGCGGGTTGCTCCGCTCGGCCGGGCTCGAGTGCGGTTTCCGCCCGACGGGCGCCGACGACTCGGCGTTCGAAGGGATCGGCGCCGGCCGGGTCGAGATCATCGTGCACGCCTCCGACCTCGATGCGGCACGCGAGATTCTCGACTCGACACCGGGCTAGCGTTCCCCGGCACTGGACACGTTTGACGGACGCGCGGATCGTGTGCAGAATCGCTGAACAGCTACGACGTCGAGAGGACAGACGATGAGCATTGCGTCACGCGGCGCGACGATGGCGGTGGACTGGGAGCAGCGGATCAACTTCGATCGTCTGCGCACCGCCCGGCTCGCCCGGACGAAAGCCGTCCTGGAGGCGTCCGAGCTCGGCTCGCTGCTCCTGTTCGACCCGAACAATCTGCGATATGTGACCTCGACCGCGATCGGAACGTGGGAGCGCGACAAGAACATCCGCTTTGCGCTTGTGCCCCGAGGCGGCGACCCGATCCTGTGGGACTTCGGCTCCGCGGCGAAGCACCACCAGCTCTACTGCCCGTGGCTGCCCGAGTCGAGTTGGCGCGCCTGGGTGCCGCCGATGCGCGGCGCGATGCCGATCGAGACCGGGATCCCCGACCAGCTTGCGGAGATGATCCACGGCGAGCTTCGCGAGCGCGGGCTCGAGAACGATCCGGTCGGGATGGACGTGCCCGACATGACGACGCTGCTCGCGCTTCAGCGCCAGGGTCTCGAGATTGCGGACTCGCAGCCGGTCATGCTCGAGGCGCGCAAGCTCAAGACCGAGGACGAGCTCGCGCTCCTCGACCACGCGGCCGCGATCGTCGATGCCGCCTACGAGGAGATCTACCGGATGCTGCGACCCGGGATCCGCGAGAACGAGGTCGTCGCCGCGGCGATGAAGGTACTGTTCGACCTCGGCTCCGAGCATGTCGAGGCGATCAACGCGATCTCCGGCGATCGCTGCATCCCGCATCCGCACACGTTCGCCGACCGCCTGCTGCGCCCGGGCGACCAGTGCTTCTTCGACATCATCCACTCGTTCATGGGCTACCGGACGTGCTACTACCGCACGTTCAACGTCAGTTATGCGACGCCGTCGCAGATCGACGCGTACAAGCAGTGCCGCGAGTGGCTCGACTTCGCGATCGAGCTCGTGCGCCCCGGTGTGACGACGGACAAGATCGCCGCGGTGTGGCCGAGCGCGCAGGAGATGAGCATGAAGGACGAGCGCGCCGCGTTCGGGCTCCAGTTCGGGCACGGGCTCGGCGTCGGCCTGTACGAGTCGCCGATGATCTCGCGCCTGCACTCGTTCGACTCGCCGGTCGAGCTCGAGGTCGGGATGGTCTTCGCGCTCGAGACGTATTGCCCCGCCACTGACGGCCGTAGCGCAGCCCGGATCGAGGAGGAAGTCGAAGTCACACCTACCGGCCCCCGCGTCCTCACGCGTTTCCCCGCCGAGGAGCTCCTCGTCACCGGCACCACCTACGTCCGCGGCGCGGATCTGATCGACGGGCGCGTCGTCTACGCAGACGCGTGACCCGCGCGGTAGCCGAGACCGACCTCTACCGGCGGATGCTGCTGATCCGCGGCTTCGAGGAGCTCGTGCAGACGCTCTTCCTCCGCGGCGAGGTCTACGGGACGACCCATCTCTACTCGGGTCAGGAGGCCAACGCAGTCGGCTTCGCGAGCGCGTTGCAGGACGGCGATCGCGTCGCGTGCACCTACCGCGGGCACGGGCACACGCTCGCGCTCGGGGCCGATCCGGAGGCGCTCCTCGCCGAGATGCTGGGCCGCGCGACCGGGATCAACGGCGGCCGCGCAGGCTCGATGAACGTCGTCGACCCGGACCACGGGATGATGGGGTGCTACGGGATCGTCGGTGGCTCGATCGCTGCGGCGACCGGCGCCGCGCTCGCGCTGAAGGGCACCGCCTCGCTCGCGGTCGCGTACTTCGGCGACGGCACCACGAATCAGGCGTACTTCTTCGAGTGCCTCAACTTCGCGAAGGTGCTCGACCTGCCGATTCTCTTCGTCTGCGAGAACAACGGCTACGGCGAGTACACGCCTATGGATGCGGTCACCGGCGGCACGATCATCGCGCGCGCCGAATCGCTCGGACTGCCCGCGAGCCAGCTCGACGGGATGGACGTCTTCACCGTCCGCGAGGCCGCCCTGGCCGCGACCGAGCGGATCCGGGCCGGCGGCGGGGCGGAGTTCATCGAGTCGATCACCTATCGCTTCGTCGGCCACTCGCGCAGCGATCCGGGCAAGTACCGGCCCGAGGGCGAGCTCGACCAGTGGAAGGAGCGCGATCCGATCACCGTCGCGGCGGACCATCTCCGCCCGACCCTCGGCGTCGAGACGCTGGAGGCGATCGCCGCCGACGCGCAGGCCGAGCTCGACCGGATCGAGGCCTCGGCGCTCGCGGCTCCGTTCCCCGAGCCGCGCGCGTACCCGGAGTTCAAGGAAGCGGCGACGAGCTGACAGGCCGGCGCGCGAACGGACGTTCCGAGATCGCCTCGCCGCTCGGCGCGCATCTTCGCCATGAGCGTCTCGAGCTCGGCCTCAGCCTGCGCGAGCTCGCACGGCGACTCGACGTCTCGCCGAGCCTCGTCTCGCAGATCGAGACGGGCAAGATCCAGCCGTCGGTCGGCACGCTCTACGCGATGGTGAGCGAGCTCGGCGTGTCGTTCGACGACGTGTTCGCAGCGGCCGGGCCCGCGCCGGTCGCGTCCGAGCCCGCGGCGGAGCCTGAACTGCACACCGGTGAGGAGGGCCGCGTGCAGCGCGCCGACTCGCGCCGGGTGATCGAGCTCGAGTCGGGCGTTCACTGGGAGCGGCTCACCACCTGGAACGACCGTGACGTCGACTTCCTCTTCACGACCTACGCGGTCGGGGGCGCCTCGAGCCAGGAGGGCAAGCTGGTGCGCCACAGCGGCCGCGAGTTCGGGATCGTCCTCAGCGGGCGTCTCGGCGTGACCGTCGGGTTCGAGGAGCACGTTCTCGACCCCGGCGATTCGATCTCATTCGAGTCCACCGTCCCGCACCGGCTACACAACGACGGCAAAGAGGTCGTGACCGCGATCTGGGTCGTCCTCGGCCGCCACCCGCAGGCGTCCTGATGGCCCTCGTCGACGTAGCCATGCCGCGCCTCTCCGACTCGATGGAGGAGGCGACCGTCCTGCAGTGGCTCAAGCGACCGGGCGACGCGGTCGAAAAGGGCGAGCCGCTGGTCGAGGTCGAGACGGACAAGGCGACGGTTGTCTACGAAGCCGAGCGCGCCGGCGTGCTGGAGGAGGTGCTCGTCGACGACGGCGGCACCGCGTTGCTCGGAGCCGTGATCGCGCGCATGCGCATCGAGGGCGCCGCTCCCGCGGTCGCAGCGCCTGCGCCCGTTGCGCCCGCGCCCGAAGCCGCGCCGCCGCCTGCGCCCGTGCGCGAGACCGGGTCGCGCCATCGCGCAACTCCGGTCGCGCGGCGCCTGGCAGGCCAGCTCGGCGTCTCGCTCGGCGCAGTGGCAGGCACCGGTCCCGGCGGCCGCATCGTCCGCTCCGACGTCCGCGCGGCGGCCGGCAACGGGCATGTTGCGGTGGCAGACAGCGGCGGCCGTGGAGAGGTCGAGGTGCTCCAGCTCACCGCGACCCAGCGGACGATCGCGGCGCGGATGAGCGAGTCGCGTCGCGAAATCCCGGAGTTCACGCTCGAGGCGGTGATCGACATGGAGGCTGCCGGGCGCCTGCGCGACGACCTGCGCGCCGCCGGCCGCGAGCCGCTGCCGTCGTTCAACGACTTCGTCGTCCGCGCCGCGGCGCTTGCGCTGCGCGAGTTCCCGCGCCTCAACGGCTCGTACGAGGGCACCGCCGTCCACGCGTATTCGCGAATCAACGTCGGCATCGCGGTCGCGACCGACGATGCGCTGATCGTCCCGACGATCCACGACGCCGACGCGAAGTCGGTGTTCGAGCTCGCCGCGGAGTCGCGCCGGCTCGCGGACAAGGTCAGAAGCCGCTCGGTCGGTCCCGACGATCTCGCCGACGGCACGTTCACCGTCTCGAACCTCGGCATGTTCGGCGTCCGCCGCTTCACCGCAGTGATCAACCACCCGCAGGCGGCGATCCTCGCGGTCGGCGAGGTGACGGCGCGAGCGACCGTCGTCGGAGAGGGAGCGCTCGTCGCACGGCGGCTGATGGACGTGAGCCTCTCGTGCGACCACCGCATCGTCTACGGCGCCGAGGCCGCGCGGTTCCTGCTCCGGCTCCGTACGCTGCTCGAGGAGCCGGCCCAGCTGATCGGCGAGGGAAAGGACTGACCGGTGGCGGAGATCGAATTCAGGGAGGGGATCCGCGCTGCGCTCGACGAGGAGCTCGGGCGCGACGAGCGCGTGATCCTCTTCGGCGAAGACGTGGCGATCGCCGGCGGCGTCTTTGCGGCGACGACAGGCCTGTACGAGAAGTACGGGGCCGCGCGGGTGTTCGACACGCCGATCTCCGAGCTCGCGATGACCGGCGCGGCCTACGGCGCCGCGGTCACCGGGTTGCGGCCGGTCCTCGAGATCATGTTCGGCGACTTCCTCGCGCTCTCGATGGACAGCCTGATCAACCAGGCGACGAAGTACTGGTTTCTGACCCAGGAGCGCTACAGCGTGCCGATCGTGATCCGCTCGGTGGTCGGCGCCGGCGGCCGCTTCGGCGCGATCCACTCCCAGATGCCGATCTCGTGGCTGATCGGGATCACGGGCCTGAAGATCGTGGCTCCCTCTTCTCCCGCCGACGCGAAGGGGCTGCTCTCGGCGGCGATCCGCGACGACAACCCGGTGATCTTCTTCGAGCACAAGCGCCTCTACTCGATGAAGGGGCCGGACGACGAGGGCCATCCGTTCGAGCTCGGTCGCGCCGCTGTCGTGCGCGAGGGCTCCGACGTGACGCTCGTGAGCGCGATGAAGGGCGTCCACGACTCGCTCGCCGCCGCGGACCTCCTCGCCGCACAGGGCGTCTCCGCCGAGGTGATCGACCTGCGCACGATCCGCCCCGTCGACTACGAGACGATCGTCCGCTCCGTCGAGAAGACGAACCGGCTCGCCGTCGTCGAGGAGGGGCCGCTCACGGGTGGCTGGGGCGGCGAGGTGCTCGCGCTCGTCACCGAGCACGCGCTCGGTGACCTCGACGACGCCTGGCGGATCACGACCGCCAACTCACCGATTCCGTACAGCCCGCCGCTCGAGGATGCGTTTCTGCCCGGCCCGGACCGGATCGTGGCAGACGTCCTGAGCCGACCATGACCTAGACCAGGAGGACCGATGTCTGACAAGAAGCTCATTGCCGTGATCGGCGCAACAGGCGCGCAGGGAGGCGGGGTGGCGCGCGCGGTCCTCGCGGATTCGAACGGCGAGTTTGCCCTCCGTGCCGTGACGCGGAACCCGGATGCCGACAACGCGAAGGCGCTCGCGGCCGCAGGCGCCGAGGTCGTCGCGGCCGATCTCGACGACGAGGCGAGCCTCGCCGCGGCGTTCGACGGAGCCTACGGGGCGTACTGCCTGACGAACTTCTGGGAGCACTTCTCGGGCGAGAAGGAGGAGGCGCAGGCCGGCAATCTCGCCCGCGCCGCGAAGAGCGCAGGCATCCAGCACGCGATCTGGTCGACGTTCGAGGACACTCGTGACTCGGTGCCGCTCGACGACGACCGGATGCCGACCCTCCAGGAGAAGTACAAGGTGGCGCATTTCGACGCCAAGGCCGTCGGGAACCAGGAGTTCACGGCTGCCGGCGTGCCGACGACGTTCCTGCTCACGTCGTTCTACTGGGAGAACTTCATCTACTTCGGGCTCGGCCCGGCACGGGGCGAGGACGGCGTCCTCGCGGTCACGTACCCGCTCGGCGACGCGAAGCTCCCGAGCATCGCGGTCGAGGACATCGGCAAGTGCGCCTACGGCCTGTTCAAGGCCGGTGACCGCTACCTCGGCGAGACGGTGGGCGTCTCGGGCGGCCACCCGACCGGCGCCGAGATCGCCGCGGCGTTCACGAAGGCGCTCGACGAAGAAGTGCGCTACAACGACGTGCCGCCCGACGTGTTCCGGAGCTTCGGCTTCCCGGGCGCGGACGATGTCGGGAACATGTTCCAGTTCAAGCGCGACTTCAACGAGCTGTACACCGGGAATCGCAGCGTCGAGCTCTCGCGCTCGCTCAACCCGGAGCTGCAGAGCCTCGACCAGTGGCTCGCGGCGAACATCAGCCGCGTCCCGATCGCCTAGGGGACGCTACGCGGCTGGTTCGTCGCGCCCGACCATCTGCGAGTTGTTGGAGCGGAAGCGCTCCAACAACTCGGGGCCCTGGTAGAGGATGAGCGCGAAGAGGATCAGCAGGCCGATCAACATGTCGGCGTACTCCGTCGGCTGTTGGAAGAGCGGCAGCGCGTTGCTGATCAGCGCGAGGAAGAACGCCGCGAGCAGCGTCCCCACGTAGGACCCCTTGCCTCCCGCAAGGCTGGCGCCGCCGAGGACGGCTGCGGCGATGCTCTCGAGCCCGTAGTTGCCGACGATCGGCGATCCGATCTGCACTTCGGCTACGAGGTAGAACGCGGCGACCGACGCCATCACAGAGCAGAGGACGAATGCACCGAAGACGATCCACCCGGTGGGCATCCCGAGCCGGCGCGAGGACGTCTCGTCGAGGCCCACCGCCCGAACGGCGAGCCCTGTGCGCGTGCGGTACAGCCAGAAGTCGCCGCCGATCGCGAGCACGACGACGCCGATGAAGGCGAGCGGCACGAAGCCGACGCTCCTAGTGAGCGCGTTGATCGCGTCGGTGTTGATCGGCCCCGCGGGATGATCGCGCATCAGGAGCGCGAGCCCCGCGAGGATGCTGTACGTCCCGAGCGTGGCGATGATCGATGGGAGGCGGAGGACGCGGACGAGCGTCGCGTTGAAGATGCCCGTGACCAGGCCGACGCCGATCAGCGCGAGCGCGCCTCCGAGCAGCAGCGGCCAGGACGAGTCGGGCTTCATCGTGTACGAGGCGGTGACGACGCACAACGTCATCAGCGCCGCCACCGAGACGTCGAAGCCCCCTACGAGAAGCGCATTCGTCTGGCCGATCGCGACGAGTGCGATCGGCATCGTCTGAAGCAGCAGGTTCTCGATGTTGTACTGGGTCAGGAACGCCGGCTGGCTCAGAGCCGTGTACGTCCCGACCGCGACGATCAGCGTCGCCATCAGCACGAGCGGGATCAAGCCGCGGAACCGGCTCATGCGCCCTCCTTCGCGACGTTGGAGCCAACGATCGCCTCGACGATCCGGCGTTCGCCGAGCTGCTCGCCGGGGATCTCGGCGACGATCTTCCCGCGTGACATCACGACGACGCGATCGCAGAGGCCGGCCAGCTCGATGGGATCGCTCGACTTGACGATGACGGCCACGCCTTCGCTCGTCTTCTCGCGCAGCGCTTCGTAGATGTCGAAGCGCGCGCCCACGTCGACGCCCTGAGTCGGCTCGTCGGCGAGGATGAGCTTGACGTCTCCGCGGAGGAACGGCCGCGTCAGCGACACCTTCTGCTGGTTGCCCCCGGAGAGAGACTGCACGGGCTGCTCGATCGACGCCATCCGGATACGGAGGCGTTGCGCCATGTCGTCGACCGTGCGCCGCTCGGTCCGACGCCGGAGAATGCCGAAGCGGCCCAGCCTGCTCAGCACCTGAATCGTGGTGTTGACACGGATGCTGAGGACGGGAAAGAGCGACTCCCCCGCGCGATCGCCGCTCAGCAGGACGACCCCGGCGCGGAGCGCGCTCAGCGGCGACTTCGTGTTCAGCGGCTGGCCGTCGCAGGAGGCCCTGCCGCTCGAGCGCTCGACGCCTGCAAGCGCCCGGAGGAAGTCCACCTGGCCGTTGCCCTCGGCCCCTGCGATTCCGAGGATCTCGCCCTCGGCCACGCTGAGATCGACGGGGCCGAAACGCTCTCCGCGTAGCTCCGAGACCTCGAGGAGCGCCGGGGGGTTCGGGCCGGCCCCGTCACGCGCGGGGAACGCCTGCTGGAGCGGCCGGCCGATCATCAGGGTGACCAGCGCGTCCTCCGACATCTCGGCCGCTTCGTGGGTGCCCTGGCCGACGCCGTCGCGGAGCACGGTGATCCGGTCGGCGATTCCGAGCACCTCCGGCAGGCGATGACTGACGTAGACGATGCCGACGCCGGCCCGGCTTCGCTCGAACACGAGCGCGTGCAACTGCGCGACCTCCTCCGGCCCGAGCGCGGCCGTCGGCTCGTCGAGCAACAGGACTTCCGGCTTTGCGAGCAGCGCCTTGACGACCTCAAGCAGCTGGCGTTGCGCAAGCGACAGCGCCCCGGCCGGGACCGCCACCGGGACGTCGACCTTGAACTCCGCGAGCTTCGCCGCCGCCCACTCGTCCATGCCCCCGTACGGCGGCTGCTCGGACGCGGGCACGGCGAGATAGAGGTTCTCGGCCACCGACAGGCCGAGGAGGTGCGAGAACGTCTGATACGCGATGCCGAGACCCAGCCGTCGGGCCGCAGCGGGTGAGTGACGCCGCCGTGGGCGGCCGCCGATCTCGACGTCGCCCTTGTCGGGGGCGAGGAAGCCGCTCGCGATCCCGAGCAATGTCGATTTCCCGGACCCGTTCTCCCCGACGAGCGCATGGATCTCGCCTCGACGGCAGTCGACGCTGACGTCCCGAAGGGCACGGACTGCTCCGTACGCCTTCGAGACGCCGCGAAGGGACAGCACGAGCGGCTGCTCGGGCCCGGGAATCGACATCGTGTTCTGGCTCAGCTTCTCTCGGTCATTCCTCCTAGGGGTACATCTGATGCAGCAGGCTCAGCGGGATCAGCGACGTCCCGGAGGCCTCCTGCGGGTAGCCCTTGGTGCACGAGTCGCGCACCCTCTGGTTCTGCAGCTGGATCGGCAGGATGATCTCGGGCGGGATCTTCGCGCCGTGGAGCTTCATCATCGCCGCCGTGAACGCGATCCGGATCTGCGAGTTGCCGGACGTGTAGTAGTACATCTGCAGCTTCGGGTTCTTCATCTGGTCGAAGGTGCAGCCCATGCCGACATCGTCCGTGCGGAGGGTCAGCACGGTGTTGAACGGGATGCCTGCGGCCTTGTACGCCGCCACTGCGCCCTGCGCCATGCCGAGGCCGTACTCGTAGCTCCAGCCCTTGATGTCGGGGTACTTCGCCAGGATGCCGGCGACGACCGACTGGACCTTCGACGGATCCCAGTTCGTCGGCTCGGTTGCGACAACGTGGATCTTCGGGCTGAGCGCCGGGAGCTCGCACTTCTGCCAGCCCGCGGACAGCGGGTTGCCCGGGAAGCCGCCGAGGAAGGCGATGTTGCCGGACTTGACCTGGTTGTTCATGACGTCGGCGTACACCTTGCCGAGCGCGCAGGTGTCCTCACCGACGACCGTCAGGTAGTTCTTGCCCGGATCGGACACGTAGCCCCATGCATACGTCGCGACGGGGATGCCGGCGTCGGTGGCCTCCTTCATCACCGGGATCATGGCGTCGCCAAAGTCCGGATAGGAGACGATCAGGCTGACGTGCTGTGCGATCGCCGCTTTGAAGTCGGCGAAGGCCTGGGTGAAGTCCGAGTGCGCGCTGTTGTAGATGATCTTGCCGACGTCCTTGTACGTCAGCGCCTGGAGGATGAACTCCATCTTCGACATCTGGCGGTAGACGTTCTCGCCGAACTGCTCGATGTAGGCGACGGTGAGCTTGCCGCCCGTGCCGGTCGTACAGCCGTTGTTCTTCCAGCACTTGAGCGCCAGCGCGTAGTTCACCTTCCTGTCGGCGCGGCCGAGGCCGGCCAGCGCGATGTTGCGTTGGGTCGCATCCTTCGGGAGCAGCGTGGCCTTGAAGAGCGTCTTCTTGAGGGTGGCGGCCTTCGCCTGGTAGACCTCGCCGTACCCGCCGCCCTTGCCGACCACGAGCGGGGGCGCCGCGGCCACAGCGTGCTTCTTGGCCGTGCCGCCGAAACTGGTCGAGACGAGGGCCAGCGCCGCAGCGAGCAACAAGAGCATGAGCACTACCGTCATCGTGCGCTTGCGTCCTGCGTCGGACACCTTCAGTGCGCGCATCGTGTCTCCTTTCGCGAGCCTCAGCTCGTGTCTTGGTCGAGTGCGGGGTGTGTGCCTGCCGACGCCTCCACCGGCCGCAGAGCGCGGCCGATCAGCGACGCGACCCGGTCGCCAGAGATCAGCATCCCGACGATGATGGCTGCGCCGAAGACGATGAACTGCATCGCCGCCGACAGCCCCAGGATCAGGAGCATCTCCGTGAGAAACGTGAGTGCGAGCGCCGCGATCCACGTCGAGGTCGCGCTCGCCAGGCCGCCGGAGAGCGAGGCGCCTGCGATGACGACTGCGGCGATCGGCGCGAGCAGGTAGGCGGCGCCGAACGCCGGGTCGATGTTGATGCGGATCCCGGCGAGCAGAACCGCGGCGATCCCGTAGAGGGTGCCTGCGGCGGTGTATGCGAACACGACGTACGCCCTGACGCGCAGCCCGGCCATCCAGGCGGCTCTCGGGTTCGCGCCCACTGCCTG